>NZ_JACYUL010000001.1:0-1110161 GCF_014841705.1 Pseudomonas sp. CFBP 8770
CGGCCGACTTGGATTTTTTGAACCTCAAGCAGCGAGGGCCTCAAAAATCGGTGGGTACTTCAGACCTTCCCTAGGTGATCCCAAGGCACAAGCATGAACAGCAAAACAAGGGTCGGAAGGCCTGATATCAGAGCTGGGAAGACACGTGCCTTGAGGCTATATGTGTCGAATTGGCTGAAAATTTCCATGTATTTATCCGTGACTATCCATAACACGATCTCGCAGCAGATCTTCAGTGTTACCCGGCGCCATTTTTGCGACGCGAGGATGAATGACCATGGGAGATGAAGGTCGATCATCGCACGGTGGTCTTTGAACTGGCTAGTGGCCATCCAAACATTTTTCGCGTGATCAGCCAGGTATTTTTGGCGTTCTGCTCGAATTTGCGAAAGATCGGGTGTCACGAAATGCAAGGAGTTGGCGAAACCGTTTATTGTTGCGAGTTTTATTCGCCGGTCCATTTACACGGGGTGGCGTAGGGATAGAGATGCTTATTGGTCAAACGGGCCTTCTGGAGGAAGACTCGAAGCGCCCAGTAGAAGCTGCGATGGTTGGCGAACTGAGCTTTTATAGCGGGTTGAGATACTGCCGCTGTCCCACTTCTGGGAGCTTCCGCGCAGCGGCTTTTGCATGATCGAACTAGTGCCTTAGCCCCGGTTAACCGCAGGGAGGCTGGGCAGAACCTGCGAAAGTTAGTAGACCTAGAGTGCCTATTTGGATAGGCCATACTGAAACAGTGCCATGTCCATGATCCGCGCTTTCGGGTAAAGAAGCTTTTTCTTCGCTGTGTAGAGTGTCGGAAAATGAAATTCATTCTGGCTGATAAGGTCATTGGGTCGATATCCGACTTGTCTGCGGGGAGGTCCCCTTTCAGGCATCTCAGGCATAATCGGATCCATGTTCTCGGTGATCGAGATTTCAGTCTATTAGTCATGTGAAAAAGGATTGCGACATGCAGTGGATCGATGAGGCGGGGTTAGCAAAATGGGCGAAGAGGATTGACGCTCGCGCGCACCTTCCTGACCTGGTAGCTGACTTGATAAGGGCGTCCATCACCGATGCTAGCCGATTTCGATTTCCGGGCGGGGATGCTGGCCAAGTTCGAGGCTGGGATGGCGTCCTTGAGACAGCTGAGCCGGCTGAGTTTGTACCCGCTGGCAAATCCAAATGGGAATTTGGAGCTGGTGCGGGTGCAAGAAAGGCCACCGATGACTACAACAAGCGGACAGGGAAAACAGACCCCGTCGAGATGGCTGAGAGCACTCTGGTGCTGGTAAATCTGGAAAAATGGGACACGCCTCGGGAGCTTCTCACGGAATGGGAAAACGAGAGGACTAGGGAGGGTAAGTGGAAGAAGGTCATTTATCTCGATGCCGTCGAGTTGGTCCACTGGCTTGATCTACATCCAGCTGTGGCGGCGCTGTACGCAAGAGACGTCTTGGGTAATGCGCCACGCAATGGTGCGCTCAGCACGGACGAGTTTTGGGAGATGTACAGCTTGCGTTTCAAGCCTCGTTTGCACGAGAAGGTTGTGCTGGGAGACCGTCAGGAGATTGCCGAAGAGTTGCTTCAAAACCTCGCTGGGCCAGCTCAAGCAATCATGCTTGGGGCTGAGACGGGGATTGAAGTTGTTGCTTTTGCAGTCGCGGCGATCAGGATGGCCCCTCCCGACATCAAAAGAGCGTTGGAGGTGAAAACGTTGATTGTCGAGACTGAGGCCGCAGCACGTTTCCTAAGCCAGCGTACAAACCTGACATTCATTACTACAAACGATGGCGATCGGATGTCAGGTGTCCTTGCCGCTAAAGGGCCGACTTTGTCCGCAGTAACTGGGGTTCAGGCCAGAAAGCACAAGTCGCTTAAGCGATCATCAGCGACTGGAATGGTTGACGGCTTTACGGCGATGGGAATTGAGCGCGACGAAGGGTATGAATTAGCTCACCGATGTGGGCGTAGTCTCACAATTCTTGAGCGACTGATTTCCAATCGACCCTATTCTCCGCCCGAGTGGGTAAGTGGCGCCGCGTGGATGAAGGCCGCATTTCTAGCAGGCGGTTGGTCCATCAATCAGAAACTCGACCGGCTTTTGGTGGCGGAGCTTTCTGGGGTGGGGGAATACGCGGATTTGGAAGAAAAGCTGCTTCCTTCCACTATGTTGGCTGATCCCCCTTTTGATCGGGTCGGTGAATATTGGCAAGTGCGGGCCCCGGTTGATGCGTTCAGCTTCTACGGGCAGTTGATTGGTGAGCAGGATTTGCAGCGTTTCAAAGCTGCGGTGCTGAAGGTTTTCAGTCATGTAGTGGAAGAGCCGTCTCGTGATGAAAAATTTACCCTTCATTACGTCTCCCCTGCGGACTACAGCAAATGGTTGAGAGAAGGGCTGGCGCTTACGCTCCTGATTATCGCGACGATGGACCAGGTCGGTGGGTTGTATATGAATCAGGCGACCGCCCAGCAGTTCGTTGATGAAATAGTTAGCTCACTGCCTGAGTGGGGGAAGAATCACCTGACATTAGTGGGGCTGTCGGGTCAGACAACCTTGATCGCAGAGGCTGCGCCTAGCCCTTTTTTGACGGCCCTCGAATCTATGTTCGAGGGCGAGCAGGACAAGATCGTTGGTTTGTTTCATGACAAAGATGACTGGTCATTTGGCGCATCGGGTCCTTACATCCAGATCCTCTGGGCGCTTGAGGTTTTAGCTTGGGATCCGAAGCTTTTGAATCGAGCTGCGATAGTGCTAGCAAAGCTTGCCGAGCTGGATCCAACACCGGACTCAAACAGAGTCAACCGTCCGATCAATAGCTTGAGGGACATTCTGCTTACCTGGTCGCCCAACACCCATGCGACTCTTCGCCAGCGTATTGCATGCATCGATAGCGTGCTTTCCAAGGTTCCAGCGGTAGGATGGCAGCTTTTGGTCAAGCTGCTCCCACGGTCGCATGACTCTGTGTCGCCAACCCAAAGACCCAAGCTTCGCGATGTCGCATCTGTAAATCCAGAGGAGCTTACATTTGGAGTAGTTTGGGATGCACAGCATGCTGTGGTAAGTCGTGCAATCAAATTGGCTGCTGATAATGAAGAAAGGGCAATAGTGCTGGTCAACTCCTTCTCTGCCTTCAGGCCGGACGACCGAGCGGCTGTGCTCTCGTTTATTGATTCGTATCTGGCCACGCATCAGTCGGACGCAGATAGCCCTGTCTGGAGTGCACTTCAGGCGATGGCAGCCAAACACGAGTTTTATGCAGACAGTGACTGGGCTATTGAGGAGGAAGAGCGGCTGAAGATTCAATCTCTTTTGGATAAGCATCGCCCTGTCGATCCGATTTACCAGGACAAGCAGCTGTTTGATGACTGGTCTCCACATGTCGGGCGTTATCAGGAGCTTACAGACTTGGATCCTGATGTTCTAAGAAAAGAGGCTTTGGCCCGTATCCTAGAGCACGCCGGCCCACTTGGTATACTTGAACTCACAAAAAAGGTCGCCATTCCGACGCTCGTGGCTCAAGCAATCGATATCGAACAGATCACTCAAACAGATCTTATCAAGCTAGTTGAGGCCACGGTAATTCAGTCTCCCGTTCCCGAGCTGGCCCTCTACGCATCAGCACTTGGCGCACAAAGATACGGAGATTCTTGGTCTCAGATTATTGAGGCCAAGATATTTCCATTGGTGCCTGACGCAGGAGATAAATGTTATTTGCTGCTCGGTTGGCCGGTTAACAGCTGGACTTGGGATTTTGTTGAGTCTCAAGGGCCGGAAGTTCACGAACAATACTGGCGGCGTCTTAACATCGTTCCGAATGATGGGGCTTCGGACGATTTGATGAGGGTCGTGAAAGAGTTTCGTGCTGTCGAGCGGAGCCTTGACATCCTATGCCTAGGGCACCGCAGGCTAGCTGAGTTTGATTCTGAGATGATTATTGCTCTCCTTTTTGAAGGGTTACGGCAATCTGATAGCAAACAAAGTGGAACGATGCTCTCTTATTACTTGGAATCAGCTTTCAAAGAGCTTGACGGGCGTGATGATGTTGAGCCCCTTGCCATCGCGCGGTTGGAGTACGCGTATCTACCTGCAATTCAGGATCAGCGACGACCCTTGGTTATCTATAAGCAGATGGCCGATGACTCGGAACTTTTTGTAGAGATTCTGTCCCACGTTTTTAGAGGTACGAACTCGCCTGCAAGGAAGGATTTGACAGATCACGAAAGGAATATAGCGAGCGTGTCATTCAGGTTGCTTTCAGCTTTCGAAACATTGCCTGGAGCTACCGCAGAGGGTGTTGATCAAGCGAAGCTTGAGTCTTGGATTGCAGGTGTACGTACGGCGGCGTTTGAGAGAGACATTGCCGATATTGCGGACCAGCATATAGGTAAGACTTTCGCGCACTCCCCGCAATTCGATGTAGCGGCAATTTGGCCTCCGACTGAGGTTTGCATGGTCATAGAAAACCTTGCTTCAGAGCAAATTGAAAAAGGTTTTGAGATGGAGTGCTTTAACAAGCGTGGCGCTTACATCAAATCGTTTGGAGAAGGTGGGGCTCAGGAACGAGTGCTTGCAAGTCAATACTCAATTTGGGCAGCACTGGCCGTGGAGTTCACCCGGACATCTGCGATGCTTGAAAGGGTGTCAGAGTCGTGGGGGCGGATGGCGGATATGGAAGATCTTAGTGCGGAAGTCGATAAGCTGAAACGCTGATTTCCCGAGTCATTATTGCGAGTCAGGTCTCCTGACTCGCAGTGACTCATCGTGCGTTTTGCAGATCTAGGATAGCTCTTCTAGGGGATGGGGAGTGCCGGCTAGTGCGGCCTCAATATTGGGTCTAGTGATGGAGGAGTTAGAAAGTGGGCGCAGCATTACGACCCAAAGAGGCCGTTCGTGGAGGTTAGCTGCCCGCCGCGAAGGGCAGTTATGGGTAGGTTCTGTTGAAAAAGTCAGCTTCGAATTCCACGCCAGAAAAGTACGCGCCTGAGATTGAAATCTGAATTTCAGGCAGAAGGTTCAGGACTCGGATTTCACGTAGCAGCGTGCAACAGAGATGTTTTCATCCCACAATATTCGAGTGTTTTAGGAAAGCCGACTTTTTCAACACAGTCGGTAGATAGCGGTCTGTCAGTGCACTTGGGCGACAACAGGACCGACCTGCCCAACATTCGAATAGCAAAGTGCAAATTTTGCACAATGCTAATCAACCCGGCCTCTAGGTATGTAGATAGCGGCACTCGGTCCTGACAGCTGTCGATTCGGAGCCCTTTCACATGCTAAACGCACAATGACGTAACGCTATTTTTTGTTCGTAACATAGCTACGTTACGCAAAAAAAATGCGTTACGACCATAAGAACTCGTTTTGACAATTGAACCAAGCACGTAGCAAAGTGGCTTGTGACACGACGCTACTCGCCTTCTCCGAAAGGTCGCGTGGTTTGCGCATGAGGTTGACAACGCACCCGCTGCCAACCGTCGATGTACAACAGTCTGCCATTCGCTCCACAGAGTTCACACGTACGAGCCGCGTGCTGCTCCGCAAACATGATCCATTCGTTAGCACGAGCATCACGGCCAGCTACCAAGATCCGTAGCGTTCCCATCTTCTCCACCGCGCCCACTAGGTAGGTCGGGGCATGTCCAGTAGATTCGTTTGCGTGAGACAAGAGCGAACAGAGTGTCTCTACGATTGCGAGCCACCCGTCACCACAGTCAAACTGAAAATGCATCGAGGCATGAAACGCGGCAGGGAATCGGCACCTGAGATCTAATTCGAGATCAACCTGTTTGTCCATTCGAGAACCTCTTTAGGCTGAGTAAATACAGTATGCGATGGGCTAGCGGCGGAGCTTGAAAGTGTTCACACCATTCCGCTCCAGAGTCTCAATTGCCTTGTCAACAAACACCTCCATTTGGTCCATATACTTTGTATTTTCCTCGGGCCCGAGTAGGTCCCGCTTCAGCACAGCCGCGTTGCGCGACTCTGCCTCACGGCGAGGTCGCTCCCTTAGCTTCATAGCAAGGCCAGGAACCCTTTCCGGAGACAACGTCATATGCCAAATTGGTGAGCCTGGGACGTGCTGATCAAGCTGGAGGTGAGCTTTATAGAGATCAGCAAAATACGTCCAACCTAAGGACGCGAAGGAAAGGATGCCGTAGTCGCTCCCACTTCGCGTGGTGACCCACAAGCTTTCGCCACGGGAATGAATCTCGGAAATGTCCGACGTCTCGATCCGGTGCCCGTCCGCGAAGTTTCCAAATCCATCTGCACATACGTGTCCCCAAACCTCACCAGTCAACATGGCGGGGGGCTCAACCCTCGCATGCGTAATAAAACCGGTGAATACGACCCCGATGGCATCTGCTTTCAGCTTTAATATGTCAGCTTGAATTCTGTCATTCATTCCGTAGTACTCATAACAAATGAGGGGGGACGTGCCCCAAAGGCAGGTGTGCCAAGCGGTGGCGGGCAACCAAAGCCCGAGAATCGTTGGACTCCAACCGAATAAGATATATCTTATATTCGCCTATCGTTGATTCAAAAAATAGCTCATCCCTGCGTCCAATGCTAGCTTTGCTCGGGCGATGATTGATGGATTTCAACGAAGCTGTCGGCTTGGCCGTGCAGGCATTACGTCGTCACAAAGGACTCACGCAAAAAGACTTCTTAGGCACAGTATCCATTCAATATTTAAGCGACTTAGAACGTGGCAAGCGAACGCTCTCGCTTGCAGTTTTAGCGCGAATCTGTGAGCGGCTGGAGGTGCATGAGGCTTTGCCCCTGATTCTGGCCAAGCATTTCATGCAGTCCGCCACCCCTCTGCTCCAGACCATTAGAGAGATTGAGCGGCAGCTCTATATGGCAGGATTTATTGAAAATCCATAAAGCTGGTGAGGGTCAGGCCTACCCTTTTGCCCAGAGCTGGCGGATGTCCCTGGGTCTCAAGATAATGTTAGGGCTACCATGGAACGTCTTCATCGACGGGCTGCGGCTCTGGCCATGTCGCCGGTATGAAAGAGGCAGAGGTGGTGCAGACGCTGCCGGGCCTTGAGCCGGACGATTCTCCGTCCATCCACGAAACTCTGCATCGCCTGAACACGGAGTTGGAGAATCCTCGGCGGCACGGATTCCAAACGGTCTGAGTTCACTACGCCACTCTGCGGAACTACATAGGCCCAATCACTAGAAACCGGAACCTCGGGGAGGTTGCGTTAAAAGGACTCAAGTCTCTGGTTGGGGAGCCTGGCTTAAAGCTTACCAAGTCCGCTCATTCGATGAGTTCCAGTACATTTGCATCTGCCATGACCTTCGGAGCTGCATTTTCGCCTGCGGGCATGGGACCTTCAGCATCCAAAAATCGTTAGATAATCCACTTTCCGAGGAGCAGCGGCATCGCTTGGGGCTCTTGCATCGACTAGCTAGCGGTTGCAGAGGTACATAGCCGAGCTTCTCAGCAGGATCCCTAGCGGAAACCCCACCAACCCAGATCCAAATCCCACTTGGACTTGTTCGGCGCAGCTGATATAGCACCTAGCTTTCGGGGGGAGGGGACCTATCGTCAGTGCAAGATTTGATTTTTGTAAGCTCGTCTTCCAGAACGGCTATTGCATATTTAAGCTTGGAAATATCGATGTTGAGCTTACCAATCGTGTCCTGATCTTTCTTGTACTCGACCATGTAGAAGTCGCGTGCTTGTGCCGTCAGCTTATTCGTCGCAGTCAGAGATTTAACGCTTGTCCGAGCATCTTCCAACTGTGTAAACCAGTACAGAATCTCTAGCCTGCTCTGCTCCAGGAGCTGCTCTGGCGACTTTGTATTGGCTTTCGCAATCACCTGATTCTTTTTCTGCTGCTCACGCCCGGCTTTTATTCGCTTAAGCTCTACCGCTGGCCATTCTCGATGATAAATGGTGTTTCGGTGCACGTTGGCCAATTTGGCTAATGTCGTGACGTTCACAGGCAATGAGAGGTCCTTCTCTATTCTCTTGAGAGCTTCGTTTAGGCTGTAAGTTACGGTATCAAAGCTTTCAGCGTTCTTTGTGTCGTATGGTGCTGCACTCATATAGAAATCTCCATGCCTAAGCTTTTCAACACACCTTCAGCTTCAGATATCGCTAGTTTCAACTGTGCGATTGACGCCGCGATTTCATCGGATGCTCGAAGTTCGGCATAAGGTACAGAAGGGTCGCTTTCGATTTTTCTTAATGCCAGGGTGTTCTGAACGTAAACTTCTCGCCATTTTGGCGCATTCGCCGACGTTACAACCGCGTTTTTACAACGATTAGGGTTGCAGCGTAGCGAACCGATGCACGGAAGCGATTCATCCTGTTCGTCAGTGGCGTTACCATAGCAATAGCCTTGGCCGACGTTAATGACCGCGAAATTCAACTCGGCCATTCGATCAAAAATTTCCTCTTTCGAGTATCCAGCTTCCAGATAGCCTTTGAAATAGGCTGCGAGGCGGTTGCGGTGGGCGGCTGCGTTATCGCCAGCATACCCGCCATCTGGGTCGCATGCGTTGACGATAAACTCTCTTTCAGCATCAAACCGAGAAGGCGCGTCTCTACCACCGCCAGATACCAAAGCGTCACCGATGCCGCCATAGTCGATGGTCACGGTTTTATGAGGACGCTGCTCAACTCTGCTCGCCAAATGGCCGAAGTGCTTGAGCTGGTACGAAATGAAAGGCAACCCTACTGACGCCCGGAACATCTGATTAGCTAACGAGTGTCGCAGGGTGTACGGCGATACTTGTAGCGATTCAAGCTCTTCATGCGTCAGTACCTTCGCCAGAAATGTTAGGATTTGGTGACTCAACCCATGTCCACTAACCGAGTTTGCTCCTTCTTGCATCGAAGGCTTGATAGTGTTCATGTTTGTAATGAGATACGGGTTTTGCTTGAAGCGGTTCAGAGTACGTAGCACTTTCACTGCGTCCAGAACGGCGGGAATCGCTACCCATTTGTCTTCGAAAAGTTTTCCGTAGACATCTTGGCCTTTGAGCACTGTGCTGACGATCAAGTCGTGGCCGAAGTCATCTTTAGCCAGACATTCATCAGCAGTGCAGCCTGACAGCTCCGAGGGGCGCATGCCAGTATACTGGGCGATGATATAGGTAGCACTGTTATTGACGTGCGTTATGTACTCATAGAAGTTGTTGTCAAACTGGGTATCCGTTAGTTTGCCAACCGCTTCCTTGTCTTTAAAGAAACCGGGCCGTTGTGAAGACCAGTAATCTCTGTCCATTTCATAAAGGAATGGAATAATTTGTTCGCCAGTGTATCCCCGTCACGTCATACGTATTGTGATATAGATGTCATATGACCTTCGCGTGAGCTTAACTCGCTTGGCTTCATCGTAGCCAGCCAGGTCCAGTCGGCTCAAAGTGTCGACGTCAGTAATGTCTTCTTGTAATGCTTTTAAGAAGTCTACTACGGCAAAAGACGCTGCGCGCGAGCATTTTTCAAATACGTTGTTTGGAAGCCACTTTTGCTTATTTCTCGTTTTTTTATTGGTTAAGCAATTGCTTTGCCAGCCCAACCCTTCCAAATCAACGTGAGCAAGTGGCTCTGCTAGAACATTTTCGAGCATGAAGTTAGAGCTAAGAATTTGAAACCCTTTCAGAGTTACGGTTCGAAACGAACGCTCGAATGTCTTGGCCTCTATTTCATAATCTTCTTCGGTAAAGTCGGAGAGACTGAAGTGCGACTTTTCAAAGAAATCCTCACCTTGCTCCAAACGCTTGCGTTCAGACATTTGGTCAAAGAACGGAATGGTGGATTTAAAAATGTCGAGGACGGTGTGGGGCTTGTAAGATTTTGGTGTGCGCCTGATTCGCAAGGCGCCAGGAATTTCCAATGTGCACAGTATCGCCATCTTAATTTCAAACAAAATGGTCGTGTTGAGGCTGTCGTATGCTCCAAAGTCGATTCTGGATTTCGCACCTTGGATATCCCTGGCCAAAATGGCAGTGCCATCATCAAAGTCCCATATTGAGTCTTTCACTTGGCTTTTTTTGCTAACAGGCAATTCCATCATCGCATTCGTCAAGCTCAGAGCATTCAAGCCGCTTTCCGGATTAGCGAAGGTAGCTATAATTTCATTGCCTAAGTGGCGAAGAAACTGCTGCCTAACCGGTTTTATTTTGCGTACCAATGTTTCAAAATTCATCAGAGGGTTACGCCTTCAACCAAGGGACTCGTAATGATATGCTCTGACAAACGCTCCGCTTCGTCTAGTTGTTCAGCGGTAAACCCCTGTTCTGACGGCGTCAGGATGCTGTCCAATACCTCTAGGTTCTCTTTGATGATTGCGCCGTAAGGTGTTTGGCCAATAGTACTCGTTGCCAACATTGATTGATACTCCCGGCGCATTGCGAATAGCTCAGGCAAATGTCCTGCTGTAATGATTGAGTTGCTGCACGAAAGGCATTTATTCAGAAGTGAGCAGGCACTGCCTTTTTTGTACGTCGCCAGTTTTTTGATCTCTTCAGGCGGATCATACACATTTCGGCATTTAACCAAGCCGTTACTGATGGCGATCGGAGAGTTTTCAGTCTCTGGAGTCGTAGTTATTTTTGAAGCATTAATTTCGGGTGCTTCCTGCGCGACCGCTTCTTTGTGGATTTTTGCGAGTGCGCTCTCTAGTACGTCACGGGCTGTTTTGCTGAATTCTAACTTATCTAGATACTGAATAGTCGTAGAAAGCGATTTGTGACCGAGGATAATCTGAATCTCGCGCAGGGACACGCCTTTTTCAACCAGTTCCGCTACCAGGCTAGGTCTTAGCCTAGAGGCTGATATATTCAGATCTTCGCCATCCTCATTCTTCAGGCGATGGTCTCGCGCAAACTGATTCATGACTAGATTGATGACTGTTGAGTCTTCGAAGGACCTTATCTTCCCTAGCTCAGTCTGTTTCCTGGATTCATAAATGAATAGCCTACTTTTTACCGCGTCATCAGCGCGCGCGCGTATGTTGCGAGTCAGGTAGGCCACCTCTGCGAAGATTACTTTAACTTCCTTGCTTTGGTTGATAGTCAGCCAGGTTAAATCGGCCTCTACCAGATCCAAGTGTAGTTGCTTCTCTCCGTCCGAGCGCTCTTTCCAATAGCGAAGATATGGTCGTTGAGTTAGCTCATGGCACTCAACGAAATCATCGATGTTTAGTGATTTCAGAGAGTCGGCATTGAGGCCTGTAATTTGCGCGAGCCTGGTGATGTAAGGTGCCATGTGTCGGGACGTTATTTGATAAATTACACCCCAGCTCTCATACGTTTCGATCAGGCCAAGGCCTACATACGATAGTATTCTAATGAATCCTTTTTCGTATTTGTCGCTCAGATTAGCAGAGCCAGGGCCGATTATTCGGCAATTTAGTTTGTTTTCAAAGATCCACCGGGCATTATCCAGAGATGCGAATCCTCTCTTGAGTTCACCATTGCTGTCGACGGGATCAAGACCCCCTCCGAAAGAAGCATAATCCCTCGTGAGATTGTTGAGCTTTAGTCGCTCACTATCACACGCCTGTTTTATTTGAGTCCGTACTGCCGCAGGGTACGGTCGATACTCATCGGTCTTTCTATGCGTTTTAAAACCTTCAATGTCGATGAAGGTTGTCAGTCCCAATCCTTTGATCTTTATTGCTCGCTTGTACATCGAGCGGACCGCAGAGAGCAGTGAGTCAGCAGTATGGGTGGACAGCCCACCGCACTGGATCTTGTCTACTAGAAATTTTCTAAAGTTAGCTAGATAGTTGGCAAAGAAATATTCTTTAGTGTCCTCATTTCCAGAAAACCCAATCTCTTTTAAGTGCTTTACAGCGTATCTAAAACCTTCACTGTAGTTGGATTTGGTCGAGTCTGTTCTGCTCCCCATGGAGGCAGCAGCAAATATATGAAGTAATTTCTTGAAAGGGATCGCAGGATCCTCTGTAACTAAGTCCTGGTAGGAGGTTACAGGGCTCTCTCTTAGCTCGGTTAGCAGTTTTCTAAATGAAGGCTTGCGGGGCGATGTCAGCTTTTTATAGTCATCCTCAGCATTTCGTTCGGCAACGGTCTTATAATCAGATGCGATTACACCTAGCCCTTTCAGGTCTTCGATTATTTCATTGTAGGTCTGGGCTACCAATGGAAGCTTCGCACGTGCCCATTTCAAGTTTTTCATTCCTTCCATTTCGTAAAGACTGGCTCTGGAAGCAATAACTTGGGCGGCCACTGGAATTTCTTTTTTCTCGGTCTCGGAGAGCCCTTCGTACCAAAACAGTAGCTTGCGGCGCCATTCATTGGCAATTGATGGATGACCGAGAACTACGATGTTCTCGTTGATCATCTTTTGAAGCACTGAATTGATAATTTCGCCACGCGAGCAAAATACGGATCCCTCACACTCCAGTTCTCTTTTGAGGTAGGTATACGCTAAACAAGGCTCTCCTTTCTGGCCGAGCTGCACCGTAAGCAATGACTGCCTACTGCTCTTCATTCTGTCAGCCCAAGACTCAATGGACCGCGTGATCACATCCTCGTCACGCTTTTTGGGCCTGGCCGCTTCTGGCTGTGGTTCTTGGCTTTGTTGTGCTTCCTGCTCTTGGCTTTGTTCGTCTGAGGATTGGTCACTCGGCATCATTACTTCTTATCGCTTGCGTTTATGCGCTTGGTGGTTCTTTCTCGCAGCAGCTTCATCTCGCCCGCCTTCGTCCTCAGCTCAGTACCGGGCTTGCGCAGCTTCTCGTAGATGTCGTGGGGTATCTTGGTGTATCCCTCGGACGTCGTTGTGCTGTTGTGGCCATAAGCCTTGGCGAGCAGTGCGAGCCTCTCCTCGTAGTTTTTTCCAAGATCCGGACTGCCAAGCATTAGATAGGCTCCGCCATGACGGAATTTATGCGGTGAGATCATCCGCTTTATCCGTCCCGCACTCATGGCACGCTTGCACACACGTTCAAGCAACTTTTCCACGCTTTTCGTTTTGAACGGGGTGCCTTCGGCATTGAAGAATGCAGGGGTCTCTGCTGGGCTTTTGTAGCGACGAGCCCATCGCCGGTAAAGTGGCGTCTGGTGGTATTTCTCGATGCGTTCTAAGGACGTCCTGCTCATCAAGGTCAGCCGGGGCTTGATGTTGTTTTTCTTTCCTTTGCTGCCTTTGACGTTTAGAGGTGAGTAGTCAGCGTTGATCGGGATGTTCGTTTCTGGGGAGACAAGGTGCAGGGTCTGATGGGCTAGGGCATCACGAATGTCTTGAAGCGTAATTCGTGGCACTTCAGACACACGTAGGCCAGAGTCATACATCGCTTGCAGCAAGCACCGCTCACGCTCTGAGTGTGCTTTGAGGATCACTGCTTCCAGTTCTGCCATGCTGCCGGGCTGGATGATGCCTCGTGTGTCTGCACTACCCGGTCGAAGTGGGCCATGTTCATATGGGTTGTCTGCCCGAAGGGGAGGCGTAGTACCAAACGGCTTGCACAGGTGCTTGGAGAACAGGTGGTTGTATGTTGTGTCCCGTGATTGGACTGTCGTCGAGGCGAGACCGTCTGAGTCGAGCTTGGAGAGGTACGCTTCAAGGTGACCCAGTCCTACGCTCAGCAAGGCATCATCACGATCACATGTCCTGTACTCGGGCTTAGCATTCAAGTACGTCAGGAGGTAGGAAATTCGTCGACCGTATGAAAGGACGGTTGGGTCTGCGAGGATGGTGTTTCTGTAATGTCGGTTGAGGTAGGACGACACTAAAGGGAGAAGGCGCTCATCGTCAGCGAACAGAGCACTGCCGGTTACCCTCACTAGCGGCTCTATGGATTCAGGCTGAGCGAGGAATCGCTCTCGGAATGGGCCATGGGCCAAGACCGATTCAGTGAGGTCTAGCTCTTTGCGTCGAACTGCTACCACCTTCATTTCTTACTGCATCCATATCAGTTTCACAGCTACTGATGTTCAGTATCCTCTGATTGTAAGTTCTTAGGAAGCCTCTGAGACGGGGGGTTTAGAGGTGGTTGTGCAGTTTAGTGTAGGGGGGAAGATATGACGGCTTCGGCGGCGTGGTCGGTGCCGATCACCAGCCCATTGTTGGCATTGGCAATGGTGTACTGCGCGACCATGCGGATCCGCGCCTTGACATTGCCCATGACGAAGTCGCGGCGAGCATCGCTCAGCTCATGCAGCTGGGTGGTCTGCTGGGCCAGGCCCTGTACGGCACTGGCGATGTTGACCGTTTCCTCGACATCGGCGCGAATGAAGCGCATGGCAGCAGACGCGTCGTCCTCGTCGTGCTGGACATTGTAGGGCAGGCGCACTGCGATGAATCGGTAGTCGGTTTCACCCGTGCTCTCGCGCAGTTCCTCGATGGCCAGCTGTGCCAGGCGTCCGGCCGTGAGCGAATCGACCCCGCCGCTGATGCCCAGCACCAGGACCTTCAAGCCGGCCGTGGTCAGGCACTGCTTAATGAACGCCTTGCGGCGTTCTATTTCCTGGTCGATGGCGTGGTCGTCGGCGAACGGGGGGACCACGGCCAGGGCGGCGGCGATCTCGCTTTGGCGGTTGCTCATGGGCGGACTCCTTGAAGGTGGGGTTCGAGCGGGGAGGATTGAAAGCTTACATCGAAATGGCCGGCGCTACCGGCCGAGCTTTCGAATCACTTCTTATGCTTCTTGACCCATGTCTCCATCTGATCGATTTCTGCCTGCTGGGCCTTGATGATGTCTTCGGCCAGCTTGCGCATTTCCGCATCCTTGCCGTATTTCAACTCGATCCTGGCCATGTCCAGTGCGGCCTTGTGGTGGGCCAGCATGCCTTTGGCGAAAGCGACGTCGGCGTCGGTTTCCATGCCGCCTTCGTGCATGGATTTCTGCATGGTCTCCATGCTCATCATGTATTCATGCTGCATCGGCGTCATCTCGCTGTTGCTGTGCGACATTTCGGCGGCAAAGGCTGGGGCGGCCATACAGGCCAGGAGCAGGGCGGCAATGGTTTTCATGGTGGTGACCATCCGGAAGTGGGTTCGATGGGTTGACGGGTAACCGTTGGGAAGGTTCCGTATTCGGTGTACCAAGATGTACGTCACGCTTGTAGGTGCGTGACAGCACTGTGCCGTGGACGTGCATTTGTGTAAATTACGCACGCGTCAGGTCCTCATTTTTTTTAACCGAACCTGCCCTCCAGTCACGGACGACATTCTCCAATAAGCTTCTTCACTCTTCGTTCGGAAACTGAACAATGCATGAGATGTCGCCGAGCGAAACGGTTCGAACAGCCCTTCAAGTTTCCCCTGGCCGCCTCAGGAAACAACACGAGCTGGTCGTTGAGTTCGGCGTCAGATCGCTGCGAGTGCGTGATCTGGACGGGTTGTTGAGCGAAGCGTGCGAAGTTGTCGCGCAAGGCATGATGACCCCCTTTGCAAAGATCCTTCGGCCCCTCCCGGAAGGCACGGACTTTCTTTTGGCCTATGGCGTCGGCTGGGATGAGTCTGATATCGGGACCGCTACCGTCGGTGCCGATGAAGCGAGTCCTGCTGGCTATGCCTATGCCGCCGATCGTCCCGTCCTGTCCAATCATCTGGGCCAGGAACATCGATTCCGAACGCCCGAGCTTCTTCGCAAATATGCCATCGAGCGCGCGATCAACGTTCCTATACGAGGCGCCAGCGCACCTTATGGAGTGCTCGAGGCCGACAGCAGTGAAGGTGACGACTTCATCGAGACTGACGTGGTATTCATGGAGGGAATTGCCAATATCATCTCCATGGCTGTGGATCGCATTGCAATAGACGAAGACGCGCGTAGGCATAATCCATACTCGGAAAGTATTCTCAACGCGAGTCCCGATTGCGTGAAGATCATGTCTGCCGCAGGCGAGATCGAGTTCTTCAACGTCACCGGATTGTGCCAGATGGAGTTCGATCATCTTGATCAGGTGTATGGGTTGCAATGGGCTCAGTTGTGGCCCGAGGAATCGCAAGGGGTGATCACCGACGCTCTGCGGCGTGTGAGTGCAGGGGAATCGGTAAGGTTCGAGTCCTATTGCCCAACCGCCAAAGGGGACCCACGGTGGTGGGACGTGACGGCTGCGCCAATCGTAGGGCCGAACAACCAGATCGAAAAAGTCATTGCCGTATCGCGTGACATCACTGAGCGGCATAAGCACGAAGTGCAGTTGGCGTCCCTGATCGAGATGCAGAACAATAAATTAAGCGCCTCGGATCTGCACCTCGAGGAGATTCACCATCGAGTGAAGAACAGTCTGCACTTGGTCAATACGCTGTTGCTGCTTCAGGCAAACCTGGCAGTGGAGGATGCGGTCAAGTCTCAGCTCAAGACTGCAGCAGCCCGCGTCTTGACCATAGCCAGCGTGCATGAGCGGCTCTACCAAGGTGCCGGTTCACGTACCGTAGACACGGCTGAATACCTGGAAGCCCTGCTGTGTGATCTGGGCAAGGCGTTCGGGGAAACCCAGATAGCCTTGGATGTCGACGCCATTCAGCTTTCACATGAGCGTATGGCGCCCTTGGGTCTGATAGTTTCAGAGCTGATTACCAACTCCCTGAAATACGGGAAAGGGAGAATCACCGTAACTGTCAGGGATGCCAAGGATCACGCCCTGATCACTGTTTCCGACGAGGGCGATGGTTTTCCGGAAACCTATCCCAAGCCTGCTGGCACAGGACTGGGAATGAGGTTGGTCAAAAGCTACTCGGGATTTGGCAAGAATGCGGTGTCGGTGGATAGATCAGCGCAGAAAAGCACCATACACGTGCGCTTCAAACTGAGCTGAGCTGAGCTGAGCTGAGCATGACCAGGCCTTGGGCTTAAAACGCCTGAAAGCGAACACAAAAAAGCCCGCCTTACGTGACCGTGAGGCGGGCTTTTTTGTGTTTCAGCGGTTGCTGTTTACTGACAGGCTTCGCAATCCGGCTCGTCAATCGCACACGCCTTGGGCACCGGCGCCGGGCCAGCTGGCGCGGCCTGCATCGGGGCGCTGTTGCCACCGCTCGACACTGCATTGAGGTTGCTGGTGCTGATGGTCGACTTCTCGGTGCTGGTCGCGGCCAGGGCACGGAGGTAGTAGGTGGTCTTCAGGCCACGGTACCAGGCCATGCGGTAGGTCACGTCGAGCTTCTTGCCCGAAGCGCCGGCGATGTACAGGTTCAGCGACTGAGCCTGGTCGATCCACTTCTGGCGACGGCTGGCTGCGTCGACGATCCACTTGGTGTCCACTTCGAACGCGGTCGCATAGAGGTCTTTCAATTCCTGCGGGATGCGTTCGATCTGCTGCACCGAGCCGTCGTAGTACTTCAGGTCGTTGATCATGACCGAGTCCCACAGGCCGCGCGCTTTCAGGTCGCGAACCAGGTAGGGGTTGATCACGGTGAACTCGCCCGACAGGTTCGATTTCACGTACAGGTTCTGGTAGGTCGGCTCGATCGACTGCGAAACGCCGGTAATGTTGGCGATGGTCGCGGTCGGCGCGATGGCCATGATGTTCGAGTTGCGAATGCCTTTCTGCACGCGGGCACGGACCGGCGCCCAGTCCAGCGATTCGTTGAGGTCGACATCGATGTACTTCTGGCCACGGGCTTCGATCAGGATCTGTTGCGAATCCAGCGGCAGGATGCCCTTGGACCACAGCGAACCCTGGAACGTCTCGTAGGCGCCACGTTCGTCGGCGAGGTCGCAGGACGCCTGGATGGCGTAGTAGCTGACCGCTTCCATCGACTTGTCGGCGAACTCGACGGCGGCATCGGAACCGTACGGGATGTGCTGTTTGTACAGCGCATCCTGGAAGCCCATGATGCCCAGGCCGACCGGGCGGTGCTTGAAGTTGGAGTTGCGCGCCTGCGGCACCGAGTAGTAGTTGATGTCGATCACGTTGTCGAGCATGCGCACGGCGGTGTTGATGGTGCGCTCGAGCTTGGCGGTGTCCAGCTTGCCGTCGGCAATGTGGTTCGGCAGGTTGATCGAGCCCAGGTTGCAGACCGCGATTTCATCCTTGTTGGTGTTCAGGGTGATCTCGGTGCACAGGTTCGAGCTGTGGACCACGCCCACGTGCTGCTGCGGCGAGCGCAGGTTGCACGGATCCTTGAAGGTCAGCCATGGGTGGCCGGTTTCGAACAGCATCGAGAGCATCTTGCGCCACAGGTCTTTGGCCTGGACGGTCTTGAATACCTTGATCTTGTTGTACTCGGTCAGCGCTTCGTAATACTCGTAGCGCTCCTCGAAGGCCTTGCCGGTCAGGTCGTGCAGGTCCGGTACTTCGTTGGGCGAGAACAGGGTCCACTTGCCGTCGTCGAAGACACGCTTCATGAACAGGTCGGGGATCCAGTTGGCGGTGTTCATGTCGTGGGTACGACGACGGTCATCACCGGTGTTCTTGCGCAGCTCGATGAATTCTTCGATGTCCAGGTGCCAGGTTTCCAGGTACGCGCAGACCGCGCCCTTGCGCTTGCCGCCCTGGTTCACTGCCACGGCGGTGTCGTTGACGACCTTCAGGAAAGGTACGACGCCCTGGGATTTACCGTTGGTGCCCTTGATGTACGAGCCCAGCGCGCGCACTGGCGTCCAGTCGTTGCCCAGGCCGCCGGCGAATTTGGACAGCATGGCGTTGTCGTGGATCGCGCCGTAGATGCCCGACAGGTCGTCCGGTACGGTGGTCAGGTAGCAGCTCGACAGCTGCGGACGCAAGGTGCCGGCGTTGAACAGGGTCGGGGTCGAGGCCATGTAGTCGAACGACGACAACAGGTTGTAGAACTCGATCGCACGGTCTTCCTTGTTCTTCTCTTCGATCGCCAGGCCCATGGCCACACGCATGAAGAAGATCTGCGGCAGTTCGAAACGCACGCCATCCTTGTGGATGAAGTAACGGTCGTACAGGGTCTGCAGGCCCAGGTAGGTGAATTGCTGGTCGCGCTCGTGGTTGATCGCCCGGCCCAGTTTTTCCAGGTCGAAGGTGGCCAGCACGGGGTTCAGCAGTTCGAACTCGATACCCTTGGCGATGTAGGAGGGCAGCGCTTTGGCGTACAGGTCGACCATCTCGTGGTGAGTGGCGCTTTCGGCCACTTCCAGGAAGCTCAGGCCTTCGGCGCGCAGGGTGTCCATCAGCAGGCGGGCGGTGACGAACGAGTAGTTCGGCTCGCGCTCGACCAGGGTACGCGAGGTCATCACCAGGGCGGTGTTGACGTCGGTGAGGGCCACGCCGTCGTACAGGTTCTTCAGGGTTTCCTTCTGGATCAGACCGCCGTCGACTTCGGCCAGGCCTTCGCACGCTTCGTTGATGATGGTGTTCAGGCGACCCATGTCCAGCGGGGCCAGGCTGCCGTCGGCCTTGGTGATGCGAATGCTGGGGTGCGCTTCGACCGGTGCGTCGGCGGGCGTGCGAGTGGCGCGCTCCTTGGAGCGCTCGTTGCGGTAGATCACGTAGTCGCGTGCGACCTTCTGCTCGCCGGCGCGCATCAGGGCCAGTTCGACCTGGTCCTGGATCTCTTCGATGTGGATGGTGCCACCCGATGGCATGCGTCGCTTGAAGGTGGCGGTGACCTGTTCGGTCAGACGCGCGACGGTGTCGTGGATGCGCGACGAGGCGGCGGCGTTGCCGCCTTCAACTGCAAGGAACGCCTTGGTGATGGCCACGGTGATCTTGTCGTCGGTGTAGCCGACCACGGTACCGTTGCGCTTGATCACGCGCAGTTGGCCTGGAGCGGTCGCGGCCAGATCCAGATTGGCATCGGTGGCCTGCGGCGCCTTGGCCGGCGAGTTCTCGCGAGTTGTGTCGGTTTGCATGGGGTGAGTATCTCCACGTTCAAAAATTCGAGCGGACGCCAATCATTGGGTCCGTCACCAAAGAGCTATCAGCGGAAGGCCGAGGCCTTCAACGCTTGGATGTAGGAAAGAGCTGAAAATGCTGCCATCCGCAGGCAGCGGTAGGCGGGGAATTCTTTAGTGCAAAACAAGGAAAAAGCACACTGCAGGGGCTTGAGTTCAGGCTTTGACTTATGCTTGGATTTTTTCGGCGAAACCCTACATGTAGTGGTTTTGCGCGCCGGGGATACAAGATAATGCGGTCTGGGGGTCATTGCAAGGTGCCAGACTGTGGATAACATGTGGGTATTGTGTGGGTGACGGCGCCAGCCCGCGCCGTGTCTGGACTGGAGACAAATGACCGTTTGTCCCCGGACTTTTGCTGAACGTAGCCACAGGCCCAGTAGACAACCGACGCTCACCGGGCTCGGCGAGCGACGCTATCGCTTCCTGGCTCGACAGGTCGGCGACATGCCTCCCTGCGAGCAGTGTCCGCCGGGCTGGCGGCGGCAGGTATCAAGCGCTGGCAGCGCGCATCGCCAGCACCTCCTCGGCCGTGTCGTTCTCGTCCTCGCTGACCCCGTACCACGGCGTATAGCGCTGGCGGCGCAACCAGCCCGCTGCGGTCCAGGTTTCCGTCGGCCGTCCCAACGCGTCATAGCACTGCAGGTCATGGTAGCTGTGCTCGGCATCGCGATGGCTGGCGTCATCGACGTAGCGATCACTGTTGGCGAAGTACGGCCGGTACAGGCGAATCACCTGTCCCTTGGTGTCGTACTCCACGCGCTGGCTGACCCGCCAGCGCGGATCGGCATGGGCATCGTCGGCCAGCAGCATGCCGTCATCGTCCACCTGGTGAGCCATGCCGGGCTCGACCCGCTGCTTGCTTTGCAGGTTGCGCCCGAAGCCGTCGAAACTCTCGATGCTCATGCGTACCTGGCGCTCGGGGTCGCCGGGGTAGCGATCGGCCTGGAACACGGCCACGCGCACCGGCTGGCGAGGATAGCTGGCCAGTGGCGCCAGGGTCTCGGCGACCGCGTCGGCCAATAGGCCCTGCTGCCATCCCTGGCGAGCGGAGGCACGCAATTGCCCACTCAGGGTCACGCGACCGGCCATTACCTGCTCGCCCAGCGCGTAGCTGTCGGTCACACCAAGGGCGGGCAGCTCGCCCATCCAGGTATCGCTTTCATGGATATAGGCAATGGCCCAGTCGCCCAGGCCGGCGGCGTTGTCAGCAATCGCTTCGGCAATGCTGCCGGCCATGGTCTGGCCCTGCAACGGTGCAAAGCCCACCGGCTCGCCCATCTCGGTGCCGAAGAAGCTGCTCAGCGACAAGCGCCCGAAGGCGTCGTAACTGGCTTGCTGGCGGTTGTCGTTGGGGTCGACCACTTCCACCGGCTGCAAGTGCCGGTAGTCGTACAGTGCCTGGGTAGTGCAGCCATCGGCGGCAATCACCTTCACCGGCAGCAATTGGTAGGCATCGTATTGCACCCGTGTTTCACCCACCGCCGGGCTCTGCCGATAGGCCTGGACCTTGTAGAACGCCTGGGCATCACCATAGGTGGCATACCCCTGGCGCACCGACCACAGCACGCGGTCCGGCTCTTCGGGCAGAAACGCCGGCATGGGTCGATAACCCAGTTCCACCAGCTTGGCGTTCAGCGCCTGTGGTTCCAACACCTCTGCATAGGCTTGCAGCGCCGCATCATCCAGCTCGGCCGCCTCGGCGAAGTCGGCCAGGGCGACGAAGCTGGCGTTGCCGTCGCTGCACCCCTGGTAACGTTGCATGCTCAAGGCGGTCAGGGTCCGGGGCGCCGCATTGCCCAGCAAACCGTCGTCACGCAGCAGCGCTTCGTAGCTGAGTTGGGCCAGTGTCACGTCGGCCTTGGGCAGCGACCAGGCATTGCCACGCGCTCGGTAGGGCAGGTGCAAACGCCAGTACTGCGGGTCATCGGCCAAGTGAATGGCTTGAGCGCGGCTTTCGCTGAAGTAATAGCGATGCTGGGCCGGGTCGAATGCGTCTCGCCACCAGGTCCGCTCGTGTTCATCGCTGCAGGGTGGGGTGTCGATCTCGTGCTTGCGCCGGGCATAGGCGATGCTGACTGCGTGAGTCACTGCGCCGAACGCATCGGCGCGCAATTGCACGGCGTGGCTGCATTGCGGGTCGTCGGCGATTCGCTCGTACTGATAGCTCAGGGTTTCCAGCGTCATGGGCAGCAGGGTGGCGTAACGCTGCTGGGCGCTGCGCGGCTGCAGCAGGCGCAGGGCAGGGCGCTGTACCTGCACCGAATAGGGCACCGCCGCGCAGGCTTGACCATCCAGGCCGAACACTTCGGTGCGCAGCACCTGACCGCTGAGCGCCCGGGCCATGTCATGGCGCAAGGCTTCGCCCCGCTCCGTGACGATGCTGTCATTACCGGTCTGGGCGTCGTGGCGCAGCAGCAGGATCGGGCCCAGCGTTCTCGCCTGCGGGTCATGCTCGGCGATGCCATGCAGGACTTCGTCCACTGCTCGGCCAGTGTGGTACCAAGTCTTGGTCAGCAGGGCTGGCGAGGTCGACTCGGCACTGGCCGACGCAGCTTCGGAGTCCGTGGCGATCACCAGGCCGAAGCCACGCATCTCGCGCTCATGGCCATCGTAATGACCGCGGCGATACTGCACGCGCTGGCTCAAGGTATTGCCAGTGATCTCGTCGTGCTGGGTCTGGCACACCACCACGTGCACCGCAAATGGCAGTTCGGCGACCGGCACCAGCCCTGCGACCAGCTGCTCGGCTTTTTCATCCAGCCATTCCTGTGCCGAACTGCGGTAGCGGGCCTGGGTGTCGGCGCCCATGTTGTTGTTCGAACCCAGCAGCAGGTAGGGCTTGCGACCCGAGGTGAAATCCAGCCGCCAATGCTGCCCCGGCAGGTGCGGCACGCTGATCACCAGGCTCGAACAGCCCAGCCCTTGCAGGTCGGCGACACTGACCTGCCAGGTGTTGTCGTAACGCAGGCCCTGGGGCCAGGCCTGCAGTACCGGTTCGGCGAAGCCGTTGCCGCTCTGGTTCAGGAACACCTGCGCATGCTCGCTGCTCAGGTAGATCAAGTCCGCGGCGCCGGAGCCATCCAGGTCGGCCAGGCGTACCCGCGACGCATCGAACTCACCGAAGGCAAACGGCAGGCTGGCCATCTTGAAGCTTTTGCCGAATACGCCGCGGCCCAGGTTGGGCCAGCAGCGCAGCTCGTCGTGACGAATACGGATCAAGTGTTGTTGACCACTGCCCAGTACGTCGCTGAACGCCACCAACTCATGCTGGCTGTTGCTGGGCAATGGCAGCGCGTCGTCGGCGTGGGCAACGTCACGGGGCAGGGCAAAGCCTTTGTCGCGCGCGCTGGGGTACAGCCGCACGCTGCGGCTGCCGATCATCGCGAAGTCGCGCAGGCCATCCCCAACGAGGTCGGCCATCTGCCCTTCGGCATTGAAGAACTCCAATGGAAAGGCATCGAACGGCTGGAAACCGGACCAGGCTCGATCGTTGCCCAAGGTGAAGAAACCACTGTAGCCAGGCTGGGCGACGATCCAGTCCAGGCGGCCGTCGCCGGTCAGGTCACTGAGGAACTGGCGAGCGGGTTTGCGCGCATCGGCCACTGGTTGCTTGGGCAGTTGCTGCCACGCTGCGTAGGCCACGACATCGGGGTCTTGCTGGGCGGGGTCGCGTACCGGTTCGCGGTAGAGCCAGCTGTTGTCCTGGCGGTAGAGTACGCCAGGCAGGCCCTCGCCGTAGAGGTCGACCAACTGATAAGCCTGGCCATCATCGAGGCCCGGCATCGGTTCGAACTCGCGGTAACGGGCGTCTTCGAAGCTGAAGTGCTCGTAGCGAAATTCCAGCGGCGGCTGCTCGACCATCTCAGTGCCTTCACAGGCCTGAGCAATGGCGGCCGTGAGCAGGCTGTAACCGTGACACTGGCGATATTCCAGCCACAAGCGGTTGACCAGCACGGGTTCGCTACCCAGTACGTCAAATCGATGGAACATCAGCACCTGATGGCAACGGCGCAAGGTGCGCAGTTCGAAACCGTAGGCAAAGCTGGCAATGGGGTCAGGCCGCAGCGGCCAAGGCTGGCTGGCGGCGTAGGTCGGTACGCCGCCCTGCTCGATGGCGCGTTCGCCATAGTCCAGCACCAGCTCGAAATGCCAATGCTCGGGCAGGCTGTTTTCATCCCACAGGTAAAGCGCTGCATGGGCACTGGGGTTGCCGTAACGCACGCGGCTCAGGTAGCGCTGGGCGCTGTGGTCGCGTTCATCGTCTTCAGGAAGGCCGATACCGTCTTCGGCGCGGTACTCGTAGAGGATGTGATCGCCGCTGGGTGTTACCGACTCTTCCAGCAGCCATTCGCCGACCTGCTGCGGCGCATGGGCGGGGAAGACGCGTGCGCTGGCGCGTTTGCCATACAGGTGCAGGCCGCCATCGCCGCCATGCACCAGCCAGAACCCGGCGTCGGCATCGTCCGACTGCCAGTGTTCGATACGCGCGAAGCTGCCTTCGACCCTGGGGAAGTGACGAGTCACTCGGTAACTGGCCCCCAGCGCCTGGCCACGAAAGGTATGAACGGTGGTGCTGACGATGGCGCCCTGGGCATTGCGCTCGGGCAGCAGGACATCGCCGCCCGGGCCGACCATCTCGTCGTCGGCGGTGTACGCCGGCACGCCTTTTTGCGTGCGCCGGGCGATGCTCTCGCGGCTCAGGCCCCAGCCCATGCCGCAGGGGCCGTTACCGGCGCCGCTGCTGTAGCTCAGGCCCAGTTGCGGGGTGGCGCCGCGGCCCGGTGACAGCGGCAGCGCAATGCTGAACGAGGCAGCGCCGCTGGCGCCCACCGAGCCCCAGCCCTTGCCGATGCTCTGGATGGCGCCGCCGCCTTTGGGAAGTGAAGGCGTGTTGATCGCCAGTGAGGTGTCGTGGTGTGTATTCATGAGTAGGTATCACTGAAAATGGCACAGAGACCGGGCGCTAGGCCCGGTCGTTGAATGCTGAGTCGCCTGGTTCGCGGGCAGAGGGCTCTGCCCGCGAAGGCGGTCGCCTGATCTACGCCGACTTGGCGGTGTAGCTCACTCGCACGATCACATCGCTCAACGCCGCCAACAGCTCAGGCGTGGAACGGGTGAAGCGCAGGTTCCAGGTCGACACCGCCCCTGTGCCTTCGAACGGCAGGTAGCGCTCGTCGTCGAAGTTCAGGGTGAACATGCCGTCGTCGTCGACCCCGCTGGACAGGGCGATCTGTTGGCTGGCGCGCATGTTTTCCCAGACGTTGGCGCCCACTGTGTCGCCCATTTCGACCTTGCTGTAGGTTTGGGTGAGCACGGCCGCCAGGTCCTCGTAAGGGCCCAGCACCGCCGGCAAGGTCACGCTCACACGTTTGATGCGGCGCAGGTACTGGCCGGGGTAGTCGCTGTCGAAGAGGCCCTGTTCCAGCTTGATTTCCAGCCCACCGGTCTTGCCCAAGTCCTCGACGATGGTCGCCCACGGCTTGGCCTCGGTTTCCTGCAGACGGCGCACCGACACGGTCTTGGTGATCTCCAACGAGCGCGCATTGCGCTGCAGGTACGCCGCTTCCATCTTCATCAGGTTGAGCTTGAGCGACTCACCGGCGGTGAGGCCGCGGTAGCTGTCCTTCCAGGCTCCCGGCTGAATGAAACGGGTCTTCAGGTCGGCAATCTCGTACTGCCAGCACGCCTCGGCCGCCAGGCACAGCGACAGGGTGGTGTCGTAGGCCTGGTAGTAGAAGGTGGCGAACTGGCCGTTGAGCCATTGGTAGAGCTGGGCATTGGTGAAGCGCTTGTTGAGGAACTGGAAGGTGGTAGCCGCTTGGTCGACCATCAGCTCGGTCTGTCGAAGTTGCTCGGCGGTGACCTTGGCCTGCTCGTCGTGCACCGCCAGCTGCGCGTCTATCTGTTCGATTTCACGCTGGGCCTGCTCTTCGGCGTGCATCCATTCCTGATGGCGACGACGGTATTGCTCGGTGCGGTCCAGGGCTTCAGCCGCGCCATGGAAAGCAGTGGCCATGCCTTGGGCCACGGCGGTGGCAATGCCGGTGACGCCTTCCAGGCGCCAGCCGCCGGTGGTGGCGCCGACGATGACCCCGCCGGCCATGCCGGCGATCACGCCGCCCACTGCACCGACCTGGTTGGGCGCTACCTTGAGGCCCTCGCCAATGGCCTGGGAGACGAAGCCCACCCCTTCGGCGACTCGACCTTGCAGATGCAGGGCGCCGGCAGACACTTCCCCGGCGCTCACGACTTCAGAAGCCAGGGTGGCGTAATGGCTCAAACGGTTTTCAGCGATCGCACGGCTGGCCAACAGCGCCTTGCGGCCTTCGGCCTCCACACCCTGAACCAGCTGCTGCAGGACGATGGCCAGCTTGGCCATGTCCCAGGCTTGCTGCTGTTGCATTTCCTGCAGTTGGGCATTGTCCTTGCGTTCTAGCAACGAGAGCAGGGTGCTGCCGAACTGGATCAGGTTTTCTACCGCAGCGCTGGCACGATTGTGCATGACGCTGAAGCGGTAGTGCGGGATTTCCTGGCCGAGCAATCGACCGCTACCGCCCCCGGCGGCTGCGGAGCCGAACGCCGACATCAGCGCGCGTGGATCCAGCGGCGCGGCGAACAGTGGCAACTGCAGCGGCTTGCCGTCCAGGGTGCGGTTGTGGCGCAGGTTGCGCAGGCGGGCTTCGGCGGTGTCCCAGTTCTGCACCAGCTCGCGGTTCAGGGCCACGCGCAAATGCGGGCTGTCCAGTTCAGGCACCGTCGGGTCAGTACTGAACGGCATCAGTGCCAGCGGTGGTTGCTGGAAAATGATCAGAGAACGGCCATCGTTTTCGGCGGCGCTTTCGGCCACCAGGCGCTCCTGCTCGATCAGACGCTGCTCGAAAGCCCGCAGGTTCAGGTTGACGGAGTCGGACAAGGTCTTCAGGGTCAGCGGGCTCCAGCCACTGACCAAGCGCTTGTCCGGGCGTGGGCCGAGCAAATCCAGCACGCGCACGTACCACAGCTTCGCTTCGTTCAAGGCATCCGGGGTCAGCTGGCGATACGCTGCATCACCGCGGTCCAACAAGTTTTTGATGAAGTGGCTGTACACCGCCTTGCGGTAATGCACGGGGTTGTCGCTGGCAATGCCGTCGGGGTCGATCGGTGCGCGAGTCGAGCGCTCGCGGCTCAGCTCGTCCACCAGGGGCCGCACGTTCCAGTAGTCCGGCCGGCCGCTGCTGTCGCTGCGGCGGCCGGGGTCGAAGATGAAGCTGAGCCAGTATTCGGCTTCGCTGAACTGTTGCTCGGTGTTCAGACGGTGGCTGATGAGGAAGGGCAGATGGAAGAACAGTTCCCAGAAGTACAGGCCATTGGCGCCTTTGAAGTCCATCATGGGATCGATCCCGCCACTGCTCAGCGCTGGCTCGGGCTGGGTCTGTGTGTCCCAGGAGAGCAGGTTCTCCAAGGCAATATTGGCACGCTCGATCAGATTGCGAGCGAACAGGGTGTTCATGCGGATCGGTTGGCGATTCGCGTTGTTCTCATCGTTCTTGACGATAGTCGAGCCGGTGAAGTCGATGTACTCGGCGGTGCCGAGTGTAGGGTGGGCATGCAGTGAGATTTTTGGTGATCGCATGGCATCGCCGGCGCCGATCGATTGAAGCTCGATTTTGGTGGCTTTGCAGCAATGCCCGATAGTGGTTTGGGCCGACCCAATGTGCTCGGTGACCCAGACACCATGGATCACGGTGAAGCTATTGTCAGGCCAACTGGTGGACCAGCCCGGACGTAGGGTTTCCGGATTGATGGAAATGGTAACGGTGCGCATATGCTGCCTGGGCAACAGTTCGAGGCTGCTACTTCCCACGCTTAGATTGACCTTGCCGGTCATGCTCGCAGGGGTGGGGGTGTGCATCGATGAGGGGCGGCCAAGGAAAGGCCAATAGCGGGTGACCCGTAACTCTGGGGTTGTGCACTGGGCGTAGAGGAAGATCGGTATCACTGAATGCTGAGGCTGCATTACCATTAGCAGCACATCGCTATTGGACAAAGAGATCAGGTGCCGGAGCATTTCGATTCTTACGTACTTGCCTACCAAGTCAGCGCTGCCGCCAGCGGCATTCACCGTCACAGCCCCGTCACTGGCAGTGTCGCTGAGCAGCGGAGTTGATCCCAAATTCCCGGAAAGCCAGAAGTAGGTTTGAGCGTTGCGTTTGTAAACACCTGTGGACGAAAAGCTGGAACCCTCAGTGAGCCGTACCCAGCCCGAGGTAGCATTGGTCGCTGGCAGAGTCAGAGACATGACCAAGTTGCTGTTGCCCGTAATCGTCAGCACGACTTGTGTAGGGCTGCTGTGGCTAGTGAAGGCTTGCGCCACGTCGGTGGTAAAGGTGACCTTATTATTAGCGGGATTGAATGTCACCGAGCTCCCACTCTGATTCTGGGCGATCCTGCTCTGCCATCCTGCATGGTTCCAGCCTTTGGCACCTGCCGTATTGTCGGCATGGGGGGAGGAGGAGGTGACCGATTTGATCGAGATCACTGCGCCGGCTATCGGGAACTGAAAACGACTGGCATTCGCATGTCCCATCAACCTGCACGCGCGCAACACCAACGAACGCATGTTGCCGGTGTCGCCGACATCGTTGTCCACCTTGCCGCGGGCGGGGAAAAGTGCCATCGCATTGAAGTTCTTGTCGAGCTTCAGGGCTTTGAGCATTTTGTAGGTATCGGCGCTGCCATCGCCGCTGGTACCGGGGGTATAGCCGCCATACATGGCCAGGAACAGAGCTTCTGGCGAGGTGGAGGTGTCCACCACCGCGACCACATTAATGTCCGGCGAGCCATCGGCCAGGACGACGGCGTTCTGGTCCGCCTCAACTTCCAGATAGCAGAGCGGAGCGCTCCAGCTTTCATCGTATTTCTTGTAGGTCAGGTGAAGCCGGAGTTTGGATGCCACTACGGGTTTGGCGACGCCCAACGTTCTGGGGGGATAGGTGCCATTCTGAGGCGACTCGGTTTCCAGCGTGCCTGCGGATGAGGCATCCACGGTGTCGGCCAATTCTACCCATACCACGAACAGTCGATTGTTGAAGTACACCGGCCGGATGGTTTTCTCGATCGCGTTGTCGGAAATTGGCAGATTGGCCCGCTTCCAATCCGACCATGCGCCAGGACTTGGGTTATCGACCTTCGGCCCTTGGGTACCGCTGACGTAGGTGCGTTCGGCCATGTTCACCGACCGCCAATAGTAGGCCCCCTCCGCGCGGGATTTGCCGATGAAGTAGTAGGTGGATTCCTTGAAATCCGTGCCGGCGATATAGCCATTGATGATCGTCAGGTTTGCCACTTCCTCGAAGCTGGCAAGGTAGTTCTGCACGGCCTCTTGAGTGGTGTCCACGCTAATACGGTTCTGGTTGATGTCATTTTCCAGCTGCTGGAAATACGCCGACTTTTTCATCCGCAGCGAGGGATCGATATACAGCGACGGGTACCAGGCCAACTGCTGGTTGGCCGCCCACAGCGGGTACTGGCTGCGCTGGTCGCGCCATTCGCTGAGCAGCGCTTCGCTGAAGCGCACGTCGTCGTAACCTGGCTCCATGCCCAGCAGGGCGCTGTTTACGTACTGCTGAACACTGGCGATGGCGCTGGCCACCGGGCTGGTTTCCACGGCCTGGGTGACTTGGGTGTCCAGCAGCAGGTATTCGTAGAGGTCGTTTTCGGTTTTCAGTTTGCTGGTCAGGCCAAGGTCGGCCAACTTGGCATCATTGGGTACGACTTCGCCCAGGTAGTAGGCCACGAGGGCGTCGCGAAAGCTTTCGTTGAGTGTGGCTGCAATGGTCATGCAATGAGTTCCGTTATTGAGGATGTATGAATGGGTGTCAGGCCCGGCCCCTTCGCGGGCAGAGGGCTCAGCCGCCCGCCCCGTTCCCACAAGGGGGCTGCGGTGCAGCGAAGATCCTTGTGGGAGCGGGGTGCCCGCGAAGAGGCCTGCCTGAACACTCGGTGAATCAGCGGCCCGCAGCCGCCATGGCAGCCTGGCCCACCGCCTGCCAGTCAGCCTCGGGGCTGTCGGCATTCAGGGTGCAGGCTTTGAGCAGGGTCGCGGCGTTGAGGCCGGTCTCCAGCGCTAGGGCCTGTGCGCGGCGCACCCAGTCGATATGGGCGACGGTCTTGGCGGTTTGCTGGGGCAGCAGCGCGGTGAGCATCGCCACTTCGCTTTCGCTCCAGCCCAATAAGCTGGCCAGGGCGGCGTTGCAGGTTTGCGACTGCACCGCCAGTTGGCGTTTGCCGGGGCGTCTGGATACCAATGCATTGGCCTGCTGCAAGTAGCCGAGCAGGCGCTCTTCGGGCTGGCCCAGGGTGTTGAACAAGGTGTTGTAGGCCTTGAGCGACTGCAGGTTTTTCAAGGTCAGCGGCCATAGGCTGCCGTCACCCAGCCAGGAAGGGTTCACGACGAAGTGGCGCAGCGCGGTAGCGTCCACATTCGCCCAACTGATGGCGCGGGCGCAGGTGCTGACCGTGGTTAGATTGGCCACTACGAGGTCGATTGCTGCCTCATCCTGATCGGCATCCACGGGCCATGCCAGGCTGACGAGTTCGAGCAATTGATAAGGCGAAACCTCCGCGCACCGGCTGACCCACAAGGCCAATTCGGGAATCAGGCCGGTATGTTCCTGCAACAGGCCTTCAACCAGGCGTTGCTGGTGACTCAAGGCGCTGAACAAGTAGTCTGTCAGCGTCGTCACGGTGGCGGCCACTGCGTCGGCAGCCGGGCCCACCGCATCGACCAGAGTGCTGACCTTGGCTATGAGTTGTTCGCGATCAGTATCAGTCACTGTCATCGACAGGGCTTTGACCAGGCCCGCGGTATCGACGATAGCCTGTGCACCGCCCGCTAGTTCAGCGTGCCAATCGATGGGTGCGCCGTCCGCTTTGCCTGGCAAGCCCAATCCAGCCACGGCCGTTGGCGTGACGGCTGTACCGCGGCTGTCGTTGGCCAGTCGTTGCAGGCGCTCGACCAGAGGCGATGCGGGAGCAGGGGTATCGTCTCCATCCATCAAGGCGAGCAGCCCAGTCACTGTCGTTTTGTGAGTGTTCAGCCAATGAACGGCCTCATCCAGCTCCATCAGGATGTCGAGGATGTCCTTGCCCATCGAATCCAGCGATTTCAGCTCGCCGTCAGCGATTGACCGGTGATACGCGTTGCCCCCCAGCAATGTGATAAGTGCCAGGCATTCGTCGACCGACAGCCCGAACATCCCTGCGATGCGGGCTTGTCGGTACAGCGATGACACCACCGGCAACGAGCGCGACAGCGGACGCCGCGAGGTGATCGTATGGGCGGCGATGGCGGCGAATGTCTCGGGCGATACGCCGAGCCCTGCGCACAACTGATTCACGGTGGTTTGTTGAGCGGGCTCCGTGCTGGTATGGCTGAAGGCAACTCGATCCAGCACCAGTGGGGCGCCGAACAACACTGGACTGTTGAATATCCGATCGAGCAAGGGTATGCGGGCACCGCAGGCAAACGGCGTGATGTCGTGAACGAACGCGGCAAATTCTTCGGCACCGATGGCGTAGTGTCGGCTGAAGTAGCGATAGGCACCGAGGACGCGCAGGGTGTTCTGGTTGGTATCGAGGCCGGAGTTCCTGTCACCTTCTGCACGCATGGCCGAGACGATCAGCGTATCCAGTTCGGCGAAAGGCAGGCCTGTCCAGCGCTGCAAACGCACCATGCGTTGCAGGCGATCGAGGCGATCGGGCGACGTGTGCAGCAGGCGAACCGTGGCTTGCCCGTTAGTGCTCGGGTGCAGATTGATGGCATTGGCAAACAGGTGATGCTTGTCTGTCTGCTCGGCATCCAGGCCGCCGTTGCCGTTGATGAAGCAGGCCCCGTAGTTCATCGGACCGGGCGACCGACGTTCGATCCGTATATTGGCCAGGCTGTGCTTCATGGGGCAATTGGGTGACAGCTTCGGGTAGGCGCCTTTTTGACACAGGAGTGCTTCCAGTTGGTCTGCATCCAACTCGGTTTTGCCGCACAATGTGTTGAATGACGCCAGCGACATGCCCCGAGCTTCCGATTCCGCAGTCCCCAGGTGATCCTTCATGAACTGCGCTTCTGACTCGCTCAAGGGGCAGCTACCCACTCCGTTCTGGCGAGTGTAGAGATCCAGCCGCCACTGACGGGCCAGGTAGTTGCCGCGATCTGTCTCCACTCTTACATTGATCAGCAGGCGCGCCCGGTAATCCCCCGAAAGGTCCACGCCGGGGTTTTCTGCCGGATCAAAATACAAGGCCATGCAGTGGCCCTGATTGGAATTGCTCTGGGAGCTGATGTTGGAGTTCAGGAATTTTTTCTGTGAGGCACCTGTTCCAAGATAGAGGACATAGGCTTGCAGCTTGAGCGTCTTGCTCTCGGTGCCGTTGCTGAAGGCTATTGTCAGTGTTGTCTGTCCACCCTGGTTGGCAACAGGGGTTTCTGCCTGAGGGTCGGAACTCAATAATTCGGGTTGTGTTGGCAACAGCAGGCAGACTTTATGGTCAGCCCACATGTAGGTGGTGCTGAACACCGGAGACATCCACAAGCGGGAGGCCTCTTGAGTGCGATCCAACTCGTCCATGGAAATATTGAACGTGGCGAAGTCCAGCGGCTGGGTCAACAGCTGTTGCTGGCGAGGGCTGAGCCCAGACATCAACGGCAGCGCCGCTGAGTTGATCTGAGCAAGGGGGCTGTCGACAGCCGACCCACCGGCCAGGCACAACGCATGGTTGATCTCCCCCAGCCCCGGCTTATCCCCACCCAGCGCCAAACTCACCTGCTGATGCGCAAAGTGATACGGAAACACGAACGGATGTTTCTTATCCGCCAGCAACTGATCAATCGGCCGCGTGTCGCCTTTCACCTTTTGATATTCGGCAATGCCCTGGCTCAACACGTTGTTCACCAGGTCCAGCATCGGCACGCTTTGGTAGGTGCTCTGCTCATCGATCACCAGCGTGTCCAGATCGGGCCGGCGCACGGCCAGCGGGATGCGCTTGGGCGAGGTGGACGCGCCTTCGATTTTCTCGGCGGCAAAGCGGCGTAGCGAGCCCAGGTAGGCCACCGGCCCATCCATGGCTTCAATAGCGCCCACCTTGCAGAACTGGTCCCAGTTCTCCTTGAACAGGTTGGGGTAGCTTGGGCCGATGTCCACCAGTGCGCGCACGCCGGTCTGCGGGGCGATCAGTGGCAGGTCGCGGCCTGAGGACACGACGTCTTCGCGGTAGGAACGGGCGATCTGGGTGGCGTAGCACATGGCATTGTCGTAGGCCAGGTCGCCGTCGGCATCGCTGAGGGTGCGCAGCTGGCGGGTGAACTCGGCCTTGGGCTTGCGGATGATGTCGAACACCGAGCTCATGCCCATTGCCGGCATCGCGTCGGCGAAGCTCATTTTGTCCAGTGCCCGAGTGTGCGGGGTGGCCGGTACCAGGTTGTCGAACAACGGGTTCGGCGTGGTGTTCGGTTGCACCGGTAGCAGGTTATCGGCAGGCGGTTCGTTGCCGTGTTCAGAAACAGGATCTGGACGTTCAGGGGTGGTCATCAGGTATCTCGCTCATCGGAGTAATCAGAGGCCGACTTTTTAGCGGGCATGCCGAGAGCGGGGTATCCACAGAACTGATAGGTAGGCAAAACCAGACAACGCCGCTATGGCCGCGGGGTGCGGCTCGGAAAAGCAAAAAGCCCGGCACAGGGCCGGGCTTTTCAAAGTAACGCAACGAACGTTACTGCACTTCCACCGCCAGGCTTTCGGCGATCCTGGCTTGCCAGATGGCCGGCCCGGTGATGTGCACCGACTCACCCTTGCTATCGACGGCCACGGTGACCGGCATGTCCTTCACGTCGAACTCGTAGATGGCTTCCATGCCCAGTTCTTCGAAGGCCACGACGCGCGACTTCTTGATGGCCTGAGCCACCAGGTAGGCGGCGCCACCGACGGCCATCAGGTACACGGCTTTGTGGTCCTTGATCGCCTCGATAGCGGTCGGACCGCGCTCGGACTTACCGATCATGCCCAGTAGGCCAGTCTGGTCGAGGATCTGGCGGGTGAACTTGTCCATGCGCGTGGCGGTGGTCGGGCCCGCTGGGCCTACCACTTCTTCGCGCACGGGGTCGACCGGGCCGACGTAGTAGATGAAACGGCCCTTGAGGTCCACCGGCAGGGTTTCACCCCTGTTCAGCATCTCGACCATGCGCTTGTGCGCAGCATCGCGGCCAGTGAGCATCTTGCCGTTGAGCAGGATGGTTTCGCCGGGCTGCCAGCTTTGCACCTCTTCGGGCGTCAGGGTGTCGAGGTTCACGCGGCGAGCCGACGGGCCGGCTTCCCAGACGATTTCCGGGTAGGCGTCCAGGTCCGGCGCTTCCAGTTCTGCCGGGCCGGAACCGTCGAGCACGAAGTGGGCGTGGCGAGTGGCAGCGCAGTTGGGGATCATGCACACCGGCAGCGAGGCGGCGTGGGTCGGGTAGTCCATGATCTTGACGTCGAGCACAGTGGTCAGGCCGCCCAGGCCCTGGGCGCCGATGCCCAGTTGGTTGACCTTGTCGAACAGCTCCAGACGGATCTCTTCGATACGGTTTTGTGGGCCGCGTGCCTTGAGCTCATGGATGTCGATCGACTCCATCAGCACTTCCTTGGCCATCACTGCAGCCTTTTCGGCCGTGCCGCCAATACCGATGCCGAGCATGCCGGGTGGGCACCAACCGGCACCCATGGTCGGCACGGTCTTGAGCACCCAGTCGACGATCGAGTCGGACGGGTTGAGCATGGCCATCTTCGACTTGTTCTCGGAGCCGCCACCCTTGGCCGCCACGTCCACTTCCACGGTGTTGCCGGGAACGATGGAGTAGTGGATCACGGCCGGGGTGTTGTCCTTGGTGTTTCGGCGAGCGCCTGCCGGGTCGGCCAGGATGGAGGCGCGCAGCACGTTTTCCGGCAGGTTGTAGGCGCGCCGCACGCCCTCGTTGATCATGTCGTCCAGGCCCATGGTGGCGCCGTCCCAACGTACATCCATGCCTACGCGCACGAATACGGTGACGATGCCGGTGTCCTGGCAGATCGGCCGGTGGCCGGTGGCGCACATGCGCGAGTTGATCAGGATCTGGGCGATGGAGTCGCGCGCCGCCGGGGATTCTTCACGCAGGTAGGCCTGGTGCATGGCCTGGATGAAATCCACGGGGTGGTAATAGGAAATGAATTGCAGGGCGTCGGCGACGCTCTGAATCAGGTCGTCTTGTTTGATCACGGTCATGGGGCGCGCTCCTCTTGTTGGGGAACATTCGTTGAAAAAGCGGGTCAGGTCTTGCCTGGCGCATGGCTTTCGAGGTGCGTCAACTTGTAGCAGGTCGGCGCGAAAAAGGCGCGGCAGTATAACGCGGCTGGATCGAGCTGACACTCTGGATTGGCGGGTTGGCGTGGTGTCGAGGCGGATACGCCGTTGGTCCGGTAGCCAGTAGACTTCGTCGAGCAATCCAAAATTGAATAGTTATTTTACCCCTTGGCCATTACTATGGCATCACGCCTTTGCACTATTACGGTGCAATCAGGGGAGGGATTCCCATTCAGCACAGCGAGCCTGCGAGTGACCGAGTCCACCCTGCAACATCTACTGATCAAGCGTTTCTCACTGGCTGCCGGCACTTACGCCTTGGTAGTGGCGCTGGTGTGGGTGGCGGTGCTGACGCAGTATTGCCGTGTGTCACTGGTGACCGCAGTCGGCACCACCTGCCTCGTCGCGATCAGCCAGGGCGCGCTGTATTGGGTTTTCCGCAGCGGTGCCAATCAGCGCTTCAGCGATCCCAGTCTTACCGAGTTTCAGGTGCTGCTTGCGGTGGCCTGGCACACCTGGTTGATCGGCAACCTGGAAGTGGCACGCGGCACCTTCATGGTGATGTATGTGCTGATCCTGCTGTTCGGCGTTTTCCACCTGCCACGTCGCGCCTTCGTGCGCTGTGCGCTGGTGGTGTTCGTCGCTTTCGTCGGGGTCAACCTGTGGGAAGCCTACCGCATGGCCTTGCCGGACCCGGGCCTGGCTACCCTGCAGATATGCGCCATGCTGGTAGTGCTGCTGTGGTTGTGCATGTATGCAAGCTATGTACAGACCTCCCGCCAACGCATGCGCCAACGCCGTTATGCCTTGCAGGCCCACCAGGACACCCTGCGGGGCATGATGCGCCAGCTCGAAGACCTGGTCGCCACCGATGAGCTGACGGGCTTGTTCAACCGTCGACATTTCCTGCGCCTGGCCTCGCGCGAACTGGCCACACTCAAGCCCGGTGTCGAGCATGGCCTGGCGCTGATAGACCTCGATCACTTCAAGCGCATCAACGATATCCACGGCCACGCGGCCGGTGACCAGGTGCTGCAAGCGTTTGCGGCCTTGACCCAGGACTGCCTGCGCGACGGCGACGTCCTGGCGCGGTACGGCGGTGAAGAATTCGTGCTGCTCATGCCCGAAGTCGACGCAGACCAATTGGTGCGCTGCTGCGAGCTTCTGCGTAGCGCTTTTGCCGACGCCGATCCGCAAGGGCTGGGCGCAGCCAATCTGAGCCTGTCGGTGGGCATGACGATGCTGGTGCCGGGCGACGACCTGGATGACGCGCTGCAGCGAGCCGACCAGGCGCTGTATCGCGCCAAGGGCGAGGGCCGCAATCGCTGCGCGGCGGCGTGGGACATGGCCGATGCCTGAGCTGGACGTCGGAGGCAGGCGCTGGACGGTGGCGGCAGGCAGCAATCTGCTCGACGCGCTCAACCAGGCCGGCCTGCAGGTGCCCTTCAGTTGTCGCGCCGGCAGTTGCCACGCTTGCCTGGTGCGCTGCGTTGGCGGCGAACCACAGGACCGCAAGCCCGACGCCTTGAATGCCACCAAGCGTGAGCAGGGCTGGCGCCTGGCCTGTCAGTGTCACGTTGTCGAGGATCTGCAGGTGGCGGTGTTCGATCCACAGGGCGACGGTGTGACGGCGCATGTGATCGGCTGTGACTGGCCCTCGGCACATGTGCTGCGCCTGCGGCTGCGTGCGGAACGGCCGCTGCGCTATCACGCCGGCCAGCATATGGTGCTATGGACCGCCGCACCCGACGGTGGGCAAATCGCCCGGCCCTATTCCATTGCGAGCATCGCCCAGGCCGATGATTTCTTGGAGTTTCACCTGGACTGTCGACGTCCCGGTGCCTTCATCGACCAGGCTCGTCGTTTCAAGGTTGGCGATGCCCTGCAACTGGGCGAGGTGCGCGGTGGAGCCCTGCACTACGACCCTGAATGGCAGACTCGGCCATTGTGGTTGTTTGCCGCCGGTACGGGACTGGCACCCTTGTGGGGGGTACTGCGCGAGGCGTTGCGGCAAGATCATCACGGCCCGATCCGGTTGTTGCACATGGCCAACGAGCATTACCTGGATGAACCTCTACGCGCACTTGCCCAGCTTCATCCCAACCTTGCGGTAGAGCAGTTTCCGGCAGGCGAGCCACCGCCGTTGCGCCTGCTGTCGCGCCAGACCATCGCCCTGGTGTGCGGCTCGCCGATCAGCGTGGAAGAGTTTTCCCGACGGCTGTTCCTGGCGGGTTTGCCCAGAAGTCAGCTTTACAGCGATGTCTTCGTCGGCCGCGGCTGAGTCGTAACACGCATTCGCGGGCAGAGCCCGCTCCCACAGGGGCAACGGGATCACCACTGTGGGAGCGGGCTCTGCCCGCGAAAGGGTTTGGATGATGCATCTGACCCAGTGCACCCTTCGCGGCTAGACCGCTCCTACAGAAATGCAAAAGGCCCCGAGGTGTTCACCCCGGGGCCTTTGGTCTTTCAACGATCAATCATCAATCGACCAGCGGGTCACCCACGTGCAGGATTTTCATCCCGTTGGTGCCACCCGTTTGCGCGTAGCTATCACCCTTGGTCAGGATGACCCAATCGCCCTGCTGCACGATGCCCATCTCGAGCAGCTTGTCGATGGCGGCCTTGCTCACTTCGCTCGGCGGCAGCACCGCCGGATCGAAGTCCACCGGGTAGACCCCGCGGAACATCGCGGCACGGGCCTGGGTAGCCCGCTGTGGCGAGAAGGCGAAGATCGGCACCGAAGAACGCAGGCGCGACATGATCAGCGAGGTGTAGCCGGTTTCCGTGAGCGCGATGATTGCCTTCACGCCCGGGAAATGGTTCGCGGTGTACATCGCAGCCAGCGCGATGCTTTCGTCGCACCGCTGGAACTGCGTATACAGACGATGGCTGGACTTCTTGCTGGTCGGATGCTTTTCCGCGCCGACGATGATCCGCGCCATGGCCTGCACGGCTTCGATCGGGTAGGAGCCGGCAGCACTTTCGGCAGACAGCATCACGGCGTCGGTGTAGTCGAGCACGGCGTTGGCCACGTCGGACACTTCGGCGCGGGTCGGCATCGGGTTCTGGATCATCGACTCCATCATCTGGGTCGCCACGATAACCGCCTTGTTGTTGCGGCGAGCGTGCTGGATGATCTTTTTCTGAATGCCGATCAACTCGGCGTCGCCGATCTCCACACCCAGGTCACCGCGGGCCACCATGACAGCGTCGCTGGCGCGGATCAGACCGTCGAGGGTCTCGTCGTCGGCGACTGCTTCGGCGCGTTCGATCTTGGCCACCAGCCAGGCGGTGCCGCCCGACTCGTCGCGCAACTGGCGGGCGTATTCCATGTCCGACGCATCACGCGGGAAAGACACGGCCAGATAGTCCAGGTCCATCTCGGCGGCGAGCTTGATGTCCGCCTTGTCTTTCTCGGTCAGGGCCGGCGCGGTCAGGCCACCACCGCGGCGGTTGATGCCCTTGTGGTCGGACAGCGGACCGCCGATCAGAACCGAGCAGTGCAACGAGTCGGCAGTGGCGGTTTCCACGCGCATGACCACGCGGCCATCGTCGAGCAACAGTTCGTCGCCCACGCCGCAATCCTTGACCAGGTCAGGGTAGTCGATACCCACGACCTCCTGGTTGCCGTCGGTGAGCGGGTGGCTGGTAGAGAAGGTGAAGCGGTCGCCGACCTTCAGTTCGATGCGTTTGTTGGCGAACTTGGCGATGCGGATCTTCGGACCTTGCAGGTCGCCGAGCAGGGCGACGTGACGCCCCAGGCGCGCAGCGATCTCGCGGATCAGACGGGCGCGAGCCTTGTGCTCATCCGGTGTACCGTGGGAAAAGTTCAGGCGAGCGACATCCAGACCGGCCTTGATCAGTTGTTCGATCACTTCCGGCGAGTTGGAGGCGGGGCCCAGGGTGGCAACGATTTTGGTACGGCGAACGGTCATGCACTGACTCCTTTATTGAAGCGCTGCCAAAGGCTACTCCTCAATTGCGCTGTAGTCATCGTTCCTCTGCACAACATGAAGAGGAATTGGCCGGGAGGATTCGCGTACACCGGCATCCAACCCTTGGGTATTGAAGATTCCCGGCAACGGGTCGATAAACCCTGATACCCCCCTGCGGCAGGAGAATCCCATGCGCGCGCTTGTATTGATTGCCCTGGCCATCGCCGTGTCAGGCTGTACCCGCTGGTCGATGGACCAGCACTTGAACAGTGCCTACCGCGCCTACGACGACGGCAACTGCGAGAAGGTCGTGCTGGAACTGTCCCAGGTCGACCGCAAGAGCCGGTCGCGACCCTACGTGCAACCGGAAGTCTCGATGCTGCGCGGCCAGTGCCTGGAGCGCCAGAAGCTGTACGTCGACGCCGCCCAGACCTACCAGTACATCATCAACCGCTATCCTTCCAGCGAGTATGCCTACCGCGCCCAGGCGCGTCTGCAGACACTCGATCAACTGGGCCACGTGCGTCCGGGTGTGCCCGCGCAGCCACGGCCGGCGGCATTCTGAGGTAAATTTCCTGTACCCTGAAACGGCCTTGCAGAAGGCTTGGGCTACGCTGGACGAGTGGACCTACGAAACGACAGAGGATGAACACGACACATATGCCGGATATCTACAGCAGGCCCATCATGTACACCGAGCGTCGGATCGAGCGGCATCAACTGCCGTACTACCTCAAGGTCTACAACCGTCACACCGGTCGTGCCATGGGCTACATGGGCAACGTTTCGGATGTAGGGCTGATGCTGATCAGCGAGCTGCCGCTGCTGGTCGGGCCGGTGTTCGAACTGCAGGTGAAAATCCCGTCGGTCGAAGGCGAGCCCAAGCTCATAGACCTTTCCGCTCATTGCCTGTGGTGCCATGAAGACGCCACGCCGGGGCACTACGATTCGGGCTTCGAACTGCAGGGCCAGGCGCCCACCGAGTTTCTCAAGTTGGTCGACGCCCTGCGCCACTATTTCACGTTCCATCCCCATGGCACGTCGGCCTGAGGGCGCTTTCGGGGTTCAGGTGCGCGGCTGACTCAGGCTTCGATAACGCATCAGCAACTCCGCCGCGATCTCGCCAGGCCATGCGTCCACGACATTGACGCCGCCTGCGGCCAGCCGATCGTGCAGACGCTGGCGCAACAGCAGGTGTTGCATCGCGCCACAGTAGAGCAAAGCGTCGCTGTGGGTGCGGACCGGCTGTTGACGCAGCCGTTCGAGCGCCTCATCGCGCAGGCTGGCCAGTAACACCGGGCAGTGCGATGTGACCCTGCTCAGTGCATGGGGCAGCGTCGACTCGATGCCGGCATGAAAGCCGGTCACCATCACCGCCAGCGCGCAGTCGTACCCCTCGCCGTGCAAGGCATCCATGATCGCGGCAGGATCGCCGGTTACCGAGCGGGGCTCGAGCTGCGCGAGCGCTTCACCCATGCGCTGCAACTGCTCGGCGCCGGATTGCGGCATCAGGTGCACGAGTGGTTCGCTGGAAGATACGTACAGGCCGACGGCGAATCCGTCAGCCAGTACCGCCTCGCCCAGTTGCAGGCAGGCCTGCACGGCATGCTTCAGGTCGCTGGAATGCGCCCCTCGGTGACCGGACCAGGCGCCACACTCGAGGAAGATCATCACCGCTCGACCGGCCGGCCCCCCTGACGGCTCGACCGCCCCCACTGCAGCACCGATCGAATGGCCGATACGTGCTGCGGCCGAAATCGGGCCCAGGCTGTCGCGCAGGCTTTGCAGTTGCGCCACGGTGCCGGTGAACACTCGAGCGGGCATTCGCCGACTGCGCACGGGCATCAGCGCGGCACCGATGCTGCGGGTCGATTGCTGCGAGAGTTGAGCCAGCACCTGCCATTGTTCGGCCACCGCGAGCGTCTCGAAGCCCGGATGATGCAGGCAGGCGCGCTGCAACAGGTCTCGCTGCAGGGCGCCCAGAACTTCCCCCGGCCCCAACTCGCGCAGGGACCGACGTCCCTGCTCACGAACGACCCGTAGCTGACCCTGGTTCAGCAGGGTCGGCGTACGATGTGGACGCTGTCGCGTCCTGATCCACCACAGGCCTGGCACGGCTGCCAGCAGCAGCGCGGCAAACACCCACGGCGCGTATTGCCGATGCGGCTCAGGCACCGGCTCGAACAGCCAGGTCACCTCGCTGCCCTGATTCAGGTACCACAGCAACCAGGCGTTGTCGTAGCGTTGGATCTGCTCGTCGGTCCACAACCGCGCGTCGCTGACCAGCGTGATGAGGCCCTCGCCGTAGGTCATCTGCATCAAATGCGTGGCGCCGTTGCTGTTGGCCCAGGACTGAACCTTGCCGGTCGGGTCATCGAGATGGCGTTGCGTGTCGAAACCCATGTAGGCCGGCGCCGATTCGTCTTCCAGATAGAGCTTGGTCAGCGAGGGGTAGTCGTCGCCCGCGGCCGGCGGCAATTGCGGCAACTGCGAGCTCGACTGCACGCGAATCTGCAGACGATCGAGCAGCGCATCCCCACTGCTGGCGTTGGCCTCGTTCCACAAGGCGTCGGCGACCGCCAGCAAGCGTCCGCCACGCTGCACCCAGCCCAGCAGTCGGTCGACTTGCCGGGGCGACATCGGCGTTTTCCGGTCCAGCAGCATCAAGCTGTGGCCGCGTGAAGGCAGCGTGTCCAGTTCGTCCCAAGCGGTTGTCGTATGGCTGGCCAACCCTTGTCCCTGCAGGAAGTCCTGGGCGCGTTGATAGGGCGTAGTCACCGACGGCTGCGAGGCGAGGATTCGCGCGATGGAGTGCCGGGAGTCCTGGCTGTTCAGCGTCTGATCCAGCAGGCGCGGGCTGTCGAGATCGACGGCGGCGGTCAGACTGACCCACAGCCCCAGCGCGATGAGCAAGGCCGCAGGACGCCGAGCACGCTGCCGTCGAGGTGGCCTCAACGGACCGCCACCAGGCTCAACAGATGTCCATCGAGCCAGGCGAACTGCCCGTCGATTTCAAATCCGCTGACGAACTGCGGCGACAGGTCGATCAGCAGGCGCAAGCGTGCCTGTCCCTGGGCAGACCAATGCAGCACTTCGGCATGTTCGAAATAGAAGCGCTTGCCTACCAGCGGATACAGCGCCTTGAACAAGCTTTCCTTGAGCGAGAACGTCAGGGTCACCACTGTGTCCACCTGGTTCGGGTCCATCCGGGCCTGTTCGGCCGGGGTCAGTATTTCCGCGCGCAGCCGTTCGGCGCGCGCCAGCGGCAGCAGGCTCTCGATATCCAGGCCGAGGCCCTGGCAGTGATCGCGGCTGGCGACCACAGCCATGGCGCGACCGCTGCCATGGGTAATCGACCCTACGGTCTGTGCTGGCCAGATTGGCGCGCGGTCGGCACCGATCACCGGTACCTGCGCTTCGCCGGTGAGGGCCAGCAGTGCGCCGCGTGCACAGACACGTCCAGCCAGATACTCGGCCTGGCGCTTGGCCACCGAGCGCTGGATCGACGCAGGCGGCACGATGCCGCACCGCGCGAAATCCTCAACCGTGAACGCACTGTGGTCGAAACGGTTGCTGAACAACTGTGCGCCGGGCACGCATTCAGGCAGTGGCCAGTGCTGGCGCAGATCGCTCAGGCAAGCGGGGAGGGCTGTATTCATGTGCGCATTCTGCCCAGCCTCGTCGTGCAAGGGAATGACGATCATTGCACGCGCGTTTCACCGCTGAACACCAGGGTATGGCGGCACCGCCGGCACAGGTAGCGGCGGCCTTTGCTGACCATGCCGTGGCGCTGGGCCGAAAAGGCGAAGTCGCTGTCGGGGCAGGGGCATTTGTAGAGGTAACGGATGACCTGGCGACGTTTCACTTCATAGCTGTGGCAACGGTGCGGTGTCAGCTCGTAGACACCGCGCATGATCAGTTGCCATTCCTCGCCATGGGGCGCGATACGGTCGCCGAACAACTGATGGGCGACCAGGTGTGCGACCTCGTGGGGCACTGTCTGGTGGAGGAAGTCCTCGCTGTTCTCGCGGTAGAGCTGTGGGTTGAAGCGCAGCAGGTTTTCATGCAGGTGCGCGACCCCGGCTTTCTGCCCGCGCAGCTTGGTGCTGACCAACGGACGCCGAAAAGGCCGTTTGAAAAACAGTTCCGCCTGGCGGAAACAGGCTTCGACGCGTTGATTGAGTTGCTCGGGCATTCTTTGACACACTCCAGGTGCACCGATTATGCCGCAACGTTCAGGCATTGCCGAGCCACCCGTCGGTGCCACGCGCAGGGATCGCCTGCAGCGGCGGTACACCCAACGCACCAAAGCGCGTAAAATGCCCGGCTTTTGTCACACACCTCGCGGATCCTGTTGCCATGGGCACTCTTTCGGTCAACCAGAACAAACTGCAGAAACGCCTTCGCCGGCTGGCGGGTGAAGCCGTCGCCGACTACAACATGATCGAGGACGGCGACAAGGTCATGGTCTGTCTTTCGGGAGGCAAGGACAGCTACACGATGCTCGACGTGCTCCTGCACCTGCAGAAGGTGGCGCCCATCGCGTTCAGCATCGTGGCGGTGAACATGGACCAGAAGCAGCCCGGTTTCCCTGAGCACGTATTGCCTGCCTACCTGGAACAACTGGGCGTGGAGTACCACATCGTCGAGAAGGACACCTATTCGGTGGTCAAGGAGCTGATCCCGGAAGGCAAGACCACCTGCTCGCTGTGCTCGCGCCTGCGTCGCGGTACCCTGTACAACTTCGCCGACCAGATCGGCGCGACCAAGATGGCTTTGGGGCACCACCGCGACGATATCGTCGAGACGTTCTTCCTCAATATGTTCTTCAACGGCTCGCTCAAGGCCATGCCGCCCAAGCTGCTTGCCGACGATGGGCGCAACGTGGTGATTCGGCCGCTGGCTTACTGCCACGAGAAGGACATCCAGGCCTACTCCAACTTCAAGCAGTTCCCGATCATTCCCTGCAATCTGTGCGGCTCTCAGGAAAACCTTCAGCGCCAGGTGGTCAAGGACATGCTGGTTGACTGGGAACGCAAGACGCCCGGCCGGACCGACAGCATCTTCCGCAGCCTGCAGAACGTGATGCCATCGCAGCTGGCCGATCGCAACTTGTTCGACTTCCACAACCTGCGCATCGACGACAGCGCCCCGGTGCGGATCGCCAATGTGGTGAATCTGTAGCACCGCGGCGCCCCTTTCGCGGCCGATGACCGCTCCCACGGGAGATCTGGATCGCTGTAGGAGCGGCCATTGGCCGCGAAAGCCTAGACCCCCTGTAGGAGCGGTCAGTGGCCGCGAAGGGCGCCCCGCTATTTCTCGCCAGCCGCGCCTGCCGTGATCACCTGCACACTCAATCTCGGCGTCGCCAGGTCCAGCCCGGCCTCGTCCATCTGCCGCTTGAGTGCCAGGTTGAAGGCGCGCGACACCTCCCACTGCTTGATCGGCCCGGTCTTGAATCGCGCCCGCAGGATCGCCGTGCCCGACTCGAAGCTCTCCACGCCCTGAAACTCAAGCGGCGACCAGATATCGCGCCGATGCAACGGATCGCTGCGCATCTTCTGGCCCACTTCGCGCATCATCTTGATGGCGTCGTCGATGCCCATGCTGTACGGCACTGCCACGCGAAAGATGGCATAGCCGAATTCCCGCGAGTAGTTCTTGATGCTCTTGATTTCGCTGAACGGAATGGTGTGCACGATGCCGTCGATGTCGCGCAGGCGCACGGTCCGGATGGTCAGGCCTTCCACAGTGCCCAGGTGCCCACCTACATCCACGTAGTCATCAATGGCCAGGGAATCCTCGATGATGATGAACAGCCCGGTGATCAAATCCGCCACCAGCGACTGCGCACCGAAACCGATCGCCAGGCCGATCACGCCCGCACCGGCCAGCAGCGGCGTCACGTTCATGCCCATGTTGGCCAGGGCAATGATCGCGGCAATGATGAAAATGGTCACGAACAGCACATTGCGGATCAACGGCATCATGGTCTGCGCACGCGCGTTGGCCATGCCCTTGCGCGAGCGCGTGAGGGCATGGTGGATACCGGTGTCTGCCAGAATCCACACCAGCCAGGCGAAGATCAGGGTGCCCACCAGGCTGGCCAGGCGCACCGAGATCTCGTGGCCATCGCCTTCGGTGAAGCCGATCAGCGACATGCCCCACACGCGCAGGCCCAGATCGATGAAAACCACCCAGATCAGCAGGTGCATCAAGGTGTAGGCAAAGTGACTCAAGCGCTCTGAATACAAGGCATGGCGGCGTGGGCCCTTGGGCGGGCGCAGGGCATGACGACGGATCAAGCCATTGATGACCATGCACAGGATCAACAGCACCGCGCACATCAACGACTGGCGCAGGGCCGTGCTGGTGTCGCCGGCCGAGAAGAACGTGGCGAACAGCGAGATGCCCACCAACACCAGCGCCGGCAGGTACCAGAAGCTGCCGAGGATCTCGATGGTATCGCTCAAGGCTCGCCGGGTCAGGCGTCGCGACAGCGGCTGGTTGCGGATCAGGTGGGCGATGGGCCGGCGAAAACGCAGGATGAACAGCCCGGTCGACAGTGCTGCCAGCACATTGGCCAGGGTTGCCGCGCTGTGTGCCAGGTGCTGGCCGAGCGCGGCGACCATTCGTGGGTCACTCAACGCCTCGCCGAAGGCGGCAAAACTGCCGATCAGCCACAGCGGCCGAAACGCACGGTGACGCAGAATGTTCAGCGCGCGGTGTCGATGCGGCCCGTCGAGCAGGGAAAACGCGATCACGCAAATCGCGGAAAACAGCGTGCCGACCACCAGCGCGTAGGCCATCACCATCGCCAGGCTCTTGCCCAACGACGAGGGCAGGGCGTAGCCCACATACACGGTGATGACCAGCGCCACCAGCCACGGACCGAGCTTGCGCAAGGCGAAGCGCAGCAGGTCGAGGGTCCGCGGATGCTGCGGCAATTCTTCCGACAGACCAAAGCGAACACGCACGCGATGGCCGATCCAGATCAGGCTGTAGGCAAGCAGGCTCCACACCAGAATGATCAGCAGAAACGCACCAATGATCGGCGGCCATTCGGCCATCGGCAGGGCCAGCGCCTGCAATTCCTCATGGGCCAGGGCGACTTCCGCGCCCCAACGCTGGAACGGGCTGTTATCGCCGGAAAACTGCTGGTCGACGTGTGCCAGGGCACTGCCGATCATGCCCAGCACGCCCTGCTCGGCGGCGGGTTGGGCTTGCCGGGTACTGTCCCGCAGCTTTTTCAGGTCGCTCAACAATTTGGTGCGTTGCTGGTCGTTTTCCAGGGTCTGGATCACCTGATCCAGGGACTGACCCAGGGGTTGGGCTGGCTGCTCGGCGGGTTTCTCCGAACTGCCCCCCAGCAACCCGGGCAAAGCAACGGCTTGGGCGGTGATCGGCAGTAGCAAGAGGACTGCAAGCGCCAGGCGCAGGAAAAGGGCCATCAGTGGAATCACCTGTAGATCGGTGTTTGGGTGGTCCGCCCTGAGCCCGCCGAGGGCCGGCCACGAAGAGTGGAAACGTGAGCGTCACCTGCGTGCCGGCCGCTCACGTGCCTGCTGCTAGGGTAGCTCGTTGCTGGCGTAGAACGCCCCGAGCACCTTGACCAGATGCGCCAGGTCATGGCTGCCGGCAAGCTCGCGAATCGAATGCATGGCAAACGTCGGCAGGCCGATGTCGACGGTCCTGACCCCCAGGTGGCTGGCGGTGATCGGACCGATGGTCGAGCCGCAACCCATGTCGCTGCGTACCACGAAGCTCTGCACCGGCACTTCCACCGCCATGCACAGGTGGCGGAAGAACCCCGCCGTCTCGCTGTTGGTGGCGTAGCGCTGGTTGCTGTTGACCTTGATCACCGGCCCGGCATTGAGCTTGGGCCCGTGGTTGGCGTCGTGCCTGTCGGCATAGTTTGGGTGTACGCCATGGGCATTGTCGGCCGACACCAGCAGCGAACGCTGGATGCTGCGGACATACTCGTCGCCCTCGGGCAGCAGGCGCTGCAGGACCTGTTCGAGCATAGGCCCGTCGGCGCCACAGGCTGAGCTGGAACCGATCTCTTCGTGGTCGGTGCACACCAGCACGCAGCTCTCATCGCCCTGGGCATCGAGCAGGGCCTGCAGGCCTGCATAACAGGACAGCAGGTTGTCGAGCCGCGCGCCGGCGATGAAATCACCGTGCAGGCCGATCACCGCGGCGCTTTGCGTGTCGTAGAAACTGAGCTCGTAATCGAGCACCACATCGGCGTTCAGCCCGTGTTCGCGTGCCAATTGCTCGGTCAGCAGCGCGCGGAAATCGACCCGCTCGTCACCGGCCACCTGAGCCAGCACGGGCGGCAGTTCGTTCTGTGCATTGATTGCCCAGCCCTGATTGGCCTCGCGGTTGAGGTGAATGGCCAGGTTTGGCACCACGGCAATCGGCAGGCGGAAGTCGATCAGCTGGCTCTCGACCCTGCCGTCACGGCGAAAGGTGACCCGACCGGCCAGCGACAGATCGCGGTCGAACCAGGGCGCCAGCAGCGCACCGCCATAGACTTCGACGCCCAACTGGAAGAAGCCCTGGCGCTGCAACTCGGGTTGCGGCTTCACGCGCAGGCAGGGGCTGTCGGTATGAGCGCCCACCAGGCGCAGCCCATTGAGCAGCGGAGAATGCTTGCCCAGCTTGACGGCGATGATCGAAGAATCATTGCGCGTCACGTAGTAGCACCCACCGGGCACCGTGTTCCAGCTTTCGCGCTCGTCCAGCCGCTGGTAACCGGCTGCCTCGAGGCGGCGAGCCAACGTCGCGGTGGCGTGGAATGGGGTAGGGGAGGCCTTGAGAAAATCGATCAGGCCTTGGTTCAAAGCTTCACGCATAGAAAACTCCAGACAGCAATGCCAGCGAGTTTACCCGATTGCCCACCCGTATGGCTGCTGCTCCCACACAGGACCTGGCATACCGGTAGGAGCAGTCATCGGCCGCGAAAGCCTTGCCGCCGTTCAGAAGGGTGCGGCGCACTCGAATTTCATCCGCTCACCCGTCACCGGATGGGTAAACGCCAGCATGCTGGCATGCAGGCAAAGCCGCTCGTGTGCCTGCAACGCCTCGGGGTGGGCATACAGCCGGTCCCCCAGCAACGGATGACCGATCGACAACAGGTGCACGCGCAATTGGTGCGAACGCCCGGTGATCGGCGTCAGCTCCACGCGACACCAGTCCCCGCAGCGCTCCAGCACCTTCCAGAACGTCAGCGCATGCTTGCCGTGCTCGTGATCCACCACATGCCGTGGCTTGGTGGGCGGATCGTAGCGCAGCGGCAGATCGACACTGCCGCTGTCCAGCGCAGGCTGACCCCAGGCCAGGGCGGTATAGGCCTTTTCCGTCTCGCGGTCGTGGAACTGACGGGACAGCTCGCGATGGCTGTCGGCATCGCGCGCCAGAAGGATGATGCCGCTGGTTTCCCAGTCCAAGCGATGCACGATGCGCGCCTCGGGAAAGCCGTTTTCCTGCAGGCGGGTGATCAGGCAGTCCTTGTTGTCGTCGGCGCGCCCGGGCACCGACAACAACAGGGTCGGCTTGTCGATGACCAGCACGGCGGCGTCCTGGTGGATGATGCGAATGTTCGACAACGGCATGAAAGGTCTATCTCTCAGAAACGCCAACGGCGGCGCGTCGACCCTTTTCAGCAAAGGGCCGGCGAGCCGCCGTGGAGCCGAGCGCGAGGCTCAGCGGTCGGGCAGGGTAATGTTCAGTTCCAGAATCGAGCAGCTACCCTGATTCTCGAGCGCAACCTGTACCTGGTCGCTCTCGATATTCACATACTTGCGAATCACTTCCACCAGCTCTTTCTGCAGAGCCGGCAGGTAGTCAGGGGTAGTGCGTTGGCCGCGTTCATGCGCCACGATGATCTGTAGACGCTCTTTCGCGACCGACGCGGTGTTGCCTTTCTTGCGGTCACGAAAGAAGTCGAAAATATTCATTAGCGACCTCCAAACAGGCGCTCGACCCAGTTCTTCTTCTTGAAATCAAGGAAGCGGTGGGGCTTTTCCTTGCCCAGCAAACGGTCGACGGCATCGCTGTACGCCTGGCCGGCGTCGCTCTGGTCGTCGAAAATCACCGGCGTACCCGAGTTGGACGCCTTGAGCACTGCTTCGGATTCCGGAATCACCCCCAGCAGGCGGATCGCCAGGATTTCCTCGACGTCTTCCACGCCCAGCATCTCGCCACGGCTGACGCGCTCGGGGCTGTAGCGGGTGATCAGCAGGTGTTCCTTGATCGGATCCTCGCCGTTCTCGGCGCGTCGCGACTTGCTCGCCAACAGGCCAAGCATGCGGTCCGAGTCGCGTACCGAGGACACTTCCGGGTTGGTCACCACGATCGCCTCATCGGCGAAATACATGGCCAGGTGAGCACCTTTCTCGATGCCTGCCGGGGAGTCGCACAGAATGTAGTCGTGGGTCTTGGACAGCTCGGTGATGATCTTCTCGACGCCTTCCTTGGTCAGGGCGTCCTTGTCGCGCGTCTGGCTGGCAGCCAGGATGAAGAGGTTCTCGACGCGCTTGTCCTTGATCAGGGCCTGCTGCAGGGTCGCTTCACCGTTCACCACGTTGACGAAGTCGTACACCACGCGGCGTTCGCAGCCCATGATGAGGTCAAGGTTACGCAGGCCGACGTCGAAGTCGATGATGACGGTTTTGTGGCCGCGCAGTGCGAGGCCGGTGCCGATGGCGGCGCTGGTGGTGGTCTTGCCCACACCACCCTTGCCGGATGTAACCACTAGAATCTTGGCCAAGGTGTATCACCCCTACTTAAAAAGGGACTGTTAATCCCCGAAAAAACATGACTTCAAAACATCGGCGGACTACATGAGCCTGCGGTACCGGAAGCGTACCGCTCGACAACCGCGCTATTTGAAAGTTGCGCTGAAAATGGCGGCAGTATCCGTTAAAGACGGGTGATGTTCAACACATCCCCCGATAAGCTCACCTGAACGGGCGCACCCCACAACGGGTCGCGACGCAGGTCTTCGGAGACCTTGTACTGCCCGGCGATGGAAAGCAGTTCGGCGCCCAGCTGCTGACAGAAGATCCGCGCCTTGCGGTCGCCCTTGATGCCCGCCAGGGCGCGGCCACGCATCGGGCCGTAGACATGGATGTTGCCATCGGCCAGCAATTCTGCACCCGAGCTCACCGAGCTGATCACCACCAGGTCGCAGCCCTGGGCGTAGATCTGCTGGCCGCCACGGATCGGCGTGGTGATCACCCGAGTCGGCTGGATCAAGGGCTCTGGAGGCTTTTCCGGAGGCTTCTCGGGCTTGCGCTCTTCGACTTCCAGCGGTCGTTCGCGGGCACCCGAGGGTGGCAGTACCGGCAAGTCAATGGCGATTGCCGCCGCGATGTCTTCGATGCGGCTGGCACGCAGCGCCAGGGTCCGCAGGCCATGATGACGGCAGATGCGCATCAGGCCCGGCAGGTCGATGCTGCCCTGATTGGCGGGCAGTTTGTCCAGCGCCAGCACCAGCGGCGTGTTGCTGAAGAAGTTCGGGGCCTGCGCGACCTTGGCCGCCAACTGGCGGTCGAGGCCGGCAAGATTGTTCTTCGCCAACTCGAGCACGGTGATGGCGAGCATGCTGCCCTTGAGTTGGAACACAGGTTCCTGGTCTAGCTGATCGGTCTGGCTCATGGTCGGCAAAACGCGCCTTGTAACTAAAAAAAGTGCCGAGACTTATAGCGAGAACCACCTTCCCCTGCAAGCCGCGACGCAGCGACGTGTGGTCAACCCATGTAGAATGCCCCGCCTTGTTGCCTGTTCGGAATCGTCAATGGACCGCCCGCGTTTTCGCCGATCTTTTCTTCATCCGCGCTTCTGGCCCCTGTGGCTGGGGCTCGGCGCGTTGTGGCTGGTCGTGCAACTGCCCTACCGCGCCTTGCTCCGGCTGGGTCGCTGGCTGGGGATGGGCATGTACCGCGTGGCCAGCGAACGTCGACGTGTGGCGGCGCGCAACCTTGAGTTGTGCTTCCCGCAGATGCCGCCTGTCGAAAGAAAACGCCTGCTCAAGGAAAACTTCGCGTCCACCGGCATTGCATTCTTCGAGATGGCCATGAGCTGGTGGTGGCCACAGGCGCGTCTGGCCAGGCTGGCGCACATCGAGGGGCTCGAACACTTGCAGGCGGCGCAGCGCGATGGCGAGGGCGCGATTCTGATGGCGCTGCATTTCACCACCCTGGAGATCGGTGCGGCGTTGTTGGGCCAGCGTCACACCATCGACGGCATGTACCGCGAGCATCGCAATGCGCTGTTCGATTTCGTCCAGCGCCAGGGCCGCGAACGGCACAATCCCGATTCGCTGGCGGTCGAACGCGAGGACGTGCGCGGGATGATCAAACTGCTGCGCAAGGGCCGCGCGATCTGGTACGCACCCGATCAGGACTACGGCGCCAAGCAGAGCATCTTCGTGCCGTTGTTCGGCATCGAGGCGGCCACGGTGACGGCCACCACGCATTTTGCCCGGCTGGGCAAGGCACGGGTCATCCCGTTCACGCAACGGCGGCTTGAAGATGGTTCTGGCTATCGGCTGGTCTTGCATCCACCGCTGCAGGGGTTCCCCGGCGAGAGCGAAGCGGCCGATGCCTTGCGCATCAACCAGTGGGTGGAGCAGGCCGTGACCGAGTGCCCCGAGCAGTACCTGTGGGCCCATCGCCGCTTCAAGTCACGGCCGGTCGGCGCACCGAAGCTGTACGAGAAGCGCTGAGCGGGGTGGGGTAGACGAACCTGCGTCGATCCCGCTCTCACAATCGCCTGCAGCGCAGCTCTTGTGGGAGCGGGTTCTAGCCGCGAAGGGGTCCGTGCGCGATGCGCTTACTCGGCGATCTGCAGCTTGCGCGACTCGGTGTAAACGTAACGCACCTTCTCGTACTCGAACGGCGAGTTCAGCTGACCATAGCGGAAGCTGTTGCTGTAGCGCCGATCCACGGCACGCAACGCCCACAACTCTGGATGATTGCTACTGACCTCGGACACATTGAGGAAGTTGATCTGGTTCTCGACTGCAAAATCGAACACCAGGCCGGTGGTGTCGCGCAGGTTGGACGGCCCCAGGATCGGCAAGATCAGATAGGCGCCGTTCGGCACCCCGTAGAAGCCCAGGGTCTGACCGAAGTCTTCGGCCTGCTTCTGCAGGCCGAACCAGGTGGCTGGATCCCACAGGCCCGCCACACCCAGCGTCGTGTTCACCAGCAACCGTCCGGACGTATCCAGAGCACGCTTGCCCTTGAACTGCAGCAGGCTGTTGACCAGGCTCGGCACTTCACCCAGGTTGCTGAAGAAGTTGCTCACCCCGGTGCGCAGGAACGACGGCGTGATGTACGTATAGCCGTTGACGACCGGCAGGAATACCCACTCGTCGAAGCGATAGTTGAAGTGATACAGGCGCCGGTTCAGGTTTTCCAGCGGGTCGTAGACGTTCAACGCCGTGAGCGTGGAGCGCTCGAACTCGCGCTGGTCCAGGCCCGGGTTGAACTTGAGTACCTGCAACGGTTGCTTGAAGCCGTCGCTGTCGACCTTCTGTACGGTGCTGTCGTCGGCCTGGGCAACGCCTGCGCACAGCAGCGTTGCCATCAACAGGAATGTTCTAGCCACGGAAGAACTCCAGCATAGCGTCGCTGTTGACGCGGTAATTGAGGTTGCCGCAATGGCCGCCATAAGGGTAAACGGTCAGGCGATCGCCAAAGGTCTTGCGCAGGAAGCCCAGATCGCCAGGGCCCAGGATCACATCGTCGGCGTTGTGCATGACGCTGATCTTGGTGCTGTTCTGCAGGTAGTCCTTGATGCCATACAGGCTCACCTGATCCACCAGCTGCAGCAGGCTGCCACCGTCGGTGCGGGCGCGCCACATCGGAATCACCTGCTCGGTCAGGTAGCAGTCGAAGTCGCACTGCAGCGCCCGGCGCAGGAACGGCGTGAGGCTGGTGCCTTCGCTGATCGGATACTTGGGCGGCGTGATCAGCCCGCGGCGGTTGATCAGGTCGGAGGTGAAGGCGATGTCGGCAGCCGAGAACCGGAACGAGGTGCCGATCAGCATGGCCATCTGCTCGTTGGAAAGGTGCTGCTTGGACTGCTGGAAATCGTAGAGCAGCGCATCGTTGAGGTCGATATAGCCCTTCTGCTGGAAGTAGCGCGTCAGCTTGTTGAGGACCAGCTCGTAGAACGTCGTGCTGTTGTTGATGCCCTTGACCTGGGTCTGCACCAACTTGTCGAGGTTGGTGATCGAGGTGTACAGATTGACCGGCGGGTTGAGCAGCAGCACTTTCTTGAAGTTGAAACTGCGGCGGGTTTCATCCAGCTGGCTGACGAACGCGGCGTCCAGCGCACCGAGGCTGTAGCCGGTCAGGTAGAAATCGGTGATCGGCAACTTCGGATGCTGGGCGCGCACGCCCTGCATGACCCGGTACAGGTCTTCGGCATCTTCGCGGGTCACGCCCGGAGTGGCGAAGCGCGACGCGGCGCTGATGAAGTCGAAGCTGGTGGGTGAGGACAGCTGCACCACGTGGTAGCCGGCCTGGTAGTACAGCTTTTTCAGGTATTCGTTGAGCGAACTGCTGTAGGGCGCACCGGTGCCGGCAATCAGGAAGATCAGCGGCGCGGCGTGGTCCTGCTGGGCCAGGCGATAGCGCAGCTTCTTCACGGCCCAGAAATTGTCCGGCAGGATGAACTCCCGCTCCGGGCGCACGTTGAGGCTGTAGTCGGCCTGATCGATGTCTTCGTCCAGGGGCAGCTTGGGCCGCAGCTCCGGTGGTGTCGAAGCGATCGTGGCCTCGAACGGGTTGGTGAGCGGATAGCCATAGGTGGCGGGGTCGATATCCTTCGCCAACGCGGACGCACTCATGATGAGGCCGCCAAGCAGGGCAGCGAAGCGCAATGATCGGAGCATGACGGAGTCCCTAGAGGAGAATGCTGTGTTGACGTTCGAGGCTAGGACAAGCGCACTGGTGGCAAGTTGCCAAGCCGCTGGGTTTTTAACACAACAACTCGTCCTGACCGGCGGCAAGATACACTGAATTCACCACTCGATGCGCGTGCTCCGACCTGCTGCACGCCACAGTGAGCAGTGCTACCGACGTTGCTTGCGTCGCCGCCACTGGCGACTGACCCACCAGCGCCAGTAAAGCATCGTCAGGAAGTATGCCAAGGCACCCAATACCACGCCCGTCACCACCGACCCGAGCAGGAACGGCTGCCACAGCGTGGACATCTGGCTCATCACCCAGTCCCAGCTGTACGAGTCGGGTAGCTGCCGCGGTGGCTGACCCAGCAGCCATGACCCCACCTTGTACGTGCAGTAGAACACCGGTGGCATGGTGATCGGGTTGGTCAGCCACACCAGGCTGACCGCGATGGGCATGTTGCCGCGCACCACGATCGCCAGCGCCGCCGCCAGCAGCATCTGCAGGGGGATGGGCATGAACGCGGCGAACAGGCCGACCGCCATCGCCCGGGCCACGGAATGACGGTTCAGATGCCAGAGGTTGGCGTCATGCAGGAGGCGACCCAGGAATCGCAGCGACTTGTGTTCACGAATCGTCTCTGGGTCCGGCATGTAGCGCTTGAACAGGCGACGCGGCATAGCGGTCTCGCACGTATCTGTCTGGATGTGTCGGCAGTATGCACAAGTTGCCTGAAGTCCGAGCTCAGACTTTGTGACATTTGATAAGGCGCGACGCGGCCCGTTTGCCCTTAGCCTTGGCCGGCGGTTTTTCCAGGGAGGAAGGTATGCGCACAGCGATGTTGGCGCTGGCGACAGGGGTGGTGTGTCTGCGCTGGCTGCCGGCGCTTCCGGCACTGGGCTGGCTGGTGGGCATGAGCGCAGGCGCGGTGTTGTTGCTGGCAGTGCGCCGCTGGCATTGCGGGCTTTTCCTGCTGGGTCTGTGCTGGGCCTGCCTGCACGCGCATTGGGCGACGAACGGCCAGTTGGTGGCGGCGCTGGATGGACAAACCCTGTGGCTCGAAGGGGAGGTGGTCGGCCTGCCGGCAACCAACGGCAATACGGTGCGCTTCGAACTGGCCGAGGCCTGGTCGCGCCGCGCGCAGCTGCCGTCGCAGCTGCGTCTGGCCTGGTATGGCGGCCCGCGGGTCGCCAGCGGCGAGCGTTGGCGGCTGGCCGTGAAACTCAAGCGGCCGCGGGCATTGGTCAACCCCGGCGGTTTCGACGCCCAGGCCTGGGCCCAGGCCAAGGGCATCGGTGCCACCGGCAGCGTCAAGGCCGGCCAGCGGGTGCGTGCGGCCCGTCTGGCCTGGCGCGATGGCGTGCGTCAGCGTCTGCTGGCGGTCGACAGCCAGCAACAGGGCGGCATACTCGCCGCCTTGCTGCTGGGCGACGGTTCGGGCGTGTCCCGCCAGCAGTGGGAAGTTCTCCAGGCCACGGGAACCGTGCATCTGTTGGTCATCTCCGGCCAGCATGTCGGCCTGCTTGCGGGGTTGCTGTATGGGCTGGTCGCCCTGTTGGCAAAACTCGGCGTCTGGCCCACGCGTTGGCCCTGGTTGCCCTGTGCCTGCGCACTGGCGTTCACCGGCGCCTTGGCCTACGGGCTGCTGGCCGGCTTCCAGGTGCCGGTACGCCGGGCCTGCATCATGATCGGCCTGGTGCTGTCGTGGCGGCTGCGCTTTCGCCATCTGGGCGTAGGGTGGCCGCTGCTGCTGGCATTCACCACGGTCCTGCTGGTCGACCCGCTGGTCAGCCTGCAGCCAGGATTCTGGTTGTCGTTTTGCGCGGTGGCAGTACTGCTGCTGACGTTCTCCGGGCGTCTGGGCGGTTGGCGCTGGTGGCAGGCCTGGACTCGCGCGCAGTGCTGCGTGGCTGTCGGTCTGCTGCCGGTCATGGTGGCCCTGGCGTTGCCGGTGAGCGTCAGCGGGCCACTGGTGAACCTGCTGGCCGTGCCCTGGATCAGTCTGCTGGTCCTGCCGGTGGCCATGGCCGGTGCCGTGCTGTTGCCTGTGCCCTGGCTGGGCGAAACCCTGCTGTGGCTGGCCGGGGGCGCATTGCGATGGCTGTTTGAATGGCTGACCTGGACCGCCGAGTGGGGGCCTTCCTGGCTACCGCCGGGGCTCTCGCCCGGGGTATGGCTGGTGCTGGTCATCGGCGTCTTGCTGCTGTTGCTCCCGGCCGGTATCCCGTTGCGCTGGCTTGGCGTGCCGATGGCCGGGCTGCTGTTGTTCAGCCCGCGTCAGGCACCGCCCGTGGGTCAGGCCGACATCTGGGTACTGGATGTTGGCCAGGGACTGGGTGTGCTCGTGCGCACGGCCCAACACCAGTTGCTCTACGACACCGGTCCCGGACTGGGCGAAACCGACGCCGGCGCCAGCGTAGTGGTGCCCAGCCTGATCGCCCTGGGTGTACGGCGCCTGGATGCGATGATCATCAGCCATGCGCACCTCGATCATTCCGGTGGTGCTGGCACCGTACGGCGACGCCTGCCGGTTGCCCAGACCTTGGCCGGCGAGCCGGACCTTTTGCCCGCCGCGTGGCAGGCGCAGCCTTGCGAGCCCGGGCGCAGTTGGGAGTGGGACGCGGTGAAGTTCGTCTTGTGGCGCTGGCCGTCGGCAGTGCCCGGCAATCCCGCCTCGTGCGTACTCTGGGTTGAAGCCAATGGCGAGCGCCTGTTGCTCAGCGGCGACATCGACGCGGCGGCCGAAAAAGCGCTGGTCGCAAGTGGTTTGCCAGTTCAGGCGCACTGGCTGCAGGTGCCGCACCATGGCAGCCGGACGTCATCGAGCAAGCCGTTCCTGGACGCGGTGCGCCCCCGGGCGGCGTTGATCTCGCGGGGCCATGGCAATACCTTCGGCCATCCCCATGCATCCGTACTGGCGCGTTTTCAGGCATTGGGCATCACTGCCCACGACACTGCCGAAGACGGCGCGTTGCGTGTCCGCCTGGGTACCTTCGGGCCGGTGCAGCGGCAGCGCTCCCTGCGCCGTTTCTGGCGCGAGGCACCGACCGACCCCTGAGCTTTCCAACGGTCATCGCACGCTTCGACCCGCCTCACCCCTATGGTAGAGTGGCGAACTTTTTCGAGGGGATCGTACCTGTGTGGGAATTGGTTAAGTCTGGCGGCTGGATGATGTTGCCAATCATAGTGAGCTCCATCGTCGCCCTGGCCATCATCGCCGAGCGTTTGTGGACCTTGCGTGCCAGCCGTGTTGCACCTGCCCATCTGGTCGGCCAGGTCTGGCGCTGGAAGAAAGACAAGCAACTGAGCAAGGAGAAGCTCAAGGAGTTGCGTGCCCACTCGCCGCTTGGCGAGATCCTGGCGGCTGGCCTGGCCAACTCGCGCCACGGCCGCGAAATCATGAAGGAAAGCATCGAGGAGGCGGCCAGTCGAGTCATCCACGAGCTGGAACGCTACATCAGCACCTTGGGCACCATTGCCGCCATGGCGCCGCTGCTCGGTCTGCTGGGCACCGTGATCGGCATGATCGAGATCTTCGGCTCGTTCACCGGAGGCACCGTCAGCGGCAACCCCGGTCTCATGGCAGGCGGCATTTCCAAAGCGCTGGTCACTACGGCGTCAGGTCTCATCGTCGCGATCCCGGCGCTGTTCTTCCATCGCCTGCTGCAACGCCGCATCGACGAGCTGGTGGTCGGCATGGAGCAGGAAGCCATCAAACTGGTGGAAGTCGTGCAGGGGGATCGCGAGGTCGACCTGGCCGAGGAAAAAGCGTGAAGTTTCGTCGTCGCAGTCGGGAAAACATCGAGCTCAATCTGATCTCGCTGATAGACGTCGTGTTCGTGCTGCTGCTGTTCTTCGTCATCACCACTACGTTCACTCGCGAAACCCAGCTGCGTGTCGAGCTGCCCGAAGCGGTGAACGGCGCGCCGGAGCAAGCCAGCAACCTCAAGCGCATCGATATCGCCATCAGCGCCGAAGGCGTCTATGCGGTGAACAACCAGTTGCTACCGAAAAGCGACCTGCCGACCCTGCTCGACGCGCTGCGTACCGCTTCGGCGGGAGACAGCTCGCTGCCACTGTCGATCAGCGCCGACGGCAAGACGCCTCATCAAGCCGTGATCAGCGCCATGGACGCGGCCGGCAAGCTGGGTTTCAGCCAAATCAGCATGATCACCGTCGAGGCGCAGGCGAATCCCTGATGAGCCTCGCCGACCGATTGTCCGCCGCCTGGTATGCCGGTCATCGGGCTCTGTGGCTGTTGCGCCCGCTGGAATGCCTGTACCGCAGCGTGGTGGCGCACAAGCGGCGGCGATTCGAGGCCGGGCAGGGCGAGATCTACCACGCCCCGGTGCCGGTGCTGGTGGTCGGCAACATCACCGTCGGTGGCACCGGCAAGACACCGATGATCCTCTGGCTGATCGAGCACTGCCAGGCGCGCGGCCTGCGCGTCGGCGTGGTCAGTCGCGGCTACGGCGCCAGGCCACCGAGCCTGCCATGGCGGGTCCGCGCCGAGCACGAGGCCGCCCAGGCGGGCGACGAGCCGCTGCTGATCGTGCGGCGCAGCGGCGTGCCGCTGGTGATCGATCCAGACCGTGGCCGTGCCGTACGTGCGTTACTCGAGGCCGAGCCCGTGGACCTGGTGCTCAGTGACGATGGCTTGCAACACTACCGCCTGGCGCGCGACATCGAACTGGTGCTGATCGACGCGGCGCGGGGGTTGGGCAATGGCCGCTGCCTGCCCGCCGGTCCGTTGCGCGAGCCCGTCGAGCGCTTGCAGTCGGTCGATGCCGTGCTGTGCAACGGTGCCGCCGACGATTCGCCGCGTGGCTACGGCCTGACCCTGCAAGCCCAGGCGTTGATCAACGTGCGCAGCGGCGAGCGCCGGCCATTGAGCCATTTCCCACCAGGACAGGCAGTGCACGCCGTGGCCGGAATCGGCAACCCGCAACGTTTCTTCGACACCCTGCAGGCGCTACACTGGCAGCCTGTCGCTCACCCTTTCGCCGATCATGCCCGGTTCACGCCCCAGGCCCTGTGTTTCGAGCCACCGTTGCCAGTGGTCATGACCGAAAAAGATGCCGTGAAGTGCCGCGCGTTCGCCGCTGCGGATTGGTGGTACCTGGCCGTCGACGCCCAGCCTTCGCCCCATTTCATCGGTTGGCTCGACCAGCGCCTGACCAGCCTTTTGCCCTGATCCCCTTGCCTTGAAGGATTTTTCCATGGACACCAAATTGCTCGATATCCTCGCTTGCCCGATCACCAAGGGCCCGCTCAAGCTCAGCGCCGACAAGCGCGAGCTGATCAGCAAGGGCGCCGGCCTGGCCTATCCCATTCGCGACGGCATTCCGGTGATGCTGGAAACCGAAGCGCGGACCCTGACCGACGACGAGCGCCTGGATAAATGAGCACGGCCTTCACCGTGGTGATACCCGCGCGATACCAGTCGACTCGCCTGCCGGGCAAGCCACTGCAGATGATCGCCGGCAAACCAATGATCCAGCACGTCTGGGAACAGGCCTGCAAGAGCACGGCAGCGCGAGTCGTGGTTGCTACCGATGATGTGCGCATCGAGTCCGCCTGCCGAGCGTTCGGCGCCGAGGTGGTGATGACCCGGCCTGATCACGAATCCGGTACCGACCGTTTGGCCGAGGTATGCCAGGCTTTGGGTCTGGATGCCGAGTCCATCGTGGTCAACGTGCAGGGCGACGAGCCGCTGATTCCGCCCGTGGTCATCGACCAGGTGGCGGCCAATCTCGCTGCCAGCCACGAGGCTGCCATGGCAACCCTGGCCGAGCCGATCACGGACGTGGAAGCTTTGTTCAACCCCAACGTGGTCAAGGTGGTCACCGACCTGAACGGCCTGGCGCTGACTTTCAGCCGAGCGCCGCTGCCGTGGGCGCGCGACGATTTCGCCAACGATCGCGATGCCCTCCCGGCCCAGGTCCCCTACCGTCGTCATATCGGTATCTATGCCTATCGTGCCGGCTTCCTCCAGGATTTCGTGCAGTGGGGCCCTTGCTGGCTGGAAAACACCGAGCGCCTCGAGCAGCTGCGTGCGCTCTGGCACGGGGTACGCATCCATGTGGCCGATGCCGTGCAGGCGCCGCCCGCCGGTGTCGACACTGCGCAAGACCTGGAGCGCGTGCGGCGCCTGCTGGAGGCTTGATGGCAGCCCATGGCAACGTTCCGCCAGTTGAGTCCATGAGTCTGGATATTCGCGCCAACCAGTCGCTCAAGCCCTACAACACCTTCGGTATCGAGGTGAAGGCAGCGTTCCTGGTCTCGGTGCATGACGATGCCGAGCTGATCCAGGCATTGGCCTGGGCCAAGGCGAGCGGCCTGCGTGCGCTGGTGATCGGTGGTGGCAGCAATCTGTTGCTGACCGCCGACCTCTCCGACGTGCTGGTGGTGCGCATGGCCAGCCGAGGTGTGCGCGTGCTCGAGCAGGCCGGGAATGCGGTGGTGCTGGAAGCCGAAGCCGGCGAGCCGTGGCACCCTTTCGTATTGCAGACGCTTGAACAAGGTCTGGCAGGTCTGGAAAACCTCAGCCTGATTCCCGGAACCGTGGGTGCAGCGCCCATGCAGAACATCGGTGCCTACGGCGTCGAGATCAAGGACGTGTTCGCCGGCCTCACTGCGCTTGACCGGGACACGTTGCAGAAACGCGACTTCAGCGCCGCCGAGTGCGCGTTCGGTTATCGCGACAGCCTGTTCAAGCGCCAGCCCGGCCGCTGGGTGATCCTGCGCGTGCGCTTCACGCTTTCCCGTTCCGCGCCGGTGCATCTGGACTATGGCCCGGTGCGTCAGCGGCTGGCCGAACAGGGTATCCAGCACCCTACGCCCACCGACGTCAGCGCCGCCATCTGCAGCATCCGGCGAGAAAAGCTTCCCGACCCTGCCGAGCTGGGCAATGCCGGCAGCTTCTTCAAGAACCCGGTCGTCCCCGCCGCGGTGCTGGATGCCATTCGCCGCGAGCATCCCGATGTGGTTGCCTATCCCCAGGCCGATGGCCTGTACAAACTGGCGGCGGGTTGGCTGATCGAGCGCGCCGGCTGGAAGGGCCATCGCGAGTGTGACGCCGGCGTGCACCGCTTGCAGTCATTGGTGCTGGTCAACCACGGCAATGCATCGGGCAAACAGCTGCATGCCCTGGCCCAGCGGATCCAGGACGATATCCAGTCGCGCTTCGGTGTGGTGCTGGAGATGGAACCCAATCTGTATTGAGCGTCCGTACGGCGCATCGTGACTATCGGAGCCTACCACCATGCCAGCCATCATCGCTCCCTGCGCCTTGATTCTCGCTGCAGGGCAAGGGCGCCGTTTTCAGGAAGCCGCAGGGCAGGGTGCTGACAAACTGCTTGCACCCTGCAGCGGGTTGGACGGCGTCGAGCGCAGCGTCGTCGAACAGGTCCTGCACAACCTCGGTGACACGGTTGAGCGCCGTGTGCTGATCACCCGCGCGCACAAGAAGCAAGTGATACAGCTGGGCGAAGCCTACGGCTGTGAGGTGGTATTGCTCGACTCCGCAGGCATGGGCGACAGCCTGCGCACGGGTGTCGAAGCCAGTTTGGATGCCGATGGCTGGCTGGTGTGCCTGGGCGACATGCCCTTCGTGAGCCCTGGAGCATTCGCCAGGGTTCGCCAGTGCATGGCACCGGAGCGCATCAGCATTGCCCATGGCGCTCGTGGTCACGGGCACCCGGTAGGCTTCGGCCGCACCTTTCGCGAGCAGTTGCTGTCGCTGCAGGGCGATCAGGGTGCTCGACGATTGTTCGCCGAGGCGCACATGCACCTGGTGGTATGCGACGACCCAGGGATCTACCGCGATGTGGATCGGCCGGACGACCTGGTCGGGTAACAGGTCGGCGAACAAATTGCAGGCAACAAAAAAGGCCACTTTTTCAAGTGGCCTTTTTTGTTGTTTGGTTGCGGGAGCCGGATTTGAACCGACGACCTTCGGGTTATGAGCCCGACGAGCTACCAGACTGCTCCATCCCGCGTCTGTGTGGGCTATTCTACAGCGCAGCGCCTGCTTGTCAAACCCTGATTTCAAGAAAACTCTTTTCCATCAATCGCTTAGCTTTGCCAATAGTGCTACGAGTCAGGCGGGGCGGGGCTTTCAGGGGGATTGGGGCGGTTTGCCGGTGAGCAAAAGAATGTGCACCGGGCTTTGGCCATGGCGCTTATCGCTGTGAGTGAGATAATACCGTTGTTTTTGTACGATCTTTTACCAGCTTGGTACCCCGCCCAGACCATGACGCAGCGCAAGATCATCCATGTCGACTGTGACTGCTTCTATGCCGCCATCGAAATGCGTGACGACCCCCGGCTGGCTGGCAAGCCACTGGCCGTCGGCGGCTCGGCGGAGCGTCGCGGGGTGATCGCCACCTGCAACTATGAAGCCCGCGCCTATGGCGTGCGTTCAGCCATGAGCTCGCGACACGCGATCAAACTGTGCCCCGACCTGACCATCGTCAAACCGCGCATGGATGCCTATAAAGAAGCGTCGCGGGAGATTCAGGGGATTTTTCGCGAGTACACCGACCTGATCGAGCCGCTGTCGCTGGACGAAGCCTACCTCGACGTTTCCGACTGCCCGCATTTTTCCGGCAGCGCCACGCGAATTGCCCAGGACATCCGACGCAAGGTCTCCAAGCGCCTGCATATCACCGTTTCGGCGGGAGTGGCGCCAAACAAGTTTCTCGCCAAGATCGCCAGCGACTGGCGCAAGCCGGACGGCCTGTTCGTCATTACTCCTGGACAGATCGAAGACTTCGTTGCCGCCTTGCCGGTTACCAAGCTGCATGGCGTGGGCAAGGTCACCGCTGACAAGCTGGCCCGCCTCGGCATCGACAGTTGCCTGGAGCTGCGTGAGTGGACCAAGCTGGCGCTGGTGCGCGAATTCGGCAGCTTCGGCGAGCGTCTCTACAGCCTGGCACGCGGCATCGACGAGCGCGTGGTGCAGAACGACAGTCGGCGGCAGTCCATCAGCGTGGAAAATACCTACGAGGCGGACCTGCCGGATCTGGCCAGTTGCCTGGACAAGCTCCCAGAGTTGATGCAGACCCTGGCCGAGCGCATCGACCGGATCGACAGCAGCTATCGTCCGGGCAAGCCTTTCGTCAAAGTGAAGTTTCACGACTTTACCCAGACCACCTTGGAACAGGCAGGGGCGGGCAGGGATCTGGACAGCTACCGGCAGCTGCTGGGTCAGGCCTTCGCCCGGGGTGGCAAGCCGGTGCGCCTGTTGGGCATCGGCGTGCGCCTGCTGGACCTGCGCGGGGCCCACGAGCAGCTGGAACTGTTCAGCGACAGTTGACCGGCTGGCTCAGGTCCCGGGATCGGCGACCAGTCGGCCGGTATCCCTGCGCAGCGACTTGAGAAAGTCCTGCTGCAATTCGGGGTCGTTGCGGGTCAGCTCGATCAGGCTCTGTTCCAACTCGCTGGCTTCATCTTCCAGGCCCAGCTCGGCAAGGCGCTTGACCCGATACACCCACTGACCGACCTCGTCACCTTCCAGGTCATCGAAGATCAGCGTGTGCGCTTCAGCCAGTTTGCCGCGCAGGTCCGGGCTCACCGGCAGCAGGGCGCTCGCCCGGGTCTGGCTTTCCTCGTCCACTACACTCAATTGCAGGCGTGTGACATGGGTCAGATCCTGTTCCGCAAACGGGTTGTCGAGCAGGTTGATGCGCAACACACCGTTGGCGTCGGTTTCCAGGTCATAGGTCTTGCGGCCGGTGCCCACTTGTACCGGGCGTTCGCTCCATGGCGTGCTGTCGTGCTCCACGCGCCTGTCGGTCTGCACCTCGTCGATACCGGCAAGGTTCTGCTCGGCACGGCCGTTGGATTGCACGTTCATGAACGGATTGAGTCCGGCGAAACCATAGCTGACCCAGTCCTTGGTCACGCTGTCGGGCAGGCTACCAAAGGTCGCCACGTTCACCACGTTGGCGCCGACGCCGGCTACCACGGCCACTGCCCCTAGTGGAATCTCGTAGACTTCACGCCAGGGTTGATAGGGTGTGTAGCGGTCGTAGTGACGTGTGGTCTCGAACGCCGTGACCTCGAAATCCTTGAGTTCACGAATGCGCACGCGACGTTGCGGCGTCTGCAGCACCTCGGGCTTGCCCAGGTCGATCTGCACGCTGTGCTCGAGCAGCTTGCGCTCGATGCGCTCTTCGTGTTCGTTGCGCTGCGACATCTGGTTGGCGCAGCCACTGACCAGCAGGGTGCTGCACAGGGCAGCACCACCAAAGGCCATGGTAGTTCGCTTGAACATGGTTTCTCGAGTCTGTCAGCGGCGCACGCGAGCCTGGATGAAAGACAGGACATCGTCGACAGGCAAGGCCTGTGCGGCGTCCTCGGTACGGCTCTTGTATTCCAGGTTGCCTTCGGCCAGGCCACGGTCGCTGATGACGATCCGATGGGGAATGCCGATCAGCTCCATGTCGGCGAACTTGATCCCGGGGCTGGTTTTCTTGTCGCGGTCGTCCAGCAGCACTTCGAAGCCCGCTTCGGTCAGTTCCGCGTACAGCCGGTCGGTGGCTTCGCGCACTTGCTGGGTTTCATAGCGCAGCGGCACCAGAGCGACCTGGAAGGGCGCCAGGGTATCGCTCCAGATGATGCCGCCAGCGTCGTTGTTCTGCTCGATGGCAGCAGCCACCACGCGCGACACACCGATGCCGTAGCAGCCCATGGCCAAGGTCACCGGCTTGCCGTTCTCACCCAGTACCTGGCACTTCATGGCTTCGCTGTACTTGGTGCCCAGCTGGAAGATGTGACCTACCTCGATGCCGCGCTTGATGGTCAGCGTGCCCTGGCCATCCGGGCTGGTGTCGCCGTCGACCACGTTGCGCAGATCGGCAATCTCGGGCAGCGGCAGATCACGCTCCCAGTTGACGCCGAAGTAATGCTTGTCGTCGATGTTGGCGCCCACGGCGAAGTCGCTCATGAACGCCACCGAGCGATCGATGATGCAGGTCAGGGGCAGGTTCATCGGGCCCAGGGAACCTGCGCCCGCGCCTATGGCATCACGAAGTTCGGCCTCGCTGGCCATGACCAGCGGATTGGCAACCAGCGGTTGGTTGGCGGCCTTGATCTCGTTCAGCTCGTGGTCGCCACGGATGATCAAGGCAATCAGTTTGCCTTCTTCGGCGGCGTGGACCACCAGCGTCTTCACGGTTTTTTCGATCGGCAGGCCGAAGTTTTCCACCAGCTGGGCGATGGTCTTGGCGTTGGGTGTGTCGACCAGGCGCAGGGCCTCGAGTGCGGCGCCACGCTCGGTTTCGCGCGGAATCGCCTCGGCCTTCTCGATGTTGGCGGCGTAATCGGAAGTATCGCTGAAGACGATGTCGTCTTCACCCGACTCTGCCAGCACATGGAATTCGTGGGAGCCGGCGCCGCCGATGGAGCCGTTGTCGGCTTCGACCGCGCGGAACTTCAGGCCCAGACGGGTGAAGATGTTGCTGTAGGCCAGGTGCATGCGGTCATAGGTGGCCTGCAGCGATGGCTGGTCGGCATGGAAGGAATAGGCGTCCTTCATGATGAACTCGCGACCGCGCATCAGGCCGAAGCGCGGACGGATCTCGTCACGAAACTTGGTCTGGATCTGGTAGAGATTGATGGGCAACTGTTTGTAGCTGTTGAGCTCGTTGCGCATCAGGTCGGTGATGACTTCTTCGTGGGTGGGGCCGGCGCAGAAGTCACGGTCGTGGCGGTCTTTGAGGCGCAGCAACTCGGGACCGTACTGCTCCCAGCGCCCCGACTCCTGCCACAGTTCGGCCGGCTGGATGCCGGGCATCAGCACTTCGAGAGCGCCGGCGGCGTCCATTTCCTCGCGCACGATCCGCTCAACCTTGCGCATCACTCGAAGCCCCATCGGCAGCCATGTGTACAGGCCCGAAGCGAGCTTGCGGATCATGCCGGCACGCAGCATCAGCTGATGGCTGATCACGACCGCATCGGAAGGGGTTTCTTTCTGTGTGGCGAGCAGATATTGACTGGTGCGCATGGTTGACCGTTGTCTTCGCGAAATTTTATCGAGGTCTGGCATTGTACGGCGGTGATTGGGCGACGTACAGGCGTAGGGCCGGGCTTTGCCGGGCGCTGCCGTCCAGACGCAGAAAAGCCCGGCAGAGCCGGGCTTTTCGAGGTGAAGCGACCTGCTGGGCGGTTACATGATGCTCAGAGGGTACTCGACAATGAAACGCAAGTCGTTGTTCGACGGACCGTAGTCGGCATCGTAGGCGTTGTTGGCGCGGTAGATGGCGCTACGCAGGCGGAAGGACATGTCCTTGATCGGACCTTGCTGAACCACGTACTTGGTTTCGAAGTCCCACTCGTGCTCTTTGCCTTCTTCGCCGTTGCTGGCTTCGATGTTGTCGCCAGTGATGTAGCGAGTCATGAAGCTCAGGCCGGGTACGCCGTAGGTTGCCATGTTGATGTCGTAGCGAACCTGCCACGATTTCTCTTCGGCGCCGACGAAGTCGGAGTACTGAACGGAGTTGTTCAGGAACACGGTGCCGCCGCCGTCCACGCCGTAGGCGTAGCCGGTGTCGCCGGAACTGCGCTGGTAACCCAGGGTGAACTTGTGCGCGCCCAGGCTATAGGCAACCGCGGTGCTCCAGATCTTGTTGTCGACGTCGCCGCCCAGATCTTCGCCCTGGCTCTTGGTGCGATAGGCGTTGAAGTCGAAGTTAAGCGACTGCAGGTCGTCGATCGGCAGGGTGTAGTTCAGGTTGACGTACTGACGCTTCCAGTAATCTTCCACGTCGGACGCAGCGACCGTACCGGTGAAGTTCTTGGTGAAGGCGTAGGTGGCGCCGGCGATGTCGGCGGACTTCAGGCCCAGCGAGTCGTGACCCATGCCGGTCTGCGCGCTCATCGAGGTGAAGCGACCGATGTTCAGGGTCAGGTTGTCGATTTCGTTGCTGGTGATCGAAGTGCCGGTGGCGACTTCAGGCAACAGACGGCCGTCGTCGGTCGCGAAGACCGGGCTGGCAACGATCTGCTGGCCGTATTTGAGTACGGTATTGGAGAAGCGGAACTTGACGGCTGCGCCGCCCTTGGTCTGGCTGTGCTCGAGGTTGCCTTCGTCGTCGGCTGCGAACAGGCCGTTGCTGCGGCGACCGGTACCGCCGTCCAGGCGCACCGAACCGAAGCCCATTGCATCCACACCGGCACCGATGGTGCCCTGGGTGAAGCCCGACTCGTAGAACATCTGGGCGCCAAGGCCAGTGTCTTCACGATAGCCCTTGTCGCTGCCAGCGGTAGGGTTGCCTGCGCCGTGCTTGTAGTCACGGTTCATGTACAGGGCGCGCAGCTTGAGGTTCAAGGTGCTGTCTTCCACAAAACCCTTGGACTCGTCCTGGGCTGAGGCCAAAGCCAACTGCGAGGTGCCGGCTGTTACAGCCAGTGCGATCATGCTCCACTTCATCACGCGCATCGTGATTTGCTCCTTTGGTTTTTAAGAAGAGTAACCACTGCCTCACCTGTTTTTTTATCTGAGGCAGTTCTTTCTTTTTATGACGGCGCGGAACGTATACCACGCCGGTCATGTTGGCGATACTTCAAGTCCGCTGTTGCATGTCCACGCTTACAACCACACTTGGGTTGCGTTCATGCACTGGCGTCGCTTCATTGATTCACTGTTTCCGTTTGTTCCGGTTTCGTCTTCCCACGTCCCCGGTGACCGTGCGGTGATGAATGCAACAAGCGTGCACAAACGTGCCACCAGTTCACATATTTTTCACTTTTCTTCCAGTGGTTCGGCCAAGCCCACGTAAAACCGGCTCATCGAGCCATTCCTGCTTTCCCCGGTAACGATCCTCTGCATGCGAGTGAATCCTGTTTCGCGGTGCAAACGTTACCGCTGGGTGACACGAGTGGGTAGATTACGAGGTCTTGATGCACCGAGACCTTCCCTGGTGGACCTTTTTGGTGCGAAAGGTGACGTCCTGAATGGCAAGGCTAGCCCAGCGGCAGGAATTGGCAACGCCGCGCCTGCGTAAAGAAGTACCGCTTGTCAGGCAGTTACACGCGGTATTGCACAAAGCGCGTGAAGTACGGTGAAAAGGTGTTGTCCACGGCTTGGTGCTGCGGGCGATCCTGGGGCGGGCGGCACCAAAACCGTGCCTCGCCTCGGGCGCGGCCCCAGGTGCGCCGCCTTCCGGCATATCGAGTAAATAGTGGCTCACCCGGAAAAAAACCGATCAGGCACGCTATCCTTGCCGCTCGATGATTCGTGGCCATGCTTCGGTCACCCATTCCTTTCTGTGGAGAACGCCCGTGTTCAGCCTGGATCCCCGACTCGCCGAAGACACTCATGTCATCGGTGATTTCGCACTTTGTCGCCTGCTGCTCAGTAATGACGCCAGGTATCCCTGGTTCATTCTGGTGCCGCGGCGGCCGAATATTTCCGAGGTGTTTGAGCTCGACGACGCCGACCGCGCAGTGCTGTGGAACGAAACCAATGCATTGGCGAAGTTGCTTCACCAGGAATATTGCGCCGACAAGATCAATGTCGCCACATTGGGCAATGTCGTGAGCCAACTGCATATGCACGTGATCGTTCGCTATCGCACGGACGCTGCCTGGCCTGCCCCTGTGTGGGGCAAGCTGCCCGCGATGCCCTACACCGTCGAGCAACTGGCGACGGTTCGCCAGAGGCTGGCAGGCGCGCTGGGCACCGATTTCGAATTTACGGAGGGCAGGGCATGAGCCTGGAAGATCGCGTGATGGAGCTGGAAACACGTCTGGCGTTTCAGGATGACACCCTGTCTTCGCTCAGCGACGAACTCATCCTGCAGCAGCGCGCGATCGAGCGCCTGCAGATGCAGCTCGCCGCGCTGCTCAAGCGTCAGGAGGAAATGGTCGGTCAGTTCGAAACGGCTACGCAGGAGGCGCCACCGCCGCATTACTGAAATCTTTTTTGCGGCAATGAAAAACGCGGGCAATGCCCGCGTTTTTTTATTGCCGCATTGGAGTCAGCGACGCGGCGATGCCGCAATCACGTCTTCGGCCTGCAGTCCTTTGTCGCGGTTCATGACCGAGAACTCGACCCGTTGACCTTCGACCAGCACGCGATGGCCTTCGCCACGAATGGCACGAAAATGCACAAAGATGTCGTCGCCCGAATCACGCGAAATGAAGCCGAAGCCCTTCGACGTGTTGAACCACTTGACGGTGCCGGTATCGCGGTTGGTCATGTCGTACTGCACGGCGCTGGGTGCGGGTGACGCGCGGTAGAAACTGATCGACAGGTGCGCCAGGCATGCGAGCAGTGCGCACAGCAGGCCTGGCAGAATGCCGATGGCAGGCAGCGGCACCAGCAGTGTCAGGGTCTGGGTGATCACCGAGGCAACCAGCAGCACACTGACCAGGTTTTGCAACAGATGACGTGGGCCTTTGTTCCAGCGCGGTATCACTGGAGCCAGAAGCAGGTTGAGCAGACCGAACAGCGCCAGGTAGATTGCGTCGGGTTGTTGCAGGTAAGGCGCTACATCGGCCCGCAGGCTTGGTATGAACGACAGCAGCACGGCCGCTGCGCCCGTCAGGAGGTGGACGATTTTCAACATTTGATTGGCTCACTCTAAGATCAGGCATCAGGAAGAGCTGATACCGCAACAAGCACAGCGTTGGGGTGACAATAATTGCCGAGCATCTGCAGGGATCAGCCTATGCGCCACGGCTTGATTAATTGCCCCGGCTCACGCGGCCTATTTAACAGCAAAGCCCGACCCTTCTCAAATCGGCCAGAGCGCCGCTCGACGCCGTCGAGCGGATAGCCTGCGCAACTTGCTCCAGGCAAGGGCTGCGTGGGCCGAAGGGTCTTGGTAAAGTGGGCGTCCACTCGTGGTGGTATACATTCATCGTCATCAAGGACATTACATGGCAATCGATATCGGCATCAGCGAAGAAGATCGCAAATCGATCGTGGACGGCCTGTCCCGTCTGCTTTCCGACACCTACGTCCTGTACCTCAAGACGCACAACTTCCACTGGAACGTCACCGGCCCGGCTTTCCGTACCCTGCACCTGATGTTCGAAGAGCAGTACACCGAACTGGCGCTGGCCGTGGATTCCATTGCCGAGCGCATCCGCGCCCTCGGCTTTCCCGCGCCCGGCGCCTATTCGGTGTATGCCCGTCTGTCTTCGATCAAGGAAGAGGAAGGGGTACCCTCGGCCCAGGACATGATCAAGCAGCTGGTCGAAGGTCAGGAAGCCGTCACCCGTACGGCCCGCGGCATCTTTCCGCTGCTGGACAAGGTCAGTGACGAGCCGACCGCCGACCTCTTGACCCAGCGCATGCAGGTGCACGAGAAGACTGCCTGGATGTTGCGTTCGCTGCTCGAAGGTTGATCCCTGGCGATACGGCGGCGCCTTCGCCAGCGCGACGTCCGCCGTGTCGATCCAGCCTTTCGCCGCCCACTGCACGCGTTGCTGGAACGGTTCGCTCCTACCCAACGACGCCGCGCTTCGCACGTATGCACTTCCCTATTCCTCTGTCGCCATCGTTCGCCGATACGCTTCCATAGATCCGTCAGCATACCTCCAGGGTTGGAGGGGCGATCATCTAGGAAGCACTGATCCATGGAACGGAACCTCGTCGTCACCCGCGCACGCCAGCTCGACCGATCGAGCAAGCTTGTCATCGATCCCTATTCGGAAAATTTCGACATGGGCCTGGCCAGGCCCGTCTCGCGCTCGGTCCGCCTGAACGGTTTCGCCACCTGCCTGCGCCTGGAGCGGGTCTATTGGGAAATTCTGGAACGCATTGCCCTGGTCAATGAATGCACGGTGAACGCGCTGCTTTCCTACGTCGACCGCGAGGTCCACCTACGCCATGGCGGCGTCAAGAATTTCAGTGGATTGGTACGGGTAGTCTGCGTCACCTACCTGATGGGGCGTGATCGAACGTCGTCTGTTACCTTGGACGGCTGCGCGGCGTCGATTAACCGGATATAATCCCGCGTTTCGCCCTGGCGCTGCTTGCGCTGCGGTCATTTGGTTGCCGAGACACTACCCATGCCGATGTACGACTATCAATGTGCTTCCTGCGGTCATCAGATGGAAGTCATTCAGAAGATCAGCGCCGAGCCTTTGACCGATTGCCCTGCCTGCCAGGCGCCGCAACTGAAAAAGGTGCTTTCCATGCCGGGCTTCCGCCTCAGCGGCACCGGCTGGTACGAGACCGATTTCAAGACCGGCAACAAGAAGAATCTGGCAGGCGGCGACAAGGCCGAGTGAGTTGTCCCGCCCGCTCCAGCACGATGTCCAGGGTGCCGCGTGTCAGCTACACGCCGTCATCGAATCATGAATTACGAGAAGTGAAACCACTACTATGATGCGCAGCCACTATTGCGGCCAACTGAACGAGACCCTGGAAGGTCAGGAAATCACCCTGTGCGGCTGGGTCCATCGCCGTCGCGACCATGGCGGGGTGATCTTCCTCGACATTCGGGATCGTGAAGGCATGGCCCAGGTGGTCTTCGACCCCGATCGCGCCGACAGCTTCGCCGCCGCCGATCGCGTGCGCAGCGAGTACGTGGTCAAGGTCACCGGCAAGGTCCGTGCGCGGCCCGCCGGCGCAGTCAATCCGAACATGGCGTCTGGCGCCATCGAAGTGCTGGGCTACGAGCTCGAAGTGCTGAACGAAGCAGAGACCCCGCCGTTTCCGCTCAACGAATACTCCGACGTGGGCGAGGAAACGCGCCTGCGCTACCGCTTCATCGACCTGCGCCGTCCCGAGATGGCCGAGAAACTGCGCCTGCGCTCGCGCATCACCACCAGCATTCGCCGCTACCTCGACGAAAACGGCTTCCTCGACGTCGAAACGCCGATCCTGACCCGTGCCACGCCTGAAGGCGCCCGCGACTACCTGGTGCCCAGCCGTACCCACCCCGGCAGCTTCTTCGCCCTGCCGCAGTCGCCTCAGCTGTTCAAGCAGTTGCTGATGGTGGCCGGTTTCGACCGTTACTACCAGATCGCCAAGTGCTTCCGCGATGAAGACCTGCGTGCCGATCGCCAGCCCGAGTTCACTCAGATCGACATCGAGACAAGTTTCCTCGACGAGAGTGAAATCATCGGCATCACCGAAACCATGGTGCGCAAGCTGTTCAAGGAAGTGCTGGACGTCGAGTTCGGCGATTTCCCACACATGACCTTCGAAGAAGCCATGCGCCGCTACGGCTCGGACAAGCCCGACCTGCGCAACCCGATGGAACTGGTCGACGTCGCCGATCAGCTCAAGGACGTCGAGTTCAAGGTCTTCAGTGGCCCGGCCAACGATGCCAAGTGCCGCGTTGCCGCACTGCGCGTTCCAGGCGGGGCGAGCATGCCGCGCAAGCAGATCGACGACTACACCAAGTTCGTCGGCATCTACGGCGCCAAGGGCCTGGCCTACATCAAGGTCAACGAGCGCGCCAAGGGCGTCGAGGGCCTGCAGTCGCCGATCGTCAAGAACATCCCGGAAGCCAACCTCAATGTGATCCTCGATCGCGTTGGCGCGGTCGATGGCGACATCGTGTTCTTCGGCGCCGACAAGGCCAAGATCGTCAGCGAGGCATTGGGTGCACTGCGCATCAAGCTGGGCAACGATCTCGACCTGCTGACCTGCGAATGGGCACCGATGTGGGTCGTCGACTTCCCGATGTTCGAAGAGAACGACGACGGCAGCTTCAGCGCGCTGCACCATCCGTTCACCGCACCCAAGTGCACGCCGGCCGAGCTGGAAGCCAATCCGGCCACTGCGCTGTCGCGCGCCTATGACATGGTGCTCAACGGCACCGAGCTGGGTGGCGGTTCGATCCGTATCCACCGCAAGGACATGCAGCAGGCCGTGTTCCGCCTGCTCGGTATCGAAGCGGCGGAACAGGAAGAGAAGTTCGGCTTCCTGCTCGACGCGCTGAAATACGGTGCACCACCCCATGGTGGCCTGGCCTTCGGCCTGGACCGCCTGGTCATGCTGATGACCGGTGCGCAGTCGATTCGTGAAGTCATCGCCTTCCCGAAAACCCAGAGCGCCGCCGACGTCATGACCCAGGCCCCTGGCGTGGTCGATGCCAAGGCGCTGCGCGAATTGCACATTCGCCTGCGCGAACAGCCCAAGGCCGAGTAACTGCTGACAGGGCGCATCTTCGGATGCGCCCTTGCGTTGGGCGACGGAAAAACCTTGCCGGGGGCAGGGGTCGTTTGGGTAACACACAGAAATCGGAGTTGCGTTATGGCTGGTCATTCCAAGTGGGCGAACATCAAGCACCGCAAAGAGCGCCAGGATGCCAAGAGGGGCAAGATCTTCACCAAGTGGATTCGTGAGCTGACCGTGGCAGCCCGGCAGGGCGGTGGTGAGCCGGGGTCCAATCCGCGCCTGCGGCTGGCTCTGGACAAGGCGCTGAGCGCCAACATGAGCCGTGACATCATTGATCGCGCGATTGCGCGGGGCACCGGGGCGGCCGGCAGCGACGACGTGGTCGAGCTGAGCTACGAGGGCTACGGGCCTGGTGGCGTCGCCGTGCTGGTCGAATGCATGACCGACAACCGCAACCGGACCGCTGCCGCCGTGCGCCATGCGTTCAGCAAATGCGGCGGCAATCTGGGTACCGATGGTTCGGTCGCGTATCTGTTCGAGCGCAAGGGTCAGTTGTCCTTCGCCCCGGGCGTCGATGAGGATGCATTGATGGAGGCGGCCATGGAGGCCGATGCCGACGACATCGTCACCCATGGCGACGGCTCGATGGACGTGTTCACCTCGTTCGCCAGTTTCTACTCGGTGGGCAATGCATTGCAGGCAGCCGGTTTCAATGCCGATGAGGCGGAGATCGTCATGGCGCCTACGACCAGTGCCGAACTCGATGCGGAAGGTGCCGAGAAGGTACTGAAGCTGATCGACATGCTCGAGGACCTCGATGATGTGCAGAACGTCTATTCCAATGCCGAAATATCCGACGCCGTGATGGAGCAGCTTGGCTGATCGGCCAGCGTGTTTCATCGAAGCCATGCTTTACCAGTGTCGGCCTCTTCACGGGTAGATGGCGTCAGCCGTGTTTCTCACTACTGCAGGCTTTATGACATTAATTCTTGGAATCGACCCAGGCTCGCGCATCACCGGGTTTGGGGTCGTGCGTGAAACCGGCCGCGGTTGCGAATACGTGGCTTCGGGTTGTATTCGTACCGGCGGCGGACTGCTGCATGATCGTTTGCAGATCGTTTTTCGTGGGGTGCGTGAGGTTATCCAGACCTACGGTCCGGTGACCATGGGCATCGAGCGAGTGTTCATGGCGCGCAACGCCGATTCGGCCCTGAAACTGGGCCAGGCGCGCGGCGCTGCCATCGTCGCGGCGGCGGAGGAGGGGCTGGAGATCGCCGAGTACAGTGCCACCCAGGTCAAGCAGGCCATCGTCGGCACCGGCGCGGCCAACAAGGAACAGGTGCAGATGATGGTCATGCACCTGCTCAAGCTGACCCAGAAACCCCAGATCGATGCCTCGGACGCCCTGGCCATTGCTCTTACCCACGCGCACACCCGGTCCAGCCTCATGCCCCACGGCCTGAGCGCCGCCCGCAGTCGTGGTGGGCGCTTGCGCCTGTAGCGGCTTACATCGTTTCAAACTTTTTTGCTTGCAGCTCACCTCAGTCCTGTAATGATGGCCCTTGAACTGGCCCGCATGAACAGGGCGTGACTGCGCCTTCCGACAAAGGATTCATACGTGATTGGACGCCTGCGCGGTATCTTGGCTGAAAAGCAGCCGCCGCACCTGATTCTCGACGTCAACGGGCTGGGCTATGAGCTCGAAGTGCCGATGACCACGCTCTATCGCCTGCCGCCGGTCGGCGAAAGCGTGACCCTGCACACCCATCTGGTGGTGCGCGAAGACGCTCAGTTACTCTATGGCTTCTATGAAAAGCGCGAGCGCGAGCTGTTCCGCGAGCTGATCCGTCTCAACGGCGTCGGACCCAAGCTGGCACTGGCGCTGATGTCGGGGTTGGACGTCGATGAACTGGTGCGCTGCGTGCAGGCCCAGGACACCTCGGCGCTGGTGAAGATACCCGGCGTGGGCAAGAAGACCGCCGAGCGGCTTCTGGTCGAACTCAAGGATCGCTTCAAGGCCTGGCAGACCACGCCGAGCATGTTCGAGCTGGTCCCCAGCGGGCCGCAGGGGCCGGCGCCGGTCAACAGCGCCGAAGCCGATGCCGTCAGTGCGCTCATCTCGCTGGGCTACAAGCCCCAGGAAGCCAGCCGCGCCGTGGCGGCCATCGACGCCAAGGGGCTGAGCAGCGAAGAATTGATCCGCCGCTCGTTGAAGGGAATGATCTAAGTGATCGAAGCCGACCGCCTGATCGCCGCCACTGGCCGCGATCGAGAAGAAGTACAGGACCGGGCCATCCGCCCGCTCAGCCTGGCCGACTACATTGGCCAGCCCACCGTGCGCGAGCAGATGGAGCTGTTCATCCAGGCCGCGCGCGGGCGCAGTGAATCCCTGGATCACACCTTGATCTTCGGCCCGCCCGGATTGGGCAAGACAACCCTGGCCAATATCATTGCCCAGGAAATGGGCGTGTCGATCAAGAGCACGTCGGGGCCGGTACTGGAACGGCCGGGCGATCTGGCTGCCTTGCTCACCAACCTGGAACCCCACGATGTGCTGTTCATCGACGAGATCCATCGGCTGTCGCCCATCGTCGAGGAAGTCCTGTATCCGGCCATGGAGGATTTCCAGCTCGACATCATGATTGGCGAGGGTCCCGCGGCACGTTCCATCAAGCTCGATCTGCCACCGTTCACCCTGGTCGGGGCCACGACCAGGGCGGGCATGCTGACCAATCCGCTGCGCGACCGCTTCGGTATCGTCCAGCGCCTGGAGTTCTACAGCACCGCGGACCTGGCAACCATCGTCAGTCGCTCGGGCAATATCCTCAACCTGGAGATCGAGGACGAAGGTGCCTTCGAGATCGCCCGCCGTGCCCGCGGCACGCCGCGAATCGCCAATCGCCTGCTACGTCGCGTGCGCGACTTCGCCCAGGTGCGTGGCAAAGGGCACATCACCAAGCCCATCGCCGACCTGGCGCTGAACATGCTCGACGTCGACGAGCGCGGCTTCGACCACCAGGATCGCCGGCTGCTGCTGACCATGATCGAGAAGTTCGACGGTGGCCCGGTGGGCGTCGACAGTCTTGCCGCAGCGATCAGCGAAGAGCGCCACACCATCGAGGACGTCCTCGAGCCTTACCTCATTCAGCAGGGCTACATCATGCGTACTCCGCGTGGCCGGGTCGTGACTCGCCACGCCTACCTGCATTTCGGCCTGAACATTCCCAACCGGCTGGGCGACATGCCGGGCAGCGATGCCATGTCCGAAGAAATCGACGCATGAAAGGCGCATCGCGCAGCGACCTAATTCGGCTTTGCGTGGTCCTAGGGGCTGACGCAGCTTTTGCATGGGCTTTGCCTGCACACGCGACGAAAAAACAGTTGCCTGGGCGGATTGGCAACCTGAGGAGTAAGCACTAGAGTATGCGCGCGCAAAACGGGGTTCAGGCGTTCGCCCATTCGTGTCGGGTCTATTACGAAGACACCGATGCCGGCGGCGTCGTCTACTACGTCAATTACCTGAAATTCATGGAGCGGGCTCGTACCGAGCACCTGCGTGCGCTGGGTTTCGTCCAGTCGCAGCTGGCAGGTGAGAACCTGCTGTTCGTCGTGCATTCGGCAGAGGCGCGCTACCATGCGCCGGCGCGGTTGGACGACGAGCTGACGGTGACCGCCGAAGTAACCGAATTGAATCGCGCCAGCCTGCGTTTCAAACAGCAGGTCTGGCGTGTGAAGGATGCAACGCTGCTCTGCGAAGGGCAGTTCATGGTGGCCTGTGTGCGCGCCGATAACTTCAGACCCCGGGCCATTCCCCCAGCCTTGCGTGCGGCCCTTGCCGACGCAGGCGGCCTGGGCAAACAATCCAATGCAGGAGATTAAGCGTGGAAGCTAACGTCGTCGACCATACCTCCATGTGGAGTTTGGTCAGCAATGCCAGTGTCGTGGTGCAGTTGGTAATGCTTATTCTGGTGGCCGCCTCGGTCACCTCGTGGGTCATGATCTTTCAGCGCAGCTCGATGCTGCGCGCCGGTCGTCGTGCCCTGGACAGCTTCGAGGAACGCTTCTGGTCGGGCATCGACCTGTCCAAGCTGTACCGCCAGGCCGGTAGCAATCCCGATCCGGATTCGGGTGTCGAGCAGATCTTTCGCGCCGGCTTCAAGGAATTTTCCCGTCTGCGCCAGCAGCAGGGTGTCGATCCCGATGCCGTGATGGAAGGCGTCGGCCGTGCCATGCGCGTGGCGATTTCGCGCGAGGAAGAAAAGCTCGAACAGGGCCTGCCATTCCTGGCAACCGTCGGTTCCACCAGCCCCTACGTGGGTCTGTTCGGTACCGTATGGGGCATCATGAACTCGTTCCGCGGCCTGGCATCGGCCCAACAGGCGACTCTGGCCACCGTTGCGCCAGGTATTGCCGAAGCACTGATTGCCACGGCCATCGGCCTGTTCGCAGCGATTCCGGCCGTTATCGCCTACAACCGTTTCGCTGCCCGCAGCGAAACCCTGATCAACCGTTACTACACGTTCGCTGACGAGTTCCAGGCCATCCTGCACCGTAAAGTGCACACCAGCGAAGAGTGAGCAGGGATAACCCAATGACTCGAGGTCGTCGCCCAAAACGCAAGCCGGTCGCCGAGATGAACGTAGTGCCCTACATCGACGTGATGTTGGTACTGCTGGTCATCTTCATGGTCACCGCTCCGATGATCAACCAAGGTGTGAAGGTCGATCTGCCCAAGGTTTCCAGCGAAGCGTTGCCGCAGGACAACAACACTCAGGTGCTCACCATTTCCATCAAGGCCGACAAGACCTACTACTGGAACGTCGGCAAGGAAGTAGACACTGAAAAGCAGCAGGACAAGGCCATGACGCTGGCGCAGATGACCCAGGCCGCGACCGCGATCATCAACCAGGGCAATGCCAGCGGCAAGAAGACCCAGGTCTTCATTCGCGGTGACAAGACCGTGGATTACGGGGCTGTCATGGGCGCCATGGGTGGTTTGCAGCAGGCAGGTGTCGGTAACGTTGGCTTGATTACCGAGGCCCCCTGATGCGAAAGCGAGAGCATTCAGCCTCGGAAAGCTTCTTCTGGCCCACGGTCTGGGCGGTAGCCCTGCACGTGCTGATCTTCGGGATGCTGTTCGTCAGTTTCGCCATGACGCCCGAACTGCCTGAAGCGCGACCCATCGTGCAGGCTACGCTCTATCAGCTCAAGTCCAAGAGCCAGGCCACTACGCAGACCAACCAGAAACTGGCGGGCGAGGCGAAGAAGTCTGCTGCGCGGCAGACCGAAGTCGAGCAGATGGAGACCAAGAAGCTGGAGCAGGAAGCCATCAAGGCCGCGGAACAAAAGAAAGAGGAAACCGCTCAAAAGGCCGAAGCGGCGAAGAAGGCCGACGAAGCCAAGAAGTCCGATGCTGCCGCCAAGGCGGAAGCCGCCTCTGCAGCAGCGGCCAAGGCTGAGGCTGCCAAGGCCGAAGCCGCTGAAAAAGCGGCCGAAGCCAAGAAGAGCGAGCTGGCCGACATCGCCAAGAAGAAGGCCGAGCAGGAAGAGGCCAAGAAGGAGGCAGCCGAGGACGCCAAGAAGAAGGCTGCCGAGGACGCCAAGAAAAAGGCCGCCGAAGACGCGAAGAAGAAAGCCGAAGACGACGCCAAGAAGGCCACTGCAGCCGAGGAAGCGAAGAAGAAGGCCGCCGAAGACGCGAAGAAGAAAGCTGCAGCCGATGCCGCGAAGAAGAAGGCTCAGGATGCAGCGCGCAAGGCAGCGGAGGACAAGAAGGCGCAGGCACTGGCCGATCTGCTTTCCGACAAGCCCGAACGCCAGCAGGCACTCGCCGACGAGCAGGGGGATGAAGTCGCAGGCAACTTCGACGATCTGATCCGCTCGCGAGCAGCCGAAGGGTGGGCGCGTCCGCCTTCGGCACGCAAGAACATGACCGTGGTATTGCAGATCAACATGTTGCCCGATGGCACCGTCACCAATGTCAGCGTTTCACGCTCCAGCGGCGATGGTCCCTTCGACAGTTCGGCGGTTGCTGCGGTCAAGAACATTGGCCGTTTAACGGAAATGCAGGGTTTGAAACCAGCTGACTTCAACCCCTATCGTTCCTTCAAGATGACATTTACACCTGAGGATCTTGCCTTGTGATTACCCTTCTTCGAGGACTGCTCGTCGTCCTTTGCTGCGCAGCCGGCATGGCCTCTGCGGACGAAAAGAACATTTTGGTCACCAGCGGTGCCGACCGTGCCACGCCGATTGCCGTCGTGCCGTTCGGTTTCCAGGGCGGCAGTGTGTTGCCTGACAATATTGCCGAGATCGTCGGCAACGACCTGCGCAACTCGGGCTACTACGCACCCATTCCACCGCAGAACATGATCAGCCAGCCTTCCCAGGCCAGCGAAGTCATCTACCGCGACTGGCAGGCGCTGGGTGCCCAGTACGTCATGGTCGGCAGCATCACGCCGGCCGGCGGCCGCTTGCAGGTGCAATACGCGCTGCTCAACGTCAACACGCAGCAACAAGTGTTGACCGGTAGCGTTTCCGGCACCACCGACCAGCTGCGCGACATGGCTCACTTCATCTCCGACCAGTCGTTCGAGAAGCTGACCGGGATCAAGGGTGCGTTCTCCACGCGCATGCTCTACGTGACTGCCGAACGGGCCGGCACCAATGCCACTCGCTACACCCTGCAGCGTTCGGACTACGACGGCGCACGTGCGGTGACCCTGTTGCAGTCGCGCGAGCCGATCCTGTCGCCGCGCTACTCGCCCAACGGCCGCAACATTGCCTATGTGTCGTTCGAACAGCGCCGTCCGCGGATCTTCCTGCAGAACGTCGACACCGGTCGCCGTGAGCAGTTGACCAACTTCGAAGGACTCAACGGCGCACCGGCGTTCTCGCCGGACGGCAATCGCCTGGCACTGGTGCTGTCCAAGGACGGCAACCCGGAAATCTACGTGATGAACCTGGCCTCGCGTGCGCTGACCCGCGTGACCAACAGCCCGGCGATCGACACCGAACCCTTCTGGGGCAAGGACGGTTCGACCCTGTACTTCACGTCGGACCGTGGGGGCAAGCCACAGATCTACAAGACCAGCACCTCCGGCGGCGCCAATGCCGAACGTGTGACGTTCGTGGGCAACTACAATGCCAACCCGAAACTTTCGGCCGACGAAAAGACTCTTGTAATGATCCATCGGCAAGATGGTTTCACCAATTTCAAGGTGGCGGCGCAGGACCTGGAGCGCGGAAGCGTAAAGATCCTCACAGATTCAACTCTTGATGAGTCGCCTACTGTTGCGCCCAACGGCACCATGGTAATCTACGCCACCCGCCAGCAGGGCCGGGGAGTCTTGATGCTCGTGTCGCTAAACGGCCGCGTGAGGCTCCCGCTTCCTACCGCTCAAGGCGAAGTCAGAGAACCGTCCTGGTCCCCTTACCTGAACTGACGCGGCGTAATACGTTGTACTTAACACATTGGGGTTCATTAGGAGTTTCACGATGGAAATGCTGAAGTTTGGTAAGTTCGCTGCGCTGGCCCTGGCCTTGTCCGTAGCTGTAGGTTGCTCGTCCAAAGGCGGCGAAGATGCTGGTCAAGGCGGCGCTGCTGTCGACCCTAACGCTGGTTACGGCGCAAACACCGGTGCCGTTGACGGTTCCCTGAGCGAAGAAGCTGCTCTGCGCGCAATCACCACGTTCTACTTCGAATACGACAGCTCGGACCTGAAGCCAGAAGCCATGCGCGCTCTGGACGTTCACGCCAAGGACCTGAAAGCCAACGGCGCTCGCGTCGTTCTGGAAGGTAACACCGACGAGCGTGGTACTCGCGAGTACAACCTGGCACTGGGCGAGCGTCGTGCCAAGGCCGTTCAGCGTTACCTGGTACTGCAGGGCGTTTCGCCAGCTCAGCTGGAACTGGTTTCCTACGGTGAAGAGCGTCCAGTGGCTACTGGCAACGACGAGCAGTCGTGGGCTCAGAACCGTCGCGTCGAACTGCGTAAGTAATTCGTCATGCGAACGTGCCGTCGTGCTGTAACTGTTCTGGCTTTCGCCCTGCCTGTAATGGCTTGGGGCGCGGTGCCTGTGGTCGATAGCAACAACAATGGAGGCTACGGTAACAGTGGCGCCGTTGGTGGCAGCTATCCGCCCTCAGGTTACGGTACGAACGGCGCCTCGGCCGGGACAGTCGCGCAAGCGCCTGTCTCGGCTCAGGGCGAGCTGTTCATGCAACTGCAGCAAATGCAGGAAGACATCGCACGTCTGCGAGGTCAGGTCGAAGTCCAGCAGAACGATATCCAGCGCCTGAAACAGGAAGGGCTCGAGCGATATCAGGAACTCGATCGTCGGATTGGCTCGGGGGTTGCACCTGCACCCGCTGCTCAACCGGATAATTCTTCAGCCAGTGGCGCCTCGAGCGGCGCTGGTGCTTCATCGGCCGCCGGCCAGTCGTCCGCAGGCGCCGAGCCTGGCGATCCGGCCAAGGAGAAGCTGTATTACGATGCAGCCTTCGACCTGATCAAGGCCAAGGATTTCGACAAGGCCAGCCAGGCTTTCGCTGCCTTCCTGCGCAAATACCCAAACAGCCAGTATGCGGGCAATGCCCAATACTGGCTGGGCGAGGTCAACCTTGCCAAGGGTGACCTGCAGGGCGCAGGCCAGGCTTTCGCCAAGGTCAGCCAGCTTTATCCGAAGCACAACAAAGTGCCGGATTCGCTTTACAAACTGGCCGACGTCGAGCGCCGGCTGGGCCACACCGACAGGGTCAAGGGCATTCTGCAGCAGGTAGTGACCCAGTATCCGGGTACATCCGCTGCGCAATTGGCGCAGAAAGACCTGCAAAGATTGTGAAGCTTGCCGTGTGATTCGAAGAAACCCGCGCCTGTCGCGGGTTTTTTCGTTAGAATTTGCCGCCATTTTATGAACACGCTTCCTGAGGCCACGCGATCGCGGGCCGCCTGAAGTGCCCAACGGAGGCGGTCAGCCTGTTTCGCTGTCACGCCCGTGGACCCTATGCAAGACACACTACGTATTACCGAAGTCTTCTACTCGTTGCAGGGTGAGACGCGGACCGCAGGCTTGCCCACGGTTTTCGTGCGCCTGACCGGTTGCCCTTTGCGCTGCCAATATTGCGACAGCGCGTATGCGTTCAGCGGGGGAACACAGCGCACGCTCGATTCGATCATGGAACAGGTGGCCAGCTACAAGCCTCGCTATGTATGCGTTACCGGAGGCGAGCCATTGGCTCAGCCCAATGCCATCCCGTTGATGCAGCGGCTTTGCGATGCCGGCTATGAAGTTTCCGTGGAAACCAGCGGCGCACTCGACATCAGCGCAGTCGACACTCGGGTCAGTCGCGTGCTCGACCTGAAGACGCCGGGTTCCCTCGAAGTCCATCGCAACCGTTACGAGAACATCGAGCTGCTGACCCGCAACGACCAGGTCAAGTTCGTCCTGTGCTCGCGCGAGGACTATGACTGGGCCGTGTCCAAGCTGATCCAGTACGGGCTGGACGGTCGTGCCGGCGAAGTGCTGTTCTCGCCGAGCAAGGATCAACTGCGCGCTACCGATCTGGCCGACTGGATCGTGGCCGACAACCTGCCGGTGCGCCTGCAGATGCAGCTGCACAAACTTCTTTGGAACGACGAGCCGGGGCGCTGACATGAACCATACCCAACACGAGAAAAAGGCAGTCATTCTGCTCTCCGGCGGCCTGGATTCCGCCACTGTCGTGGCGATGGCCAAGGCCCAGGGCTACGCCTGCTATACCATGAGCTTCGACTATGGCCAGCGCCATCGGGCCGAGCTCGATGCCGCAGCACGCGTGGCTCGGGACCTGGGCGTGATACAGCACAAGGTCATAGGGCTCGACTTGGATGGCATGGGTGGCTCGGCACTGACCGACACCTCGATCGACGTTCCGGAAACCTTGGGTGAGGGCATTCCGGTCACCTACGTTCCAGCTCGCAACACGGTGTTTCTGTCATTGGCCCTGGGTTGGGCCGAGGTGCTCGAAGCGCGCGACATCTTCATCGGCGTCAATGCGGTGGACTATTCGGGCTATCCGGATTGTCGGCCAGAGTTCATCGAGGCCTTCGAGCGCCTGGCCAACCTCGCTACCAAAGCGGGTGTGGAGGGCAATGGCTTCACCATACAGGCCCCGCTGCAGAACATGAGCAAGGCCGATATCGTCAAGGCAGGCGTGGCGCTGGGTGTCGACTATGGCCTGACGGTGTCGTGCTACCAGGCCGATGACCAGGGTCAAGCCTGTGGCAAGTGTGATAGCTGCCGCCTGCGTGCCGAAGGCTTCGCCACGGCAGGCGTGAGTGACCCCACGCGTTATTTTTGATTTATTTTCTGTAGGGTGTTGAATTACCGAAAGAATTCGGTATTATACGCCCCACGAAACGGGTCGTTAGCTCAGTTGGTAGAGCAGTTGGCTTTTAACCAATTGGTCGTAGGTTCGAATCCCACACGACCCACCATTTCGAAACCCGCAGCTTGCAAAGGCTGCGGGTTTTTTTATGCCTGTGATTCGGTGGTTGTGGCTGCACCGTCTATAAGGCTTTGCTAACGGCTTGTTTCTCTGTAGCCTGCGCCAGCCCTCAAAAACCTCACGAAAGCCAGGGCATATACTCCCAGGCCGTCGCTGGCCCGGCCTATACTCGACTTTCGCGCATCAGCGCCCGCAGGTCTTGCCCCATGACGCAGATATCCGAACGCCTTCTGGTCCAGGCTCACCTGGATGCCAAGCAGCCCCGGCCACTGACACCGGAACAGGAGGCTGACTACCGTGCCGCCATCGCCGCCGAGCTTGAGGCTCAGGACGCGGTGCTGGTTGCCCATTACTACTGCGATCCGGTGATCCAGGCATTGGCAGAGGAAACCGGTGGCTGTGTTTCCGATTCGCTGGAAATGGCGCGCTTTGGCAATCAGCACCCGGCGCGGACGGTGGTGGTGGCAGGCGTCAGGTTCATGGGTGAAACGGCAAAGATCCTCAACCCGGAAAAGCGGGTGCTCATGCCGACCCTGGAAGCGACCTGTTCGCTGGACCTGGGCTGTCCGGTGGAAGCGTTCTCGGCATTCTGCGACCAGCATCCCGAACGCACCGTGGTGGTCTATGCCAATACCTCGGCCGCCGTGAAAGCCCGTGCCGATTGGGTAGTGACCTCGAGTTGCGCGCTGGAGATCGTCGAAAGCCTGATGGACAACGGCGAGAAGATCATCTGGGCGCCCGACAAGCACCTGGGCAACTATATCCAGACCCACACTGGCGCGGACATGTTGATGTGGGACGGTGCCTGCATCGTTCACGAGGAGTTCAAGGCGCGGCAGTTGGCCGACATGCGTGCGCTGTACCCCGACGCCGCGATTCTGGTGCATCCCGAGTCGCCGGCCGAAGTGATCGCGCTGGCGGACGCCGTGGGTTCGACCAGTCAGTTGATTGCCGCTGCGCGCACCTTGCCGCAGCAGACCCTGATCGTGGCCACCGACCGCGGTATCTTCTACAAGATGCAGCAGGCCGTGCCCGACAAGACGCTGATCGAGGCCCCTACGGCCGGCAATGGTGCCGCCTGTCGCAGTTGCGCGCATTGCCCGTGGATGGCCATGAACACCCTGGAGCGCACCTTGCAGTGCCTGCGCGAGGGCAGCAACGAAATCACCGTGGATGCCGCGCTGATCCCCCAGGCCATCCGGCCGCTCAAGCGCATGCTGGACTTTACCCAGGCCGCGCGCCTGAAGCTGGCCGGCAACGCCTGATCAGAGGGCTTTGCCCAGCGCGACCACGGGCCGTTCGGACTTCGCCAACTCAAGCTTCGGCAACTCCGGGCGCGGACGGCCCAGTCGTTTGTTCAGTTCCAGCCATTCGGCCAGGGCCAGCATCAGGCCCGCGCCCACCAGCGCACTGGCGATCTGCATCGCGAGCTGGTCGTCGGCCAGGGCATTGGCCATGTCGGCCAACGGTGCCAGCACCACGCTGAGGCAGAAGACCTCGAGCGAATAACGTCCCATCAGCGCGACCTTGCGTGGCAGCAGCTGATTCACCCATTCGCCTCGGGGTATCAGCTTGGCCACGCAGTAGGCCAGGGCCACGAAATGCAAAAGGCGTGACGGCGACATGTTGGTCTTGTCGATGGGGTAGAGCAGTTCGCCAAACCAGCCGGGCACCAGCGCCTCGTGCAGCACCGGCCAGCGCCAGCCCAGGGCGACCAGGGCGCTGAATGTCACCAGTGCGGCGCACGCGAGAAACAGCGGCTGGCGGCCCAACGGGCGAGCCGCCGCGACTGGCGCGCGTGCCGAATGCAGCGCCGTGGCGCCACCCAGCACGAACAGCATCTGCCAGGCCAGGGGGTTGAAGTACCACAGGCCGTTGTCGTGCGCCGGGATGTTCCAGCCCAGCCATTGCACTGCCAGGTACAACACCAGCGACAAGCCGATGGCCTGCGCTGGCCGCTTGATCAGTAGTGGCAGGACGATCGGCAGGCCGAGCAGCAATACGATGTACAGCGGCAGAGGGTCCATCAGGTTGGGTTTGAAGCGCAGCAGCAGTTCGTCAACCATGGCCTGTTGCGGATTGGAAATGAAATAGGTGAGGTTCATTTCCTGGATCATGTCGCGCGTTTCGACGTGATTGTTGGCGACGAAGATGATGCCCATCAGCACCGCCAGGAGGAAGATGTGCACCACGTACAACACCCACGCGCGGCGCAGTATCCGTATGCTGGCGACCAGGTAGCCGTCGCGCAGCGCGATCTTGCCGTAGGCCAGCACGGCCGCGTAGCCGGCGAGGAACACGAACACCTCTGCGGCGTCGCTGAATCCGAAGTTGCGCAGCGTGAAGCTGGCCAAGGGGTTTTGCGGTATGTGATCCCAAAAAATGAAGATCAACGCCAAACCCCGATAGAAATCGATCCGATGGTCTCGATCGTTAGTCATGGCGACAGGCTCTTGCGAAAAGAAAGGATGTAGTAGGGAGTGAACGCTGGGGTTGCGGTTCCGCGTCGGCGGCCATTATCGATCAGCGGCGCGGAGGTTGGCGGGTTTCGCAATGAATTGCAAAAGTTTGGCTATTACGGAATGTCACAAGGTCGAGTTGGCGCAGCCTTTGTAGCTGCGACGCAAGCCGCGTTCGGCCTCACCGCGTTTGTTCAGGCACACCGCATGCACCGATGACGCGGCTCGCGCCGCTGCTACAGGGATGGATGGATCAGTTGTCGGCGCATTTCCGTGGTTTCTTCGCTCCAGTAGACCGGTTTGCCTGCGATCAATGCCGCCACGGGGAGCCCGTCGCGGTATAGCACGCGGTTGCCGGGTAGCGCTGGCACGGTTTTCTGAATCTGCAGGGGGTCGGCTCCCGGCAATGGCAGCAGGGTGCCGACCAGATTCAACGGGTCGCTGGCCGTGATCGATACCAGGGTGCCATCGACCGCTCGCTTGCGCACCTCGCGCAAGGCTGGAATGGCCTCTGGCAGTGCGAACTGCTCACCTGACAAACCATCGATGAAACGCCCCCCGCGGATCTGCCCACGCGCCTCCAGGCGCTGCAGTGCACGCAACAGCTCGCGCCAGCTGGGCAGCCAGTCGGCTTCGCGTTGCAGCAAACGCCAGAAGACCACGCCGTAGCGGCGCAGCAGCACCAGGGCGATCTGTTCCACGGCTTCCTCGGGCGCGCAACCAGGCGCCTGCAGCAGGGCCCAGCGCCCGGCATCGTCCATGCCACCGATAAACGCGCCACGACCGCGGCGACTGCTGCGCGCCTGGCGCTTGCCAGCCGGGGTGATCAGTGCGCGCAGGCCAGCGAAACTGTCGGCGTTCACGCGACCTGCGGCGACCAGCTCCTGCAGGGCGTTCTCGGCTTCCGTGCGCAGCAGGCGTGTCTGGTGGACCAGATCATCGAAAAACATGGCGCCCTGCGCAGCCAGGGTCTGCTCGACCTTTTGCGCACGCATGGACAGTTCCAGCGGCTGGACTGCCGCAGCCAAGCTGCGCCACACAGCCAGGCGCGCGCGCGGCAGCAGCACGATCGGCGTGTTGCGCAGGGTCGCGCCCTTGCCGCTGCTGGCCAGCCGCGCCCAGACCGTCTTGCCGCTGCGGCTGGCGCGGTCCAGCCACGACGGATCGTATCCGCGCAGACGAGCCGGCAGCAGGTCGTTCTCCCAGGCGCTGGCTGGCGCGCTGTAGCCTTCGAGCTGGTCGAGCAGTCGGCTCATTGCCGCTTCGCCTTGCAGGCGCGTAGCGGGCGCAAGGCACTGCCAGTCGAGGAGAAAGCGCATGAACACCTGCAGGCTGACCGGTTCGATCTCACGCCGCAGTCGCTTCACCGTATACCGATGGATACGCGCCAGCAGGTGCCGTTCGCACCACTGGGTTTCCTCGATGTGGGCGAGAAACCGGCCGCGCATGACGTAGCCCTGGGTTTCCAAGGCGAGCAGGGCTTGTTCGACGAGTGCGGGATGCAGGTTCAGTGGGGCGGCAATCTCACCCAGCCGCTGCGGGCCGAACCCGCTCAAGCGGGCGCGGATCAGTTCCAGTGTCGCTTCTTGCTTCGTCCACGTCTGCGCCAGGTGTGCGGGCATCTGTAGTGCCGGCGACAGCTCGGCGCCCCCATAGATGGCCTGCAGGCAGGCCGCTCGTTCCAGGGCCAGCCACACGTGGCCGCCGTCGCCCAGCGTCAGGCGCGCTGCGCGACCCGTACGGGCCAAGGCCTTCAGCAGCGGTAGCTCGCTGGCCCCAACCTCGCGTTCAGCCCACGCACCCAGGCTCATCAACGCCTCATGCATCTCGTCGCTGCTGACCGGGGAGGGCGATGCCTCGGCGGCCACCGCCTTGATGGCATCCTCGTCCAGTTCGCCCATGTCGTCTGCCGTGCGGGGTTCGTCCCAGCGCCTGTTCAGTACCGCTTGGGTACGTCGCTCTTCCAGCGGTGCGTCATCGAGAAACGCATAGGGCCTGGCATTGAGGATCGCTGCCGCCAGCGGCGAAGGGCGGGGCAGATCACGCTGGATGAGGCTGATCCGACCGGTTTCGATGCGCCGCAGCACGGCCAGCCAACCTTCGCTGTCCATGGCATCGTGCAGGCAATCGTCGAGGGTTTGCGTAACCAGCGGGTGATCGGGAATCTCCCGCTCGCCGACGATGTTCTCCAGGCAGGCGATCTGGTCCGGGAATACCGTGGCGATCAGGTCCTCGCTTTTCATTCGCTGGAGCTGCGGGGCGACCTTGTGGCCGCCGCTGTAGCGGGGCAGGGCCAGGGCCGTGGCGGCGTTCCAGCGCCAGCGCACGCCGAACAGCGGTGCGTCGAGCAGCGCCTGGGTCAATATCGATTCGGCGCTGTTGCTGTGCAGGTAGTGCCAGACGTCCTCCAGCGCAAAGCTGTGGCTGGTCGACAACGACAGCACGATGGCATCTTCGCTGGCCGCTGCTTGCAGCTCGAAATTGAACGTGCGACAGAAGCGCTTGCGCAAGGCCAGGCCCCAGGCCCGGTTGATGCGGCTACCGAATGGCGTGTGGATGACCAGCTGCGTCGCGCCCGAGGCATCGAAGAAACGCTCCATGATCAACGTGTCCTGAGAGGGCAGCGCGCCAAGCGCCTCGCGCGTACGCGCGAGGTAGTCGAGCAGTTGTTCGGCGCTGTCCCGTCCCAGGTCGAGCGCGTCCTGCAACCAGGGCAGCACGGGCTCGGGTAGCCCGTCACCGAGCGCCAGGCGCTGGTCTATCGAGGCCTGCAAGCGCGCCACGCCGGCAGACAGCTCGGCGCTGCGTCCGGGCATCTCCCCGAGCCAGAAGGGGATGTTAGGCGCCTGACCGTGGGCATCTTCGACCCGCACCTTGCCGCCTTCGATGCGCAGGATGCGGTAGGAGCGATTGCCCAGCTGGAAGATATCGCCGGCCAGGCTTTCCACGGCAAAATCCTCGTTGACGCTGCCGATGCTCAACGCCTGGGGCTCCAGCAGGACCGCGTAGTCGGCGTTGTCGGCGATGGCGCCTCCGCTGGTGACCGCAGTCAACTTGCTGCCGCGCCGGCCGCGCAGGCTCTGGGTGAGCGCATCACGGTGCAGATAGGCGGCGCGCACGCCCTGACGCCCGCTGTAACCTTCGGCCAGCATGCGCAGCAATGCTTCATAGCGTGTGGCGTCCAATGCCGCATAGGGCGTTGCCTGGCGGAACATCTGCAGCAACGCCTGCTCCGGCCATTCCTGGCAGCTGACCTCGGCGATGATCTGCTGGGCCAATACGTCCAGCGGCGCCTGGGGAATGCGCAGGATATCCAGTTCGCCGCGGCGCACGCAGTCCAGCAACGCCACGCATTCGATAAGGTCGTCCCGAGAGGTTGCAAACAGGCGGCCCTTGGGAATACCACCGACGTGGTGGCCCGAACGGCCTACCCGTTGCAGAAACGCTGAAATGGAGCCGGGCGAGCCGATCTGGCAGACCAGGTCGACGTTACCGATATCGATGCCCAACTCCAGCGAGGCGGTGGCGACCAGCACTTGCAGGTCGCCACGCTTGAGCCGTTGTTCGGCATCCAGACGCTGCTCTTTCGCCAGGCTGCCGTGGTGGGCCGCCACCTGCTCGCGCCCGAGCCGCTCGCTCAGATGGCGCGCCAGGCGCTCGGCCAGGCGCCGGGTATTGACGAACACCAGGGTGGTTCGATGCGCCTGTGCAAGTTCGGCCAGGCGGTTGTAGACCAACTCCCAGACGTCATTGGGCATGACCGCCGCAAGCGGCACCGCGGGCACTTCGATGGCCAGGTCGCGGGGGCGGGCATGACCGATGTCGACGATCGAACACACCCGCTGCGCCCCGACCAGGAACTGCGCCACCTGAGCGATCGGCTTTTGCGTGGCGGACAGGCCGATACGGCGCAGCGGCTTGCTGCACAGTGCCTGCAGGCGCTCCAGGCTCAAGGCCAGATGGCTGCCGCGCTTGCTGCCGGCCACTGCATGGATCTCATCGACGATCACCGTGCCGACATCCGCAAGCATGCGTCGGCCGGAGTCGGATCCGAGCAGTACATAGAGCGATTCGGGCGTGGTGACCAGGATGTGCGGAGGGTGCCGGCGCATGGCGGCCCGCTCTTTCTGCGGCGTATCGCCGGTACGCACTCCGGCGACGATTGTCAGCGCAGGTAGATCCATGCCGGCCAGTTGCTCGGCTATGCCCTGCAGCGGGCGTTGCAGGTTCAGCTGGATGTCGTTGGACAGGGCCTTGAGCGGCGAGACGTACAGCACCAGAGTGCGTTGCGCCAGTTGGCCTCCTTGCGCGAGGCCCAGCTGCACCAACTCGTCGAGAACGGCGAGAAATGCCGTCAGGGTCTTGCCCGAGCCCGTGGGTGCGGCGATCAGGGTCGAGTGCCCTTGCTGGATCAACGGCCAGGCCTGGGCCTGAGCGGGAGTGACGGCAGCAAATTGCCGGCGGAACCAGGCGCTTACTGCCGGATGGAAGTTGGCCAGTGCCGAATCGTGTTGTGCAGGTAGGTTCATGATCTATTGATGGGGAACGCGCAGCGAAGTTGCAACCGGCAGGGGGCCGCAGGTGCATTGCCGCAACCCACAAAAAAGGGCGACTCGCGTCGCCCCCGATCAAGCCGGTTGCATTCAACCGCGACGGCGCAGCGCTTCGATACGGTCTTCCAGTGGCGGGTGGGTCATGAGCAGGCCGGCCAGGCCATGCTTGAGGCCACCGTTGATGCCGAAGGCGTTCAGCGAGTCGGGCATCTGCACGGGAACGCCCTGCTCGGAGCGCAGGCGCTGCAGCGCACCGATCATCGCGTTGGTGCCGGCCAGCCGGGCACCGGCTTCGTCGGCGCGGAACTCGCGGCGGCGCGAGAACCACATGACGATGACGCTGGCCAGGATACCCAGCACCAGTTCGGCAACGATGGTCGCGATGTAGTAGGCGATGCCCTGCCCTTGCTCGTTCTTGAAGATCACCTTGTCGACGAAGTTGCCGATGATTCGTGCGAAGAACATTACGAAGGTGTTCACCACGCCCTGCACCAGCGCCAGGGTGACCATGTCGCCGTTGGCCACGTGGCCGATCTCGTGGGCCAGCACCGCCTTGACCTCATCGGGCGAGAAACGCTCGAGCAGGCCCTGGCTGACGGCCACCAGCGCGTCGTTCTTGTTCCAGCCGGTGGCGAAGGCGTTGGCCTCGTAGGCCGGGAAGATGCCGACTTCGGGCATCTTGATGCCTGCCTCGCGCGACAGCTCCTCGACGGTCTGCAGCAGCCATTGTTCGTGACGGGTGCGCGGTTGGGTGATGATCTGCGTGCCGGTGCTCATCTTCGCCATCCACTTGGAGATGAACAGCGAGAACAGCGAGCCGGCGAAGCCGAACACGGCGCAGAAGATCAGCAGCTGATTGAGGTTCAGATCCACCCCGTTGGCCGCCATGAACCCATTGAAGCCAAACAGGCTCAGGGTAATGCTGGCAATCAGCACAACCGCAAGGTTAGTGGCCAGAAACAGCAAGATGCGCATCATGGTTGTAACGTTCTCCTGACGGATAGAAGTGTTGCGTATGCGGTATATAAGGCCCGAGCCCGGTCGATTCAACCGGGGGACTATTTCAAACTGTGTATATGCGCACGGACACTTGAATACGTTCGGTTTTTACTGGCGATAATTCTTCAGGAAGCGACCGATGCGACCGATGGCCTGCTCGAGGTCGTCGACGCGCGGCAGCGTCACCACCCGGAAATGGTCCGGGTTGGGCCAGTTGAACGCAGTGCCCTGGACCACCAGCAGCTTTTCCGACAACAGCAGGTCGAGCACGAACTTCTCGTCGTTGAGGATCGGGCAGACCTTGGGATCGATGCGCGGGAAGGCGTAAAGCGCGCCCATGGGCTTGACGCAACTGACGCCGGGAATGTCGTTGAGCAGCTCCCAGGTGCGGTTGCGCTGCTCCAGCAGGCGACCGTTGGGCAGGACCAGGTCGTTGATGCTCTGGTAGCCGCCCAGTGCGGTTTGGATCGCGTGCTGGCTGGGTACGTTGGCGCACAGGCGCATGTTGGCGAGGATGTCGATGCCCTCGATGTAGCTCTGGGCGTTGTGCTTGGGCCCTGAAATGGCGATCCAGCCGGAGCGGAAACCGGCCACGCGGTAGGATTTGGACAGGCCGTTGAAGGTCAGGCACAACAGGTCCGGGGCCAGCGATGCCGTACAGATGTGTACGGCATCGTCGTAGAGGATCTTGTCGTAGATCTCATCGGAGAACACCACCAGATTGTGCTGGCGAGCGATTTCCAGCATGCCCAGCAGCACTTCCCTGGAATACACGGCGCCGGTGGGGTTGTTCGGATTGATGATCACCATGGCCTTGGTGTTGGGGGTGATCTTGGCCTTGATGTCGTCCAGGTCTGGCCACCAGTTGGCCTGCTCGTCGCACAGGTAGTGCACGGCATGGCCACCGGCGAGGCTGACCGACGCCGTCCAGAGTGGGTAGTCGGGGGCCGGGATCAGCACTTCGTCGCCGTTGTTGAGCAAGGCCTGCAGCGACATGACGATCAGCTCGGAGACGCCGTTGCCCAGGTAGATGTCCTCGATGCCGACCCCTTCCACCTGCTTCTGCTGGTAGTACTGCATGACCGCCTTGCGCGCACTGAACAGGCCCTTGGAGTCACTGTAGCCCTGGGCGGTGGGCAGGTTGCGGATGACATCCTGAAGGATTTCCACGGGGGCCTCGAAACCGAACGGCGCCGGGTTGCCGATGTTCAGCTTGAGGATGCGGTGGCCTTCCTCTTCCAGGCGCTTGGCGTGCTTGAGCACCGGCCCGCGTATGTCATAGCAGACGTTGGCGAGCTTGTTCGATTTGCTGAACTGCATGGTGAGGTCCCGAAAGATGGCAAGGCCCGCGCCGGCCCTGATGATGAAAAAAACGAATCGCTGCAACGCGGGTGACAGATTGCTGTCCAAAGGCGCAATCATACGTGCCGCCTGATCGTTGCAAAAGATACAGATCGGGCTTTTTGAACTGCCGAGGTGTACCGATGGGCAAGCTCACTCGAAGCGAAGAAGAATGGAAGAAAATGCTCGATCCCGAGCAGTACAACGTCTGTCGCCTGAGCGCGACCGAGCGGCCCTTCACGGGCAAGTACAACGACTTCAAGGGTGACGGCATCTTCACCTGCGTCGGCTGCGAAGAGCCGTTGTTCGACTCGCGCAGCAAATTCGATTCCGGCTGCGGCTGGCCGAGTTTCTCCGCACCGATCGGCGAGCAGGCGATGGTCGAGATCCGCGATACCACCCACGGCATGGTCCGTACCGAGGTCAAGTGCGCCACCTGCGACTCGCACCTGGGTCACGTGTTTCCCGACGGCCCGGCCCCGACCGGCCTGCGCTACTGCATCAATTCGGTGTGCCTGGACTTCCAGCCGCGGGCCGACCAGCCGGCATGACCTCTGACAAGAAAGCGACCATGAGCAAAGACCTTCTTTCCATCCCGTGCATCACCCTGGACGGCCAGCACAAGACCATCGGCGATTTCGCCGGCAAGGTCCTGCTGGTGGTCAATACGGCCAGCCAGTGTGGCTTTACGCCACAGTACAAGGGGTTGGAGGAGCTGTGGCAGACGTATCGCAAGCAGGGCCTGGTGGTGCTGGGGTTCCCCTGCAACCAGTTCGGCAATCAGGAGCCCGGCGATACCCTGGACATCGTGCAGTTCTGCGAGAAGAACTTCGGCGTGAGCTTTCCGATGTTTCGCAAGATCGACGTCAATGGCGACCTGACCCATCCGCTGTTCGTGCAGCTGAAGAAGCGCGCACCGGGGCTGTTCGGCTCGGAGAAGGTGAAATGGAATTTCACCAAGTTTCTGGTGGCGGCCGACGGCAGTGTCAAGCGCTTCGCACCGCTGACCAAACCCGCTGCGCTGGCTCACGAGATCGAAATGGCGCTGCGCTGAGCCTGGTTGCTATTCAGGTACCCACTGGTCGATCAGCATGACCAGTTCTTCTCGGCGGAACGGCTTGGCCAGATAGTCGCTCATGCCCGCCGCGCGGCAGCGCTCGCGTTCTTCGGGCATGGCATTGGCTGTCAGCGCCACGATCGGCAGCTGCGGCCAGCGCCCGCTTCGACGAATCTGCCGACTGGCTTCGTAGCCATCCATGACCGGCATGTTGCAGTCCATCAGCACCAGGTCGAACTCGTGCTTTTCCAGCTCGCCGAGTGCCTCGCCGCCGTGCGCGGCCACGGTGACCTCGCACCCCAGCTTGCTCAGCATGCCTTTGGCCACCAGCTGATTCACCGGATTGTCCTCCACCAGTAGGATGCGTGCACGACGCTGCGCGCTGCGCCGGTTGGCCAAGTGGTCGAGCGCAGTGGGTTCATCACCCACCAGGCTGCGCCGCAACGCCTGATACAGGGCATTGCGTGCCAGCGGCCGGGCTTGTTGCTGCAACGGCATCAGCGCGTTGGCCTGCTCGGTGGGCAGGAAGTTGCCGTAGGCGGTCACCAGCAGAATCGGCGCCTGGATACCGGGACGCAGGCCGAACAGGCAGTCCAGGCTGTCGGTGACGACCAGGTCTGGAGTGATACCGGTAAGGTCCGCGCCCAGGTCGTAGCGCTGGTAATCAATGCCCCATAGCGGCAGCAGATCGTGCAACAGTTCTGCCAGGCCGCTGCCGGCGTGACCGACCAGCAACACCTGGCCACGCAGCAACGGCGGAACGTAGGCCGGACTGTGCGCCATGAGCGGCAGGTCGGCGTAGAACTGGCTACCGAAGCCGGCTTCCGAGCTGATGCTCAAGCGGCCCTGCATGGCCTCGCAAAGGTTGTTGGTCAGCGCCAGGCCCAGGCCGGTGCCGCCGAACTGCCGGGTGATGCCGGCACCGGCCTGGGTGAAGGGCTGGAAGATCTTGACCTGCGCTTCCTGGGCGATACCGATCCCAGTGTCACTGACTTCGATGCGCACGCCACCCGGACGGGTGTAGAGGCGCACGTCGACGCGGCCGAAGCGGGTGAATTTCAATGCGTTGGACAACAGGTTGCTGACGATCTGCCGCACCCGGGTCGGGTCGCCCAGGACCAGGGCGGGAAAGTGCGGATCGATCAGGCAGGTCAGCTCGACGCTGGGCGCCGCGTTCTGCGACAGCAGGTTGGCAGTGTCTTCGATCAGTGCGCCCAGATCGAAGGGGATGCGCTCCAGCTCCAACTGCCCGGCGTCGAACTTGGACAGGTCGAGGATATCGTTGAGCAATTCGACCAGCACCTTGCCCGAATCGTGCGCGATGGACAGCTGCTGACGCTGCTCGGCGTTGAGCGGGCTGTCCAGCGACAGCGCAATCATGCCCAGTAGGCCGTTGAGCGGGGTGCGAATCTCATGACTCATGTTGGCCAGGAACGAAGCGCGCGCCTGGGCCATGTCCAGCGCCGTGCGGCGGGCCTTTTCCAATTCTTCGTTGGACATGCTCAGGCGCGTATTGCTGGCCTTGAGCTCGGTGGTCCGCGCCGACACGATGTTTTCCAGCTCACCCAGGTACTCGGTCAAGCGGTTCTCGGCGCTGCGCCGCTGCTGGATCTCCGTGGCCATACTGATGAACTGCTGGTTGGCGACCTTCACCAGCACGCCGATCTCGTCGTGCTCGTGGCCGGGCGGGTAGTCAAGCCGCGCCGGCTTGGGCTGATGCGGATCGCTGCTGCTCAAGGCACGGATGACCCGGTTGAGGGGCTTGGTCAGCATCAGGTAGAAAAAGCCCAGCAGCATGCCGGTGAGCAGCGCCGTGCGCAGGAAGCCGCTGGCCAGGGTGATTTCGGCGCGGCGCAGGAAGCGGTTGCCGATGGCGAAGGTGTCGACGCTCAGTTGCAGGGTGCCGAGGCGATCGTTGGGCATGTGCGACAGAAACAGGGGGTCTTCGTACTGACGCTGGGCGTCGAAGAGTATGTCACTGAGGAAGCGGTAGCTGCTTTCCAGGCGCGGTCGCTGCACGCTGGCCAGCACGTTGCCGTTGTTGTCCGTCAGCCGCGCACCGGTGATCGACTCCGACTGCAACAGGCCCAGAGTGAGTTCCTTGGCGAGTTCGGCATCGATGTTGTAGGCGATGCGCGAGGCCGGGTTGTGACTGATCTCGAGCAGCGAGCGCATCTGCCGATCAATGGCTTCGTTGACATTGGAATAATCGATGCCGATCTGGATAACACTGAGCAAAGCCCCCAGAATGAAGCCGACCAGTACCGTCAGGCGTGCTTGTTTATAGGACAGCCGCTGGGTGAATTTTATATCCATGGGTACTGGGCCAATTTCCATTCCGTGCGCAGGGCCAAAGCATGGACCATGTGTGTGCGCCGCAGCGTGCGACGGCATGTCCGCCTTGCCGAACCTTTTACACGCAACTTGCCTTGAGGAAAAGTCGTGGACTCTCGTTTGAATGCCTTTCTTGAGCGCGCCGAATCCGTGCTGGCGCGGCTCGAGCCGTTGCTGCCCGCGCTTCGCAGCGAAATCGACTGGAATCAGTGCCTGGCGGCACGCTGGCAGCGTGAAGGTCGCAGCGGCTACCTTTTGCCGCTGGAGGTCAGCCTGGACATGCGCCTGAGCGACCTCATCGGTGTCGACCAGCAGCGCCAGCAGCTGGCGCGCAATACCCAGCAGTTCCTCGACGGCCATCCGGCCAACCACGCGCTGTTGTGGGGGTCGCGTGGCACCGGCAAATCATCGCTGGTGCGCGCGCTGCTTGCCGAACACGCGGCTGCGGGGCTGCGCCTGATCGAGATCGAGCGCGACCACCTGGCCGACCTGCCGCGGGTGGTCGAGCAGTTGCAGAAACTGCCGCAGCGTTTCGTGCTGTTTTGCGACGACCTATCGTTCGAAGCGGGCGAGGGCGACTACCGGGTGCTCAAGAGCGTGCTCGACGGTTCCCTCGAGCAGGCCCCTGACAACGTCCTGCTCTACGCCACGTCCAACCGCCGTCATCTGGTTCCCGAGCATCAGAGCGACAACGAGAACTGGTCCCGGGTCGACGGCGAGTTGCACCCCAGCGAAGCGGTCGAAGACAAGATCGCCCTGTCCGACCGGTTTGGCCTGTGGCTGTCGTTCTATCCGTTCACCCAGGAGCACTTCCTGCGTGTGGTGGAGCACTGGATCGGCGAACTCGCTCGCGACAGCGGCCTGCAATGGTCGCGTGACGAGCAACTGGATATCCTTGCCGTGCGCTGGGCGACCGGGCGGGGTAACCGCAACGGCCGCTGCGCCTATCAATTCGCCCGTTACTGGGTAGGCCTCAAACTGCTGGAGCAACAAGCATGATCGATTTGCACGCCGCAGGCGCGGGGCTGGAAGGCTACCGCATGCTGTGCGCTCAATTGCAATCGCTGTTGGCGGACGAGCGTGATTTCGTCGCCAATGCGGCGCAACTCTCGGCATTTCTATTCAACCAGGTCGACGACCTGAACTGGGCGGGCTTCTACCTCAACCGCAACGAGGAGCTGGTCCTGGGGCCCTTCCAGGGGCAGGTGGCGTGCGTGCGCATTGCGTTTGGCCGTGGCGTGTGTGGGGCCGCAGCGGCGACCCGGCAGACCCAGCGGGTCGATGACGTGCATGCGTTCCCCGGGCACATCGCCTGCGACAGCGCATCGAACAGCGAGCTGGTGATTCCGCTGGTCAAGGACGGCGTGCTGATCGGCGTACTGGATCTGGACAGTCCGCGCACGGCACGCTTCAGCGAGGCCGACCAGCAAGGCCTGGAGCAACTGGCGGCGATCTTCCTCGAAGCGACCGACTGCAGCCGCTACTGAAGCGCCAGCGTGTTCAATCGTAGTTGGTCTTCTTCTGGAACGGGTCTTCCTTCTCGTCGGCTTTCAAACCGTCGGTGAGTTCGTTGACTTCGTTCCCGGTCGGCTCCATCTGGCTGAGCACCATGGCATTGGTGCGCTTGAGCATCTTCTGCAAGTACTCCAGCTGCTCCTGGTAGAGCGCAGCATCGGGCTGCCCCTTGAGGTATTGCACACCCCGCTCGAATGCCAGTCGCGCGCGGCCCGGCTGGCCCTCTCCCAGCAGTTGCTGGCCCAGGTTGTTGAAGAATTCGATGTGCAGCAGGACCAGAATGCTACGGATCTCGCGCGCCCAGTGCTTGGTCTCGGCCGCGTTGAGAAAGCCCTCTTGGGCGGCCCGGGTGACCTGCGCATGCAGGGCTTCGAGCAGAAAGCGCACTTCCTTGGCCTGGTCTTCGGTCAAGATCGGGAAAGGCGGATTGCCGATTGCAATGTCATCGCCCTTGGCGATTTCAGCTTGCAACTCTTCGAGGCGCGTCTTTAGCGGCGCGTTCTGCCTGTCGAGCAGCAACAGGCGCTGGCTGATGTTCAGCTCGAGCCGGGTAAGCAATTGCTTGAGGGCAGGGGTCATCAGCTGACCGGGGAACGTCTCGCCGATGCGGCCGCAGCGGCGCAGGCGGTCGGTGAGCTCGAGCTTGTCGCGCGCCTTGTCCAGCTTGTTGCTCTCGACCATGTTGTTGAGCAGGCCGATGACAATAAGGATGGCGATCCCCGTTACGATGAACAGGGTGATCATGAGTGGAGTCACCGGGGAGCTCTCGAGGTTGAGTGAGGTTGAAGTGTAGGGCCGGTCTGCCGACACCGATAGCACAACACGCTGCAACGCTTTTATAGAGGTACCAGCGTTGCCTGTCACAACTATGGCGTTGTGCTATTACTAGTGTCAAAAGCTTATTCATGTCGACTTGTCTCGCTGCTTCATCGAGCATGGCCGGATGACCCGCAAAGCACGGTGAAGTCATTGATTTAAATAAATTTATAACAGGGGGTTGACGACCCTCGAAAGCATCCATAGAATGCGCGCCACTTGCAGCGTAAAGCACACAGCGAAGCGCGGCAGGGAGTGAAGTTGTAGCGTGTCCCCTTCGTCTAGTGGCCTAGGACACCGCCCTTTCACGGCGGTAACAGGGGTTCGAGTCCCCTAGGGGACGCCATTGCGGGAATAGCTCAGTTGGTAGAGCACGACCTTGCCAAGGTCGGGGTCGCGAGTTCGAGTCTCGTTTCCCGCTCCAGTTTAAGCAGTGTGGCCTTCGGGCGGCACTGAGTGAAACCAGCATCCAGTCTTCGGACATGGGTCTGGGCGCCGGAATACACACCATGTGTTTAGGTCAGCGTGTCCCCTTCGTCTAGTGGCCTAGGACACCGCCCTTTCACGGCGGTAACAGGGGTTCGAGTCCCCTAGGGGACGCCATTGCGGGAATAGCTCAGTTGGTAGAGCACGACCTTGCCAAGGTCGGGGTCGCGAGTTCGAGTCTCGTTTCCCGCTCCAAATTCAATGAAAACGCCGCTCAGAGATGAGCGGCGTTTTTGTTCGTGTGTGGTTTATGAGTCATGCACCGTGACGTGCCTTTCGCGGCCGGTGACCGCTCCTGCGCAGTAGCGCGCCGAGCGTAGGAGCGGTCATCGGCCGCGAAGGGTTCAGCGCGATTTATCCGGATCAGCCCGGCGCCGATGGGGAATGTCATCGTCGGCAATCAATACCCGTTCCATTGCCCGCGGGAAATCACCGTAGTTGTACACCGGGTAATGCAATGCCCCACGGTTGTCCCAGAACGCCACGTCCCCCGGTTGCCACTTGAAACGCACCTGGTACTCGGGGTTGCTCACTTCCTTGAGCAGCAGGCCGACGATCTCGCGGCTTTCCTCCAGTGACAGCCCAAGAATCTGCGGTGACATAGAAAAGTTGATGAACAACGCATCTTCGCCCGTCTCCGGATGCGTACGCACCAGTGGGTGCGCGAGGATCGGGTAGTTGTAGCCGACCTTGTCCAGCGCGGGTTTGAAGTTGTGGGTGACGAAGGCATTGTCGATCCGCTCGCGCAGGGCCGCCGGCAGGCTGCGGTACACCAGGCCGGTGTCGGCCCAGAGCGTATCGCCACCGCACTCGGGCAGTGACACCGCGCGTAGCACGGCGCCGAAGGTCGGCTTGAGCATCCAGCTGGTATCGGTATGCCAGCGGCCCTTGCGCGCATCGCCATAACGGTCACGGGCTTCACTTCCGAGAATCAGGTGGGCGTTGGGACGCTCGTGGTCCTGCTTCTGGGTGGTCGGATGCTGGTACAGCTCGCCGAACTGACGGGCGAACGCCAGTTGCTGGGCGGTATCGATGTGCTGGTCACGGAAGAACAACACTTTGTGCTTGAGCAGCAAGGCACGTATTTGATCACGGGCGTGCGCGTCGAGTGGGCGCCGCAGATCCACGCCCTCGATCTGCGCGCCGATGGTCGGCTCCAGCGCAGTGGCGCGGATCGCCGTGGCAGGGCGCGGTATTTTTTCGGCAAACATGGCAGATGTCCTTTGCAATCGAGTGCCGGAGCCCACGGCCACGGCGGGTGGGAAAAGGGTATTCAGGCCACTTCTTCGTTGCGGCGCGGTGTTGAGTTGCGATTGGCCGGCACCTCCAGGCCGAGGTTGTCGCGCAGGGTCAGGCCGGGGTACTCGGTGCGCAACAGGCCGCGTTGCTGAAGGATCGGCACCACGTAGCGGGTGAAGTATTCGAGGCCGTCGGGCAACAGCGAGTTGATGATGAAGCCATCGGCGGCGTTGCCTTCGAACCAGGCTTGCACGGCGTGGGCGACTTCTTCGGGCAGGCCGACGAAATCCCGATCTGGCTTGGCGAAGCGCAGCGCCACTTGGCGCAAGGTCAGGTTCTCTTCACGGGCCACGTGCTTGATACGCTCGGACGTACCCTTGTGGCTGTTGGCGCCCAGGTCGCCCAGATCGGGGAAGGCCGCGTCCAGGTCATGCCCGTTGAAGTTGTAGTCGTTGAATGGGCGGCCGAGGGCGACGATGGCGTCTTCGATGCCCACCAGGTCTGCAGCTTCCTCATAGCGGCGCTCGACCTCATCACGGTCACGGCCCACGATCGGGCTGATGCCGGGCAGGATGAACAGTTTGTCCGGGTTGCGGCCGGCCTTCGCCGCACGTTGCTTGAGGTCCTGGTAATACGCATGCGATTCGGTGAACGACTCGTGCCGGCAGAAGATCGCATCGGCGTTCTGCGCGGCGAAGTTGCGGCCGTCCTCGGAAACGCCGGCCTGGAAAATCACCGGTTGACCCTGGCGCGAGCGGGCGATGTTCAGCGGTCCCTTGACCTGGAAGAACTCGCCCTGATGGTTCAGCGCGTGCAGCTTGCTGCGGTCGAAAAACTCGCCGGTGGCCTTGTTGCGGGTGAAGGCATCGTCTTCCCACGAGTCCCACAGCCCCTTGACCACATCCACGTGCTCTCTGGCGATCTGGTAGCGCACGGCATGGGGCGGATGCTCGGCCTTGCTGAAATTGTCGGCGGTGCCGGACAGCCAGGAGGTGACCACGTTCCAGCCGGCGCGGCCGCCACTGATGTGGTCGAGCGAAGCCAATTGCCGCGCCACCTGGTAGGGCTCGGTGTAGCTGACCGTGATGGTAGCCACCAGGCCAATGTGCTCGGTAGTGGCGGCCAGCGCCGAGAGCAGGGTGAGCGGTTCGAAGCGATTGAGGTAATGCGGGCTCGAGCGTTCGTGAATGTGCAAGCTGTCGGCGATGAAGGCGAAGTCGAAGCGGGCGTCTTCGGCCAGGCGGGCCTGCTGTTGGTAGTAGCGCAGGTTGGTGCTGGCGTCGGCCAGTGCCTGCGGATGGCGCCACTCGCCCCAGCCGTGCCCCACACCGTGGATCATGGCGCCCAGTTTCAGTTGTCGTGTGCTCATGGGAATCTCCTGTTATGGCGCGCTGGCCAGTGGGGTCTGGGTGGGTGCGCGGTAGGCGTTGAAATGCTTGTCGAAACCTTGGGCAACCTTGACCGGCTGGGCCAGCACGCCTTCCTCCAGATAGATGTCGGCGGTTTGCTGAAGGTCGGCGATCACCGCGTCGGTGATCTCGGCGCGGGTGTAGCGGGTCTCGTTGACCGAGGCCAGGTGCACCGCCAAGGGCAGGCGGGTGACCTGGGCCTGGGCTGCGGCGAACTCGTTGTGGTGGATGTTGGCCCATTGGTAGGCACGTTCCAGGCGCACGACGAAGTCCTCGACCTGCGCGCGCTTGGTTTCAGTGGCTTGCTCGGTGGCGACCAGGTAGGTGTTGTTGGTCAGCAGGTCGGTGCCTTTGCGCAGGATGCGGGCGTTGCCTTGGTTCAGCGCAATGGTGGTGTAGGGGTCCCAGGTCGACCAGGCGTCGGCGTCGCCGGACTGCAGCGCGCCTTGGGCGTCGCTGGGCAGCAGGTTGACGAAAGTGATGTCGGTGGTCTTCAAACCTGCGTCGCGCAAGGCCTTGATCACCAGGAAGTGGCCGATGGAGCCACGGTTGGTGACGACGCGCTTGCCCTTGAGGTCGGCGACCGACTGCAGCGGCGAGTCCTTGGGCACCAGGATGGACGTGGTGTAGCGGCCTTCGAAATGGGTGATGCTGACGGCCTTGAGCGGCGCACCGGAACCCAGCGCGAAGACGTAGGGCGCGTCGCCCAGATAGCCCACGTCCACCGCGCCGGCGTTCAGCGCTTCGCCCAGAGGCGCGGCGGCGGCGAATTCCGAGAACTCGATGGGGTAGGGAACGTTCTTGAGCTCACCGGCGGCGGTGAGCAGAAGCTTCAGGGTGGATTTCTGATTGGCAACGCGCAGTGGCTCGAGCTTGTCGGCCCAGGCCATGGGCCCGGTGGCCAGCAGCCCCACGGCCAGGACGAAAGAAAGGACACGGGAACGGGTCATGGACAGCGACTCCTGAAGAGGGATTGAGTTACCTCCACCAGGCGAGGGGTCGGTCTGCATTCAAGCTAAAGCTCTAACGAGGCGCTGTGAAATGACATTTAGTTCTATGTTAATTATTCTTTTTATGAATTCTTAGGTCCGGGCAATATGCGTAGCGAGCATATTTTTCCTAGACCTGTCTTGTGGGAGCGGTCCGTGGCCGCGAAGGGGCGCTGTGGTGGTTCAGGCCTACCGCAGTGGTTTCTTCGCGGCCGATGACCGCTCCTACGTGGAGCGGGATGGCGTGGCTCAGGCCAGGGCACGCTGGCGCTTGCCGGGGACGGCGTCGAGCAGCGCCTGGGTGTAGACATTCCCCGGATGGTTGAACACCTGCGCAGTGGCGCCTTGGTCGACGATGCGGCCCTGGCGCATCACCAGCACGTCATCGGCGACGTTGGCGATCACTGCCAGGTCATGGGAGACGATGACGTAGGCGATGTCCAGCTCGCGTTGCAGCTCGTCGAGCAGATCGAGGATCTGCCGCTGCACCGAGACGTCCAGCGCCGACACCGGCTCGTCCAGCAGCAGAAGATCAGGCTGCAGCGCCAGGGCCCGGGCGATGGCCACCCGCTGGCGCTGGCCGCCGGACAGCTCCCTGGGCAAGCGGTCGAGGAAGTGGGCCGGCAGATGCACTCGTTCGATCAATTCACGCGCAGCCCGATCGAGCTCCGCCCCTCGGGCCAGGCCGAACGAGACCAGGGGTTCGACGATGCTGTCGAAGATCGACAGGCGCGGGTCCAGCGCTGCGAACGGGTTCTGCTGCACCAGTTGCATACGCCGACGCAACGGTCGGAATTGTCGCCAGCCGAAATCGGTCACGTCCTGCTCGGCAAACTCGATGCGGCCGCTGTCGGCCTTCTCCAGCCCCAAGGCAATGCGCAAAGCCGTACTCTTGCCCGAGCCTGATTCGCCGACGATGCCCAGGGTCTGCCCGGCGCAGACCTTGAAGCTGACATCGGCCAGCGCCTGGAAGCTGTCGGCCTGGCCACGGACGCGTGGCAGCCGGTAATGCTTGTTCACCGCAGTCAACGCCAGCAGCGGCGGTTGCCCTGGCGCAGCCGCAGTACGCGGTGCGCGGGGCTCGGCGAAGGCCGGCGCGGCGGCGATCAAGGCGCGGGTATAAGGCTGCGTCGGGCTGGCCAGCACCTGCTGCGGCGTGCCGTGCTCGACCAGCGTCCCGGACTTCATCACCAGCACCCGGTCGGCGCGGTCGGCGGCAACACCCAGATCATGGGTAATGATCAGCAACGAGATGCCACGCTCGCGCACCAGCCCCTCGAGATGATCGAGAATCCGCTGCTGCACGGTCACATCCAGCGCACTGGTCGGCTCATCGGCGATGATCAGTCGCGGGTTGCCAGCCAGTGCAATGGCGATCAGCACGCGTTGACGCATGCCGCCGGAAAGCTCGTGAGGGTACTGCCGGGCGCGCAGCGTCGGGTTGTCCAGGCCGACCTGGGCGAGCAGCTCGCCGACATCGTTGTCCACCCCCCGGTAGCGCCCACCTCTGGCCAGCACCAGTGCCTCGGCGATCTGCCCGCCGATGCGTTGGGTGGGGTTGAGGCTGACCATCGGGTCTTGCGGTACCAGACCGATGGTGCGGCCGCGCAGTTGGCGCTTGGCACGCTCACTGGCCTGGCTCAGGTCCTGACCGGCCACAAGCAGCCGACCGGCGGTCAGCACGGCGCTGTCGGGCAGCAAGCCGAGGATAGCGTTGGCCACAGTGGTTTTGCCCGAGCCTGATTCTCCAACGATGGCCAGGGTCTCGCCCTGGGCCAGGCTGAACGATACATCCGTCACCGCCTGGGTCTGTTGCGCACCCTGGCGGTAGGCGATGCCCAGGTTGTGGACTTCAATGAGCGCGTTCATCGCTTGATCTCTTCAAGGGTGCGGGCCAAGTGATTGAGGCTGAACACCACGGCAACGACAAAGGCGCCGGGCAACAACGCCACCCACGGCGCTGTGATCAGAAAATGCCGGCCGGTGGCGATCAACGTGCCCCATTCCGGCGCCGGTGGCGCGGCGCCGAAACCCAGGAAACTGAGGCCTGCGGTGGCCAGGATGGCGGCGCCGAAGTCCAGGGTGGCGAGCACGGCGACCGGCCCCCAGGCGTTGGGCAGGATGTGCCGCCGCAACGTCTGCAACCAGCTCGCGCCGCCCAAACGGGCGGCTTCCACGTAGGGCAAGGTCTTCACGCGCAGCACCTCGGCGCGGGTGGTGCGGGCAAAACCGGGAATGATCCCCACACCCACGGCGAGGGCTACCGGCAAGGTGCCGAAGCCGATGGCGGTGACGATGGCCAGGGCCAGCAGCAAGCCGGGCAGGGCCAGCAGCACGTCGATGATGCGCATGATCAGCGCATCCACGCGGCCCCCGGCGAACCCCGACAGCACGCCCAGGCTCAAGCCACCAAGCAAGGCCAGGCCAACCGCCAGCAGTGCTGCCTGAATCGACAGACTGGCGCCGTGGATCACGCGGGTATACAGGTCGCGGCCCAGCTCGTCGGTGCCGAACCAATGGGTGGCGTTGGGCGCGGTGAGCTTAACCAGCGGCGCCGTGGCATTGGGGTCGAACCCGCTCAGCACGCCCGGTGCCAGCGCAGCCAGCAAGGCGAACGCGACTACCAGTGCGGCCAGCATGAAGCCGGGACGGCGCAACAGGGGGCGTGAAGCGCTGAGCAGGCGTGACCAGCGATTGCGCCGTCGCCATGGCGTCGCGGTCGCGGCTGGCAATGGCGCGGATGGCGCGGTTGGCGTGGTAGCCGGTATGCGTTGTAGCGACGGCGAGCCGAACCGACGGTCGAGGTTGCGCACGGCGTTGGATGAAGGCATGAGCGGAATCCTTTGCAGGCCTAGGCCGCACTGGGCGCACGGGGCGCGTGGGTGATACGGGGGTCGAGCATCGGGTAGAGCAGGTCTACCAGCAGGTTCACCACCACGAAAGCGGCCGCCGAGATAGCGACGATTGCCAGCACCACTGGAATGTCCTGGCGCAGTACGGCTTCCTGCGCCAGGCGCCCGACACCGTTGCGGCTGAAGATGGTCTCCACCAGCACCGCACCCGACACGGTGTTGCCGACCTGCAGGCCGAACAGCGTGAGAATCGGCAGTGCCGCGTTCTTCAGGCCGTGGCGGTACTGCACCTGGGCGCGGCTCAGCCCCTTGGCGTAGGCCGTGGTGATGTAGGGCTCGCGCCACACGTGCTGAAATCCGCGTTGCAGCACCTGGGCATACACCGCGGCGCTTGGGATCGCCAGGGTGATGGCCGGCAGCACCAGGCTGTCCAGGCCCTGACTGCCGGTGGCGGGGAACCAGCCAAGGCCGAAGGCGAACACCTGGATCAGCAGCAGGCCCAGCCAGAACACCGGCACCGAGAACCCCAGCGACGGCAGGCGCGCCATGGCCGATTGCAGGGGTTGCCAGCGCACGTAGGCGGTCAGGTAGGCCAGGCCGATGCCGCCGATCAACGACAGCATGATGGCGGTGCCCGCCAGGGTCAGGGTCTGTGGCAGGCGCTCGGCCAGCAGCGCAGTCACCGGGCGGTTGAGCGACAGCGACTGGCCGAAATCACCGTGCAGGGCCTGCCAGAGCAGATGAACGTACTGCTCGAACAGCCCGCGATCCAGCCCGTAGTAGGCGCGGGCCTTGGCCAGGTCCGCCGGTGACAGCGCATCGACTTCCAGGCCCGAGGCACTGAGCATGATCGACAGCGTGTCGCCGGGCAGCAGGTAGAGGATGAAGTAGGTGATGGTATAGGCGCCCCACAGCACCAGCAGCGCCTGGCCGACACGCCCCAGCAGGTAACGGTTCATGGCGTGCCGACCTCGATGTCACCGAGGAAGGCGAAGCCCTCTGCAGTCCAGTGGAAGTTCTTCACCCGAGCCGCCGTGGCCGCCTGCCAGACACGCTCGTAGATCGGGATGGCCGAGGCCTCGTCTACCAGCAGGTCCTGCAGGTCGCCGTACGCCTTGGCGCGTTGCTCGGCTTGAGTGGCAGTGATGCCAGCGTCGAACAGCGTGGTGGCCCGGTTCAGGGTCGCCGGTTCGTAGGTATTGGTGGCCAGGGTCGAGCTGTTGGCGCTGCGCGGATCGAGAATGGTCTGCAGAATGATCGGATCGGCGCGGGTCATGTAGGTGGACGTCAGGTCGTAGTTGCCCTGGGCATTGGCGGCGGTCCATTCGGCGCGGGTCACGACGTTGAGTTTCAGGTCGATACCGACCTTGCGCAGTTGATCCTGCACCAGCACATCGCCGGCCGTTTCACTGCCGTTGATGTTGTAGGCCAGGCTCAGGCGCTTGCCGTCCTTGTGTCGATAGCCATCGGCAGCCGGTGCCCAGCCTGCCTCGTCCAGCAGGCGTGCGGCGCCGATAGCGTCGTAGCCAAGCTTGGCGCCCTGGGCCTTGAAGTACGGAGTGGTGCTGTCGTACACACCGTTGACCACGGGGAAATCGGCGTTGTACACGGTGCTGGCGTAGCTCTTGCGGTCGATGGCCTTGAGCAGTGCCTGGCGCACTTTCCTGTCGGCCAGGACACGGCCGTTGCGGGTGTTGGGGTAGAGGTTCAGCGCCGGGCCGGGCAAGGCGCGGCTCTGAATGGTAGCGCCCTTGCTCTGGTACAGCTGGAGGTCGACTTCCGCGAACGGGTTGCGCGGCCACAGCACATCGACCTTGCCCTGCAGGAACAATCCGTTGCGTACGCTTTCCTCGGCGATGTAGCTGATTTCGACGGCATCCAGATGGGCGTCGGCCTTGTTCTTCATGTTCGCCGACGCCCAGTGGTAGCCCGGTCGACGGGTCAGTCGGGCGCCGCTCTCCGGCGTGTAGTGATCGAGCACGAACGGCCCGGTGCCGATGATCTGGCCGAGCGAGCGCTGCTTGGCCGTCAACTGGTAGGAGGCCGGCGCGAGAATCGCCAGGTTGGTGGTGGAGGTGGCCTGCAAGAAACCAGCGTTGGGTCGCGACAGCACCAGTTTGACGGTGAAGTCGTCGAGCACTTCGGCATGGTCGTAGCCCGCCAGGTAGGTCGCACCGAAGGTTGCCGGCAGCTCCTTGGCGAATGCCTTGTCGCTGTCGAAGGCGGCCTTCACGGCGTGGGCGTCGAAGCGCTCGCCATTGCTGAAGGTGACGTCGTCACGCAGCTGGAAGGTGTAGCTCAGGGCGTCGTCGCTGATGTCCCAGCTCTTGGCCAACCAGGGAATGATCTTGCCACTGTCCGGGTCCTGGTCGGTCAGGGATTCGGCGACGTTGCGCAGCAGCACGCGGTGTTCCAGCCAATAAACCTGGAACGGGTCGACGCTGACCAAGGTGGTGTTGTCGCCGAAGAAGGCGATCTTCAAAGTCTTGTCGGCCTGCTCGGGGGCCGAGGGCGAGCAGCCCGCAAGTGTTGCGAGCAGTATGCCGAGCGCCAGCAGGCGGGGGCGTTGGGGTGGGTTCGAAGCCGATAGGTGGGTTGGGTGGGGCATGGGTGATTGTCCTTTTAGTGCTGTGATCGGCTTGGGTTTGGGGTGGGGGCCTTCGCGGGCAGAGCCCCGCTCCCACAGAGGTGGGTGGTGCCTGTGGGAACGGGGCGGGCGGCGAGTTCTCTGTGGGAGCGAGGCTCTGCCCGCGAATGGCCCCACCTCGGATCAGGTCGCGAGTGCTCGCGGTCTGCTCGTCAGCGGCAAGGATCCATCGGCCACCTGAGGCGGGCCGGCTTCCACGCCCAGCAGTCCCAGCAGGCGTCGGCGAATGGCGTTGAAGGCCGGGGTGCCTTTCTCCCGAGGGCGATCCAGGCCGATCGGCAGCGCTTCGGCAATCCGCCCCTGCTTGAGCACGATGATGCGATCGGCCAGCAGGATCGCTTCCTCGACATCGTGGGTGACCAGCAGCACCGCAGGCCCGTGGGCACGCCACAGGTCGATGATCAGCTGATGCATGCGAATGCGGGTAAGGGCATCGAGGGCCGCGAAGGGTTCGTCGAGCAACAGCAGGCGAGGCTCGCGCACCAGGCTGCGGGCCAATGCCACGCGCTGGGCTTCACCGCCGGACAAGGTGGCGGGAAAGGCATCGAGCCGATGCGCCAAACCCACCTCGGTCAACGCCTTGACCGCACGCTCGCGGGCCTGGGGGTCGCGCACGCCGAGGGTCACGTTCTTCCACACGCGCTTCCACGGCATCAGCCGCGGTTCCTGGAACACCGCCGAGCGTGCCGCGGGCACCAGCAGGCGGCCGCCCTCGATCGGGTCAAGCCCGGCCAGCGAGCGCAGCAGGGTGGTCTTGCCCGAGCCGCTGGCGCCCAGCAGGGCAACGAACTCGCCGGGCGCGATGTCCAGGTCCAGGCCGTCGATCACACGATTGGCGCCGAACTGGCGCACCACGTTCTGCAGGCTGACGGCGGGTTGAGGGTGCAATGGGCGGGTCAGGGTGTGTGCGGTCATGGGATCAGCTCTTCACGAAGGAGGGGCGCCAGGCCAGGGCATAGTGCTCCAGGGCGCGGATGATGCCGTCGATCACCAGCCCCAGCAGGCTGTACACCAGCAGGCAGATGACGATGATGTCGGTGCGCATGAAGTCGCGTGCGTCGCTGGCCAGGAAGCCGATGCCGGAGGTGGCGTTGATCTGCTCGACGAACACCAGCGCCAGCCAGGAAATCGCCAGCGAATAACGCAGGCCGACGAAGAACGACGGCAGCGCGCCGGGCAATATCACGTGCCACACCAGTTCGCGACGGTTCAGCCCCAGGGTGTTGCCGGCTTCGATCAGCTTGGGGTCGATGCTGCGGATGCCGGCGAACAGGTTCAGGTACACAGGAAAGGTGGTGCCCATGACGATCAGCGCGACCTTGGTGAATTCGCCGATGCCGAACCACAGAATGAACAGTGGCACCAGCGCCAGCGACGGTACGGTGCGCAGCATCTGCATGGGCGAATCGAGCAGCACTTCGCCACGTCGCGACAACCCGGTGAACAAAGCGGCGACGGTGCCGATCACCACCCCGATGGCCAGTCCCGACACCGCCCGCTGCAGGGAGATCAGCAGGTGCATGGGCAGTTCGCCGCTGACCGTCAGGGCCCAGAAGGTCACGGCAATGCTCGACGGCGCGGCGATGATGCGCGGTGGAATCAGCCCGGTCCGGGAAGCCAGTTCCCACAGCACCAGGATCGCCAGCGGGCTCAGCAGCCTGAGCACGAAGCCTGGCACGCGTACGCCGCGGCGGGGTGCGCTGGGGGTGACTTCGAGCATGTGGATGGGCGCTCTGGCGATCGGCCCGGAGGCGATTTCAGGTGGCATAGTCTTGGCCCTCGCGGTCCAGTTGACGGATCAAGGCGTCCCAGTGCAGTTGGATCTTGGGGTTGTCGCCGCTGGCTGCACTGGCGGACTGCTGGTGCACCTTGTCGATGGCCGCCTGCGGTGCCAGCAGCAGCTCGGCATTGCCGCCGGCCTGGGCGGCGATCTGGATGTTGCAGGCGCGCTCCAGCCCATGCAGTTCGCGGAAGGCGTGCTCGACACTGACGCCTCCGGTCAACAGGCCGTGGTTGCGCAGGATGAGGATGTTGCTGTTGCCCAGGTTGCGGACCAGGCGCGTCTGTTCGTCCAGATCCAGCGCGATGCCTTCATAACCGTGGTAGGCCACGCGGCTGTAGTAGAGCAGCGCGTGCTGGGACAGCGGCAGCAAGCCGTTGCGCTGGGCCGACACTGCCGCACCATCGCGGGTATGGGTGTGCAGCACCGCTTTGAGGTCGGGACGTGCGCGGTGGATGGCGCTGTGGATCACGTAGCCTGCGTGGTTGATGCCCAGACCCAGCGGATCGTCGATCAGCTCACCGTCGATATCCACCTTGACCAGATTGGACGCGGTGATTTCATCGAATAGCAGGCCGAAGGCGTTGATCAGGAAGTGTTCCTGATCGCCCGGCACGCGGGCCGAGAAATGCGTGTAGATATGATCGGTCCAGCGCAACTGCGCGGCGATGCGATAGGCAGCCGCAAGCTTGACGCGCACCTCCCATTCCTGCGGCGTGACACGCTGGCGCAGCGTGGGCGTGGAATCGTGCAGAACGGACAACGAAGTCATCGGGTCTCTCCTGAAAAACGTGCAGACCGGCGGCGACGGCACATGAGTGCGATCGCCGCTCGGTCCGGTTTCATCAGGTCCCGAGCAGCCAGTGATTTAAGGGGTACGGCGGTGTCAGATCACCTTGAAGCCGTGGGTGCCATCGTTGGCCAGCTGTTCGACCAGACCGAACTCCCAATCCAGATAGCCTTGCATGGCCTGGCGAGGGTTGTCGGTGCCCTCGTAGGGCCGCCGGTAGCGATCGCTGCGAGGCACGGCCAGGTGGCGCTCGCCTGTTGCCACCGGCAGGCCTTGCTCCACCCAGGCGGCGTTGCCACCTTCGAGAAGAAATACCGGCTTGCCGGTCAATGCCTGCAGATCGGCCACGGCGAAGCGCGCCAGCAGCCCGCTGCCGCAGGTCACCACGTAGCGTTCGGCCACGGGCACGTTCTTCAGGGCCTGGGACAACTGCGCGCGCAGGGCCCAGTGGGCACCGGCAATGTGGCGCTGCACATGGTTGGCGCTGCTGGTGAAATCGAATACCTGGGTGTCACCCGCGGCTTGCCACTGGGCAAGTGTTGCCGGGCTGACCGTCTCGGCATCGGGCAGGGTCGGCAGCGGCGCCTGCCAGGCGCCGATGGCCGTGAAATCGCTGGATTGCACATCGTCCAGCACGTAGACGTCCCAGCCCATCTGGGCCAGCCACGAGGCGCTCATGTTGGCGCGCACGCCGTCGTCGTCCACCAGCACCAGCCGTGCACCGCGCACGCTGGCGAAATGATCGGTCTCCTGCACCAGCTGACCGCCCGGTGTGGAGCGCGCCGCGGGCAGGTGCCCGGCCGCGTATTCTTCCGGGGTGCGCACGTCGAACACATAGGTGGTGCGGCCCTGTTCGGCCTGCCAACTGGCCAGCACTGCAAGCGTCGCGCGTTGCACGCCGGCCCTGTCTGCCACGACGCGTGCCCACTGCGCCGCTGCCGCACGGGTGTGCTCGGCGACCTCGCCGAAGCGACGCTGTTGACCGTGCTCCAGTGTCTGACCTGCCAGTGTCCAGCCGATGGTGCCGTTGCGCAGTGCCGACACCGGGTTGGGAATGCCCGCATTGACCAGCGACTGCGTGCCGATGATGCTGCGGGTGCGACCGGCGCAGTTGACGATCACCCGGGTCTGCGGATCGGGCGCCAGTTCGCGGATGCGCAGCACCAGTTCGGCGCCCGGCACACTGATGCCGCCTGGAATGCTCATGGTCTGGTATTCGTCGAAACGGCGGGCGTCGACCACCACCACATCGGCCCGGCTATCGAGCAGTGCCTGCACTTGCTCGGCGGCCAGTGAAGGCGTATGTCGCAGGCTTTCGACCAGCTCGCCGAAGGCCTTGCTCGGCACGTTGACGTCGCGAAACAGCTCGCCGCCCGCATCGCGCCAGCCGGCAAGCCCACCTTGCAGCAGCGCCACGTCGGTATAGCCGAGCGCTTGCAAGCGTTGCGCGGCCACGGCAGCGAGGCCTTCGCCGTCGTCATAGACGGTGACGGCCGTATCGCGGCGCGGTACCCGCGCGTAGATGTCCAGTTCCAGCCGGGACAGCGGGATGTTGGCGGCGAACAGTGGGTGAGCCTCGGCGAAAGGCGCCTCTTCGCGTACATCGATCAATGCCACTTCCTGGCCGTCCAGCAGTGCCTGGCGCAAGGTGGAGTAGGGGCGTACGGCAATCTGGCTCATGCGGGTGAACTCTCTTTTGGCTGGCGCTCTTTGGACACGTCCCAGAAGTTGGGAATGCCGGCATTGGAATAACCGGAAATGAAGGGCTTTGCTTCGCCGCTTTCGCTGTACACGGCGCGCGCTACGGCGCCGATATTGGCGCCGTAGACATGAATGCTGATGGATACACGGTCGTCGAAGGCATTGCTCACCTGATGGATGTCGCCGATGCTGGGCGATACCGCTTCGACCTGGCCGGGCCCCAGGCGGATCGGCGCGCCGTCTGGCAACAGGCGACCATCGCTGGCACGGCTGAAGGCCTGAGAATATTCGGCACCGCGCAACATGCCGATCAGTCCCCAGACGCGATGATCATGGATCGGTGTGCTCTGCCCAGGGCCCCAGATGAAGCTCACCACGGAAAAGCGCTGGCGGGCGTCGGCGTGCAGCAGGAATTGCTGGTAGCGTTGCGGATCGGGCTGGGCAGCGATGGCCGGCAGCCAGTCGTCGTGGCTGACCAGCCGCTGCAGCAACACCGCGCCCTGTTCCAGCACCGCAGGCTCGCTCGAGTCGCGATCTAGCAGCTCGGCCAGGTCGCCGACGAACTGGCGAAAGCGGTCATAGCGCAGTGGATGAGTCATTTCAGTAGCCCTCGAACAGATTCGTTATTACCCTAGCAAAGGGATTAAGCTTCCCGAAATTCAATTTGTTTATAAGCTAATATGCGAAAAGCGAATGAAGATAGATGACATCCAAGCGTTCCTGGCAGTGGTGCGCCTGCAGTCACTGAGCGTGGCCGCCGAATCCCTGCAGCTGACCCAGTCCGCCGTGACCCGGCGGCTGCAAAGTCTTGAAGAATCGCTCGGCGCGATTCTGCTCGACCGGCACACCAAGCCGATGAAACCCACCGCTATCGGCTTGCGCGTGTACGAACGCTGCCAGGGCGTGATGCGCGAGGTCGATTCGCTGCATGAGCTGGTGGCCGAAGACGCCGCGCCCTCCGGCACCCTGCGCTTGGGCGTACCGCAGACGGTCGGCGACGCCGTGCTGCTCGATGCCCTGCACGCCCTGAAACAGCGCTTCGTCGATTTGCACGTGCAGGTCGCCCACGGCTGGGGTGGACAGCTGGTCCAGCGTATCCAGCACCGTGAGCTGGACGCGGCGGCAGCGTTGTTTCCGGCAGGCAAGGTGTTCCCCGACGGCGTGGTGGGCCACTCGCTCGCACGCATGCCGCTGCTGGTGGTCGGGGCCAAGGGCCTGGATTTCGGCAAACGCTGCAGGCTGGCCGACTGCCAAAGCGAGGGTTGGGTGCTCAATCCCGATGGCTGCGGCTTTCGCGCTGGCCTCTCGCACGCCTTGGCCGAGCAAGGCCTGAGCCTGAAACTCAATCTGGAGACTTTCGGCACCGACCTGCAACTGGGGCTGGCGGCCAGCGGCATGGGCCTGGGTCTGGTCCCGGCACCGCTGTTGCAGCACAGCCGCCATCGCGACGAACTGCAGGTTCTGCAGGTGTCGGATTTCAAACCCATGGTCGATCTGTGGCTGGTGCATGCGGCTTTCGTCGGCAACCTGCAAGGCGCGATTCGCTTGTTCGGGGAAACCGTGGCGCGCGGCATGAATACGGACTGATAGCGCGAGATATGTGCGATATTCGCATATTAGGATATGCCTAAAATGAGCTTTACTCATGTAATGGGGGTTAGGTAGATTGGCCCAATTCAATGTGCCGTGCGGTGAGTCGTGCCGTCGGCGGCCTGCCGTTATCGAACCGCCCGACGGAGTTTTCCCATGACCCCACTCGACCCCATCGCCCTGGCCGCGCTTACCGAGCGAATGGCGCTGCACGCCGAGCGCTACGACCGCAGTGGCGAGTTTCCCCAAGACAACATCGACCACCTGCACAGCCTCGGCCTGCTCGCGCTGAGCGTGCCTACGGCCTATGGTGGCGGCGGGGCCGACCTGGCAACAGCGCAGAAAGTGGTGGCCGCAGTCGCCAAGGGCGAGCCGGCCACGGCGCTGATTCTGGTCATGCAGTACCTGCAGCAAGCCCGCCTGCACCAGAGCGAGCGTTGGCCTCAGGGGTGGAAACAGCGTCTGGCGCTGGACGCCGTGGAAAGCGGGGCGCTGATCAATTCGCTGCGGGTCGAGCCCGAACTGGGCACGCCGGCCCGCGGCGGCCTGCCCAATACCGTGGCGCGACGTACCGCCGAGGGCTGGCGACTGGGCGGCCGCAAGATCTATTCCACCGGCAGCCACGGCCTGACCTGGCTGCTGGTGTGGGCGCGCAGCGACGATGACGATCCGTTGGTGGGTTCCTGGCTGGTGCATCGAGACACCCCCGGAATCACCATCGAAGACACCTGGGACCACCTGGGGATGCGTGCCACGTGCAGCCACGACGTGGTCTTCGAAGACGTGCTGGTACCGTTCGAGCAAGCTGTCAGCGTGAATCCGGCCAGCACGCCACAGCCGGAACTGGACAGCGAAGGCCTGTTGTGGATGGCGGTGCTGATGTCCAGTGTCTACGACGGTGTCGCCCAAGCCGCGCGGGATTCGTTCATCGATTGGCTGCAGCACCGTGTGCCGGCCAATCTCGGTGCTCCCCTGGCGACGCTGCCGCGCTTCCAGGAGCGGGTCGGCGAGATCGACAGCCTGCTGCTGGCCAACCAGGCCCTGTTGCAATCGGCTGCCGAAGGTCGCCTGCCGCCCGAGCGCTGGCCCGCCATCAAGTACCTGGTGTGCAATCAGGCCATCCGCGCCGTAACCCTGGCCATCGAAGCCGGCGGCAACCCGGCACTGGACCGTCGCAACGCGCTGGAACGGCACTACCGCAACGTGCTCTGTGCGCGCATTCACACGCCTCAGGATGACAGCGCACTGGTCGCAATAGGCCGTCAGGCGCTGTCGCTCTGACACCCATTGACGGGCTCACGAAATTTTCATGCGCCGCTGCTTACAGTGGCGTCCCTTGTTGGGGAGTAGCCTGCTCTGGATCTCGGTTCAGCGCGTTCGTGTCAACATTCTCGGCTGCCTGCCGTGGCACGAACACCTTGTGGTTGGTGAGACCAACGATGCATCCATGCCTGAAGCCGGGCGTGTGGTCGCGTCGTTGACTCATAGCCCGGCTGGATGTTCGACCGTGAATCCCATTTCCATCATTTTCGTCGCGTTGGCCATGTCCACCGACGCCTTCGCAGCCGCCATCGGCAAGGGCGCTACCCTTCACAAGCCGCGATTCGCCGAGGCACTTCGTACCGGTGTCATCTTTGGCGCGATAGAAACCATTACCCCGTTGATAGGGTGGTTCATAGGTCAGGCGGCTACACAGTACGTCCAGGACTTCGACCACTGGATCGCCTTCGTGCTGTTGGTGGGACTTGGGCTGCACATGATCTACAACGGCGTCAAAGATGAAGCCCCGGAAGAACACAAGCCGCAACAGCATTCCTTTGCCATCCTGGCCGTCACGGCCTTTGCCACCAGCATCGATGCCCTGGCGGTTGGCGTAGGCCTGGCGTTCGTCGACGTGAATATCTGGATCGCAGCCGCCGCCATCGGCGTGGCGACCACGGTCATGGTCACGATCGGCGTGATGCTGGGTCGTGCACTGGGCGTGGTGGTCGGCAAGCGCGCGGAAATCGTCGGCGGCATCGTGTTGATGCTGGTCGGTGCGGTGATTCTCTACGAGCATCTGTCTGCGGCGTAATCGGGGCAGTCAACTGCTCCTGAGCTGCGTTTTCCGGCCCGGTTGGCGGCGGCAGGTAAGGGGCCGCCGCACAGATCCTGGACGTTCGCCGATCGATTACTCGCTCGGCGCCCACACCTCCACGTTCACCGCATCGATCCGCTTGGGAATCAGCTTTTCGTCATGAAAAGCATCGGCGATCTTCTGCTGCTCGGCCAATCCTTCGCGGGTGACGGGCTGCACATCGTAGCTGCGGCGGGCGTTCGCCTGCTGCACCACTGCCGGGTCGAGATTGCCCCAGAGCGGACCTAGAATCGCGGCGGCGTCGGCCGGGTTCGCCTTGACCCATTTGCCAGTTTCGGCCAAGTCGTCGAACACCGTTTTCAGGATTGTTGGGTTGGCCTTCGCATAAGGCGTGCCTGCCAGGTAATAGCGCTTGTACGCCGCCAGGCCTTCGCTGCCCGCCAGTACGCGGGTGGGTTGGTGCTGCTGCGCGGCACTGAGGAACGGTTCCCACGCCACCCAGGCATCCACCTTCTGGTTTTCGAAGGCGGCGCGGCCGTCGGCGATGGTCAGGTAGGCCGGCTTGATGTCAGTGAACTTCAGATCACCCTTGCGCAAGGCCGCCAGCAGCAGGTAGTGAGCCCCTGCCGCCTTGGTGACTGCTACGGTATGGCCACGCAGGTCTGCCAGGGATTTGAGCGGCGAGTCCTGCCGAACCAGAATCGCCTGGGCCTGCGGCGAAGCCGATTCGGACGCGTAATAGGTGAGCTTGCCGCCGGCGGCTTGAGCGAACACCGGCACCGTGTCGGCAACGTCTGCCGACAGGTCGACGTTGCCGACGTTGAGCGCTTCGAGCAGCGGTTGGCCACTGGCGAACTCGTGCCAGCTGACGCGCACGCCTTTGTCTGCCAGTTGCTTCTCCAGCGTACCTTGCTGCTTGAGCAGCACCATCAGCGTCGAGGACTTCTGGTAACCGATGCGCAGCTGGGTTTCGGCGTGGGCCGAAAAGCTGAAGGCAACGCCGAGCGCAACGCTGAGGCTGGCGGCAAGCAGGTGCCGCGGGGTGAAGAGGGTGGACATGGTTTCAAGTCTCGTCTCCGACGCATCCGCTGGGCGCGGTCGGCTCGAAGAGAACGGGGAAGGGCATGGCCGGTGTTCCGGTGGGGCGACTATAGAAGAGTGGCGGCGAAGGGGATAATGGCGTTTGGTTATCAGCTTATGCATACCGGCCTTCGCCGTCATTGCGACGGCGAAGTGACGCGCCATCAGTGGTGACTTTGTGGCCCCGACATCGCCATCAACTGCTTCTCCTGATTCCAGTCGAACGGTTCGTCGTTCTCCTCGGCTTCGAAACGGCGCTCTTCAAGCGCCTGGTACAGCGCGATCTCTTCGTCGGGCATGTAGTGCAGGCAGTCGCCGGCAAAGAACCACAGCAGGTCGCGCGGTACCAGGTGGGCGATCTGCGGGTAGCGGGTGATGACCTGGCACATGATGTCCTGACCCAGGTACTGGCTTTCTACCGGGTCGTTCGGCAGTTGCGCCCGCAGCTCATCGAAACGCTCCAGAAACAGCGCGTGGCTTTCCTCAGGGACCTGCTCCGCTTCGCCCAGAGCCACGAGGATGCTGCGCAGATGGTCGAGCAGGACAAGGTGGTGTTCGAGATGGTTAATGGCCATGGTGGGGTCCTCTTGAGCGAAACGGGCGCGGGAGTATAAAGCTCCGCGCGCCCGCTGTCTTTTCGCAGATCCTCAGCGGACCTTGTCCGCGGTGGGCAGCAGCTCTTCCTTGCTGAAGTCATCGACGTCGATCACCTTGCGTCGCGCCGCTTCAGCCTGTTGCAACGTCTGCGCCTCGGCGGGTTGCAAGACGCCAGCTTCCAGGGCTGCGTCGATCAGCGATTGCCCGGGCGTGGCGCTGAACTGGCGCGCCTTGTAGGCCTGTTGCAGCTTCTTGTGCAACGGCTGGCTGTCACGCAGCAGATCGAAGGCAACCTGCAGCGCACCGACCGGATCGTCCGCGCCCTGTGGGCGGTAGCAGCCAGCGAGCAGCTCTTCCAGCGCCGGGTCACCCTTGTGGCGACCCGTGATGGCGGCCACTTCGGCTTCCAGCTTGTCGCAAGGCCCGGTGTGTCGACGACCGAACGGGAACACTACGCCACGCAACAGATACCCGAGTGCCTTGCTGGGGAAGTTCTTCAGGATGCCATCCAGCGCGTGCTCGGCCTGGCCCAGGCTTTCTTCCATGGCCCAGCACAGCAGGGGCCGCAGGTGCTCGGGCGAGTTCTGGTCGTGATAGCGCTTGAGCGCGGCAGAACTCAGGTACAGGTAACTGAGCACATCGCCCAGACGCGCCGACAGCCGCTCGCGACGCTTCAGCTCGCCACCGAGCAGCATCATGCTCAAGTCCGCCAGCAGGGCAAAGGCGGCTGCCTGCCGGTTCAGGGCGCGGAAATAGCCTTGGGCAAGACGGTCGCCCGGCGCTTGTTCGAAGTGGCCCAGGCCCAGGTTCAAGACGAAGGTACTGGCCGCGTTACCGACAGCGAAGCCGATGTGCTTGAGCAGCAGCGCATCGAACTCCAGCAGTGCCTGAGCCTGGTCTTCGCGGCCAGCCAGGGCCATTTCCTTGAGCACGAACGGATGGCAGCGGATGGCACCTTGGCCGAAGATCATCAGGTTGCGCGACAGAATGTTCGCGCCCTCCACGGTGATGAAGATCGGTGCGCCTTGCCAGTTGCGACCCAGGTAGTTGTTGGGGCCCATGATGATGCCCTTGCCACCGTGGACATCCATGGCGTGGGTGATGCAATCGCGCCCGCGCTCGGTCAGGTGGTACTTGAGAATGGCCGAAAGCACCGAGGGTTTCTCCCCCAGGTCCACCGCATTGGCGGTCAGCATGCGGGCGCTGTCCATCAGCCAGGCGTTGCCACCAATCCTGGCCAGGGATTCCTGAATACCTTCGAAGGCCGCCAGCGGGACGTTGAACTGCTCGCGAATCTGCGCGTATTGGCCTGTGACCAGGCTGGTGTACTTGGCGGCACCGGTACCGACTGCCGGCAATGAGATCGAGCGACCCACCGACAGGCAATTCATCAGCATCATCCAGCCCTTGCCCAGCATCGGCTGGCCGCCGATGAGGTAGTCGAGGGGGATGAACACGTCCTTGCCCGAATTCGGCCCGTTCATGAACGCAGCGCCGAGTGGCAAGTGGCGACGACCGATTTCCACGCCCGGCGTGTCGGTTGGAATCAGCGCCAGGCTGATGCCCAGGTTTTCCTTGTCGCCCAGCAAGTGCTCGGGGTCGTGGGCCTTGAAAGCCAGACCAAGCAGGGTCGCGATCGGACCCAAGGTAATGTAGCGTTTTTCCCAGGTCAGGCGGATGCCGATGACTTCCTCACCTTGCCACTGGCCTTTGCAGATGACACCGACATCAGGCATCGCGCCGGCATCCGAGCCTGCCAGGGGGCCGGTCAAGGCGAAGCAGGGAATATCGTCGCCTCGTGCCAGGCGAGGCAGGTAGTGATTGCGCTGTTCGTCGGTGCCGTAATGCAGCAGCAGTTCAGCGGGGCCCAGGGAGTTCGGCACCATGACCGTGGACGCAAGGTCGCCGCTGCGGGTGGCCAGTTTCATGGCCACCTGGGAGTGGGCATAGGCGGAAAAACCCTTGCCGCCATATTCCTTGGGAATGATCAGGGCGAAGAAGCCATGCTCTTTTATGTGGGCCCAGGCGGCCGGCGGTAGGTCCATGTCCTGACCGATCTGCCAGTCGCTGACCATGGCGCAGAGCTGCTCGGTCGGGCCGTCAATGAACGCTTGCTCTTCTGCGCTCAATTGCACCTTTGGGTAGGCCAGCAACGTGTTCCAGTCGGGCCGGCCGCTGAACAACTCGCCGTCCCACCAGACCGTGCCGGCGTCGATGGCATCGCGCTCGGTGTCGGACATCGGCGGCAGGGTCTTCTTGAACCAGCGAAACAAGGGCGCGCTGAAATGCTTGCGGCGCAGCTCCGGCAGCAACAATGGCAGCGCGCTGGCAATCAGCAATAGCCAGAACAGCGTCAGCAACCAGCCGGGCGCGTGACTGGCTGCGCCCATGATCACTAGAAACACGGCGACGATACCCATGGCGGGCAGTGCGGCAATACGGCGATGAGCCAGCCAGGCGATGCCAACCACGAGGGCGACGATCCACAGCAACAACATAGTGTTTTCTCCGTGTAAGCCAGGCGAGACGAACCACTTGCAGTTACCGTCGACACGGGGCGGCGACGGGAAAACGGTGGCCAGGCACGTAAGCTTCGGTGTGGGACAGATCCGGGACTTGCCTGGATAGTGACCGTTGCAGGGTAGGGGAGTTCGCGGCGCCGAGGGCCAGAGGCAGTTGCCCGGAACGTTCGCCGGCCACTGTGGCCCTATCTGCATGGGCGGTCGTGGCACGCGTGGGACTGATGTCCACTATCGACAGCAGTCACTTTACGAGGGCGGTCACCGCGCCCATCATGGTGTCGGTTGTTACACATCTGGTTGCAAATCATCGCAGTCGCCCTTACTTCATCACCACTCTCAACACGGCGTATAGACCCCTTATGAGTTCTGCTCTGTCCATTCGACAGTTGACCAAGACCTACGGCAACGGGTTTCAGGCCCTCAGCGGCATTGATCTCGACGTAGCGGAAGGCGACTTCTTCGCACTGCTGGGCCCCAACGGCGCAGGCAAATCGACCACCATCGGGATTCTTTCCACGCTGGTCAATAAGACCAGCGGCACCGTCAACATCTTCGGCAACGACCTGGACCGCCAGCCGGCCGCGCTCAAGCGCAGCATCGGCGTGGTGCCCCAGGAGTTCAACTTCAACCAGTTCGAAAAGACCTTCGACATCGTCGTGACCCAGGCCGGCTACTACGGAATTCCGGCCAAGATCGCCAAGCAGCGTGCCGAGCAGTACCTGACCCAGCTGGGTTTGTGGGACAAGCGCGATACGCCGTCGCGGTCGCTGTCGGGTGGCATGAAGCGGCGTTTGATGATCGCACGGGCGCTGATCCACGAGCCGCGCCTGCTTATTCTCGACGAGCCCACCGCCGGCGTCGACATCGAACTGCGGCGCTCGATGTGGGGCTTCCTCACCGAGCTGAACGAAAAAGGCATCACCATCATCCTCACCACCCATTACCTGGAAGAGGCCGAACAGCTGTGCCGCAACATCGGCATCATCGACCACGGCACCATCGTCCAGAACACCAGCATGCGTGAACTGCTCGGCACCCTGCACGTGGAGACCTTTCTGCTCGATCTGGGCCAGCCGCTGAACGCAGCGCCGCAGCTGCAAGGCTACCCCTGCACGCTGGTCAATCCGCAGACGCTGGAAGTGCAGGTCGACAAGGAAATCGGCATCACCTCGCTGTTCGGCCAGCTGGCGCTGTTGAACATTCCGGTGTTGAGCCTGCGCAACAAGACCAATCGCCTGGAGGAGTTGTTCGTGTCTCTGGTGGAGAAGAATCTGAGGAAGGTCGCGGTATGAGTTCCGAATTCCAGGCCAATGTGGTCGCTCTCAACACCATCGTCTACCGCGAAGTGCGGCGCTTCACGCGGATCTGGCCGCAGACCCTGCTGCCGCCAGCCATCACCATGGTGCTGTACTTCGTCATTTTCGGTAACCTGATCGGCAAGCAGATCGGTGGCATGGGTGGCTTCAGCTACATGGAGTACATCGTGCCGGGGCTGATCATGATGTCGGTGATCACCAACTCCTACGGCAACGTGGTCTCGAGTTTCTTCGGCGCCAAGTTCCAGCGTTCCATCGAAGAGCTGATGGTTTCGCCACTGTCACCGCACACCATTCTGATCGGCTATGTTGCAGGTGGGGTGTTGCGCGGCTTGATGGTCGGGGTCATCGTCACCGCGCTGTCGTTGTTCTTCACCGATCTGCAGGTGCATCACTTGGGCATCACGGTGCTGGTGGTGCTGCTGACCGCCACGATCTTTTCCATGCTGGGCTTCGTCAACGCGGTGTTCGCGCGCAACTTCGACGACATCTCCATCGTGCCGACCTTCGTCCTCACACCCTTGACCTACCTGGGTGGGGTGTTCTATTCGATCAGCCTGCTGCCGCCGTTCTGGCAGACCGTGTCTTTGGCCAATCCGGTGCTGCACATGGTCAACGCCTTCCGCTACGGCATCCTCGGCGTCTCGGACATCAGCATCGGCGTGGCGGTGGCATTCATGCTGGTGGCCACGGTGGTGCTGTACTTCGCCTGCGTGAAGTTGCTGGTCAGTGGTCGCGGCATGCGCAGCTGAGTTCCCCCGGCCGGACCGCAAGGCACGGCCATGTCGTTTCTCGACGGTTCAAGGTCGTAGGTGGAGCATGATCATCGGCGCGCGAAGTCGATGATCAGGACGCCAACATATGCCGTGCGGCATTCGTCGCGCGCAGCCTTATCGGGGAAGCAGAATGAACATGAAGAAAGTTCTCGGAGCCAGTGCTGCTCTGGTTCTGGCCATGGGATGTAGCTGGGCCAGCGCTGCCGCCAAGGAAGTCACCATCGGCTACGTCGACGGATGGTCGGACAGTGTCGCCACCACCCATGTCGCCGCCGAAGTCATCAAGCAGAAACTGGGCTATGACGTGAAGCTGCAGGCAGTGGCCACCGGGATCATGTGGCAAGGTGTGGCCACAGGCAAACTCGATGCGATGCTTTCTGCCTGGCTGCCGGTGACCCACGGCGAGTATTGGGCCAAGAACAACGACAAGGTGGTCGACTACGGCCCCAACTTCAAGGACGCCAAGATCGGCCTGATCGTGCCTGAATACGTCAAGGCCAAGACCATCGACGACCTCAAGACCGACGACACCTTCAAGAACCGCATCGTGGGCATCGACGCGGGCTCGGGCGTGATGCTCAAGACCGAACAGGCGATCAAGGACTACGGGCTGTCGAACTACAAACTGCAGGCCAGTTCCGGTGCCGGCATGATCGCGGAACTGACCCGGGCCGAAAACGCCCAGCAATCCATTGCCGTGACCGGTTGGGTGCCGCACTGGATGTTCGCCAAGTGGAAACTGCGCTTCCTGGAAGACCCGAAAGGTGTGTACGGCGCGGCCGAAACCGTCAACAGCATCGGCAGCAAGGGTCTGGACAAGAAAGCGCCCGAAGTGGCGGCCTTCCTGAAGAAGTTCCAGTGGTCGTCCAAGGACGAGATCGGCGAAGTCATGCTGGCCATCCAGGACGGTGCCAAGCCTGATGCCGCCGCCAAGGCCTGGGTCGCCAAACACCCTGAACGTGTCGCCGAGTGGGTTGGCAAATAACCCCATAGGGGCTGCCTTGCACGCGGGCCGCCCGTAGGAGCGGTCATCGGCCGCGAATCAGACACTGCGGTGCACCAGACATACCGCGGCGAGGCTTTCGCGGCCACCGACCGCTCCCACGTTTGCAATGAAGAAAAGGTCGCCGGTTGGCGACCTTTTTTCGTTTCCGCGCCCCGATCTACTACTAAGGTCGTCTGGAGTGCGTCCCAGAGCAGCCTAAAGTGGAATACGTTCTATCCATCTATGCTGCGAGGACAAAAACAATGAACGACAGCATTTACCTCTCGATTCAAAACAGCCCACGCTTCAAGGAGCTGGTGAGAAAAAGGGAGAAGTTTGCCTGGATACTTTCGGCGATCATGCTTGGACTGTATTCGGCCTTCATCCTCTTGATTGCCTACGGCCCGCACATCCTGGGCGCCAAGCTCAGCCCTGAATCGTCGATCACCTGGGGCATTCCCATTGGTGTCGGCCTGATTCTCTCCGCCTTCGTGTTGACCGGTATCTACGTCAAGCGCGCCAATGGCGAGTTCGATGACCTGAATCGCCTGATCCTGCAGGAGGCCAAGCAATGATGCGGCGTCTATTGGCAACAGTGGGCGCATTCGCCCTGGCTCCAAGCGTGATGGCGGCCGACGCACTGACCGGCGCGGTGCAGAAGCAGCCGCTCAACGTGGCGGCGATCATCATGTTCGTGCTCTTCGTGGGCGCTACGCTGTGCATCACCTACTGGGCGTCCAAGCGCAACAAGTCGGCGGCGGACTACTATGCTGCCGGCGGCAAGATCACCGGCTTTCAGAACGGCCTGGCAATTGCCGGCGACTACATGTCGGCGGCGTCCTTCCTGGGTATTTCCGCGCTGGTGTTCACCTCCGGCTACGATGGTCTGATCTACTCCATCGGCTTCCTCGTGGGCTGGCCGATCATCCTGTTCCTGATCGCCGAGCGTCTGCGTAACCTGGGCAAGTACACCTTTGCCGACGTGGCGTCCTACCGCTTGAAGCAGAAAGAAATCCGCACCCTGTCGGCCTGTGGCTCGCTGGTGGTGGTGGCGTTCTACCTGATCGCGCAGATGGTGGGTGCGGGCAAGCTGATCCAGTTGCTGTTCGGTCTCGACTACGCGGTCGCGGTGGTGCTGGTGGGTATCCTGATGTGCCTGTACGTGCTGTTCGGCGGCATGCTGGCGACCACCTGGGTACAGATCATCAAGGCGGTGCTGCTGTTGTCCGGTGCGTCCTTCATGGCCCTGATGGTCATGAAACACGTCAACTTCGACTTCAACGTGCTGTTCTCCGAAGCCATCAAGGTGCATGCCAAGGGCGAGGCCATCATGCGTCCCGGTGGGCTGGTGAAGGATCCGATCTCGGCCTTCTCGCTGGGCCTGGCGCTGATGTTCGGTACGGCCGGCCTGCCGCACATTCTCATGCGCTTCTTCACCGTTTCCGATGCCAAGGAAGCCCGCAAGTCGGTGCTCTACGCAACGGGTTTCATCGGCTATTTCTACATCCTGACCTTCATCATCGGCTTCGGCGCGATTCTGCTGGTCAGCACCAATCCGGCGTTCAAGGACGCTGCCGGTGCCTTGCTCGGTGGTAACAACATGGCCGCGGTGCACCTTGCCGATGCGGTCGGTGGCAGCATTTTCCTGGGCTTCATCTCGGCCGTGGCATTCGCCACCATCCTGGCTGTCGTGGCCGGCCTGACCCTGGCCGGTGCTTCGGCGGTGTCCCACGACCTGTACGCCAGCGTCATCAAGAAAGGCAAGACCAACGACAAGGACGAGATCCGCGTTTCCAAGATCACCACCGTCTGCCTCGGTGTCCTGGCGATCGGCCTGGGTATCGCGTTCGAAAGCCAGAACATTGCCTTCATGGTGGGCCTGGCCTTCTCGATCGCAGCCAGCTGCAACTTCCCGGTCCTGCTGCTCTCGATGTACTGGAAGAACCTGACCACCCGCGGCGCCATGATCGGTGGCTGGATGGGCTTGATCAGCGCAGTGACGCTGATGATCCTCGGCCCGACCATCTGGGTGCAGATTCTGCATCACGACAAACCGATCTATCCATACGAGTACCCAGCACTGTTCTCGATGGCCATCGCGTTCATCGGTATCTGGTTCTTCTCGATCACCGACAAATCGGCGGCGGCTGACGAAGAGCGTGCGCTGTTCTACCCGCAGTTCGTGCGTTCGCAAACCGGTCTGGGTTCCAGTGGGGCAGTCTCCCACTGATACCTGCACCACGCTGCAAGCAAAAAAAATCCGATGCCCGCAAGGGCATCGGATTTTTTCATTTCTGCTGCGCGGCCCAAGGCAGGCTGCGCACCTGCAGGACTATATCTTGCCGAGCAATACCAGAATCAGCAGGATGACCAGTACAGTACCGATGATACCCGACGGGCCATAACCCCAACTTCTGGAGTGCGGGAATACTGGCAATCCGCCAATCAACAGCAGAATCAGAACGATGATCAGTATGGTGCCCATGGCGATTTCCTTATTTGGACAATGAGATGATTCGTCAGCGAGCCAGTAGCACTCGTCCGCCTAATAGCTCGGACTATGACCTGCCGTAAAAAGTCCCAAAGATTTAAAAATGTTTCCGAGCGGGGTCAGGGCTGTCGTATTCTCGCGGGCTGATATGGGATCTGGAGAGTTCAAGTGCTCAACTATGTGTGGTTCCTGCTGGCCGCCCTGTTCGAAATCGCCGGTTGCTATGCGTTCTACCTGTGGCTGCGGATGGGCAAGAGTGCTTTGTGGGCATTTGCAGGCGTGCTGAGCCTGACCTGTTTTGCGCTGCTGCTCACTCGCGTGGAAGCTGGCTATGCCGGCCGTGCGTATGCGGCCTATGGTGGCATCTACATCGTGGCTTCCCTGGGGTGGCTGGCAGTGGTCGAGAAAGTTCGGCCGCAGACCTTCGACTGGCTCGGTGCAACCCTATGCGTGCTGGGGGCGAGCCTCATTCTGTGGGGGCCGAAGCTGCAGCAGGGATAGGGATGATCAATGTGGACAAGCATGTAAATATCCATACAACGGTGGATGAAAGTGTATGGATCGGTACAACTAACTGACGGCTTGCCCGCTACAAGTGCGAAATATCTGACAGGGAATTTACTAACTTTCGTAGGCCTAAACTGTATTGCTCCGCTTGCCTTGTGATGCTCGAAAACAGGGTCCACCCTCAAGAAGCATTCATTTGAGGGAACAAAGCCATGCTGGTATTGACGCGACATGTAGGCGAGCTGATCTCGATCGGCGATGACGTCTGGATCAAGGTGCTGGACGTGCGGGGCAACACCGTGCGCTTCGGCATCCAGGCGCCCAAGGACGTGGAAGTGCACCGTGCCGAGGTCTATCGGCGAATCCAGGAGAAACACGGCAAGCATGCCAAGGAGGTGCCGGTGGTGTGATGCTCAGTCGAACAGCTCGGGCGCTATGTCGTGCTTGAGCATCAGCGTGCACTGCTGGCTTTCCGGATCGAAAACGATGAACGCCTGTTTCTTGCCCAGCGCATGACGCACGCGTTCGACCCGCGTCTGCAAAGGTGTTTCATCGCCGTTGTCGGTTCCGTCGCGGGTCACGAAATCTTCGATGAGGCGGGTCAGGGTGTCGGCTTCGAGGTGGTCGTAGGGAATCAACATGTTCGGCGCTCGCAGGTTAGGCCGACATTGTAACAGTGTCGCGCGTGCCCAAGGCCCCGAGCCTGTAGTGGCAAGGGGCAGGGCGGCCGTGCTCTGGTTGTATCAGGCCGCTCAGTGACTGGATTTCTGTCCGAGCACGTCTTCGACTGCCGGAACGCGGGTATCCGATTCCATCTGCGCGTCGTGCTCCAGCTGATGACTGAAACGCTCGAGCGAGCCGTTGTTCGGCTTGGCATCGCTGGCGAACACCGGCGGGCTCAACATGTAGGCCGTGAGAATGCGGCTCAGCGCGCTCAGGCTGTCGATGTGGGTGCGTTCATAGCCATGGGTTGCGTCGCAGCCGAACGCCAAGAGCGCGGTACGAATGTCGTGTCCGGCCGTGACGGCCGAGTGGGCGTCACTGAAGTAGTAACGAAACAGGTCACGCCGCACCGGCAGTTCGTTTTCATCGGCCAGCCGCAACAGATGCCGCGACAGGTGATAATCGTAGGGCCCACCGGAGTCCATCATGGCCACGCTCACGGCGTGCTCGCTCGAGTGCTGGCCGGGTGCAACGGGTGCGATGTCGATGCCGACGAACTCGCTGACATCCCACGGCAAAGCCGCCGCTGCGCCAGAGCCGGTCTCCTCGGTGATGGTAAACAATGGATGGCAATCGATCAGAGGCTCGTAGTCACTCTCGACGATGGCCTTGAGCGATGCCAGCAGCGCGGCAACACCTGCCTTGTCGTCCAGATGGCGGGCACTGATGTGGCCACTGTCGGTAAATTCAGGCAGTGGATCGAACGCCACATAGTCGCCGATGTTCACCCCCAGCGACTCGCAATCGGCGCGCGTCGCGCAGTAGGCATCCAGGCGCAACTCGACATGGTCCCAGGTCACCGGCATCTGGTCGACGGCGGTATTGAAGGCATGCCCGGAGGCCATCAGTGGCAGCACGCTGCCGCGGATCACGCCGCTGTCGGTGAAGACGCTCACACGGCTGCCTTCGGCAAAGCGGCTCGACCAGCAGCCCACGGGTGCCAGCGACAGGCGACCGTTGTCCTGCACCGCCCGTACGCTGGCGCCGATGGTGTCCAGGTGCGCAGACACAGCGCGGTCCGGTGAATTCTGCTTGCCCTTGAGAGTCGCGCGAATAGTACCGCGGCGTGTCATTTCAAAAGGGATGCACAGCTCTTCGAGACGTTCGGCGACGTAGCGCACGATGGTATCGGTGAACCCGGTAGGGCTGGGAATGGCGAGCATTTCCAGCAGCACTTTCTGCAGGTACTGGATATCCGGTTCGGGAATTCTGACAGTCATGGAAACTCCTGAGGTGGATGGAATAGGGGGATGATTCTTCGCCGCCCCGACGGCGCGTAGCCTGCACAGGTCACCCCGGCAGGCTGCACGCAGGCTTCTTACCTGGGGCGGCTGTGCGGGAACAGCAGATCGACGAAGCGCTCTGCCGTCGGTTGCGGTTCGTGGTTGGCCAGGCCCACGCGCTCGTTGGCTTCGATGAACACGTACTCCGGCTGGTCGGCGGCCGGCACCAGCAGGTCCAGCCCCACCACCGGTATGTCCAGCGCGCGAGCGGCTCGTACCGCTGCGTCCGCCAGCACGGGGTGGAGGGTCTGCGTGACGTCCTCCAGATGCCCGCCGGTGTGCAGATTGGCAGCTTTGCGCACCGTCAGCGTCTGGCCGCTGGGCAGAATGCTGTGCATGTCGAACCCGGCTGCCTGCACCGTGCGCAAGGTTTCCTGGTCCAGCGGAATCCGGCTTTCACCGCCGGTAGCCGCCTGGCGACGGCGGCTCTGCACATCGATCAACGTGCCGATGTCGGTGTGCCCGTCACCAATGATCTGCGCCGGCCGGCGAATCGCTGCGGCAACCACTTCGTAGCCGATGACCACGATGCGCAGGTCAACCCCTTCATGGAAGCTTTCGAGCAAAACCCGGCTGTCGAACTGGCGAGCATGCTCGATGGCCTGCTGCACCTCGTCGAGTGTGCTCAGGTCCACGGCCACACCGTTGCCTTGCTCACCGTCGAGCGGCTTGACCACCACTCGGCCATGTTCGTCGAGGAAATCCTGATTGTCGTCGGCACTGCCCGCCAGCTGTTGCGCAGGCAGGCTGAGGCCGGCGGCCCTGAGCACCTTGTGGGTCAGGCTCTTGTCCTGGCACAGGGTCATGCTTACCGAGCTGGTCAGGTCGCACAGTGATTCGCGGCAACGAATGCGCCTGCCACCGTGCACCAGGGTGAACAGGCCGGCCTCGGCATCGTCCACCTGCACATCGATCCCTCGGCGAAACGCTTCGTCGACGATGATCCGCGCGTAGGGATTGAAATCGGCCTGCGGACCCGGACCCAGGAACAGTTTCTGGTTGATGCCGTTCTTACGCTTGATGGCGAAGGTCGGCAGGTTGCGAAAGCCCAGCTTGGCGTAGAGGTTCTTGGCCAGACGGTTGTCGTGCATCACCGACAGATCGAGGTAGGCCAGGCCGCGGCTCATGAAGTGCTCGACCAGATGACGCACCAGCACTTCGCCCACCCCCGGACGCGTGCAGCGTGGGTCGACGGCCAGGCACCACAGGCTGCTGCCTTTCTCCGGATCGCGAAAGGCCTTGGCATGGTTGAGGCCCATGACACTGCCGATCACCTGACCGGTGTCTTCGTCTTCGGCCAGCCAGTACACCGGCCCACCCTGATGACGCGGGGTCAGCAGGCTCTGGTCGATGGGCAGCATCTTGCGCTTGAGGTAAAGCTGGTTGATGGCCTGCCAATCGCCATCGCTTTGCGCCCGGCGAATCCGGAACCCGCGGAACACCCGCTGCGCGGGTCGGTAATCGCTGAACCACAGGCGCAGCGTATCGGACGGGTCGAGAAACAGCTGCTGCGGCGCATGGGCCAATACCTGCTGTGGCGCGGCAACGTACAGGGCGATGTCTCGCTCACCCGGCTGTTCGTTGATCAGTTCGGCAGCCAGCGCTTGCGGATCGGGGTAGGTGTGCCCGATCAGCACGCGGCCCCAGCCGCAGTGCAACGGTCGTTGTTGCAGGTCGTCGCTGTGGCCTTCTTCGGCGAGCCGCGCCTGCAAGCGCTCGTAGGACGGCGACTGGCCGCGCTGCAAGCGCTGGTTGAATGCCGTGGCATGAGCTTTCATCGATCAGAGTCCTTGTTCGCTGAGCCACAGGTTCAACGCCGCCAGCTGCCAGAGCTTGGAGCCGCGCAGCGGCGTGAGCTGGCCTTGCGGATCGGTCAGCAGACGGTCGAGCATGGTCGGGTTGAACAGGCCGCGGTCCTGGCTGGGGTCCAACAGCAGATCGCGTACCCAGTTGAGTGTGTCGCCTTCGAGATGCTTGAGGCCAGGCACCGGGAAATAGCCTTTCTTGCGGTCGATGACTTCGCTCGGAATCACCAGGCGCGCCGCTTCCTTGAGCACTTGCTTGCCACCATCGGGCAGCTTGAACTTGCCCGGAACCCGCGCGGAGAGCTCGACCAGGCGATAGTCAAGGAACGGCGTGCGCGCTTCCAGGCCCCAGGCCATGGTCATGTTGTCGACGCGTTTGACCGGGTCGTCGACCAGCATCACTGTGCTGTCCAGGCGCAAGGCCTTGTCCACCGCTGCATCGGCGCCAGGCATGGCGAAGTGCTCGCGGACGAAGTCACCCGCCGCATCGTTGGCGGTCAGCCATTTGGGGGCCACGGTTGCGGCGTAGTCGTCGTAGCTGCGGTCGAAGAACGCATCGCGATAGGCCTGGTACGGATCGCTGGCGCCGTCCACTTGTGGGTACCAGTGGTACCCGGCGAACAGTTCGTCGGCGCCCTGGCCGCTCTGCACCACCTTGCAATGCTTGGCAACTTCCCGCGAGAGCAGGTAGAAAGCAATGCAGTCGTGGCTGACCATCGGCTCGCTCATCGCGCGGAACGCCGCGGGCAGTTGCTCGATGATTTCCCGCTCCTGGATGCGCAACTGGTGGTGCTGTGTGCCGTAATGCTTGGCGATCAGGTCGGAATACTGGAACTCGTCGCCCCGTTCGCCGCCGGCGTCCTGGAAGCCGATGGAGAAGGTCGACAGATCCTTCACGCCCACTTCGCGCAACAGACCTACCAGCATGCTCGAATCGACGCCGCCGGACAGCAGCACGCCCACATCCACGGCGGCCCGCTGGCGAATGGCAACCGCTTCTCGGGTGCTTTCCAGTACACGGTCGCGCCAGTCCTCAAGCGTCAGGTTGGCTTCGTCGGCATGCGGCCCGTAGGGCAAGGTCCACCACGTCTGCTGTTCGGTCTTGCCGTTGGCATCGATGCGCATCCAGGTCGCTGGCGGCAGCTTTTCGATACCCGCGATCAACGTCCGTGGCGCAGGCACCACAGCGTGGAAGTTCAGGTAGTGGTTCAACGCCACCGGGTCGAGCATCGGGCTGATGTCGCCACCCTTGAGCAGCGCCGGCAGGGCCGAGGCGAAGCGCAGGCGCTTGTCGGTACGCGACAGGTACAACGGCTTGACGCCCAGACGGTCGCGGGCAATGAACAGACGTTGCGTGTCGCGCTCCCAGATGGCGAAGGCGAACATGCCGTTGAGCTTTGGCAGCAGTTTTTCGCCCCAGGCATGGTAGCCCTTGAGCAGCACCTCGGTGTCGCCACCCGAATAGAAGCTGTAACCCAGCGCTTCCAGCTCACTGCGCAGTTCAGGAAAGTTGTAGATGGCACCGTTGAACGCCAGGCTCAGGCCCAGCTGGGCGTCGGTCATCGGCTGCGCGGAGCCGTCCGACAGGTCCATGATCTTCAGGCGGCGATGGCCCAGGGCAATCGGCCCTTGCGCCTGAAAACCCCAGGCGTCCGGCCCGCGTGGGGCCAGTTCATGGGTAATGCGTTCCACGGCCGCAAGGTCCGCAGGTTGAAAGTCGAAGCGCAACTCACCAGCTAATCCGCACATAAGTCCTTACCGGTTTTTCCGTTGGGGAGCGGCCGAGTTAAGTTCGGCCAGGTATGAAACTGACCGGAGCGGGTAGCGAGAGTTTTAGAACGATCGGTTATAAGGAGGAGAACTGTCCGAAGACGCATTCGCGGGTAGAACCCGCTCCCTCATGAATGCAATGCACAGCGACTACTTCAGATTTCCGCTGAGAAACTGCCGCAACCGCTCGCTTTTCGGGCTTCCCAGCACCTGTGCAGGCGGGCCTTCTTCTTCCACCAGCCCCTGATGCAGGAACAGCACCTGGCTCGACACTTCGCGGGCGAAGCTCATTTCGTGGGTGACCATGATCATGGTACGGCCTTCCTCGGCCAAGCCCTTGATCACCTTCAACACCTCACCCACCAGCTCCGGGTCGAGGGCCGAGGTCGGTTCGTCGAACAGCATGACTTCCGGTTCCATGGCCAGGGCACGGGCGATGGCCACGCGTTGCTGCTGACCACCGGAGAGGAAGGCTGGATACTGGCTGGCAACCCGCTCGGGCAAGCCGACTTTGTCCAGGTAGCGCAACGCCCGCGCCCGCGCTTCGTCCTTGTCGATGCCCAGCACCCGGCGCGGGGCCATGGTGATGTTGTCGAGCACGGTCATGTGGCTCCACAGGTTGAAGTGCTGGAACACCATGGCCAGACGCGTGCGCAGGCGCTGCAACTCGTCGGCGTCGGCGACCCGCATGCCGCCGTGGTCGCTGATCATCTGGATCGGTTTGCCATCCAGGCTCATGGCGCCGTCGTCGGGCTGCTCGAGAAAATTGATGCAGCGCAGGAAGGTGCTCTTGCCCGAGCCACTGGCGCCGATCAGGCTGATCACGTCACCCGTGCTGGCCTTGAGCGAGACGCCTTTGAGTACCTTGTTGTCGCCATAGCTCTTGTGCAGGCCGTCGATGGTCAGTTTGTACATGCGCAACACGTCCTCAAGGTTGAAGTAGATAGCCGCTGCGGCAGGCCTGGGTACCCGCGACATGGGCCACCAGCATGCCGGTGGTGGCCATGCGGCGCAGCGAGCGGGCGTACATCAGGCCCGGCCGACGGTTGCGCACCGGGGTGACCGCATTGGTCAGCGGATCGATGATCTCGGCGATCAACTGGTCGGCTTCCAGGTACTGTCCGGGCACCGCGCTGTACACCAGCAGCCCACCCACTGGCGCTGTAACCGGTTCTACGGCAGCCAGCGGCGTTGCCGCGGCGAGCAACGCCGGCAGCGCGGCCGGCTGGCGGTCGATGGCACCGACGCTGGCCAGGTAGTCGAGAATGGCCTGGCAGTCGCCGCTGGCCATCGGATGGTTGACGTCGCCCTGGCCGCGCAATTCGACAGTGACCGAAAAGCTGCCCATGGCGATCGGGAAACGCTCGCCAAAGCGTTGCTGCAACTGCCACCACAACAGGCTGAAGCACTCGTCGAACGACTGCCCGCCCGAATCGGTGGCCAGCAGGCTGGCCTGGGCGCCCAGATAGCGCGCCAGCGGCTCCACCTGCGGCCAGGCCTCGGGCGTGGTGTACAGATGCTGCACGGCTTCGAAGTCGCAGTGCAGGTCCAGCACCATGTCGGCGTCGCACGCCAGGCGCTGCAAGGTCAGGCGCTGCGACTGCAGGGCGGTGGCAGGCTGCAGCCGGTTCAACCCATCGCGCAGATGCGTACGGATCAGCGCGGTATTGCGCGCAACGTCATCGCCCAGCAGGCTCTCGACGGCGCCCCCGACCTGATCGGCCAGGTCGACGAAACGGCGATTGAAGTTCTCGCCGGTTTCCAGCTCGTAGCGGCCCATGGGAGTGTCCATGACGATCTGGTCGAGCCCGGCGGGGTTGGCGATGGGCACCACCACGACCTGCCAGCGCAGTTGCCCGGCGCTTTCCAGTTCGGCCAGGCGCTGGCGCAGGTGCCAGGCGACGAGCATCCCCGGCAGCTCGTCGGCATGCAGCGAGGCCTGGATGTAGACCTTGCCGGCACCGGTCGGGCCGTAGCTGAAGCTGTGGATCTGGCGCGCGGTGCCCGGCAGCGGGGCCAGCAGTTCATGAATGTCGTGTTGCATGTTCAGGTCCTAGTGCGTCGGGCCGAGAAAGGCCAGCCAGCGGCGTTCTGCCAGGCGAAACAGTCCGACCAGAGCGAAGGTGACGGTCAGATAGATCAGCGCGGCGATGCCGAAGGATTGGAAGGTCAGGAAGGTCGCCGAATTGGCATCACGCGCGACCTTGAGAATGTCCGGAATGGTGGCAGTGAACGCCACGGTGGTCGAGTGCAGCATGAGGATCACTTCGTTGCTGTAGTAGGGCAACGACCGGCGCAAGGCCGACGGCATGATCACGTAGGCGTACAGCTTCCAGCCGCTGAGGCCGTAGGCCTTGGCCGCCTCGACCTCGCCGTGGTTCATGCTGCGGATGGCCCCGGCGAAGATCTCCGTGGTGTACGCGCAGGTGTTCAGCGCGAATGCCAGCACCGTGCAGTTCATCGCGTCGCGGAAGAAGTCGTTGAGCAAGGGCTGCCCACGCACCGCCTCCAGGCTGTAGATGCCGGTGTAGCAGATCAGCAGCTGGATATAGAGCGGGGTGCCGCGGAACAGGTACGTGTAGAACTGCACCGGCCAGCGGACCCAGCGCCGATTCGAGACCCGGGCGATCGACAGCGGCACCGAGAACACGAAGCCGATCACCAGGGCGGCAGTGAGCAGCCACAGGGTCATCGCCAGACCGGTGATGTTCTGCCCGTCGGAGTAGAGGAACGGTCGCCAGTATTCTTGAAGAAGCTCGATCATCGCAGGGCCTCCCGGGTGCCCGCGCTGTAGCGCCGTTCAAGCCAGCGCAGGGCGATGTTGGAGGCACCGGTGATCAGCAGATAGATGAGCGCGGCGAGGACCAGGAAGTAGAACAGTTGATAGGTGCTCTTGCCCGCGTCCTGGGCGGCCTTGACCAGATCGGCCAGGCCGATGATCGACACCAGCGCGGTGGCCTTGAGCATGACCATCCAGTTATTGCCGATACCGGGCAGGGCGTAGCGCATCATCTGCGGAAACACCACATAGCGAAAACGCTGCGAGCGCTTGAGGCCATAGGCCGTGGCCGCTTCGAGTTGCCCGCGCGGTACTGCCAGCATGGCGCCGCGAAAGGTCTCGGTGAAATAGGCGCCGTAGATGAAGCCCAGGGTGATCACCCCGGCGGCGAAAGGATCGATTTCGATGTAGTCCCATTCCAGCGCTTCGGTAATACCGGTCAGCCAGGTCTGCAGGCTGTAGAAAATCAGCAGCATCAGCACCAGGTCGGGCACGCCGCGGATCAGGGTGGTGTAGAGCTGCGCAGGCACGCGCAGCGCCGCCGCGCCGGACAGCTTGGCGCTGGCGCCGATCAGGCCCAGCACCACGCTGACCAGCAGCGAGAGCAGGGACAGCTTGATGGTCATCCAGGTGCCTTCGAGCAGCAACGGGCCGAAGCCCTTCAAGCTGAACGCAGACAACCCGAGGTACTGCAAAAGGTCATCGAACATGAATCTGGCCTTTGCCGATCAAAAAAACGCCCATCCCCGAGTGGGAATGGGCGCTGTCACCGCGGCGGTTTACTTGCCGCTGTACAGGTTCAGCTCACCGAAGTGTTTCTTCTGGATTTCGCTGTAGGTGCCATCATCGTGTAACGCTTTGATACCTTTATCGATCAACGCCTTGAGTTCCTTGTTACCTTTGGCGATACCCACGGCCGTCTTGGCCGGCAACAATTCGCTGTCGATCGGCTCGCTGACTTCATAGCCAGCACCTTGTGGCGATTTCAGAAAGCCCAGCTCGGCCTGCAGCATGTCCTGAATGGACGCGTCGAGACGACCTGAAATCAGGTCGGCGTAGACCTGGTCCTGATTCTGATAGGCCTGGGTCTTCACGCCAGCCTTGTCGAGCACGGCCTTGGCGTAGGCTTCCTGAATGGTGCCTTGCTCGTAGCCCACGGTCTTGCCCTTGAGCGAGGCCAGGTCTGTGCTCAGGTTTGCACCTTTCTTGAACACCAGCGAGGTCGGGCCGGAAAACAGTTCGTTGGAGAAGTCGATGACTTTCTCCCGCGCCGGGGTGACGGTCATCGAGGAAATCACACCGTCGAATTTCTTCGCCTTGAGGCCTGGAATCATGCCGTCGAAATCGCTTTCGACCCACTTGCAGGTCACCTTCAGTTCCTTGCAGATGGCATTGCCCAGATCGATGTCGAAACCCACCAGGCTGCCGTCGGCGGCCTTGGATTCGAACGGTGCATAGGAAGGATCGACCCCGAAGCGCAACTCCTTGTATTCCTTGGCCATTGCGCTGCCGGCCGAAAACGCTAGGGCCAGAGCAGAAAGGGTCAGCAATGCTTTTTTCATCGTGCAGTCCTTAAAACCAGTTGAATGCGTTGGTGAGGGCGATGTGCGTTACCGGCGAGTGCCAGACATCATTTTGATAGCAATTTCCGCACCATAGTCCCAGTGCAGACCGCTCTGAGCAAGGTTGTGTCGCGTGGCAGCAAGTTTCGCCATGGCCTGAGTCCGGGTGGATGTCCGTGCCGCGCGTCATTGGTACAGCAATGCCCTGAAATAATCCACGGCAAAAAAATGCACCTCGGCGGTGCATTCAGAACGGTCAGGCCAACAGGTCCTGGAGGGTCGCCAGGCTGTCGGCTTCAGCCACCGGTTTGTCGTGACGCCAGCGCAACATGCGCGGGAAGCGCACCGCAATGCCGCTTTTGTGGCGCTTGGACAGGGCAATGCCCTCGAAGCCCAACTCGAAGACCAGCGTCGGGGTCACGCTGCGTACCGGGCCGAATTTTTCCACGGTGGTCTTGCGAACGATCGCGTCGACCTTGCGCATCTCTTCGTCGGTCAATCCGGAATAGGCCTTGGCGAACGGCACCAGGGTTCGCTCGGACGCTTCGGGTGGGCCATCCCACACGGCGAACGTGTAATCGCTGTACAGGCTCGCGCGACGCCCATGGCCAGCCTGGGCATAGATCAACACCGCGTCGACGCTGAACGGATCCACCTTCCATTTCCACCAGGTGCCCATGTCCTTGGTGCGACCAACGCCATACAGCGAGTCGCGCGCCTTGAGCATCATGCCTTCCACACCCAGCGCGCGCGACGCTTCGCGCTGGCGGCCCAGGTCTTGCCAATCGTCGCCGGTCAAGACTGGCGACGGACGCAATACGGGGTCGGCGGCCTGCGCGATGACCTGTTCCATCTGGGTGCGACGTTCGTGCTGCGGGCGGTTGCGCCAGTCTTCCCCTGCCCATTCGAGCAGGTCATAGGCGAGCACCACCACCGGAATCTCTTCAAGGATCTTCTTGTTCAAGGTTTTGCGGCCGATGCGCTGCTGCAGCAGGGCGAACGGCTGCACGGCGGGCGCATCGGCCGACGCGCTCGATGCCTCGTCCAGGCTGAAATCTTCAGGTGCCACGTCGGCCGGTGGCGGTGTCTTCCAGACCACGATCTCGCCGTCGATGACCGTGCCATCGGGCAGGCTCGCGGTCAGCGAGTGCAGTTCCGGGAAGCGATCCGACACCAGTTCCTCGCCGCGCGACCAGATCCACAGACGGCCGTCGCGCTTGACCAGTTGGGCGCGGATTCCATCCCACTTCCATTCCACCTGCCAGCCGTTGCTGGGGCCCAACAAGGTGTCGAACTGATCGACCGGCTGTTGCAGCGAGTGGGCGAGGAAAAACGGGTAGGGCTGGCCACCCCGTTGGGCGTGTTCGTCCGCCGATTCCTGGGCGATGAGCTTGAGGTAACTTTCGGCGACCGGACGGTGCGACAGATCGGTGTAGCCCACCAGGCGCTGGGCCACGCGCTTGCTGTCGATACCGGCCATCTGCGCCAGCGCGCGGGTGACCAACAGCTTCGACACACCGACGCGAAAGCTGCCGGTGATCAGCTTCAGGCAGAGCATCAGGCTGGCCCGGTCCAGCTGCGCCCACAACGGCGGCAAGCGCGCGTGGAGCTCTTCGGGTGGCAGCCCGCGCAGGGGCAACAGGGCGTTTTCCAGCCACCAGGCCAGGCCTTCGTCACTGCTCTGCTCGGCTTCGGGCAACAACAGCGAGAAGGTCTCGGCCAGGTCACCTACGGCCTGATAGCTTTCTTCGAACAGCCATTCGGGCACGTTCGCCAGTTTGATCGCCAGCTCGCGCAGGATCTTGGTCGGCACCAGCTGTCGAGGACGGCCGCCGGACAGAAAGTACACTGCCCAGGCGGCATCGGCCGGTTGCGCCTGACGGAAGTAATCCTCCAGGAACTGGCGCTTGGCATTGGTCGAGGTGGTTTCGTCGAGATTGGCATACAACTGCGCGAAAGCTTTCAAGACGCGGCCTCCTGGGGTTCCTCTTCGTTGCCGTACTCGGTGGTGAACCCCTGAGCGTCCAGACCGATGTCGCGCAGATAGCGCACCAGCACCTCTACCGAGCCATGGGTGACCATGACCCGCTCGGCCCCGGTCTGCTCGATGGCCCACAGCAGGCCGGGCCAGTCGGCGTGGTCGGACAGCACGAAGCCTCGGTCCACGCCGCGCCGGCGGCGGGTGCCGCGCAGGCGCATCCAGCCGCTGGCGAAGGCATCGCTGTATTCACCAAAGCGGCGCATCCAGGTGCTGCCTCCAGCCGAGGGCGGGGCGATGATCAACGCATTGCGCAGGGCCGGGTCGGTTTTCTTGAAGTCCCCGGCGTATTGGGTTTCCGGGATATACACGCCAGCATCGCGATAGACACGGTTCAGCGGTTCGACCGAGCCGTGCGCCAGAATCGGTCCGATGCTCGCGTCGATCCCATGCAGCAAGCGCTGGGCCTTGCCGAAGGCGTAGGCGAACAACACGCTGGCCTTGCCTTGCTCAACGTTGGCTCGCCACCACTGGTTCACTTCCGCGAAGATCTCGGCCTGCGGCTGCCAGCGATAGATCGGCAGGCCAAAGGTCGATTCGGTGATGAAGGTGTGGCAGCGCACCGGCTCGAAAGGCGCGCACGTACCGTCTGGCTCGACCTTGTAATCGCCCGAGGCTACCCACACCTCACCTTTGTATTCCAGGCGCACCTGGGCCGAGCCCAGTACGTGTCCGGCAGGATGGAAACTCAAGGTCACACCGTTGTGCTGCAGGACTTCGCCGTACTCGAGCAATTGCAGATTTATGTCCTGGCCCAGGCGCGTGCGCAGGATGCCTTCGCCCGGTGCTGCGGCCAGATAGTGTTCGTTGCCCGTGTGCGCGTGGTCGCCGTGACCATGGGTGATCACCGCGCGCTCGACGGGCTTCCACGGATCGATATAGAAATCCCCGGCGGTGCAATACAGACCTTCGGGACGCGCGACGACAAGATCCATGGCAGGTCGGCCAGGTGATGGGTGTGTTGTTATGAGGGGGTAGGGCGGGGGAAAGTTCGAAGGCAAACGCCTCGACGACTGCTGCGAGAAGGCCAGCGTCCGGGCGAAAAAAAGCCCCTGCGATGAGGGGCTTGTTTTTCAGTGTCTGGCTCCACGACCTGGACTCGAACCAGGGACCCAATGATTAACAGTCATTTGCTCTACCAACTGAGCTATCGCGGAATCTGCTGCGTATGTTACTGATTGCTAAGGGGAAGTCAAGCCTTCCCCTTAGCAAGGATGCTACAGCACCTTGACGATGGCCTTGATCACGCCGTCGATGTTGCTCTGGTTCAACGCAGCCACGCAGATGCGCCCGGTATCCAGCGCGTAGATGCCGAACTCGCTGCGCAGGCGCCCGACCTGCTCAGCGCTCAACCCGGAATACGAGAACATGCCAGCCTGGCGGGCGACGAAGGCGAAGTCACGGTTGGCACCCTGTGCGGCCAGGCCTTCGACCATTTGCAGGCGCATGCCGCGAATGCGCTGGCGCATCTCGCCCAGCTCGGCTTCCCACATGGCTCGCAGTTCGGGACTGTTGAGCACGTTGGCGACGATCATGGCGCCATGGGTCGGCGGGTTCGAGTAGTTGGTGCGAATGACGCGCTTGAGCTGCGACAGCACGCGCGCGCTTTCATCGCTGGACTGGGTGACGATCGACAGCGCACCGACCCGCTCGCCATACAGCGAGAACGACTTGGAAAACGAACTGGAGACGAAGAAGCTCAAGCCCGACTCGGCGAACAGGCGCACCGCCGCTGCGTCTTCCTGGATGCCGTCGCCGAAGCCCTGATAGGCCATGTCGAGGAACGGCACATGGCCCTTGCGCTTGACCACATCCAACACGTTGACCCAGTCCGCCGCGTTGAGGTCGACCCCGGTGGGGTTGTGGCAGCACGCGTGCAGCACGACGATGGAGCCAGTGGGCAAGGCGTCGAGGTCTTCGAGCATGCCTGAACGGTTAACGTCGTTGCTGGTCGCATCATAGTAACGGTAGTTGCGGACGCCGAAGCCTGCGGCTTCGAACAGCGCACGGTGGTTTTCCCAGCTCGGATCGCTGATCGCGACGACCGCATCGGGCGACAGCTGCTTGAGGAAATCTGCACCGATCCTCAGGGCGCCGGTACCGCCAACGGCCTGCGTGGTGACCACACGGCCGGCGGTCAGCAGCGGCGACTGGGCGCCGAACATCAGGGTCTGTACGGCCTTGTCGTAGGCGGCGATGCCGTCGATAGGCAGATAGCCGCGCGCGGCGTGCTGTGCAACGCGCTGGGTCTCGGCTTCGATCACCGCGCGCAGCAGGGGAATTCGCCCCTCTTCGTTGCAGTACACGCCCACGCCCAGGTTCACCTTGTCGGTGCGGGTGTCGGCGTTGAATGCTTCGTTGAGGCCCAGGATAGGATCGCGGGGTGCCAATTCGACAGCGGAAAACAGGCTCATTTTTACCGTAGCTCTGATCGGGAGTGAGAAAGGATGCACGCTTCATCCATGCTGCGCGAAGCGGTGCACGAGTGGGAAGTCAGTATAAAGACGCTTGACTGACGGGGCGACAGGTTGCACCTGGTTTTACCTGTTTTTGCCGATTTATTTTTGACCATTGGTCCTGCGATTACCGGGGTGCTTGGGCCTTGCCCTTGAAACTCGTAGGAACAGGCGCAAACTAGGGTTAAGTACTGTCTATAAATACAGTCGGAAATGTCCGGCTGGTGCGACTCATGAGGTGTGGCATGTCCGAGTTTCAACTCGTTACCCGTTTCGAACCTGCTGGCGATCAGCCAGAAGCCATTCGCTTGATGGTGGAGGGTATCGAGGCGGGCCTGGCACACCAGACATTGCTGGGGGTAACCGGGTCGGGCAAAACGTTCAGCATTGCCAACGTGATTGCCCAGGTGCAGCGTCCGACACTGGTGCTCGCGCCCAACAAGACCCTGGCAGCTCAGCTGTACGGCGAGTTCAAGGCGTTCTTTCCGAACAACGCCGTCGAGTATTTCGTCTCCTACTACGACTACTATCAGCCCGAAGCCTACGTGCCGTCGTCGGACACCTTCATCGAGAAGGATTCCTCGATCAACGATCACATCGAACAGATGCGCCTGTCCGCCACCAAGGCACTGCTCGAGCGCAAGGACGCCATCATCGTTACCACGGTGTCATGCATCTACGGTCTGGGCAGCCCCGAAACCTATCTGAAAATGGTCCTGCACGTGGACCGTGGCGACAAGCTCGACCAGCGCGCGCTGCTGCGCCGCCTGGCCGACCTGCAATACACCCGCAACGAGATGGACTTCGCCCGCGCCACGTTCCGTGTGCGCGGCGACGTGATCGACGTGTTCCCGGCCGAATCCGATCTTGAAGCCATCCGTATCGAGCTGTTCGATGACGAAGTCGAGAACATTGCCGCCTTCGACCCGCTGACCGGCGAGGTCACGCGCAAACTGCCGCGCTTCACCTTCTACCCCAAAAGCCACTACGTGACCCCGCGCGAAACCCTGCTGGGCGCCGTGGAGGGCATCAAGGAAGAACTCAAGGAGCGCCTTGACTACTTTCGCGACAAGAACAAGCTGGTGGAAGCTCAGCGGCTGGAGCAACGGACCCGCTTCGATCTCGAGATGATCCTCGAGCTGGGCTATTGCAACGGCATCGAAAACTATTCGCGCTACCTCTCCGGACGCCCTTCAGGCGCCGCGCCGCCAACGTTGTACGACTATTTGCCAGCCGACGCCTTGCTGGTCATCGACGAGTCCCATGTCAGCGTTCCGCAGGTGGGTGCGATGTACAAGGGCGACCGCTCGCGCAAGGAAACCCTGGTCGAGTACGGCTTCCGTCTGCCGTCGGCGCTGGACAACCGACCCATGCGTTTCGATGAGTGGGAGGGGGTGAGCCCGCAGACCATTTTCGTCTCTGCTACCCCCGGCAACTACGAGGCCGAGCACGCGGGCCGCATCATCGAGCAGGTGGTGCGCCCGACCGGCCTGGTCGACCCCCAGGTGGAAGTGCGGCCCGCGTTGACCCAGGTCGACGACCTGCTGTCCGAGATCCGCAAGCGCGTGGCCACTGACGACCGCATTCTGGTCACCGTGCTGACCAAGCGCATGGCCGAGGATCTGACCGACTATCTGGCGGATCACGACGTGCGTGTGCGCTACCTGCACTCGGACATCGACACCGTGGAACGGGTCGAGATCATCCGCGACTTGCGCCTGGGCGCGTTCGACGTGATCGTGGGGATCAACCTGCTGCGCGAAGGCCTGGACATGCCCGAGGTCTCGCTGGTGGCGATTCTGGATGCCGACAAGGAAGGTTTCCTGCGCTCCGACCGCTCGCTGATCCAGACCATTGGCCGTGCCGCACGAAATCTCAATGGGCGTGCCATTCTGTATGCCGATCGCATGACCGGTTCGATGGAACGTGCCATCGGCGAAACCGAGCGCCGTCGCGAGAAGCAGATCGCCTTCAACGAGGCCAATGGCATCGTGCCCAAGGGCGTGATCAAGGATGTCGCCGACATCATGGAAGGCGCCACCGTGCCGGGTTCGCGCAGCAAGAAGCGCAAGGGCATGGCCAAGGCTGCCGAGGAGAACGCACGCTACGAGAACGAGCTGCGCTCGCCGAGCGAGATCACCAAGCGCATCAAGCAGCTGGAAGAGAAGATGTACCAGCTGGCGCGGGATCTGGAGTTCGAAGCGGCAGCACAGATGCGCGACGAAATCGGCAAGCTGCGTGAGCGCCTGCTCAAGGTCTGACAGCGCGTCGCTCCATTCGCGGCCGCTGACCGCTCCCACAACAGATCTGCACCCACGCGATCTGTGGGAGCGGTCGGCGGCCGCGAAGGCCGCACCGCAGACCTCAAGCCATGCACTCACCCCCACCGCCACACGATTCTGGAGCCTTGCCCCCAAGCCCTGCTAACATCGGCGTTTCGATTCAACCTGCTCGAGACCCTCCATGACCGTTCGTACGCGTATCGCCCCATCGCCCACCGGCGACCCCCATGTCGGCACGGCCTACATTGCCCTGTTCAACTATTGCTTTGCCAAACAGCATGGCGGCGAATTCATCCTGCGCATCGAAGACACCGACCAGTTGCGCTCGACCCGCGAATCCGAGCAGCAGATCTTCGACGCCCTGCGCTGGCTGGGCATCGAGTGGAGCGAAGGCCCGGACGTAGGCGGGCCCCACGGCCCGTACCGGCAGAGCGAGCGGGGCGAGATCTACAAGCAGTACGCCCAGCAACTGGTCGACATGGGTCATGCATTCCCCTGCTTCTGCACGGCCGAAGAACTCGACCAGATGCGCGCCGAACAAACCGCCCGCGGCGAAACCCCGCGCTACGACGGTCGCGCCCTGTTGCTGCCGGCCGAGGAAGTCCAGCGTCGCCTGGCGGCAGGCGAGCCCCACGTCATCCGCATGAAGGTGCCCACCGAGGGCGTCTGCGTGGTCCCCGACATGCTGCGCGGCGACGTCGAAATCCCGTGGGACCGCATGGACATGCAGGTCCTGATGAAAACCGACGGCCTGCCCACCTACTTCCTGGCCAACGTCGTCGATGACCACCTGATGGGCATCACCCACGTCCTGCGCGGTGAAGAGTGGCTGCCCTCGGCGCCCAAACTGATGAAGCTCTACGAATACTTCGGCTGGGAGCAACCGGCACTGTGCTACATGCCGCTGCTGCGCAATCCTGACAAGAGCAAGCTGTCCAAACGCAAGAATCCGACCTCGGTCACCTTCTACGAGCGCATGGGCTTCATGCCGGAAGCCATGCTCAATTATCTGGGCCGCATGGGCTGGTCGATGCCCGACGAACGCGAAAAGTTCTCCCTGGCTGAAATGGTCGAGCACTTCGATCTTTCCCGCGTCTCCCTGGGCGGTCCGATCTTCGATATCGAGAAGCTCTCGTGGCTCAACGGCCAGTGGCTTCGCGAATTGCCGGTGCAGGAGTTTGCCGCACGGGTGCAGCAGTGGGCCTTCAACCCTGACTACATGATGAAGATCGCGCCGCATGTGCAGGGCAGGGTGGAAACCTTCAGTCAGATCGTTCCGCTGGGCGGCTTCTTCTTCGCCGGTGGCCTGCAATTGGATGCGCGCCTGTTCGAAAGCAAGAAGCTCTCCGCGGACCAGGTGCGGCAACTGATGCAGTTGATCCTGTGGAAGCTGGAAAGCCTGCGGCAGTGGGAAAAGGAACGCATCACCGCAACCATTCAAGCGGTGGTCGAGTCGCTCGGCTTGAAACTGCGCGACGCCATGCCGCTGATGTTCGCCGCGATCACCGGGCAAGCCAGCTCGGTGTCGGTCCTCGATGCCATGGAAATCCTCGGCCCGGACCTGACCCGCTTCCGTCTGCGCCAGGCCCTCGACCTGCTCGGCGGCGTCTCCAAGAAAGAAAACAAGGAATGGGAAAAGCTCCTGGCCGCAATCGCCTGACCGCAGCTATTCGCCACCCCAAATGACGCGGCTCGCACCGCTGCTACAAACGCTCCCTGTAGCAGCGGCGCAAGCCGCGTCCGGCCACACCACCCGTCCACTAGGCACCCCACGCCCCCTGTAGCAGCGGCGCAAGCCGCGTCCAACCACGCCACCCGTCCACCGGGCACCCCACGCCTCTGTAGCAGCGGCGCAAGCCGCGTCGCCCTTCGCTCAAACCGCTCGAATCCGGTAAGTCCCTGTAATAGCGATGAAAAACTTCAGAATAATTCTAAAAATATGTTTGACACCCTGGCGAGGTCGTCTTAATATGCGCCCCGTCCACACAGCAACACACTGTTTGGGGCTATAGCTCAGCTGGGAGAGCGCTTGCATGGCATGCAAGAGGTCAACGGTTCGATCCCGTTTAGCTCCACCAAATTCCAGGCTCGATGTCACGCGCTGACAACGAGCCGATCAGTTCCAGACTGATCTTGGTAGAAGGTATGTCCCCTTCGTCTAGTGGCCTAGGACACCGCCCTTTCACGGCGGTAACAGGGGTTCGAGTCCCCTAGGGGACGCCAGTTGTACAGAAATGCCGAGTGAAGTCGGTATTCCGCCGCAGGGCGATAAATTCGGGGCTATAGCTCAGCTGGGAGAGCGCTTGCATGGCATGCAAGAGGTCAACGGTTCGATCCCGTTTAGCTCCACCAATTTGCCGGAGTCCGCTACAGCGGGCTTGACTGAAGGTTTTGCGTCCCCTTCGTCTAGTGGCCTAGGACACCGCCCTTTCACGGCGGTAACAGGGGTTCGAGTCCCCTAGGGGACGCCACGATTACCCGCTCTGCGGGACTTATAAGGCTCATTCGATTATTGAATGAGCCTTTTGTTTTTCTGCCCTCGCCATATCCGCCTGTTCCTAATTCCTCAGGAGCGCCCATGCACTGGGATCGGCCCGACCCCTTCGTCATTGCCCTCACAGTCCAGCCCGAAGACATCGACGGCCTGGGGCATGCCAACAACGCCGTGTACGTAACCTGGCTCGAGCGCTGTGCCTGGCAGCATTCACAGCATCTGGGTCTGGATCTTGCGACCTATCGACAACTGGACCGCGCAATGGCTGTGGTTCGTCATGAAATCGACTACCTGGCCAGCGCCCATGAAGGCGATGAGCTGGAATTGGGTACCTGGATACTCGACTGGGACCGGCGCTTGAAGATGACTCGCCAGTTCCAACTGCTGCGCCCACGCGACGGTGCGGTCCTGCTCAGGGCCCGCACCACCTTCGTATGCATCGAGCTGTCCAGCGGCAAGCCCAAACGCATGCCGCCGCAGTTCCTGGAAGGGTACGGCTCGGCGATAGCTATCGAGCCTTAGAACCTTCAGGCTTCACGGCCACCGGGTTCCAGCGCTACCGTCGATGTGCGGCCTTTCTGCTAGAATCCGCTCCCTTTCCCGCCCCTGCCCGAGAAACACCTCATGCAATTAGCCTTGGCGCCCATGGAAGGGTTGGTCGACGATATTCTGCGCGACGTCCTCACCCAGGTCGGCGGCATCGACTGGTGCGTCACCGAGTTCATCCGCGTCAACGAGCGCGTGCTCACCGCCGCCTACTATCACAAATTCGGCCCTGAGCTGCTCACCGGCGCCCAGACCCGTGCCGGGGTGCCGCTACGCGTGCAACTGCTCGGCTCCGACCCCTCGGCCCTTGCCGACAACGCCGCGTTCGCCTGTACCCTCGGCGCGCCGGTGATCGATCTGAATTTCGGCTGCCCGGCCAAGACGGTGAACAAATCCCGTGGTGGCGCGGTCCTGCTCAAGGAGCCCGAGTTGCTCCACCGCATCCTGCGCGAAGTGCGCGCCACGGTACCTGCGCACATTCCCGTGACGGCCAAGATGCGCCTGGGTTTCGACACCCCGGACAGCGCCATCGAATGCGCCACTGCCTTGGCCGAAGGTGGCGCCGATGTGCTGGTGGTGCACGCGCGGACCAAAGTCGATGGCTACAAGCCGCCGGCGCACTGGGAATGGGTCGCCAAGGTTCAGGACGTGGTGAAGGTGCCGGTCTATGCCAATGGCGACATCTGGACCGTCGCTGACTGGCGGCGCTGCCGCGAGGTCAGCGGCGCCAAGGACTTCATGCTCGGGCGTGGCCTGGTGTCCAGGCCCGACCTGGCTCGGCAGATCGCTGCGGCCCATCAGGGCATCGAGCTGCCCGACATGACCTGGTCCGAGCTGTTGCCACTGATCCGCGAGTTCTGGCGCCAGGCCCGTGCGCAACTTACACCGCGCCAGGCGCCGGGCCGGCTCAAGCAGTGGCTGGCCATGCTGACTCGCACCTACCCCGAAGCAACCGAGCTGTTCACCCTCGTGCGTCGCGAACAGGATTGCGATGCCGTGGAGCGCCTGCTGCAGCCAGGCTAGCGAGCCGCCTGACCGCACGACAACATACTCGGGCCGCTGAAATTTTTTGCGTGGGAGCTCTTGAAAGTGTTTGGGTGGTCCCTATCTATGGGTTACGCGATGCCGAATTCGGGTCGCGGAGACAACCACTCGCTGAGATTCAGGAGAAACACATGGCTACTGCATTTTCCCTTGCTCCACTGTTCCGCCACTCCGTGGGCTTCGATCGTTTCAACGACCTGTTCGAGTCTGCCGCACGCAACGAGTCGGCCAGCAGCTACCCACCCTACAACGTCGAAAAGCATGCCGATGATCAGTACCGTATCGTCATCGCCGCCGCAGGTTTCCAGGAAGAAGACCTGGAGCTGCAGGTCGAGAAGGGCGTACTGACCGTCAGTGGTGGCAAGCGCGACGCCGATACCAGTGCAGTGACCTACCTGCACCAGGGCATCGCCCAGCGCGCGTTCAAGCTGTCGTTCCGCCTGGCCGACCATATCGAGGTCAAGGCCGCAGCGTTGAACAACGGGCTGCTCAATATCGACCTGCTGCGTGTCGTGCCAGAAGAGGCCAAGGCCAAGCGGATTCCCATCAACGGATCCGCGCAGACTCGTCTGCAGTAACGCTTGAAGCCGTAGAAGAAAAGGGCGCCTGGTGGGGCGCCCTTTTTTATTGCCTGAGACTTCTTCTGGTTGTCAGGCCTGTCGGCGCGTGCCGGCCAGCACAGGCACACTGCCTGCTGCAGGAAACAGCACCAGATGATCAGCGGCGACCTGAATGCCAACCTCGGTGCCTGGCGGGTAATCCAGGTGGCTGGGGAATACGGCCTCGAGCTGGCTGCCGGTTGGCAGCTGCAGGCGATACAAAGTGGCGGCACCCTGGAAGCTCTTGCCGACGATGCGCCCTTTGAGAGGGCTGTCGGGGGCGTGGACGATGTCATCGGGACGCAGAAGTACGTCAACCGCACTACCGGTCGGCCAGGTGTAGGCACGATTGCCGCGCAGTGCGCCCAGCTCCGTGGTCACCGTGTCCGGATCCTGCATCTGGCCGCGAATGAAATAGCCCTGGCCGATGAAGCTGGCCACGAACGGCGTGGCGGGTTCGTGGTACAGATTGTAGGGGGTATCCCACTGCTCGAGCCGACCCTCTTTGAATACGCCAACGTGGTCACTGACGGCAAAAGCCTCTTCCTGGTCGTGGGTCACCAGGATGGCACTGGTGCCGCGACGCTTGAGAATGTCCCGTACTTCATGGCTCAGGCGACGGCGCAGCTCGACGTCGAGGTTGGAGAAGGGTTCGTCCAGCAACAACAGCTGCGGCTCCGGCGCCAATGCTCGGGCCAACGCGACACGTTGTTGCTGGCCACCCGACAGTTCGTGGGGATAGCGCGCGTCCAGGCCGCCCAGATTGACCAGTTCGAGCATGTCGCCGATCACCTGGGCCTGCCGCGGGTGCTTGCGAATGCCGAAAGCGATGTTCTGCGCCACGGTCAGATGAGGAAACAGCGCGTAGTCTTGAAAGACCATGCCGATCCGGCGTTTCTCTGGGGCCAGGGTGTGCCCGGGCTTGGAAATGACCTCGCCATCGAGGGTGATCTCGCCCTCATGAACCGGCTCGAACCCGGCAATGGCGCGCAGGGTCGTGGTCTTGCCGCATCCGGAAGAGCCGAGCAGGCAGCCGATATCGCCGGCATTCAGGTGCAGATTGAGGTTCTGCACCACGCGTTGGTCGCCATAGCCGCAGGCCAGGTTGCGCAGTTCGAGCAGCAGTGCGGTGCTCATTCAGGGCGGTATCCGGGAGCGACCAGGAATTCCAGCAGCGCTTTCTGCGCATGCAGGCGGTTCTCGGCCTGGTCCCAGGCCACAGCGCGTGGGTCGTCGAGTACGTCGTGGCTGATCTCCTCGCCGCGATGCGCAGGTAAACAGTGCATGAACAGCGCATCGTCAGCCGCCAGGTCCAGCAGCTCCCGGTTGACCTGATAAGGCTTGAAAAGCTTCAGGCGGCGGGCGGTTTCCTCTTCCTGGCCCATGGAGGTCCAGACATCGGTGCTGACCAGGTGGGCGCCACGCACGGCTTCGCGCGGATCACGGACCACGCTGACGCGGTCCGGGGCCATGGCGAGGAAACGAGGGTCGGGCTCGAAGCCCTCCGGGCAGGCAATGCGCAGTTGGAAGTCGAACTGGATGGCCGCTTCTATATAGCTGTGGCACATGTTGTTGCCATCGCCTATCCAGGCCACTGTCTTGCCTTGAATGGCACCACGGTGTTCGAGAAACGTCTGCATGTCGGCCAGCAGCTGGCACGGATGCAGGTCATCGGACAGGCCGTTGATCACCGGTACCCGCGAGTTGGCGGCGAACTCGGTGAGGGTCTGATGGGCGTAGGTGCGGATCATCACCGCATCGAGCATGCGCGACATGACGATGGCGCAGTCGCCGATGGACTCGCCCCGGCCCAGCTGCGTATCGCGCGGGGACAGGAAAATCGCCTGGCCGCCGAGCTGGATCATGCCGGCCTCGAAAGACAGGCGGGTACGCGTCGACGACTTCTCGAAGATCATGCCCAGTACGCGGTTTTTCAGGGGTTCGAAAAGCACGCTGCGCTGACGCAGGTCCTTGAGCTCGATGCCTCGACGAATGATGCTGATTAGCTCTTCGGGCGTGCAATCCATAAGGGAGAGAAAGTGCCTTGCGCTCATCATTGACTACCTTTTGCAACGGACCGCAGGTACTCGAAAACAGGTTTTTCGGAAAAACGAGTGAGACCTGCGGCGAAAGCCGCACGGGGCGACGAAATAAGGGAAGGCGCCATCCTATAAGGAACTGTCGCCTTTTACCAACAGCCACTGCAGTTTTAACCGGGGCCAACAAGTTTCACAGGGTTTCGATAGCTGGATGTTTCGCCCGACCATCTGACGTTTCCTAAACATCGGGCGTGGGTTATAAATGCGTCTTGGGAAACACACGGAGTTTGCGGAATGGAATCGAAAGAACAACAACTGCTGGAGCTGCTCGGTCTGACCGCGCGCACCCTGACCCACTTGACGGCGTCCATGACCTCGATGTCGTTCGAGCTGCTGCGCAGCTCCGACGAGGTCACACGCTCGGCCGGCAAGCACATGATCGATCGCATGGCGACCATCAGCACCGGCCTGGATGACCACTGGCGCCTCATCGGCGAACTGACCGGGGTGCATGTTGCCCAGGAAGAAGTCGAGACGGTCCTGGAAATCCAGCTGCAGGCACTGCCGCCTTCGCTGCCACTGAACTAGTTCGGCACCCCGGCAACGCCTTCGCTCTGAGCGACGGTCAGCGCAAGAGCCCGAGCGTAGCGCTCGGCTTTCCGTTACAATGCCTCACCGTGCCGACGACTGAGTCGGATAGACAAGCCGAGCGAGGTGCTCCATGGATATTATCGAAACGATCAAAGAGCAGATTGCCAACAATACAATCCTGCTTTACATGAAAGGCTCGCCGAATGCGCCGCAGTGCGGCTTCTCGGCCAAGGCGTCGCAGGCGATCATGGCCTGTGGCGAGAAGTTCGCCTACGTCGACATCCTGCAGAACCCGGAAATCCGCGCAAATCTGCCCAAGTACGCCAACTGGCCGACCTTCCCGCAGCTGTGGGTAGCCGGTGAACTGGTAGGCGGTAGCGACATCGTGGCTGAAATGGCTGGCAATGGTGAATTGCAGACGCTGGTCAAGGACGCTTCGGCCAAGGCCGCACAGCCCAAAGCCGACGCCTGATCCGGTTGCTGGCTGGCCTTGGTGCCAGCCAGCCATGAAAAAGCCCCGCCTGTTCAAACAGTGCGGGGCTTTTTCATGGTGTCACGCCAGGGTTGCGAAGACTCAGCTTTCCTCGCCCATGCTCGACTGCAGGTAGTTCTCGATCCCGACCTTGTCGATCAGGCTCAGTTGAGTCTCCAGCCAGTCGATCTGCTCTTCCTTGCCTTCGAGGATGTCTTCGAGCATTTCGCGGCTACCGAAGTCGCCAGCGGTTTCGCAATGAGCGATGGCGCCTTTCAGATCGCCCAGACCCTTGTATTCGATCTTGAGGTCGCAGGCGAGCATTTCACCGGCGTGTTCACCGATCAGAATCTTGCCCAGTTCCTGCAGGTTCGGGATGCCTTCGAGGAAAAGAACGCGCTTGATCAGCTTGTCGGCGTACTTCATCGCGTCGATTGACGCCTTGTATTCATGCTTGCCCAGCTTGTTCAGGCCCCAGTCTTCGTACATGCGGGCATGCAGGAAGTACTGATTGATGGCGACCAGCTCGTTTCCGAGGATCCTGTTGAGATGCTGGATGACGCTGATATCGCCTTTCATGATCAGAGAGCCTGCGCGGGTATAGGAGTAATGGCGTGAAGTTTGGCCTCAGGAACTAAGCATGTCAAACCTAAGTTATTGAATACTATATGAAAATTAATCGGAATAAGAATGACTGAGTTCCGCGTTTGTTGCTAAGTCGTTGTATTCCAGACATAAAAAAACCGGGCAGGGCCCGGTTTCTTCAAAGACGGTGGTTTTACGCGGGTGTAAATTCTGCCGGGTAGGGCAGTGCAGAGGCTTGAGCGGTCTGGATTTGAGTCAGGGTATCGCGTACCACTTCCTTGGCGAGGCAGGCACATTTACCGCACTGCGTGGCCACGCCTAGGGTTTCACGCACGTCACGAAAGCTGCAGCAGCCCTCGTAGATCGCATCGCGAATCTGGCCATCGGTGACACCCTGGCAAAGACAGACATACATACGTAAGAACCGCCGCTGTGTTGGTTTCAGTGCGGACGATCCTAATGTTAATGAGAATGCTTGTCAAAGCAACTCGCGACTACGTTTGGCGCAAGCGATGAACGGTTGCGGCAGGGGCCGTCGATCATTCTCGACGTTCCCTGCTGCACCGGTTCAATCGTTGAAATCCTGCCAGCCGCCCATCTGCTTCCAGCGGTTGACGATGCCGCAGAACAGCTCGGCAGTCTTCTCCGTGTCGTAGCGCGCGGAATGAGCTTCGCGACCATCGAAGTCGATATCGGCAGCCTGGCATGCCTTGGCCAGGACGGTCTGGCCGTAGGCAAGACCCGCGAGGGTCGCGGTGTCGAAGCTGGAAAAGGGATGGAACGGGTTGCGCTTCATCTCGGTGCGCGCGACTGCGGCGTTGAGAAAGCCGAGGTCGAAACTGCTGTTGTGGCCCACCAGGATCGCGCGCTTGCAACCGTTGGCTTTGAGCGCCTTGCGAATGCCGCGGAAGATGTCGGTCAACGCTGTCTCTTCACTGACGGCCATGCGCAGCGGATGGTCCAGCTTGATACCAGTGAACTCCAGCGCAGCGGCCTCGACGTTGGCCCCCTCGAACGGTTCGACGCGGAAGAAGTAGGTGTGATCGGCAAACACGAAGCCTTTCTCGTCCATGCCGATGGTGGTAGCGGCAATTTCCAGCAGGGCGTCGGTGGCGCAGTTGAAGCCGCCCGTTTCCACGTCCACGACTACCGGCAGGTAGCCGCGAAAACGTGCGGCCATGGGGTGGCGCGAGCCTGTGCCCGAACCGCCCGTCTCTTCGTCGTCGTAGTTGTCTTCACTCACGCATCTTTCTCCAGCAGGCGCCAGCGCAGTTTTTCACCGGCGCGCAGCGGGATGACTACCTGCTCGCCGAATGGCAGGCTGGTTGGGGCGGTCCACTCGTCGCGGACCAGGGTAATGGTGTCGGTGTTGCGCGGCAGGCCGTAGAAATCCGGGCCGTGCAGGCTGGCGAAGCCTTCGAGCTTGTCCAGCGCATCACGTTGCTCGAACGCCTCGGCGTACAACTCGATACCGGCGTAGGCGCTGTAGCAGCCGGCGCAGCCACAGGCCGCCTCCTTGGCCTGCTGCGCATGGGGCGCCGAATCGGTGCCCAGGAAGAACTTGACGCTGCCGCTGGTGGCGGCGTCGAGCAAGGCAACCTGGTGTGTATTGCGCTTGAGGATCGGCAGGCAATAGAAGTGCGGCCGGATTCCGCCTACCAGCATGTGGTTGCGGTTGTACAGCAGGTGCTGCGGGGTGATGGTCGCGGCGACATTGGCCGACGCGGCCTTGACGAACTCGGCGGCCTCGGCCGTGGTGATGTGCTCGAACACCACCTTGAGCGCGGGAAAGCGCTCCACCAATCGACACATGTGTTCGTCGATGAAGATCTTCTCGCGGTCGAACACGTCGACATCACCGCGGGTGACCTCGCCGTGGATCAGCAGGGGCATCCCGGCATCGCTGAGGGCTTCGAGCGCCTCGGTGATGTTGTCCAGGCTGGTCACCCCGGAATCGGAGTTGGTAGTGGCACCTGCCGGGTACATCTTGGCCGCCTTGACGAAGCCACTGGCCTTGGCGGCGCGAATGTCGGCAGCGCTGGTGCGGTCGGTCAGGTACAAGGTCATCAGCGGTTCGAAGGCGCTGCCTGCGGGGCGTGCGGCAAGGATGCGCTGGCGATAGGCATCGGCTTCGGCGGCAGTGCGCACCGGCGGTACCAGGTTGGGCATGACGATGGCGCGGGCGAAGATTCGCGATACATCGGCCACGGTATGCGGCAGCACGGCACCATCACGAAGATGAATGTGCCAGTCGTCGGGACGCAGAAGGGTCAGGCGGTCGGACATTGGGGATTCCAGGCGGTTCGAACTCGTCGCGGATGCTACCGGAAAACGCCGTGCACGGCATCCGCTATCAAGTTTTGCAGGCCATGTCCGATACCTTGGAAGTACCCCGTTCGAACCCGTGGAGCCTGTCGTGCGCCAGCGTTATATTGCCCTGCTCAGTGTGTTTGCCAGCCTTCCGGCCCTGGCGATGAATTTCCAGACCCGTCTGGAGAACGTCGAGTGGAAGGTCGCGGGTGACCAGTTCGAGTGCCGACTGGGTCAGCCGGTGAGCAATTTCGGTTCGGCCGAGTTCGTGCGCCGTGCAGGCGAGCAGGCCGTGTTCCGCCTGACCTCCGCCAGCCGTCTGCTGGGTACGGGCTCTGCCATGCTGATTGCGGCTGCGGCACCGTGGCAGCCGGGTCGCGGCGACATCAATCTGGGCAGCGTGCGCCTGGGCCAGGGCGAAGCCCTGCTCACCAGCTCGCAAAGCCAGGCCAGTGGCTTGATCAATGGCCTGCTGGAGGGCCGCATGACCCTCGTACGCAGCCAGTCCGGCGGCGGCCAGCCGGTCGAGATCCGCTTGCTGTCGGCGCGCTTCGGCCAGGCCTTCGGCGAGTACCAGGCCTGTGCGGCAAAGCTGCTGCCGATGAACTATGACCAGATCCGCCTGAGTGAAGTAGGCTTTCCCCGCAACCTCGAACTCGATGCGGCAGCGAAGGCGCGCCTGGACAAGCTGCTGACCTTCATGAAGGCCGATCCGAGCGTCAATCACGTGCAACTCGACGGGCATTCGGACAACAGCGGCAACCGGCTGGTCAATCGCGACCTGTCCAGGCGTCGGGCCATGGCCGTGCAGGAATACCTGCTCGCCCATGGCTTGAACGACAGCCAGATCACCTTGCGCTTCCATGGCGAAAGCTACCCGCTGGTGACCAACAACACGGCTGCCAATCGGGCGCGCAACCGCCGCGTGAGCATCGAGTTGACCCGCGCCGAGGCGGCGCCGAGCGTGACGCCCGCCGCCGATTCACCCGCCGTTCTGGCCACGGAAAAACCGCCGGCCAAGCCGCTGTGACTGTCGCCTGTTCAACCAAAGCTGTCGCGCCCCTGTAAATTCGCGGCCTTGGGCGGTAGAATCGACGGCTTTCCGTAGAACCCCGTGGAGTGATGGCATGGCGGACGTAAACAAGGTCGTTCTGGCGTATTCCGGCGGCCTGGACACTTCGGTGATCCTCAAGTGGCTGCAGGATACTTATAACTGTGAAGTGGTGACCTTCACTGCCGACCTGGGTCAGGGCGAAGAGGTCGAACCGGCCCGCGCCAAGGCACAGGCCATGGGCGTGAAAGAAATCTACATCGACGATCTGCGCGAAGAATTCGTGCGCGACTTCGTGTTCCCGATGTTCCGCGCCAATACCGTTTACGAAGGCGAGTACCTGCTGGGTACGTCCATCGCTCGTCCGCTGATCGCCAAGCGCCTGATCGAAATCGCCAATGAAACCGGTGCCGACGCCATTTCCCATGGCGCTACCGGCAAAGGCAACGATCAGGTCCGTTTCGAGCTGGGTGCCTATGCACTCAAGCCCGGCGTCAAGGTCATCGCACCATGGCGTGAGTGGGATCTGCTCTCCCGTGAAAAGCTGATGGACTACGCCGAAAAGCACAACATTCCGATAGAGCGTCACGGCAAGAAGAAATCACCGTACTCGATGGACGCCAACCTGCTGCACATTTCCTACGAAGGCGGTGTGCTGGAAGACACCTGGACCGAGCACGAAGAAGACATGTGGCGTTGGACCGTCTCGCCGGAGAACGCCCCGGACACCCCACAGTATCTTGAGCTGACCTACCGCAATGGTGACATCGTCGCGCTGGACGGCGTCGACATGACCCCTGCGACCGTGCTGGCAACGCTGAACCGCATCGGCGGCGAGCACGGCATCGGCCGCCTGGATATCGTCGAAAACCGCTACGTCGGGATGAAGTCCCGCGGTTGCTACGAAACCCCGGGCGGCACCATCATGCTGCGCGCCCACCGCGCGATCGAATCCATCACCCTGGATCGCGAAGTGGCTCACCTCAAGGACGAGCTGATGCCCAAGTACGCCAGCTTGATCTACACCGGCTACTGGTGGAGTCCGGAACGTCTGATGCTGCAACAGATGATCGACGCCTCGCAGGTCAACGTGAACGGTGTGGTCCGACTCAAGCTGTACAAGGGCAATGTAATCGTTACCGGCCGCAAGTCCGACGACTCGCTGTTCGATGCCAACATCGCGACCTTCGAGGAAGATGGCGGCGCCTACAATCAGGCTGATGCCGCAGGCTTCATCAAGCTCAACGCTCTGCGCATGCGTATTGCCGCCAACAAGGGTCGCACGCTGTTCTGATCACGCTGCTGTGGTACAGAGTGCCCCGACACGCGCAAGGCGTGCCTGAAACCCCGGTCTCGACCGGGGTTTTTTTATCGGTCAGCCCAGCAGCACCGTCCACTTCAGGCGGCCGGGCTGCAGCGCCGCCACGTGGCAATGCAGCCCGCTCAGACGCGCAACCAGTGCACTGGGCAACGGTGGTGGCGCCGCCTGGCCCACCAGTAAGATCAATAGCGGTCGGATGTGCTTGCGCGTTTCCAGAACGTCGACCAGCCGTTCCAAGTGCGCTGCCATGCGGGCGCGTGTCTGCAAAGTGCTGGTATCGATGATGTGCAGATCGTTGTGCGCCAGGCGGACCCGGTTATCGGCTCGGTATTTGTAAGCGTCCACTTCGATATCGAGACTTTCGAGAAAGTACGCTGAACTCTCGAAGTCCGAGGGTGAGTAAAGTGCACGTCGATTGAAGTTGAGCGTTGCAAAGAAAAGAATGGCCAGGAAAGTTGGGAAACCTACCAGAAACCATATATAGATCGTCTGGCTGGTTTCGTCCAGGAATGGCAGGCTCGCCAGGGCCGATGCCTCGACCATGGCCGTGAACAGCGCGATGACGCCCAGCGGATTGGGACGGGTGATCTTTTTGTTAGCCACGTGTGCCTCGCAGGGCCGTGTCCGGCCGGTAGTTGCTTGGCCAACGATAGTATTAGGCTCGCCGGGCCGCGCAGGATGCATAGTTATCTGCCTGCCGGTGTCATGGTGCCCGTGGGCATGCGGCGCTGCGCATGGCAGCCAATGCTCTGGCCCAGGGATTTTCGTGTGGAACGGTGATGATCGATGGGCGGTATTTATCCTGCAACAGCTTGGCCAGTTCCAGGCACACGGCTCAATTGAAGCGGCAGGTCAATTATGCAATGCTCCTGTTCCTTGGTTTTATAAGCAGAGCTCGATGCCGCCAAGCACTGTACAGAAATTTTCACCGACTTAATATGTAGGAATATTCGTCTGGTGTTGTAGGAAGTGTCTTAGTTATTGCCTGCCCAGATTCTCTATCGTCCAAGGCGGCAGTTGTCTGAGGTAATGTGCGGGCTCTAGAATTCGAACAGCGAAAATTGGATCTTCCCATGAATAAAGTGCTGATCGTGGACGACCATCCGGTCATCCGCCTGGCCGTGCGATTGCTGATGGAGCGCCATGGCTACGAGGTGGTGGCCGAGACCGACAACGGTGTCGACGCGTTGCAACTGGCTCGTGACCACGCACCGGACATCGTCATTCTCGACATCGGTATTCCCAAGCTCGACGGCCTGGAAGTCATCGGTCGGCTTACGGTCAGCGAGCCTCAGCTCAAGGTCCTGGTGCTGACTTCCCAGGCACCGGGGCATTTCTCCATGCGTTGCATGCAGGCAGGTGCGGCGGGTTATGTGTGCAAACAGCAGGACCTCACCGAGCTGCTCAGTGCGATCAAGGCCGTGTTGTCTGGCTACAGTTATTTCCCCAACCAGGCGTTGCACTCGGTGCGGGCGAGCCTGGGCAATGCCTCGGAAGCCGACATGGTGGATCGCCTGTCCGGGCGAGAAATGATGGTGTTGCAGCAGTTGGCCAAAGGCAAGTCGAACAAGCAGATCGCCGACGGCATGTTTCTCAGCAACAAGACCGTGAGTACCTACAAGACTCGCCTGCTGCAGAAACTCAATGCCCGCTCGCTCGTCGACCTGATCGAGTTGGCCCAGCGCAACGGTCTGGCTTGAGGGCAGCGGAATACCGTGCGCACTGTGCGCTAGAGATCGAAGTCGTAGTCGGCGAGCTGGCGCTGCAACCGCCGTTCTTCGAGCAGGTTGTCGATCGTGCGCCGCTTGCTCAGATTGCTCTTGGCAGGTTCGACGACAGGCTCCGTCTCATCATCGTCCACACCGATGATGTCATCTTCCGTTTCCAGCGTTTCTTTTTCGGTACTCATGAAGTCAGCTCCAGGCATGTGCAGCCGTTGGCGGACCTTATAGCGACATTCGAAGACGGCGTAAAAAAGATTTTCTCAATCGAGCGGCAAGGTTCTACAGATCGCCTCAATCGTCGCTGGTCTTGTGCTTGTATTCACACAGGTCTTCGATACGACAGCTGCCACAGCGGGGCTTTCGCGCCTGACAAACGTAGCGCCCGTGCAGGATCAGCCAATGGTGGGAGTCGAGCAGGTACGCGCGGGGCACGAACTTCATCAATTTCTGCTCGACCTCGACCACGTTTTTCCCGGGCGCGATCCCGGTGCGGTTGCTGACACGAAATATGTGGGTGTCGACGGCCATGGTCAGCTGCCGAAACGCCGTGTTGAGCACCACGTTGGCGGTCTTGCGTCCAACGCCGGGCAGCGCTTCCAGCGCTTCGCGAGTCTGCGGCACCTGGCCATCGTGCCGTTCCACAAGCAGGCGGCAGGTCTCGATGACGTTGCGCGCCTTGCTGTTGTACAGGCCGATGGTCTTGATGTAGCTCGACAGCCCTTCGACGCCGAGCGCATGCATCGCCTGGGGAGTCGGTGCGACGGGGAACAATTTTGCGGTGGCCTTGTTCACGCCAACGTCAGTGGATTGTGCAGAAAGAATGACCGCGATCAGCAACTCGAAGGCGGACCCATAGGCCAGCTCCGTCTTCGGCTCTGGATTGTCTTCATGCAGCCGACGGAAGATTTCCTGGCGTTTCGTCGCGTTCATCGGGCGGATAGATCCTTGGCAGGCGGGGCTAGACTGTTTGCAGTGCAGCGAGATGACGTTCGGCAGCCTCATGCTCGCGGCCCAGGGCGTCGAGTATGAGGTAGTGCTCGAATGTCGGTGGGGTCACGAAAGCCTTTCGGGTTTTCACCAATTGTGCGCGAGTCATGGCCACGGCGATCTTTGCCTGTTTCAGGGCGGTGTCGCCGTCGCTGGCCTTGGCTGCCTTCGCTGCCTTGATCCGTTCGATTGCCGACAGGGCTGGGGGCACAGGCAGCGCTACGGTCGACGAGCGCGCTGGCGTTGGTGATCGCGTGGCCTGGCGTGCAGTTTCGAGCCGCTGCAGGCGTCTGTTTCGAGCTTCAAAACGTTGTCGGGCGTGATCGCGCTTGCGCAGCCGAGCGCGTTGCTGCTCGGGGCTGCATGAAGGATCGCCCGCCAGCGATGTGAACGGCGATGTCGGCGCCGGATGCATCTCGATGCAGTCGACGGGGCAGGGCGCCACGCACAGGTCGCAACCGGTGCATTCGTCGGCCAGTACGCTGTGCATCAACTTTGCCGCGCCGAGAATGGCGTCCACCGGGCAGGCCTGAATGCATTTGGTGCAGCCGATGCATTCCGCTTCCCGTATGTAGGCGATCTGGGCGGGTGCCGCACCGCGTTCCGGGTCCAGTGGCAGCACCGGCAATTGCAGCAGCTTCGCCAGGGCGGCGATGGTCGCATCGCCCCCCGGCGGGCAACGGTTGATCGGTTCACCGGCTGCGATACCGACTGCGTAGGGCTTGCAGCCGGCATGGCCACATTTGCCGCATTGAGTCTGCGGCAGCAATGCGTCGATGCGTTGGATCAGGGTCATGGGCCGGCCGGAGAGCGGAAGTGGGCAGGTTGCAAGGATGGAGTGGCAGCAGCCTTGCCCGTCGCCTTGCGCTGAAGATGACGGGCAGGGTGCGTGAGCCGCGAACCTATTTGATGCGCTGGCCCGGCTTGGCGCCGCTGTCGGGGCTGAGCAGGTAGATCTCTTCGCCGCCAGGGCCCGCAGCCATGACCATACCCTCGGAGATGCCGAAGCGCATCTTGCGAGGCTTGAGGTTGGCAATCATCATGGTCAATCGACCTTCCAGTGCAGCCGGGTCCGGATAGGCACTCTTGATCCCGGAGAAGACGTTGCGCTGTTCATCGCCGATGTCGAGGGTCAGGCGCAGCAGTTTGTCCGCGCCTTCCACCGCTTCGGCCTTGAGGATCAGCGCGACACGCAGGTCGACCGCAGCGAAGGCGTCGAAGTCGATCTCGGCGGCCAGCGGTTCCTTGGTCAGCTCACCGTTGCCACTGGCGGGCTCAGGCGCGACAGGGTCCTGGGCAGCGGCGAGGTCTTGCTTGGAAGCCTCGGTCATCGCCTGCACCTTGACCGGGTCGATACGGGTCATCAACGCCTGGAACGGGTTGAGCTGATGGTCGGCGAGCCAGGTGGCGTGGTCGTTCCAGCTCAGGGGTTCGACGTTGAGGAAGCGTTCGGCTTCACGGGCCAGCTCCGGCAATACCGGCTTGAGGAAGATGATCAGCTGACGGAACAGGTTGATGCCCACCGCACAGACGGCCTGCACCTCGTCGCCGCGACCTTCCTGCTTGGCCAGCGACCAGGGCGCTTTCTCGGCGATCCAGGCGTTGGCGCGGTCGGCCAATGCCATGATTTCGCGCATGGCGCGGGCGAAGTCACGCACTTCATAGGCTTCGGCAATGCTCGGCGTCGCGTCGAGGAACGCCTGGGTCAGCTCCGGCGCGGCATTGGCAGCAACCAGTACGCCATCGTTGCCCTTGTGGACGAAACCGGCGCAGCGGCTGGCGATGTTGACCACCTTGCCCACCAGGTCGGAGTTGACCTTCTGCACGAAGTCGTCGAGGTTGACGTCCAGATCGTCCACGCCGCGGCCCAGCTTCGATGCGAAGTAGTAGCGCAGGTATTCGGGCGCCAGGTGATCCAGGTAGGTACGGGCCTTGATGAACGTGCCACGTGACTTGGACATCTTCTCGCCGTTGACCGTGAGGAAACCGTGCACGTTCAGCGCGGTCGGCTTGCGGTAGCCGGCGCCTTCGAGCATGGCGGGCCAGAACAGCGCGTGGAAGTTGATGATGTCCTTGCCAATGAAATGGTACAGCTCGGCCGTCGAATCCTTGCTCCAGTACGCGTCGAAGTCGAGTTCGGGGCGGCGGGCGCAGAGATTCTTGAAGCTGGCCATATAGCCGATCGGCGCATCCAGCCACACGTAGAAGTACTTGCCCGGCTCACCGGGAATCTCGAAGCCGAAATAGGGCGCATCGCGGGAAATGTCCCACTCCTGCAACCCGGCATCCAGCCACTCGGCGATCTTGTTGGCCACGGCGTCCTGCAAGGTGCCGCTGCGGGTCCAGCCTTCGAGCATCTGCTGGAAGTCGGGCAGCTTGAAGAAGAAGTGCTGGGAATCCTTGAGTACGGGCGTGGCGCCCGAGATCGCCGATTTTGGATCGCGGAGCTCGGTGGGCGCGTAGGTAGCGCCGCATTTTTCGCAGTTGTCGCCGTACTGGTCGGTTGCCGCGCACTTGGGGCAGGTGCCCTTGATGAAGCGGTCGGCCAGGAACATCTGCTTCTGTGGGTCGAAGTACTGAGTGACCGAACGCTGGGCAATGTGACCGGCCTCGCGCAGTTTCAGGTAGATCTCGCTCGACAGCTCGCGGTTTTCTTCGCAGTGGGTGGAGTGGAAATTGTCGAAGTCCACCAGGAAGTCGGCGAAATCGGCGCTGTGCTCGGCCTTGACGTTGGCGATCAGCTGTTCAGGCGTGATGCCTTCCTTTTCCGCTCGCAGCATGATGGCCGAGCCATGGGCGTCATCTGCACAGACATAGACGCACTGATTGCCGCGATGCTTCTGGAAGCGCACCCACATATCGGTCTGGATGTACTCCAGCATGTGGCCAAGGTGGATGGAACCGTTGGCATAGGGCAGGGCGCTGGTGACGAGAATCTTGCGTGGCTCGGACATGGGGCTCGGCTACTGGAAGTGAAACGAAGACCGAACACTATAAAGGGGCCAAGGGATTTTTTCACCTGTTGTCAGGGGCGGGGGGCCTAGCGCCCGACAACGAGGGCGTGGCGCTGCGGCCACTGCCATTGCGACAAAACGTCTCAAGTTGCCGAAGTGGCGGCCGACAACCTGGGATTAGGAGACTTCCCTCATGATTCCGCCCCTGATTCCGATCAGCGTCGTGCCGGTGACTTCGCAACTGGACCCGGTCAAGTCCACGCCCAGCATTGCGCCGGTCGCGCCGGCCCAGCCGGGTTCGAATGAAACCGCCATCGACCTGCGCCATCACGATGCCGACCAGACGGCGCTGCTCCTGCGCGAGGAGCAGCGGCGGCGCCAGCGCGAAGGCCGGCAGCAGGACCCCGACGAGCACGCACCGGTGCCGGGCGACTCGCTCAACGCCGACAACACCGTCCCGGTGGCGCCCTTGGTCGAGGACCCGCCGCGCCAGGGGCTGTGGGTCGACATCCAGGTCTAGTCAGGGCTGTTCGCGCGCTGCATCATGAACGATCCTTTCTGACAGCCGACTCGACACTGCCATGAGCCAAGACGACAACCTGATCGATTTCGCCAGCGAACGCGGCAAGCGTATCCATGACCTCAAGGACAAGCGCCTCAACGAGATGCGTCAGGCATTCGAGCAGGCGCTGCCCCTGGATCCGGCCAAGTCCAGGAAAAAAGCGAAGAAGCCGAAGAAGCGCTGAGACCCGTCAGCCGATGCTGATGGGTGGCGGGCTGACCAGGGTCACGGTCTGCTGCTTGCGTGGCGCAAGGATTTCCGCCTCGCCGTCGACCACGAGTTCGTCGCGCTGATTGAACACGCGAGTGGCAATGCGGACGCGGAACTTGGGCAGTTTTTCGAGGATTTCCAGGCGCACGGTCAGGGTGTCGCCCAATTTCACCGGTTTCTGGAAGCTCATCTGCTGGCCCAGATAGATGGTGCCAGGCCCTGGCAGTTCGCAGGCTACTGCGGCGCTGATCAGCGCACCGCTGAACATGCCGTGGGCGATGCGCTCCTTGAACATGCTGTTGGCGGCGAATTCCGCGTCCAGGTGCACGGGGTTGTGATCGCCCGACATGGCGGCGAACAGCTGGATGTCGCGTTCCTGCACGGTCTTGCTGAAGCTGGCGGTCTGGCCAACCTCGAGCGCTTCGTACGGGGTATTGGTGACTTGGGTCATGGGCGGTGGGTCCTTGGCTTGGCGACGGTCATGGCCGCGTCAAATAGATTCACGATGTTAACAGCGGGGTCGTGCGCATTTGCGTCGGTGGCGGCAGCTGCTAACGTCGGCAGCATACCGCAGGCGCAATGGCCGGGCGGGCTTCGAATCAGAGGACAATAATAATGCATCCTGATTTCTGGAACGACAAGCGCCCACCGGGTGTGCCCCACACCCTTCCTGTCGATGAATTCACGTCCATTGTCGATGTGTTCGACCGTTCCTGCAGCACCTTTGCCGATCGCCCGGCATTCAGCAACATGGGCGTGACCCTGACCTATGCGGAGCTCGACCGGCACTGCAGCGCTTTCGCCAGCTGGCTGCAGCAGCACACCGACCTGGTCCCCGGCGATCGCATCGCCGTGCAATTGCCCAACGTCCTGCAGTACCCGATCGCAGTGTTCGGCGCACTGCGCGCAGGCCTGGTCGTGGTCAACACCAACCCTTTATACACCGCGCGTGAAATGCGCCATCAGTTCTGCGATTCCGGCGCGCGGGCGCTGGTCTACCTCAACCTGTTCGGCGACAAGGTCGAGCAGGTACTGCAGGAAACAAAGCTGGAATACCTGATCGAAGCCCGCCTGGGCGATCTGATGCCCACCGCCAAGGGTTGGCTGGTCAACACGCTGGTGAGCAAGGTCAAGAAGCGCGTGCCGGCGTACCATTTGCCCCAGGCAATCGCGTTCAAAACGGTTCTGGCGCAGGGGACGGGCTCGTCGCCACGCCTGGTAGCGCCCACGCTCGAAGACCTCGCGGTGCTGCAGTACACCGGCGGCACCACTGGCCTGGCCAAGGGCGCCATGCTCACGCATGGCAATCTGGTCGCCAACATGCAGCAGGTACGGGCCTGTTTCCATCAGCTCGACGAGCAGGGGCAGACCATCCTGCAGCAAGGCCATGAGGTGATGATCGCCCCCCTGCCGCTGTACCACGTGTATGCGTTCACTGCGAACTGCCTGTGCATGATGGTTACCGGCAACCATAACGTGCTGATCACCAACCCGCGCGATATCGGCGCTTTCATCAAGGAACTGAAAAAGTGGCCGTTCACCGCGCTGCTGGGCCTCAACACCCTGTTCGTGGCGTTGATGGAGCACCCGCAGTTCCGTTCGCTGGACTTCTCCCGCCTGAAGGTGACCAACTCCGGTGGCACGGCACTGGTCAAGGCCACGGCCGAGCGCTGGGAGAGCCTGACCGGCTGCCGCATCGTCGAAGGCTATGGGCTGACCGAGACATCGCCGGTGGCGTGTACCAACCCCTATGGTCTGCGCGCGCGCATCGGCACCGTGGGCATTCCGGTGGTCGGCACGGCGCTGAAGGTGATCGACGAGCAGGGCGACGAGTTGCCGCTGGGCGAGCGGGGTGAGTTGTGCATCCAGGGGCCTCAGGTAATGCGCGGCTACTGGCAGCAGCCCGAGGCAACCGCCCAGGCGCTGGACGCGCAAGGCTGGTTCAAGACCGGCGACATCGCTGTGATTGATCCCGACGGCTATGTGCGCATCGTCGACCGCAAGAAGGACCTGATCATCGTTTCCGGTTTCAACGTCTATCCCAACGAGATCGAGGACGTGGTCATGGCTCACCCGCAAGTGGCCAATTGCGCAGCCATCGGCGTAGCAGACGAGCGTTCCGGCGAGGCGGTCAAGTTGTTCGTCGTGGCTCGGGATCCGCAACTGACCACGGCCGAACTCATGGCCTACTGCAAGGCCAATTTCACCGGGTACAAGTTGCCACGCGAAATTGTCCTGCGCGACGCCCTGCCGATGACGCCCGTGGGCAAGATCCTGCGGCGTGAACTGCGCGACGGGTAACGCCCAACGAGTATGGCTGGCCTTGATGGCATGGCTCATTCAGCGCGCAGGTCTGTGGGTTTGCGGCCAGCAAAAGCAGGTGTGACCGAAAATGGCAATCTGGTCACAATGGTTACCGGCGGGCCACCTTCGGCCTCTAGTCGCCTCATGGCAAAGCTGCTACTCTCGGCGCGCTTTTCGGCATTCGGACCCGTATCGGTCGTGCTGACATATCAATAATAATCGCATCGAATGCGGTGAAGATTCGCTGGCGCTGGAGGAGTGGGCTTCCATGATCGAAAATTTCTGGAAGGATAAGTATCCGGCTGGAATCGCGGCGGATATCGATCCAGACATGTACCCCAATATCCAGGCGGTGCTCAAGCAGTCCTGCCAGCGCTTCGCCGACAAGCCAGCGTTCACCAACCTGGGCAGGACCCTCAGCTACGGCGAGCTCTATGAGCTGTCCGGTGCGTTTGCCGCGTACCTGCAGCAGCACACCGACCTGGTACCGGGTGATCGCATCGCGGTGCAGCTGCCCAATGTCCTGCAATATCCGGTGGCAGTCTTCGGCGCGATTCGCGCAGGCCTGGTGGTGGTCAATACCAACCCGCTGTATACCGCGCGGGAGATGGAGCACCAGTTCAAGGACTCCGGCGCCAAGGCCCTGGTCTGTTTGGCCAACATGGCGCACCTGGCAGAAAAGGTCGTGCCCAAAACGGCCGTCCGCCACGTCATCGTCACCGAGGTCGCCGACCTGCTGCCGCCGCTCAAGCGACTGCTGGTCAACAGCGTGATCAGGTACGTGAAGAAAATGGTCCCGGCCTATCACCTGCCGCGCGCGGTCAAGTTCAACGACGTATTGAGCAAGGGTCGCGGCCAGGCCGTTACCGAGGCCAATCCGGCCAGCTCGGAAGTCGCAGTGCTGCAATACACCGGTGGCACTACCGGGGTGGCCAAGGGGGCGATGCTCACCCACCGCAATCTGGTCGCCAACATGCTGCAGTGCAAGGCCTTGATGGGCGCCAACCTCGATGAAGGTTGCGAAGTGCTGATCACGCCGCTGCCGCTCTACCACATCTATGCCTTCACCTTTCATTGCATGGCAATGATGCTGATCGGTAACCACAACGTGCTGATCAGCAATCCGCGGGACCTGCAGGCGATGGTCAAGGAGCTTTCCAAGTGGAAGTTCAGCGGCTTCGTCGGCCTCAACACGCTGTTCGTGGCCCTGTGCAACAACGATGCGTTCCGCAAGCTCGACTTTTCGGCCCTGAAAGTCACCCTGTCGGGGGGCATGGCCCTGCAACTGGCGGCCGCCGAGCGCTGGAAGGAAGTGACCGGCTGCGCTATCTGCGAAGGCTACGGCATGACCGAGACCAGCCCGGTGGCCACGGTCAACCCCAACCAGCGCATCCAGATCGGTACGATCGGCATTCCGGTGCCGTCCACCCTGGCCAAGATCATCAACGATGCAGGTGAAGAGCTGCCGTTGGGGGAAATCGGCGAGTTGTGCATCAAGGGCCCGCAGGTCATGAAGGGCTATTGGCAGCGCCAGGACGCCACGGCCGAGATCCTCGATGCGCAGGGCTGGCTGAAGACCGGCGACATCGCGTTGATCCAGCCCGACGGCTACATGCGCATCGTCGATCGCAAGAAGGACATGATCCTGGTCTCGGGTTTCAACGTGTATCCCAACGAGCTGGAGGATGTCCTCGCGACCCTGCCCGGCGTGCTGCAGTGCGCCGCCATCGGCATACCGGACGAGAAGTCCGGGGAGTCGATCAAGATGTTCGTCGTGGTCAAGCCCGGGGTTACCCTGACCCGGGAAAAGGTCATGGAACACATGCGTGCAAACGTTACCGGCTACAAGGTGCCGCGCACGGTGGAATTCCGCGATGTACTGCCGACCACCAACGTGGGCAAGATCCTGCGGCGGGAGCTGCGCGACGAAGAACTGAAGAAACTGGGCATCAAGAAATCGGCTTGATCGCTGCCCAGGTCCGGGGGCTGCCGACACAACCCCCGCAAATCTGCGACAATCGCGGGGTGTAACCTTCGACGTACCCCACCAAGACCTCTGCGTACCTGATGACCGACCAAACCGCTTCGATTGACCAGCTGCTGAAAAACCTCGACCAGGCCATGATCGGCGACCGTCACCGTCTGCGCCGGCAGTTGCACGAACTGCGCAAGCGTCCCGACGAGGCGAAGCTTGGCCAGTGGGTCGAGAAAGTCCAGGCCTCGTTCGCCCGCGTCGAGGCGCGGCGGCGCAGCGTGCCAAGCGTGCGCTACGACGACAGCCTGCCGATTGCCGCCAAGCGCGACGAGATCAAGAAAATCCTCGCCGAGCACCAGGTGCTGATCATTGCCGGCGAAACGGGCTCGGGCAAGACCACTCAGTTACCCAAGATCTGCCTGGAAATGGGTCGCGGCCAGCACGGCCTGATCGCCCACACTCAGCCGCGTCGGATTGCCGCGCGCAGCGTGGCCAGTCGGGTCGCCGAAGAACTGGCCACGCCGTTGGGCGGGTTGGTCGGCTATCAAGTGCGCTTCGAAGACCAGAGCGATGCCAATACCCTGGTCAAGCTGATGACCGATGGCATCCTCCTGGCCGAGACCCAGCACGACCGCTTCCTCGAACGCTACGACACCATCATCGTCGACGAAGCGCACGAGCGCAGTCTCAACATCGATTTTCTGCTGGGGTACCTGAAGACCCTGCTGCCACGGCGTCCCGACCTCAAGGTCATCATCACTTCGGCCACCATTGATCTGCAGCGTTTCTCCGAGCACTTCGACGACGCGCCGATCATCGAGGTGTCCGGTCGGACCTTCCCGGTGGACACCTGGTATCGACCGCTCACCGCCGAGCAGGACGAGGAAGGCAATCAGATCGAGAACGACCTGACCGTCGACCAGGCGATTCTGGCGACGCTCGACGAAATCGCTGCTTTCGAGCGCAGCGAGCGCAAGACGCCGGGCGACGTGCTGGTGTTCCTGCCCGGCGAACGCGAGATTCGCGATGCCGCCGACATGCTGCGCAAGGCGCAGCTGCGGCACACGGAAATCTTGCCGCTGTACGCGCGCCTGTCGCCAGCCGAGCAGCAGCGTATCTTTCAGTCCCACCCCGGGCGGCGCGTGGTCCTGGCCACCAACGTGGCGGAAACGTCGCTGACCGTGCCAGGCATTCGCTACGTGATCGACAGCGGCACCGCGCGCATCAGTCGCTACAGCTACCGTGCCAAGGTCCAGCGCCTGCCGATCGAGGCGGTGTCCCAGGCCAGCGCCAACCAGCGCAAGGGTCGCTGTGGCCGGGTCGAGCCGGGTATCTGCATCCGCCTGTACAGCGAAGAGGATTTTCTCTCGCGACCCGAATTCACCGATCCGGAAATCCTGCGCACCAACCTGGCGGCGGTGATTCTGCAGATGCTGCACCTGCGCCTGGGCGAAATCGACCAGTTCCCGTTCATCGAGCCGCCCGATGGCAAGGCCATCAGCGATGGCTTCAACCTGCTGCAGGAGCTGTCTGCGGTCAACCGCGAGAATCAGCTCACGCCCATGGGTCGCCAGCTGGCCCGGTTGCCGATCGACCCGCGGCTGGGCCGCATGCTGCTCGAGGGCGCGCGCCAGGGCAGCCTGCAGGAAGTCCTGATCATTGCCAGCGTGCTTTCGGTGCAGGACCCGCGTGAGCGTCCACCCGAGCGCCAGCAGGCGGCCGACCAGGCCCATGCGCAATGGAAGGATGCCGATTCGGATTTTGCCGCGCTGGTCAATCTGTGGCGTGGTTTCGAAACCCAGCGCCAGGAGCTGGGCGCAAGCGCGTTGCGCAATTGGTGCCGCAAACAGTTCCTCAATTACCTGCGCCTGCGCGAATGGCGCGATGCGCATCGGCAGTTGAGCCTGATCTGCCGCGACCTGCAGCTGGAGGTGAACAAGGACGCTGCGGACTATCCCAGGTTCCACAAGGCGGTGTTGTCCGGTCTGCTCAGCCAGATCGGCCAAAAGACCGAAGACGGCGACTATCTGGGCGCACGGCAGCGACGCTTCTGGGTCCACCCGTCCTCGGGCATGGGCCGCAAGAAGCCACAGTGGCTGATGGCCGCCGAGCTGGTCGAAACGACCAAACTGTATGCGCGCATGGTCGCCAAGATCGAACCTGACTGGATCGAGCCGCTGGCCGGGCACCTGATCAAGAAGAACCATTTCGAGCCGCATTGGGAAAAGAAGCGCGGCCAGGTGGTGGCGTTCGAGCAGATCACGCTCTACGGCATGATCGTGGTCGGCCGGCGCCCGGTGCATTTCGGCCCCATCGACCCGGTAGCGTCACGCGAGCTGTTCATTCGCGAAGGCTTGGTGCGTGGCGAGATCCACTCGCGGGCCAAGTGCCTGACGGCCAATCGCCTGCTGCTCGAGCAACTCGACGAGCTGGAGGCCAAGGCCCGGCGTCGCGACATTCTGGCCGATGAGGAAACCCTCTACGGCTTCTATGAAGCGCGCCTTCCTGCCGAGATTCATCAGACCGCCACCTTCGACAGCTGGTACAAGGTCAACAGCCAGAAACAACCCGATCTGCTGATCATGCGCGAAGAGGACGTACTGGCCCGCGAGGCGAGCGAAGTCACTGCGGCGCAGTACCCGGATACCCTGCGGCTGGGCGACCTGAGCCTGCAGTTGAGCTACCACTTCGAGCCCAATCATCCGCGCGATGGCGTGACGTTGTGCGTGCCCGCGCCGCTGCTGCCCGCTTTGCCGGGTGAGCGTCTGGAGTGGCTGGTGCCGGGGTTGCTGGAAGCCAAATGCATATCGCTGGTGCGCAACCTGCCCAAGGCGCTGCGCAAGAACTTCGTGCCGGTGCCGGATTTCGTTCGCGCAGCGCTCGCGCGCCTGACCTTCGGTGCAGGCTCGCTGCCCCAGGCGCTGGGGAGCGAATTGCTGCGCATGACCGGTGCGCGCGTCAGCGACGAGGCGTGGGCCGAGGCGGCCCAGCAGGTCGACAGCCATCTGCGCATGAACATCGAAGTGCTCGACGGCCAGGGCAAGTTTCTGGGTGAAGGGCGCGACCTGGCCGAGCTGACCGCGCGCTTCGCCGAGGCCAGCAGCGCTGCGTTGGCCGTGCCGAGCACGGCCAAGAGCCAGCAACCGGTGCAAGCCAAGGCGTTCGCCAAGGTCGAGCAGACCACCCAGCAAAACATCGCCGGACTGTCGATGACGGTGTATCCCGCATTGGTCGAGGAGGGTGGTACGGTCAAGGAAGGGCGTTTCTCGACGGCTGCCGAAGCCGAGTATCAGCATCGCCGCGCCTTGCAGCGCTTGTTGCTGCAGCAATTGGCCGAGCCTGCCAAGTTCCTGCGTGGCAAGCTGCCGGGCCAGACCGAGCTGGGCCTGTTATACCGCGAACTGGGTCGTGTCGAAGCGCTGGTCGAGGATATTCTGCTGGCCAGCCTCGACAGCTGCGTGCTCGAGGGCGAGGCCAGTCTGCCGCGCGACGGTCTGGCACTGGCAGCACTGGCCGAACGCAAGCGTGGTGCCTGGACGGAGCATGCCGAGCGTCTTGCGCGCCTGACCCTGGATATTCTGAAGTTGTGGCACGGTTTGCAGAAGCGCTTCAAGGGCAAGATCGATCTGACCCATGCCGTGGCGTTGAACGATATCAAGCAGCAACTAAGCAATCTGGTCTATCCCGGTTTCGTGCGTGACACCCCCGCGGCGTGGCTGAAGGAAATGCCGCGCCTGCTCAGGGCTGTCGAGCTACGCTTGGAGAAACTGCCGAGCCAGGTGCAGAAAGACCGGGTCTGGAGCGGCGAGCTGTCCGGTCTCTGGAGCCAGTATCAGGCGCGCCTGAACAAGCATGGCCAGGAAGGCAAGCGTGATCCACAGTTGGCGGCCTACCGCTGGCTGCTGGAGGAGTATCGAGTGTCGCTGTTCGCGCAGCAGTTGGGCACCAAGGTGCCGGTATCGGACAAGCGCTTGAGCAAGCAGTGGAGCGCAGTGGACGCCTGAATCTGCCCCGGTCGATTGACCTGGGCCTGCGTGGTGTCCACGTGAATGAGTTGCCCCTAACAATAGAGGAACGACCGTGCATAACGTCGTCATCAGCGGCACCGGCCTGTACACGCCGGCCCAGAGCATCTCCAACGAAGAGCTGGTCGAGTCTTTCAACCGCTACGTCGAAGCGTTCAATGCAGACAACGCCGCCGCCATCGAGCGTGGCGACGAGCAGGCGCTGGCGCCTTCCAGCGCTGCTTTCATCGAGAAGGCCAGCGGCATCAAGAGCCGCTTCGTCATGGACAAGGCGGGGATTCTCGATCCGCAGCGGATGAAGCCGCACCTGCCCGAGCGCAGCAATGACGAGCAGTCCATTCTGTGCCAGATGGCGGTCGCTGCGGCGGAGCAGGCGCTGCAACGGGCCGGTCGCACCGCCGCCGATGTCGACGCGGTGATCGTCGCCTGTTCTAACCTGCAACGTCCCTATCCGGCGGTGGCCATCGAGGTGCAGCAGGCGCTGGGTATTCAGGGTTTCGGCTTCGACATGAACGTGGCCTGTTCCTCGGCCACCTTCGGCATTCAGCAGGCCAGTAACAGCGTTCAGTTGGGGCAGGCGCGCGCAGTACTGGTGGTGAGCCCTGAGATCTGCACCGGGCACCTGAATTTCCGCGACCGCGACAGCCACTTCATCTTCGGCGATGCGGCAACGGCCGTGCTGGTGGAACGGGCGGACCTGGCCACTTCGGCGAACCAGTTCGACATCGTCAGCACCCGTCTGCAGACGCAGTTCTCCAACAATATTCGCAACAACTTCGGTTTCCTCAATCGGGCCGAAGCGTTGGGGGCAGGAGGCGACGACAAGCTGTTCGTGCAGGAAGGCCGCAAGGTGTTCAAGGAAGTCTGCCCAATGGTGGCCGAACTGATCGCCGCCCATCTGGCGCAGAACGACATTGCCGTGCAAAGCGTCAGGCGCTTCTGGCTGCACCAGGCCAACCTGAGCATGAATCACTTGATCGTGAAGAGGCTGCTGGGCCGCGACGCCAGCGTCGACGAGGCGCCGGTGATTCTCGACCGGTATGCCAATACCAGTTCGGCAGGATCGGTGATTGCCTTGCACACCCATCAGGATGATCTGGCACCAGGCTCGCTCGGGGTACTGAGCTCGTTCGGCGCAGGCTACTCCATTGGTAGCGTGATTCTGCGCAAGCGCTGATCGACGACCGCCATGCCAATGAAAAAGGCGCCACCTGCGATGAACTCGCAGGTGGCGCCTTTTTCGTTGCGGCGAAGGGGACTTAGAACTTGGCTTCCAGGTCCAGTTGCAGGGTGTTTACGTCGGCATCGGTGCGGGTCCGGCTGGCAACGTCGGATTCGGCCAGGAAGTAGGTGGCACCGACGGCGAAGTTCTTGTCGATTTCGTAGCCCAGCTTGACCTTGTGGCCGCGCGAGCCAGTGAAGCCGTTGGCGAAGTCGGAATCGGTGAAAGCCCCGACCACGGCGTTGCGCTGCACGTCGCGGTAGTTGTAGTCCAGGCCAAAGCCGGCGAACTTGGTCTTGAAGCCGGTCAGCCAGGCAGTGTCCTGCTTGCCGACCAGAGCGGTGGCTTCGGCATCACCGTTGACCACGTACTGGCCATAGATCGACAGCGGCAACGGCAGACCGGTGATGTCCAGTTGACCGAAGCCTTCGTACAGGGTGAATTCGGTCGAGGCGTTGCCGTTGACAGCGAGCACTGCGGCAGCGTTGGTGGCGTTGTCATTGTCGTAGGAATAGACGCTGCCGCCCAGGGTCATCTTGACGTTGTCGCCCAGCGCAAAGCGCGCGCCGGCCTGACCGGTGTACATGCGCAGGTCGTGCTCGAACTGACGACCTTCGCCGTCGATGTTGTCGGTCAGTACGTAGTAGCCCGTGCTGCCGAACAGCTCAGCGCCGCCCAGGGGCAGCTTGTAGGTGGCGGCCACGCCTTCCGGGTTGATGTCGCCGTCCCAGATCACGTCGCCCATGCTGACCCAGGGTTGGCTCATCTTGCCGCCGATCAAGTGCAGGTCCTTGATGGCAGTAGGGTGCCAGTCCAGGTAGGCCTGGTCGAGCCAGATGGATTTCTTGCTGAAGGCGCCGTCCAGGCTCTGGTTGGTGGAGCGCGCGTCGGCGCTGCTGCCGGTGGCGACGCGGATACCGGCGTCGACCTGCGGGTTGATTTCACTGTAGACCCCGATGCGGGCGCGGATACGCTGGCGGTCCTGGTTGCGATCGCCGCTTGAACCATCACGCTCGCCATCGACGTTGATGCTTTCGTGGCGCAGGCGCACGTCGCCCTTGATCTGCGTCTTTGCGGCCCAGGCGACTTTCTGGTCGAACGCGCTCATCTTCTTCGATTGTTCCGCAGCGGCCACTTGCTGGGCCTGTTTCTCACCGTCGAGCTCGGTCTTCAATTCGGCGTATTGCGCAGCGTTGATCGAGCCGTTGGCGCGCAGCATGTCGAGCAGCTTGGCATCGACTGCGGCACTGGCCTGGGTGCTGATGGCCATCAGGACAGTGGCGCTCAGGCTAACCTTGGTGAGTGTTGAAACACGACGCATGACATTCTCCCTATCGCAAAAAAGGCCGGCAAGCGCCGAGCCTGAAAGTACTTCCGGACGCGCCTGGCAGATGGCGTGGCTGACCCCGGAAAACTGGCGCAAGTATTGCGAGGGGTGATGACAAAACGATGTCAGAACAGTGGCTTGGCGATGACACTGAAATGACTGAATGGCTTGATCCAGAGCCTTCTCTGAATGATGGCACTGTATTGGCGGGTGACCGCGACGAGAGCCTGCGCGATACTGGGCAGCACGTCCCGTCAATTGGAGCCCTACCGATGCCGCTGCATGTAGCTGCCAGCTTGTCCGCCATCGACGCCGCGCAGTGGGACGCGCTGTTGCCTGAACCGCAGCCATTCCTGCGGCATGCTTTTCTCAGTGCGCTGGAGGACAGCGGCAGCCTGGGCGAGCGCTCGGGCTGGGCCCCCGAGCATCTGTTGCAGATCGAAGAAGGGCAGTTGGTAGCGGCCTTGCCCAGCTACCGCAAATGGCATTCCTATGGGGAGTACGTGTTCGATCACGGCTGGGCCGACGCCTGCGAGCGTGCCGGTATCGACTATTACCCCAAGCTGCTGGGCGCGGTGCCCTTCAGTCCGGTGAGCGGCCCACGATTGCTTGCGCGCCGCCCTGGGGATGGGGTCGAGTTGCTGCGCTGTGTGCCGGGCTATCTGGAATTGGAAGGCCTCAGTGGTGCTCACGTCAATTTCACCGACTCCACCCTCGACGAACTGCTGAGGGCCGAGCAGGGCTGGATGGAGCGGCTGGGTTGCCAGTATCACTGGCACAACCGAGGCTATCGCGACTTCGATGATTTTCTCGACGCACTGAGCTCGCGCAAGCGCAAGCAGATGCGCAAGGAGCGCGAGCAGGTGCGGGCCCAGGGTATCGAGTTCGAGTGGCGCGAAGGCGTGCAGGTGAGCGAAGCCGAATGGGATTTCGTCTATGCGTGCTATGCCAATACGTATTTGGTACGCGGGCGTTCGCCATACCTGACCCGTGATTTTTTCAGCCTCTTGGCCGAACGGATGCCCGAGGCTATTCGCCTGGTGCTAGCGACTCATGAGCGGCGGCCGGTGGCCATGGCCTTCAGCCTGTTAGGCGGGGACAGTTTCTACGGACGTTACTGGGGCTGCCTGGCCGAGTATGACCGGCTGCACTTCGAAACCTGCTTCTATCAGGGCATGGACTATGCGATCGCCCACGGCATCAAGCGTTTCGATGCCGGGGCGCAAGGCGAACACAAATTGATCCGGGGGTTCGAGCCGGTGATCACCCGTTCATGGCACTACCTGCGTCATCCTGGGCTGCGCGATGCGGTGGAAAATTTTCTGCAGGCCGAGCGGGCAGGGGTCCTGGCCTACGCCGAGCAGGCGCGGGAGGCCTTGCCGTACCGGCAGGCCTGAACATTCCCTGGGCATGCCTGATGCATCGCGGCAAGCCTTTCGCGGCCGATGACCGCTCCCACAGGGGTGTGGGTGTGACATGCGGTCAACTGTGGGAGCGGTCCGTGGCCGCGAAGGGCGCACTGAGATGTGTCTGGTAGACCGCAGTGTTGCCTTCGCGGGCAGAGCCCGCTCCCACAGGGGGGGGTCAGTCCATGCCTACGAAGCCACCGGTCTGGTGGTGCCACAGCCTTGCATACAGGCCATGCTGCGCCAGCAGCTCGGTATGGCTGCCGATTTCCACCACCTTGCCTTTCTGCAGCACTACCAGGCGATCCATCTTGGCGATGGTGGACAGGCGGTGAGCGATCGCAATCACGGTCTTGCCTTTCATCAGGGTTTCCAGGCTTTCCTGAATCGCCGCTTCGACTTCGGAATCGAGCGCCGAAGTCGCTTCGTCCATGATCAGGATCGGCGCATTCTTCAGCAAAACACGGGCGATCGAGATGCGCTGGCGCTGGCCGCCGGAAAGCTTCACGCCGCGTTCACCGACATGGGCGTCGAAACCACGCCGGCCTTCGCTGTCGGACAGCAGCGGCAGGAAGTCATCGGCGCGAGCCTTGCGTACCGCTTCCCAGACCTGCTCCTCGGTGGCATTGGGCTTGCCGTAACGCAGGTTGTCGAGGATCGAACGGTGCAGCAGAGACGTGTCCTGCGTGATCAAGCCGATCTGTTCGCGCAGACTCTCCTGGGTTACCTCGGCGATGTCCTGGCCATCGATCAGGATGCGGCCGCTGGGCAGGTCGTACAGACGCAGCAGCAAGTTGACCAACGTCGATTTACCCGCGCCCGAGGGGCCGATCAGGCCGATCTTCTCACCCGGACGGATATCCAGGGTCAAACCCTCGATGATGCTGTCGCCCTTGGGGTAATGGAAATGCACGTCTTCGAAGCGCACGTTGCCGCGGTCGACCTTGAGCCGTGGAGCGCCCTTTTTGTCGGTCACGCTGACAGGCTGGGCAATGGTCTGCAGGCCATCCTGCACCATGCCGATGTTTTCGAAGATGCCGTTGACCACCCACATGATCCAGCCGGACATGTTGACGATACGGATCACCAGGCCGGTGGCCAGGGCAATGGCGCCTACCGAGATGAGCGACTGGGTCCACAACCACAGGGCCAGGCCCGTGGTGGCGACGATCAGCAGGCCGTTTATGGTGGTGATGGCGAAGTCCATGGCGGTGATCACCCGGCTTGCCAGTTGGGTTTTCTCGGTCTGCTCGCTGATCGCATCACGTGCGTACTGCTGCTCCATGCTGGTATGGGCGAAGAGCTTGAGGGTGGCGATGTTGGAGTAGCCATCGACAATGCGCCCCATCAGTTTCGAGCGAGCGTCGGAGGACACCACCGAGCGTTCCTTGACCCGTGGAACGAAGTAATACAGCGCGATCACATAGGCGACGATCCACAGGATCAGGGGAATCATCAGCCGCCAGTCGGCTTCGGCGAACAGCACCAGCGCGCTGATCGCGTAGATCAGTACATGCCACAGGGCGTCGACTGCGGCGACCGCCGAGTCGCGCAACGAGTTGCCGGTCTGCATGATCCGCTGGGCAATGCGCCCGGCGAAGTCGCTGTGGAAGAAGTTCATGCTCTGCTTGAGCACGTAGTTGTGGTTCTGCCAGCGAATCAGGCTGGTCATGCCGGGGCTGATCGCCTGGTGTACCAGAAGATCATGCAGGCCGATAAAAATAGGCCTGAACACCAGTGCGACCACCACCATCCAGGTGAGCTCCAGCGCGTTGTCGCTGAAGAAGTGCACATTAGGTGTGCCCTGGGCCATGTCGATGATGCGACTGAGGTAACGGAACAGGGCGACTTCGATCAATGCGCCGATCAAACCCACCACCAACAGCGTGGCGAAGCTGGGCCATACCTGCTTGAGGTAGTAGATGTAGAAGGCCAGGACTTTGTTGGGGGGCGTTTCCGTAGGCGCTTCGCGGAAGATATCGATCCATTGTTCGAAGCGGCGATAAATGCTCAAGCGTGCTCTCCTGTGCGGGTTGACGGTCCTGGCCGGGGCCGGCGGTGCGTGCGGTTCAGTCCACGCGTTTCGCCGATTTGATCATCACCGGATCACTGGGCACGTTCTGCATGCCGCCTTTGGTGATCGTTGGAGCGTTGGCGATGTTGTCGACCACTTCCATGCCCTTGACCACTTTGCCGAAGACCGCATAGCCAAAATCGCGGCCACCATGGTCGAGAAAGTCGTTGTCCTTCTGGTTTATGAAGAACTGGCTGGTGGCCGAGTCCTTTACTTGAGTGCGCGCCATCGCGAGGGTTCCCCGGACGTTGTGCAAACCGTTGTCGGCCTCGTTCTTGATCGGACCCTGGGTTGCCTTTTCACGCATGTCGGCGGTGAAGCCGCCCGCCTGGACCATGAAACCTGGGATCACGCGGTGGAATAGGGTGTTGTTGTAGTGACCCTTATCGACGTAGGCGAGGAAGTTCGCGGTACTGATCGGTGCCTTGGCAGCGTCCAGCTCGACTTCGATCGGGCCCATGCTGGTATCGAGCAACACGTGCGGGTGCTGGGCGTCGGCAGCCATCAGGTGGCTCGCCAGGGAGAGAGAACAGGCGGCCAGAAGGATTTTTTTCAGCATGGATACGAAGTCCTTGAAGAGGGGGAGGCAAATGCTTTGAGCCAAAAGCGGCGCAAGCGTTCGGGGCAATGTGTGGCAAGCGTGCCGCCAAAGGACGGTGAGGGCGAGCCGCAGGGGTAAAATGAATGTTACTTAATGTTCACGGCGCGAAGTTCAGGCGTCTTCGCTCAGGACCGTCTGCTCCATGGCCAGGATCGGCACGTCCAACGGCGCCGTGTCGAAGGTGCGTAGCAGTTCGACGAGAATCTGCGTGGCCGGGCCCAGCGGCTTGTCCTTGTTCGAATACAGATAGAAAGTGGGGTGCCGACTGCCGCCCTGTTCCAGGGGCAGGGCGGCGAGGGTGCCCTCGCGCAGTTCGCGTTCGATCATATGCCGCGGCAACCAGGCGAAGCCCAGGCCGCTGCCGACGAAGCTGGCGGCGGTGGCCAGGCTGCCGACGGTCCAGCGCTGCTCCGCGCCCAGCCAGCCGACGTCGCGCGGTTGCTGGCGGCCCGAGTCACGGATCACCACCTGCATGTGGCCCTGCAGGTCCTGCACGCTCAACGCCCGGCCCGTGGTCAACAGGGCATGTTCGGGGTGCGCAACCGCGATGAACTCGATGGCGCTCATTTCGTTGCCCAGGTAGCCCGGAATGCTGTAGCTGCTGATCGCCAGGTCGGCGACGCCTTCCTGCAGCACTTCCTCGACCCCCGACAGCACTTCTTCGCGCAACCGCACTCGACAGCCGCGGCTCTGCGGCATGAACGCGGTCAGGGCACGAATCAGCCGTGCATTGGGGTAGGCCGCGTCGACCACCAGGCGGACTTCTGCTTCCCAGCCCTGCTCCATGTGGTGCGCCAGGTCTTCCAGCTGGCTGGCCTGCTTGACCAGTTGCCGGGAGCGGCGCAACAGCACGCCACCGGCGTCGGTGAGCACGGCCTTGCGCCCGTCGATGCGCAACAGGGGCACGCCGAGCTGGTCTTGCATACGGGCCACGGTGTAGCTGATCGAAGACTGCGAGCGATGCAGAGCTTCGGCCGCCTGGGCGAAGCCGCCATGGTCGACCACGGCCTGCAGGGTTCGCCATTGATCAAGGGTGACGCGGGGCGCTTTCATCTTCGACTCCTGGTGTCCTGAGCTGGCAGCCCGCCCGAGGGTGTAGCGATCTGTCTCGATGCGACACAGGGTAGAGGAATGATCGGACAAGACAACTTATTTGATGTGTCGTGACAGGTATCCAGGCCTCTTCAATCGAGCCCACGCTTGCTTCACTGGCCTGACCTGCCCCAGATGCGCTAAGGTCCGCGCCTCGCAAATTCGGGACGCACCATGCAATACCTTCTGATCGTCACCCTCATCCAGGCCTTCTCTTTCAGCTTGATCGGCGAATACCTCGCCGGGCATGTCGACAGCTATTTTGCCGTTCTCGCCCGGGTCCTGCTCGCTGGGCTGGTGTTCCTGCCGCTGACCCGCTGGCGCCAGGTCGAGCCGCGCTTTCTGCGCGCCATGCTGCTCATCGGCGCGCTGCAGTTCGGCATTACCTACGTCTGCCTGTACCTCAGTTTTCGCGTGCTGAGCGTGCCCGAAGTGCTGCTGTTCACCATACTGACACCCGTTCATGTGACCTTGATCGAGGATGCGCTGAATCGCCGCTTCAACCGCTGGGCGCTGGTAGCGGCCCTGGTCGCGGTGGCAGGTGCTGCGGTGATCCGCTTCGACCGCGTCAGCCCGGACTTTTTCATCGGTTTCCTGCTGCTGCAGGTCGCCAACTTCACCTATGCTGCCGGCCAGGTCCTGTACAAGCATCTGCTCGCCCGCCACCCCACCGACCAGCCGCAATACCGGCGTTTCGGCTATTTCTACGTGGGTGCCTTACTGGTGGTGCTTCCGGCATTCCTGCTGTTCGGCAACCCCGACCACCTGCCGCAGGCGCCCTTGCAGTGGGGCGTGCTGGCGTTTCTCGGGCTGGTGTCGACGGCGCTCGGCATGTATTGGTGGAACAAGGGCGCAAGCCTCGTGCCGGGGGCGACGCTGGCGGTGATGAACAATCTCCACGTACCGGTCGGTTTGCTGCTCAACCTGTTGATCTGGAATCAGGACGAACCACTGGGACGGCTGTTCCTGGGCGGTGGGGTAATCCTTTTCTCGGTGTGGTTGAGCCGTCTGGGCGTGCGTGACAGCAAGGGGCGAGCATGATGAAAACAGGATCCATGGAAACATCCAAAGGCAGCTGGGCCAGCGTCATCGCGCTGGCACTGGCGGCATTCATCTTCAATACCACGGAGTTCGCACCGGTCGGGCTGCTGACTTCGATCGGTCTGAGCTTCGCCATGCCGACGGCGCAGGTGGGGCTGATGTTGACGGTGTATGCCTGGGTGGTGTCGCTGATGTCGCTGCCAATCATGCTGCTCACCCGCAATATCGAACGTCGCCGGTTGCTGATCGGGGTGTTCATGCTGTTCGTGGTCAGCCATGTGGTCTCCAGTGTCGCCTGGAGCTACGGAGTGTTGCTGGCCAGCCGCATCGGGATCGCCTTTGCCCACGCCCTGTTCTGGTCGATCACGGCATCGCTGGCGGTGCGGCTGGCGCCACCGGGCAAGCACACCCAGGCGTTGGGGCTGCTGGCTACCGGCACGTGCCTGGCCATGGTGCTGGGCGTTCCATTGGGCCGAGTGGTGGGAGAAGCACTCGGCTGGCGCACCACGTTCGTCGGAATCGGTGTGGTGGCGACGGCGGTGGGGCTGTGGCTGGCGAAAAGCCTGCCGGCGCTGCCGAGTCAGAACTCGGGTTCGTTGCGCAGCCTGCCCATGTTGCTCAAGCGTCCAGTGCTGGTCGCGCTGTATGTGACCACGGCGCTGGTGATCACCGCGCAGTACACGGCCTACAGCTACATCGAACCGTTCGTGCAGGCGGCGGCAGGCATGAGCGGGGAGATGACCACGACCCTGCTGTTGCTGTTCGGCGGTGCAGGGGTGATCGGCTCGCTGGTGTTCAGTCGCTACAGCGGTCGCTATCCACGTAGCTTCATGGTGGTGTCGATCGCCCTGCTGGGCCTGTGCCTGATGCTGCTGTTGCCGCTGGCGCGCCACGCCACCTACCTGAGTGCAGTGAGTGTGGTCTGGGGCATTTCGATCATGTGCTTCAGCCTGGCGATGCAGTCCAAGGTGCTCGAGCTGGCGCCGGATGCCACGGACGTGGCCATGGCGCTGCATTCGGGCATCTACAACGTCGGCATTGGCGGTGGGGCGTTGCTGGGCAGTGTGGTGATCACCCAGCTGGGGGTGGCGAACATTGGCAGCGTTGGCGCGCTGATGGCGGGGGCGGGCTTGCTGCTGTGCTGGCACACGACGTATCGGCGCAGTCATCTTGCGCCGACCTCTGAGTGAGTCCTCTGTCATACCGCGTCGATCGCTGACGCGGCTTGCGCCGCTGCTACAGGGGAATCCCGTGTTTCTGGGGTAACGCGTTGAGACCGGATGCAGGGGAATGCGGTGTTTCTGGGGTAACGTGTTGAGGCCGGATGCAGGGGAATGTGATGTTTCTGGGGGAACGCGTTCAGGCCGGATGCAGTGGAATGCGGTTTCTGTAGCAGCGGCGCGAGCCGCGTCGGCGGCGCATGCGGTTTGCCTGGGTGACCGCGCTGTGGCCGGATGCAGCGTCAAAAGCGCAAGTAACGGTTCCGCTTCCAACCCTTTTTAAAATACAATCGATCTCATTTACATCTGATAGGTGCCGATGATGGTCGATCTTGCGGGGGCTGACGTTCGGGCGTTCGAAACGCTCTACCGCGACAATCGCAGCTGGCTGGAGCAATGGCTCGGTCGGCGCCTGGGCAGTGCCTGTGATGCAGCCGACCTCAGCCAGGATACGTTCATCCGGGTCCTGGCCAGCCCCCAGTCGGTTGTCGACCTGCAGAAACCCCGCGCCTATCTCAAGACCGTCGGCAAACGCCTGCTGGTCAATTTCTACAAACGGCGCAGCCTTGAGCAAGCCTATCTGGATGCCCTCGCTACCTCGCCTGCAGACGTCGCACCCTCGCCGGAACAGCGCTGGCAGGTGCTGGAAACCCTGCACGCGCTGGATCAGTTGCTCGACGGCCTGCCCACCGCAGTTCGCCGCGCCTTTCTGCTCAGCCAGCTGGAGGGGTTGGGGTACCGGGAAATCGCGGAGCGGTTGCAGGTCAGCGAGCGCAGCGTCAAGCGCTACATGGCCCAGGCCTACGAGCACTGCCTGTTGGCTGAACTGTGCTGAGCCCGGAGCCAGGCGACGAAGCGCGCCGGGTCGCCCGGTCGGCGGCACGCTGGTGGGTGTGCATCGAGTCTGGCGCGGTCAGCGAGCAGGACCTCGCCCGCCTGCAACGCTGGCGTGAAGCCAGCGACGCTCACGAGTCGGCCTGGCGCCGGGTATCGGCGCTCAAGGGTCGCTTCCAGATTCTGCCGCCGGCGCTGGCCATGGCCAGTCTGGATCGTCCAGCGCCAGGCCGTCGGGACATGCTCAAGGGTTTGCTGGGCCTGGCCGTGGTGGCGCCCGCCGGCTGGTGGCTGACGCGCGAGCTGCCGCTCGACGCCTGGCGCGCCGATGAGACCACCGGGACCGGCGAGCGACGTCGACTGACACTGGCCGATGGCAGCGTGTTGCATATCAACACCTCGACGGCGGTCGATATCGACGCCGAACGACGGCAACTTACGCTGCAGCGTGGAGAAATGATGTTGCGCCTGGCCGATGCGACGCCGTTCGGCATCCGCACGGCACTTGCCGACGTGAGGCTCGATCAAGGTGAAATCAACGTGTGCGAAGGCAGCGGCATCTGCCGTCTGTCGGTGCTTGCCGGGCAGGCAGAGGTTCGGCCCACAGGCTTTGCGCCGTTTACCTTGCGCACAGGGCAACAAATACAGTTATCCAACGCAGGGCCTGGCCCGATCACGGGTTTCGATCCTCGCCAACCGGGTTGGCGCGAAGGCGTGATCGTTGCCCTCAACCAGCCCCTGGGGGAGTTTCTGCGCGAGCTGGACCGTTATCGCTCCGGTATTCTGCGCTGGCAGCCCGAACTGGAAGCCCTGCGGGTCACCGGCAGTTTTCGCCTGGACGATCCGGATCAGGTGCTGAATCTGCTCGCCGTCAGCCTGCCGCTGCGCGTGCGGTGGCGCACGCGCTATTGGGCCACCTTGGTGCCACAGGAAAAACCTGCGTAGCGCCTGTCCCCTTTTGCGCGCTCGCTTGTCATGGAAGGGTAAGCACACTCAAAGAGCCTTCAGCCATGCCCGCACGGCCCCCTCGTTCGTTTCCCCGGTCCACCCGCAAGCCACCGACCCACTATGCTCGTGCGCTGCATCTCAGCGTGCTGCTCGGCCTGGCGCCGATGCCGTTGCAGATGGCCCTTGCCGATGGCGGCGCTCGCGTCTACAGCGTGCCGCAGGGCGATCTCGCCGCTTCCTTGACACGCTTTGCCAGCCAGGCCGGTGTCAGCCTGTCGGTAGCCCCCGCGTTGGTCGACGGTAAGCGCAGCGCCGGGCTGACCGGTGAGTACAGCGTGGAAAGCGGCTTCGCCCAGTTGCTGGCCGGTAGCGGTCTGCGCCTGCAGGCGGCAGGGCAGAATGCCTACATCCTGGTGGCTGCGCCCCAAGGCACGGACGTCGTGGAGATCACGCCCACCACGGTGACCGGTGCCGCGCAAGGCAGTGTTGCGGGCGAGCCGTATGCCGGTGGACAGGTGGCGCGGCGTGGCTCGCAAGGCCTTTTGGGTGCGCGAGACTTCATGGACACGCCGTTCAGCATGACCACCTACACCAGCGAGACCAGCAAGAACCAGCAGGCCCGCACCCTGGGCGATCTGGTGGCCAGCGACCCGGCAGTGCGTACCACCAACCCGGCAGGCGGGCGTTTCGAACAGTTCACCATCCGTGGCTTCAGCCTGTTCAACAGCGATGTGTCGTACAACGGCTTGTACGGAATACTGCCCACGTATTCCATCGACATGGAAATGGCCGACCGAGTGGACATCCTCCGCGGGCCGAGCCAGTTGATCAATGGCATTTCTCCGCGAGGCAGTGTCGGTGGCGGCATCAACGTGGTACCCAAGCGTGCCACCGATACGCCGATCAGCGAGTTCACCGCCAGCTACGCTTCCGACAGCCAGGCCGGCGGCGCGGTGGATATCGGTCGACGCTTTGGTGAAGATGACCGCTTTGGTGTCCGCCTCAATGCAGTGAAGCAGGCCGGCGATACCACCTGGGACGAGCAAAGCGTGGACCGCGAGATGGCCGTGATCGGGCTGGATTTTCGCAGCGAGCGCCTGCGGCTTTCCACTGACCTGGGCCATACCGAACGCGATACCGATGCGCCTCAGGAGCGTGTCCAGGTCGGTGTCAACGCGCGCGTGCCGGGTGCCAACCATGTGCGCGACAACTACGCGCAACGCTGGAGCAAAGCGCGTACCGAGGACACGTTCGGGGCGTTCAATGGCGAATACGATTTGAATGATTCGACCCTGCTGTACGGCAGCATCGGTGCCCGCGAAAGCAACCACGATTTCCTCCGGCACAACGTATCGGTCACCAACGATGCCGGTGACTTCGAGGTACTGCCCCGCGACTTCACCCGGGACGAAAGCGTGCGCACGGCCACGGTGGGCGTGCGCAACTGGTTCCAGACCGGGCCGGTCAGCCATGAGGTGAACCTGGCTGCCAGTCATTTCTACATGGACTTCACCAATGGCGGCGCGCGCTACGCCAGGGGGCGCAGCAACCTTTACAACCCGATAGCCTCGGCAACGCCGACCAACCCCACGCGGCAGGACGCGAAGGTCTATACCGAGAACCGGTTCGACGGCGTGGCGCTCTCCGACACCCTCGGTTTCTTCGACGATCGGCTGTTGTTGACCCTGGGCGGGCGCTGGCAGCGGGTCAAGGTGGATGACTGGAGCGACGGCGTGAAAGGCGATACGGGCTATGACGAGGAAAAGTTCTCGCCGTCGGCGGGGGTGCTCTACAAGCTCAGCGACGAGCTGTCGCTGTACGCCAACTACCTGGAAGGCCTGAGCCAGGGCAAGATCGCACCTTCCACCTCGATCAACGAAGACGAGATATTTCCGCCTTTCATCAGCCGTCAGGTGGAGGTAGGCGCCAAGTATGATCTGGGCAGCCTGGCTATCACCGCTGCGGCGTTTCGCATCAAGCAGCCGGCGTACGAAACCAACGCCGTCACCCGTACCTTCGGGCCCAATGGCAAACGTGAGAACAACGGCGTGGAGTTGAGCGTGTTTGGTGAGCCGCTCACGGGCGTGCGCCTGCTGGGTGGGGTGATGTACATCGACAGTGAGCTGAGCGGTACCACTGCAGGTGCCTTCGATGGCAACCGGGCACCGGCCACGCCCGAGCTCAATGTCAATCTGGGTGCGGAGTGGGATGTGCCGGCGTTGCCTGGTTTGACACTCAGTGGGCGCGGGATCTATTCAAGCGCGCAGTACCTGGATCAGGCCAACAGCAAGGAAATCGACAGCTGGGAACGGTTCGACGTGGGTGCGCGGTACGCGTTCAAGGTGCAGGGCAAGGCCGTCACGCTGCGCGCCAATGTCGAGAACGTGCTGGACAAGCGCTACTGGGCGTCGGCTGGCGCCTCGGACGACAGCGAACCGGGACTGACGCTGGCCACCCCGAGAACCTACCTGGTCTCCGCCACGGTTGGCTTCTGACTGTCTGTGGAAGCGGCCATCTATGGGAGCGGGTGCTGCGGTGTGTCAGGCGTTACACGGTGAGGCCTTCGCGGCCGATGACCGCTCCCACAGGTTGGACGCGGACCCTGTGGGAGCGGGCTCTGCCCGCGAAGGGGGCGCTGCGATGTGTAAGGCGTTACGCGGTGAGGCCTTCGCGGCCGATGACCGCTCCCACAGGTTGGACGCGGACCCTGTGGGAGCGGGCTCTGCCCGCGAAGGGGGCGCTGCGATGTGTCAGGCGTTATGCGGTGAGGCCTTCGCGGCCGATGACCGCTCCCACAGGTAGGCGATTATCGCGAACCCCCAGGTCAATTTTTGCTTGATGTTCATGGCATATTCCGCTGGTTTTATAGGTGTTGGTCGGCAGAAGGGAAGGCGGTGTACGGCGTGCAGTCTCGGGAATTGTTCTTCGCATCGCTTTCAACCTATCGGCGACGAAAGGTCAAGCTGAACCGCGTCCATCGCGCGCCGGACAGGCGGTCGCATCGGCACGCAAAACGGTGATGGGCTGGCAGGCAGCTCGCGGTACTTTTTCAGTCGTGCAGAGTCTACACAGTGACTTTTCTGACAGAGCTTTCGCGCATGCCCACCGTATCTCGTCTTCCACTGTTCGCCTTCGCGCTGGTCGCAGTCATCCAACCAAGCGTGGCCGCATCGCGCAGTGTGCCTTCCATCGATACCGAAGACGCTGCACTGGGCAGTGTCGAGATCGGCGAGGAATCAGGCCGCTTTCACCCGCAACTGAGTGTGGATATCCGCAATGGCGATTTCGCCCGCGGCAACTATGACGATGACGCGGCGAGCCTGGGTCGCGTGCCATTGCATGCCCAGGCTGGTTTTGCCCTCGACCTGCACCAGGCTGTCGACGGTCGTGCCAATGCCTGGCTGGTGTTCAGCACCAGCAACGGTTTTCATGATCCATCGAGCGATGAAACGGTAAGCCCGCGGCGCTGGTACGAAAGCAACAACCTGCTGGGCCTGGTGGTATCGCCGGTCGAAGGGCTGAGGCTGGGGTTTGTCTATACGGTAAAGACCAGTCCGAACGATGTCGCCGACACCACCCAAGAGGCAAGCTTTACTCTGGCCTACCAGGCTGAGTCGGGGTTTGGCGCATGGCGGCCGGGCTTGGCGGTCACCAGCCGTACGCAAGGGGACAGTGGCCGGTATACCCAGGGCAGCGTGGAGCCGGGCGTGGACCTGAGCGATGCTGGTCTGCGCTTGAGTTTTCCCAGCACGGTGGGGATCGGCTGGAATGGATTCTATGGTCCCGATTCCGGCGACCGTCTCTACGCCCGCAGCGGGCTGGCGCTCGAGCAGCCTTTCAAATGGGGGGAAACCCGTTGGAGCGCCCGCGCCGAGGCCTTGGCAATCTACCGCGATGGCACCCTGCGCGAACTCAGCGGCCCGGACGGCGAAACCGACAGCGTGGTGCCCCAGGTGACCATGAGCCTGTCCATGGCGTACTGATAGGTGCCAGTGGTAGCGGTCATCGGCTGCGAAGGCTGCAGTGTGAACTACCTGACACAGAGCGGCGCCTTTTCGCGGCCACGCACCGCTCCCACAGGATATCGGCTCACCAGTGGGAGCGGTCATCGGCCGCGAAAGCTTCACCGCGCAGTGCCTGTACCACCCCGAAGCGCCAGTTCGGCGGCCAAGACACACCTTGATTCAGAATCCCCACTTCGGCAAAAAATGGTAACGGTATGATCTGGCGCATCCCCATCCCTTGCAGAGGTTTCCATGCCGTCCAGACTGATCGCTTACCCGGCCGTCGTCGCGTTGACCGCGCTTCTTGCTGGCTGTGACGCGGCCGAGAATGCTGCGAACAAAGTCATCGAAACGTCCAAGACACAACTGGTCGAAGCTGCGCGCGACACCTTCAGCGAATCCGCCAAGCAGATCAACGAGACGATCGACAAGGCTCAGCAGAGCGCCAAGCCGTGGATGAAGGACGGTGACGAGAAATCCGAAACCCGACACTCTGCAGCCGAACAGCAAGACAAGGCCAAGTCGGAAGGGTGAGTCCTCGCCACTTCTTCCGAACTCACCACGCATCGGGCCTGAAAACCACAGCGGACATGACTAGATCTTGAAGCTGTCCACCAACTGCTTCAAACGGCTGGCCTGCTGGGAAAGCGCATCGCAATTTCGCAGGGTTTCGGTGAGATTGGTCACGCCCTGCTGATTCAGCATGTTGATTTGGCTGATGTCCACATTGAGCGCCTCCACCACCGAAGTCTGCTCCTCGGTCGCCGCCGCAACGGATTGGTTCATGCCGTCGATCTCGCCGATTCGCTGGGTCACGATGGCCAGACGATCCCCGGCCTGGTTGGCCACCGTCATGCTTTCCTGACTGGACGCCTGGCTGGTATTCATCGTCACCACGGCTTCGCGCGAACCCACTTGAAGCGCCGTGATCATCTTGTGGATCTCTTCGGCAGACTCCTGGGTGCGGTGCGCCAGGTTTCGCACCTCATCGGCCACGACTGCAAAGCCACGGCCCGCTTCACCGGCCCGCGCCGCCTCGATGGCAGCGTTCAAGGCCAACAGATTGGTCTGTTGGGAAATACCCTTGATCACGTCGAGGATGTGGCCGATGTTGTCGGTACCCGCGTTCAGGGTTTCGATCTGCTCGCACGACAGGCTGATCTTCTCGGATAACGTACTGATGGCCTCGATGGTGCGCGTCATCACCTGGCGACCATCGTCGGCCTGGCCACTGGCATCGCTGGCCTGACGCGACGCTTGCGCGGCGTTGCGCGCAATCTCCTGAGCTGCAGCGCCCAGTTCGTTGATTGCAGCCGCAACGCTTTCAGTGCGAGCGCTTTGTTCGTCGGAGCCTGCGATGGATTGGTTGGAAGAGTGCATGACCCGTTGGGCCAGCGCATGCACTTCACGGGTGGCCGAGGACACCTCGCCGATGGACGCATGGATACGCTCGACAAACTGGTTGAACGAAGTACCGAGTTCGCCGAATTCATCACGGCTTTCAACTACCAGACGACGCGTCAGATCGCCTTCGCCCTGCGCGATGTCGCGCATTGCCCGGCCCATGGTCACCAATGGACGCATCAATACGTTGATGAGCAGGGTCAGCAGCAAGGCAATGGCCAGCACAGCAACGACCATGGCGATCACGGCCGACGTACGGAACTGGCGCAGTTGGGCGTAGGCCTTGTCCTTGTCGATCGACAGACCCACGTACCAGTCTGCCGAAGGCAGCCCTGTGACCGGCGTGAACGACAGCAGTCTCGCCTCGCCACCGAGGGTGACCTCCTGCAGATTCTTCTCGATTCGCGGCGTGCTGCCGGGGTAGATGTCTTTCAGGTTTTTCATGACCTGATCCTTGTCCGGCGACACCAACACCTGACCGTCTGCGCTGACGAGAAACGCCTGGCCGATACCGCCAAAATCCACCGAGTTGATGATCTGCACCAACGTGTCCAGGCTCAGGTCGCCGCCGACCACACCCATCAATTGACCTTGGCGTTTGACGGGCGCTGCCACCGTGACGACCAGGCCCCCTACCGATGCCAGGTAGGGCGGCGTCAGCATGACCTGATCCGCTGTCACCGCAGCTTTGTACCAGGGCCGCTGACGCGGATCGTACCCATCAGGCATCTTGGTGTCGGGACGCTGGATGAAGGTGCCGTCTGCCTCACCCATGTAGGTGAATTGAAAGTTGGTCGTGATCACAGGCTGGTCCAGCAGGCCCGGGTAGTCAGCCTTGTCGCCCTGATAGGCGATGTTCTGGCGCAGGTTTTCAATCACCAGGATCCGGCCGCTGAGCCAGTTCTTGACGCTGCTGGCGGTCAGCTCGCCCGACTGCTTGACCGATGCGCTGAGGTTTTGCTGGATGGCGCTGCGCTGCAGATAGTCGTTGTAGAGCGTGAACAGTGCGAATGCCAGGATGACGATGCTGCACCCGGCGATCAGGATTTTATGGCTGAATTTCAAGTTCATGGACGCTAGAGGTTCCGGGGCATGGGGGAGCAAAAGCCGGGCGCAGTGCTGAGAATACAGCAGCGCTGTCAGGCAGCAGGTCGGGCTGGGGGCGAGCACCGCATGGCGGCAATCGAGTTGCGCCGATAACGGTGGTCTTGAGCGTTTCGGCTGCGCGCGCGCGAACATGAGAACTGATCGTGGTTTTCCGCCACTTGGTTACCGGCCGAGGAGGGCGCGCTGTGCCTGATACACCGCGGCGGGCCATTCGCGGCCACAGACCGCTCCCACAAAAAACCTGGCCCTCCTGTGGGATACCTGGCCCACCTGTGAAAATGCTGGCCCACCTGTGGGATACCTGGCCCACCTGTGAGAAATCTGGCCCACCTGTGGGATACCTGGCCCACCTGTGAGAAATCTGGCCCTCCTGTGGGATACCTGGCCCACCTGTGAGAAATCTGGCCCACCTGTGGGATACCTGGCCCACCTGTGAGAAATCTGGCCCTCCTGTGGGATACCTGGCCCAACTGTGAGAAATCTGGCCCACCTGTGGGATACCTGGTCCACCTGTGAGAATGCTGGCCCACCTGTGGGAGCGGTCAGCGGCCGCGAAGGGCACACCGCGCGGTGCCTGACACACCGCGGCGGCTCATTCGCGGGCAGAGCCCGCTCCCACAGGAGCTGCGGCATCCCGTAGGAGCGGTCATCGGCCGCGAAGTCGCGTGGTACCTGAAACACCGCGGCGCTTGCTTCGCGGCCACGTACCGCTCCTACGAAGGGAGTTGCTTTCAGTGCGGACCGGTCACTGCGGTCAACCCACCGCGCAGATCGGCGCCGCTGGGCTTCTGGTAGACGCTCAACCCAAACTCGGGCAGCACGGCCAGCAGGTAATCGAAGATATCGCCCTGGATCCGTTCGTACTCGGCCCAGGCCGTGGTGCGCGTGAAGCAGTAGATTTCCAGCGGCACGCCCTCGGCGGTGGCCTCCATCTGGCGGACCATGCAGGTCATGTTCGGCTGGATGTCCGGGTGGGCGTTGAGGTACGCCAGCGCGTAGGCGCGGAAAGTCCCCAGGTTGGTCATGCGCCGCTGGTTGGCGGACAGTTCCGCGACCTCGCCCTGCGCCGCGTTCCACGCCTTGAGTTCGGCCTGCTTGCTACTGACGTAGCCACTGAGCAGGCGAATCTGGGTCAGGCGCAACTGCTCCTGTTCGTCGAGAAAGCGTATGCCGCTGGCGTCGATGTGCAGGCTGCGCTTGATGCGCCGGCCGCCGGACTGCTGCATGCCGCGCCAGTTCTTGAACGACTCGCTCATCAGCCGCCAGGTGGGAATGGAGACTATGGTCTTGTCGAAATTCTGGATCTTCACCGTGTGCAGGGTGATGTCGACGACGTCGCCGTCGGCGCCCACCTGGGGCATCTCGATCCAGTCGCCGACGCGCAGCATGTCGTTGCTGGTCAACTGCACGCTGGCCACGAACGACAGCAGGGTGTCTTTGTAGACCAGCAGGATGACTGCCGACATGGCACCCAGCCCGGACAGCAGCAACAGCGGCGAGCGGTCGATCAGCGTGGCGACGATGATGATGGCACCGAAGATGTACAGGATCATCTTGGCCAGTTGCACGTAGCCCTTTATCGAGCGCGTACGGGCGTGCTCGGTGCGCGCATAGATGTCGATCAGTGCATTGAGCAGGGCCCCCAGGGCCAGCACCAGGAAGAGGATGGTGAAACCCAGCGCGATGTTGCCGATGACGTGCTTGCTGTTGTCGCTCAGCACCGGGATCAGCCCCAGGCTGAATTGCACTACCAGCGATGGCGTCATCTGCGCCAGGCGATGGAAGACCTTGTTGTGCAGGAAGTCGTTGAGCCAGTGCAGCGATGGCCGACGACTGAGCAGCTTGACCGCGTGCAGGGTAAGGAAGCGCGCCAATCGGCCCAGGGCGAAGGCGGCGATCAGCAGCAGGAACAGCGACACACCGGCCTGCAGGACCGGCTGGTCGTCCAGGCCAGTGATGAACGTGACGGTTTGGTGCCAGAGCGATTCGATGTTCATGGGGTGGCGTGCAGCTCCCGGATTGAAAAGGGGCGGGGATTAAAGCCCATCGAGTGGGGCAATCGCCACGTTTGGAAAGATTTGCACGCAATTTACCGACTTACGGGTAAAGAAATTCGGCTAATCGTGCGCAAACCGGTACCCTATGCAGTCGAATTTATGTACTCCGTCGAGGTAACACCCGTGTTTTCCCAATTCGCCCTGCATGAACGCCTGCTCAAAGCCGTCGCCGAGCTGAAATTTGTCGAGCCGACGCCGGTGCAGCTGGCCGCCATTCCCCTGGCATTGCAAGGGCGCGACCTGCGGGTGACGGCGCAAACCGGCAGCGGCAAGACTGCCGCATTCGTTCTGCCGATTCTCAACCGCCTGATGGGCCCGGCCAAGGTGCGCGTCGACATTCGCGTGGTGATCCTGTTGCCCACCCGCGAACTGGCCCAGCAAACCTTGAAGGAAGTGGAGCGCTTCAGCCAGTTCACCTTCATCAAGGCGGGCCTGATCACCGGCGGTGAAGACTTCAAGGTGCAGGCCGCCATGCTGCGCAAGGTCCCGGATATCCTCATCGGCACCCCTGGCCGCCTGCTGGAGCAGCTCAACGCCGGCAACCTGGACCTCAAGAAGGTCGAGGTGCTGGTGCTCGACGAAGCCGACCGCATGCTCGACATGGGCTTCTCCGAAGACGTGACGCGCCTGAGCGACGAGTGCGGCCAGCGCGAACAGACCCTGCTGTTTTCGGCCACCACCGGCGGTGCCGGGCTGCGTGACATGATCGGCAAGGTGTTGAAGGACCCCGAGCATCTGCTGATCAACAACGTCAGCCAGCTGGCCGAAGGCACTCGCCAGCAGATCGTCACCGCCGACCACAATGTGCACAAAGAGCAGATCCTGAACTGGCTGCTGGCCAACGAGACGTATCAGAAGGCAATCGTCTTCACCAACACTCGGGCGATGGCCGACCGTATCTACGGGCGTCTGGTGGCGCAGGAATACAAGGCGTTTGTGCTGCACGGCGACAAGGACCAGAAGGACCGCAAGCTGGCCATCGATCGCCTCAAGCAGGGCGGCGTGAAGATCCTCGTGGCCACCGACGTAGCGGCCCGCGGCCTGGATGTCGACGGCCTGGATCTGGTGGTCAACTTCGACATGCCACGCAGCGGCGATGACTACGTGCACCGCATTGGCCGTACTGGCCGCGCTGGCAACGAGGGCCTGGCGATTTCCCTGATCTGCCACGGTGACTGGAACCTGATGTCCAGCATCGAGCGCTACCTCAAGCAGACCTTCGAGCGCCGGGTGATCAAGGAAGTCAAAGGTACCTACGGCGGACCGAAAAAGGTCAAGGCGTCGGGCAAGGCGGTCGGCGTGAAGAAGAAAAAGACCGACAAGGACAAGAAAGGCGACAAGAAAAGCGTTGCCAAGGGCCCGACCAAGCGCAAGAGCGTCAACCGTCCCAAGGCCGATGCACCGGCGCTGGTAAGCCAAGACGGGCTGGCACCGCTCAAGCGTCGCAAGCCGGCTGTCAGCGAGTAACCTGCGCCAGGCAGGTCGGTCTCCCGCCGGAGGCCAGACCTGCCAAAACACCCCGCAAAGCCGTCTTCGCGCAACTCCCCCGCACCCACCCGGTCCCATGCCTGGCAAGCCCTTTCACTCATGTGTTGGAGGTTCTTCCGGATGACCACTTACGACTGGCAGTTGATCGAGCGGCTTTTGCACGAAGTGCAGAACGGCGCCAATCGGGATTTCACTGTGCACCGCTATGCCCAGGACCACGCCGATGCAACCGCCGCGCAGGGCGACACGCCTGCTGCCGTCGACCAGCTGCAAACCCAGGCGCAAGACTATGAAAAGCTGTTGCTGGCGCGCGGGTTCATCGAGCAGCGTCCTGACAGCGAAGGTGGCACGGGCCGCAATTTCCAGTTGACGATGCGTGGCTCCAGCCTGCTGAGCCTGCTCGACAGCAGCATCCCCGATAACGATCACGGGCTGGAAGTGCTCGACGAGCAGGAAGATGCGCTGGATCCGGCTACCTTCGATGAGTTGGCCAGTAAACCGCAGATTGTTTGAGCCTTTGGCATGGCTTGAAACCGTGTTGCTCTCTTCGCGGCCGATGACCGCTCCCACAGGGGTGATGCGGTATGCCGATGTGGGAGCGGTCAGTGGCCGCGAAAGCCTTGTGACGCGTGGCTTGTTACACTGGCGATTCCTCATTGCCTGAAGGCATCGTCATGTCGTGGTCAATTCGCCGATGAGCATCGAACGCCGTCAGCCCGATGGGTTCGCTCTCAAGGTCATGCTCGGGTTGTGCCTGATCTGGGGTATCCAGCAGGTCACCATAAAATGGGCGGCGCCCGATATCGCCCCGGTGATGCAGGCGGCCATGCGCTCGGGCATTTCTGCGGTCCTGGTGGCCGCACTGATGTGCTGGCGCGGGGGCTGGGCGCACGTGCCCTACACCTGGCGCGCCGGGCTGCTGGCCGGTTCGCTGTTCGGTCTGGAGTTCTTGTTCATTGCCGAGGGTCTTAAACTGACTTCTGCGGCGCATATGTCGGTGTTTCTCTACACCGCCCCGGTCTTCACTGCGCTTGGCCTGCATGCGCTGCTACCCGCAGAGCGCCTGCGGCCCCTGCAATGGCTCGGCATCGCCCTGGCGTTCAGCGGTATTGCCTTCGCTTTTGCCGGTGGAATTTCCTGGCAACATCTGGACCGGCGCATGCTGCTGGGTGATGCGCTGGGCTTGATGGCGGGCTTGTGCTGGGGCGCGACCACGGTGGTGGTGCGCACCTCGCGACTCTCCGACGCGCCCGTTACGCTGACGCTGTTCTACCAGTTGATCGTCTGCGTGGTCGGGTTGTTGATCATCGCTCTGGCTACGGGCCAGTTCACCCAGGTCAGCTTTACCCCGGTCGGTATTGTCAGCGTACTGTTCCAGGGGGTGGTGGTGTCTTTCGCCAGCTTCCTGATCTGGTTTTGGCTGCTGCGCCGCTACCTGGCGTCAAACCTGGCCGTGTTCTCGTTCATGACCCCGGTGTTCGGCGTAACGTTCGGTGTGCTGTTGCTGGGTGAACCGCTGAGCGTGAATTTCATCCTGGGCGCGCTGCTCGTGCTGCTGGGCATTACCTTGGTCAGCGCCGAACAGTGGGTGCGCCGACGGTTGAGAACGTGGATAAGGTAATGAATTACTTGTCTGTCAGATGATCAATACGTAGGACTGCGACTTTTCGACACAAGTGCGTGAATGCATCCTACGTCGCTTAGCGCTATGATCGAATACAAGCGACGGACCATGACCGTCGTTCGGGCTTTTCCCTGAAGGGGGGCGATATGAACGGTAACTTGTACAACTGGCTCCATGATCTGGCTGTCGCACTGGGGCTGGTGCCGCCGCCACCACAGCCTGTGCCCATTCCGGCCGATAACCACCGGCCCCGGCAGCGTCCCCGGCGCTGAGCCCTCCGGGCCCGCCGCGCACCATGCAAAACGCCCCTTACGGGGCGTTTTTCGTTGCTGATAGCGCTCAAGCCGCCTGGGTGTTGGCCCGGCTGGCGTCGACCTTCGCCAGGTACGCATCCAGGCGAGCCGAGGCCGCCTCGTCGACGAACAGCCCCAGCTTGCTGCGACGCCACAAAACGTCGTCGCTGCGCGTGGCCCATTCCTGCTCGTACAGATAATCGACTTCGCGGCTGAACAGCCCCGCGCCCAGCTCCTCGCCCAGATCGGCCACCGACTGTGCACCTTCGATCAAGCGCCAGCTGCGACTGCCGTAGCTGACCGCCCAACGCTCGGCCAGACCGTTCGGCAGCCAGGGAGCTTTCACCCGCATGTCCTGCGCCAGGACCTGCGGTGTGCTCATGTCTTCGCCGCCGGGCAGGGCACTGGTCGCCGTCCAGCTACCACGCATCTGCGCGAAGAATGGCTTCAACTGGGCCATGGCCGACTCGGCCAGCTTGCGGTAGGTGGTCAACTTGCCGCCGAACACCGAAAGGATCGGCGCCTCGCCCTGGCCGCCGCTGAGCGACAGGGTGTAGTCGCGGGTGATGGCCGATGGATTGTCCGATTCGTCGTTGCACAGTGGGCGAACACCGGAATACGTGCGTACGACGTCGCTGCGGCTGACCTGCTTCTTGAAGTGGGCATTTACCACCTTGAGGATGTAGTCAGCCTCGGCGTCGGTGATCTCCACCTTGGACGGGTCGCCTGTGTATTCCCGGTCGGTGGTGCCCAGAATGGTGAAGCGATCCAGGTACGGGATGGTGAACACGATGCGCTGGTCTTCGTTCTGCAGGATGTGCGCCTGCTCGCCTTCGTACAGGCGTGGCACGATCAGGTGGCTGCCCTGGATCAGGCGGATGCCGTATGGGGACTGCAGCTGCAGGTCGTCACGAATGAACTTCGCTACCCAGGGGCCGGCCGCATTGACCAGTGCGCGCGCCTTGAGGGTGAACGTGCTGCCGTCCTCGCGCTGCAGATTGACCTGCCACACACCGTCTACGCGCTTCGCGTCGACACAGCGGGTGCGGGTGTGGATGTGCGCGCCTTTTTCCCGCGCGGCCATGGCGTTCAGTACCACCAGGCGGGCATCGTCGACCCAGCAGTCGGAATATTCGAAACCGCGGGTGATCTCCGGCTTCAACGCACTGTCGGCGCCAAAACGCAGGCTGCGCGAGCCCGGCAGCTTTTCGCGCTTGCCCAGGTTGTCGTAGAGAAACAGGCCGGCGCGGATCATCCAGGCAGGGCGCAGATGGGGCCGGTGCGGCAGGACGAAACGCATCGGCTTGACGATGTGCGGGGCCTTGGCCAGCAGCACTTCGCGCTCGGCCAAGGCTTCGCGGACCAGACGGAATTCGTGATGCTCCAGATAACGCAGGCCGCCGTGGATCAGCTTGCTGCTGGCCGACGAGGTGTGGCTGGCCAGGTCGTCCTTCTCGCAGAGAAACACGGAAAGCCCACGCCCGGCAGCGTCGGCGGCAATCCCCACGCCATTGATGCCACCACCGATCACGGCGACGTCGTAGATTTCAGCCAGCGGTTGGCGGGGCAAGGTCGAATGGGGCATGGCAGCCTCCTGCGTTTATCAAGGAGCGTTCGAATGAGTGCTTTGAATTCGAACATCAATGTTCAATTCCGAAAATACTAGCCCAATACGAAGGGGTTAGCCAGTCGAAGATGATGGAAATTGTTGATCGAAGGGTGCCAAAGCGAAGAAATACGAACATATGACGCTAATGCGGCATAAGGTTGGCGTTGCCAGGCGGGGGGTTGCTGCAGGGCAGGGCGGCTTGCGCCGCTGCCCAAGGGTCAGACGATTTCGAGACGAATCTTGTGTTGTTGCAGCAATTGCAGCAGCGCAGGCACGGGTGGCTGATCGGTGACCAGGCAGTCGATCAGGCTGATCGGGCCCAGGCGGACCATGGCATTGCGGCCGAACTTGCTCGAGTCGGCGGCCAGAATGACCTGGCGCGCATTGGCGATGATCGCCTGGCTGACGCGAACCTCTTGATAGTCGAAGTCCAGCAGGCTGCCGTCTTCGTCGATGCCGCTGATACCGACCAGCGCGAAGTCGACCTTGAACTGGGTGATGAAGTCGATACTGGCCTGGCCCACCACACCGCCGTCACGACGTACGTTGCCGCCGGCCAGCAGCACGTCGAAGTCGTCCTTGCCACTGAGGATCGAAGCCACGTGCAGGTTGTTGGTGATGATCTTCAGGTGGCTGTGGTTGAGCAGTGCGCGGGCGATGGATTCGGTGGTGGTGCCGATGTTGATGAACAGCGAGGCGTGGTCGGGGATCTGTGCGGCGATCGCCTCGGCGATGCGCTGCTTTTCGTCGCGCATCTGGTCGGCACGCATGGCGTAGGCCGTGTTCTCGATGCTTGAATCATAGGCGGCGCCACCGTGGTAACGGCGCAGCAGGTTGACCTCGGCCAGCTGGTTGATGTCACGCCGGATGGTTTGCGGCGTCACGACGAACAGTTGGGCCATTTCCTCGATGCTGACATAGCCGCGTTCGCGTACCAGTTCGAGGATCTGCTGTTGGCGGGGAGGCAGGTTCATGGGGCTTCCTTTGGCTGCCATGCAAAAGGAAGCATGATGCCGCAGGAACGGGCCCCATCGCCAGAAGTGATTCCATGGACCGCAATTGCACAGGCCGGAATTGCCCGGCCCGTGCGCTTACCCGATCACTGCTCTTCGTGCGGTTCCCAGTCACGGGTGCGTTCGACGGCCTTCTTCCAGCCGGCGTAGAGCTTTTCCTTGCCGGTTTCGTCGAGCAGAGGCTCGAAGGTGCGTTCGATCACGGCCTTGCCGCGCAATTCATCCAGGCTGCTCCAGAAGCCGCAAGCCAGACCCGCCAGGTAGGCAGCGCCCAGTGCCGTGGTTTCGCGCATCTGCGGACGCTCCACCGGTGTGCCGAGAATGTCGGCCTGGAACTGCATGAGGAAGTTGTTGGCCACCGCGCCGCCATCCACGCGCAGGGCGCTCAGGCGCTCGCCGGAGTCCTGTTGCATGGCGTCGAGCACGTCGCGGGTCTGGTAGGCAATCGATTCGAGCGCCGCGCGAATGATGTGGTCGACGCGTACGCCGCGGGTCAGGCCGAACAGCGCGCCACGGGCATAGGGGTCCCAGTAGGGCGCGCCCAGGCCGGTGAATGCCGGGACCAGGTAGACACCGTTGGTGTTCTTCACCTTGCTGGCGAAATATTCGGTGTCGTAGGCGTCGTTGACGATCTTCAGTTCGTCACGCAGCCACTGCACGGTCGAGCCACCGTTGAACACGGCGCCTTCCAGGGCGTAGGCGACTTCGCCACGCGGGCCGCAGCCGATGGTGGTGAGCATCCCGTGCTGCGACGTCACGGCCTTCTTGCCGGTGTTCATCAGCAGGAAGCAGCCGGTGCCATAGGTGTTCTTGGCCTGGCCAGGCTCGACGCACATCTGGCCGAACAAGGCGGCTTGCTGGTCGCCGGCGATGCCGGCAATGGCGATGCCGCTCTTGGTATGGCCATAGATTTCCGACGAAGACTTGACCTCTGGAAGCATCTCGCGCGGGATGTCCAGGGTCTGCAGCATCTTCTCGTCCCACTCCAGGGTGTGGATGTTGAAGAGCATGGTGCGCGAGGCGTTGGTGTAGTCGGTGACGTGCACCTTGCCGCCGGTGAATTTCCAGATCAGCCAGCTATCGACGGTGCCGAACAGCAACTCGCCGTTGCGTGCGCGCTCGCGGCTGCCTTCGACGTTGTCGAGGATCCACTTGAGTTTGGTGCCGGAAAAGTACGGGTCGACCACCAGCCCGGTGGTCTGCTTGATGTAGTCTTCCAGGCCATCGCGCTTGAGCTGCTGGCAGATCTCGGTGCTGCGTCGGCACTGCCATACCACGGCGTTGTAGATGGGGCGGCCGCTGTTCTTGTCCCACACCACGGTAGTTTCACGCTGGTTGGTGATGCCGATGGCTGCGACTTGGGCGTGGCTCAACCCGGCCTGGGCCAGGGCTTCGACCATGGTCGCGCTCTGGGTGGCAAAGATTTCCATCGGGTCGTGCTCGACCCAGCCGGCCTGCGGGTAGTGCTGGACGAATTCGCGCTGCGAGGTGCCGACGACATTGGCGTCGCGGTCGAAAATGATGGCCCGGGAGCTGGTGGTGCCTTGGTCCAGGGCAATGATGTAGTTCTTGTTGTCGGTATCGGTCATGTCGATGGCCTTGCGCAAGTGTGCAATAAATGCGGAATGTGGTGTTTGCGCAGGCTCAGGAGGCCTGCACCTTCGATGCGGACGCTTCGGCCGACTCGCTGGCCGAGCTTGGCAAATGGCGTGCGATCAGTACCCGGTAGGCGCCGGCGCCCAGGCAGGCACCTACGATCGGCGCCACGATGGGAACGATGAAATAGGGAATCGTGCGGCCGCCGGTGAAGGCTATTTCACCCCACCCGGCGATGAACGTCATCAGCTTTGGACCGAAATCCCTGGCCGGGTTCATTGCAAAGCCGGTCAGCGGGCCCATGGCACTGCCGATCACGGCGATCAGCAAGCCGACCAGCAGGGGCGCCATGGCACCGCGCGGAAGACCGTTGTGCTCGTCGCCCAGGGCCATGATCACAGCCATCAGGATGGCGGTGATGACCATCTCGACCAGGAAGGCCTGACCGACGGAAAGCGCCGCATGGGGGTAGGTGGAGAAGATACTGGCCGTTTCAAGGCTCGCTTGCGTACCCCTGACGATGCCGTGGGTCTGTTCGTAATCGAAGAACAGGCTGCTGTAGAGCGTGTATACCAGCGCCGCGGAGCAGAACGCGCCGGCCACCTGAGCCAGAATGTAGAAAGGCAGTTTGCGTTTCTCGAAGCCGCCGAACAGGCACAGGGCGATGCTGACTGCCGGGTTCAGATGGGCCCCGGACACGCCGGCCGTCAGGTAGATCGCCATGCTCACGCCGACGCCCCAGATGATGCTGATCTCCCAGAGTCCCAGGCTGGCACCTGCGACCTTGAGCGCCGCGACGCAGCCTGTACCGAAGAAGATAAGCAGTGCTGTGCCGAGAAACTCGGCCGTGCACTGGCCCGACAGGGTCGGTTGTTGCTGTGCGGTCATCGTGTATTACCCCAATTGTTTTTTTTGTCTGACGCGGTTTTCGGCGCCTGGAATCTGCCGTCGTACGATCCCCATCGCACGCCGCAGTACAGCCTTCTTGCACATTGTACTATCGTGCCTATCTTCACAAACGAAAAAATATAGACAAGAAACGCCGCTGTCAAAGGTCGAAAGCGAACGAGTTCGTTCAGTGGGTGCGAACTTTTCCGCGCATTTCCGGCAAAGCCACGGTTGGCGTGGCTTGCCTGCCTGTGTCCTAATGCCGGGCATGTTTTTTATTTGTCTGGAGTCCCTGCATGACCCCCGCCCTGGACCTCTTGAAGAAGCACCGCGCCGAGCATCGGGTGCATGCCTATGAACATGATCCCAAGGCGGCTTCCTATGGGCTGGAAGCGGTGGAAAAGCTCGGTCTGGCCGCCGCGCAGGTATTCAAGACGCTGCTGGCGGCGACCGAAAGGAGCGAGCTGCTGGTGGCGGTGGTGCCCGTGACCGGCACGTTGGATCTCAAGGCGCTTGCACAGGCAGCCGGCGTGAAGAAGTGCGAGATGGCCGATCCGCAGGCGGCGCAGCGGGCCACCGGGTATCTGTTGGGCGGGATCAGCCCGCTGGGGCAGAAAAAGCGCTTGCGGACCTTCATCGATCAAACCGCCGAGGCATTGCCCAGCATGTTCGTCAGCGCCGGTCGGCGCGGGCTGGAAGTCGAGCTGGCGCCGCAGCTGCTGGCCGAGCATACCCAAGGACGCTTCGCCGATATCGGCCGCGCCTGATGAACCAAGGAAATTATTCATCGACTTGACCAGTCGAACGCCGATAGCCAGATGGCTTGGCCACTAACCCCTTTCCGCAACAGCGAGGATTGCCATGCAACTGGATTTCCATCAGGTCGATGCGTTTACCCAACATCCCTTTGCTGGCAACCCGGCGATGGTCTACCGCCTCGACAGCTGGCTGGCCGACGAGCTGATGCAGAAGATCGCCGCCGAGCACAACCTGGCGGAGACCGCGTTCATGGTTCGCGAGGCTCAGGGCTGGCACATCCGCTGGTTCACTCCGCGCACCGAGGTGCCCTTGTGTGGCCATGCCACCCTGGCCAGCGCCTACGTGCTGTTTCATGTCTATGGCGAGACAGCGTCGAGCCTGTCGTTCGCCAGCCGCTCGGGCAACCTGACCGTCAGCCGCGAGGGCGACCGCCTGTGGCTCGACTTCCCGGCGATGATGCCCGAGGAGCAGTTGGGCCTGACCCTGGAGGTGGAACGTGCCCTGGGTTGCGAAGCGGTCGATGTGATGGCGGCGGCATCGCTGTTCGTCCTGCTGGAGTCGGAGCAGGCGGTACGCCAGTGTCGTCCGAACATGGCGGCCCTGGCGCGCTTGCCGTGGCCCGGGGTGATCGTCACCGCCCGGGGCGACCATCAGGATTTCGTTTCGCGCTACTTCGCTCCTGCCATCGGCATCGACGAAGACGCGGTCACCGGCTCCACCCATTGCAGCCTCATCCCGTACTGGTCGAGGCGTCTGGTCAAGACCAGCCTCACCGCTTATCAATGCTCGGCCCGTGGTGGCGAGCTGTTTTGCCGGATGGAAGGCGAACGGGTCAAGATCGGCGGCTATGCCACCTTGATCAGCAGCGGCCGCCTATTGCTCGGCCCCCAGCTCTGATCCAGCCGCAGCCAATGTGCCGGCCTGGTCGTCGAGCAGCGCCATGAAGGCCCGCGCCGCATTCGACAGGGTCCGTTCGGTGTGCAGGATATAACCCAACTGGCGGCTCAGCTGCACACCGGGTAGCTGGAAGCGCGCCACCTGCTCGTCAAGCATGGTGCGCGGCAGCACGCTCCACGCCAGCCCTATCGAGACCATCATCTTGATGGTTTCCAGGTAGTTGGTACTCATGGCGATGTTCGGGCTCAGGCTCTGCGCTTCGAACAGGCGGCTGACGATGTGGTGGGTGAAGGTATTGCCACCCGGAAACACCGCCGGATGTTCGGCGATATCGCTGAGCTTCACCTCCGCCTGCAGCGCGAGTGGGTGCTCGGGGGCAGCGACGAAATCCAGCGGGTCATGCCACACCGGTACCGAGCGCACCAAGTGATGGGGCTCGGGCGCCAAGGTGATCACCGCCAGCTCTGCGCGTCCGTGCAGGATCTCTTCATAAGCCACTTCCGAGTCGAGAAACTGGATGTCCAGGGCGACCTTGGGGTACATCCGCGTGTAGGTGCGCAGCAGCGAGGGCAATCGGTGCAGACCGATGTGGTGGCTGGTGGCGAGGGTCAAGCGGCCGGTCACGTCGCCGCTCAGGTTGGTCAGGGCGCGGCGGGTGTCCTCCAGCACATCGAGAATCTGGTAGGCGCGCGGCAGCAGGGCCCGGCCGGCCTCGGTCAGATTGACTTCGCGGCCCAGGCGATCGAACAAACGCACGCCCAACTGCAACTCCAGCCCGGCGATACGTTTGCTGATTGCCGGCTGGGTCAGGTGCAGGCGATCCCCGGCCTTGGAAAAACTGCCGACTTCGGCGATGGCTATAAAGGCATTGAGACTGGCCAGGTCCATGCGCGGATTCCTTTTGGTTATCCAAAGTATGAAAATTATGAATTTGAGTTATTCAAGATAACCTCATAGCATCACCCCTACAAGCCAAGCGGTTATTGGCATAGAAAAGACAGCAAGACTGATGAGGAAACGTCTGATGGCCGGCAAAACGCTCTACGACAAGCTCTGGGATTCGCATTTGGTCAAGCAGCGCGACGATGGCTCGGCGCTGATCTACATTGACCGTCACATCATCCATGAAGTGACCTCGCCCCAAGCGTTCGAGGGCCTGCGCCTGGCCGGCCGCAAACCGTGGCGCATCGACGCCAACATTGCCACCCCCGACCACAACGTGCCGACCACCCCGGAACGCAAGGGCGGCATTGACGCGATCGCCGACCAGGTGTCGCGTCTGCAGGTGCAGACCCTGGACGACAACTGCGACGAGTACGGCATCACCGAATTCAAGATGAACGACGTACGCCAGGGCATCGTCCATGTGATCGGTCCGGAGCAGGGCGCGACCTTGCCCGGCATGACCGTGGTCTGCGGCGATTCGCACACCTCGACCCACGGCGCCTTCGGTGCCCTGGCCCATGGCATCGGTACCTCGGAGGTCGAGCACGTGCTCGCCACGCAGTGCCTGGTGGCCAAGAAAATGAAGAACATGCAGGTGTTGGTCGAAGGCACCTTGCCGTTTGGCGTGACCGCCAAGGACATCGTGCTGGCCGTGATCGGCAAGATCGGCACCGCCGGCGGCAATGGCCATGCCATCGAGTTTGCCGGCAGCGCCATTCGCGATCTGTCGGTTGAAGGCCGCATGACCATCTGCAACATGTCCATCGAGGCCGGCGCCCGCGTCGGCCTGGTGGCTGCCGATGAAAAGACCGTCGCCTACGTCAAGGGCCGGCCGTTCGCGCCCAGTGGCGCCGATTGGGACAAGGCGGTGGAGTCGTGGAAAGGGCTGGTGTCCGACGCCGATGCACACTTTGACACCGTGGTGCGCCTGGATGCGGCGCAGATCAAGCCGCAGGTCAGTTGGGGAACCTCACCGGAAATGGTCCTGGCCGTTGACCAGAACGTGCCGGACCCGGCGCGCGAGTCGGATCTGGTCAAGCGCGGTTCCATCGAGCGTGCCTTGAAATACATGGGCCTGACCGCCAACCAGGCGATCACCGACATCCAGCTCGACCGCGTGTTCATCGGCTCGTGCACCAATTCTCGCATCGAAGACCTGCGCGCCGCTGCGGTGATCGCCAAGGGCCGCAAGGTGGCCTCGACCATCAAGCAGGCCATCGTCGTGCCAGGCTCGGGCCTGGTCAAGGCGCAGGCCGAGCGCGAGGGTCTGGACAAGATTTTCCTCGAGGCGGGCTTCGAATGGCGTGAGCCGGGCTGCTCCATGTGCCTGGCGATGAACCCGGACCGGCTGGAGTCGGGCGAGCACTGCGCCTCGACCTCCAACCGCAACTTCGAGGGCCGCCAGGGCGCCGGTGGGCGTACCCACCTGGTCAGTCCGGCCATGGCCGCCGCAGCCGCCGTCGTCGGTCGTTTCGTCGACGTTCGTGAATTGATCCAGGGGAACGCAGCATGAAAGCCTTCACTCGACACACCGGTCTGGTCGCTCCGTTGGATCGTGCCAACGTCGACACCGACCAGATCATTCCCAAGCAGTTCTTGAAGTCGATCAAGCGCACCGGCTTTGGCCCGAACCTGTTTGACGAGTGGCGCTACCTGGATGTCGGCCAGCCTTATCAGGACAATTCCAAGCGTCCGCTGAACAAGGATTTCGTCCTCAATCACCAGCGCTATCAAGGTGCCAGCGTGCTGCTGGCGCGGGAGAACTTCGGTTGCGGTTCCAGCCGCGAGCACGCGCCTTGGGCGTTGGACGAGTACGGCTTTCGCGCCGTGATCGCGCCGAGCTATGCGGACATCTTCTTCAACAACAGCTTCAAGAACGGCTTGCTGCCGATCATCCTCAGCGATGAGCAAGTGGATGAGTTGTTCCACGAAGTCGAGGCCGCGCCGGGTTACCAGTTGACCGTGGACCTGGCGACCCAGAGCGTGACCAGCCCGAGCGGCAAGGTCTACAGCTTCGAGATCGACGAGTTTCGCAAGCATTGCCTGTTGAATGGGTTGGACGATATCGGCCTGACCTTGCAGGACGGTGAGGCGATTGCGACGTTCGAGGCTAAGCATCGGGCGAGCCAGCCTTGGCTGTTTCGTGATTGATTGATGTAGGCCCGCAAGGCCACCGAAAATCCAGGCACAAGGAAGCCCAGCCCATGACCCAGCACACCCAAGTCGTGCAGAAACAGTTCGGCGAACAGGCCTCGGCCTATCTGAGCAGCACGGTTCACGCCCAGGGCGCGGAATTTGCGCTGCTCCAGGCGGAACTGGCGGGCCAGTCCGAGGCTCGGCTGCTGGACCTGGGGTGTGGCGCCGGCCACGTCAGCTTTCATTGCGCGCCACTGGTCAAGCAGGTGGTCGCCTATGATCTGTCGCAACAGATGCTCGACGTGGTTGCCAGCGCCGCCAGCGAGCGAGGGCTGGGCAATGTCAGCACCCAACTCGGCCCGGCCGAGCGATTGCCGTTCGCCGATGGCGAGTTCGACTATGTGTTCAGCCGCTATTCGGCGCACCACTGGAGCGACCTCGGCCTGGCCCTGCGCGAAGTGCGCCGCGTGCTCAAGCCCGGTGGCGTGGCCTGCTTCATCGACGTGATGTCGCCGGGCAGCCCGCTGCTCGATACCTATCTGCAAAGCGTCGAAGTGCTGCGCGACACCAGCCACGTGCGCGACTACAGTGCCGGCGAATGGCTCAGCCAAGTCAATGAAGCGGGTCTGCAGGTACGCGGGCACACTCGCCAGCGCCTGCGCCTGGAATACGCCTCGTGGGTCGAGCGCATGCGCACCCCCGAGGTCATGCGCGCGGCCATCCGCACCTTGCAGCAAGCCATGGGCGCCGAGGTGCGCGAGTATTACCAGATCGACGACAATGGCTCGTTCAGCACCGACGTGCTGGTGTTGTGGGCCCAGCGTTGAGCAATCATTCACGACCTGCCCGAGGGCACGCCGTATTACCGGAATTAACGAGGAAAGCATGAGCAAGCAGATTCTGATTCTCCCAGGCGACGGCATCGGCCCGGAAATCATGGCCGAGGCGGTCAAGGTGCTGGAACTGGCCAACGACAAGTTCCAGCTGGGCTTCGAGCTGGCCCACGACGTGATCGGCGGCGCTGCCATCGACAAGCATGGCGTGCCGCTGGCCGACGAGACCCTGGCACGTGCCCGTGCCGCCGATGCGGTGCTGCTGGGCGCGGTGGGCGGGCCGAAGTGGGACAAGATCGAGCGCGACATTCGCCCGGAGCGCGGACTGCTGAAGATTCGCTCGCAGCTGGGTCTGTTCGCCAACCTGCGTCCGGCCATCCTTTATCCGCAACTGGCCGACGCGTCCAGCCTGAAGCCGGAAATCGTTGCCGGGCTGGACATCCTCATCGTGCGTGAGCTGACCGGCGGGATCTACTTCGGCGCGCCGCGTGGTATCCGCGAACTCGAAGGCGGCGAGCGTCAGGCCTACGACACCCTGCCGTACAGCGAGAGTGAAATCCGCCGCATCGTGCGCGTCGGCTTCGACATGGCCCAGGTGCGCGGCAAGAAGCTGTGCTCGGTGGACAAAGCCAACGTATTGGCGTCGAGCCAGCTGTGGCGCGAAGTTGCCGAGGAGATCGGCAAGGATTATCCGGACGTCGAGTTGAGCCACATGTACGTCGACAACGCCGCGATGCAGTTGGTGCGCGCGCCGAAACAGTTCGATGTGATGGTCACCGACAACCTGTTCGGCGACATTCTTTCCGATGAGGCGTCGATGCTCACCGGCTCCATCGGCATGTTGCCTTCGGCGTCCCTGGACGCGCACAACAAAGGCATGTACGAGCCGTGCCATGGCTCGGCGCCGGACATCGCCGGCCAAGGCATCGCCAACCCGCTGGCGACCATCCTTTCGGTGTCGATGATGCTGCGTTACAGCTTCAACCAGCATGACGCGGCCGCTGCCATCGAGCAGGCGGTCAGCCTGGTGCTGGACCAGGGCTTGCGCACCGGCGATATCTGGTCCGAAGGCAACGCACGGGTCGGTACGCAGGAAATGGGTGATGCAGTAGTCGCCGCGCTGCGGAATCTGTAATCTCTTGGGCCCGCTGCGACTTTCAATCGAAAGCAGCGGCCCACTTTTCAAGAAGGTGTAGTTGCGATGAAACGTGTAGGTCTGATCGGTTGGCGCGGTATGGTCGGTTCCGTGCTTATGCAGCGGATGCTGGAAGAGCAGGACTTCGATCTGATCGAGCCGGTGTTTTTCACCACTTCCAATGTAGGCGGCCAGGGCCCGGCGGTCGGCAAGGACATTGCCCCGCTCAAGGATGCCTACAGCATTGAAGAGCTGAAGACACTCGACGTGATTCTGACCTGCCAGGGCGGCGACTACACCAGCGAGGTATTCCCCAAGCTGCGCGAGGCCGGCTGGCAGGGTTACTGGATCGACGCCGCTTCCAGCCTGCGCATGCAGGATGACGCGGTGATCGTGCTCGACCCTGTCAACCGTCGGGTGATCGACCAGCAATTGGATGCCGGCACCAAGAACTACATCGGTGGCAACTGCACCGTAAGCCTGATGCTGATGGGCCTGGGCGGGCTGTTCGAGGCCGGTCTGGTGGAGTGGATGAGTGCCATGACCTACCAGGCGGCGTCGGGCGCCGGCGCGCAGAACATGCGCGAGCTGATCAAGCAGATGGGCAGCACCCATGCCTCGGTGGCCGATGACCTGGCCAACCCGGCCAGCGCCATTCTCGACATCGATCGCAAGGTCGCCGAAGCCATGCGCGGCGAGGGTTACCCGACCGAGAACTTCGGTGTGCCGCTGGCTGGCAGCCTGATCCCCTACATCGACAAGGAACTGCCGAATGGGCAGAGCCGTGAAGAGTGGAAGGCCCAGGCCGAGACGAACAAGATTCTGGGTCGCTTCAAGAGCCCGATTCCGGTGGATGGTATCTGCGTGCGTATCGGTGCGATGCGCTGCCACAGCCAGGCGTTGACCATCAAGTTGAACAAGGATGTGCCGATGGCGGACATCGAAGGGCTGATCAGCCAGCACAACCCGTGGGTCAAGCTGGTGCAGAACAGCCGCGAAGCGAGCATGCAGGAACTGACGCCCACTCAGGTTACCGGCACGCTGAACATTCCGGTCGGGCGCCTGCGCAAGTTGAACATGGGCTCGCAGTACCTTGGCGCGTTCACGGTCGGCGACCAGCTGTTGTGGGGCGCCGCCGAACCGCTGCGTCGCATGCTGCGGATTCTGCTGGAGCGCTGATTCCTCCAGCATGACCGCATCCACCGCCGACGCGGCTTGCGCCGCTGCTACAGGGGACGGTGCAAGGGGTTGTGCGTCCGGGTTCGACGCGTTCTTTCAGGAATGCCGCATCCATCGCCGACGCGGCTTGCGCTGTTGCTCGGGGGTGCGAGATCCCTGTAGCAGCGGCGCGAGCCGCGTCCGGGTTCGACGCGTTCTTTCAGGAATGCCGCATCCACCGCCGACGCGGCTTGCGCCGCTGCTACAGGGGTTGCGGTGTTGGGGGGGGCTTATTGGGGTGGCAAGGTTTCCAGCGCATGTTGCAGGCTGGCTTTCGACAATTCGCCGAGATGACTGCCCAGCAGTTTCCCTTCGCTGCTGTAGAACAGCGTGGTCGGCAGCGCTACAGAACCCAGCGCGCGGCCCAGTTCGCCCTGGGTGTCGAATAACACCTGAGTCAAATCCAGCCCCGTCGTTCCGGCGAAGCTCGCCACGATCTGCGCGGTTTCGCCTTGGTTCACGAACAGAAAACGCACCTCGGGGTGAAGTTTCTGCATTTCCAGCAGCACCGGCATTTCTCGTCTGCAGGGCGGGCACCAGCTTGCCCAGAGGTTGACTACCATAGGCTTGCCGCCGTAGCTGCGCAGCGCTACGAGTTGGCCTGTGGCAGTGTGCAAGGTGACCTCGGGTAACTGTGAGTGTCGCGCCTGCTGATACCAGTGGCTGCCGACGCTGGCGAGCGTCCAGAACAACAGACCGCTGGCCAGGCTCCAGCCCAGCGTGCGGCGCATGGAAGGGCGCCGCCACGCATACACCAGCGCCGTCAGGCCGCTGACCACAAGCCCGGGCCACAACAGGAAGCCACCGTCGCGGATATCGGGAATCTGCCAGAGATCCTGCCGATACTGCGCCCAGTAGCGCAGCACGAAAGCTGCGCGCGCGACCACCAGGCACAACAGGAACAGGCGGAATATCAGCGCTTCGGGATTGCTGCCAACCCCCCTGCGAGCCATCTGCCAGCCCACGATACTGGCAAGGCCCAGGGCCAGCAGTATCAGCAGGTGATGCAGAGAAAGCGCGAACGGCCCCAGGGATAGACTGAGCATGGAGATGGGTCCTGATGAAATGATCCAGCGAGTATGGCGGCGGCAGGGTTAACCGATGGTTAACCAGATCCAGACCGTTGTCACTGTGTGCACTCGATATCGACCCGTAGGAGCGGTCCGTGGCCGCGAAGGGCCAGTGCAGTTCGCACAGATGCACCGCGCTGCGTTTTTCGCGGCCAATGACCGCTCCCACCCTGTATCAAGGGCATAATGTTGTGTTAATCACGGCCTGTCACTGTGGGACCTTCATTCTCCGAGCGCTGTCATGCACGTATTGCTTTGCGAAGACGACGACCTGATCGCCAGCGGCATCGTCGCCGGGCTCAATGCCCAAGGGCTGAACGTCGACCGGGTGGCCACCGCCTCGGCCGCCCAGGCCATGCTGCAGGCAGCCAGCTTCGATGTCATGGTGCTGGATCTGGGCCTGCCCGACGAAGACGGCCTCAAATTGCTTCACCGCCTGCGCCAGCGTGGCGAGGCTCTGCCGGTACTGGTATTGACCGCCCGCGACAGCGTCAGCGACCGTGTCGCCGGGCTGCAGGCCGGCGCCGATGACTACCTGCTGAAACCCTTCGACCTGCGCGAACTGTGCGCGCGCCTGCACACCCTGCAGCGCCGCGTGGCTGGCCGCACCTTGAACATGATCGAACACGGCCCTCTGCGACATGATCCCAGCACCCGCCAAACCTGGCTCGGCGGCCAAGCCATCGACCTGTCCCGCCGCGAGCAGGCGCTGCTGTACGCCCTTTTGCAGAACCGCGGCCGCGTGCTCTCCGGCGAGCAGCTCAAAGACAGCGTCTACGGCTTCAGTGACGAGGTGGAGAGCAACGCATTGAACGTGCACATTCACCATCTGCGCCGAAAACTGGGTAACGGTATCGTCGAAACCGTCCGCGGATTGGGCTACCGCCTGGGCCCGGCCCACGCCGAACCCAAAGGGGTCCCATGAGCCTGCGACTGCGTTTGAGCCTGATTCTGGGCGCGGCCTTCGTGCTCATCTGGGCGCTCGCCGCCACCTGGATGTTCCGCGATCTGCGCAGCCAGATGATGTTCTCTCTGGACCAGCGTCTGGTGGCCTCGGCACGCATGGTCGCCGGCATGGTCGACCGGTTGCCGCAACCGCTTGCGACACCGGGCGAAGGCGCCCGCTTCAGTGCCGACCAATGGAGCATTCCTGATGGCATCGCCTGCCAGATCAGCTCGTTGCGCGGCGAAATCCTCGCTCGCAGCCACAGCAATGCCGACCAGGTGCTGGACGATGAGCGCACCGGTTTTCATGATCAGGAAATCGATGGCGAACACTGGCGCAGTTTCACCCTGGCCCGTGACGATGTGCGAATCACCACCGCCGACCGCGAACTGGAACGCGAAGCCTTGAACCGTTCGGTCATGCTGGCTGCCTCCGCGCCGGTGCTGATGGCCCTGCTCGGCAGCATCGCGATGCTCTGGCTGGGCATCGGCAAGGGCCTGGCGCCTCTCAACCGGATGTGCGAGGCGCTGCGCAAGCGTGATGTCGATGCCCTCGACCCCTTGGTGCTGAAGTCATTGCCGAGCGAACTGCGACCGTTGCTGGACACCCAGAACCAGTTGTTCCTGCGTATCGGCCGTACCCTCGAGCGCGAGCGGCGACTGACGGGTGACGCGGCGCATGAATTGCGCAGCCCGCTGACCGCGATCAAGACCCACTTGCAGGTGGCCCGCATGACCGCCGGCCTGGCCCATGAACAGGCGCTGGCCCATGCCGAGGAAGGCGCCGACCGGCTGCAGCGCACCCTCGAGCAGTTGCTGCTGCTGGCCCGGGTGGAAGGCAGTCTGTCGTTCGACGACGGTGCACCGTGCAGCGCCGAACATGTGGCGCGCCTGGCCATCGGCGATGCCAGCCAGGAGGACCGCTGGCGGGTCGAGTTGCACATGCCGCCGCAGTTGCCGTCGATCGCGTTGGGCATGCCGTCGACCCTCGCGGTACAGGCGCTGCGCAACCTGATCGACAATGCCCTGCGGCACAGCCCCGAGCGGGCGCCGGTGTGGCTGACGCTGGCCACCGAGCCTGGCTGGGTCTGCTTCACGGTGCGCGACTTCGGCCCCGGCATCGGTGCCGAAGACCTGCAACACCTGACCCAGCGTTTCTGGCGCAGCCGCGCCAGTGCCGGTTGCGGGCTGGGCCTGGCGATCGTTCAGGCCATCGCCCAGCGTTGCGGGTGTACCCTGGACTTCGACAGTGGCGAAGACGGCTTGCGCGCCAGTTTCAGGATTCCGGTGCGGCCGCTGTGAGCGACAGTGGCTCAGCGCGCCGAGAGCGCGCTGGCCAGTTGCTGCGGGTCATTGAAGGTCTTGATGTCCACCACTACGCCATCCTTGAGTTCCAGCCACTGCACGGTTTCCCGATCACCGTTGTAACGCGGCGCCACCCGGCCTTCTTCGTCCAGCAGGATGCGGTAGTTGAGTTTCTTCATGCCTGGGATGGCGATCCACTTGGCCACCGAGGGCATCCGCTCGATATCGGCGATGTAGGCCGCATGCCGCGATTCGAGAAAGTCCTTGGGCCGCTTCTCCATGGCAGTGCCCATCAGCTGGGCGGCGTCCATGCTGCGCGCGACGATGATCAACTGGGTCTGGTCGCTGAGCGAGTAGGGTTGTTCGAATTGGTCGAGCAGGGTCCAGGGGCCCAGGCGTTCACCGATTTCCGTGGCCTGGGCAGTAAGGGACAGCAAGCTGAGAAGTAATGCGCAGCAGTATTTCATTGCGGCAAGGTCCTGGGACAGTGGGGCTTACATTAGAGCGGATTGGCCAGGTGGGTACAAAGGTTTAGCGGCACCGTGGGTGACTTTTTCCGTGCTGGTCGATCGCCCGAGGTGTTGCCGGAGCGCGGCGCCGTGGCACAATTGCGCATGTCCAGACCCCAATGCCCTCGCTGCCACCGCCCCCTGGCCCAGTGCCTGTGCGCCCTGATCCCGAACCTGCCCAGCCATACGCGGGTGCTGATTCTGCAGCACCCCAGCGAGGTCGATCACGCACTCAACACCGCGCGCCTGGCTGCGTTGGGCCTGCAGGATTGCGAAATCAGGGTCGGCGAAATCTTCGAAGACCTGCCCCAGTGGCTGGCCCAGCCGGGATATCAGCCCTGTCTGCTGTTTCCCGGCGAACACAGCGAAGCATTGAGCGCCTACGAGCCCGCCGCCCAGCCCAGGCTGCTGGTGGTACCGGATGGTACCTGGCGCAAGGCACGCAAACTGCTGCACCTCAATCCGTTACTGGCCGCCTTGCCTAGGGTTCAGTTGGCAGCCGCCGAGCCTTCGCGCTATCGGCTGCGCAAGGCACCCGGCCCCGGCGCGCTATCGACCCTTGAAGCCATCACCCAGGCGCTGGAAGTGCTCGAATCACCGGCATCCTTTCAGGCTTTGCTCAGGCCCTTCGACGCGCTCATCGAAGGTCAGATCGCTGCCATGGGCGCGGACGTCTATCGGCGCAACCATCAGCGCCATTGATGGATCGGCCAGCCGGCCTGTTCGGCATGTTCGCGCAGCACCGGGTCGGGATTGACCGCATGAGGCGACGGTACTTCCAGCAGCAGCGGCAGGTCGTTGCGTGAATCCGAATAGAAGCTTGCGCCTTCCAGGGTTTCACCCTCGTCGTGCATCCATTCGCGCAGGCGCTTGATCTTGCCCTCGCGATAGGTCAGTACGCCCACCGTATTGCCGCTGTAGGTACCGTGCTTGAGCTCGAGCTCGATGGCCAGCACATCGTCGACGCCCAGGCGCGCCGCGATGGGCCCGACCAGGTGAACGCCCGAGGCGGAAATGATCAGGATGCGATCACCGGCGGCGCGGTGGGCGGCGATGGTGCGGGTGGCGTCGCTGAAAATGATCGGCTCGATGAAATCTTCCACCCACGGCTCGACCAGGTGCTCGACCTCTTCCGGTGTACGCCCGAGCATCGGCTCCAGGCTGAACGCCATGTAGTCTTCCATGGCCAGCCGGCCCTCGTTGTAGGCCTGCATCAGCTCGTGATCGCGGCGCATGAAGGACTCGGGGTCGACCCAGCCCAGGCGACCCATCTGTTCGCTCCAGAGCGAAGCACAGTCACCGTGGATCAGGGTTTCGTCGAGATCGAAAATCGCTAGAGCCATATGAAACCTCCCTTGGAAAGACGCTCAGGCTACCTCACAAAGTGCGTCGGGCCCAATCGTCAGGGACACCTTGTGGCCGTCGGGCAGCAGGTCGGCGGCGGTGCGGTTGAGCACGTCCACCAGCAACTGCACGCCACGCGCCTGCACCCGGTAGCGGATCACGTTGCCCAGCAGGCTATGGCTGCGGATCTCGCCGTCCAGTACACCGTCAGTCCCCAGCTCGATGGCCTCGGGGCGGATCGCCACGCGGGTGTGGATCGGTCGCTGCAGCAGGGCGCTGGCCTGGGTGGCATCGAGCAGGTTGTAGTTGCCGATGAAACCGGCAGCGAACGCATCGACCGGCGCCGTGTACAGGCTCTGCGCATCCCCGCTCTGGACGATGCGTCCTTTGTTCATCAGGAAGATGCGGTCGCTCATGGTCAGCGCCTCTTCCTGATCATGGGTGACGAAAATCGTGGTCAGGCCGAGTTCGCGCTGGATCTGCCGGATCTGCTCGCGCAGGTGCTTGCGGATGCGTGCATCCAGGGCCGACAGGGGCTCGTCGAGCAGCAACAGGCGCGGGCGGGTGACCAGCGAGCGTGCCAGGGCGACCCGTTGGCACTGGCCGCCGGACAACTGATGGGGATAGCGCCCGGCAAACTCGCCCAGTTCCACCAGCGCCAGGACCTCGGCCACGCGGCGTGAGCTTTCGGCGCCCTTGACCTTTTGCATGCGCAAACCGAACGCGACGTTCTGTTCCACGTTCATGTTGGGAAACAGGGCATAGCTCTGGAAGACCATGCCGATGTCGCGCTTTTGCGGGCCGAGCGGGGCAAGGTTTTGGCCATCGAGCAGGATCGTGCCGGCATTGATCGGGGTGAGCCCGGCAATGGCGCGCAACAAGGTCGACTTGCCGCAGCCCGAGGGCCCGAGCAGGGTGATGAATTCGCCTCGCTCGACCGTGAAGCTGATATCGCTGAATACCTCGGTATTGCCGTAGCGCTTATCCAGTCTTTCGACGCTGACGAAGCTCATATCAGTCTTTGTCCTTGTTCAAGCGATTGGCACCCCAGGTGAGCAGCAACACGAAGAGAAAATAGGAGATCACCAGCGCACTGTTGAAATGGCCGCTGCTGTTGCGCATGTTGTTCAGGTAGACCTGCAGGGTTTCGTAGCGGGTGCCCACCAGCAGATTGGCGAACACGAATTCACCGAACAGGAACGAGAACGAGAGCAGCAGGGCGATCATCAAGCCCTTGCGCAGGTTGGGCAGCACCACCAGAACAGCCGCCTGGAACGTGCTGGCGCCCAGCAGTTGCGCCGCGTCCATCAGGTCGCGCAGGTTGATCGCCTGCAGGTTGTTGGTGATGGCCCGGTACATGAACGGCAGGGCCACGGTGAAATAGCAGCCGATCAGGATCCAGGGTGTGCCGACCATGGCCAGCGGTCCCGAGCCGTACAGGTTCAACAGGCCAACCGAGGACACTACCGGGGGCACGGCGAAGGGCAACAGAATGAGAATGTTCATCAGCGCATCCAGCCGCGGAAAGTGGTAGTGCACCACGAACAGCAGCGGCAGGATCACCAGCACCGACAGCACCAGCGCACCGACGCAGACCACCAGCGACTGACCAAAGGCCTGGAGGAATCGCGGGTCGCCCCACAGCTGCAGGTACCACTTGAAGGTCAGCCCGCTGGGAAGGATCGACGCCGACCAACTGGTGGCGAACGAATACAGCAGGGTGCCGGCCAGCGGCAGCAGCAGAATCAGGAACAGCAGCCAGACCACGGTCTTGTGGTAGAGGCCGGGGGCGTCGAGTTCAGCGCGCGACATGGTAACTCCTGCGCAACAGCCATTGATGGGCCAGGGTGACCAGAGTCATCAGCCCCACCAGAATCATGGCCAGGGCGCTGGCCAGGTTGGGGTCCAGACTGATGTCGCCGGCGACCATGGCGGCGATGCGGATCGGCAGCACGTTGAAATTGCCGGTGGTGAGCGCGTACACCGTGGCGTACGCGCCCAGGGCGTTGGCCAGCAGAATGACGAAGGTGCCCAGCAGTGCCGGCGTCAGCACCGGCAGGCCGATGTGGCGCCAGTAGGCCCAGCCGTTGGCACCGAGCAGGGCAGCGGATTCGCGCCAGTCTTCGCGCAACGCGTCGAAAGCGGGGTAGAGCAGCAGCACGCCCAGCGGGATCTGGAAATAGGTGTAGGTGATGATCAGGCCGGTCTTGGAGTACAGGTTGAAATCGTCGATCAGGCCGCTTTGCTTGAGCATCATGGTGATCGCGCCATTGAAACCCAGCAGGATGATGAAGGCGAACGCCAGCGGTACGCCGGAAAAGTTGCTGGTCATGTTGGCGAAGGCGCTGACGAAATCCCGCAGCCGCGAGTCGACCCGGCGCAGGGAGCAAGCGCCGATGACGGCGATGATGATGCCGAACAGGCTCGACCAGAAGCTGATTTCCAGGCTGAACTGGATGGCCTGGCGATAGAACCGCGAGCCGAAGGCCTTACTGAAGTTGTCCAGGCTCCAACCGGCGTCGGTCTGCACGCTGTGGATGGCCACCCAGGCGAGGGGGGCGATCTGGAAGACGAAAAAGAACAGGGCGAAGGGCACCAGCAGGAGCAGGGCCAGGGTTCTGCCGCGGGTGGGGGTGGTCACTGCTGGAGGGCTCCGGGGTTGCGGGTTTCAGGGATGTCGGCGTTGGCTGCTTCGCGGCCGCTGACCGCTCCTACAGGTGTTGCGGGGTAGCGGAGGGGATCGGTGTTGGCCTCTTAGCGGGCAGAGGGCTCGGGCGCCCGCCCCGCGAAGAAGCCTTCATTGATGCACCGCGATCACTGCATCTCGAAGATCACCTGCTCCTGCCACTGCTGGGGCAGAGCTTTGGAGCTTGCTTCCCAGACATCCGGATGCTTGATTGGCGTGACATGGCGATACTGCTCGGCCGGCAGCAGCTTGGCCGCGACATCATCCGGCAGCTTGATGTGGTCGGCACGGATCGGCCGGGCGTAGCCGCGTGCCAGGTTGATCTGCCCGGCATCGCTGAGGATGTACTCGCGGGCCAGCTTCGCGGCATTCGGGTGCTTGGCGTACTTGTTGATGATGGTGGTGTAGCCGGAAATCACCGACCCGTCCGAAGGAATCAGCACATCGAAGCGTTTCGGATCGATCTGGTCGCGATAGCTCAGGCCATTGAAGTCCCAGACCACACCCACTTCGATTTCGCCTTTTTCCAGGGTCTGGATGGTTGGGTTGGCCAGGGACAGGCGTTTCTGCTTGGCCAGTTCGGTGAACAGTTGCAGACCCGGCGCCAGGTTGCTTTCATCGCCCTTGAAGGCGATCGCTGCCGCCAGCACGCCGTTGGCGGCCTGGGCTGCGGTGCTGACATCCCCGATGGCCACCTTGTACTTGCCGTTCTTCAGGTCTGCCCAGCTCTTGGGGGCATCTTCGGGTTTGACCAGCTGCTTGTTGACGATGAAAGCGATGGTGCCGGTGTAGGCCAGCATCCAGTGGCCATCGGCATCCTTGGCCCAGTCGGGGATCTGCGCCCAGGTGGACGGCTTGTAGGCCTGGGTCACGCCCTGTTTGGTGGCGATGGGGCCGAACGCTGCACCGACATCGCCGATATCGGCACTGGCGTTGTCTTTCTCGGCGGCGAACTTGGCCACTTCTTGCGCCGAGCTCATGTCGGTGTCCATGTGCTTGAGGCCGTACTTGTTGGCCAGGTCGTCCCAGGTGCCCTTCCAGTTGGCCCAGGCGTCGGGCATGCCGACGCTGTTGACCATGCCTTCGGTCTTGGCCGCGGCTTCAAGGGTTTGCAGATCGGTATCTGCGGCCGAGGCCATGTTGCACAACGCGATGCTCGAACCTAACAGTGTGGCCAGGAAAAGCTTTTTCATCCGGTGCTCCTATGGGCGCCTATCGAAACGAGGGGGGCGGTCGACGACTGGATTGATCTGGATTCAGCAATACCCGAGCCAACGTAGGTGACGCGCATGACATTTTGACGTCGAGCACGTCGGCCACAGGCATGCCCAGGGCAGTCGTGCCCTTGGAGGCTAAGCGTAGACGAGATTTGCCGCTTAGATTGGTGCTACGCGAGGGCAGTTGCAACCAGGCATGTACGGGAAAGCCCGTACACGTAGGCAGCCTCTGCGAGGCAGGGCTGCAGGACCGCGAACCGGGCCCTGCAACGAGCTGAAGGCATCAGTGGTTCACGGTAAACGCGAGCATTGCCGACAGTTGGCACATCGGCCGACCGCTTTCGGCATGCCACTGATTGAAGGCCGCCTGGACCGCCGCCTGATCGCGCTTGGAGCTGGGCACCTTGTCGACGATCTCCTGGGCGTTGAGCGCAGCCACCACGTCCCAGCTGGGAATGAAGGTGTCTTTGCCGATCATGCGCAGGAAACGGGGTGCCGACAGCCCGCCCATCTGGTTGCCGTGCTTGGCGATGTACTGCCATAGCCCGGTGATGTCCTCGACCGGCCAGTCGGCGATGAAATTACCGAAACTACCATGCTCCATGGCCACGTCGAGAATCATCTGGGCATTGCGCGGGACGCTCTTGAGCTTGCCGAAATGGCGGATGATGCGCGTGTCCTGCATCAGCCGTTCCAGGCGCTCGGCGCCCATGAGCACGATCTTCTCCGGGTCGAAGCCGAAGAAGACCTCTTCGAAGGCGGGCCATTTCGAGTCGACCAGGCTGTGCTTCAGGCCTGCCCGAAAGACCCGCAGGGCCATGGTCGACAGGTAGCGGTCGGCGCTGATCTTGCGCAGTTGCGCCGCAGACTTGGCCGTCGGCAGACGCGCCTCCAGCGCCTTCTGCGAGCCGAAGCGATTAAGGCAGTATTCGTTCAGCCACTTGTAGTCTTGCATGGAACCGGTGTCCTCAACTGCTGGATGAATGCACGGGCAGGTCGCCTTCGCGCAGCCAGACCTCGTCGATGCGGTGGTCCGGTGCCTTGTGCAGAACCATCTGCGCCCGATCGCGGGTCACCAGGATGTTTTCCGTGAGGTTCTTCAGGTTGACCTCTTCCCACAAATAGTCAGCGCGCGCCTGTGCAGCGTCGCCCGATAGAGTGGTCAGGCTCATGAAGCGTTCCATGTACCAATGACGAATGTCGGCGGTAGGCGCATCCAGATAGATGGAGAAGTCGTGGGCGTGGTCCAGTTGGAGGATGTTGAGCCCCTCCAGAATGAGGATGTCCGGCTGGTCGATCAGGTGGAAGTGCTCGTCGATGTCCTTGATCGCCTGGGAGTACACCGGCACCTGCAAACCGCGCGCACCTTGCCTGAGGTCATGCAGAAACGCCTTCAAGTCGTCGGTACGGTAGCTTTCCGGGAAGCCCTTGCGCGGCATCAACTGACGCTGTTCCAGAATCCGGTTGGGATACAGAAAGCCATCGGTGCTGACCACCTCGACCCGCGGTGCTTCCGGCCAGCCCTCGAACCGCTCCTTGAGCAGCGTCGACAGGGTGCTCTTGCCCACCGCGACGCTGCCGGCGATGGCCACCACGAAGGTGTGCCGATGACCTTGATAGTGCTTGCGGATGTGTTCGCTGATCCAGGCCAGCGGCGACTCTTCGCCGAGCGCCGTGGCGGGGTACTTGGTGTAGGTGTGGATGCTCAAGCGTGACCCGCCATCGTGCGATTCAACCTGCGATTCAACCTGAGATTCAACTTAGCCACGCGGTGTGCTCAACAGTTGTGCGGTCTGGCCCAGACGCTTGCCCAGCGCTCGGCAAAGGGTTTTCTCGTGCTCGTCGAGCACACGCTTGCCATCGGCGCCGGCGTGGTGGCTGGCGCCATAGGGGGTGCCGCCGCCCTGGGTTTCCACCAGTGCCGACTCGCTATAGGGCAGCCCGGTGATGAGCATGCCGTGGTGCAGCAGGGGCAGCAACATCGACAGCAGGGTGGTTTCCTGACCGCCGTGCAGGCTGGCAGTGGAGGTGAACACGCCGGCCGGCTTGCCGACCAGGTCGCCACTGAGCCACAGGCTGCTGGTACCGTCGAGGAAGTACTTGAGCGGCGCGGCCATGTTGCCGAAGCGCGTGGGGCTGCCGAGTGCCAGACCGGCGCAGTTCTTCAGGTCGTCGAGGCTGGCGTATACCGCGCCTTGCTCGGGAATTGACGGTGCCACGGCTTCGCACTCGGTCGAGATCGCCGGCACGCAGCGCAGACGTGCCTCCAGCCCGCTGGATTCGACACCGCGGGCGATCTGTCGGGCCATCTCGGCGGTGGCGCCGTGGCGGCTGTAATAGAGCACCAGGATGTAAGGTGTGTTCACGACAGAATCTCCAGTACGTTTTCCGGTGGCCGGCCGATCACCGCGCGCTCGCCGTTGACCAGAATAGGCCGCTCGATCAGTTTCGGGTGCGCGGCCATGGCGCTCACCAGATCGTCCTCGCCCAATGTCGCGTCGGCCAGGTCCAGGGTCTTGTATTCTTCTTCGCCAGTACGCAACAGGGCACGGGCACTGATGCCCAGCTTGCCCAGCAGGGCTTGCAGGGTAACTGCATCGGGAGGCGTTTCCAGGTAGAGCACGATGACCGGCGCAAGCCCGCGGGCCTGCAGCAATTCCAGCGTCGCGCGCGATTTGGAGCAGCGTGGGTTGTGGTAAAGAGTGAGTTGGGTCATGGGGAAAAGTCGCCTCCGGCAGCCAGTGGCGGGTATTCTAACCACGTGGCGGTATTCGGTCGCCTTTTTCGCATGGCCGCAGGAATAAGGAAGGGTAGACCCATGAACTGGCGTATCAAGACCAACCTCGTGCCGTTGGCAGGGCTGCTGCTGGCTGCGGCACTGCTGGGCGGTTGCGGGGGCGACTACGGGCCCGATCAGCATGGCACGCAGGTCAGCGCCAAGACGCTGGACAAACAATGGCTGGTGGTCAACTACTGGGCCGTTTGGTGCGGACCGTGCCGTCGCGAGATCCCCGAACTCAATGCGCTGTCGCAGAGCCTGGAAGGGCAGGGCGTGCGCGTGCTCGGCGTGAATTTCGACAACCTGCAGGGCGACGATTTGAGTGCCGCCGCCAAGACCCTGGGAATCGACTTCACGGTACTGGCCCAGGATCCGGCACCGCGCTTCGAGCTGCCACGCAGCCAGGCCTTGCCCGTCACCTACCTCATCGATGCCCAAGGCAAGGTGCGCGAACAATTGCTGGGTGAGCAGACCGCCGCCGGCATCCAGGCGCGCCTGACAAGCCTGCAGCGCGGCGAAGGCTGACACGCCGATCGCCCACCGCTGGTGCGACGCGCTCGGTAAAAGTGCATTTTGCGGTTTCCTCTATGGTCCGTTGCACAGGGCAATCTCCTGAATCTCAGCCCTGAAGCGCGCCATTGATTGTGGCGCATGGATTGCAAGCACCCTCGCACACAATGCAATCGATGCCGATTGCCCCCACACGACAACGGTGCCGTGCTGCCCGCTCTGATGAGCGAAGGCAGCCGGCGCCGTTTTTGTTTTGCAGCCAGCAGCGAGGAACGCCGATGACCCGCACTTCTGTCCGTAGCGTGTGCCCGTACTGCGGCGTCGGCTGCGGTATCGTCATGACCGTCGAGAACGATCGGGTGGTCAAGGTCAGCGGTGACAAGCAGCACCCGGCCAACGCTGGGCGTCTGTGCACCAAGGGCAGCACCTGCGCCCAGCCCTTGAGTGATCCGGGCCGGATGCAGCATGCCTACGTGCGCCAGGGCCGCAGCCACGAGCCGGTGCAGTCGAGCATGGACATGGCCATCGCAGACGCCGGTAGCCGTTTGCGGCAGATCCTCGATGAACATGGCTCGGATGCACTTGCCTTCTACGTCTCCGGGCAGATGTCACTGGAAGCCCAGTACCTGGTCAACAAACTGGCCAAGGGCTACGTTCGCACCCGGCACATCGAGTCCAACTCGCGGTTGTGCATGGCCAGTGCGGCCAGCGGCTACAAGCTGTCGTTGGGCGCCGACGGCCCGCCCGGTTCCTATGATGATTTCGATCACGCCGACGTGTTCCTGGTGATCGGCGCGAACATGGCCGATTGTCATCCGATCCTGTTCCTGCGCCTGCTGGACCGGCTCAAGGCGGGAGCCAGGATGATCGTGGTCGACCCGCGGCGCACGGCCACCGCCGACAGGGCCGACCTGTTCCTGCAGATCGAGCCGGGCACCGATCTGGCCTTGCTCAATGGCTTGCTGCACCTGCTGCATGCGAACGACGCTACCGACTCGTCTTTCATCGCAGCGCACACCGAGGGTTGGGACGAAATGCCGGCCTTTCTGGCCGACTACACCCCGGCCCGGGTAGCCGAGATCACCGGCCTCGACGAACAGGCGATCCGGCAGGCCGCGCAGTGGATCGGTGGCGCCGCGAACTGGATGAGTTGCTGGACCATGGGGCTGAACCAGAGCATCCAGGGCACCTGGAACAGCAATGCGCTGTGCAACCTGCACCTGGCAACCGGCGCCATCTGCCGTCCGGGCAGTGGGCCGTTTTCCCTGACCGGCCAGCCCAATGCCATGGGCGGGCGCGAAATGGGCTACATGGGCCCTGGTCTGCCCGGCCAGCGTTCGTTGTTGGTGGCCGCGGACCGGACCCATGTCGAGCGGCTGTGGAACATCCCTTCCGGCAGCCTGCGCAAGGAAGGCAACGCCGGTACCATCGACCTGTTCCGGCAGATGGGCGAGGGCGCGATCAAGGCCTGCTGGATCATCTGCACCAACCCGGTGGCCAGTGTCGCCAACCGCCAGCAAGTGATCGAGGGCTTGCAAGCCGCCGAACTGGTGATCACCCAGGACGCGTTTCTCGATACCGAAACCAACCGCTACGCCGACGTTCTGCTGCCGGCCGCACTGTGGGCCGAGGCGGAAGGGGTGATGATCAACTCCGAGCGCAACATGACCTTGATGCCCAAGGCCGTGAACGCACCGGGGCAGGCCTTGGCCGACTGGCAGATCATCGCCCGCGTGGCCTGCGCCATGGGCTTCACCGAAGGCTTCGACTACGCCAGCGCCGAGCAGGTCTACCAGGAGCTGCAACGGTTCGACAACCCGCAGAGCGGCTACGACATCCGTGGCGCAGGCTATGCGCAACTGCGCCAGCAGCCATGGCAATGGCCCTCTGCGCCTGGCCAGGACGATCCGCGCAGCCCGATTCGCTACCTGACCGACGCCGGGCCGCGTTTTCCGACCGCCAGCGGCCGCGGTCGCTTTTTCGCCCGTCCACACCTGCCGCCCGCCGACCTGCCCGACGGACAGTTCGCAATGGTGCTCAACACCGGTCGTCTGCAGCACCAGTGGCATACTCTGACCAAGACCGGCAAGGTCGCTGCGTTGAACAAGCTCGATCCTGGCCCGTTCATCGAGATTCACCCCGACGATGCCGAGCGTCTGGGCATCGGCGAGGCCGATCAAGTGCAGGTCCGCTCGCGGCGCGGCCAGGCGGTATTGCCGGCACGCATCAGCGACCGAGTGCGGCCAGGCAACTGCTTCGTGCCATTTCACTGGAACGATGTGTACGGCAGCGACCTGGCCATCAATGCGTTGACCAGCGACGCTGCCGATCCACTGTCGCAACAGCCGGCGTTCAAGTATGCCGCCGTGGCCCTGCAACGGGTCGGCTCGCCGAAGATCAGCTTGCACAACCTCGATCCAGAGCGGGCTCACGCCGTTGCGCCGCTCACCGGACAAGCGGGGACCCTGGTGCTCTGGGCCTCGCAGACCGGCAACGCGCAGGCCATCGCCGAGCGCTGCGCGCAGACCCTGCGCGAACGCGGTGCCCTGGTACTGCTGCGCGGCATGGACGCGATCACCCCCGCCGACCTGTTGGCCGCGCGCGACGTATTGCTGGTGACCAGTACCTTCGGCGACGGCGACGCACCGGACAACGCCGTAGGCCTGTGGGCGCAGCTGCAGGCCGAGCGGATCGAGCGCTGCTCGGGCCTGCGCTACGCTGTGCTGGCTCTGGGCGATTCAAGTTACGGACAGTTCTGTGGCTTCGCCCGCAAGCTGGACGAACGCCTGCACCAACTGGGCGGGCAGCGCCTGCTTGCCCGTGTCGAGTGCGAACCCGACGATCAGGAACTCGCCGAGCAGTGGACGCAGGACGTCGGCCTTTTGCTTGCTGGCGCAGCAACTGGCAGCACGCCTGCGTTGGCGACTCAGGACCCGCCGCTGTACACCCGCAAGCGGCCATGGCTCGCGCGGGTCCTGCACAATCAAGTGCTCAATGCGGCAGGTACCGAGAAGGAAGTTCGCCATGTGGTGTTCGACCTCAAGGACAGCGGACTGGTGTACGAGGCGGGCGATGCGCTCGGGGTATGGCCGAGCAACTGCATGAGCCTGGTCGAAGAACTGCTGGCTTGCCTGGGCCTGGACAGCAGCGAGCGGGTGATGCTCAAGGGGCAGGGCGAACAGCCGCTGGCAGTGGCGCTGCACAAGCATCTGGACATCACTCGTATCACCCCGCAGTGGCTGGCGTTCATTGGCCAGCGCTGCGCCGATCCGCTGCTGGCCACGCTGCTCGCGCCGGAGCGCGCCGGCGAGTTGCAGCAATGGCTGTGGGGTCGGCAACTGATCGACCTGCTCGAAGCCTTTCCCATCACGCTCACCACGCCGGAACTGCTCGGCTTGCTCAAGCCACTGCAGCCGCGGCTGTATTCCATCAGTTCGAGTGCCCGCACCGACCCGCGGCAGGTGCACATCACCCTGTCAACGGTGCGCTATCACTGCAACGAGCGCGTGCGCAGCGGGGTGTGTTCGGGTTTTCTGGCGGATCGCTCGGCGGCCGCGCTGGTACCGATCTTCGTGCACAAGGCCAGCGGGTTTCGCGTACCCAGCCAAGCCGACACGCCGATGATCATGGTCGGGCCGGGGACGGGCATAGCGCCGTTTCGCGCCTTCCTCCACGAACGGCAGGCGCTCGGCCACAGCGGACGCAATTGGCTGCTGTTCGGCGAGCAGCGCGAGCTCAGCGACTTCTACTACCGCGACGAGCTGCACGCCTGGCTGCGCAGCGGCCATCTGCACCGGCTGGACACAGCGTTCTCCAGGGATCAGGCGGAAAAGATCTACGTGCAGGACCGCCTTCGCCAGCAGGGTGCCCAGGTCTGGCAATGGTTGCAGCAAGGTGGCCATTTCTATGTGTGCGGGGATGCCAGCCGGATGGCCAAGGATGTCGATGCGGTGCTGCGGCAGGTAGTGGCCGAGCACGGCGGCATGAGCGAGGTACAGACCGAGGCTTATATGGCGCAGCTCAGTCGCGACAAGCGCTACGTGCGGGATGTGTACTGAAACGGTGCGGTGTGCACTGGGATGGGTCTTGTTGTCAGTGAGGGCTTCTTCGCGGCGAGCCCTCTGCCCGCGGAAAGGCCCTGCCTGACACACACCAAACCACCCTGGCACGCAATCTGCTTTCACCTTGGCCAAGTCCCGGTGATCAACGACGATCACCCCACCGGACAACCTCAATTCGACCATCAGGCAAAGGCGCCTGGGGGATTCGCTCCAGGCGTTTTTTTTTGCCCGATGGTCAAGGCACCGTGACCCGCTTGGAGATACCTATGAATGCGCTCGTGAACCTCAGGCCCCGGCAGAAGCTCATCGTTATCGGCAACGGCATGGTGGGTCATCATTGCGTCGAGCAACTGATCGAGCGCAGCGCGATCGATCGCTACGAGATCCATGTCTTCGGCGAAGAGCGCCAGCGCGCCTACGATCGGGTGCACCTGTCTGAATACTTCGGCGGCTCGTGCGCCGAAACCTTGGCCCTGGGCGACGCCCAGCTGTATTGCATGCACGGTGTCACCCTGCACCTGGGGCAGCCGGTACTCGAGATCGATCGCCAGGCCCGCGAAGTGGTCACCGCCACTGGGCGGCATGGCTACGATGTGCTGGTACTGGCCACCGGCTCGTTCCCCTTCGTGCCGCCGATCCCAGGTTGCGAAGGCAGCGCAAGGCTGGTCTATCGCACCCTGGATGATCTGGACGCCATTCGCGCAGCGGCAGCCGGTGCGCGTCGTGGTGTGGTGGTCGGCGGCGGGCTGCTCGGCCTGGAAGCGGCGAATGCCTTGAAGTCGCTCGGCCTGGAAGCTCATGTAGTCGAATTCGCTCCGCGTCTGATGCCTGTGCAACTGGACGTCGACGGCGGCGCTGCCTTGCGTGCGCGCATCGAAGCGCTGGGTGTGGGCGTGCACACCTCCCGTGCCACGCAGAACGTCGAGGCTGGCGAGACCCATCGCTACCGGATGAACTTCGACGGCGACGAGTTTCTGGAAACCGACCTGATCGTGTTCTCCGCCGGCATTCGTCCCCAGGATGCGCTGGGCCGCGCCTGCGGGCTGGAGATCGCCGCCCGCGGCGGCATCGTCATCGACCCGCACTGCCGCAGCAGCGACCCGGCGGTGTATGCGATCGGCGAATGCGCTTCGTGGAACGGCAGCGTCTTCGGCCTGGTGGCCCCGGGCTACAGCATGGCCCGCAACGTCGCCTGTGAGCTGGCCGGGGAGGCGCCGGTCGCGTTCAGCGGCGCCGACATGTCGACCAAACTCAAGCTGCTGGGTGTCGACGTCGGCTCCATCGGTGATGCCCATGCCACTACGCCGGGCGCCAAGAGCTACCGTTTCATCGACGAGGCCAACGCCAGCTACCGTCGCCTGGTGGTGGACGCCAGCGGCAAGCAGGTGCTGGGCGCTGTACTGGTCGGCGACAACAGTTACTACGACACCCTGCTGCAATACGCCCAGAACGGCATCGCCCTGCCGGCCGATCCTTCGACGCTGATCCTGCCGTTGTCCGACGGTGCACCGACCCTGGGCGCCGATGCGCTGCCGGACACCGCCATGATCTGCTCCTGCCACAACGTCAGCAAAGGCGCGATCTGTTCCGCCATCGACGGTGGCTGTGGCGACCTGTCGGCGCTCAAGTCGCAGACCAAGGCCTGCACCGGTTGCGGCGGCTGCGCCGCGCTGCTCAAGCAAGTGTTCGAGCACGAGCTGATTGCCCGCGGCGTCAGCGTCGACAAGAGCCTGTGCGAACACTTCGCCTACACCCGCGCCGAGCTCTATGCCCTGGCCCGTGTCGAGGGCATCGCCAGCTTCGAGGACATGCTTGCCCGCCACGGCCGCGGCGCAGTGGGGTGCGACGTGTGCAAGCCCACCGTCGGCAACATCCTCGCCTCCTGCTGGAACCAGCCGATCATGGACCCCTCGCTGGTGCCGCTGCAGGACACCAACGACACGTTCATGGCCAACATGCAGAAGAACGGCACCTATTCGGTGGTACCGCGCATTCCAGGCGGTGAGATTACCCCGGACAAGCTGATCGCCATCGGCGTGGTGGCGAAGAAGTACGATCTGTACACCAAGATCACCGGTGGCCAGCGCATCGACCTGTTCGGCGCCCAGTTGCACGAGTTGCCGGAGATCTGGAGCGAATTGATCGAAGCCGGCTTCGAGACCGGTCATGCCTACGGCAAGTCGACCCGCACCGTGAAATCCTGCGTGGGCAGTACCTGGTGCCGCTACGGCGTGCAGGACAGCGTGGCCATGGCCCTGCGCATCGAGGATCGCTACAAGGGCCTGCGTTCGCCGCACAAGCTCAAGTTCGCCGTCTCCGGCTGCACCCGCGAGTGCGCCGAGGCGCAGAGCAAGGACATTGGTGTGATTGCCACCGAGAAGGGCTGGAACCTGTATGTTTGCGGCAACGGCGGCATGCGTCCGCGGCACGCCGAGCTGTTCGCCACCGACTTGGACGATGAACAGTTGATCCGCTACATCGACCGTATCCTGATGTTCTACATCCGTACCGCCGACAAGCTGCAGCGCACCTCGGTGTGGCGCGAAAACCTCGAGGGCGGGCTGGAGTTTCTCAAGCAGGTCGTGCTGGAGGACAGCCTGGCCCTGGGCGCCGAACTCGAAGCGCAGATGCAACGGGTGGTCGATCACTATGAATGCGAATGGGCCAATGCCCTGAAGGATCCGGAAAAGCTCAAGCGCTTCCGCACCTTCGTCAACGACAAGCGTGCGGACCCCGGTGTGCAGTTCGTCAAGGAACGTGGCCAGCGCCGCCCGGCGCAGGCGGGCGATGTGGTCACGTTGATCCCGGTGATGGAGGAGGTGTTGTGATGCAGGCGGCCAAGGCGGTGCAGGCGATGGACTGGCAAACAGTGTGCGATCGAGCGGACTTGATCGCCAATTCTGGTGTAGTGGTATGGCTGGACGGCGACCAGGTGGCAGTCTTCTACCTCCCCGACGCGGGCGAGGGCAGGGTGCTGCACGCCATCGACAACCACGACCCGCGCTCGGGCGCCAATGTGCTGGGGCGTGGCATCGTCGGGTACCTGCAGGGCGAGCTGGTGGTGGCTGCGCCGCTGTACAAGCAGCATTACTGTTTCAGCGACGGGCGCTGCCTGGAGGCGCCGGATCAAGGCATCAGGGTGTGGCCGGTGCGCTTCAACGGGGATCAGGTGGAGATTGGCAGGGTCTAGGGTGGTCTTGCGGGCCTCTTCGCGGGCAGAGGGCTCGCCGCCCGCCCCGCTCCCACAAGTTCAAATGAAACTCTGACTATGTGGGAGCGGGCTCTGCCCGCGAAGAGGCCCTCGCTGCCGAAGCAAACCCCATGGCTCAATGCTACGATTGGCGCCATGAACCTCGACAGCCGTATCAAATTCCGCCATTTGCTGTGCTTTCTCGAAATTGCCCGCCAGGGCAGCTTCGCCAAGGCCGCCGATGGCTTGTCCATCAGCCAGCCGGCGATTTCCAAGACGCTCAAGGAACTCGAAGACCTGCTGCAGACACGCCTGTTCGAACGCGACAAGAGCGGGGTCGAGCTGACCGCCGCCGGCGTGCGCTTCATGCGCTATGCCGGGCCTTGCGTGCAGGCCTTGCGCGATGGCGTCAGCAGTCTGCGCGGCGAGCCTGACGAAGCCCCGCAAGTGCGCATCGGCGTGCTGTCGACCGTGGAAAGCCAGCTGTTGCCTGAAGTACTCTGCCGCCTGCACGAACGCCACGCCGCATTGGTGGTCAGCGTGGCGACCGGGCCGGGGGCCTACCTGCTGGCGCAACTGCACGTCGGCGAGCTGGACCTGGTGATCGGCCGCATGACCGATAGCCCGCAGATCCAGGGCCTGTCGTTCGAACACCTGTACAGCGAATCCATGACGCTCGTGGTGCGTCCGGCGCATCCGCTGCTGGAAATGCGCCCGCTGAGCGCCGCGCAGGTCGGCCGTTACCCATGGGTGTTGCCGCTGGCCGGTACCACCATCCGCAAGCATGCGGACAGTTTGTTCGTGCAGTGCGCCATCACGCCCTCGGCGCAACGTCTGGAAACGCTTTCACCGACCCTCAGTCGACGCTACGTCGCCAGCAGTGACGCCATCTGGGTGGCCCCGCGCGATGCGGTGCAGCGCGATATCGTCACCGGCCAACTGTGCGAGCTCGATCTGGGCGTGCACGAGCCGGGTGGTTCGGTCGGCATTTGTCGCAACGCCGCGTTGCCGCTGGCGTTGCCGGCCCAGTGGCTGTGTGAAGTGGTGCGTGAAGTGGCTGCGCACTACGGGCAGGCACCCAGCACTGCGTGACACATGTTTCATCCAGCCGCTGCCGAGCCACTTTCCTTTTGCTGGCCTGAACTTATCGTCTTTTTGCCTCTCTCATGCCGGTAGCCATTGGTCGTGGCCGCCTGATAAGCTCGCGGCCTCATTCGATTGCCCTTATGGCGCATGAACAAGGAAATAGCATGAAACAGCATCGGTTGGCGGCGGCAGTTGCCTTGGTCACCCTGGTCCTCGCAGGTTGCGATTCCCAGACCAGCGTCGAGCTCAAAACCCCGGCGCAGAAAGCTTCCTATGGTATCGGCCTGAACATGGGCAAGAGCCTGGCTCAGGAAGGTATGGACGATCTCGATTCCAAGGCCGTTGCCTTGGGTATCGAAGACGCCGTCGGCAAGAAAGAGCAGAAGATCAAGGACGACGACCTGGTCGCAGCCTTTGCCGACCTGCAGAAACGCGCCGAAGAACGCATGACCAAGATGAACGCCGAAGCGCAGACCGCCGGCAAGAAGTTCCTCGAGGACAACGCCAAGAAAGACGGCGTCGTCACCACCGCATCCGGCCTGCAGTACCAGGTCATCAAGAAAGCCGAGGGCGCCCAGCCCAAGCCGACCGATGTGGTCACCGTCCACTACGAAGGCAAGCTGATCGACGGCAAGGTCTTCGACAGCTCCATCGAGCGCGGCGCGCCTATCGATCTGCCGGTCAGCGGCGTGATCCCCGGTTGGGTCGAAGGCTTGCAACTGATGCACGTGGGCGAGAAGGTCAAGCTGTTCATCCCGGCTGACCTGGCCTACGGCGCCCAGAGCCCGAGCCCGACCATTCCAGCCAACTCGGTGCTGGTGTTCGACCTGGAGCTGATCGCTATCAAGGACGCTGCCAAGGCTGCCGCTGACGCTGCGGCCGAAACCGACGACGCTGAAGTCGAAGAAGCCGCTCCCGCCAAGTAACCCGCTGAGTTGCCCTGAACGCCCCGCCTCGACGGGGCGTTTTCGTTTGAACCGGGCCCGTGCCAAAGAGTCTTAAAGGAAGCGGCATTAGCTGTTTTCGGAACACTGCGTCAAGGATTTTCGTGGCTTTTTTGTGTGAGTAAAAAACGCCCGATTTGACCTCAGCCCTTGAAAACCGGGCAGGTCAGGCACGAAAAGCAGCTCTGTTCACAAGGTTATCCACAAATACTGTGGATAACCTCAAACTGTCATTCGGCACCGGAGGGCTCATGAAAGCACCGTGGAATTTCACCCGTTTCCTGCCCATTGCCGAACGCGTTCTGAGTCGAGGCCGCTTGCCGGCCCTGATCTTCGCCGTGGCACGCAAGGGCAAGGGCTACCGGTTGGGCGCCTTGAAAGAAGACGTGCAACTGTTGCAGGCCCTGTGCCTGGCCTACTGGCGCGGCGAGTACCGCAGCATCAGCCCCAAGGCACTGGTGTCGATCGTTGCCGGCCTGGTCTACTTCGTCAGCCCCATCGACGCGATCCCGGATTTCCTGATCGGTGTCGGCATGCTCGACGACATCGCCGTGCTGGCTTGGGTGATGAAGACCCTGTCCGGCGAGCTCGACGCATTCCGCGCCTGGCGTCAGCGCCAGTCACCGGAAAAACTGCGAGTGCTCGAACGCCTCCCAGCTTCGGAGAAGGACCTGGAACTGGAAAAGTCCCATCGCTGAATTTTCCCGCTGAACCTGCTCGCCGACTTCGACGCGCAGTTAACGCCCCGAAGTCGGCAATCCCCTGTTAACATTCCGCCATTACGCTCGCATCGTCCGATGTGCGCGCTTATCGGGCGGGAGGATGCAATGGGGGTTCAGGTGATAAGCCGCGACGGCCAGCCGGAGTATGCGGTAGTGCCATGGGCCGAGTACCAGCGGCTGCTGGCTGCAGCTGCCGGTACCCCGGTCAGCGCCTCTGCAGATGTCGTCACCAACGCGCAGTCCTCGGCCGACCCGGTCGGCGCTGTAGCACCCGCACCACCACCCAGTTTCGAGCGCCTGCGTGAACTTCGCGAGGCCCGCGGCGTGCCGCTCGAAAGTCTGGCCCGCGCCGTAGGCATCAGCCCCTCCTACCTGTCGATGATCGAGACCGGCGAGCGCGAACCGGACGCCGCCATACGCCGCAGTCTCGCCTGGGAGCTGGGGGTGCCGGGCTGGAGCAGCAGCACGTGAGCCTGCGCATCAGTCGCCTGCAATGGGAGGGCCTGCTCGGCGAGCTGGATCACGCTCGGCGCCAGCGGCATCTGCTCACTTATCGCGCGCTGCTCGAGCGCCTGGAACTGCCCACACCCGCCATGCAGACGCTCACGGCAGCACTCGAATACCTGGCCATGATCGACGCCCGCGCCGATCAGCCACTGCGCAGCTCCCTGGTGATAAGCCAGGGTGCCAGCCGCTTGCCGCGCACCGGTTTTTTCGAATGCGCGGAAAAACTCGGACGCTTCTGCGGTCCGTCGGATGGCGTTGCCGCCGCCTCCTGGCATGCCTCGGAAGTGGCGCGCGTGTTCGAATACGCCTATCCGCCGACTACCGCGGCCTGAGCCGCTAGGCCGACTCGGCAAGCTGCGTGTCGATCACGTGCACGCTGGACCCCAGGACTTCCTTGGCCAGGTGCTTGGCCTGCGAAGCCATTTCCGCCAGTTGGCTGCCATCCATGAGAGCGCAGGCCTCGGCCCGCAAGCGAACCACGCCGATGGACAGCGACAACAAGGCAAACCGTTGCTGCTCGCCGCGACGATCCTTGGCCAAAAAACAGCCCGCGTGCAGATGCTCCGGGCGATAGAAGCGCCGGCACTGGTGCTGGAAATCCTCCTGTAGCTGGCTCAGGCGACGGCACCAATCGGCCGGGCTGATGACCAGGATGAAATCGTCTCCGCCGATGTGACCGACGAAATCCCGGCTCGGGTCCACGCGTTCGCTCAGGCACTGGGCCAGGCACAGCAGCACTTCGTCGCCACGCGCGTAGCCGTAGATGTCGTTGAAAGGCTTGAAGTTGTCGATGTCGACATAGCAGATGATCGCCTCGCGGCCCTGTTCCAGCACACGGGTCAGGCACTGCTGGATCGGCACGTTGCCAGGCAGCAGGGTCAAGGGGTTGGCATGCCGGGCCTGCTGGATTTTCAGCTCGGTGATCAGCTTGAGCACGTCGATGACCCGCCCCAGTCCCAGGTATTGTCCACCTTGGGTGACAATGAAGTCTTCCTCGATCCGCTGCCGTGCACGCCCGGTCAGCAACCGGCTGACCTGTTGCAGCGACTGCTTGCTGTCCACTGCCAGAAAATCATTGCTCATCAGCCGGCTGATCGGCTTGCGCGCGAACAGCTCGGTGGCGAAGGGCTTGAGCAAGGCATCGGACAGCGAGTGTCGATGGACGATGCCGCAGGGCCGCCGGTCGCTGTCGACGACGGCGAGGGTGTTCAGGTTGGCCTGCAGGCGAAAGCCTTCCAGGACCTGCTGCGTCGGCGTGTCGCGGTGCACCGCGGCCTGCTCGATGACCAACGGTGCGAGATCGCTGCCGTGGTCGCCAAGGGGTGGATTGCCGTCCTCGAACCGCGGGATCAGCCCACGCACGTCCCGTGGCGGCTGTTCCTGAGGGCGGCAAAGCAGATAGCCCTGGACCAGGTCGACACCCATTTCGATCAATACCAGCAACTCCTCGACCAACTCGATGCCTTCGGCGATCACTTGCGCTCGAGAAGCCTTGGCGATCTGCAGGATGGAACCGACGAATTCGCGCTTGAGTGCATCCTGGTGGATGCCGTCGATGAAGTGTCGGTCGATCTTCACATAGTCCGGACGCAACTCGGACCACAGGCGCAGGCTTGAATAGCCTGCACCCAGATCGTCCAGGGCAATCGAAAAGCCCATGGCGCGGTAGTGATGCAGCGCGTTGAACAGCAGTTGGAAATCGTCGGTAGGAGTCTGCTCGGTGAGTTCGATGACCACTTGGCTGGGGCTGATGCCGTAGCGCTGCAACAACTGCAATGTACGGCCGTCCTCGTGCAGGGGTTCGAGCAGCGACTCGGGCGAGACGTTGAGAAACAGCTTGCCGTCCAGGCGCTGTTCGCTGAAGCGGCGGCAGGCGGTTTCCCGGCACATCACTTCCAGCTCGTTGAGCCGACCGGCCTGGCGCGCCACTGCGAACAGATTGATGGGCGAATGCAGCGGGCTGTTCGAGGGCCCTCGACTCAATGCCTCGAAGCCAAGGATCTGCCGTTGCGACAGTGACACGATCGGCTGGAACAAGCAGTGCACACCGCCTTGGGCAAGAATGGTGTCCAGGGCGCTGAGCTGTTCTATGACGGTCATCGGTTCCTACCTTGCTGAATGTCGTGCTGGCCGGTCGCGCGAACGGGTCGAAAGCCGCGGGCCAGACGCAAAAAAAGACCCGCTGCAGACGCAGCGGGTCCCTATTTCACGACAGCTTCATGTCGGTTTGATGACCGTCCTGTCACCTATCCGTCAATGCAGGGCCATGCCACGGTCAATGCCGGGCCACCGACGTGTTGAGCTTCAGGTAGTCGAGCAGGATGCGCCCGGTTTCCGCGAGGTAGGCGTCATCTTCCGGCTTGGTCTTGTCCGGATCGGCGCCCAGGGCATCCTCGTCTTCCTTCTTCAACTCTTTCAGCGGCTCCTCGCCCTTGGCCTTGCGCCGAGTGTTTTCCAGGGCCAGCTGCTTGGCTTCGATATCGCTGTGCTGAGCACGACGGTCGGCCTCGTTCAGGCTGACGGTCTTCTCTTTCATCAACTGCTCGGCCAAGGCCAGGCGATCGCGGATGTAGATGAATTCCGGGTCCTTGACGGTGCGGGCGTCGTGGTCGGCGGTCAGCTTGGCCAGGTACGGCTTGAACGGATCGCTGGCCGGCTTGATGGCCGGGCGGATCGTGTCCCAGGGCATGGCTTCGGGCAGGGCGCTTTCACCGATTTCCTTGGTATCGATGATCGACGGGTAGGCGATATCAGGCAGTACGCCCTGGTGCTGCGTACTCTGCCCCGAGACACGGTAGAACTTGGCCAGGGTCAGCTTGAGCTCGCCGTGGTTGAGCGGCTGGATGGTCTGCACCGTGCCCTTGCCGAAGGTCTGGCCGCCGACGATCAACGCGCGGTGGTAGTCCTGCATGGCACCGGCGAAAATCTCCGACGCCGAAGCCGACAGGCGATTGACCAGCAGCGCCAGCGGGCCCTTGTAGAACGCACCGGGGTTTTCATCTTCAAGCACGTCGACGCGGCCATCGGCGTTGCGCACCAGCACGGTCGGGCCTTTCTCGATGAACAGGCTGGTCAGTTCGGTGGCTTCCTGCAGGGAGCCACCGCCGTTGTTGCGCAGGTCGATGACCACGCCGTCGACTTTCTCCTTCTGCAATTCGGTGAGCAGCTTGCGTACATCGCGGGTGGTCGACTTGTAGTCCGGGTCACCGGCGCGGAACGCCTTGAAGTCCAGGTAGAACGCAGGAATCTCGATCACGCCCAGCTTGTAGTCGCGGCCGTTTTCCTTGAGGTTGAGAATCGACTTCTTGGCCGCCTGCTCCTCGAGCTTGACCGCTTCGCGGGTGATCGAGACGATCTTGCTGGTCTGGTCGTTGGGCGCATTGGTGTGCGGAATCACTTCCAGGCGCACGGTAGAGCCTTTCGGCCCGCGAATCAGCTTGACCACTTCATCCAGGCGCCAGCCGACCACGTCGACCATTTCCTTGTCGCCCTGGGCAACACCGATGATCTTGTCGGCAGGGGCGACCTGCTTGGTCTTGTCAGCGGGGCCCGCGGGGACCAGGCGGACGATCTTGACCTGGTCGTTGTCGCTTTGCAGGACCGCACCGATGCCCTCGAGCGACAGGCTCATGTTGATGTCGAAGTTTTCCGCGTTGTCCGGAGACAGGTAGTTGGTGTGCGGATCGTAGGACTGGGCGAAGGTATTGATGTAGGCCTGGAAGATGTCTTCGGCGCGGGTCTGGTCCAGTCTCGCGAGCTGGTTCTTGTAGCGCTTGGACAGGGTGTCCTGGATCTGCGCTGCGTCCTTCCCGGCGATCTTCTGGCGCAGCACTTCATCTTTCACGCGCTTGCGCCACAGGTCGTCGAGCTCGGCCTCGTTTTTCAGCCAAGGAGCATCCTTGCGGTCTACCAGCAGGGTTTCCTTGGTGGTGAAGTCGAACTTGTCGACGCCCTTGTTCAGTTCGGCCAGGGCGAAGTCCAGGCGTGCCTTGACCCGGTCCAGATAGCGTTTGTAGATGATGAAACCGGGATCCAGGTTGCCGTTCTTCAGGAAGTCGTCGAACTGGGTCTTCCACTTGTCGAACTCGGCGATGTCGGCCGCAGTGAAATAACTGCGCGAGGGATCGAGCAGCTTGATGTAGCTGTCGTAGATGATGACCGAGCGCGCATCGTTGAGCGGCGGCTTGCTGTAATGATGACGCTTGAGCAGTTCGACGACATTGAGGCTGGCCACCACTTCGTCGCGATCGGGCTGAAGTTTGTCCCAGCTGTTGGCAGCGAAGGTATTGGCGGACATCGACAAGCTGCCGAGGCCGATACACAGCGCCAGGGCACTGCCGGGAATGAAATGCTTCATGCTGATTCGACGTGGGGGCAATTGATCACGCATATTAGGCCGTCTTTGAATTCGCCGGTTCCGTTGAAGCCGGACGCATAATGCGAAAAGCCCGACGCCAAGGCGTCGGGCTCAGTCATGACTCAACTATGGAGGCACCGTGAAGGCATTGCAAGGCGTGGAAGGACATGTGGAGTGGCTCGAACAACCGAGCCCGACGTGTGACGTAGGTCAAGTGAAGATTCGGGTAGCCGCGGCCGGCCTGAATCGGGCCGACCTGATGCAGCGCGCAGGCTTGTACCCGCCGCCGCCAGGCGCGAGCGATATCCTCGGCCTGGAATGCGCAGGCGTGATCAGCGAGGTCGGCGTGGGATCGTCCTGGCAGGTCGGCGACCGGGTCTGCACCTTGCTGGCCGGGGGTGGCATGGCCGAAGAAGTGGTGGTCGATGGTCGCCATGTGCTGCCTGTACCCGAGGGACTGAGCCTGCACGAAGCGGCGGGCATCGTCGAAGTCTACGCGACGGTGTGGCTGAACCTGTTCCAGCTGGCCGACCTGCAGCCGGGCGAGAAGGTCCTGCTGCATGCTGGCGCCAGTGGCATCGGCTCGGCGGCGATCCAGCTGTGCAAGGCGTTCGGCAACCCGACCTGGGTCAGCGTCGGTTCCGCCGAGCGCCTGGCCTATTGCGAAGCGCTCGGTGCCCAGGGCGGTGTGGTGCGGGGCGACGGGCTGGAAGCGTTGAAGGACCTGGGGCCGTTCAATGTGATCCTCGACCCGGTCGGCGCCAACTACAGCGAGCTGAACCTGGAGGTAGTGGCCCTTGACGGGCGCTGGGTGATGATCGGCCTGATGGGCGGTCGTGAAGCACAGTTCGACCTGGCCAAGGTCCTGGCCAAGCGTGTGCGGTTGCAGGGTTCAACCTTGCGCAGCCGTGACGATCAGTTCAAGGCCGACCTGCTCAGTGACCTGGGCCAGCAGGTATGGCCATTGTTCACTGAAGGGCGCTTGAAGTCGCAGCTGGCCAAGACGTTTCCGATCGCCGACGCCGAAGCGGCGTTCGAAGCGCTGGCAAGCAATCAGATTTCGGGGAAGGTGGTATTGGTGATCGACGAAACCCTGAGCTGAGCCCAGGGCTTTCGTCACGCGAACCCCTTGACCGGCTGCGAACGAGCGGGCACGGGGTCCGGCGTAGCGGCAATCAGCGCATGTCTGGCAGGCGCGCTTCGCTCTTGACTTCGGTCAGGGCAACGGCTTCGGCTGGCAGCACGACGCGGGTCTTGGCCAGCAGCTCACCCATGCTCGAAAGCACGCGGTACATCGAGTATTCCTCGGTGTAGCGCACTTCGGCGTAGCGGGTGTTGGCGGTGTACAGCTCGTTCTCACTGTCGAGTACGTCGAGCAGGGTACGCTGGCCCAGGCCGAACTGGTCCTGATAGGCCGCCCGCACGCGGGTGGTGGTCTCGGCGTATTCACGGGCGTATGGAATCTGCGTGCCGGCATTCTTCATCGCGTTCCACGACAAAGCCATGTTTTCGTTCAACTGACGCAGGGCATTGTTGCGAATGTCCATGGCCTGGTTGATGCGATGTGCATCGCCCTGCAGACGGGCCTTGTCGCTGCCGCCACGGTACAGGTTGTAGCTCATGCTCACACCGGCACGCCAATCGGTGTTGTTGTGGCCGCGCTCGCCCGAAAGGTTGTTGTTGGCACCGGTAGCCAGTTCAGCGTCGATCCGCGGGTAGAACGCGGACTTGGCGCCTGCGTACTGGCTTTCGGCAGCCTGCACGTCGGCCTGGGCCGATTTGAGGTACGGATTGTTTTCCATCATGGACTGGCGGGCGGCGTTCAGGTCGGCCGGCAGTTCGCCACGCATCGAAGGCAGCGGTTCCAGTTCGTCGGGCATGCGGCCCACGGCGCTGAAGAAGGCCGCTTCGGCATCGGCCAGGTTGACCTGAGCGGTGTTGTAGTTGTTCTCGGCCAGGGCGCGACGAGCACGCGATTGGTCGACGTCGGCGGTGCTGCCCACGCCGCGCTCGCTGCGCAGGCCGATCTGGTCGTTGACGCGCAGATGCGCCTGCAGGTTGTTCTTGGCCAGGGTTACCAGTTCACGGTTGCGCAGTACGTCGAGGTACACCTGAACGGCGCGCAGGGCGAGGTCCTGGGCGGTAGCCTGCACATAGTAGGCACGCGACGTAGCGGTCGAGCGGGTACGGCTGACTTCACTGGAGGCGCTGGAACCGTCGAACAGCATCTGGCGCAGGCGCAACTCTGACTGGGTGTAGTTCAGTGTTTCCTTGTTGTGGTTGCCGCGCGCGCGGGTATTCAGGTTGTCCGAACGCTCGCGACCGTAGCCTGCAACGAAATCGACGCTGGGGCGGTAGGCACCCTGGGCAATCTTCGTGTCCTCATCCGCGGCAAGGCGACTGTTGATGTTGGATGCCAACTCAGGGTGGTTATCCACGGTGCTCTGGATCGCCTCGGTGAGCGACATGGCTTGCGCGTGCGAGCACGCCATGGCCAACAAAATCGCGCTGCAGATGGGGGTGAAAACGCGCATTCGGGTGCTTCTCCGTGATGTGTGAAGTCGTGCAGACGCCAGAATGTTGGCGAATAACTCGTTTAAAAGTCCGTTTCGGGGTTGTAACAAGCGCAATCGAGGCGCCGAAAGCAGCGCGTTCAACGGAATTTTCACATGATATAGAGCAAAAAACAGTTATGCCATCATTCCTTTCGATGCTGGCAAATAGATTTCACTGCTCTCGAGGCGCGCGCCGTGAGCGGGGTTCAGTGCAAAAGAAGGCGCAAGGCCAGCGTTTTGGGGGGTGGCGCGGTACGGGCGAGATAAGACGGAAAAATGCGGTCGTATAGTGACGGAAAATTGTCACTGGTAATGAGGGGTGTATCAACCCTGATCCATCCTGAAGGACGAGATTAGTTGGTTGATTTCATTCAGATTTTATCAGGAGTCGACCGTTCGTCGACATCCTCGGTCACTGGAGGGTGACTTTTTGCGGCACCTGACCTGGGAAATCGATTGTCGGCTTGCGCTTCAGACACGTGTCTTCAGGCGAGCGAGATAGACAGTCACTGCGATGGCGACGCCAATGAGCAACACACGCAGCCACGGCCAGGGCGTCAACCAGCAGGAGACAGCGATGCTGACCCACAGGGAACCGATGGCCAATACCTTGGCTTTGCGGGGAATGCCTTCACCGTTGAGGTAGGCCTTGAGCAACGGGCCCAGTTGCGGATGGCCAAGCAGCCACGCGTGGAAGCGCGGGGAGCTTCGCGCAAAGCAGGCCGCGGCAAGGAGCAGGAAAGGGGTAGTGGGCATCACCGGCAGGACGATACCGATGACGCCGAGACACACGCTGGTACAGCCAATGCCCAGAAGCAGATAGCGCAGCCATGCCGGCCGAGCTTTATCCACGGCCTGTGCTTCAGTGATGGCGAGGCTTGAGAATGGCCGGTTTCTCGTCCGGGGCGTTGCACAGCAGGTAGAGGGCCGTCAGCGCTTCGGGAATCTGCACGATCATGTCGTCCATGAGATTGGCATCGGCGGCAATGTCGGAAAACTCAGGCTGCTCGTCGAACAGTCCGGAACCGACCATGATCGGCAGGAGCATCTCGCTGACTTCGTCTTCGGCGGTTTCGAACCAGGCGGCCTCGCGCAGGAATACCCCTTCCATGAAGCCGATGCACCAGCCGCGCAGGTCGGAGTCATCCGGCTCGTCGCCGAGGTCGAGGTCGCATGGCAGCTCGAATTCCTCGTCGCTGGCCAGCTGGCGCGCGATATGCGCCTTGAGCTGGATCAGCGTGCCTTCGATCTCTTCGCGCTGGGCATCGTCGCTGTAGTGCGGCGGCTCGGCGAACAGGGCGTCGATCCACTCGCGTTCGGGAACCTCTTCGGAGCAGATGGAGAGGGCGGTCAGGTAGCCATGGGCGGCGACGTAGTCCAGCGCCTCGTCATGCAGCTCATCGGCGTCGAGGAAGGCTTGCAGGCGGGTCAGTTGCTCGGCGAAGGACATTAACAGGTTACCTTGGAAGACTATGCGGATACTGAATTCTAGGCCTTGTTAGGCCCTGTGCGCCACCCAAGGGGTGAAATGGCAGGATGTGCGGGTGCTGCGCCGCGGTGCTGGCACTGGGGTATACTGCCGCGGTCTTTCGCTCAGGCCCCGAGTTCACGGGGCGGTAACCCCCGCTTACGCAAAGGCGGATGCGGCAAAAGCGCTTTTCATCCAGCCTGTGCGGCCCGGGTGGTTTTACGATTTCTGGAGTGACCCATGCTCGAACAGGCTCAACGCGTTCTTAAGGACATCTTCGGCTACGACAGCTTCCGTGGTCGCCAGGGTGCCATTATCGAACGTGTGGCCCGCGGTGGCGATGCCTTGGTATTGATGCCCACCGGCGGTGGCAAATCGCTGTGCTTTCAAGTGCCGGCCCTGTTGCGCGATGGCCTGGCGGTGGTGGTGTCGCCGCTCATCGCCCTGATGGACGACCAGGTCGCCACGCTCGAGGAGCTCGGGGTGGCAGCCGCGGCGCTGAACTCCACGCTCAGTTCCGATGAACAGCGCGAGTTGGCTGCGCGCATCCGCCGCGGCGAAATCAAGATGCTGTACCTGGCGCCGGAGCGCCTGGTGCAGCCGCGCATGCTGGATTTCCTGCGCGGTCTGGACATCGCCCTGTTCGCCATCGACGAGGCCCACTGCGTTTCGCAATGGGGCCACGACTTCCGCCCCGAGTACCTCCAGCTGGGCCAGCTGGCCGAACAGTTTCCCCACGTGCCGCGCATCGCCCTGACCGCCACTGCCGACAAGCGCACGCGCGAGGAGATCGTCACCCGTCTGCACCTGCAGGACGCCGAGCGCTTCCTGTCCAGTTTCGACCGGCCCAACATATTCTACCGCATCGTGCCCAAGGAAAGCCCGCGCAAACAGCTGCTGGCATTCCTCGCCGAGCGCCGCAGCGACGCAGGCATCGTTTACTGCCTGTCGCGCAAGAAAGTCGATGAAGTCGCCGCGTTCCTGTGCGAAAACAACTTTCCGGCGTTGCCGTACCACGCCGGCCTGCCTGCCGCGACGCGGGCCGCGAACCAGAAGCGCTTCCTCAACGAGGAAGGCCTGATCATGGTGGCTACCATCGCCTTCGGCATGGGTATCGACAAGCCCAACGTGCGTTTCGTCGCGCACATGGACCTGCCCAAGTCGCTGGAAGCCTACTACCAGGAAACCGGCCGGGCCGGCCGTGATGGCCTGCCGGCAGATGCCTGGATGGCCTACGGCCTGCAGGATGTGCTGATGCTCAAGCAGATGCTGCAGAATTCCGAAGGCGACGAGCGCCACAAGCGGCTCGAACAGCACAAGCTCGATGCCATGCTGGCGCTGTGCGAGGAAACCCGCTGCCGTCGTCAATCGTTGCTGGCCTATTTCGATGAAGAAATGCCCAATCCCTGCGGTCACTGCGACAACTGCGTCGACGGCGTGCAGACCTGGGATGCCACCGAGCCGGCGCGCCAGGCGTTGTCGGCCATCTACCGCACCGGGCAACGCTACGGCGTCGGTCATCTGGTGGACGTGCTGCTGGGCAAGGACACCGAGAAGGTGCGCAGTTTCGGCCACGACAAACTGGCGGTATTCGGTGTCGGCAAGGACCGCTCGGAAGGCGAGTGGCGTTCGCTGTATCGCCAGGTGGTCGCCCGCGGTCTGGCCGATATCGATCTTGAAGGCTACGGCGGCCTGCGTCTGAGCGACAGCTGCCGGCCGCTGCTGCGCGGCGAGGTGACGCTTGCGCTGCGCAAGGAAATCAAGCCGCAGACCTCTGCTCGCGGCAGTGGCTCGGCCAGCCCCGCCAGCCAGCTGGTGCGCGGCGAGGAGCGCGAACAGTGGGAAGCGCTGCGCACCCTGCGGCGCAACCTGGCGCAGGAACATGCGGTGCCGCCCTACGTCATCTTCCCTGACTCGACCCTGCTTGAAATGCTGCGCAGCCAGCCGACCAGCATGGCCGACATGGGGCGGGTCAGTGGCGTCGGCGCACGCAAGCTCGAGCGCTACGGCGAAGCGTTCCTGCAGGTACTGGCTGGCTCGGGCGGCGCGCAAGCGCCACGCGAAGTGGCCGATATCCGTCACGAGCTCATCAGCCTTGCCCGTGCTGGCATGACGCCGCTGCAGATCGCTGGCCAGTTACAGTGCAGTGAGAAGAATGTCTACAGCCTGCTGGCCGAAGCGATCGGCCAGCAGCAGCTGTCACTGGAGCAGGCGCTTGATCTTCCCGAGGAACTGCTCAGTGAAATCCAGGACGCCTTTCTCGACGGCGAAGGTGAATTGCCCGGCGTCGCCGAGATTGCGGGGCAGTTCACCGGCCGGGTGCCCGAAGGCGTGCTGTATTGCGTCCGTGCGGCGTTGCAGTCCGAATTCGAGGTGTGAACGAGGCTGTCACTCGGCATGAGTCTTGCCTGTGGGCTAAGGTCATGATTAGCTGACTAATCATCAGCTCCGACCTTCACGCACGCGCTGCTTGTGCAAGGCTGTTTTTTCAAGAGAGATCTATGCCGTTAACTGATCAACATCGCTTCGGAATGCAGCTGGCGCATATGTCCCGTGGTTGGCGGGCCGAACTGGACCGCAGGCTGGCGGGTCTGGGATTGTCGCAGGCGCGTTGGCTGGTCCTGCTGCACCTGGCGCGGTTCGGCGAAGCGCCGACCCAGCGCGAGCTTGCGCAGAGCGTGGGCGTAGAAGGCCCGACCCTGGCACGCTTGCTGGACAGCCTCGAAGCCCAGGGCCTGGTCGAGCGTCAGGCCGTGGTCGAAGACCGTCGGGCCAAGAAGATCATGCTGTGCCCGCCCGCACGGCCGCTGATCGAGCAGATCGAAACCATCGCCAACGCCTTGCGTGCCGAGCTGTTCATGGGTGTCGACGAAGAAGAACTGAGCACCGCCATGCGGGTACACAGCCGCATCCTGGCGAATCTGGAAAAGAAATCCTGAAGTCAACGGGCCGTCACCCGCTTGGAGCAAGTGGGCCGTACGGGCTATAAAGTTATTGGATGTCGGTCTTCAAGGGATTCCCATGCAAGTGCGTATACCGTCGCGTTCAAGGTTTGCTTCACGTCGTCTGCTGGCATCGGTATGGGCCATTGCGCTGTGCTACTCCACGGCCGCCTCGGCGCTGGGCCTTGGCGAGCTTACCCTGCGCTCGTCGCTCAACCAGCCGTTTCGCGCCGATATCGCCTTGCTCGACACCGCGGGGCTGGAGCAGGACGACATCAGTGCCAGCCTGGCGACGGCCGAAGAGTTCGCCAGGGCGGGGGTGGAACGCAGTTTCTTCCTCAACGACCTGAAGTTCTCGCCTGATTTCAGCGGCGCGCGCAAGGTCATTCACGTCAGCTCCAGCAAAGTGGTTACCGAACCCTTCATGAGTTTCGTGATTCAGGTCGGTCGGCCAAATGGACAGTTGCTTCGCGCCTTCACGGTGTTGCTCGACCCACCGGGGATGGGGCCGGGCCTCGCGGACCGCGCGCCCCAGCGCATCCAGCCAGTGCAGGCAAGTGCCCAGCCGCCCGCAGCAGCGCCGACCAAGCCCAAGGCCGCGACTGCCGCTGCGCCGACCGCCAGCGAGCCTGCGAAACAGGGGCCTGCCAGGGCCGCCGCGCAGGACGCTGCGCAACTGGCCGCCGCCGCCCTGGAAAACCAGCAACTGCAGAAGAGCTTCGACGAAGTGCAGGCGCGCCTGCAGAGCCTGGAGGCGCAGGTAGCCGACAAGGACAAGCAGGTCGCCCAACTGCAGGCACGCATGGCCGAGACACCTGCGGCCGAGGCCGAGTCGCCCGTCGCTCCCGCAACGGCACCCGCTGCGCCTGCGGCAACGCCTGAGCCATCGCCCGCATCTGCCCCACCCGCAGCGGTTGCCACGCCAGCACCGGCACCAGCGGAGGACGGCAGCGGCTGGTTGAACATCCTGGCCCTGGTTGCGGCACTGCTGCTGATCATTGCCCTGTTGCTGCTGTTGCGCCGCCAACGGCAGCGCAAGTCGGCCGCGCTGCAGGACGCGTTCGAACCGGTCGTCACCCAGCCGGTCCGCGCGACGCCGCCCGCCAGCGTGCCGGCCACTGCGCAGGTGGCCGCCACGGCGCCGATGCGTGCCGAGCCTGCGCCGGTGGTACGCCGTGAAACGCCGACGGCCACGGACGCCCTCGACGGTGCCAGCATTTATATTGCCTACGGCCGCTTCAACGAAGCCCTGGGCATTCTGCGTGACGGGCTGGCCAAGCAGCCGGAACGTACCGACCTGCGTGTGCGCATGCTCGAAGTGCTGGGCCAGCAAGGCAATGCGAAGGGCTTCGCCGAGCAGGAAAGCCTGTTGCTGGCTGCAGGATTCAGCGCAGCGACGCTGGCCGAGATACGCAGCCGCTTTCCCAACCTCGAGCCTGCGCAGGCGCCGTCAACGGCAAACAATGGTCTGCCACCGGCAGCAGCTGCAGCTGCAGTTGCACTGGCAACCACTGCGGCCGTTGCGGCATCGGTGCAGCCCGCTTCGAAGCCTGAGCCTGAGCCTGAGCCCGAAGCCGAACTGGAGTTCGAGCTGCCCGATCTCGACCTGGCGCCGCCTGAGCCATCAGCTCGGTCAACCCCGCCGCGCGAGCAGGAAGACGAATTTCAGCTCAACCTCGATGACCTGTCCATGGACGCCGATTGGGCGTTGGTCAGCCCATTCGATGATGCGCCGTCGCCCAAAGGCAAGCCGGCGCTCGTCGAGACGCCGCTCGAGGTCGAAATGGACCCTGCGTTCACCAGCAATCTGAAGGAGCTGCCGGAAGTCTTCGAGATGCCCGAAGAGCAGTTTCTCAGCGACTTCGCCGATGTCGAAGACGAGCCGTTCCTTCAGCAGGACGACGCCCCGCCCGGAAAGACCCAGGATGATATCGACAACGATTTCCTCGACAGCTTCATCGCCGACAGCGACCTGCCCGAGCTCGATGCCCTGACCGTGGATTTCGATGATCTGGAGCTGCAGCACGCTTCGGCGCAGAAACTCGATCAAGCCCAGCAGTTGCTCGATGAGGGCGATACCAGCGAAGCCAGCGCGCTCCTGCACGAACTGCTGCGCGAAGGCGATGACTCCTGCAAGCAGGCAGCACGGCAGTTGCTGAATCGGATGGATGAAGCGTGAACGATGGGACCGCACACAAGCCTCAGGTGGTGATCACCTATTGCACCCAGTGCCAATGGCTGCTGCGCGCCGCGTGGCTGGCCCAGGAGCTGCTCAGCACCTTTGGCGAGGACCTGGGCCAGGTTGCGTTGGCGCCCGCCAGCGGCGGCCGCTTTCTCATCACCTGTGACGGTGTGCAGGTCTGGGAGCGCAAGGCCGATGGCGGCTTTCCCGAGGCCAAGGTGCTCAAGCAGCGTATCCGTGACCTGATCGACCCCGCACGCGACCTGGGCCACAACGAAATCAGGCGCGCAACACCCGAGTAGACCTCCGCCTGGTCTGGATCAGTGCCGCCAGAACGCCGGCATGCACAGGATCAGCACGGTGATGATTTCCAGTCGGCCCAGCAGCATGCCCAGCGCCAGGATCCACTTCGCCGCATCCGGAAGCGTGGCGAAGTTGCCGGCCGGCCCTATCACCTCGCCCAGCCCCGGCCCTACACCGGAAACCGTGCTGGCGGCGCCGGTCAAGGCGGTCATCCAGTCCAGCCCCAGCAGTGACAGAGCCAGGGCGATGATGCCGACGGTAAAGCCGAAGAAGAACGAGAACGTCAGGATCGACCGGACGATTTCCTCGTCGAGGCGGTGGCCGTTGTATTTCTGTTTGATCACTGCGCGCGGATGAATCAGCTGGTTGAGGTTGGATTTGAGCAGGATATAGGCGACCTGGAAGCGGAATATCTTGATCCCGCCTGCGGTCGAGCCCGAGCAGCCGCCGATGAAGCCCAGGTAGAAAAACAGCATCAGCGAGAAATTGCCCCACAGGCTGTAGTCGCCCAAGGCGAAGCCCGTGGTGGTCACCACCGAGGTGACGTTCAGGGCCACGTGGCGGAATGCCGTCCACCATGGCAGCTCGGTGGTGGCCCAGTACCAGGTACCCAGCACCAGCCAGGTGGCGATCAACAGGATCAGCATGCCCTGCACCTGCTGGTCGCGCAGCAGCGCCTGGCGGTTGCCGCGCAGGGTCGAGACATAGAGCGCGAACGGCAGGCTGCCCAGAATCATCACCACGATGGCCACCCAGTGCACAGCCGGTTGCTGCCATTTGCCCAGGGACAGGTCGGACGTCGAGAAACCACCGGTGGAAATGGCCGACATCGCATGGTTGACCGCGTCGAACGGGCTCATCCCTGCCAACCAGAACCCCAGGGTGCCCAAGGCGGTGAAGCCGACATACACCAGCACGATGTACTTGGCGACCATGTGCGAGCGCGGCATGACTTTTTCAGAACGATCGCTGGATTCGGTCTGGAACAGCCGCATGCCACCAATGCGCAACAGCGGCAGAATGGCCACGGCCATGCCGATGAAGCCGATGCCGCCCAGCCAGTGCAGCATCGAGCGCCACATGAGGATGCCCGGTGACATCTCGTCCAGATGACTGAGCACCGTGGAGCCGGTGGCGGTAATGCCCGACATGCTTTCGAAAAAGGCGTCGGTGTAGCTGATGTGCTGAGTCAGCAGGAAGGGCAGGGCGGCGAACACGCACACCACCACCCAGCTGCTGACCGTGAGCAGGTACATGTCGCGCGGCCGCAGGTTGACGTTGTCGGGGCGGCCGGGCAGCACCAGCAGCAGGCCGGCGACGAAGGTGATCAGGCTGGCCCACAGGAACGACTGGATGTCCTCGGTGCGCTCGAACACCACCAGCGTGCCCATGGGCACGACCATGCTCACGGCCAGGGTGATCAGGAAGATGCCGATAATGAAACCGATGATGCGCAGGGTCGGCAACGCCATGGGGTCAGCTCTGGCCATGAAGGAAAGGGCCGCCATTCTACCTGCGGGCCACAGCATGTAAACCCGGCAGGCGAAGGCCGCTTGGGTCTAGAATAGCGGCTTATCGTTCGACAGGAGGTTGCCCATGGAGGCGCTCGAGGTTTTGCTCAATCGTGTTTCAGCTCCCCGGCTCATGGCGCCCGCGCCGACGGCCGCGCAGCGTGAGGTGCTGTTCCAGGCCGCACTGCGCGCGCCCGACCATGGCCAATTGCGGCCGTGGCGTTTTCTCACCGTCGAAGGAGAAGGCTTGCAGCAGCTTGGCGAAGTCTTGGCCGAGGCCACTGCGCTCAACCCCGAGGCGGGCGAAGCGGCGTTGGAAAAAGCACGCAACATGCCGTTGCGCGCGCCCTTGGTGGTGGTAGTGATCGCCCGCTTGCAGGAGCACCGCAAGGTGCCGCAGAGCGAGCAACTGCTGGCGGCTGGCTGCGCCGCCCATGGCATTCTGCTGGCGGCCAACGCGCAAGGGCTGGGAGGGGTGTGGCGCACCGGTGAGCTGTCCTATGCGCCTTATGTGGCCGGCAAACTGGGCCTGATCGAAGGCGAACAGATCATCGGCTTCCTGTACCTGGGCACGCCGGCGCGAGAGTTGCGCGAAGCGCCTGCGCTGGCTACCGCCGACTTCGTGCAAGCCTGGGGCGTCGAGGCCTGAAGCGTTCAGGCCCGAAACGAATGATCGCGGCGGTCTAGGCCACTACCACCGGCACCGGCGGCAGGTCCAGGGTCGCGATCAGGCCGCCTTGGGGGTGGTTTTCCAGGTGCAGGCTGCCGCCATGTCGCTCGGCGGCGCGGCGGGCAATGGCCAGGCCCAGGCCATGGCCAGCGGCGCTCTGCCCTGGCGCGCGAAAAAATGGCTCGCTTAGGCGCCCCAGGTGTTCCTCCGCCACGCCCGGACCATGATCGCGAACGCTGATGCGCACGCGCCCATCCACCTGTTGCGCCGACAGCACGACGGGTGCGGGCCCGGGGTTGAAGCGCAGGGCGTTGCGCAACAGGTTGTCCACGGCCCGCTCGATCATGGTCGGCCAGCCCTGCAGCGCAAGGTGCGTGGCAATGTCCAGTTCGATGGCCTGCTCCGGCATGGCGATCAAGGCATCCTTGCGTACGGCCTGCAGGAGTGCCGGCAGGTCCACATCCTCGGCCGTGGCCTGTTCCGCGTCGACCCGCGCCAGCACCAGGATCTCGCTGATCAGGGCTTCAAGACGATCGCATTCGCGCGTCAGGCGCGGCCACAACAGGTCGCGCTGGGCGGGCTCGGCCCGTTCCGCCAGGGCCAAGGCGATGCGTAGCCGCGCCAGCGGCGAGCGCAACTCATGGGACACGTCGCGCAACAACTGTCGCTGGCTACCGATCAAGCTCTGCAGGCGTGCGCCCATGCGGTTGAAGTCGCGCGCCAGCACGCCGAATTCGTCGCGACGGCTGGCCAGCTGCGCCAGGCTGTTCTGCTGATAGGTGGTCTGCCCCAACTCGTGCACGGCACCGCGCAGCCGGCTCAATGGGCGTGTGATGGACAATGTGACCATCAGGCTGAACAGCGTCAGTACGACCAGTGCGATCACCAGCGCGCTGATCGGCATGAGCAAGGAGTCGCGGTGCCACGAGTCGAGTTCGGGGTGCGGAATGCGGTAGATCAGCAAGTAGGTGTCGCCCGTGGTGGGGCTGGTGTAGTCCGCCGTCAGCCGACGCCATGGCAGGTCGCGATCGGCTTCGTTGTGGCGCGCCTCGAAGGCTTCGGCGCGACGCGGGAAGGTCCCCGGCACCACCGCCTCGCCGGCCTCGTTGAGGACCTGGGTGTCGATGCGATAGCGACGCTTGCGCTGTTCGAGCAGTTCCTGGGCCGCCTCGGCGCCTTTGCTTTCGTACCGCTCTACCCAGTCCTGGGCGAAATGCTTCACCGCCGGGTGCCGACTGAGGATCCAGGTGTCCTGGTTCAACATGTGGCCCAGCAGCACCGACAGGCCGGCTACCAGGGCGATGGCCAGCCAGAAGCTGGCCAGGATGCGCCAGAACAGTGAACGCAAGGCAAATTCCTCAATGAAAGAAGCCCGGTACGCATGCGCGGACCGGGCTGGGGGCTTGCGCCGATATTACTGGGTTTTCTTGCCTTGCTGGGCTTTCCAGGCCTGGAATTCGGCCCATTCGGCGCGGCGCTCGTCCTGCTTCTTTTTCATTTCGTCGAGCTGCTTCTGCTGCTCGGGCTTGAGCACCGCACGCACGTCGGCCTGCGCCTTGTCGTGGTTGGCCTTGATTTCATCTTCCATGGCCTTGCGATCGGCTGCCGGCAGCTTGTTCAGGTACTTCTTGGTGATGTCGCGCTGCTGATGGCGCTCTTCGCCCATCAGTTTGCCCACCTGGGTGCGTTGCTCGTGGGTCAGGTCGAGCTGGGCGAACGGCTCGCCGCCACGAGGGCCTGGGCCGCCCTTGCCTGGGCCTGGGCCGAAACCGTCAGGGCCGCCCTGCGGCATGGCCATCGCCAGGGTCGGCAGGGTAGCGGCGAACAGCATTGCGAGTGTGGTCTTGCGCATGGTGAATCTCCTGTCTGGTTCCCGGTGTCTACCGGATGTGCCCAGTTTATGGAGATCAAGGTCAGGCGCGGTCAATGCCGCGTAAGGCTTGTGTAAAGACATGACGCTAGTGACATTTACAAACCACACCGTTCGCGCTGCACGCAGCGGCAGCTACTGCGCATAGAAATAGCCACGGCTGCGCAGTGCCATGATCCGTGGGCGACCGTCGGCATGCGGGCCGATCTTCTTGCGCAAATTGCTGACGTGCATGTCCAGGCTGCGGTCGTAGAGGGTGAGCTTGCGGCCGAGTGCGATCTGCGCCAGCTCCTGTTTCTCCAGGGGCTCGCCCGGCTGGCGCATGAGTGCCTCGAGCAGGCGGCTTTCGGACACCGTCAGGTTGATGTCGTGTTGATCAATGCTGACCACGCCGCGCGCCGGACTGAAGCACAGGTCGCCCAGCTCCATCTGCCCCGCCACGGCAACCGGGTGACTGCGGCGCAGTACCGCGCGCAGGCGGGCAGTCAGTTCGCGCGGATCACAGGGTTTGGCCAGGTAGTCGTCGGCGCCCAGTTCCAGGCCCAGGATGCGATCCAGCGGTTCGCCCCGCGCCGAGAGCATCAGCACTGGCAGCTCGGCGTGTTCGCTGCGCAGTTGCTTGAGCAGTTCCAGGCCGCTGCCGTCGGGCAGCATCACGTCGAGCACCACGGCTGCCGGGGCCTGCTCGGCCAGGGCCTTGCGCGCGCTGCTGCCATCGTGGCAGGCACGGACCTGAAAACCTTCCTGGCTCAACCAGCTGTTCAGCAGTTCACACAGCTCGACGTCATCGTCGATCAGTAGCAGATCGCTCATCTAGACCTTCATTCGGGCGCAGGCAAGGTCTGCTTGAAGGGTTTGACCAGCACGTCCTTGTAGACCCCGGCTGCGACGAACGGGTCGGCGCCGGCCCAGGCCTGGGCTTCGTCCAGGGACTCGAAGCGAGCCACGATGAGGCTGCCGCTGAAACCGCTTTCGCCGGGGTCATTGCTGTCGATGGCGGGGTGAGGCCCGGCCAGTACCAGTTGCCCGGCGGCTTCCAGCTGTTTCAGGCGCTCCAGGTGCTCGGGCCGTGCGGCCAGGCGCTTTTCCAGGGAGTTGGGTGTGTCGGTGGCAATGATGGCGTAGAGCATGTCAATCCTCGGTTTTAGGTGTTGTACGATCGGAATCATGCAGGTGACGGGACAGGTAGATACCCTGGCCCACCAGGAACAGCAAGGTCATGGCCAAGCTGCCGAACACTTTGAAGTCGACCCAGAACTGCTCGAACGTAAAGGCCACGAACAGGTTGGCGGCACCGCAGAACAAGAAGAAGACCACCCACGCAACGTTGAGTTTCGCCCAGATCGGGTCGGGCAGGGTCAGCGCGTGGCCCATCATGCGTTTGATCAGCAGTTGCTTGCCGATGAAATGGCTGCCGGCGAACGCCAGCGCGAACAGCCAGTTGACCACCGGCGCCTTCCACTTGAGGAAGGTCTCGCTGTGAAAGGCCAGGGTCAGGCTGCCGAACACCAGGCAGGCGATCAGTGTCAGCCACTGGCCCTTTTCCAGCTTGCGCTGCTTGAGGAACAACAGGCCATAGACGACCACGGAGCTGGCGATGAGCACCTTGGTAGCGCTGAAGATGCCGCCCAGTTCGAAGCTGTGGCCCGCCAGGTCGACCATGTGCGGGTCGGTCTTGTAGACGATGAGGAACAGGAGCAGCGGGATGAAATCGATCAATTGTTTCACAGTGGCAGCCAGAAGCAGGATGTGGCGGCATAATAACAAACATCAATGACTGCGAAAGCGCCACTATGAATGTTGACCTGCACTGCCACAGCACCGCCTCCGACGGTGCCCTCGCGCCTGCCGTTCTGGTGCAGCGAGCTTTCGATCACGGCGTGCAGACCCTTGCCCTGACCGACCATGACACCTTGGAAGGCTTGCCAGAGGCCCGTGCGGCGGCCACAGCACTGAACATGCAGTGGGTCAGTGGTGTCGAAATGTCGTGCACCTGGGGCGGTGCGACCATCCACGTGCTCGGTTACAATTTCGCTCTGGATGCACCGCCGCTGGTGGCCGCGCTCGACAGCCTGCACCACGGTCGCTGGCTGCGCGCCGAAGAAATCGACCGACGCCTGGCGCTCAAGGGCATGCCGGGTGCACTGGACGGTGCTCGGGCCATCCAGAAGGGTCTGGGCGACAGCGGCAATGCGCCGGCGCGCCCGCACTTCGCCGATTTCCTGGTGCAGCAGGGCCACGTCAAGGATCGCCAGGAAGCGTTCCGCAAGTGGCTGGGGGCGGGCAAGCTGGGTGACGTCAAGCAGCACTGGCCCACGCTGGAGGACACCGTGCGCACATTGCGCGAGGCGAAGGCGTGGATCAGCCTGGCTCACCCGCTGCACTACGACTTCACGCGCAGCAAGCGGCGCAAGCTGATCGGCGACTATATTCAGGCCGGCGGCCATGCGATCGAGGTGGTCAACGGCATGCAGGCCGCCGAGCAGGTCGGCACGCTGTCCATCCTGGCCCGCGAATTCGGCCTGATGGTCAGTGGCGGCAGCGACTTCCACGGCCCTGGCACGTGGGGTGAAATCGGTGTCTATCGGCCATTGCCCGTCGACCTGCCGCCGTTGTCCGCGCGGTTCAAGCACGACCCGTCAACTTCCGCCTGAACAGGATGCCAACGTGAGTCAATTCTTTCAGATCCATCCGCAGAACCCGCAGCCGCGGCTGATCAAGCAAGCGGTCGAAATCATTCGCGGCGGTGGCATCGTGATCTACCCCACCGACTCCTCCTACGCCATCGGTTGCCAGATCGGCGACAAAAACGCCGTGGAACGGGTGCGCCGCCTGCGTCAGCTGGACGACAAGCACAACTTCGCGATCATCTGCTGCGATCTGTCGCAGCTGGGGCTGTTCGCCAAGGTCGATACCGCGGCGTTCCGTCTGCTCAAAGCGCACACGCCGGGGCCCTATACGTTCATCCTCAGTGCCACGCGTGAAGTGCCGCGCCTGCTGCTGCACCCCAAGCGCCGCACCATCGGCCTGCGCGTGCCCAGCCATCCGATCGCCCTGGCCTTGCTGGAAGAGCTGGGCGAACCGCTGATGAGCGTGAGCCTGATCATGCCCGGCGCCAAGGAGCCGCTCAGCGACCCTTACGAAATGCGCCAGTTGCTGGAAAAGCAGGTCGATCTGATCATCGACGGTGGTTTCGGCGGCACCGAGGCGTCCACCGTGATCAACCTGGCCGATGGCGATCCGCAGGTGGTGCGCGTGGGCTGTGGCGATCCGGCACCGTTCGCGGCCATGGCGTGAGTGATCTGAGTGCGGTCGAAGATCCGCCAATGAATCTTGCCCAGGGCTCGCCCGAGCAGCTGCAACTGGCGCTGGTCTACGGTCAGGCATTCACCCAGATGCCGCAGGACCTGTACATCCCGCCGGATGCACTGGAGGTGTTCCTCGAAGCGTTCGAAGGCCCGCTCGACCTCTTGCTGTACCTGATTCGCAAGCAGAACATCGACATTCTCGACATTCCCGTCGCGGAAATCACCCGTCAGTACATGGGCTACGTCGAGCTGATGAAAACCGTACGCCTGGAGTTGGCCGCCGAATATCTGGTGATGGCCGCCATGCTTGCGGAGATCAAATCGCGCATGCTGCTGCCGCGCAGCGCCGTGGTCGAGGATGACGAACACGATCCCCGAGCCGAGCTGATTCGCCGCTTGCAGGAGTATGAACGCTTCAAGGCTGCCGCCGAAGGCATCGATACCCTCAAGCGGGTAGGGCGCGACCTTTACGTGCCCAGGCTCGATGCGCCCCAGGCCAAGGTACGCAAGCTGCTGCCCGAGGTCAGCCTGGAAGAGCTGCTGATGTCGATGGCCGATGTGTTGCGCCGCAGCGACATGTTCGAAAGCCATCAGGTCAGCCGCGAGGCGCTGTCGACCCGCGAACGCATGAGCCAGGTGCTCGAACGCTTGCGCGGTGGCGGCTTCGTACCCTTCGTCGAGCTGTTCGGTGCCGAGGAAGGCAAGCTCGGTGTGGTGGTGACTTTCATGGCCATCCTCGAGCTGGTCAAGGAGCAGTTGATCGAACTGGTGCAGAATGACGCCTTTGCCGCTATCCACGTGCGTGCCCGAGCCGAACAATGAATTTGACTGACCCGCGCGATCTGGCGCCGCTGCTCGAAGCCTTTCTTCTGGCCTCCGGAAAACCCCAGTCTCTGGAACGCCTCCATGAGCTGTTCGAGGAAGCCGAGCGGCCCGAGCCGGCGGTGTTCAAGAAGGCCCTGGAGGTGCTGGGCAAGTCCTGCGAAAAGCGCGCTTTCGAACTGGTCGAGGTCGCGTCCGGCTACCGCCTGCAGATCCGCGAGAAGTACGCGCCCTGGGTCGGCCGGCTCTGGGAAGAAAGGCCGCAGCGCTATTCCCGTGCGCTGCTGGAAACCATGGCCCTGATTGCCTATCGCCAGCCCATTACCCGCGGCGAGATCGAGGACGTGCGTGGCGTGGCGGTCAACAGCAATATCGTCAAGACGCTGGTGGAACGCGAATGGATCCGCGTGGTGGGTTACCGCGACGTGCCGGGTCGGCCGGCGATGTTCGCCACCACCAAGGCGTTTCTCGACCATTTCAACCTGAAGAGCCTCGATGAATTGCCGCCGCTGGCGATTCTGCGCGAGATGGAACCCGAAACCATCCTCGAAGACCACGACGACGATGCGCCGGTGCCTGCTCATCTGCAGGCGCTTGCCGATGCCAGCGCCGAGGGCGAAGGCGCGGCCCCGGCCAAGGACGAGACCAGCTTCCGCTCGTTGCTGGTGGAACTGGATTCCATGGAGCAGGGCCTCAAGATCGACTTCGACGACCTGCTCCAGGACCCCGCGCCGACCGACGACGACCGCTGATAGCAAGGTAGACCTGTGGGAGCGCTCATCGGCCGCGAAAAGCTCGGCGCGGTGGGTCAGGTGGATCGCATCGAGGCTTTCGCGGCCACTGACCGCTCCTACGGGGGAGGGAGGTGCGATCTTTCTGTGGGAGCGGGCTCTGCCCGCGAAAAGAGCGACGCGGTGGGTCAGGTGGACCGCGGTGAGGCTTTCGCGGCCACTGACCGCTTCTACGAGGAGGGGGTGAACATGCTCCGCCAAGGTGCGCCCTTGGCCTGTGTGCTGCGTCCGGCAGCCGCGATACCGTACGCTTCCTGCGTTTGCCAGATGCACCAATGCGGGCAAGTACCGCCCTCCAATGGAGCATTTAATTCATTAAATTTAGTTCTTGAAGTATTTGATTCTTGGCTCTAGTCTCGTTCTCGACAGGCCTGCGCAAGCACCCAGGCCGCCATTGGCACTGACGTGAATCGGGAGCTGGACATGAGCGTGAAAGTACTTTTGAGCATGGCTGTAGCCACTGCGTTTTCGGCCTCGGCACTGGCTGCCGATTGGACCGTGGGTGCCAACGTCGGCAACGTGCCCTGGGAGTTCCAGGATGCCAAGGGCGATATCGTCGGCTTTGAAGTCGACGTGGTGAAGGAAGTCGCCAAGCGCGCCGGCAAGACCGTGGAGTTCGTCAACATCCCGTTCAATGGCCTGTTCAGCGCCGTGCAGTCCAAGCGCGCGGACATCGCCATTTCGTCCATCACCATCACGCCCAAGCGTCTGGAATCGGTCGGGTTCGCGCAGCCGTACTACGACAGCGACCAGTCGCTGTCGGTGCTGACCAAGTCCGGCATCAAGGGCCTGGATGACATGAGCGGCAAGGTGGTCGGCGTCGACACCGGTTCGACCGGTGACATGTGGGCCGCCAAGCATCAGGGCGAATACAAGTTCAAGGACATTTCGCGCTACGAAGGGCTGTCGCCGGCCATGCTCGACCTGGCGTCCGGGCGCATGGATGGCTACATCAGCGACATTCCCGCCGTGCTCTATTACATCAAGGACAAGCCGCAGTATGCCGTGGTCGCGCGCATCCCCACCGGCGAGAAGTACTCGCTGATGCACGCCAAAGGCTGGGCCGAAGGCGCGCGAGTGAACACGATCATCAGCGAGATGAAAAAAGACGGCGTGATCGCCGACCTGCACAAGAAGTGGTTCGGTGCGGCCGCCGCAGACGACTCCAGCACCGTGAAAGTCGTCGACGTTCCGCAATAAGCACCGCGCTTCAACCCGCCCGCTACCGGCCCACGACCAAGGTAACCGTTCATGGAGTTGCTACAGACTTTCTTCAACTGGGACGTGTTCGTTGACGCGCTGCCTTTGATGCTGCGCGGCCTTGGCGTGACCATATTGCTCGGCGTGGTGAGTATCGTACTGGGCCTGGCCGGCGGCCTGCTGCTGGCCATGCTCAGATTGTATGGCTACACCCCCGTGCGCTGGCTGGCACGGGTGTACATCGATGTGCTGCGGTCCATCCCGCTGCTGGTCCTGTTGGTGTTGATCTACTACGCCTTGCCCTTCGTCGGCATTCGCCTGTCGTCCTTCGCTGCCGCCACGGCCGCGCTGTCGCTGGTGTCGTGCGCCTATTCGGCGGAGATCTTCCGTTCCGGCATCGAGGCCATTCCCAAGGGTCAGTTCGAAGCGGCGGCTTCCCAGGGCATGAGCTTCTTCAACACCATGCGCGACGTGATCCTGCCGCAAGCCATGCGCATCGTCTTGCCGCCCATGACCAGCAACTGCATCAACGTCATGAAGGACACCGCCTTGGCCTCGGTGGTGGCCATGCCCGACCTGCTCAAGCAAGCCACCCAGGCCCAGGCGCTGTCGGCCAATCCAACGCCGCTGGTGGGGGCGGCGATCATGTACCTGTTGTTGCTGCTGCCACTGGTGCAGTTGGTCAGCTGGGTAGAGCGTCGCAACGGCAGCGGAGGCAAGCGAGCATGAGCAACGTCATCGAAATCGAACGGCTGGACAAATTCTACGGGCCATTCCAGGCCCTCAGCGATATCAACCTGACTGTCGCCCAGGGCGAAGTGGTGGTTATCCTGGGGCCTTCCGGGTCGGGGAAATCCACCCTGATTCGCTGCATCAACCTGCTCGAGCCCTACCAGGGTGGCGACATCCGGGTGTCCGGGCAGCGCGTGGAAACCGGCCCCAAGCTCGCCGGCATCCGCTGCGAAGTGGGCATGGTGTTCCAGAACTTCAATCTCTATCCCCACCTGACCGTGCTGGCCAATGTGGCCCTGGCGCCGGTGCGCGTGCGCGGCATGAACCGACGCGATGCCCACGAGCGCGCGCGGCTGTTGCTGGAAAAGGTCGGCATGTCTGCGCATGCCGACAAGTACCCCAGCCAGTTGTCCGGGGGCCAGCAGCAACGGGTCGCGATCGCCCGGACCATGGCCATGGAACCGCGGGTGATCCTGTTCGACGAGCCGACCTCGGCGCTGGACCCGGAAATGGTCGGCGAAGTGCTCGACGTGATGCAGAACCTCGCCCGCTCCGGCGTGACCATGATCGTGGTGACCCATGAGATGGGCTTCGCCCGCAAGGTTGCCGACCGGGTGATCTTCATGGAAACCGGTCGCATCATCGAACAGAACCATCCCCAGGCCTTCTTCACCGCGCCCCAGGAACCCCGTACCCAGGCATTCCTGCAGGCCATCCTGCACCACTGACAGGCTCGACCCCTAACAAGCAACCGGGAGACTCACTTTGACTGCCCTCGATATCGACTACGTCCGTCGCCAATTTCCCGCACTCGCCGACGGCTACGGCTACCTGGACAACGCCGGCGGCTCGGCGGTACTCAAACCGGTGGCCGAGCGCATCAGCCAGTACCTGCTCAACCACGCCGTGCAGTTGGGCGCTTCGTACGAGCCATCGGTGCAAGCCGGTGCCAAGGTGCTGGAAGCACGTGCCTCGGTGGCCCAGTTGATCAACGCTCGCCACTCCGAAGAGTGTGTGATGGGCGGTTCGACCACCTTGTTGCTGCAGTTGCTGGCGCGGGCGATTGCGCCTTCGATCGGCGCGGGCGACGAGATCATCGTCACGCACAGCGACCACGAAGCCAACATCGGCCCCTGGCAGCGGCTGTGCGAAGAGCGCGGGGCCACCCTGCGCGTATGGTCGGTGGATCGGTCCAGCCTGGAGCTGGAGCTGCGCGACCTGGAGCAACTTCTCGGACCGCGCACGCGTTACGTGGCGATGACCCACGCGTCGAACATTCTGGGCAGCGTCAACCCGGTCGCGCAGGTCGCCGAGCGCGTGCACGCCTGCGGTGCCAAGCTGGTGGTGGACGCGGTGGCGTACGCGCCCCACCGTCTGGTCGATGTGCAGGCCAGCGGCGCCGACTATTACGTGTTCAGCTTCTACAAAGTGTTCGGGCCGCATTTCGCGGTGCTGTGGGGCAAGCGCGAACTGCTGCTGGAACTGCCCAGCCTCAACCATTTCTTCATCGGCCAGGACGTGCTGCCGTACAAGCTGCAGCCGGGCAACGTCAACTACGAACTGTCCTACGGCTGCGTAGGCATCAGTGACTACCTGCTGGACATCGGCCGGCGCCTGGGTACCGAAGGCAGCGAACGACAGATCATGCAGGCGGCCTTCGATGCGTTCGAGGTGCAGGAAAACCTCCTGGCCGAGATTCTCCTGGGCTATCTGCGCGAGGCCGACGGCGTGCGCATCATCGGCAAACCGCGGGTGACGGCGGGCGATCGGGTACCGACCATCAGCTTCGTCGTCGAGGGCGTGCAGTCCGAGGCCATCGTGCGCCAGGTGGACGCGGCGCGCATCGGCATTCGTTTTGGTGACTTCTATGCCCGTCACTTGATCGAAGAACTGGGCCTGGCACCTCAGGGAGGGGTGGTACGCGTTTCCATTGCGCACTACAACACCGTCGATGAAATGACGCGGCTGGTGGAATGCCTGGCCCGAGCCATCGCAGACCTGCGTCCCAGCTGACCGCCATCGAGCCACTGAACCATGCCATTACCGCACACCCTTGAAGAACTGCGCAGCGCCATTGCAGTGGGGCAGGACAAACTCACTGCGCGCATGCGCGATGCCGCCCAGTACGTGATCGAGCACCCCCATGATGTGGCGCTCAATACGGTCGCCGCCCTGGCCGCGCGTTCGCAGATTCCCGCTTCGGCGTTCATTCGCCTGGCCCAGGCCCTGGGCTATGGCGGCTTCAGCGATCTGCAGCGGGTGTGCAAGGCGCCGTTGGAAAAGGCCGGGCAGGGCAGCTTCAAGGAACGTATTCGCCATTATCGCGGCGAACAGTTGCTCGACGACCCGAGCGATGTGGGCGCCATGCTCGGCGCGTTCAGCCGGGCCAACATCGTCTCCCTCGAACACCTCGCCGAAGGGCAGCAGGTGCAGGCGCTGAAACAGGCCATTGCCCTGCTGCAACAGGCGCGCACCACGTTCGTGGTGGGCATGCGCCGTTCGTTTCCGATGGCCGCCTACCTCAGTTATGCCCTGAGCCGGGTCGGACGGCGCGCCGTACACATCAGCGGCCTGGGCGGCAGCCTGCGCGAGCAGGTCGGCGCGCTGCACAGTGATGACGTGCTGGTGGCGGTGAGCTTTCCCCCGTATGCCCAGGAAACCATCGACGCCTGCAACCAGGCGGTCGCGGCCGGGACGCCGATCGTTGCCATCACCGACAGCTTGCTCAGCCCCATCGGCCAATGCGCCTCGGTGATGATCGAAGTCGACGACGCCGAACTGCTTGGCTTTCGCTCATTGACCGCCGCGTTCTGCGTGGCCCAGACACTGGCCATGGGCCTGGCCTTCGCCGCAGGTGAAACCTTTGGCGGCATCGACCACGACGCTTTGAAAGATATCGACTGCTGAGGCCCCAGGCCCGGCACTTTGCCCAACCTGCTGGAGAGCCGTACCGTGACATCACCCCTAAGAGATCTGGTCGGCTATGGCCAGCAACGTCCCCAGGGTACCTGGCCCAATGGCGCCCGGCTGGCGATCAGCCTGGTCATCAACTACGAGGAAGGCTCCGAACGGTCCCTGGCCATGGGCGATCCCGATCAGGAAAGCATGACCGAGTGGGGCAGCTATCAGTTTCCCGATGGTGTACGCAACCTGGCCATGGAGTCGATGTACGAATATGGCTCGCGGGTCGGCATCTGGCGCATCCTGCAGATTCTGCAGAAAGCCAACGTGCCGGCCACGTTCCATGCCTGCGCGGTGGCCTTCGAGCAGAACCCCGACGTGGCGCGCGCGGCGGTCGAACTGGGCCACGAAGTGTGCAGCCATGGCTACCGCTGGGAGGAAGTGTTCCGCCTGACCGAGGAGCAGGAGCGCGAGCACATCCGCTTGGCCATCGAGTCCTTCCAGCGCACCTGCGGCAAGCGCCCGGTAGGCTGGTACTGCCGCTATGGCGCCAGCGTGCGCACCCGTCGCCTGGTGGCTGAGGAGGGCGGGTTCCTCTATGACTCCGATGCCTACAACGATGACGTGCCGTACTTCGTCGACGTCGAAGGCAAACGCCGCCTGGTGGTGCCGTACACCAGTGACGTCAATGATTTCCGCTACTGGAATTCGCCGGGCCTGTCCCAGGCTTCCGACTTTCTTGAATACATGAAGGAAAGCTTCGAGGTGCTGCACGAAGAATCTGCAGACGGCTTGCGCATGATGTCCGTCGGCCTGCACCCGCGCATGGTCGGACGCCCGGGCCGGGTGCGCGCCCTGCAGAAGTTCATCGAGTACGCGCAGGGCCACGAAGGCGTGTGGTTCGCCACTCGCGAGCAGATCGCCCAGGCGTGGCTGGAGCGTGACGCTGCCGCAGTGTGAAAGCGGCTCTCTTTACCCGAAGACACTCTCCCACCTGATCGCGCTGTGCTGTTCCTGGCTCAGGTCCAGCACGCTTTCCACGTGGGCGAGGTGATGCAGCATCAGGGCAATGGCGCGTTTCTCGTCCTGCGCTTCGATGGCAGCAACGATTGCACCGTGTTCGTCCTCCGGGCAGGCGTGCATCTGCGGACCATCGTAGAGTGCATGCATCAGTGAGGTGACCGGGCACAACTGGCGCATGATGCGGGTAATGAAGCTGTTGCCGGCGATCTCGGCCAGCAGGCTGTGGAAATCGCCGGACAGCTTGATCAGCGCGCGCCGGTCCTGGTTCTTGCGCGCCAGGGCCTCCTTTTTCAGATGCGCATGCAGCGGCTTGCGTTGGGCCTTGGTCGAGCGATGGATGACGTTGCGAATGATCTCCGGTTCCAGCAGCCGGCGGGTGGCGAACAGGTCGCGGGTTTCCTGCACGGTGGGGCTGGTGACGAACGCGCCGCGGTTGGGGTGGAGCTTGACCAGACCTTCCTTGGCGAGCGCCATCAACGCCTGGCGGATCTTGTTGCGACCCACGCCGAAAGCGATCGCCAGCTTCTCCTCGGCCAGCTTGATACCCGGCGGCAGGCGGTGCTCCATGATGGCGATGGTGATGTGTTCGGCGATGCCGTCGGCATCCTGTGGTGTGCTCAGATCCATATCCGTTTCCTGACGTACCCTTGCCCGCGGTCATCCGCGGATGCGTCGGCTGATGCCGGTCAATTTTTCCATCACGATCATCATCACCAGGGTGACGATGACCAGCACGCTGGACAGAGCGGCGATGGTGACGTCCAGCTTGCTCTCCAGGTCCTGCCACATGCGGATCGGCAGCATGTCGGTGCGCGCGTCGCGCAGAAACAGCGAGACGGCAGTGTTATCGAACGACGACATGAACGCAATGAATGCGCCGGCCGCGATGCCTGGCGCAATCAGCGGCAAGGTAATGCGCCGCAACGCGTGCGCTCTCGATGACCCCAGGCTGGCAGCGCTTTCCAGCAGTGCCGGCGGCAACTGCATCAGCGCCGAAGAGGTGGTACGGATGACGTAGGGTACGCAGACCACGGTGTGACCGATCACTAGCGTGGTCATCGACACCGGCACGCCCAGCTCGCTGAAAAAGATCAATGCCGACAAGCCGAACGCCAGCCCCGGCAGAATCAACGGCGACATGAACAGCGCGTCCAGGCAGCGCGCTGTCTTGCTCGTGGAACGGGCGATTGCCAGCGACGCGGCAGTGCCCATGACCACACACAAGAGCGTGGTCATCGACGCCACCAGAAAACTGTTCCACGCCGCGAAATGCAGGGTGAACGCCTTGAGCAGGGCGACATACCAGCGTGTCGAGAAGCCTTGGGGCGGAAAGCGCAGTGAATAGCTGTCGGTGAACGAGACGATCAGCACGATAAGCGTAGGCGCCAACAGCAGAATCACGGCGGCCCAGGCCACCAGATAGAGTGTGGCCTTGAGGACGATATCAGACAGGTCGTTGCGACGTCCCATGCTCATGTGGTTGCGTACCCCTTGCTGAGGCGGCCCAGGTAGCTCAACAGCGTCACGCAGCCGATCACGGCCACCAGAAACACCAGTGAGATGGCCGCCGCGTATGGCCAGTTCTGCAGGGCCGACGCCTGCTGGTAGATGTACATCGGCATGAACAGCATCTGCCCGCCACCCACCAGAGACTGGGTGATGAAGGCGGTGATGGTCGCCGAGAAGGTCAGCAGGCTGCCGGCGATGATGCCCGGCAGCGACAGCGGCACGGTGATCCGCCGGAAGGTGCGCCAGGCGTTGGCGCCCAAGGCGGCGGAGGCATCCTCCAGATTGCTTTCCAGGCGTTGCAAGGTAGTGATCAGGGGCAGGGTCATCAGCGGCAACTGCACATTGGCCAAGGCCCAGATCAACCCTTCGCGGGAGTAGAGCAAGCGCAGCGGCTTGTCGATCCATGCCCAGCCCAGCAGCAATTCGTTGACGATGCCCTGGCGCCCGAGGATCACTACCCAGGCGAAGGTGCGCACCACCACGCTGGTCAGCAGCGGCATGACGATGATCATCATCAGCACCTTCTGGGTGGTTGGCGAGCTGCGTACGTAGGCCCAGGCCAGAGCGTAGCCCAGGCCCAGGCACAGCACGGTAACCTGCACGCCGAGCCACAAGGTATCGCCAAGCACGCGCAGCGCCAGGCCTTCGCCGAAGATCTTCGCGTATTGCGCTACGCCCCAGACGCTGACGGCGGTGTCGTCGTGCAGGCTGACCAGCACCAGCAACAACAGCGGCGTGATGAAGAACAGCACGAAGAATGCTGCCAACGGCAGGCCGTAGCGCAGGCTGTACACGGTGACGTCATGGTTTCGGGCGCTCACGTGCCGGACTCCTCACAGCGGGAAGGGATGGCTCCAGGCATGGCTCAGACCTGGATGTCCTTGTTGAAGCGCTCGATCCAGGCCGCCCGGTTCGGATTGATCACCTTCCAGTCCTGAAAGCGAAACCGCGACTTCATTTCTGCCTGGTCCTTGGCCAGTGATTCGGCTATCTCGCCAGACATCTTCACCTGCATGTTGGTCGGCACTACCAGGTAGGGCGCTTCCATCAGCTGCGACTGCACCTGGGGCGACATCGATGCCTCGATCAAGGCGAAAGCCAGATCGCGATTCGGTGAGTTCTTGACGATATGGATACTGGTCTTGAAAGCGATCGCGCCTTCCTTGGGCGCCACCCATTCCACCGGTACGCCACGGGCCTTGAGGATTTGGATGGCGTTGAAGTTGCCCGGGCTGATGTCGATCTGGCCTTGCTGGAACAGCGAAGCCAGTTGACCGGGGTTGGCGGCGACGGCGGCCAGGTTGGGCTTGAGTTTGGCCAGCAGTTCAAAGGCCGGTTCGATGTTGCTGTCCGAGCCGCCATGCAGTTTGGCCAGCTCGACCATGAAGCCGGTGCCCAGGGAGGAGTTCATGTTGGTGATGCCTACCCGGCCCTTGTACTCGGGCTTCCACAGGTCCATCCAGGAGTCGGGAGGGGTCTGGATGGTGTCCGGGTTATAGGTCAGGCCAACGATCTGATAGAAGATGCTCGGCCCCATCGGGTCTTGGGCTTCGGGCATCAACTGCTGGTAGTAGGCGCTGTCCGCCACCGGGTAGGGCTCGATCAAGCCCTGTTCGATGGCGGTCAGGGCAGGGCCCGGATCGTGCAACATGACGTCGATGGGCGGATGTTCACGGGAGGCCATGACCTTGGAGATCTGGTCGACAGAGATCATCGGGTCGAGAATGATGTTCGCGTCTTTCATGTGTTCCAGCGCGGCAGGCACCAGCACGGCCTTGTGTGCTTCTTCCCAGCTGCCGGTAAACGTCGCGAACACCAGATTGCGCGCCTGCGCCATGGTCAACTGCGGGAACAGCTGCAGTGCACCCAAGGCCAGGGCGGATTGCATGATGCGTCTGCGGGAAATATCCATCGTCGATTCCTCGTGCGGGTCAGTTCAGGGCTACAGGCTGGGCGCGGTAAACGTGGTGATCGCATGGGCACTGATAGGCCGCAGGCCCACCTGAGTGCCGGGCTTCAATGGCTCGGCACCCAGGCCGCGCGGCGAAGCGATCTTGATCCGCTGTCCGCCGGGCGTGAGCATTTCGTGGACGATCGAAGGGCCCAGTGGCAGGCCCAGTTCGACCTGGGCGGGAAATCCGTCGCCTGCGGTGGTCAGTTCCAGGTTCTCGGGACGGATGCAGGCCACTACGGCGCTTCCGGGCCGAGCGTCCTGCGGGGTGCGGCAGGCCAGCAGGCTGCCGTCGGCCAGGCGTACCCGAGCCGACTCCCCGGCGTAGCTTTCCAGGGTCCCGGGCAGCACGTTGGCGTTGCCGACGAAGGTATTGACGAACAGGCTGCTGGGCGAATCGTAGATCTTCGAAGGCGCGGCGAACTGCTCCAGGCGGCCGGCGTTCAGCACCGCCACACGGTCGGCCATCGACAGTGCTTCTTCCTGATCGTGGGTGACCATCACGCAGGTCACGCCCGACTGGCGCTGGAGCCGCTTGATCTCGATCTGCATGTCCATGCGCAGGCTTTTGTCCAGGGCCGAGAATGGCTCGTCGAGCAACAGGATTCGCGGTTCCACGGCCAATGCCCGGGCCAGCGCCACGCGTTGCTGCTGGCCGCCGGAGAGCTGACGCGGATAGCGATCGGCCAGATGGCCGAGCTGGATCATGTCGAGCATTTCATCGATGCGCGGCTTGCGCCGGGAGCGTGGAACGCGGCGAGCGTCCAGGCCGTAGGCAATGTTTTCGGCCACGCTCAAGTGAGGGAACAAGGCGTAATTCTGGAACACGATGCCGATGTCGCGATGATGCGCAGGCAAGTGGTCGACGAGCTTGCCACCGATCACTACCTTGCCGGAGGTCTGCGGCTGGAAGCCGCCGATGATGCGCAGCAGGGTGGTCTTGCCACAGCCGGACGGCCCCAGCAGCGCGACCAATTCGCCGGCAGCCACTTCCAGGGTGATGTGGTCGACCGCCGGTGTGGCGCCGGCGTACTGGTGGAAGATGTCGTCCAGGGTAAGGTCGAAACTGGCGGTGGCAGTCTTCATGCGGGGGCTCGCAGTGCTGAACTAGGTTGTCTGGCTCGAAGCAATGCATGTGCCAAGCGAGAGCGCCCCAGTGTCAATGCAACCTAACCCCTTGTTTTGCAATCACTCCACGCTTGGATTCGACTCCAGGTGAACTCAGATTGTGCACAATATGGTTAACTAAGTAGTGCACTAATCGGTGCTCATTATTCTCGTCTTCACCACAATGTTGCCATTTTCCGGCGCAGCACCACAGCGAAGGTCAGTCATCCCGGAACCCGCGTGCAGCGGCGCGCTTCTTGCTGGGGCAGCGTCATCGATAGTGTTCAAGGAGACACTGCATGGATATTCATCGTTTGAAGGCGCAACAGATCGCGCATTTGGTCAATACGCGCGAGCTGAGCGCGGTCGAGGTGGCGACAGCGGTGTGCGATCGTCTCGAGCGGTTGAATCCGTCGCTCAATGCGTTTATCGATTACCAGCGGGCCGACGTCCTGGCTCGAGCGCGTACCAGCGACCAGCGGGTCGCCGCCAAGGAATACCTGCCTTTGGCCGGCGTGCCGTTCAGCGTCAAGGACAACCTCTGGTTGGGCGGCCGACCGGCGACTTTCGGTTCCAGAGTGTTTGCCGACTTCGTGGCGCCGCGCGACTCCTGGTGCGTGCAACGGCTGAACGAGCTGGGCGGGGTCGCGCTGGGGATGACCAACTGTTCCGAGTTTGCCTGTAAGGGCATCACCACCAACCCGTTGCACGGCACCACCCGCAACCCGTGGAACCTGGCACTGACTCCGGGCGGATCGTCAGGGGGCGCGGTGGCTGCGGTGGCGGCCGGGTTGGGACCATTGGCCCTGGCGACCGACGCGGGTGGCTCCACGCGGCGTCCCGCCGCGCACACCGGACTGGTCGGCTTCAAACCGAGCCTTGGCGCCGTACCCAATCCCTGGGGGTTCGCCGATCCCAACCATCTGCTCTCGGTGATCGGCCAGTTGGGGCGCGATGTCGAGGACGTGACTCTCATGGCTCGCAGTCTGTTCGCCTGGTACGCCGCCGACCCCTTGTCACAGCCGCATTTCAGTGCCCAGTCGCTGTCTCCACAGCCGCGGGACCAGCGGTCGCTGCGGGTCGCCTGGTCGCCGGACCTGGGCCTGGGCATGGCGCTGGACAGCGATGTGGCCATGGCCATGGAGGCCGCATTGGCGACACTGGAGCGCGCCGGCTGGTCCATCGAGCTGGCCAGCCCGCGCTGGCCAGGCGGCCTGGAAGGTTATGCGTTGCTGGGCTTGCAGCACACAGCTTTGGCCGCGCAGTTCGGGGGGCTTGCAGACGATCAGTTGCAGCGCCTGGACCCAGACATCCTGGCGCAGATCGAAACAGGTCGGACGCTTTCCGGCGTACACACGGCCCGCTTGCTGGAGTTGCGCAACGGACTGTCGCTGAGCCTGGCCACATTCTTCGACGACTATGATCTGCTGCTGTGTCCTACCGCGCCGGTGGAAGCCTGGGCCGTGGGGCAATTGGGCCCCGCGACCATTGGCGGTCAGCCGGCCGGGCCGCGTGGGCATGCCGGTCATACCCCTGTGTTCAACTACTGCGGGGTGCCCGCGCTGTCGTTGCCGTGTGGCTTCGGCAAGCACGGGCTACCGGTGGGGCTGCAGGTGGTGGCAGCGCGGTACATGGACGGCCGCGTGCTTCAGGCCGCTGCAGAAATGGAGCGGGTGCTGGGCCTGTCGTTCGAGGCGCTCATGCTGCGCGACCAAAACATCCTCCAACCCCTGTAGCAGCGGCGCAAGCCGCGTCGGCGGTACCTGCGGTTTGGCAGACACCCCGCGGTGAACCCGGACGCGGCTTGCGCCGCTGCTACAGGAGGGCCTGTAACCCCGCTGGCAAGCCTTGGTTGGGCTTGGCGGGTGGGCGGGCGAAGCTGCCTTGGGTGGCCCGACCCGCCTGCAGGCGGTGCAACAGCTGCGCCTGGGCCACGCCACACGACACGCCGTCCACCACCGGAACCGGCAACCGCCCGGCCAACCCCCGTGCCAGCCCGGCCAACGGCGCACCGGCGAGGATCAGCACGTCGGCGCCATCTTCGTTCACCGCCAGGTGGCTGAGCTCCAGCAGGCGCTCGGCATGATCCTCCTGCACGCTGCCGGCATCGCGCAGCGGGCGGTCCAGATGGCGAATGCTGGCCAGACGGTCGAGCATCCCGTTCTGTGCCACGCACTCGCGGTACCAACTGGTGATGCGCCGGGAGATGGCGATGATCGAGATCCTCTGGCCCAGTTGGGCGGCCGTCATCAATGCCGCTTCGGTCATGCCCACCACCGGCACGTCCAGTACCTCCTTGAGCGCAAGCAGCCCGGGATCACCGAATGCCGCCACCAGTACTGCGTCGTAGCTGCCCAGACGCTCCCCGGCAATGATCGTCGCTGCGTGCGCGCCGAGCAGGGCTTCGAATCGGGTCTCGATGTAAGCCACACCGCTCGCCGCAGTCGCCATCTGGATCCGCGTATCCGCAGCCGCCGTGCGGTGCGCTTCTGCCTCGATCAGGTCGGTGACACTGTGGGAGATATTGGGATTGATGATCAGCAGTCTCATGGCGGTTCCTGGTGGTCAGGTTGCGTGGGGCGTCAGCCGAAAATTGCCTGCAGGTCGACTTCGGCTTCTTCTTCCACCGATAGGTCCAGCGTCGCCTCGATGTGGTCCAGGTGGCCCAGCATCAAGGCGATGGCTGCCTCGACCTGGCCTCGCTCCATGGCCTCGACGATTTCGGTGTGCTCATGGTTGGGGCAGGCGGGCACGTTCGGCGAGTCGTACAGCAGAATGATCAGGCAAGTCAGCGAGGACAGCTCACGCATCAGTTTGATCAGCGGCGGGCTGTCGACCATCTGCGCGATCAGCAGATGAAACTCGCCGGAGAGGCGAATCACCGCGCGCTTGTCGCCGGCTTCCCGAGCGGCGCGCTCCTCGGCCACATGAGCATGCAAGCGTTGAAACTGCTGCCGGTCGGGCTTGGCCGCCAGGCTACGGATCAGCGCCGGCTCCAGAATGCGCCGGGCCTGAAAGACATGCCGGGCTTCCTCCACCGACGGGCTGGCGATGAACGCACCCCGATTGGGAATGGTGGTGACGACTCCCTCATGGGCCAGGCGCGCCAGCACCTCGCGGATGCGTGTGCGATTGACCTGGAACACCCCGGCCAGCTTCTCCTCCACCAGCTTGGTACCGGGGATCAGGCGGTGTTCCATCACGGCGTTGAGGATGCGTTCGTAGATGCCATCGCGGGTGCTGCCGGTGCCCAGGATCTGCCCGGTACTGCGAACACGACGCGGGCGAGGGGAGAGTGTTTGTTGATCGAGCACGTAAGGGCTCCTCATAAGCTTCATTACTGTCAGATGGCGGATTGTCACAAAATGGTGTGCAGTTGTCCAAACATGCACCACGGCGACCCATACTCGGCCAGTGATCACTTTCCTGGGCGCGATGATCTCATACCCGTGGGAGCGATCTGCGAGCGCGACAGCCGCTCCGTGCGTTCACCGAGGCCCCGCCGTGCGGCCGCTGACCCGCCTTGGCACGATGCGAAACCAACCCGGTTTCCACGCGGTGCCACAAACATGGCATAACCGTTGCAAACTCTTTGCCACAAAGCCTCAGCCTTTAGTGACAATTGGAGAAGCCCGATGCCAGCTATTCGTTCGTCCACTACCTTGCTCAAGCGTGCCGTTTCGGCCTTGGTGTTGAGCCTCGGCATGATGGCCATGTCCCATGCCGACGAAGCCAAGCCGGTCAAACTCGGTTATGCCAAGTGCGCCCACTGCACGCCGTTGTCGCTGACGCCGCAAAACGCCACCGGGGTGAAACTCGACGCCATTGCCTTCAACACCGGCAACGATGTGCTCACAGCGCTGCTGTCCAAGAGCATCGACGTGGCGCAGGTCACCTACCTGCATTACGCCACCGCGCTGGACAAGGGGTTCGACGTGGTGGCCGTGTCCGGGCAGATCAATGGCGGCTCACAGATTCTGGTGGGCAACGACCTGCCGCTGCAGCCTGGCGACTGGGCCGGCTTGAAGGCGCTCATCGACAAGTACAAGGCCGAAGACAAGCCTTTCCGTGTCGCCGCTTCGCGCGGCAACGCCCAGGATATCCATATGCGTGGGGCGTTCCTCAAGCACGGCATCGATATCAACAAGGATGTGCAATTCATCAACATCCCCAACCCGTCTGACCACGTGCAGGCACTGCGCCGCGGCGAAGTGGAGCTGATCACTTCGGTGGACCCGTTCGCCACGCAGATCCGCGAGGTCAAGGCGGCCAAGTTCTTCGACTTTCCCTACGACCAGGCGGCTGGCAAGTTGACCAACCTGATCGTTACCCGCTCCGATGTGATCGAGGACAACCGCAAGGGCGTCGAGGAAACAGTGCGTTCCATCGTCAAGGTCAATGACCTGATGGCCAACGACAAGCCGTTGTTCATCGATACCATCCAGAAAGTCACCGGGCTGGACAAGGCCATCGCCACCGGCGCGGTCGACAACCTCTACCCCGACTACGCCATGCACCGCGCATCGGCCGTAGCCATTGCGCAAATGATGCGTGACCTCAAGTACATCAGCACCGATGTCAGCGAGCAGGTAGAGAAGAACCTGGACTACAGCTTTCTGGAAGCGGTGACCGGCAAGCCGAAAACCGAGCTGGGGTACTGAGATGAAAAGTACCGCCATCAAGGCGCACGGGGTCGGGCGAGGGCATGGCCCATCCCTGGGCCGACGCCTGTACAAACGCATCGAGCGCGGCATCGTGCCGGTGCTGCTGCTGGTGGGCTGGGAGATCTTTTCCCGCTCCGGCATCTTGCCGCGCGCGCTGCTGCCGGCCCCGTCCCAGGTCATGATCGCCTGGGCCGACTGGGTCTTCGCCACCGATGGCAACACGCAGAGCTACAGCGGCCACTGGATCCTCGATGTGGCCGCCAGCTCGTTCCGGGTGTTCGCAGGCTTCGCTATCGCGGCCTTGCTCGGCGTCGGCGCAGGCATGGCCATCGGCTGGTCGCGCACCGCAGAAAACCTGTTCGAGCCGGTGCTGCAGATTCTGCGACCGATCCCGCCGGTGTCCTGGATTCCCCTGGCGATCATCTGGTTCGGCATTGCCGACAAACCGGCGATCTTCCTGGTGTTCATGGGGTCGTTCTTTCCGGTGCTGTTGAGCACCATTCACGGTGTCAAGAACTGCGACCGCAACCTGTTGCGCGCAGGCGCCATGACCGGTGGTACGCCAAGCAAACTATTGCTTTACATCGTCTTCCCGGCGGCGCTGCCGAGCATCTTCTCGGGCCTGCGCATCGCCATCGGCTCGGCGTGGATGCTCACGGTCACAGCGGAAATGGTCGCGGTGAAAAGCGGCGTCGGCTATGTGCTGTGGGATTCCTATTATTTCCTGCGTTACGACATCGTCATCGCCTCCATGGTCAGCATCGGCCTGCTGGGTTTTCTCAGCGACTACGCGATCAAGCGTGTGGGCGCTTACCTGTTGCGCTGGCAGCGTGGCTCCACGTTGCAGAAGGAGGGCTGAGGCATGGCACTGATCACCATCGACCGCGTCTCACGCGTGTTCGACGACCCCAAGCGACCCACCGGCATCGTTGCCCTGGACGACGTCAGCCTGACGGTGGCGCGCAACGAATTTCTCTGCCTGCTGGGCCCCAGTGGCTGCGGCAAGTCGACCCTGCTGAACATGATCGCCGGCTTCGATCACCCTACCCAGGGCACGGTCAGCGTGGGCGGGCAGTCGATCACCGCACCGGGGGCCGATCGTGGCGTGGTGTTCCAGCAAGCCAACCTGATGCCGTGGTTGCCGGTCTGGGAGAACGTCGCCTTTCACCTGAAGATGCGCGGCGTGGGCAAGGAGATACGTCGTGAGAAGGCACAGAAATTCATTGAAATGGTGGGTCTGACCGGCTTCGAGAACCACTTTCCCAGCGAACTCTCGGGCGGCATGAATCAGCGCGTGGGCATCGCCCGCGCATTGCTCATGAACCCTGAAGTGATCCTCATGGATGAGCCGTTCGGTGCGTTGGACGAGCAGACCAAAATGGACATGCACGCCGAGCTGATCCGGATCTGGCGCGAGAGCCAGAGCACTATCGTATTCGTCACCCATGGCATCGATGAGTCCTTGGCGCTGGGTACCCATGTGGCGGTGATGTCGGCCCGCCCAGGGCGCATCCGCGAGTTGCTGCCGATCGAGCTGGAACGTCCGCGCGACCCGACCAGCAAGGCCTTCAACGACTACAAACGGCATATCCTGGCGCTGCTGCGCCCGGAGCCGGTACGGGAAAACGCCTGAGATGAAGACGCTGATCACCGGCAGCAGTGGCTTCGTCGGCCTGGCCTTGAGCGAGCACCTGCTGATGGCGGGTGAAGAAGTGATCGGTTTCGACCTGGGGCCGATTCCAGACGCCGCGCGAGCGGTTTTCGCCGAGTTGCCGGGACGCTTCATCGAGCATCAGGGCGATGTGCGCGATGCGACCGACCTGCGTACGCTCATGGGTCGCCATCGTCCCCAGCGGGTGGTGACCCTGGCCGCCATCACCGCCGACGCCGAGCGCGAGCGCCTGGCGCCACAGGCGATCTTCGAAGTGAACGTGGGCGGGGTGCTCGCGGCCATCGGCGCGAGCGCCGAGTGCGGCGTGTCGCGGCTGGTGCACATCAGCTCGGGCTCGGTCTACGGCAGCACCGGGCGTCACGCGCCGTTGCTCGACGAAGCACGTTCCGCCTTGGCCCCCGAGGGCTTGTACGGCCAGTCCAAGCGCAGCGCCGAGGACGCAGCGCGGCGCCTTGCCCAACTGCATGGGTTGCCCTTGGTTATCGGCCGCCTGGGCACTTGCTTCGGGCCCTGGGAAGCCGACAGCGGCGTGCGCGACACTCTCAGCGCACCGCTGCAACTGTTGCAAGTGGCCCGCCGTGGCGGCACGGCGATCCTGGCGCGCGACAGCCTGCGCGACTGGCTGTATGTCCGCGACGCCGCACAGGCCATCGGCCGCCTGCTGGAGCAGCCGCAGTGGCGATATCCCCTCTATAACCTGGCGGCGGGTTTCCAATGGCCGCTCAGTCAATGGTGCACGCGCTTGGCCACACGCTTCCCGGACTTCCGCTGGCGTCTGGCGGCGCCGGGTGAAACGCCGAACATCGAGCTGTACGCCGACTACGACCGGGCGAGCATGGCGCTCGATCGCCTGCGCGAAGACTGCGGCTTCGTTCCGCGATTCGGCATCGACGCTGCCGATCACGATTTTCATCACTGGCTTGCCCAGGTGGCAGGCCCCCAGACAAGGGTGAACCCATGACTCCCAGCCCTTTGGCGAACTCATCGAGTATGGCGGGCCAGGTATGCATCGTCACCGGTGCGGCCTCCGGCATCGGCCGCGCCATTGCCTGGCACCTGGCAAGCCACGGTGCCCGCGTGGTCATCGCCGATGTCACCACGGCTGTCATCGAGGGCGGCGAGCCAACCGCCGACCTGATTCGCGCCGCTGGCCATCAGGCCCTGTTCGTGCAGACTGACGTTGCCGCCAGCGCTCAGGTCGAAGCCTTGGTCGAGACCACGGTAGCGCGCTTCGGACGCCTCGATGTGCTGGTCAATAACGCCTGCATCCGCCACGCGCGGCCCTTGCTCGAGCTCGACGAGGCCGACTGGCAGCGTGTCCTGGACGTCAATCTCGGGGGTGTCTACCGCTGTTGCCGGGCTGCCGTGCGGCAAATGGTCGGCCAGGCGATAGTGGGTGAAACCCGCGGACGCATCGTCAACCTGTCCTCGCAACACGGCATGATTGCCGCGCCCCAGGACTTGGCCTATGGCGTGAGCAAGGCGGCTGTGGATTACCTCACCCGGCAGGTCGCCAGCGACTATGCCGAGCAGCGCATCGTCTGCAACGCGGTGGCGCCCGGCAAGATCCAGACCGGCGCCGGTGGCCGGGCGGTAGACCCGGCGGTGATGGAACGAGCCACGCGGCGTACCCCCTGGCCGCGGTTGGGCCATCCCGACGATGTCGCCAGGGCCGTGCTGTTTCTGGCCAGCGCCGAGGCCAGCTTCATCACCGGCACCACGTTGATGGTGGACGGCGGGTGGATGGCCGCATGATCGACAATCCACTGGATCTACTGATTACCGGCGCCGTGCTGCTGGACCCGGTCGATGGCCTTGCGCGGTCCGCGAGCCTGGGCATCCGTGGCCAACGCATCGCCCACGTCGGGCCAGCCGACCAGGCTGCGCCTAAAGCCGTGCGGCATCTGCACTTGCCGGGCCGGGTGGTGGTGCCCGGCTTCGTCAATACCCATTACCATGCCGGCCTGAATTTCGTCCGTGGGGTGGCGCCGGACTGCGGCTTCGCGCCGTCCTACACCCCCGGCCTGCCGCAGGCTTCATGGCTCAGCCCGGAAGAAGCACTGGCGTTGTCCCGCCTCGGTGCACTCGAAGCGCTACGGGCGGGTTGCACCACGCTTGTGGACAGCTTCGTGCATGCCGAGCACACCGTGGCAGGCATGGCCGAAACGGGTGTGCGGCTGTTCGCCAGCCAACGTCTGGCCGATGTCGATTTCGCCTCGGTGCTGCAAGGCACGCGGCGCTTCGACCTGAAGCGTGGCCTGGCCCAGCTGGACCACGCCGAGGCCTTCGTCGAACGCTGGGCAGGGCAGGCCGACGGACGCGTCCAGGCCCACCTGACCGCTCACGCGCCCGATACCTGCTCGCTGGACTTCCTGCGCCAGATTGATGCCTTGGCCCGCCGGCATGGGTTGCAGATCAGCACGCACCTGGCGCAGAGCCAGGACGAACTGGATTGGGTGCGCGCTACCCACGGCCGCTCGCCGGTGCAACTGCTCGATGAGCTGGGCATGCTCGATTCGCGCCTGCTGGCCGGTCACTGCATTCACGTGGATGACGAGGACATCGCCCGCATCGGCGCCTCGGGTGCTCATGTCGTGCACATCCCGGTCGGCAACGCCATGTCCGGACGGGTAGCGCCCACGCGTCGCCTGCTGCAGGCCGGCGCGCGCCTGTGCCTGGCTACCGACACCATGCACGGCGACATGATCGAGGTGATGCGCTGGGCGCTGGCGGTAGGGCGGTTGAGTGCCGGACGGGTCGCCGACGACTGGCAACCACGCGACGTGCTGCGCATGGCCACCGTCAACGGCGCCGCGGCGCTGGGTTGGGGCGACCATCTGGGTCGATTGGCGGTCGGCCAGTTGGCTGACCTGGCCATCCTCGACTATCGACAGCTCCACCTCACTCCCTGCATCGATGAGCTGGGCAGTTTGGTGCACAACGCCACCGGGGCCGACGTCGAAACCGTGATCGTCGACGGTCGGGTGGTGATCGACCAAGGCCGTTCGACCCAGGTCGACGAAGCCTGTGTACGTGCCGCAGCCGACACCGTGTGCCGCGACCTGTGGCAACGTTGCGAAAACCCTTTGCGCGCCTATCCTTCCTCGCACGCGATCACTGGAGGTCCAGCATGACCCGCCGTATTCGCCTGGGCGTGCTTACGCCTTCCTCGAACACCGCACTGGAGCCGCTGACCCAGGCGTTGATAGCCAGCCTGCCGGAAGTCAGCGTGCATTTCTCACGCTTCAGTGTCACCCAGATCGCCCTCAGTGCCGACGCGCTGGGCCAGTTCCAGCGCGAGCGGATTCTGGACGCGGCGCGCTTGCTGGCCGATGCCCATGTCGATGTCATCGGCTGGAGCGGCACCTCTGCCGGATGGCTGGGTTTCGATACCGACGTTGCGCTATGCCAGGCCATTACCGAGGCCACGGCGATACCGGCGACGACCTCGGTGCTGGCACTGAACAAGGCGTTGCAGCGCTTCGGCATTCGCCGCCTGGGCCTGGTTTCGCCGTATCTGGCGGAGGTACAGGCGAAGATCGTTGCCAATTATGCCGCGCTGGGTATCGATGCCAGCGCCGAAAGCCACCTGTCGCTGCAGGACAATTTCTCCTTTGCCGAAGTGGACGAGGCCACCCTGGATCGCCAGGTGGCCGAGGTGGTCGCGGCCGGTGCCGAGGCCATCACCACCTTCTGCACCAACCTGCACGCCGCCCACCGTGCCGAATCCTGGGAGCGCCAGCACGGGGTACCGGTGTTCGACACGGTGACGACGGTGCTCTGGGACATGTTGAACATGACCGGCGTGGACACACGTCGCTTGACCGGCTGGGGCCGGCTACTGCTTGAAGAGGCTTGATATGCAACCTTTCGATACGGTTATTCGCAACGCGCGCGTGGTCACTGCCGCTGACACCTTCACCAGTGACATCGGCATTCGCGACGGGCGCATCGTCGCCCTGGCCCTGGAGCTGCCCCCAGGCCTTGCGGAAATCGACGCGGCCGGCCGGCACGTGACCCCGGGCGGCATCGACAGCCACGTGCACCTGGACCAGCCCACCGGCGACGGCTCGGTGATGGCCGATGATTTTTTCAGTGGCACGGTGTCGGCGGCCTGCGGTGGGACCACCACGGTGATTCCTTTCGCCTGTCAGCAGAAGGGTGAAACCCTGCGTGCAGCAGTGGATGACTACCATCGCCGGGCAGGCAACAAGCCGGTCATCGACTACGCCTTTCACCTGATCGTCACCGACCCGACGCCGCAGGTATTGCGTGAAGAATTGCCGGCTCTGATTGCCGAGGGCTATACCTCGTTCAAGATCTACATGACCTACGACGCGCTGAAACTGGGCGATCGAGAGATTCTCGAAACCCTGTCCGTGGCCCGCCGCGAAGGGGCCATGGTCATGTTGCATGCCGAGAACAGCGACTGCATCGCCTGGCTCACCGAGCGGCTGCTGGCGGCCGGGCTCAGTGCGCCGCGCTACCACGCCAGCTCGCGACCGATGCTGGTGGAACGTGAGGCCACGCACCGCGCCATTGCCTTGGCCGAACTGGTGGATGTGCCCATTCTCATCGTCCACGTATCGGGTCGCGAGGCCGTCGAGCAGATTCGCTGGGCGCAGAACCACGGCTTGAAGGTGTATGCCGAAACCTGCCCGCAATACCTGTTTCTGACCGCCGACTCGCTGGGCTGTGACGACAGCTTCGAAGGCGCCAAATGCATCTGCAGCCCACCGCCTCGGGACGCCGCGAACCAGCAGGTGATCTGGGACGGGCTGGAAAACGGTTCGTTCGAGATATTCTCGTCCGACCACGCGCCGTTTCGTTACGACGGCCCCGACGGCAAGAAGGCCCACGGCGAAGACGTGTCGTTCGACCAGATCGCCAACGGCATTCCCGGTGTCGAAACCCGCATGGCGCTGTTGTGGTCCGAAGGCGTGCGCACCGGGCGCATCACGGCGCAAAGTTTCGTCGCGCTGACGTCGACCAACGCGGCAAAGATGTATGGGCTGTACCCGCGCAAGGGCAGTATCGCCATCGGCGCCGATGCCGATCTGGTGATCTGGGACGAAGGGCAGCCGGTGTCGATCAGCAACGAGATGTTGCACCACAACGTCGACTACACCCCTTACGCCGGTATGCAATTGAGCGCCTGGCCGGCCATCACGCTGTCGCGCGGCGAGGTGGTATGGGACGGTGAGCCTCGGGGCGAAGCGGGGCGGGGCCAGTTCTTGCCCTGCGAGCGTCCGGCACCGGCGCAGGTACGCCGGCGCAAGACCGAGTTGCCGCTGTGAGCGCGGTCGAGCAGGTGGCCGGGCGGCTGATCCGCGCCTGGCGCGAGCATCGCCGGCAGCCGGTCGACGGTGTGCGCCTGGACACCCAGGCGCAGGCGTATGAGGTGCAGCAGCGGGTGGCCGAGGCAATGGGCTGGTTCGCCCATGCGCCCGCACGGGCGTGGAAGCTGGGCGGTGCGCCCGCAGGTTTCATCAGCGCCGCCGGCGTGCCGGCCAGCGCGGTGCAGGCGTCCGGTTGGCAGGTGCCACCGGGCCACTGCCACGGGTTCGGTATCGAGGGCGAACTGTTCGTGCGGCTGTCCAGGGATCTGGATGAACACACCGACCTGGCTGGGGCGTATGCAGCCATCGACGCGTGGATGCCTGGCATCGAGTTGTGCGACACGCGCTGGGAGAACGGTGCCCAGGCCGATGCCTTGTTGCGCCTGGCGGACCAGCAACTGAACCGAGGCCTGATTGTTGGCATGCCGGTGGCTTTGGCATCCATCCCCGACTGGTCGGCCCAGGCCGCAACGCTGCGCGTCGACGGCGAACAAGTGGTGCGTGGCCTGGGCAGCCATCCGTTCCGCGAACCGTTGAACTCCCTGCCGTGGCTTGCGCGACACGCTGTCGCACTGGGCAACCCTCTGCGCGCGGGCGATCTGATCGCCACCGGAAGCTGGACCGGTATCCAATGGGCGCCCCCAGGCGCCAGCATCGAAGTCGACTTCCCCGGCATCGGCGCCGTGACCCTCGCGACCTGACCCACCGCGTTGCGCCCTTCGCGGCCACGGACCGCTCCTACAGTGGTCATGCGCTGCCACGGGGATCAGCGCCATCTCCCGTAGGAGCGGTCATCGGCCGCGAAAAGGGCGCCGCGGTACGCCTGACCCACCGCGTTGCGCCCTTCGCGGCCACGGACCGCTCCTACGGGAGAGGTGGGTGTGGGGCTGGTCATTGCCCCCGCGCATTCGCCGGGAAAAAAGAGTAGAGTGGCGCGCTTTTCCGATCTGCCCAAAGTTTTTTCATGAAAAGTTCCGCACCCGTCGCACCCAAGCGTTTCACCCTCAAGGTTGCCCTCTGGCTGCTCGACAGCCCCCGCCTGGGCCACAAGGTCAACGTCAAGCACCTGGCCGGACGCATGCTCAAGCAACCCGCGCGCGAAGGCGTGGTGGTCGCGCAGAGCCGCCTTGGCCAGTTGATGTGCCGCGATTGCGGCAACGCCCGCGACCAGCGCATCGGTCAGGAACTCCTGCGTCAGGCTGCCCGTGCCGGCGATGCAGGCGCCCAGACCGCCTTGAGCGATCTGCGCCGCGGCTGACAGGCGGTTTGCCCCTGGCGGCCGATGGCCTCAGACTGCCGCTCATCGAATCCGCATGAGAGCACACCATGGCCCTGGACGTAACCAGCCTGTTGATTGGCCTGCTGGCGGCCGCCTTGCCCTGCCTGGCGCTGGCCTGGCAGCTGCAGCGCAAAAGCACCGCCGCGCTGGCCCAGGTCGCCTTGCTCGACGAGCGCCTGAGCAACGCCCAATTGGCTCAGGACGGCCTGAGCGCGCAACTCGATGCCTGCCGCGATGAAGTCAGCGACCTCGGCCAGGCCAACTCGGCCAAGCAAGCCGAACTCGCCGGTCTGCGCCGCGAGGTCGAACTGCTGCAGAACGAACGCGACAATGCCCGCGATGCCGCCCACGCCTGGAACATCGAGCGTAGCACCCGGGAAACCGAGTTGCGTCGCCTCGATGCCCAGTGCGCCGGACTTTCCGCCGAATTGCGCGAACAACAGGACAGTCACCAGCAACGCCTGAACGACCTGCAGGGTTCACGGGACGAACTGCGCGCGCAGTTCGCCGAACTGGCAGGCAAGATCTTCGACGAACGCGAGCAACGTTTTGCCGAAAACAGCCAGCAACGCCTGGGGCAACTACTCGATCCGCTCAAGGAGCGTATCCAGTCGTTCGAAAAACGGGTGGAAGAGAGCTACCAGAACGAGGCCCGCGAGCGCTTTTCCCTGGGCAAGGAACTGGAGCGCCTGCAACAGCTCAACCAGCGTTTGAGCACCGAAGCCACCAACCTGACCCAGGCCCTCAAGGGCCAGAAAACCCAGGGCAACTGGGGCGAGTTGATTCTGGAGCGGGTGCTGGAGCATGCCGGCCTGGAAAAGGGCCGCGAGTACCAGACCCAGGTCAGCCTCAAGGGGCCGGATGGCGAGCGCTTCCAGCCCGACGTGCTGATCATGCTGCCCGGCGACAAGCAGGTGGTGGTCGATTCCAAGGTCAGCCTCACCGCCTATCAGCAGTACATCGCCGCCGAAGACGGCGCCATCGCCCAGGCGGCCCTGAAGCAGCACGTGCTGTCGCTGCGCAATCACGTCAAGGGCCTTTCGGGCAAGGATTACAGTCGCCTTGATGGCTTGCACAGCCTGGATTTCGTCCTGCTCTTCGTGCCCATCGAAGCGGCATTCTCGGCCGCATTGCAGGCCGAGCCCAACCTGTTCCAGGAGGCTTTCGACCGGCAGATCGTCATCGTCAGCCCGACGACCCTGCTAGCCACCCTGCGTGTCATCGACAGCCTGTGGAAGCAGGAACGGCAAAGCCAGAACGCTCGGGAGATCGCCGAGCGCGCCGGGTGGCTGTATGACAAGTTCGTGCTGTTCATCCAGGACCTCGACGAAGTCGGCAACCGCCTGCAGCAGTTGGACAAGGCCTACGGCGCGGCGCGCAACAAGCTCACCGAAGGACGTGGCAACCTGGTTAGCCGCAGCGAACAGCTCAAGCTGCTGGGCGCCCGTGCCAGCAAGAGCCTGCCGCCCGACCTGCTCGAGCGCGCCATGACCGAGGCCCATCAGGACAGCGGCGCCGAGGCCGACGCCGACGGCGTGTCAGTGCCGGCCCAGGTGCCGGTTGAGTAGCGCCCGCAAGGCCGCAGGCTTTACCGGTTTGGCCAGGTAGTCCAGCCCAGCCGCTTGCACCAGGGCGACGGTTTCGGGGCGCGCGTCGGCGCTGATCACCACGCCCGGCACCGGCTCGGCCAGCGCGGTGCGCAGCCAGGCCATCAGTTGCGTACCGGTTTCGCCCTCGTCCAGGTGGTAATCCACCAACGCCAATTGCGGCCGCTTGCCAGCGGCCAGCAGCGCTGCGCAGTCCTGGCGATTGCGCGCGGTCCACACCTCGCACCCCCAGCGGCTGAGCAAGCTGTGCATGCCCAGCAGAATGCTGTCTTCGTTGTCGACGCAGAGCACCCGTGCGCCACCCAGCGGCTGGCTGATGGGCGGCGGGGCGGGCAGGGCGGTTGCAGTGTCCGCGCCGGCCAGTGGTACCGTCACACTGAACACGCTGCCATGGCCGGGCCATGAGCGTACCTGCAACGGGTGGCCGAGCACCCGGCACAGGCCGTCGGCAATCGCCAGGCCCAGCCCCAGGCCTTTCTCGGCACGGGTCTGGTGACTGTCCAGGCGCTTGAATTCTTCGAAGATCGCTTCCAGCTTGTCGCGGGCAATGCCCGGGCCTCGGTCCCACACCTCGAGACTCAGCGCACCGGGCTTGCGCCGCACACCCAGCAGGATCGGGCCACGCCCATAGCGGAAGGCGTTGGTGAGGAAGTTCTGCAGCACGCGGCGCAACAGCTTGATGTCGCTGTCGACGCGCAGGTTGCTTCCCCTGAGGCGGAAATCCAGGCCCTGCTCCCGGGCCTGGGCCTTGAATTCCGGCCCCAGTGCGTCGAACAGTTCATTGAGCGCGAACCCCTTGCGGTCCGGGCTGATCTTGCCGTTCTCCAGACGGGAAATATCCAGCAGGTCGCTGATCAGGTCTTCGGCCGAGCGCAAGGAGTTGTCCATGTGCTGCACCAGCTGGCTGGCTTCGGCCGACAGGCCCGGCTGGTGTGACAGCGCCGCAGAGAACAGCCGCGCTGCGTTGAGCGGCTGCATCAGATCGTGGCTGACCGCCGCCAGGAAGCGCGTCTTGGACTGGTTCGCCGACTCGGCATGGCCCTTGGCTTCGGTCAGCGCCTGGTTCAACTGGGACAGTTCGTGGGTGCGGTCGGTCACCCGTTGTTCCAGGCCTTCGTTGGCGTCCTTGAGCGCCTGTGCGGCTTCGCGGTAAGCGGTGATGTCGGTGAAGCTCATGACGAAGCCACCCCCCGGCATCGGGTTGCCGATCAGCTCGATGACCCGCCCGTTGGGAAACAGCCGCTCGGAGGTGTGCGCGCGACCCTGGCGCATCCAGTGCAGACGCCTGGCGACGTGTACCTGCGCCTCGCCGGGCCCGCACAGGCCGCGCTCGGCGTTGTAGCGGATGATGTCGGCAATCGGCCGCCCGACGCTGATCAAGCCTTCCGGGTAATTGAACAGCTCGAGGTAGCGGTGGTTCCAGGCCACCAGGCGCAGCGACTGGTCGATCACGCTGATGCCCTGGGTGATGTTCTCGATCGCGCCCTGCAGCAGGGCACGGTTGAACTGCAGCACTTCGCTGGCTTCGTCGGCGATACGCACGACGTCTTCGAGCTGCATGTCGCGGCCTTCGATGGCCGCCTTTACCACCGCTCGCGTCGACGAGCTGCCCAGCACACCGGCCAGCAGGCGTTCGGTGTGGGCAATCCACTGGCCATCGGCATTCTGGTTGGGGTTGAAGCCCTTGCCCTGCCGATAGGCGTAGCGAAGGAAGCTTTGCCGTGCCCGCTCCTCGCCGACGAAGCGTGCCGCCAGGTTGAGCAGGTCATTGATCTGCACCGCCAGCAGCGAGCGGCCATGGGGCCCGGCATTGATCTCCTGGCCGATGAATCGCCCGGCTTGCCAGTGTTCGCTGACGCGGGTACGCGACAGCACCGAAACCCAGGCGAACAGAATGAAATTGCCGGCCAGCGACAGCACCACCCCTTGGGTCATGGGGCTGATGGGCAGGCCGAACGGGTTGCCGTGGATCCAGGCCAGGCCGGGGAACACGTCCAGCGGCAGGTTCAGGCTGTGTGCCGCCACTGGCAGCACCAAGGTGTAGAACCAGAGAAAGATGCCCACCGCCAGCCCGGCGAAAACCCCGCGCCGGTTGGCCTGTTTCCAGTACAGCGCACCGAGCATTGCCGGCGTCAGTTGGGTCACGGCGGCAAAGGCAATCTGGCCGATGGTGGCCAGGCTGGCAGTAGAGCCGAGCAGGCGATAGCTGACGTACGCCAACAGCAGAATCACCACGATGCTCACTCGGCGGACGCTGAGCATCCACTGGCGAAACACTTCGAAGGGCCGTTCCGCGCTTTGCCGACGCAGCAGCCAGGGCAGCAGCATGTCGTTGGAAACCATGGTCGACAGCGCGACGCTGGCGACGATGACCATGCCGGTGGCCGCAGAGGCACCCCCGATGAAAGCCAGCAGGGCCAGGGCCGGGTGGGCTTCGGCCAGCGGCAGGCTGATGACGAACGAGTCGGGAATCACCGAGCTGGGCAGCAGCATCTGCCCGGCCAGGGCGATCGGCACCACGAACAGCCCGGCCAGGATCAGATAGGCGGGAAACACCCAGCGCGCCAGGCGCAGGTCCTGCGGGTCGGTGTTCTCCACTACGGTGACATGGAACTGCCGTGGCAGGCAAAGAATCGCCATCATCGCCACGCCGGTCTGTACCACCATCGAGGGCCAATTGATCGTCTCTTGCCAGTACGCTTCCAGGCGCGGTGCCAGCATGGCCTGGTCGAGCAGGTCCTCGAAGCCGTCGTACAGCCCATAGGTGACGAAGATGCCCACGGCCAGAAACGCGAACAACTTGACCAGTGCTTCGAAGGCAATGGCCAGGACCATGCCGCGGTGGTGCTCGGTGACGTCGAGGGTGCGCGTGCCGAACAGAATGGTGAACAGCGCCAGCACCAGCGTCACCACCATGGCGGTGTCCTGGACGCGGGTCCCGGTGGCGTCGGCACCGGCGCCGATCAGCAGGTTCACGCCCAGCACGATGCCTTTGAGCTGCAGGGCGATGTAGGGCAGCACGCCGACCAGGCAGATCAGCGCCACCACCACGGCGAGGCTTTGCGACTTGCCATAGCGCGCCGCGATGAAGTCGGCAATCGAGGTGATGTTTTCCTGCTTGCTGATCATCACCATCTTTTGCTGCACCCAGGGCGCCAGCAGCATCAGCAGCACCGGCCCCAGGTAGATCGGCAGGAACGCCCACAACTGCTCGGCCGCCTGGCCCACCGCGCCGAAAAACGTCCAGCTGGTGCAGTACACCGCCAGCGACAGGCTGTAGACCCAGGCCCGTACACGGGGCGGCAGGGGCGTGCTGCGGCGGTCGCCGTAGAAAGCGATGGCGAACATCACGGCCATATAGGCCAGGGCGACGGTGGCGATCAATCCGCTGGACAACGACATCGATGACTCCGGAACGGGGCGGGCAGGCACCCGTCGAAGCGGGCACCCGCCAGTCTCGCACGGCGCACGCTGCGCCGTCAGCGCCGACCATGGTCGCAGCCACTGTCATCGAGTTGGGCGATAGGCGGTATAGCGTTATGCTGTGCGCCGACGATGCCGCCGCTGCCGATGGCTTCGTCGCCCCGCCAGAGCCCAGCCCACGCGGCATCATTCAGGTACAGGATCGATGAGTCAGCAGTCGCAGTTCGCCTTGCTCGGCAAGCGCCGTTTCCTGCCGTTTTTCGTGACCCAGGCCCTGGGTGCGTTCAACGACAACATCTTCAAGCAATCGCTGATCCTGACGATCCTCTACAAGCTCGCCATCGAGGGCGACCGCAGCGTCTGGGTCAACCTCTGCGCGCTGCTGTTCATCCTGCCGTTCTTTCTGTTCTCGGCGCTGGCCGGGCAGTTCGGCGAAAAGTTCGCCAAGGATCGCTTGATCCGCGCCATCAAGCTGGCCGAGATCGTCATCATGGCGGTGGGTGCGGTCGGGTTGGCTTTCGATCACCTGTGGCTGATGCTCGTCGCACTGTTCGCCATGGGCACCCATTCCGCGCTGTTCGGTCCGGTCAAGTACTCGATCATGCCCCAGGCCTTGCGGCCTGAAGAGCTGGTGGGGGGTAATGGCCTGGTGGAGATGGGCACGTTTCTGGCGATCCTGGCCGGCACCATCGGTGCGGGTGTGATGATGTCGTCCGCCCACTACGCCGGTGTCGTCGCCACCGCCGTGCTGTTGGTCGCCCTGCTTGGCTATGTCGCCAGCCGCAGCATCCCGCCGGTCAGCGCCGCCAATCCGGGGCTGGTGCTGGACTGGAACATCGCCCGGCAGACCTGGTTCACCCTGCGCCTGGGCCTGGGCCAGACCCGTGCGGTCTCGCGCTCGCTGGTCGGCAACTCCTGGTTCTGGTTCGTCGGCGCCGTCTACCTGACCCAGATTCCCGCCTATGCCCAGCAGTGGTTGGACGGCGACGAAACCGTGGTCACCTTGATCCTCACCGTGTTCTCGGTGGGCATCGCGCTGGGTTCGATGCTGTGCGAGCGCCTGTCCCGGCACAAGGTCGAGATGGGCCTGGTGCCCCTGGGTGCGCTCGGCCTGACGCTGTTCGGGGTGCTGCTGTGGTGGCATTCCAACGGCGTGTTGCAGGCCGCGCAGCCACAAGGCTGGCTGACGGCGCTGGGCCATGGTCAGACCTGGTGGGTATTGCTGGATATCCTCGGCTTGGGCGTCTTCGGCGGGTTCTACATCGTTCCGCTGTACGCGTTGATCCAGTCACGCACCGCCACCGAGCAGCGCGCGCGGGTCATCGCGGCCAACAACATCCTCAATTCGCTGTTCATGGTGGTCTCGGCGATCGTTTCCATCCTCCTGCTCAGCGTGGCCAAGCTGAGCATTCCCCAGCTGTTCCTGGTGGTGTCGCTGGCCAATCTGGCGGTCAACGGGTACATCTTCAGCGCAGTGCCCGAGTTCGCTTCGCGCTTCCTGCTCTGGTTGCGTGGTCGTTGATCGCTGCGCCGCCGGAGTGCTGACCTGGCCTAGAGCGATTCGGCGCGTCCGAGCACCACGCTGAGCGCGTTGCGTGCGTCGTCGAGCTGGACCAGCGTGGCATGCCGGGCGCCCAGGGCATCACCGTTCTCGATGGCAGTCAGGATCGCCTTGTGCCGCGGCAGGGCCAATTCGTGCAGGTTGGGTCGCCGGTTGGAATGACGCAGGGCCTCACGCAACGCCAGCGACAACATGTTGCACAGGTGCGCGAGCAGGTCATTGTGAGTGGCATCGGCGATGCGGCTGTGGAAATCCAGGTCCGGCTGCAGCACGTCATCGACCGACCCGGCCGCCTCCATGCGCTGGTAGGCCTCGCCAATCGAGGCCACTTCGGCCTCGGTGGCATGCTGGGCGGCCAGCGCCGCCGCTGCCGGCTCAATGATGGTGCGCACGCTGGTCAGCAAGGCGAAGAACTCGTTCTGCGGCGTGCTCTGCATCACCCAGTGCAGGACGTCGGGGTCGAGCATGTGCCATTCACGGCGCGGCTTGACCACCGAACCCACCCGTGGCCTGGAGTACACCAGACCCTTGGCCACCAACACCCGTGTTGCTTCGCGCAGCACCGGACGACTGACCGCGTATTCTTCACACAGCAGGGCTTCGGCGGGCAAGCGATCGTCAGGCTTGAAGCGGCCGGAGACGATCTGCATTCCCAGCTCCTGGACGATCCGCGAGTGCATGCTTTTGCGATCTGAAGGCTTGCGATAATCCATGGGGTGCATTCGGTCCTTGGGGCAGGTAATGCGCGATGATAGCACCTGCGCGCCAAGTCTTCGGGCGGGGTGTCAGAGCCCTTGCTGCAGGTTCTTGCGCAACGACAGCAGACTGGTCTGCAGCGCGCGCAGCTCGGCACTGCTGTGGCAGCTGGCCTTGACGATGTTGAGCGGTACCGACTCGGCTTTGTCGCGCAGGGCTCGGCCTTGCGCTGTCAGCTCGACGATCACCACACGCTCGTCGTCCTTGCTGCGGGTACGGCTGAGCAAGCCTTCGGCTTCCAGGCGCTTGAGCAGGGGCGTCAGCGAGCCGGGGTCGGTCAGCAGCCGGGTACTGATTTCGCCCACGGTCATGCCGTTCTTTTCCCACAGCACCATCATGGTCAGGTACTGCGGGTAGGTCAGGCCCAAAGCCTGCAGCAAGGGCTTGTACACCTTGGTCATCAGCAGCGATGTAGAGTACAGCGAGAAGCACAGCTGATTATCCAGCAGCAGGCTGTCGTCGACGCTGACTGCCTCGTCGTGAGTGGATTCGGTGTTCATGCTGATCCTTTTTCCAATGGTGCAAGTGCATTAGGCGATCCGCCGTTCGCAGGTTTCGGCGCTTCGCTCGTTCCTTCGTGAAGCTGGTGTTGATTTCGAGCTACAAACAGCGTGCATAGTTCGTTCTAGGTTGTGCAGCACTTCTACATCCTTCGGCGGCGGTCACACTGGTAGGATGCACGGCTGGATGATGCACGAAGGTGGATAGAGAGGCGGTATGTTCGAAACATTGCTCTACATTGCATTGGGTGCGGTGATGGGCACGCTGGGCGGGGTGTTCGGCATCGGCGGGGGGTTGATCGCGATCCCGGCACTCGGCGTGCTGTTCGGCGTGGACCAGCAACTGGCCCAGGGCACGTCGCTGGTGATGGTCGTGCCCAATGTGCTCCTGGCATTATGGCGCTATCACCAGCGTCGTCCCATACCCTGGCGTCATGCCTTGCCATTGGCCAGCGGCGGACTGGTGTTCGCCTGGATTGCCTCGGTGCTCGCGGCAGGGCTGGACCCGGCGTCGATGCGGGTGGGCTTCGTGGCCTTCCTGTTGGTGCTGGTAGTCTACAACATTGCGCAGATGTTCCTGCGCCCCGTGAACGGTACGGGCGAGATGCGTCATGCCTGGCCGTGGCTGGGCGTACTGGGTGGCTTTTCCGGTGTGATCGGAGGGTTTTTCGGGGTTGGCGGCGCCGTGCTGGCCACGCCCGTGCTGACCAGCGTTTTCGGCACCACCCAGATCATGGCCCAGGGCCTGTCGCTGGCCCTGGCCGCGCCCAGTACCAGCGTGACCCTCTTGACCTATGCTGTGCACGATCACGTCGATTGGGCCATGGGTGTGCCAATGGCCATCGGCGGCCTGTTGAGCATCAGCTGGGGCGTGAAGATCGCCTACAGCCTGTCTGAAAAAGTGCTGCGCGGCAGCTTCTGCGTGTTCCTCTTGCTGTGCGCCATCCTGCTGTTGTTCAGGGTCTGAGGCCCGAGCCGCCAGACAAGGTGCCGGCCTTGGCGGATTAATGCCACAATCGGCGCTTTCATTCGTCGTGACGAGCCTTCAGGTGGAAGACCAAGACAACCTGCAACCCCGCGAACGCACCGAGCACGTATTGGCCGAGGTGCACGACGCCTGGGGCATGATCCGTGTGCTGGAAGTCGCCGACTACCGTTTCCTCGAGTTCGGCGACGCCATCGAACAAAGCTGCACGTTCACGGCCGACCCCAGCTGGCTGGAATACGACTACACCCGTGCCATGCTGGTGGGCGCGCTCTGCCATGCGCAACCTGAAAGCGCGCTGTTCCTGGGCCTCGGTGCAGGCACCCTGACCCAGGCGTGCCTGAAGTTCCTGCCGCTCGACGACGTCGAGTGCATCGAGCTGCGCCCGGACGTGCCTCGCCTGGCGATCGAATACATGGGCCTGGAAGACGATCCAAGGCTGTACATCCGCGTCGGCGACGCGCTCGAGCTGCTACCCACCGCCGAAACCGCAGATCTGATCTTCGTCGACCTGTATACCGACCACGGTCCGGCTCCCGCCCACCTGGCCTGGCGGTTCCTGGAGCAGTGCCAGCAACGCCTGAACCCCGATGGCTGGCTGATCATCAACCAATGGGCGGGCGATGATGGCAAGCCGCTTGGAGCGGCCTTGTTGCGCGGCCTCTACCAGCGGCACTACTGGGAACTGCCGGTCAAGGAGGGCAATGTCATCGTCATGGTGCCGGCCGATATCGAGCAGGTATTGGACATGCCCGGCCTGTGCCAGCGTGCCGAGGCCCTGGCGCCCCAGCTGGGTTACTCGCTGCAGGGGCTGATCGACCTGGTGCGCCCGGCCAGCTGAGGCAGTGCGCCGCGCCACTGGCTGCGCTATTGGCCTCGGAACAGGGCAGGGCGCTGCTGCTGCATGGCCGCCAGGCCTTCGCGCGCGTCCTCGCTGGCGAACAGGCGCCCGCTGGTTGCGGCCAACTGAAGGCTGGCGGCGCCTTCACCTTCGCTCACGGCCAGGCGTGCCGACGCCAGGGTCGCCTGTACGCCCAGCGGTGCCTGTCGGGCAATCCGCTGAGCAAGCTGCAAGGCGTTGGGCAGCAGGTCTTCGCTGGCCATCACTTCCTGCACCAGACCCAGCCGCAGTGCTTCGTGGGCATCGAACTCATCGCCGGTCAGCAACCAGCGCATGGCGTTGCCCCAGCCGGCGATCTGCTGCAGGCGCAGCGTGGCACCGCCGAAAGGGAACAGCCCGCGCTGCACCTCCATCTGGGCAAAACGGGTATTGCTGGCGCACAGGTTGATGTCGGCCGCGAGCATCAGCTCGATGCCCACGGTCAGGCAATAACCCTGGGCCGCGACGATCACAGGCTTGCTCACCACCGGCCCACCCGAGACCCGCCAGGGATCGCAGCCCCCGGGCGGCACCTGCCAGCCCTGGCTGAGGCGCGTGCTCACCTCGGCCAGGTCCAGCCCCGCGGTGAAGTGCTCGCCATGACAGAACACCAGGGCCACTCGAGCCGCCGGCTCGCGTTCGAACGTGCCATAGGCCAGGCTCAAGGCATCGAGCATGGGCAGGTCGAAGGCGTTGCGCTTGGCAGGACGGTCCAGGCCGATGAGCATGACGTGCTCGCGCAGCTCGCAACTGACCTTGCCGGGGCAGGGGGTGGGCATGACGGCATCCTCGGAATGGTTTGAGTGAAAGGTTTCAGCTGCCGCACCTGCGCAGGCGCCTCTGCTAAAATAGACTGCGCCGTCAATTCGCGCAAAGCCCGCGTGGCTCTGCTGTCCACACGGGACGATGGTTCAAAAAAGTCTCACGTCGCGGCCATTTTCAGGTATAGTGCGCGCCGGTCTTTAACCAGGCCACGTTTAGGTAGCGCAATCCCCCGAAGACAGCTTCGGCTGCATGTCCGTTCCGCGGACTCTCCCTAACGATTCTTTCATTCAATCGTTTTCGCAAATCCCCGCCGACAAAGCTGCCAGGGTGACTCTCGAGTCTTACAAGGCATGCGCAGCTTTGGAGCATGGGTCTTTGCGGATGCACTTAGAGGCAGACCCATGACCCAGGAAATCGGCGGCTTCGCCGCTCTCGAACTTCATCCGAACATTGTTGCCGCTGTAGTCGCTACCGGCTACGAAGAGCCTTCGGCTATTCAGCAGCAATCGATCCCGATCATTCTCGCCGGTCATGACATGATCGGCCAGGCGCAGACAGGCACCGGCAAGACCGCGGCCTTCGCTCTGCCGATCCTGCATCGTATCGACCCGAGCAAGCGCGAGCCGCAAGCCCTGATCCTGGCGCCAACCCGTGAGTTGGCGCTACAAGTAGCCACTGCATTCGAAACCTACGCCAAGCAGATGCCTGGCGTTACCGTAGTGGCCGTGTACGGCGGTGCCCCGATGGGCCCGCAGTTGAAAGCAATCCGCAACGGCGCGCAAATCGTCGTCGCCACCCCCGGCCGTCTGTGCGACCACCTGCGTCGCGACGAGAAAGTCCTCGCCACCGTGAATCACCTGGTGCTCGACGAAGCCGACGAAATGCTCAAGCTGGGCTTCATGGATGACCTGGAAGTCATCTTCAAGGCCATGCCCGAGACTCGCCAGACCGTACTGTTCTCGGCCACCTTGCCGCAGTCGATCCGGGCGATTGCCGAGCGTCACCTGCGTGACCCCAAGCACGTCAAGATCCAGACCAAGACTCAGACCGTCACCGCGATCGAGCAGGCTCACCTGCTGGTTCACGCCGACCAGAAGACCTCGGCTGTCCTGCGCCTGCTGGAAGTCGAAGAGTTCGACGCCCTGATCGCCTTCGTGCGCACCAAGCAAGCCACCCTCGACCTGGCCAGCGCCCTGGAAGCCAAAGGCTACAAGGCGGCGGCACTCAACGGTGACATCGCCCAGAACCAGCGCGAGCGCGTCATCGAGTCGCTCAAGGATGGTCGCCTGGACATCGTCGTCGCTACCGACGTCGCTGCCCGTGGTCTGGACGTACCGCGCATCACTCACGTGTTCAACGTCGACATGCCGTACGACCCCGAGTCCTATGTGCACCGTATCGGTCGTACCGGCCGTGCCGGTCGCGAAGGCCGTGCGCTGCTGCTGGTGACGCCGCGTGAACGCCGCATGCTGCAGGTGATCGAGCGCGTGACTGGGCAGAAGGTTGCCGAGGTTCGTCTGCCCAACGGCCAGGCCGTTCTCGATGCGCGCATCAAGAAGCTGACCAACAGCCTGGCTCCGCTGGTCGCAGACGCCGAAAGCACCCATGGCGAGTTGCTCGATCGCCTGACCGCCGACATCGGTTGCAGCCCGCGCGCCCTGGCCGCGGCCCTGCTGCGCAAGGCCACCAATGGCCAGGCGCTGACCCTGGATGCGGTCGAGAAGGAGCAGCCTCTGGTGCCGACCAGCGCTCCGCGCGAACGCACCAGCAGCGGTGATCGCCCTGAGCGCAGTGACCGTGAGCGCCGCGCGCCAATGCCCCTGGGCGAAGGCCGTGCACGCTGCCGTACCGCCCTGGGTGCTCGCGACGGCATCGCCGCGAAGAACCTGCTTGGCGCCATCCTCAACGAAGGCGGGCTGGCCCGTGAAGCCATCGGTCGCATCCAGGTGCGTGACAGCTTCAGCCTGGTCGAGCTGCCGGAAGATGGTCTGGAGAGTCTGTTGAGCAAGCTCAAGGACACCCGTGTCGCTGGCAAGCAGTTGAAGCTGCGTCGCTATCGCGAAGACTGATTGCCTATAGTCTTCAGGCATAAAAAATCCCCGACTGGTTCGGGGATTTTTTTTGTCTTGATCGCGGCTCGTTCATCGCCAGCTCGAACTCGCTCCTGTGGGAGCGGGCTCTGCCCGCGAAGCGGACACCGCCGATCAATCAGTTCTTGGCTGGCGGCACTTGGGTAGCCGGAGTGGTACCTGGTGCGACCGGCATGCTCGAGTCGGACTTGGTAGCCTCCTGAGCTGCAGCCTTGTTCGACTCCATGGCCGCTTCGTTGGCCTTGGCGTTTTCCTTGGCGGCATCGTTCATCTTGTCTTGAGCCGAATCCATTTTTTCCTGCGCTTCCTGACGGTGCTCTGCAGCGTCTTGAGCCTTGTCTTCGGATTTCTTGTCGCAAGCAGCCAGACCAAGGGTGGCAGCCAGCATCAGGGAGTAAGCGAGTGTCTTGCGCATGGTGTTTCTCCTTATTGGGTATCTACGAGGCTAAGAGGGTGTGCGCCGGATATAAGTTCCATCACTGCAGTTATATATAAGTATCGGATCGCAATGAGGTTTTTCCATGACCTTGCTGTACCGATCAAGCACGCGAGTGGTTTTCACGGCGGCCCCGGCTGAAAAGGTCTGTCACCGGATGCCAGCCAACTCGCCTGCCGCAGCCCCCCTTGAAATCCCGATCGGCGGCCCCATCTCCTTGTCATCCCGCCGCTCATAGGCGGCACCTGCCATCTGATTGGAGTTTGATGACCATGAGTGTGGAAACTCAAAAGGAAACCCTGGGCTTCCAGACCGAGGTGAAGCAACTGCTGCACCTCATGATCCATTCGCTGTATTCCAACAAGGAAATCTTCCTTCGCGAATTGATCTCGAACGCCTCTGACGCTGTCGACAAGCTGCGTTTCGAAGCGCTGGCCAAGCCTGAGCTGCTCGAAGGTGGCGGCGAGCTGAAAATTCGCATCAGCTTCGACAAGGCCGCCAAGACGGTCACCCTGGAAGACAACGGCATCGGCATGAACCGTGACGATGTGGTCACCCACCTGGGCACCATCGCCAAGTCCGGCACTGCCGATTTCATGAAGAACCTCACCGGCGACCAGAAAAAGGACTCGCACCTGATCGGTCAGTTCGGCGTGGGCTTCTATTCGGCCTTCATCGTCGCCGACCAGGTTGACGTGTACAGCCGTCGCGCCGGCAGCCCTGCCAGCGAAGGCGTGCATTGGTCCTCCAAGGGCGAGGGCGATTTCGAAGTCGCCAACGTCGAGAAGGCCGAACGTGGCACCCGTATCGTTCTGCACCTGAAAAGCGCCGAAGATGAATTCGCCGACGGTTACCGTCTGCGCAACATCATCAAGAAGTACTCCGACCACATTGCCCTACCGATCGAGCTGCCCCAGGAAAGCTCGCCGGCCGAAGGCGAAGAGGCACCTGCGCAGGAATGGGAAACCGTCAACCGCGCCAGCGCCCTGTGGACCCGTCCGCGTACCGACATCAAGGACGAGGAATACCAGGAGTTCTACAAGCACGTCGGCCACGACTACGAGAACCCGCTGAGCTGGAGCCACAACAAGGTCGAAGGCAAGCTGGAATACACCTCGCTGCTGTACGTGCCCGCCCGTGCTCCGTTCGATCTGTACCAGCGCGAGGCACCGCGTGGTCTCAAGCTCTACGTGCAGCGCGTGTTCGTCATGGACCAGGCCGAATCGTTCCTGCCGCTGTACCTGCGCTTCATCAAGGGTGTGGTCGACTCCAACGACCTGTCGCTGAACGTGTCGCGCGAGATCCTGCAGAAAGACCCGATCATCGACTCGATGAAGACGGCGCTGACCAAGCGCGTGCTCGATATGCTCGAGAAGCTGGCCAAGAACGAGCCGGAGCAGTACAAGGGCTTCTGGAAGAACTTCGGCCAGGTCCTCAAGGAAGGTCCTGCGGAAGATTTCGCCAACAAGGAAAAGATCGCCGGCCTGCTGCGGTTCGCGTCCACCAGCGACGACAGCGGTGAACAGAGCGTTGGCCTGGCTGACTACCTGGCGCGGGTCAAGGAAGGTCAGGACAAGGTCTACTACCTGTCCGGCGAGTCCTATGCCCAGGTCAAGAACAGCCCGCACCTGGAAGTCTTCCACAAGAAAGGCATCGAAGTGCTGCTGCTGACCGATCGCATCGACGAGTGGCTGATGAGCTACCTGACCGAATTCGACGGCAAGGGCTTCGTCGACGTTGCCCGTGGCGACCTCGATCTGGGCAAGCTGGATTCCGAGGAAGACAAGAAAGCCCAGGAAGAAATCGCCAAGGACAAGGAAGGCTTGGTCGAGCGCCTGAAAGCGGCGCTGGGCGATTCGGTCAGTGAAGTGCGGGTTTCCCATCGCCTCACCGATTCGCCGGCGATCCTGGCCATCGGCGAGCAGGACCTGGGCATGCAGATGCGCCAGATCCTCGAAGCCAGTGGGCAGAAGGTGCCGGACTCCAAGCCGATCTTCGAATTCAACCCCAACCACCCGCTGATCGCCAAGCTGGATGTGGAGCAGAGCGAAGATCGTTTCGCCGACTTCTCCCATATCCTGTTCGATCAGGCGGCCCTGGCCGCGGGTGACAGCCTCAAAGATCCTGCCGGTTACGTTCGCCGTCTGAACAAGCTGCTGGTCGAGTTGTCCGTTTAAACAGTCCAGGTAAAAAGCCCGCTTCGGCGGGCTTTTTCGTTTTCAGTCATGACCTTTTGGAGATGCAAGCGTGAGCACATTGACCGTTCAATCCGTTGTCTACCAAATCGACGGGCAGGCCTACGAAAGCCGCCTGGTCTACGACACCGATATCGTGTCTCCGCGTCCGGGGCTGGTGATGGCACCGAACTGGATGGGCGTCAGCGAAGGTGCCGAGCGTATTGCCCAGTCAGTGGCTGCCAAGGGCTATGTGGTGCTGCTGGTCGACTTGTACGGTCAGGGTGTGCGTCCAGGCAATAACGATGAAGCGGCGGCTGCCATGACGCCGCTCAAGAATGATCGCGCCTTGTTGCGCAAGCGCATGCAGGTGGCGCTGCAGCAGCTGCACGAGCAGACGCATGCTGCCGTCGATCCAGCGCAATCGGCGGCCTTCGGTTTCTGTTTCGGCGGCTGCTGTGCGCTGGAGCTGGCACGTACGGGCGCGGCGCTCAAGGCAACCATTTCGTTCCACGGCACACTCGATACACCCAACCCGGCCGATGCCCATGACATCAAAGGTTCGGTTCTGGTGCTGCACGGCGACGCCGACCCCCTCGTGCCGGCCGAACAGCTGCCCGCCTTCCGTTCCGAGATGAACTCGGCAGACGTGGATTGGCAGTTGACCAGCTATGGCGGGGCTTACCATTCGTTCACCGACACCGAGGCCAACAACCCAGGTGTGCAGATGTACGATGCGAAAGTCTCGGCTCGCGCGTTCCAGGCGATGCACAACCTGCTCGAGGAAGTGTTCCAGGCCTGAACCGTCCCTGCACTGATTCCGCTATACCTGTGGGAGCGGGCCTGACTGAAACCGGGTGCTCGACTATTGGACCTCGGCCAGGTACGTCTCGATATCGATGACCGCACTGGTCATCAGCTTGTGCACCGGGCAGTGGTCGGCCACCACGTCCAGATCATGGCGCTGCGCTTCCGTCAGGTTGCCGAGCAAGGTGAGCTTGACCTGCAGGCGGTACTTGCCGGTGGGCTCTTCGCTAGCATCGCGCTTGACCTCCACATTCACTCCTGTGAGCGGAATGTTCTTGCGTTGGGCATAGAGCTTCAAGGTCAGGGCCTTGCAGGCACCCAGTGCGGCGTCGAAATAGTCGTGGGGCGAGGGTGCCGAGCCTGCACCGCCCAAGGCTTCGGGCAGGTCGGTGTGAAAAGCGTGTCGGCCATCGATATCGATGCTGTGGCGAAATCCGTCGCCAGGTTCGGTAATCACGGTGATAGCCATGGAAATCCCTTCGTTGGTGTGCTCGAGTCACACTGTATAGAGGGTTGTGCCATCCAGGGGGTTCAACCGCAGTCAATCGACCGATTGCAGGCAAAAAAAACGGCGCCCGCAGGCGCCGTCTTCAAGCAGAGCTCTGAATCTTACTGGCCGGTCCAGCGCTTGAGTACCAAGGTAGCATTGGTGCCGCCGAAGCCGAAGCTGTTGCTCATCACGGTATTGATTTCGACGTTTTCCTGGGTAACGGTCTGCACCGGCAGATCGGCTACGGCAGGGTCCAGCTCATCGATGTTGGCTGACCCGGCAATGAAGTTGCCTTCCATCATCAGCATGCAATAGATGGCTTCGTGCACGCCAGCGGCGCCCAGCGAGTGCCCGGACAGGCTCTTGGTCGAGCTGATGGCCGGATACTTGCCAGCGAAGACTTCACGCACACCCTTCATTTCGGCCACGTCGCCCACCGGCGTGGAGGTGCCATGGGTGTTCAGGTAGTCGATCGGGGTGTCGACGGTGGACAACGCCTGCTGCATGCAGCGGATGGCGCCTTCGCCGCTTGGCGCAACCATGTCGTAGCCATCGGAAGTGGCGCCGTAGCCAACGATCTCGGCATAGATGTGCGCACCACGGGCCAGAGCGTGCTCCAGCTCCTCGACCACTACCATGCCGCCGCCGCCAGCGATGACGAAGCCATCGCGGTCGCTGTCGTAGGCACGCGACGCTTTTTCGGGCGTGTCATTGCGCTTGCTGGACAAGGCACCCATGGCGTCGAACAGGAACGACTGGCTCCAGTGCTCCTCTTCACCACCGCCGGCGAACACCACGTCCTGCTTGCCCATCTGGATCTGCTCCATGGCGGTACCGATGCAGTGCGCGCTGGTGGCGCACGCCGAGGCGATGGAGTAGTTCAGGCCCTTGATCTTGAAAGGGGTGGCCAGGCAGGCCGAAACGGTGCTGCTCATGGTCCGGGTGACCCGGTACGGACCGACGCGCTTGACGCCTTTCTCGCGCAGGATGTCCAGCGCTTCCATCTGGTTCAGAGTGGAGGCGCCGCCCGACCCGGCGATCAGGCCGGTACGCGGGTTGGACACCTGCTCGTCGGTGAGGCCGGAATCCTTGATGGCATCCTGCATGGCCAGGTAGGCGTAGGCAGCCGCATGGCCGACGAAGCGGTACACCTTGCGGTCGATCAGCTCTTCCAGGTTGAGGTCGATGGAGCCGGAAACCTGGCTACGCAGACCCATTTCGGCATATTCCGGGTTGAAGCGGATGCCAGGGCGGCTTGCACGCAGGTTTGCGGAGACGGTGTCTTTGTCATTGCCCAGGCACGAAACGATGCCCAGACCAGTGATAACAACGCGGCGCATGCGGATAACCCTTAGAAATTTTCGGTGGATGTAAAGACGCCAACCCGAAGGCCGTCGGCGGTGTAGATCTCGCGGCCGTCGACGCTGACCGAGCCATCGGCGATGGCCATGTTCAGCTTGCCCTTGAGCACGCGCTTGATATGAATGTTGTACGTGACCTTCTTGGCCGTCGGCAGCACCTGGCCGAAGAACTTCACTTCGCCCGAGCCCAGCGCACGGCCACGACCTGGCAGGTCCTGCCAGCCCAGGAAGAAACCGACCAGCTGCCACATGGCATCCAGGCCAAGACATCCCGGCATCACCGGATCGCCTTCGAAGTGGCAGGCGAAGAACCACAGGTCCGGGTTGATATCCAGCTCGGCGACCAATTCACCCTTGCCGTACTTGCCACCTTCGGCGCTGATATGGGTGATACGGTCCACCATCAGCATGTTCGGGGCGGGCAGTTGCGCGTTACCTGGGCCGAACAGCTCGCCACGACTGCAGCGCAGCAGATCTTCCCGGGTAAAGGCGTTTTGTTTGGTCATGCGAGCTCCTCAATAGTCCCTGGTGGCAGGGGGCAGATCTTCCCGACCGACCAGAAGAATCAACGCCTGGGCCGGCAGCCTACACATAGACTATTGCGTTGTAGTGAAAGTCACAGCGCAAGCGATACGGAAGTACACTTGTTCACTGAAATTATAATGCCAGACAGCAGGCTTTGTCCGAATGGATGTACAAGACTGCCGCACTTTAGCATTTCTTGCCAGCAACGGGCGCTATCGCGAGGACATCCGGCATCCATTCCACGGCGCGTGTTCAGCCCGTCCAGCGCAGTAGAACCTGTTGCAGATCTGCGCGTTTGAACGGTTTTGCCAGGTAATCGTTCATTCCGGCATCCAGGCAGGTGTCGCGGTCGCCCAGCAGCGCGTTGGCGGTCAGGGCGATGATCGGCAGCTCTGCGCGTCCTGGAATCTGGCGAATCTGCCGCGACGCCTCGTAACCGTCGAGTACCGGCAGACGACAGTCCATCAGCACGGCCGAATAGAGGTGTGCACGTACCTGGCTGACCGCTGCGGCCCCGTCGCTGACGACATCGACGGCGTAGCCCAGGCTGCGCAGCATGGCTTCGATCACGGTCTGGTTGACCGCGTTGTCTTCCACCAGCAAGACACTGTGGCCGGCGCCGTCGTCGTTGCCGGACAGGTTGGGCACCGCTGCCGGGCGGGCCAGGCTCTGCTGGCTCAGCGCCAGCGGCATTTCCAGGGTGAACAGCGAGCCGTGCTTTTCCTTGCTCTGCGCACGCAGCGTGCCACCCATGCGTTCGGCCAGCGTCCGCGCGATGGGCAGCCCCAGGCCCGTGCCCCCATAGCGCCGCGAGATCGAGCTGTCGGCCTGGGCGAAGGCATCGAACATGCTCTCCAGTCGATCCTCGCCGATGCCGATCCCGGTATCGCGCACTGTACAGGTCAGCCAGATCAATTGGTGATCCAGTACCTGCCAGTGCACATTGATGTGCACCGCGCCTTCATCGGTGAACTTCAGCGCATTGCCGATCAGATTGACCAGAATCTGCCGGATGCGCGTCGGATCGCCCTCGACCTGCAACCCTTCGATGCCCTCGGCCAGCGTCAGTTCGAGCGCCAGTTTGCGTTGCCGAGCGGTGTGCTGAAAAGCCTGAACGCAACTGGTGATCAATTCGTGCAGGCCGAAACCGATGTGTTCCAGCTCCATCGCCGCTCGCTCGATGCGGGAAAAATCCAGAATGTCGTTGATGACTTTGAGCAGGTGCTCGGTGGACTCGGTTGCCACCTGGGCATAGTCGCGCTGTTCATGGCTCAGCACGGTGGTTTCGAGCAGCTGCAGCATGCCCAGCACGCCGTTCATGGGGGTGCGCAGCTCGTGGCTCATCATCGCCAGGAAATCCGACTTGGCGCTGTTGGCACGCTCGGCTTCCTCGCGGGTCTGGATCAGTTGCTGCATGGCCTGGTGTTGTTCGTGGCTGGCCTTGGCCAGGGCGCTGGCAAGGTTATTGATATGCCCGGCCAGATGCCCCAGCTCGCTGTCGTCGACGATGGGCAGTGGCCTGTCGAACTCGCCCTGGCCGATGGCCTTGACCACGCGACTCATTTCGCTGATGGGTTGGGCCAGGCTGCGCGCCAGCCGCCGGGCCAGCAGATAGGTGAACAGCAGCGCGAACAATGCCAGCACGCCGGCCTTGAGGACGATTTCCTGCTGGCGTTCGCTGAACGCGTCGTCGGACATGCCCACGATCACCCGGCCCAGGTAGTCGCCACTGCTGGCGCTGCCCATGTGCTGCTGCACCTGCGCCTGGTGGTCCTCCAGAAATGCCCCGCGGATCTGGATCGGCGCCTGGAACACTTCGACATGGGCCGACCGGTGCTCGTTCCTGACCCGCTGCTCGACATAGGCCAGGCGCCGATCGGTCTGGTCCTGAATCTCCAGAAAGCGAACGTGCGGAGTGGCGAGGGTTGCGCCGAGCAGCCCTTCCAGTACCGCGGCATTGTCGGTGACCACGCCATATTCCGAAGCGGGCGCGAGCTGGTTGGCAATCAATTGGCCAGTGTGATTGAGCTCCTGGCGCAGGTCCTGCAAACGCACGAAGGTGAAGAAACCGATCAGTAGCAGGGTCAGCAGCAGGGCCGGCCCGACGCTGATGATCTGGGTACGCGTATGAATGTCGCGGTTCAGGCGCAACTTCATGTCAGGGCGCGAGGCAATGGGAAAGTGGCGGACACGACTGGGCCTGAATCGAGTTGAACAGTCAGGCATGTTAACCGGTCAGAGCGACAATTCCAGTCGTATTGTTACCGCGGCGCAGGCCGGGGCTGGTTGTGTCGGGGCGGCTCCGTATAATGCTGCCGATCGCCCTCAACTCGACCAAATGGATGGGATATGACTCAAGAGCAGCCGATAGCCGTGCTGGGAGGAGGTAGTTTCGGCACTGCCGTGGCCAACTTGCTGGCCGAGAACGGCCATTCGGTTCGCCAGTGGATGCGCGACCCGGAGCAAGCCGAGGCGATTCGCCTGAATCGGGAGAATCCGCGCTACCTCAAGGGCATCAAGATTCTGCCGGGGGTGATCCCGGTCACCGACCTGCACGCGACCATCGCCGGCAGTGCATTGATTTTCGTCGCGCTGCCTTCCAGTGCCCTGCGCAGCGTGCTTGCCGTGCACGCCGACCAGCTGAGCGGCAAGATGCTGGTCAGCCTGACCAAGGGCATCGAAGCGCAGACTTTCAAGCTGATGAGCGAGATCCTCGAAGAGGTTGCGCCAGATGCCCGTATCGGCGTGTTGTCCGGCCCCAACCTGGCTCGCGAGATCGCCGAACATGCCCTGACTGCCACGGTGGTGGCGAGCGCCGACGAAGCCCTCTGCGAGCGGGTCCAGGCCGTCCTCCACGGGCGCACGTTCCGCGTCTATGCCAGCAGCGACCGCTTCGGCGTCGAGCTGGGCGGTGCGCTGAAGAACGTCTACGCGATCATCGCCGGCATGGCCGTGGCATTGGGCATGGGCGAGAACACCAAAAGCATGCTGATTACCCGTGCCCTGGCCGAGATGACGCGTTTTGCCGTCAGCCAGGGCGCCAACCCCATGACCTTTCTCGGTCTGGCCGGGGTAGGCGACCTCATCGTGACCTGCTCGTCGCCCAAGAGCCGCAACTATCAAGTCGGGTTCGCCCTGGGCGAAGGCCTGAGCCTGGAAGATGCCGTATCGCGCCTGGGCGAGGTGGCCGAGGGGGTCAACACGCTCAAGGTGCTCAAGGCGAAGGCCCAGGAACTGCAGGTCTATATGCCGTTGGTGGCAGGGTTGCATGCAATCCTGTTCGAAGGGCGTACCCTGAACCAGGTGATCGAGCTGCTGATGCGGGCCGAACCCAAGACTGATGTCGATTTCATTTCCACCAGTGGCTTCAACTGAGGAATACGCCATGAACCGTTCTTTCAACGATCCGGGCCGCGAGGCAATCGTTTTGCGGGTGCTCTGGATGCTGGTGTTCGTGCTGGTCTGGCAGGTTGCCCAGTTCCTGCTCGGTGCGCTGGTGCTGGTGCAACTCATCCATCGTCTGGTCCAGGGCGCGCCGAACGCTGCCATGATGGCCTTCGGCGACAGCCTGAGCCGCTACCTGGCCCAGATCGGTCGCTTCGGCAGCTTCCATACCGAGCAGAAGCCCTGGCCGTTTTCCGATTGGCCGCAGGCGCGTCCCGCCGACGGCGAAACTGCCTACGAGGCAGGCGCGGCCCGGCCTTTGGCCGACGAGCCGAAGCCATGAAGCTCTGGGTACTGCGCCACGGCGAAGCCGCCAGCCATGCCCGCAGCGATGCCGAGCGCGCCCTGACCTCGGTGGGCGAACGGCAGGTGCTGACCAGCGCGGTGCGCCTGCACGATCAGCCACTGGATGCCATCCTCGCCAGCCCGTATGTGCGCGCGCAGCAGACCGCCGCCCTGGTCCATGGCGTGCTGCACGCCGCCCCGGCGGTGCAGACCGTGCCGTGGCTGACGCCAGAGAGCGATCCGCTGGAGGTCGTTGACCACCTGCAGAAATTGGGCCTGGAGAACGTGCTGCTGGTCAGCCACCAGCCGCTGGTCGGCAACCTGCTGAGCCTGCTGGTTCATGGCAACTTGCGCGAGCCTGAGCCCATGCAGACCGCCAGCCTGGCCGAGCTGCACGGCGACTGGCCCTTGGCCGGGCTGATGTCCCTGCACGCCGTTCACCATCCCTAACCCGTCAGGAATACTCCCATGAGCCTGTGGCGTACCGAACCGGATCTCGAGCGCTTGAATGCGGCGCAGAAAAATACCATCGGCGAGTTGCTGGATATTCGCTTCGAAAGCTTCGATGCGCACTCCCTGACTGCCAGCATGGTCGTTGATGCACGCACCCATCAACCGTTCGGTCTGCTTCATGGCGGGGCCTCGGTGGTGCTGGCTGAAAGCCTGGGCTCCATGGCCAGTTTCCTCTGCATCGACACCGAGCGCTTCTACTGTGTGGGCCTGGAGGTGAACGCCAATCATCTGCGCGGGTTGCGCAGCGGCCGGGTGACGGGCGTGGCCCGTGCGGTGCACATTGGCCGCACCACTCACGTATGGGACATTCGTCTGCAGGGCGACGATGGCAAACCCAGCTGCATTTCGCGCCTGACGGTAGCCGTGGTGCCGCTGGGGCAGAACCCGCCGGCCCGTTGAGTCATGACTGCGCCGGTCCGCGAAATCCGCCTGTCGCTGCCTCATATCGAGCTGGCCGCCCATGTCTACGGACCCGAAGACGGCAGGCCGGTGCTGGCGCTGCACGGCTGGCTGGACAACGCCAACAGCTTTGCCCGCCTGGCGCCGCAGTTGACCGGGCTGCGCATCGTCGCCCTCGACCTGGCCGGGCATGGATACTCCGGGCATCGTCCGGTCGGCGCCGGTTATGCCCTGTGGGATTACGCCCACGACGTGCTGCAGGCGGCCGACCAGCTGGGGTGGCAGCGTTTTTCCCTGCTGGGGCACTCGCTGGGCGGGATCGTCGCCACCTTGCTGGCGAGTGCCTTGCCCGAGCGAATAGAGCGGCTGGCGTTGATCGACGGCGTGGTACCGCCGCTGGGCGCTGCCGAGGAGGGGCCACAGCGCCTGGGCGAAGCCCTGCATGCGCAGCAGGCATTGGGTCACAAGCGCAAATCAGTGTATGCCGACATCGATCGGGCTGTGCTTGCGCGCATGCACGGTCGTATCGCCGTCAGCCACGAGGCGGCCGAATTATTGGCGGCGCGAGGGCTGGAAGCGGTGGCAGGTGGATTCAGCTGGCGTAGCGACAGCCGCCTGACGCTGCCATCGCCGGTGCGCTTGAGCGAAGAACAGGCACTGGCGTACGTGCAGGCGATTCGCTGCCCGAGCCTGTTGATCCTCGCCGAGCAGGGCCTGCTGGTGAAAAATACTGCGCTGCTGGCCCGGTTGGGGCTCCCCCTGCAGGCGCTGCCCGGAGGCCATCACCTGCATCTGAATGACGACACCGGGGCCAGGCTTGTCGCAGGCTGTTTCAATCGCTTTTTTGCCACACCTTGACTTGCAGCAGGCAACTGCCGAGGCTTGTTAGGTTGAAACAGGAGAAGATCTTGATGGAACTCGCTGCTACGCTCGTTTACGGCCCTCCGGGCCACCACGCCTTGCTGCCCTCATGAATGCCTCGAAGCGGCTGCTGCCGGTACTCGCCGCTCTGCTGGGCAGCACCGCCCTGAGCACCTCGGCCATGGCCGCCGAGCTGCCCGCGCCGCCGGACGCCAAGGTCGTCGACCAACGTCCTGCGGTCGACAAGGAACGTATCTATCCGCTGGGGTCGCTGCGCAAGATCAGCGGCAAGCTGCGCATGGACGGCCAGGTCAACGCCAGAGGCCAGGTCAGCGCCACCACGTATGAACTTCCCGAAACCCAGACCGCGCGACAAGCCTTCAACGATGCCCGCGAGGCGCTGCAGCAGGGGGGCGCGCACACCTTGTACTGGTGCCAGGCGCGCGACTGCGGTGAAAGCAGCCTGTGGGTCAACGATGTCTTCGATGGCGCACGGCTGTCGGGGGCCGACGACCAGCAGGCGTTCGTGCTGCTGCGCCAGGCCGCTCCGGATGACAATACCCTGACCGCCCTCTACGCCATCACTCGCGGCAACCGTCGCGCCTATCTGCATGTCGAAACCTTCGTCGCCGATGCCCCGCTGGGTACCTTGCTGCCCACGCCGGCCACGGTGCTGCACGAATTGCGCAGCACCGGCGATCTCGATTACCCGGCCATGGGCGAAACGCCCGATGACACCTGGGTGGCCTTGCTGGCCCGCAGCCTGCAACTCGACAGCTCGATTCGGGTAAGCGTCTCCGGTGTATCGAGCGCTGCGGCCGCCGCCTGGCGCGACGCCCTGGTCGCCAAGGGTGTGCGCGCGGCTCGCTTGGAAACCGGTACCGAAAGCGTCAAGGGGCTGCATCTGGAAATCATTCGTTGAGCCTGCGTCGCCTTTGGAGCATTGATGCCGAGTAACGATCGCCTGCTGGTACAGATTGTCTTGCTGGCCCTGCTCGGCGCCTGCCTTTGGGTACTGGCGCCGTTTTGTTCAGCCCTGCTGTGGGGTGCGATCCTGGCCTACGCCAGTTGGCCGCTGATGCGGTTGCTGACCCGCTGGCTCAATGGCCGCGAGTCGCTGGCAGCCGGCATTCTCACCGGCTGCTGGATGCTGCTGGTGGTGTTGCCGCTGGTCTGGCTTGGCTTCAACCTGGCCGATCACGTGCGCGATGCGACGGCGTTCATTCGTGACGTGCAGGTCGATGGGCTGCCCGATGCGCCCGACTGGCTGGCCGGCATTCCTCTGGTCGGTGCGAGCCTGGTCGGTATCTGGAACACCCTCGACGAGCAGGGCGCGGCGTTCCTGGCCAGCGTCAGGCCCTACCTGGGGCAAGTCGGCAATTTCCTGTTGGCGCGCAGCGCGCAGATCGGCGGCGGGATCCTCGAACTCACGCTGAGCCTGGTCTTCGTGTTCTTCTTCTATCGCGACGGGCCACGCATGGCAGCCTTCGTGCTTCGGCTGTTGGAACGTCTGATCGGAGAGCGCGCCGGGTACTACATCGATCTGGTGGCAGGCACGGTGCAACGGGTGGTCAACGGGGTGATCGGTACCGCCGCCGCCCAGGCGATCCTGGCCTTGATCGGCTTCCTGATCGCCGGTGTGCCCGGGGCATTGGTACTTGGCATTTTCACCTTTCTGCTCAGCCTGATTCCCATGGGGCCGCCGCTGGCGTGGATTCCGGCCACCGCCTGGCTGGTGTGGCAGGGCGATTACGGCTACGCGATCTTCCTTGGCATCTGGGGGACTTTCGTCATCAGTGGCGTGGACAACGTGCTCAAGCCCTACCTGATCAGTCGCGGCGGCAACTTGCCGTTGGTGATCGTGCTGCTGGGTGTGTTCGGCGGACTGCTGGCCTTCGGCTTTATCGGCCTGTTCATCGGCCCGACCCTGCTGGCAGTTGCCTACAGCCTGCTGCACGACTGGACCCACACGGAACACAAGCCAAGTTAGATCTGCTGCGCCCTGTCGGGAGTCCCCCGGTGGGTCAGGCAGTCCGGGTGCACCCTTCGCGGCCGATGACCGCTCCTGCACGGATTTCGCAACCCTTGTGGGAGCGGTCAGTGGCCGCGAAAAGGTCGCTGCGGTGTGTCAGGCAGTCCCGGTGTACCCTTCGCGGCCGATGACCGCTCCTACGGATTCGGCGTGCGCCGACCGCCCCGAGGGTGTTTCCAGAGGGAAGGGGATCACTTGGGGTACAGCGGCGGCAATCCGGCGTTTTCTGCGGAAGGCTCCAGGGGCGGCTCGGTGCGCAGGAGGCTGCCGATGGCGCGCCATAGCTCCTCGCCCTGCCAGTATTGGCCACTTTCGCTGTAGAGCGCCCCATTGAGCCCATCCAGGGCATCGGACAGCGGCACGAAGCGCGCCGTCATGTCGGCCAGCGTCTCCGGTTGCTGCCGAGCCCAGGCGTCCAGGGCCTGGCGCGTTGCCTGAGGATCATTGGCCTGACAGGCGCGTTTCAGGTCGTCGAGCAAGGTGCGCGGGTTGGGCCCATTCTGTGCTGCGCGCAATACCGCCGGCTGTCCACGAGCCCGCCACCACAAGGCGAAGCCGATCATGGTGGTGAACAACAGCGTCACACTGGCGAGTTTCCATGGCCACGCAAGATCGGGGTCGGCATCGGCGGCGCCAACCGGGGTATCCACCATCAGGCTGGCGTTGCCGGCAACTTCCAGGCTGCGCGCGGGCAGACCGGTGCGCTCCAGATGGTCTTCATGGGTGTTCCACCAGACCACCTCGACACTCGGCAATTGCAGGGTGCCACTGCGCGCCGGTACCAGCGCCTCGCGTTCCTGGCGGCTGCCGATCAGACCCCGTTCACCGCTCTGGTTGTTCAACTGGGGCTGATCCGGGTAGCGTCGCAGGCCTTCCACTACGGTACTGGGCAAGGCCGGCAGCTGTGCGCTGGAGAGCCCCTCGGCCTTTACCTCCAGCGTACGGGTCAGAGAGTCGCCGACCTGGCTGCTCGGCGGGTCGGGGTTCCAGCTTTCACTCAGGCTCAGACTGCGTGCCGGCAACCACGGCGTGTCGGCGGGGTAGGCTGCTGGCACGCCCTTGACCGTCAAGGACATCTGCGCGGACGTCACCTTCATGAGCTTGCCGGGCCGCGGCGCGCTGTTGGCGCTGTCGCCAGGTGCGGTCGGCTCGACGGTGGTGGCGGTGAATGCCAGGGCGGGAATAATCAATTCGCCACTGCGCTGCGGATAGATCGCATAGCGCATCTCGATGACCCCGTGCCTAACGCCGTTGATGATCTTCTCGAAGGTGCGCGAGCCGCCCAGCGGCTCGATGCGCGCGTCGGCCAGTTGCAGAGGCGTCAGGCTGCTGTCGTCGTACAGGGGCACCGAGTGATAGATGCGCAAGGTCAACACCGCCTGGGCCTGCACATAGACACTGTCTTCATCCAGGCTGGCATCGATGAACACCGGCGCCATGTTGGCACGCAGCGGCTGGTCGCTGTGCAGCACTTGCAGCACGATTGGCTGGCTGCGCAGTTCACCCAGTTGCAGCGCAGCAATGGTAACGCTGCCGGTCTGTCGCGGGAGCAGGGTGATGATCCAGCGAGTCGTGGCCTGGCGGTCGCCATCCAGGCTGGTCAGGCGATTGACCTGGCGCGTGTCGCGCACCTCGAACGGGCCCTCGAGCGGCGTCAGATCGGGCTTGCCGAACTGCGTGACGTCGTTGGTTTCCAGGGTCAGTTCGACTGTTTCCCCTGAGTTGAGCCGCGAGCGATCGACGCTGGCCACCAGCGTGGCGGCATGCGCGCATTGGGCAAGCACGGCCAGGGTTGCACTGATGCAGAAGGCGCTGAAGCGACTCATCGACTCTTGTCCTGATGTTGTTGCTGTTCATACCAGAATTTGCGCCGCAACAGCTCGGCTGGATCGTCCGGAATCTGTCGCAGCCATTGTTCCAGGGCTTGGCGCTGTTCGGCATCCAGAGTGGTCTGGGCTGGCCGTGACGGCGGCCGGGTAGTGGACTCGTCATTCGGCGGCTGCGCCAGCGCCGAGGATTGTGCCTGATTCTGTTCTCCTCCAGCCTGACCGGAGGGGTTTTCTCGACTGCTCTGCGCGTCGTTGTTGCCTGGGGAAGCGTCGGCCGCCGTGGACGCGTTCGGATCCTCGGCGTCCGGCGCCGTCGCGCCCGGTGCGCGGGGCCGGTCGGCCTGGTCCGTGGAAGCTGCGGGAGGCTCGGCCTGGGCCTGGCGGACGAGTTGTTCCACCAGTGTGCGGTTGTCCAGCGCCGGCTGCAGGTCCGGCTGGCGCTCCAGCGCCTGCTCATAGGCGTCGAGGGCAGCTTCCAGTTCGCCGCTGCGCGCCAGGGCGTTGCCGCGGTTGTAGTGGTCGCGGGCGCTGTCGCCCTGGGCGAACCGCTCGGCGGCCGCTTCGTAGTCGCCCGCTTCGTACAGCGCCATGCCTTGCCACTGCGCATCGGCGAAGCGCCGCGCGGCCTGGGCCGGACGCTGCTGTTCGAGCAGGGCCTGGCCTTGCTGATCGCGGCGCAGCCAAAGGTCCTGAACATCGAAGGCATAACCTGGCTGCGGCACGATCAGCAGGCATAACGGCAAACAGAACAGCCAGCCGCGGCGGCCGGCGAGCGCCGCCAGCAACAGCAGGGGCAGCAGCAGCCAGTGACCTTGATCGGCCCAGCTGTCCAGCTGCTGTAGCTTGCCGTTGCCACGCAACACCGTGGGGCGATCGAGAAGGCCCAGGTTGCGCAGGTCCAGATCGTCCAGACGCGCTTGTCGGTACAGGCCGCCGACATCGGCAGCAAAGCTGCGCAGACCGACACTGTCCAGACGGGGCAAGCGAATCGCGCCTTGCTCGTCCTTGAGAAAATCACCGTTTTCCTGCTTCACCGGTGCACCGTCACGGGTGCCGATACCCAGAATCAACAATTGTGGCGAGTGCTGGTCCAGACGTTGGGCGATGCCCCGACGCTCGGCGTCGGACAGCTGCGACGCCAGCAGCAGGATGCGCCCCTGGCCCTGTTCCGCCTGGTCGAGCAAGTCCAGCGCGCGCTGCACGCCGAGGTCGGCGCGCTGGCCCTCGACAGGCATGATTGAGGGCTTGATTGCCTCCAGCAGGTTGCGACTGGTTCCCAGGTCATCGGACAGCGGCACCAACACGTGCGCGCTGCCGGCGTAGACGATAATGGCCGTCTGCGCATCACGGCGTGCGTCGAGCAGGTCCAGCAGTTTGCGCCGCGCCTGTTCCAGGCGATTGGGAGCCACATCGGTGGCCAGCATCTCGGGGCTCAGGGCGAGCACCACTACCAGCGGGTCGACGACGGTCCTGCCCGGCTGTTCGATGCGCTGCCAGCTGGGTCCCAACAGGGCCACCCCGGTCAGCAGCCAGGCCAGGCCCAGCACTATCCAGGGCGCCTTGCTCTGCCGACCGCTGCCACCGTCCAGCAGGACTCCGTGAAAGTGGCGGGGCAGCAGCAATTGCCAGCGCCCCGCGCGTTTCTGCCGGTGCCACAATTGCCACAGCAGCCAGACCAATGCTGGCCAGGCCAGCAGCCACCAGGGGCGAAACCAATGCGGCCACGCGTCGATCATTTGCGCCTCCGCAGCTGCAGCCGCTGCAGGCGCTCGCGCCATTGCGGAGCCGTCGGCAGAAAGCGGCGCTTGCGCAGGAACAGTTGCAGGGGATTGTTCGGCCAGTTCTGACGCACGACCAGCAACACGCTCAACAGCAACGCCGCGCTCAGCGGCCAGATATACAGCGCTTGCGCCGGTCGCGCCTGGGTGGGCTTCTGGTCGACCGGTTCCAGGGTGTCGAGGCTGGCGCCGATGGCTTGCAGCTGGTCACCGTCGCGGGCACGGAAGTACTGACCGCCGGTGATCTGCGCGATCTCGCGCAGAGAGGGCTCGTCCAGGTCCAGGCTGGGATTGAGCCCCAGCATGCTCAGCGCGCCATCGGCGCCGGGGTCGGCGCCGATGCCGATGGTATGGATGCGCACATGTTCCTGGGCCGCCAGGCGCGCGGCAGTGATGGGGTGAATCTGACCCCCATTGTTGGCGCCGTCGGTGACCAGAATGAGCACCCGGCTTTGCGCCGGGCGCAGGCGCAGACGTTTGAGCGCCAGGCCGATGGCGTCGCCGATGGCGGTGTTCTTACCGGCAATGCCGATCCGTGCTTCGTCGAGCCAGGTACGCACGGTGCGCCGGTCGAAGGTCAGCGGCGCCTGTACGTAGGCCTTGCTGCCGAACAGGATCAGCCCGACCCGGTCGCCCTGGCGATGTTCGAGAAAGTCACCGAGCAGGCGTTGGACCAGCTCCAGCCGACTGATGTCCTCGTTCTGCCAACGCATGTCGGGGTAGTCCATGGATCCGGACACATCCACCGCCACCAGCAGGTCGCGCCCGCTGGCAGCGATGGGCAGGGGGTCGCCCAGCCATTGCGGACGCGCCGCCGCGATCAGCAGCAGTAGCCACAGCAGCACGTAGGGCGCCTGTTGCTGCCAGGTCGGCAGGCTGATGCGTGCCCGGCGCCCGGCCAGCCCCTCGAGCTCATCGAGGAAGCTGACCTTGAGCGCCGCCTCGCCGCTGTCGGCGGCCGGCAGCAGCACACGCAGCAGCCACGGCAGCGGCAGCAGGGCGAAGACCCACAGCCAGGCGAACTCAAACATGCTTGCGTATCCAGGTTTCGACCGACTGCTGCAGGCCGGCGATGGCTTTGTCGTCCAGCTTGCACTCAGGCTTGTAGACGCCTTCGACCAGTACCATCCAGCGCGTGAGGCCGGCGGCCGGGCAGCGATTGTCGAGGAATGCCAGCCACTGGCGGCCATTGAGCACATGACTGTTGGCGTTCGGGTAGTGGTTGCGACACAGGCGCTTGAGCAGGCCGTTGATCTGCTGCAGCCACGCCCCGGCAGGTGCGCCATCGTAGGGTCGGGGCAAGCGCGCCAGCTCTTCCAGCGCGCCCTGGCGCACCGGATCCAGAAGTGGCTCGCCCACCATCGGCAGCACGGTCCTGCGGCGCCAGCGGTGACGCCAGTGCCAGGCGGCCCAGCCAAGGCTCGGCAGCAGCACGGCGAGCAGCCACCAGCCTGGGGCGGGTGGCCAGAGGCCGATCGGTGGCGGCGCGATCAACGGCTGCAACTGCTCCAGGGTACTCATTTGAGTGTGCCCGGCCGCTGCGGATTGAGGTATTCGCGCAGTTGCTCGATCATCTCGCTCTGCGTGCTCAGGGGCATCAGCAGCACACGCAGTTTTTGCGCCAGGCGTTCCCAGCGGGCGATGCGCGCTTCGCTCAACGCGCGGTAGGCCAGGCGCATCTCCGGGTTCAGCGTATCGATTTCCATCTGCCTGCCACGCTGGGCAAAACGCAATAGCCCGGCGGCCGGCAGCGCATGATCGAGCGGGTCGGACACCGGCAGCAACAGCAGGTCGCAGTGGCGCGACAGCAGGCTGAGCTGCTGCTCGGCGCCGTCGGTCAGCGCGCGCTCATCACAGATGACGATGGCCAGGCTGCCGGGGCGCAACACTTCGCGCGCCCGACGCAGGGCCATGCCCAGCGCGTCCTTTTCCGGCAGCGCTTCGGTGTGCAGCGACTGGTTAACGCGCACCAGGCGGTTGAGCAACTGCAGCAGGCTCTGCTTGCTGCGTCGGGGCTTGATCTCGTAGTGCTCGCCGTCGCCGAACACCAGCCCGCCAACTCGATCGTTGTGCCCCAGCGCGGCCCAGCCGATCAACGCCGCGGCCTGGGCGGCGAGCACCGACTTGAACATCTGGCCCGAGCCGAAGAACAACCGCCGGCTCTGCTCGACGAGAATGAAGATGGGCCGCTCGCGCTCCTCGTGGAACAGCTTGGTGTGCGGCTCCTGGGTGCGCGCCGTGACCCGCCAGTCGATGCTGCGCACATCGTCACCTGCCTGATACACGCGCACCTGGTCGAAGTCCACACCGCGGCCGCGCAGTTTGGAGTGGTGCAGGCCGATCAACGGGCTGCGCTGGGCCGGGGTGGAGAACAGCTGCACTTCGCGCACCCGATGGCGCATTTCGATCAGCTCGGCCAGGCTGATGCGAATGCCAGGCTCTGGCCGCGGCTCCTGGGTCATGGGGCTAGGCGACGGCAACGACGTCGAGGATGCGCTGGATCACGCGATCCTGATCGACCCCGGCGGCTTCCGCTTCGAACGACAGGATGATGCGATGGCGCAGCACATCGAACAGCACGGCCTGGATGTCTTCCGGGCTGACGAAGTCGCGCCCCGCCAGCCAGGCATGGGCGCGTGCGCAGCGATCCAGGGAAATGGAGCCCCGCGGGCTGGCGCCATAGGCCAGCCATTCGCCGAGCTCGGCGTCGAACTTGCTTGGGGTGCGCGTCGCCATGACCAGCTGCACCAGGTATTCCTCCACCGCATCGGCCATGTACAGCCCGAGGATCTCCTTGCGTGCGGCGAAGATGGCCTGCTGGCTGACACGCCGCTCGGGCTTGGTTTCGCCATTGAGCGCCTCACCGCGGGCCTGCTGCAGGATGCGCCGTTCCACGGCCGCATCCGGAAAGCCGATCTTGACGTGCATCAGGAAGCGATCGAGCTGCGCTTCGGGCAGCGGGTAGGTGCCTTCCTGCTCGATCGGGTTCTGCGTTGCCATGACCAGGAACAGCGGAGACAGGTCGTAGGTGCTGCGACCGACGCTGACCTGGCGCTCGGCCATGGCTTCGAGCAGGGCTGACTGCACCTTGGCAGGCGCACGGTTGATTTCGTCGGCCAGCACCAGATTATGGAAGATCGGCCCCTGCTGGAACACGAAGCTGCCGGTTTCGGGTCGATAGATCTCGGTGCCGGTGATGTCGGCCGGCAGCAGGTCCGGGGTGAACTGGATACGGTGAAACTGCGCCTCGACGCCTTCGGCCAGTTCCTTGATGGCTTTGGTCTTGGCCAGCCCCGGCGCTCCCTCGACCAGCATGTGACCGTCCGCCAGCAGCACGATCAGCAGACGCTCGACCAGTTTTTCCTGGCCAAGGATCTGCGTTGAAAGAAAGGTTCGCAGCGCCATCAGCGCTTCACGATGTTCCATCGTCGACGGTTCCTGAAAAAGGGACCGAGTACGCAGGTGAGGGCGTCTTGGCCGGGGGTCACTACTTTAATGCATTGGCGGGTGGCAGAGAAATCGGCATGTTCGATCGGGCAACTCTGTGGCCGCTCCTACACGTATACAGCTATACACAGCTGCGGAGAGCGAGGTCAGTTGATTGCCAATGTCCCGACACCCGCCAGCAGAATCCTCAATGTCTCCCCGATCTCCGCCAGTTCCGCCGCATCGCTGGAATGCTCTATTTCCAGCACATCATCGCCACCGAACACATCGGCATCCGCAGCGGCCACTTCCACCAGCAGGTGCTTGGCGCTCAGGGTCACCTTCAGGTCGCGCAGCAGGTAAGGCTCTTCACCGAGGGTGATTTCCAGCTCTTCTTCGTCCGGAAAGCGCGTCATCAGAAACATTTCTTCAGCGCTGCCGTGGCAGCACAGCAGCGCCATGTCGTCTTCTTCTTCGTCACGGGGGTTGACCAGCAACAGAGTGGCGGTGATGCGCATGCGGGGGAACCTGTCATATGAATGTGCCATGATTATACCCGACTACTGTCCGATCGGCTGGAACGCCCGTACCAGCGGTCTCGTACGACAACTCCTGCATGACCGAATATGTCGCCGCACCGCAAGAGTGCATGCCGGGCTCTGGGTAAGCTAGGTCGTTGGACCTCTTGAAATGTCGCCCCGCAGCGCCGGATTGGCTATGGTTGATCCGAACCGGGGTGACTTGCGACGCTTCACCCAATAACAAAGCCCAAGCGGAGTACCACAGATGGCGTTCTTCACCGCAGCCAGCAAAGCCGACTTCCAGCATCAACTGCAATCGGCCCTGGCTCAGCACATCAGCGAACAGGCACTGCCACAAGTGGCGCTGTTCGCCGATCAGTTCTTCGGCATCATCTCGTTGGACGAGCTCACCCAGCGGCGCCTCAGCGACCTGGCCGGCTGCACCCTGTCGGCCTGGCGTCTGTTGCAGCGCTTCGATCACGCCAAACCGCAGGTGCGCGTCTACAACCCCGATTACGAACGTCACGGCTGGCAGTCCACCCACACCGCCGTCGAAGTGCTGCATCACGACCTGCCGTTCCTGGTGGATTCGGTGCGCACCGAGCTCAACCGTCGCGGCTACAGCATCCATACCCTGCAGACCACCGTGCTCAGCGTGCGCCGCGGCAGCCAGGGCGAGCTGCTCGAAGTGCTGGCCAAGGGTGCCCAGGGCGAAGACGTCCTGCACGAATCGCTGATGTACCTGGAAATCGACCGTTGCGCCAACGCCGCCGAGCTCAGCGTGCTGGCCCGGGAGCTGGAGCAGGTGCTGGGCGAAGTGCGGATGGCGGTGCAGGACTTCGAGCCGATGAAGGCCAAGGTCCGCGAAATGATCACGCTGGTCGAGCAGACCGCGTTCGCCAGCGACGCGCAGGAAAAAGCCGAGATCACCGCATTCCTCGAATGGTTGACCGACAACCACTTCACCTTCCTGGGCTACGAGGAGTTCGTGGTCGACGCCGATGCGCAGGGTGGCCAGCTGCGCTACGACCCGCAGTCGTTCCTGGGCCTGACCCGGCTGCTGCGTGCCGGCCTGACCAGCGAAGACCTGCATATCGAAGACTACGCCGTGCAGTACCTGCACGAGCCGATGCTGCTGTCCTTCGCCAAGGCCGCGCACCCCAGCCGTGTGCATCGCCCGGCCTATCCCGACTACGTGTCGATCCGTCAGATCGACGGCGACGGCAAGGTGCTCAAGGAATGCCGCTTCATGGGCCTGTACACCTCGTCGGTGTATGGCGAAAGCGTGCGCGAAATTCCCTACATCCGGCGCAAGGTCGCCGAGATCGAACGCCGCTCCGGTTTCCACGCCAAGGCGCACCTGGGCAAGGAACTGGCCCAGGTGGTCGAGGTGCTGCCGCGCGACGACCTGTTCCAGACCCCGATCGACGAGCTGTTCAGCACCGTCATGTCGATCGTGCAGATCCAGGAACGCAACAAGATCCGCGTGTTCCTGCGCAAGGACCCCTACGGGCGCTTCTGCTACTGCCTGGCCTACGTGCCGCGCGACGTGTACTCCACCGAAGTACGGCAGAAGATCCAGCAGGTGCTCATGGAGCGCCTCAAGGCCAGCGATTGCGAGTTCTGGACGTTCTTCTCCGAGTCCGTGCTGGCTCGCGTGCAGCTGATCCTGCGCGTGGACCCCAAGAGCCGTCTGGACATCGACCCGCAGCAACTGGAAAACGAAGTGATCCAGGCCTGCCGTTCGTGGCAGGACGACTACGCCAGCCTGACCATCGAAAGCTTCGGCGAGGCCGCCGGCACCAATGTACTGGCCGACTTCCCGAAAGGCTTCCCGGCCGGTTTCCGCGAGCGCTTCGCCGCGCATTCGGCGGTAGTCGACATGCAGCACTTGCTGGCGCTGTCCGAATCGCGCCCGCTGGTGATGAGTTTCTACCAGCCACTGGCGCAGGGCGGTGAACGCCAGCTGCATTGCAAGCTGTACCACGCCGACACGCCGCTGGCGTTGTCCGACGTGTTGCCGATCCTCGAGAACCTGGGCCTGCGCGTACTGGGCGAATTCCCTTACCGCCTGCGCCATCGCAGCGGTCGCGAGTACTGGATCCATGACTTCGCCTTTACCTACAGCGAAGGCCTGAACCTCGATATCCAGCAGCTCAACGACACGCTGCAGGATGCCTTCGTGCACATCGTGCGCGGCGACGCCGAGAACGACGCGTTCAACCGCCTGGTGCTCACCGCCGGCCTGCCATGGCGCGACGTCGCGTTGCTGCGTGCCTATGCGCGCTATCTCAAGCAGATCCGCCTGGGCTTCGACCTCGGCTACATCGCCAGCACCCTGAACAACCATACCGACATTGCCCGTGAACTGACGCGGCTGTTCAAGACCCGCTTCTACCTGGCGCGCAAGCTGGCAGGCGATGACCTGGACGACAAGCAGCAACGCCTGGAGCAGGCCATCCTGAGTGCCCTGGACGACGTTCAGGTGCTCAACGAAGACCGCATCCTGCGTCGCTATCTGGACCTGATCAAGGCCACCCTGCGTACCAACTTCTACCAGCCCGATGCCAACGGCCAGGTCAAGTCGTACTTCAGCTTCAAGTTCAACCCCAAGCTGATTCCCGAACTGCCCAAGCCGGTGCCCAAGTTCGAGATCTTCGTCTACTCGCCGCGGGTCGAAGGCGTTCACCTGCGTTTCGGCAACGTCGCCCGCGGTGGCTTGCGCTGGTCGGACCGCGAGGAAGACTTCCGCACCGAGGTACTGGGCCTGGTCAAGGCGCAGCACGTGAAGAACTCGGTGATCGTACCGGTGGGCGCCAAGGGCGGGTTCGTTCCGCGCCGGTTGCCGCTGGGCGGCAGCCGCGACGAGGTGCAGAACGAGGCCGTGGCCTGCTACCGTATCTTCATCTCCGGTCTGCTCGACATCACCGACAACCTCAAGGACGGCAGCGTGGTGCCGCCGGCCAACGTCGTGCGTCACGACGATGACGACCCGTACCTGGTGGTGGCCGCAGACAAGGGCACCGCGACCTTTTCCGACATCGCCAACGGCATTGCCATCGACTACGGCTTCTGGCTCGGCGACGCGTTCGCCTCCGGCGGCTCGGCGGGCTACGACCACAAGAAGATGGGTATCACCGCCAAAGGTGCCTGGGTCGGCGTGCAGCGGCATTTCCGCGAACGCGGCATCAACGTGCAGAAAGACAGCATCACCGTCATCGGTATCGGCGACATGGCCGGCGACGTGTTCGGCAATGGCTTGTTGATGTCCGACAAGCTGCAACTGGTGGCGGCATTCAACCACCTGCACATCTTCATCGATCCCAACCCCGAGCCGGCCAGCAGCTTCGCCGAGCGTCAGCGCCTGTACGACCTGCCACGCTCCGCGTGGAGCGACTACGACACCTCGATCATGTCAGCCGGTGGCGGCATCTTCTCGCGCAGCGCCAAGAGCATTGCCATCAGCGCGCAGATGAAAGAGCGCTTCGACATCAAGGCCGACAAGCTGACCCCGACCGAGCTGCTCAACGCGCTGCTCAAGGCGCCGGTCGACCTGCTGTGGAACGGCGGTATCGGTACCTACGTCAAGTCCAGTGACGAGAGCCACGCCGATGTCGGCGACAAGGCCAACGACGCCCTGCGCGTGAATGGCAACGAGCTGCGCTGCAAAGTGGTGGGCGAGGGCGGCAACCTGGGCATGACCCAGCTGGGCCGTGTCGAGTTCGGCCTCAACGGCGGCGCGACCAACACCGACTTCATCGACAACGCGGCCGGGGTGGATTGCTCCGACCACGAAGTCAACATCAAGATCCTGCTCAACGAAGCCGTGCAGGCCGGGGACATGACCGAGAAGCAGCGCAACCTGCTGCTGGGCAGCATGACCGAGGAAGTCGGCCATCTGGTGCTGGGCAACAACTACAAGCAGACCCAGGCGCTGTCCCTTGCGGCGCGCAAGGCCTACGAGCGACTGGCCGAGTACCGTCGTCTGATGGCCGACCTGGAAGCACGCGGCAAGCTGGATCGCGCCATCGAGTTCCTGCCGACCGAGGAGCAGCTCAACGAGCGCGTCGCGAACAAGCAGGGTCTGACCCGAGCCGAGCTGTCGGTACTGATCTCCTACAGCAAGATCGACCTCAACGAAGCGCTGCTGGCTTCGGCAGTACCTGACGACGTCTATCTGACTCGCGACATGGAGACGGCCTTCCCGCCGTCGCTGGTCAGCAAGTACGCCGAGGCCATGCGCAGCCACCGCCTCAAGCGCGAGATCGTCAGCACCCAGATCGCCAACGACCTGGTCAACAACATGGGCATCACCTTCGTGCAGCGCTTGAAGGAGTCCACTGGCATGACCCCGGCCAGCGTGGTCGGGGCCTACGCCATCGTGCGCGACATCTTCCACCTGCCGCACTGGTTCCGCCAGATCGAGGCGCTGGACTATCAGGTGTCTGCCGATGTCCAGCTGGCTCTGATGGACGAGCTGATGCGCCTGGGTCGACGGGCTACCCGCTGGTTCCTGCGCAGCCGCCGCAACGAGCTGGACGCCGGTCGCGATGTGGCGCATTTCGGTCCGCACATCGCAGCGTTGGGGCTCAAGCTCGACGAGCTGCTCGAGGGTCCGACCCGCGAGCGGTGGCAGACCCGCTACCAGGGCTATGTCGAGTCTGGCGTACCGGAGCTGCTGGCGCGCATGGTTGCCGGCACCAGCCACCTGTACACGCTGTTGCCGATCATCGAAGCGTCGGACGTCACCGGCCAGAATGCCGCCGAAGTGGCCAAGGCATTCTTCGCCGTGGGCAGCAAGCTGGACCTGACCTGGTACCTGCAGCAGATCAGCAGCCTGCCGGTGGAGAACAATTGGCAGGCGCTGGCGCGCGAGGCCTTCCGCGACGACATCGACCTGCAGCAACGGGCGATCACCATTTCGGTGCTGAAGATGCAGGATGCGCCGGGTGATGTCGAAGAGCGCCTGGACCTGTGGCTGGAACAGCACGAGGTGATGGTCAAGCGCTGGCGTGCCATGCTCGACGAGATCAAGGCCGCCACGGGTACCGACTACGCCATGTACGCAGTGGCGAATCGCGAACTGATGGACCTGGCATTGAGTGGGGGCGTGCAAGTCAGCTGAGGCGAGGTTGGCTTTTTCGCGGCCGATGACCGCTCCTACGGGTTATCCGTAGGAACGGTCATCTGCAGCTAAGCGCTCAGCGCCTATCTCTGACCCGATCACCGCCCACAAAAAAACCCGTCATTCGACGGGTTTTTTCGTTCAGCTCATTTCAGCGTGGCATCAAGCCTGAACCACCGGAATGTTCGCGTTGGCCGCAGCATCGCGGAACTCGGCGATCTGGTCGAAGCTGAGGTAGCGGTACACATCGGCAGCCATGCTGTCGATGCTGGCCGCATAGCCCATGTACTCTTCAACGGTCGGCAGCTTGCCCAGAATGGACGCCACGGCGGCCAGCTCGGCGGATGCCAGGTACACGTTGGCACCATCGCCCAGGCGGTTCGGGAAGTTGCGCGTCGAGGTGGACACTACGGTGGAGTTGGGTTCCACGCGTGCCTGGTTACCCATGCACAGCGAGCAGCCCGGCATCTCCATGCGTGCGCCCGCCTTGCCGTAGATGCCGTAGTAGCCTTCCTCGGTCAGCTGATGGGCATCCATCTTGGTCGGCGGCGACAGCCACAGACGCGTCGGCAGTTGGCCCTTGACCTTGTCGAGCAGCTTGCCGGCAGCGCGGAAGTGGCCGATGTTGGTCATGCACGAACCGATGAACACTTCGTCGATCTTCTCGCCCTGAACGGTGGACAGCAGACGTGCATCGTCCGGATCGTTCGGTGCACACAGGACCGGCTCTTTCAAGTCGCTCAGGTCGATCTCGATGATTTCGGCGTATTCGGCGTCGGCGTCGGCACTCAGCAGTTCCGGGTTGGCCAGCCACGCTTCCATGGCCTGCGCACGACGTTCCATGGTCCGCGCATCGCCGTAGCCTTCGCTGATCATCCAGCGCAGCAGGGTGATGTTGGACTTCAGGTATTCGGCAATGGCCTTTTCCGGCAGCTTGATGGTGCAACCGGCGGCAGAGCGCTCGGCCGAAGCGTCGGACAGTTCGAACGCCTGTTCCACGGTCAGCTCGTTCAAGCCTTCGATTTCCAGGATGCGGCCCGAGAAGGCGTTGATCTTGCCTTTCTTCTCGACGGTCAGCAGGCCTTTCTGAATGGCGTAGTAAGGGATCGCATGGACCAGGTCGCGCAGGGTGATGCCTGGTTGCATGGTGCCCTTGAAGCGCACCAGCACCGACTCGGGCATGTCCAGCGGCATGACGCCGGTAGCGGCCGCGAAGGCCACCAGACCGGAGCCGGCCGGGAACGAGATGCCGATCGGGAAGCGAGTGTGCGAGTCACCACCGGTGCCGACGGTATCCGGCAGCAGCATGCGGTTCAGCCAGCTGTGGATGATGCCGTCGCCTGGACGCAGGGATACGCCGCCACGAGTGCGGATGAAATCCGGCAGGGTGTGGTGGGTGGTCACGTCGATCGGCTTGGGATAGGCCGCGGTGTGGCAGAAGGACTGCATGACCAGGTCGGCGGAGAAGCCCAGGCACGCCAGGTCTTTCAGCTCGTCGCGGGTCATCGGGCCAGTGGTGTCCTGGGAACCGACGGTGGTCATCTTCGGCTCGCAGTAGGTGCCGGGGCGCACGCCCTGGTTCTCTGGCAGGCCGCAGGCCTTGCCGACCATCTTCTGCGCCAGGGTGTAGCCCTTGCCGGTGTCGACCGGGGCTTCGGGCAGCTTGAACAGATCGGTCGGGCCCAGGCCCAGCTCGGCACGCGCCTTGTCGGTCAGGCCGCGGCCGACGATCAGCGGGATACGACCGCCTGCACGGACTTCGTCGAGCAGTACCGGGGTCTTGAGCTCGAAGGTGGTGATCACTTCGTCGCTGTCGTGCTTGCAGACCTTGCCCTGGTGCGGGTACAGGTCGATCACGTCACCCATGTTGATGTTCGACACGTCGAACTCGATCGGCAGGGCGCCGGCGTCTTCCATGGTGTTGTAGAAGATCGGAGCGATCTTGGTGCCGAAGCAGAAACCGCCGGCGCGCTTGTTCGGCACGTACGGGATGTCGGTACCGAAGAACCACAGCACCGAGTTGGTCGCCGACTTGCGCGACGAACCGGTACCGACCACGTCACCCACGTAGGCGACCGGGTAGCCGTCGGCGTACATCTGGGCAATCTGCTTCATCGGGCCGATCGAGCCCTGCACGTCGGGCACGATGCCTTCGCGAGCCATCTTCAGCATCGCCAGGGCGTGCAATGGGATGTCCGGGCGCGACCAGGCGTCGGGCGCAGGCGAGAGGTCGTCGGTGTTGGTTTCGCCGGTGACCTTGAAGACCCGCAGGCTGATCTTGTCGGCCAGGGTCGGACGCTTCTTGAACCACTCGCCGTCGGCCCAGGATTGCAGCACGCCTTGAGCGTGGGCATTGCCGTTCTTGGCTTTTTCCGCGACGTCGTGGAAGGCATCGAACATCAGCAGGGTGAACTTGAGCTGTTCGGCGGCAACCGGCGCCAGGGTCGCGTCGTCGAGCAGTTCGACCATGGTGGCGATGTTGTAGCCGCCTTGCATGGTGCCGAGCAGTTCAACGGCACGCTTGCTGTCGATCAGTGGCGATGTGGCTTCGCCCTTGGCCAGGGCGGAGAGGAAGCCGGCCTTGACGTAGGCGGCTTCGTCGACCCCTGGCGGTACGCGGTTGGTGATCAGGTCGACCAGGAAGGTTTCTTCGCCGGCAGGAGGGTTTTTCAGCAGCTCGACCAGGCCTGCGGTTTGTTCGGCGTTAAGCGGCTGGGGCACGATACCCTGGGCGGCACGCTCTTCGATGTGTTTGCGATAGGCTTCAAGCACAGTTATTACCCTCATCAGTGGTCCCGGAAGGGACGCTCATCCAGAGAACGCCTGCATCCATGCGCACGGTCTTTTCGGCCGTTCAGTCAGGAGGGCAGGTGTTCCATGCAGAAGCTGTTTTCAAAGTTTTACGCCTGTAGAAGGGAAATCTGATGAGGGCTGGCACCGGACGAGCGGTGCCAACACCCTTCTACTGGATCAACTGTGCTCGTGACGCTTTGAAAACAGCTTCCAATGGACATTGGCGCCTAAAAAGGCTGCATGATTCTACTTTATTTTGCGCAGGAAGTTAAGTTAAGCCCCACGATTTCTGGGGTGACCCCTGTTAGACAAAGGACTAACATGCGCCCGGTGTTCCACCGTCCAGCGTGCCGATCCGCCATGTCCAACCACTCCATCAAGACGCCCTGCGTGGGCCTGTGCTCCACCGTCTACGGTGACCTGGTATGCCGGGGCTGCAAGCGCTACCACCATGAAGTCATCCATTGGAACGGCTATGACGAAGCGCAGAAACGCGCGGTATGGATCCGTCTGGAGCAGTTGCTGGTGCAGGTGATGGTGGCCAAGCTGGAAGTCTTCGATGCGTCGAAGCTGCGCCAACAGCTGGAACAACGCAAGATCCGTTTCGTCGAGCGCCAGTCGGAGTACTGCTGGGCCTACCAGTTGATCGCCCGCGGCGCCCGCGTGATCAACAACCTGGAGGCCTATGGTCTGGTGCTGCTGCCCGAGTTCCGCGACTGGGATCTGCCACAGTTGCGCGATGCCATCGATCGGGAGTTCTTCATCCTGTCCGAGGCGCATTACCAGCGTTATATCGCGCCGGCGTTCGTGCGCGAGCTGAACGAACAGCGCATTATCTGAACTTGCAGCGAGGCCTTCGCGGGCAGAGACCCGCTCCCACAGGGTCCGCGCCAGTCTCTGTGGGAGCGGGTCTCTGCCCGCGAAGAGGCCCGCCCTGACCCCTCACAACCCCGGATACCCCCATGCTCATAGTCGCCGACGAAAACATCCCGCTGCTCGACGCATTTTTCGCAGGCTTCGGGGAAATACGCCGCTACCCAGGCCGAGCGATCGACCGCACTGCTGTCGCCGAGGCCGACATCCTGCTGGTGCGCTCGGTGACCCAGGTCGATCGTACCCTGCTCGAAGGCAGCAACGTGCGCTTCGTCGGCACCTGTACCATCGGCACCGACCACCTCGACCTCGATTACTTCGGCGAAGCCGGTATCCACTGGGCCAGCGCGCCGGGATGCAATGCCCGTGGCGTGGTCGACTACGTGCTGGGCAGCCTGCTGACCCTGAGCGAGATCGAAGGCCTGGCGTTGCCCCAGCGCTGCTACGGCATCGTCGGCGGCGGTCAGGTCGGTGGCCGCCTGGTGCAGGTACTGCGCGGCCTGGGCTGGGATGTGAGGGTGTGCGACCCCTTGCGCGCAGCAAAGGAGGGCGGCGACTTCGTCAGCCTGGAACACATCGTCGAGCATTGCGATGTGATCAGCCTGCACACACCGCTGACCCGCGGCGGCCCCCACCCGACCTGGCACCTGTTCGACGGCCCGCGCTTGCGCGCGCTCAAACCGGGTACCTGGCTGATCAATGCCGCGCGCGGCCCGGTGGTCGACAACGCTGCATTGCTTGAAGTGCTGCTCGAACGCGAAGACCTGCAGGCGGTGCTCGACGTCTGGGAGCACGAACCGGCGGTCGACCGGGCGCTGGCCGAGTGCTGCGTGATCGGCACCCCGCACATCGCTGGCTACAGCCTCGACGGTCGTCGTCGCGGCACGGCGCAGATCCATCAGGCGCTGTGCGACTTTCTCGGTCGCAGCGTCGATGTCCGCCTGGACGACCTGCTGCCCAGGCCCTGGCTCGGCGAAGTCAGCCTGAGTGCCGACAGCGACCCGGTCTGGGCGTTGGCCATGCTCTGTCGGGGCGTCTACGACCCGCGGCGCGACGATGCCGACTTCCGTCGCAGCCTGGCCGTTGACGGCCGGCAAGACCTTCCCCATGACGCCGACAATGCCCGGCAGCGGCTGGCCTTCGACCAGCTGCGCAAGCACTACCCGCCGCGTCGCGAAATCGAAGGGCTGCGCGTACACATCGACGGTCCGGCGCCGGAGCTCGAGCGCATCGTCGCGGCGCTGGGTGCGGTGCTGGTCTAGAACAGCATCGCTGGCCGAAGGCCTGAAAATCGAAACCCGGCCACCTGGACCGGGTTTCGAAGGCAGCGCAGCGGCGGGCTCGATCAGTCGTTGCCGACCGGCTTCACCACGTGTTCTTCCAGTTCGCGGCAGGCGTCCTGCACCATGTCTTCGGTGATGGGTACTTCGCGCCCCTGTTCATCGATGATCGCGCCCCCAACCGGCTCGTGGGGGTTCACGCGTACCACTTCGATGCTTTTCTGGGTGTCGTCATGCGAGCTCATGGCCTGTCTCCTCTTCAGGTGTGTGCGCCGTCTGCTTCGGGCCGCTTCCTAGCTGACTTTGTCCGTTTGATGGAGTTCCACTGTAGTCGATCGTGCGTCTGGGTGTAGGCTTGCAGATCATCTGAATACGGATCACCTCCCTTGCAGCTATTGTCTTCGGGTCAGCGGCGCGGCTTGCGCCTGGCCTGGCGCTTCGTGCGCCCCTATCGCTGGCAGGCCGTCGGCGCGTTGCTGGCACTGCTGCTCACCGCCGGCATTACTCTGTCCATGGGTCAGGGCATTCGCCTGCTGGTCGACCAAGGCTTCATGACCCAGTCGGCACACCTGCTCAATCGTTCCATCGCCGTGTTCGTGGTGCTGGTGCTGGCCTTGGCCACGGGAACGTTCGCGCGCTTCTACCTGGTGTCCTGGATCGGCGAGCGCTGCGTCGCCGACATCCGCAAGCAGGTGTTCGACCATCTGGTTCACTTGCACCCGGCGTTCTACGAAAACAACCGCAGTTCGGAAATCCAGTCACGGCTGACCACCGACACGGCATTGCTGCAGTCAGTCATTGGCTCGTCGCTGTCGATGTTCCTGCGCAACCTGCTGATGGTGATCGGCGGGGTGGTGCTGTTGTTCGTCACCAACCCCAAGCTCACCAGTATCGTGGTGGTGGCCTTGCCACTGGTGCTGGCGCCCATCCTGATGTTCGGGCGTCAGGTGCGGCGTCTGTCGCGGCAGAGCCAGGACCGTATCGCCAATGTCGGCAGCTACGTGGCCGAAACCCTGACCCAGATCAAGACGGTGCAGGCCTACAATCACCAGGCCGAAGACCAGAAACGCTTCGCCGTTACCGTGGAGCAGGCGTTCGACACGGCCCGACAACGCATCGTCCAGCGTGCGTGGCTGATCGCGCTGGTGATCGTGCTGGTGCTGGGTGCTGTCGCGGTGATGCTCTGGGTCGGCGGCATGGACGTGATCGGCGGGCGCATTTCCGCCGGCGAGCTGGCCGCGTTCGTGTTCTACAGCCTCATCGTCGGCAGTGCCTTCGGCACGTTGAGCGAGGTGGTCGGTGAGCTGCAGCGCGCCGCCGGTGCCGCGCAGCGCATTGCCGAGCTGTTGCAGGCGCGCAGCGATATCCAGCCGCCCAGCGTCGGTCTGCAGCAGCTGCCGCTGCGGGTCACAGGGGCGCTGGCGCTCGACGACGTGGTATTTGCCTACCCTGCGCGGGAAGCTGCACCCGCCATTCGCGGCCTGAGCCTGCAGGTCAGGCCGGGTGAAACCCTGGCGCTGGTCGGCCCCTCCGGCGCAGGCAAATCGACGCTGTTCGATCTGCTGCTGCGTTTCTACGACCCACAGCAGGGCCGCATTCTCATCGACGGGGTGGACCTGCGTCAGTTGGATCCGCAGGACCTGCGTCGGCATTTCGCCACGGTGTCGCAGACCCCGGCGTTGTTCTTCGGCAGCGTCGAGGACAATATCCGCTATGGCCGGGCGGACGCCACGGCCGAGCAGGTCGAGGCGGCAGCACGCATCGCCCATGCCCACGACTTCATCATGCAGTTGCCGCAGGGCTACCAGACGCCGCTCGGCGATGCTGGCCTGGGGCTTTCGGGAGGTCAGCGTCAACGCCTGGCAATTGCGCGCGCCTTGCTGGTCGATGCCCCGATCCTGCTCCTGGACGAAGCCACCAGCGCCTTGGACGCGCAAAGCGAACACCTCATTCAGCAGGCCATGCCCACGTTGATGCAGGGTCGCACGACACTCGTCATCGCCCACCGCCTGGCCACGGTACAGAACGCCGACCGCATTGCAGTCATGGATGAGGGGTGTCTGGTGGCGCTGGGAACCCACGCCGAGCTGGTGGCGAGCAATGCGCTGTACGCGCGTCTGGCTCATTTGCAGTTCGGGCGCTAGCGCAAACGGCCCCCAGGGCTGGGGGCCGCGATCATCAACGGTATTGGCAAAGGTAGGCGGTTTCCACTTCCACGGTCAGTTGAAACTTGCTGTTGGCAGGCACGTTGAACTGGCTGCCGGAGGCGAAGGTTGCCCATTCGCTGGCACCGGGCAGCTTGACCGTCAGGGCGCCCGATACCACATGCATGATTTCGGCCTGGGCCGTCCCGAATTCATACTCGCCTGGCGCCATGACGCCGATGGTGGCGGAGCCGTCCGTTTCGGAAAAAGCAATGGACTTCACGGTGCCGTCGAAGTACTCGTTGACCTTGAACATGAGGCGGTTCCTTGCGGAGGATTGGAAAGGGCTGGCCAGTATGCCCAAGCCCTCGCAGGTCGTCATCCGCTTTACGGCGCCAGCACCATGGGCAACAGTCGCGCCGTGTTGCGCGCGTCTTCGAGGGCTCGGTGCTGCTGACCGCAGAACTGCAGCCCGGCCAGTTGCAAGGCGCCGGTCAGACCGAGCGGCCGCGGTAACTGGCGGGTCTTGGCAAAGCGCTGCTTGAGGTTGATGTGGGGGACTCGCGCCAGTGCGCTTTCCAGGTTGAGCCGCTGCCAGTCCTGCAGCAACTGCAGCCGGTCGTAATCGCCCCAACTGACCCAGCCCTGCAGTTGCCCGCGGTGGGGTGACAACCACTGCTCGAAGTTTCTCCACACCTGGGTCAGCACCGCCGCCGCGTCCACGTCCGCTTGGCCGATGTGGGTCAGTTCTCGACAAAACGGGGTCAGGCTGGGGCGTCGCAATGGTTTGACGAATCGCTGGAAGTGATCGACCTCGCGTCCGTCGCGGTCGACCAGGCTCGCACCGATCTCGATGATTTCCATTTCAGTGACCGGCCAACCACCTTCGTCGGTGGTGGCTTCCAGGTCGATGACCAGCCAATGCGGCATACCAGGCTCCCATGCACGTGCGCTTAGAGCCTAGAGCACAGCCGGATGCAAAGAGTTCCGATAGCCCTGCAACCCTGTAACAGCGTTGCTCGACAGCGCCTGCTGCGGGCGCACGGGGCGTACTGCGCACCGGCACAGGGTTTAGCAGTTGTCAGCTCGACGTAAAACCCCTAGCGTACGTGCTTCGCGAAACGGCTGGTGGGGGTTTTCTGTCTTGAAGTACGGTTATGTTAAGGCGGCCCTGCCACGCCTGTTGCTGGCCGCAGTGGTTCCATGGGTAGCGGCCCTGTGGGCATCGGGCGCACACGCGGCCCAGGAAGTGCGGATCGGCGCGGCGCATTTTCCGCCGTACGTCGTTCATCCCGAGCAAGGCCGCAACGAAGGCCTGTTGCCGTCGCTTATCGAGCAGCTCAACCAGGTGCAGACCCACTGGCATTTCGTTCTGGTGCCGACTTCGATCGCGCGACGTTATCAGGACTTCGAGCGGGGCCGTGTCGACATGGCGATCTTCGAGAACCCGCTGTGGGGCTGGCAGCGCATCAAGCACAGTGCGGTCGATCTCGGACTGGAGGATGCTGAAGTCTTCGTGACGCTCAAACAGGGCAACAACCAGGATTTCTTCGCCGATCTGAATGGCAAGCGCATGGCGCTGTTCTACGGCTATCACTACGCGTTTGCGGATTTCGACGCCAACCCGCAGTACCTGCTGCGCCGGTTCAACGCCGTGCTCACGTATTCCCACGAAAGCAACTTGATGATGGTGGTGCGCAAGCGGGCCGACATTGCGATGGTCACGCAGTCATTCCTCAGCGACTTCATCGCCCGCAACCCGGATATCGGCGCACAACTGCTGGTTTCGCAACGGGTGGACCAGATCTATCGACACTACGCCTTGATACGTCCCGGTGCGCCGATCAGTGCCGAAGAGTTCGCTGCGCTGATGCAGCAGATGCACGCCAGCGGCAGATTGCTGCCTATCTTCGCGCCAGCCAAAGTGGCTGTGCTGGAGCAGCCTGCCCGTCGTGTGGTCGTGCGTAACCCTGCAGCCAAGCCCTGAAAGGCCTAACGATAGGATTGACGCCCCGAGACACGGGACACATACGCCCGGCTTTCGCGTTCAGCTTCCTCGCGGGTCGCGAAAGGGCCTTCCAGGGTCTTTTCCCGGGTGCTGAAAAAATAGAAACCGTTGACCGTGCTGAATCGTTCGGCACGAAAGTGCGTGGTTTCAACGAGGTCCTGCGCACGCTTGCCAAACATGATGTGCGTCCTGTGTAGAAATGGATCTTGGGTGTGGATCGGGCGAGTTCGCCGCCGGCGTCATCGTTGGCAGACGATGACGCCGGCGGCAAGAGCTTAAAGCATTTCTTCGGGCCGCACCCACTGGTCGAACTCGGCCTCGCTCAAGTAGCCCAGGGCCAATGCCGATTCACGCAGCGTCAAGCCTTCAGCGTAGGCCTTCTTGGCGATCTCGGCGGCCTTGTCGTAGCCAATGTGCGGGTTGAGTGCGGTGACCAGCATCAAGCCACGCTCGAGGTGCTCGCCCATCTGCTGCACGTCCGGCACCAGCCCGGCTACGCAGTGTTCCTGGAAATTGCGGCAGCCATCGGCCAGCAGCTTGATCGACTGCAGCAGGTTGTGAATGATCACCGGCTTGTACACGTTGAGCTGCAGGTGACCCTGGCTTGCGGCAATGCCGATGACCACGTCGTTGCCCATGACCTGGCAAGCCAGCATGGACAGCGCCTCGCACTGGGTCGGATTGACCTTGCCAGGCATGATGGAACTGCCCGGCTCGTTGGCAGGCAGTTTGATTTCGGCCAACCCTGCGCGAGGCCCTGAACCGAGCAGGCGGAAATCGTTGGCCAGTTTCATCAAGGCCACGGCGAGGGTCTTGAGAGCGCCCGAAAGACTGGTCAGCGGCTCGTGGCCGGCCAATGCCGCGAACTTGTTCGGCGCGGTGACGAAGGGCAGGCCAGACAGCGCAGCCAGCTCGGCGGCGATCGCTTCACCAAACCCTTTGGGCGCATTGAGCCCGGTACCTACTGCAGTGCCGCCCTGGGCCAGCTCGCACACGGCAGGCAAGGCATTGCGAATGGCCTTCTGGGCGTATTCGAGCTGCGCCACGTAGGCCGAGACTTCCTGGCCGAAGGTGATCGGCGTCGCGTCCATCATGTGTGTGCGGCCGGTCTTGACCAATTGCATGTGGCGTCCGGCCAACTCGGCCAGGCCCTCGCCGAGTGCGGCGATCGCCGGCAGCAGATCAGCCTGCACGGCTTGCACGGCGGCGATGTGCATGGCAGTAGGGAAGCAGTCGTTGGAGCTTTGCGAGCGATTGACGTGATCGTTCGGATGCACTGGGGACTTGCCGCCGCGGCCCTTGCCGGCCAGTTCGTTGGCGCGCCCGGCAATGACTTCGTTAACGTTCATGTTGCTCTGCGTGCCGCTGCCTGTCTGCCAGACCACCAAGGGAAACTGATCGTCATGCTCGCCTGCGAGGACTTCGTTGGCGGCCTGCTCGATCAGTCGGGCGATGTCGGCCGGCAGGTCACCGTTGCGATCGTTGACCCGCGCGGCGGCCTTCTTGACCAGTGCCAGGGCGTGCGAAACCGGCAGCGGCATGCGTTCCTCGCCAATGGCGAAGTTCACCAGCGAACGTTGGGTCTGGGCGCCCCAGTAGGCCTCTTGAGGAACTTCGACCTGTCCCAGGCTGTCTGTTTCGATACGACTCATGCTGTTCATGCTCCTTGTTGTCGATCTCGCGTCACACCCCGAAGATGCACGGGCGGGTCATGCTGCAGTTCACCGGCAGCCTTGGCTGTTAGGGTACGTACCGGGCGTCTGGTTCCATGAAACTGCAAGTGCCGTTCGTAGCCTGGGGTTGAGAGACGCACGAGCTTGAGCGCAGAATGATCGTTTCTGGGGTCTTACCTCGCTTGCTAGATAAGGAAACTCGATGACTCGTTTTCGCGCCATCTGCACCGCGGCTGTTCTCGTCTGTGCCAGTGGCCAGGTACTTGCCGACACCGCCAGCCACAACGCCAGCGCCGAAGCCTTCCTGATGATGGCTCATGCGGACAAGCTGGGTACGCCGGTGTACATGCAAGTGCAGCAAATGTTCGCTCAGCGCTTCGAGCAGACCAAGGCACCGGCCAGCAAGCAGGCGACCCTGGAGACCTATCAGGCCAAGGCCAATGCGGCGTTGGACCAAGCCATCGGCTGGCCCAAGCTCAAGCCGGACATGGTCAAGCTGTACACCACCAATTTCTCCGAGCAGGAGCTCAAGGACCTGGTGAAGTTCTACCAGTCGCCGCTGGGCAAGAAAGTGCTGGAAAAAATGCCAGCCGTGACCCAGCAGTCCGCGCAACTGACCCAGCAGAAGCTGGAGAGCGCAGTGCCAGTGGTCAACAACCTGTTGGCTGACATGACCAAGGAACTGGACCCACAGGGCGCAGCCAAGGCTGCTGCCGGCCCGGCCAAGCCAGCGAAGCCTTGACGGAGTCGTCGCCGATGTCGATGAAGGAACGTATCGTATCCACCCTGCAGATGCTGCAACCCACACATCTGCAGGTGCTGGACGAAAGCCACATGCACAGCCGGGGCACCGAGACCCACTACAAGGCGGTGTTGGTCAGTGAGCGCTTCGCCGGCCTCAACAGCGTCAAGCGCCACCAACTGGTGTACGGCACGCTCGGCGAGCTGATGGGTGAGTTCCATGCATTGGCGTTGCACACCTACACGCCTGAAGAATGGGCGCAGACAGGGGCCGCACCGGCTTCGCCCACCTGCGCTGGCGGTGGGCACTGAGTCAGGGAATTTGCTAGAATCTGCGACCCGCCAGCGGCATGCCGTTAGCGGGTTTTTTCATTTCCGTTCCCTGACCTGTCCCCTGGCTAGTCCTGCGGACTGTCCCCCAAGAAAATCCGGTCCGGCCCTTGCGCGGTCGACCACCTGGAGCGTTTTACCCATGACCCAAGCGATCGTCGTGGCGGCACTGTACAAGTTCGTCACCCTGGAAGATTACGTCGAAATGCGTGAGCCGCTGCTGCAGGCCATGCTCGACAACGACATCAAAGGCACGCTGCTGATAGCGGCCGAAGGCATCAACGGCACCGTGTCCGGCACCCGCGAAGGCATCGACGGCTTGTTGGCCTGGCTCAAGCTAGACCCACGCATGGACGACATCGACCACAAGGAATCGTACTGCGACGAGCAGCCGTTCTATCGCACCAAGGTCAAGCTGAAGAAGGAAATCGTCACCCTGGGCGTCGCGGGAGTGGACCCCAACCTGACGGTCGGCACCTATGTCGAGCCGCAGGACTGGAATGCGTTGCTCGACGATCCTGAAGTGCTGCTGATCGACACTCGCAATGACTACGAAGTCGCCATCGGCACCTTTCAGGGCGCCGTGGACCCCAAGACCGCTTCGTTCCGCGAATTCCCGGATTACATCAAGGCGCATTTCGACCCAGCGGTACACAAGAAGGTCGCCATGTTCTGCACCGGCGGTATCCGTTGCGAAAAAGCCTCCAGTTACATGCTCGGCGAAGGCTTCGAAGAGGTCTATCACCTCAAGGGCGGCATTCTCAAGTACCTGGAGCAGGTGCCCCAGCAAGAAAGCAAGTGGCAAGGTGACTGCTTCGTCTTCGACAACCGCGTCACGGTGCGCCACGACCTCAGCGAAGGCGATTACGATCAGTGCCATGCCTGTCGCACGCCGATCAGTGTCGACGATCGCGCCAGCGAACACTACGTTCCCGGCGTCAGCTGCCCGCATTGCTGGAACAGCCTGAGCGAAAAGACCCGCAAGAGCGCCATTGATCGTCAGAAGCAGATCGAACTGGCCCGCGCGCGCAATCTGCCGCACCCTATCGGCCACAACTATCGCAAAGCTGCCCAGGATTGAGTCCATGTCGCACAACCGCCTGATCTACGTGATGGACCCGATGTGCTCCTGGTGCTGGGGCTTCGCGCCCGTGGCCCAGGCCCTGATGGACCAGGCCGAGGCGGCAGGGGTCAAGACCCACATCGTAGTGGGCGGACTGCGCAGCGGCGGCGCGGCGCTGGAGCCGACCACCCGCGATTATATCCTCGAGCACTGGCACGCAGTGCACGAGGCCAGCGGCCAGGCCTTCGCGTTCGAGGGCGCGTTGCCGGCAGGCTTCGTCTACGACACCGAGCCGGCTTGCCGAGCGATCGTGGCGGTGCGCGAACTGGCCCCCGATCTGGCCTGGCCCTTGGTCAAGCTGATCCAGCAGGCGTTCTACACCCTGCGCCTGGATGTGACCCAACCGGTGCAGTTGGCTGCCCTGGCCGAACAGGCCGGTGTGCCGCGCATCGAGTTCGTCGAGGCTTTCGACAGCGATCAACGGGTGCAAACCACCCAGGCTGATTTTGCCTGGGCGCAGGGACTGGGCATTGCCGGCTTTCCCACCTTGCTCGCAGAGCGCGATGGCCAGTTGGCTTTGCTGACCAATGGCTATAGGCCCCTGGCCGATCTGGCGCCGCTGTTGGACCGCTGGCTGGAACGTGCCGCCGATGCATGAGCGACCCGGCCCCGTCGGGGCGGCAGGTTCGCAGACCACGCCCGCGGCAGACCGCCTGAGCTGGGGCGAAATACGCCGATTGGCATTGCAGCACAAGCGTACGCTGTGGACGGCCAATGGCGTCGCGGTACTCGCCACCTTGTGCAGCGTGCCGATACCCCTGTTGCTGCCGCTGCTGGTCGATGAGGTGCTGCTGGGGCATGCCGGCAGTGCCACGCGCTGGATGAGCCAGGTGTTGCCCGCGGCCTGGCAAATCCCCGTCGGGTTCATCGGCCTGATGCTGGTGATCAGTTTCACCCTGCGTTGTGGCGCATTGCTTTTCAATGTCGTGCAGGCGCGGCTGTTCGCCGGGCTGGCCAAGGACGTGGTCTATCGCCTGCGTCTGCGTCTGATCGAACGGCTCAAGCGCATCTCCCTCAGTGAATACGAAAGCCTGGGCAGCGGGACCGTCACCACCCACCTGGTCACCGACCTGGAAACCCTGGACAAATTCGTCGGCGAGACCCTGAGCCGCTTTCTGGTGGCCGTGCTGACGCTCGCCGGCACTGCAGGCATCCTGATGTGGATGCACTGGAAACTGGCGCTGCTCATTCTCCTGTTCAACCCTCTGGTGGTATACGCCACGGTGGTGCTGGGCAAGCGCGTCAAACACTTGAAGAAGCTCGAGAACGACAGCACGGCGCGCTTCACCCAGGCACTCGGCGAAACCCTGGACGCCATCCAGGAAGTACGCGCCAGCAACCGCCAGGGTTATTTCCTGGGCCGCCTCGGCCTGCGCGCGCGCGAGGTGCGCGACTTCGCGGTCGCCTCGATGTGGAAGAGCGATGCGTCGGGCCGTGCCAGCGCGCTGCTGTTCCAGTTCGGCATCGATATCTTCCGCGCCGCAGCGATGCTCACGGTGCTGTTCTCCGACCTCAGTATTGGCCAGATGCTGGCGGTGTTCAGCTATCTCTGGTTCATGATCACCCCGGTGGAGCAGTTGTTGAACCTGCAATACGCCTATTACGCTGCAGGTGGAGCGCTGAACCGGATTAATGAAGTGCTCGCTCGCGCCGATGAACCCAGGTACCCGGGCGGCAGCGATCCGTTCCATGACCGCGAGACGGTGGGCATCGACATTCGCGGTTTGAGCTTCGCCTATGCCGAGGACAAGGTGCTGGACCGGCTGGACCTGAGCATTGCGCCTGGCGAAAAGGTCGCCATCGTCGGCGCCAGCGGGGGAGGCAAGAGCACACTGGTGCAATTGCTGCTCGGGCTCTATACGCCGCAGGCCGGAGAGGTGCGCTTCGGCGGTACGTTGCAGCAGGCGATCGGCCTGGAAACCCTGCGCGACAATGTCGCGGTGGTGTTGCAGCATCCATCACTGTTCAACGATACCATTCGTGCCAACCTGACCATGGGGCGCACGGCCTGCGACCAGGCGTGCTGGAATGCGCTGCAGATTGCCCAGTTGGACAACACGGTGCGAGACATGCCCCAGGGCCTGGACAGCATCGTCGGCCGTTCGGGCGTTCGCCTTTCCGGAGGCCAGCGCCAGCGTCTGGCGATTGCTCGAATGGTGCTGGCCGAGCCCAAGGTGGTCATTCTCGACGAAGCCACTTCTGCGCTCGATGCGGCCACCGAGTACAACCTGCACCAGGCCCTTGCGCGATTCCTGCGCGGGCGCACCACTTTGATCATTGCCCACCGGCTGTCTGCGGTGAAGCAGGCCGACCGGGTGCTGGTATTCGACGGCGGCCGGATCGCCGAAGATGGCGATCATCAGCAGCTCATCGCGGAGGCCGGGCTGTATGCGCGTCTGTACGGTTATCTGCAACAGGTTTGAGTCCGTGCCTGGCGGCGCGACCAGCCATGAAAAAAAAGATTCGGCACTGACGAAAACTGTGCCGGTCCTTTCCGAAACTAGCCTAGAGTGTGCCAGTGGTGATTGAAGTTCTGACTTGGACGTTGCCTGGATCGCTGAAGCAAGGAACCTCATGAAGCACACACAGACTCTCGATACGCCGAGATTGCTGGGGATTGTCTGGCCATTCATCGCCGTTGTGGGGTTGATGGCAATGCTGGGTTGCATCAGCCTCTACGCGCTGTCCGCGGTGCGTAGCTATGTCGCGGGCGAAAGCTTCTGGTCCAAGGGCCAGAAAGACGCTATCTACTACCTCAACCTGTACGCCGACAGCCGCGACGAGGAAGTCTTCCAGAAGTACCTGCGCGCCATCGCCATTCCCCAAGGCGGTCACCAGCTGCGGCTGGCCCTCGACCAGCCCGAGCCCGATCTGGCAGCTGCACGGACGGGAATCCTCAAGGGCAACAACCACCCTGACGACATGCAGAACATCATCTGGCTGTACCGCCACTTCAGCGATGTGAGCTACATGTCCAGGGCCATCGCGCACTGGAAGATCGGCGACACCTACCTGGTCGAACTCGACGCCCTTGCGCAGCAGATGCACTCGGCGCAGCAGGCCGGCACCGCCAGTGAAGCGGACATGGCGCGCTGGAAGCACCAGATCATGCTCATCAATGATGCGGTCACGCCTGCCGCGATGGCCTTCAGCGCGGCACTGGGCGAAGGCTCGCGCGCGGTGCAGTACCTGTTGGTGGTCAGCAACCTGCTGGTGGCACTGCTGTTGATCGTGCTGGCGCTTTGGCGTACGCGCAAATTGCTCAACCAGCGCCATGCTTTCGCCTATGCCTTGCAACTGGAAAAGGACCGCGCCCAGGTCACCCTGGCGTCGATCGGCGACGGCGTGATCACCACGGATGTCGAAGGCGCGATTCTCTACATGAACCCGGCCGCCGAGCGACTCACCCACTGGAGCGCCGACCAGGCCGTGGGGCTGCCGCTGGCGGCGCTGTTCAACCTGCTCGACGAAAACGCGGAGAAGGACAGCTTCACCCTGATCGATCACATCGTCAGTGGCGACCTGCGCGGCGGCAGCGAACACGCCAAGCTGATCCAGCGCCTGGACGGCAGCACGGTCTCGGTGACGCTGGTGGGTGCGCCGATCCAGACCGACCAGCACATCAGCGGTACCGTGCTGGTGCTGCACGACATGACCCAGGAGCGTCAGTACATCGCCAACCTGTCGTGGCAGGCCACGCACGATGCGCTGACCGGGCTGGCCAACCGCCGCGAATTCGAGTTCCGCCTCGAGCAGGCGCTCAGCGCGCTGCAGCGCTATCCGGGCTGCCACTCACTGATGTTCCTCGACCTCGACCAGTTCAAGCTGGTCAACGACACCTGCGGCCACGCGGCGGGCGACGAGCTGCTTCGCCACATTTGCGCACTGCTGCAGTCCGGGCTGCGCGAGGGTGACACCCTGGCCCGCCTGGGCGGTGACGAGTTCGGCATCCTGATCGAGAACTGCTCGGCCGCCGAATCGGAGAAACTGGCCGAAACACTGCGCCACACCGTGCAGAACCTGCACTTCGTGTGGAAGGGGCGCCCGTTCGTCACCACTGTCAGCGTTGGCATGGTGCACCTGACCCAGGCCCCGATCACCCTGGAAGCCTCGATGCGCGCCGCCGACATGGCCTGCTACCTGGCCAAGGAACGCGGTCGCAACCGCGTTCAGGTCTACCACGCCGCCGACAGCGAACTAACCGTGCGGGTCGACGAGATGGCATGGGTCCAGCGCCTGCACATGGCCCTGGAGGAAAACCGGTTCTGCCTGTACGCACAGGAGATCGCCGCCCTGGGGATACAGGACGGACCGCCAGGTGGGCACATCGAGATCCTGCTGCGCCTGAGCGATGAAACCGGCCGCATCATCATGCCCGAAGTGTTCATCCCGGCTGCCGAGCGCTACGGCCTGATGACCGCCCTCGATCGTTGGGTGGTGCAGAACGTATTCAAGGTCGTGCGCCAGACCCTCGACCAGCCCGATCAGGGGCCGCTGGCGGTGTGCGCGATCAACCTGTCCGGAATCAGCATCGGGGATGACGAATTCCTTGAATTCCTCCGCGAGCAATTTAGCTTGCATGCGATTCCCCCCGAGCTGATATGTTTCGAGATTACCGAGACCAGCGCCATCGCAAATCTCGGCAGCGCTATCCGTTTTATCAATGAATTGAAGGGCTTGGGTTGTCACTTTGCACTCGACGACTTCTGCGCCGGTATGTCTTCTTTTGCTTATTTGAAACATTTACCCGTTGATTATTTGAAAATCGACGGCAGCTTCGTTAAAGATATGTTGGACGACCCGATCAATCGGGCGATGGTGGAAGTGATCAACCATATTGGCCATGTCATGGGCAAGCGCACCATTGCCGAGTTTGTCGAGACGCCTCTGATAGAACAGGCCTTGCTGGAAATTGGTGTGGACTACGCACAAGGATACTTGATCGAGCGACCGCAGGTTTTCACCTGTAACAGTCTGCGCCGTCACCTGGGCAGACTGCGGCCGTTGCGCTTTGGCGTTCCCGACACTTTCCGATAAGGGCAATTTGCCGCTGTTCTTCACTTAATTAAATGGAGGTTTGCCAGTGAACGATCCTTTTATTCGCCTGGGTCCGCTGATGGACGCAAAAAGTTATCCCGAGTGGGCACAGAAACTGATCGAAGACTGTGCGCCGAACAAGCGTCGGGTCGTCGAGCATGAGGTTTACGCGCGCATGCGCGACAACCAGCTGAGCTCGCGCACCATGCGACATTACCTGATCGGCGGCTGGCCGGTGGTGGAGCAGTTCTCGCTGTACATGGCGCAGAACCTGACCAAGACCCGTTTTGCCCGGCATCCGGGCGAGGACATGGCGCGGCGCTGGCTGATGCGCAACATCCGTGTCGAACTCAACCATGCCGATTATTGGGTGCATTGGAGCCAGGCGCATGGCGTCAGTCTGCAGGATCTCATTGCCCAGGACGTGCCGGCCGAGCTGCATGCACTCAGTCACTGGTGCTGGCAAAGCTGTGCCACCGACTCGCTGGCGGTCGCCATGGCGGCCACCAACTATGCCATCGAGGGTGCAACCGGCGAGTGGTCGGCAGTGGTCTGCGCCGAAGACACCTATGCCCAGGCATTCCCCGAGCAGAACCGCAAGCGCGCCATGCGCTGGCTGAGCCTGCATGCCCAGTACGACGATGAGCATCCGTGGGAAGCGCTGGAAATCATCTGCACCTTGATCGGCAACCATGCCACCGAACTGCAGCAGGCCGAGCTGCGCAACGCCATCTGCAAGAGCTACGACTTCATGTTCCTGTTTCTGGAGCGCTGCATGGCGCTGGAGCTGCAGCGCACCACCACCCTGGACAAAAGGGTCGTGGCTTGAAACGGGCTAGCGGCGTGACGCAGCACTAGCAGGACTGCCTCAGGCGGCGCCACGGTTGCGCGACAGGCTGGCTGGCCGGTCGTCACAGCGGTCGGCGTCCGCCCTGAGGACACATTTCACTGGGCGTCGAACGCCCGGCCATTGACCCCCCGACTGTCGGGTCCCATCAAGTACAGATACACCGGCATGATCTGTTCGGGCAGCGGGTTGCGGCCTGGCTCCTCGGCAGGGTACGCCTGCGCCCGCATGGCCGTGCGCGTGGCACCGGGGTTGATACTGTTGGCGCGCGCCGCGCTGACACCTTCCAGCTCGTCGGCAAGGGTCTGCATCAGGCCTTCGGTGGCGAACTTCGACACGCCATAGGCGCCCCAGTGTGCGCGGCCCTTGCGACCGACACTGCTGGAGGTAAATGCTATCGAGCCATCCGCTGCCTGCTTCAGCAGCGGTAGCAGCGCGCGAGTGAGCATGAAGGTGGCATTGACGTTGACCTGCATCACCTGGACGAACTCGTCGTCAGGCAGCACGTCGAGTGGCGTGCGCGGGCCAATGATCGAGGCGTTGTGCAGCAGGCCATCGAGGCGGCCGAACGTGCGCTCGATCATCTGTGCCAATTGCGCGTACTGCTCGCTTCGCGCGCTCTGCAGGTCGAAGGTGATGACCACCGGCTGGGCATGCCCGGCGGCTTCGATCTCGTCGTACACGCTGGTCAGGTTGGATTCGGTCTTGCCCAGCAGCAGCACGGTCGCGCCATGGGCAGCGAAGGTTTTCGCGGCGGCAGCGCCGATGCCACGGCCGGCACCGGTCACCAGGATGATGCGCCCGGCCAGCAGGTCGGGGCGGGCTGAGTAATCGAACATGGAAACTCCTGCAAAGTTGTACGGTTCAGCAGCCGCAAAGGGCCTGGTCAAGCACGCGGCGCAGATCCGACGGGTGATCGACCACCACGTCGGCGCCCCAGTGATCCGGGTTGTCTTCGGGATGGATGTAGCCGTAGCGCACTGCTGCCGTCCTGGTGCCGGCATCGCGGCCCGACTCGATGTCGCGCAGATCATCACCGACGAACAGCACGCTGGCCGGGTCCAGGTCGAGCTTGCTGCAGGCCAGCAGCACCGGTTCAGGGTCCGGCTTGCTGCGCGTCACGTGATCGGGGCAGATCAGTACCGCCGACCGCTGCGCCAGCCCCAGCTGCTGCATGATGGGCTCGGCGAAGCGCAACGGCTTGTTGGTCACCACGCCCCAGATCAGCTTGGCCTGCTCGATGTCCGCGAGCAGTTGCGCCATGCCTTCGTAGAGATGGCTGTGGACCGCGCAGCCGTGTTGGTAGCGCTCGAGGAACTCCAGGCGCAAGGCCTCGAACTCCGCTGACTCGGGCGCCAGGTCGAACGACGCCTGGACCATGGCCTTGGCGCCGCCGGAGATCACGTCGCGCACACGTTGCTCGTCGATCGGCGGCAGGTCGCGCTCGGCGCGCATGGCCTGGCAGATGGCGATGAAGTCCGGCGCGGTGTCGAGCAGCGTGCCGTCCATATCGAAAAGTACCGCTCGAAGGCGCATGCTCATTCCTCGCGAAGGGTCTGGATCATGTAGTTGACGTCGACGTCCGCAGCCAGCTTGTAGTGCTTGGTCAGCGGGTTGTAGGTCAGGCCGGTGATGTCCTTGACGGTCAGTCCGGCCTCGCGGCTCCAGGCGCCGAGTTCGGAAGGGCGGATGAATTTCTTGAAGTCATGGGTGCCGCGGGGCAGCAGCTTCATGATGTACTCGGCGCCGATGATCGCGAACAGGTACGCCTTGGGGTTGCGGTTGATGGTCGAGAAGAACACCTGGCCGCCAGGCTTGACCATGCGGAAGCAGGCGCGGATCACCGATGAAGGGTCCGGCACGTGCTCGAGCATCTCCAGGCAGGTAACCACATCGAAGCGCTGCGGGCATTCGGCCGACAAGGCTTCCGCGGTGATCTGGCGGTATTCCACTTCCACCCCGGACTCCAGCTGGTGCAGGCGGGCGACCGCCAGCGGCGCCTCGCCCATGTCGATGCCGGTGACCTTGGCACCGCGCAAGGCCATGGCCTCGCTCAGGATGCCGCCGCCACACCCCACATCCAGAATCTGCTTGCCCGCCAGGTTGACGCGCTCGTCGATCCAGTTGACGCGCAACGGATTGATGTCGTGCAGCGGCTTGAACTCGCTGTTGCGGTCCCACCAGCGGTGCGCCAGGGCTTCGAACTTGGCGATTTCAGCGTGGTCGACGTTGCTCATTGGGTGTCCTCTAAACGATATGATTCTTGAATTCTGTAGGGCCGGGCATCGCAGCCGTCACTGTCCGGCGGCGATACGCTCGCCCCAGGCGCATGCCTTGTCGCGCAGCAGTCGTTCGTCCAGGCGGGTCAGGCGACCTTCGTCGAGCAGTTGCCTGCCGGCGACCCAGACATGCCGGACGCAGTCGCGGCCGCTGGCGTAGATCAGTTGCGAGACCGGGTCGTAGACCGGCTGCTGAGCCAGTCTGGACAGGTCGAATGACGCCAGGTCGGCGGCCTTGCCGACTTCCAGCGAGCCGATATGTGCCTCCATGCCCAGCGCCCGGGCACCATTGAGGGTAGCCATGCGCAGCGCGCGATGGGCATCCAGTGCGGTCGCCGAACCCGCCACGGCCTTGGCCAGCAGCGCTGCGGTGCGCGTATCGCCGAGCAGGTCGAGGCTGTTGTTGCTTGCCGCACCATCGGTACCCACGGCCACGTTGACGCCGGCTTGCCAGAGCTTCTCCACCGGACAGAAGCCACTGGCCAGCTTGAGGTTGGACACCGGGCAGTGCACGACGTTGCTGTTGCTTTCCATCAACAGCGCAAGGTCGGCGTCGTCCACCTGGGTCATGTGCACCGCCTGGAAGCGCGGCCCCAGCAAGCCGAGGCGGGCGAGCCTGGCCAGCGGACGCTCGCCGCTCTGTTGCAGGGCATCGTGCACCTCGCCTGCGGTTTCGTGAACGTGCATGTGGACGGCGGCGTCCAGCTCGTCCGCCAGCACCCGGATCTTCTCCAGGTTCTCGTCGCTTACCGTGTAGGGCGCATGCGGGCCGAAGGCAATGCTGACGCGTGGATGGTGCTTGAGGTCGTTGAACAGCTCTACACCCTTGTGCAGCGCCTCGTCGGCATCACGCGCGCCGGGGATGGGGAAGTTCAGCACCGGCACGGTGATCTGCGCGCGCATGCCACTGGCGTGCACGCGCTCGGCGGCCACTTCCGGAAAGAAATACATGTCCGAAAAACAGGTGATGCCGCCCTGTAGCTGCTCGGCGATCGCCAGGTCGGTGCCGTCGCGCACGAACGCCTCGCTGACCCAGCGGGCCTCGGCGGGCCAGATGTGTCGTTCGAGCCAGGTCATCAGCGGCAGGTCGTCGGCCAGGCCACGGAACAGCGTCATGGCCGCGTGCCCATGAGCATTGACCAGCCCCGGAGCGAGCAGCTGCCCCGGCAGTTCGCGGGTTTCGCGTGCCTGCAGCCGGGCGGCTGCGCTGCGTGGCCCGATGAAGGCTATCTGGCCGTCGCGGATACCCAAGGCATGCTCCTCGAGCACGACACCGGCGGGCTCGACCGGTACCAGCCAGGTGGGCAGTAGCAGCAGGTCCAGGGCGGTATCGACATCGGGCATGGCAAGTTCCGGGGCTTCGGCAGGTGATGGCGAAGTATACCCGAGCGTCTTGGACGGGGGCTCGCTATAATCGAGCGCTTTTGGTGTCTGAGTACGGAGTGGGGCATGCGTGATCGATTGTTGGCGGCGGAACGGGTCAAAGCCGTTGATTGGCGAGGTGACGCGTTGCACCTGATCGACCAGCGCGCGCTGCCTGCGCAGCAAGTCTGGCATGCCTGTGTCGATGCACCCGGTGTGGTAGACGCAATCCGCTCCGGGGTCGTGGCCGGTGCCTCTGCCGTTGCCATCAGTGTCGCCTATGCGGTGGTGCTGGCCGCACGCTTGCACCGCGCGGCCGGGCCTGACTGGCGCGCTGCGCTGGACGAGGACCTGCGCCTGCTGGCCGCGGTTCGCCCGGCCACCGCTCACCTGTTCTGGGCGCTGGAGCGCATGCGCGAGCGCCTGGGCCGGGTGCTTGCGGACGAGGACCCACTGCCCGCGCTCGAAGCCGAAGCCTTGGCCATCCATGAAAGCGACCGCGAAGCCAACCTGACCATGGCCCAGTTGGGCGTGGAACTGATCCGTCGGCACCAGGGCAATCTGCAGACCGTGCTGACCCATGGCAATGCCGGTGCCCTGGCCACCGGCGGGTTCGGCACGGCGCTGGGGGTGGTGCGCGGCGCGTTCCACGACGGCATGCTCGAACGTGTCTATGTCGATGAAACCCGGCCGGGCCTGCAAGGCTCGCGCCTGACCGCCTGGGAGTTGTCCAGCGAGGGTGTCCCGGTGACCGTGGCCGCCGACTCGGCAGCCGCACACCTGATGAAAAGCAAAGGCATCACCTGGGTGATCGTCGGCGCCGAGCGAATTGCCGCCAACGGCGATGTCGCCGCCCGGATCGGCACCTATCAGCTGGCGGTCTGCGCGATGCACCACGGCGTTCGTTTCATGGTGGTGGCCGCCAGCGCGGCAATCGACATGGCGCTGGAGAGCGGCGATGACATTCCCTTGCTCGAGCGCGATGCCCGGGAGCTGCTGGAAGTGTCCGGGACACGAATCGGCGCGGACGTCGAGGCGTTCAACCCGGTTCACGACGTGACGCCGGCCGATCTGATCGACGTGCTCGTCACTGAAAAAGGCATCGTCGAGCGGCCCGATGCGGCCAAGCTGGCGCAACTCATGTGTCGCCGGCGTCTGCATTGAGCGCGCCGTATCCATAAAAAGACCTTTTTTCGATGAAGAGCTGGCCTAGCAGCGCCGCAGCGCCATGTCAGAGGCGCGATGCCCTTCGATCAAGGGTCCTGTCAGGGTTTAAGGGGATAGGTGTCTGACGGCGATTGTGCTACCATTCGGCGGTTTTCGGGGGTGCATCGCGGTGTCCCCCCAACGCCGTGGGTCCAAGGCGTAACTCGTTGATTTGTCGTAAGTCGCCGTTGGCATCGGCCAGCGGTGGCAAGCTTCGTTCTTCTCACAGGGAGGCAACGGAGTTTCACCAGAAAAAGGAATCAGGCTTCTCATGGGCGAACTGGCCAAAGAAATCCTCCCGGTCAATATCGAAGACGAGCTGAGACAGTCCTACCTCGACTACGCCATGAGCGTGATCGTCGGTCGTGCACTGCCTGATGCACGTGATGGCTTGAAGCCCGTGCATCGCCGCGTTCTGTTTGCGATGAGTGAGCTGGGCAACGATTGGAACAAACCCTACAAGAAATCGGCCCGTGTGGTCGGTGACGTGATCGGTAAGTACCACCCGCACGGTGATACCGCGGTCTACGACACCATCGTGCGCATGGCCCAGCCGTTCTCGCTGCGCTACCTGCTGGTCGATGGCCAGGGCAACTTCGGTTCCGTGGACGGCGACAACGCCGCCGCCATGCGTTACACCGAAGTGCGCATGACCAAGCTGGCCCACGAGCTGCTGGCCGACCTGCACAAGGAAACCGTCGACTGGGTGCCCAACTACGACGGCACCGAATTGATCCCAGCGGTCATGCCGACGCGCATTCCCAACCTGCTGGTCAACGGTTCCAGCGGTATCGCCGTGGGCATGGCGACCAACATCCCGCCGCACAACCTGGGCGAGGTGCTCGATGGCTGCCTGGCGGTCATCGACAACCCGGACGTCACCTTCGATGAACTGATGCAGTTCATTCCCGGGCCGGACTTCCCGACTGCCGCCATCATCAACGGTCGCCAGGGAATCATCGAGGCGTACCGTACCGGTCGTGGCCGGATCTACATGCGTGCCCGCTCCCATGTCGAGGACATCGACAAGGTCGGCGGCCGTCAGCAGATCGTCGTCACCGAGCTGCCGTACCAGTTGAACAAGGCCCGCCTGATCGAGAAGATCGCCGAGCTGGTGAAAGAGAAGAAACTCGAAGGCATCTCCGAGTTGCGCGACGAGTCCGACAAGGACGGCATGCGCATCGTCATCGAGCTGCGCCGCGGTGAAGTGCCGGAGGTGATCCTCAACAACCTCTATGCCCAGACCCAGCTGCAGGCCGTGTTCGGGATCAACATCGTTGCCCTGATCGACAACCGTCCGCGCATCCTCAACCTCAAGGACCTGCTCGAAGCCTTCGTTCGCCACCGCCGTGAAGTCGTCACCCGGCGCACCGTGTTCGAACTGCGCAAGGCGCGCGAGCGTGGCCACATTCTCGAAGGCCAAGCGGTTGCGCTGTCCAACATCGATCCGGTCATCGCCCTGATCAAGGCCTCGCCGACGCCGTCCGAAGCCAAGGAAGCGCTGATCAGCACGCCATGGGAGTCCAGCGCCGTTGTGGCGATGGTCGAACGTGCCGGTGCCGAGTCCTCGCGTCCGGAAAACCTCGATCCGCAGTACGGCCTGCGCGACGGCAAGTATTTCCTGTCGCCGGAACAGGCCCAGGCCATCCTCGAACTGCGTCTGCATCGCCTGACCGGTCTGGAGCACGAGAAGCTGCTGGCCGAGTACCAGGAGATCCTCAACCAGATCGCCGAGCTGATCCGCATCCTCAACAGCGCCGAGCGCCTGATGGAAGTGATCCGCGAAGAGCTGGAACTGATCCGCTCCGAATATGGTGATGTGCGCCGTACCGAGATCCTCGATTCGCGCCTCGACCTGACGCTGGGCGACATGATCCCGGAAGAAGAGCGCGTGGTGACCATTTCCCACAGCGGCTACGCCAAGACCCAGCCACTGTCGTCCTACCAGGCCCAGCGCCGGGGCGGCAAGGGCAAGTCGGCCACCGGCGTCAAGGACGAGGACTACATCTCGCACCTGCTGGTCGCCAACAGCCATGCCACGTTGCTGCTGTTTTCCAGCAAGGGCAAGGTGTACTGGCTCAAGACCTACGAAATTCCCGAGGCGTCCCGTGCTGCGCGCGGCCGTCCGCTGGTCAACCTGCTGCCGCTGGATGATGGCGAGTACATCACCACCATGCTGCAGATCGACCTCGAGGCCCTGCAGGCCACCGCCGGCGCCGACGAAGACCTCGACGACGCCGACGATACCGTCATCGAAGGCGAAATCGTCGAGGCCGAAGAAGTCGTCGAAGCGGTTGAAGGCGAGGAGGGCGATACCCCCGAACTGGTGGCCGAGCCTACCGGTGCCTACATCTTCATGGCGACGGCCTTCGGTACGGTCAAGAAGACGCCGTTGGCACAGTTCGCCCGTCCGCGCTCCAGCGGCCTGATCGCCTTGAAACTCAAGGAAGGCGACACCCTGATCGCTGCGGCCATCACCGATGGCGCCAAGGAAGTCATGCTGTTCTCCGACGCCGGCAAGGTGATCCGCTTCGCCGAAGGCGTGGTGCGGCAGATGGGCCGTGGTGCCCGCGGTATCCGTGGCATGCGCCTGGGCAAGGGCCAGCAGCTGATTTCCATGCTGATCCCCGAGTCCGGCGCACAGATTCTCACCGCCTCCGAGCGCGGCTTCGGCAAGCGCACGCCGTTGAGCAAGTTCCCCCGTCGCGGCCGTGGCGGCCAGGGCGTGATCGCCATGGTCACCAAGGAGCGCAACGGCAAGCTGGTGGGTGCGATCCAGTCCCAGGAAGGCGAAGAGATCATGCTCATTTCCGACCAGGGCACGCTGGTGCGGACCCGTGTCGGCGAAGTCTCGAGCCTTGGCCGCAACACCCAGGGCGTGACCCTGATCAAGCTGATCACCGACGAGAAGCTGGTGGGCCTGGAGCGAGTCCAGGAGCCATCGGAAGTCGAGGATGACGAGCTGGAGGAGGGTGTCGAAGCCGTTGAGGGTGCCGAAGGCGTCGATGCGGTCGATTCCGAAGTGGACCAGGATGATGTCAAGCCCGATGCCGCCGACGATCTGCCGGAGGAGTAAGCTGTAGGGCAGGGGATTGGGCGGTGCGCCCGTTCGCGGCCGCTGACCGCTCCCACAAGGGATTCCCACAGGTGGTCTCAGATTCTGTGAGCATTCCTTGTGGGAGCGGGGCGGGCGGCGAGCCCTCTGCCCGCGAAGGCATCACTGCCGATCTTCCGGCGGACACACCCGGGCCAGCCCCGAATTCAAGCAGAGCGAGAGTGGATGTGAGCAATCGAGCCTTTAACTTCTGCGCAGGCCCCGCTGCGCTTCCCGAAGCCGTACTGCAGCGTGCCCAGGCGGAACTGCTGAACTGGCGTGGCAAGGGCCTCTCGGTGATGGAGATGAGCCATCGCAGCGAGGACTACACCGCCATCGCCGAAAAAGCCGAACAGGACCTGCGCGATCTGCTCGGGGTCCCGTCCAACTACAAGGTGCTGTTCCTGCAAGGCGGTGCCAGCCAGCAGTTCGCCGAAATCCCGCTGAACCTGCTTCCCGAGAATGGCACGGCGGACTACGTCGAAACCGGCATCTGGTCGAAGAAGGCCATCGAGGAAGCGCGTCGCTACGGCAACATCAACGTCGCTGCCAGCGCCAAGCCCTACGACTATCAGGCCATTCCGGGCCAGAACGAATGGAAACTGACGCCCGGCGCGGCCTACGTGCACTACGCCTCCAATGAAACCATCGGTGGCCTGCAGTTCGACTGGGTGCCGCAGACCGGTGATGCGCCACTGGTCGTCGACATGTCCTCGGACATTCTCTCGCGCCCTGTCGACGTGTCGCAGTTCGGCCTGATCTACGCCGGTGCGCAGAAGAACATCGGTCCCAGCGGCCTGGTCGTGGTGATCGTCCGCGAGGACCTGCTGGGCAAGGCCCGCAGCGCCTGTCCGACCATGCTCGACTACAAGATCGCTGCCGACAACGGCTCGATGTACAACACCCCGGCGACCTACTCCTGGTACCTCTCGGGCCTGGTGTTCGAGTGGCTCAAGGAGCAGGGCGGCGTTGCGGCCATGGAAGCGCGCAACCGTGCCAAGAAAGACCGCCTGTACGGCTTCATCGATGCCAGCGACTTCTACAGCAACCCAATCTCGCTCAACGCCCGGTCCTGGATGAACGTGCCGTTCCGCCTGGCCGACGAGCGTCTGGACAAGACGTTCCTGGCCGGCGCCGATGCGCGCGGCTTGCTCAACCTCAAGGGTCACCGTTCGGTCGGTGGCATGCGCGCCTCCATCTACAACGCCCTGGGCCTTGACGCCATCGAAGCGCTGGTCGGTTACATGGCGGAGTTCGAAAAGGAAAACGGCTGATGTCCGAACATGAACTCAAGGCGCTGCGGGTACGCATCGACAGCCTCGACGAAAAGATTCTCGAACTGATCAGTGATCGCGCCCGCTGCGCCGAAGAAGTCGCGCGGGTCAAGATGGCTGCGCTGGCCGAAGGCGAGGTGCCGGTGTTCTATCGGCCCGAACGCGAGGCGCAAGTGCTCAAGCGGGTGATGGAGCGCAACAAGGGGCCGCTGAGCAACGAGGAAATGGCGCGTCTGTTCCGCGAGGTCATGTCATCCTGCCTGGCGTTGGAGAACCCGCTCAAGGTCGCCTATCTGGGCCCAGAGGGCACGTTCACCCAGGCAGCCGCCATGAAGCACTTCGGTCACGCGGTGATCAGCAAGCCCATGGCGGCGATCGACGAAGTGTTCCGCGAGGTGGTTGCAGGCGCGGTGAACTTCGGTGTGGTGCCAGTGGAAAACTCCACCGAAGGCGCGGTGAACCACACCCTCGACAGCTTTCTCGAACACGACATGGTGATCTGCGGCGAAGTCGAACTGCGCATCCACCACCACCTGCTGATCGGCGACAACACCAAGACCGACAGCATCAGCCGCATCTATTCCCACGCACAGTCACTGGCGCAATGTCGCAAGTGGCTGGACGCGCACTACCCGAACGTCGAGCGCATCGCGGTCGCCAGCAATGCCGAGGCGGCCAAGCGGGTCAAGGGCGAATGGAACTCGGCGGCCATCGCCGGCGACATGGCGGCCGGCCTGTATGGCCTGGAGCGCCTGGCCGAGAAGATCGAAGACCGTCCGGACAACGCCACGCGATTCCTGATCATCGGCAGCCAGGAAGTGCCGCCCACCGGCGACGACAAGACCTCGGTCATCGTTTCCATGAGCAACCGGCCGGGTGCGCTGCACGAGCTGCTGGTGCCGTTTCACGACAACGGCATCGACCTTACCCGAATCGAGACGCGGCCATCGCGCAGCGGTAAATGGACCTACGTGTTCTTCATCGATTTCATCGGCCACCATCGCGACCCGTTGATCAAGGGCGTGCTGGAGCAGATCAGTCAGGAAGCCGTGGCACTCAAGGTGCTGGGCTCATACCCCAAAGCGGTTCTTTAACAGAAGGGTTAGTACGCATGACCGATTTCCTTGCCCTGGCCCAGACCGGCGTTCAGCAGCTGTCCCCCTACGTTCCCGGCAAGCCGGTGGATGAGCTGGCCAGAGAGCTGAACCTGGATCCCGCCAACATCATCAAGTTGGCCAGCAACGAGAACCCGTTGGGTGCAAGCCCCAAGAGCCGTGCCGCGATCGAGCGCGAACTGGCCGAGCTCACACGCTACCCCGACGGCAATGGCTTCGACCTCAAGACCCTGCTGGCGCAGCAGTGCCGCGTACAGCTCGACCAGGTGACGCTGGGCAACGGCTCCAACGACATTCTCGAACTGGTCGCGCGGGCCTACCTGGCGCCTGGCTTGAACGCGGTGTTCAGCCAGCACGCCTTCGCCGTCTATCCATTGGTCGTGCAGGCCGTGAATGCAGGTGCGCGGGTCATCCCGGCCAGGCAGTTCGGCCATGACCTGCCAGCGATGCTGGCAGCGATCGACGACAAGACCCGCGTGGTGTTCCTGGCCAACCCGAACAACCCGACCGGCACCTGGTTCGGCCCGCAGGCGCTGGAAGACTTCCTTGCTGCTGTGCCGCCCAGCGTGGTCGTGGTGCTCGACGAGGCCTATATCGAGTACGCCGTCGGTGGCGAGCTGCCCGACGGCCTCGACTACCTGGCGCGCTACCCGAACCTGCTGGTCTCGCGCACTTTTTCCAAGGCCTACGGCCTGGCCGCGCTGCGGGTGGGCTATGGCTTGTCTTCGCCGGTCATTGCCGATGTGCTCAACCGTGTCCGCCAGCCGTTCAACGTGAACAGCCTGGCATTGGCTGCCGCCTGCGCGGCGCTGACGGACACCGACTACCTGCAGCGCAGCCGCGAACTCAACAGTGCCGGCATGCAGCAGCTGGAGGCAGGTTTCGCCGAGCTGGGCCTGGAATGGATCCCCTCTAAGGGCAACTTCATTGCCGTGGACGTTGGGCGCGCTGCCGGGCCGGTGTATCAGGGCCTGCTGCGCGAAGGTGTGATCGTGCGCCCGGTGGCCGGCTATGGCATGCCCAACCACTTGCGCGTGACCATCGGCCTGGCCACGGAAAACAGCCGTTTCCTGCAGGCGTTGCGCCAGGTGCTGGCCAGTGTCTGAGTTCACGCAATTGCAACCGGGCACTGCCAGAATAGGCCGCCTGGTGGTTGTGGGGCTGGGACTGATCGGCGGCTCGTTCGCCAAGGGCATCAAGCAAAGTGGTTTGGCCGATGAAGTGGTGGGGGTCGATCTCGATTCGCGCGCCTGCCTGCGGGCAGTCGAGTTGGGCGTGGTCGACCGCTGCGAAGGGGAGTTGGCCCGTGCCTGTGTCGGCGCCGACGTGATCCAGTTGGCGGTGCCGATCCTGGGCATGGAAAAACTGCTCGCGGCCCTGGCCCGGCTAGACCTGGGCCAGGCCGTGATCACCGATGTCGGCAGCGCCAAGGGCAATGTGGTGCGGGCCTTTCGCGACGCCTTTGGCGGGGACCTTTCACGCTTCGTCCCAGGCCATCCGATTGCCGGTTCCGAGCAGAGCGGGGTGGAGGCGGCCAATGCCGAGCTGTTCAAGCGGCACAAGGTGATCCTCACGCCGCTGGCCGAAACCGCGCCCCATGCGCTGCAACGCGTCGATGGCCTGTGGCGCGCCTTGGGTGCGGACGTCGAGCACATGCAGGTCGAGCGCCACGACGAGGTGCTTGCCGCCACCAGCCACCTGCCGCACCTGCTGGCGTTCGGTCTGGTCGATTCGCTGGCCAAGCGCAGTGAAAACCTGGAAATCTTCCGCTACGCTGCTGGCGGGTTCCGTGACTTCACGAGGATCGCCGGCAGCGACCCGGTCATGTGGCACGACATCTTCCTCGCCAACCGCGAGGCTGTACTGCGCACACTCGATACATTTCGCAGCGACCTCGACGCCTTGCGCGACGCGGTCGATGCAGGGGATGGGCATCACCTGCTGGGCGTGTTCACACGCGCCAAGGTAGCCCGCGAGCATTTCAGTAAAATCCTGGCCCGTCGGGCCTATGTGGACGCTATGAACTCCAACGACGACCTGATCTTCCTGGGCAAACCCGGCGGCAGCCTTAAAGGCCGCATTCGCGTACCGGGTGACAAATCCATTTCGCACCGTTCGATCATGCTCGGCTCCCTGGCCGAGGGCACTACCGAAGTCGAAGGCTTCCTCGAAGGCGAGGACGCCCTGGCGACCCTGCAGGCCTTCCGTGACATGGGCGTGGTCATCGAAGGCCCGAACCAGGGCCGCGTGACCATCCACGGTGTCGGTCTGCACGGATTGCAGGCGCCGCCGGGGCCTATCTACCTGGGCAACTCGGGGACCTCGATGCGCCTGCTCGCCGGTATTCTTGCGGCGCAGAGCTTCGACACAACGCTGACCGGCGATGCCTCGCTGTCCAAGCGCCCGATGAACCGCGTGGCCAACCCGCTGCGGGAAATGGGCGCGGTCATCGAGACGGCTGCCGAGGGTCGTCCGCCGATGGTCATTCGCGGCGGGCAGCGGCTCAAGGCGCTCGACTACACGCTGCCGATGGCTTCCGCACAGGTCAAATCCTGCCTGCTGCTGGCCGGCTTGTGGGCCGAGGGCAAGACCACCACCACCGAGCCGGCACCGACCCGCGACCACACCGAGCGGATGCTGCGCGGCTTCGGCTATCCGGTGGAGGTCAATGGCCCGCAAGCGTCGGTCGAGTCCGGCCACACGCTAAAGGCGACCCACATCGAAGTGCCCGGCGATATCTCGTCCTCGGCATTCTTCCTGGTGGCCGCCTCGATCGCCGAGGGCTCGGACCTGACCCTGGAGCACGTGGGCATCAACCCGACGCGTACCGGTGTCATCGATATCCTGCGCCTGATGGGTGCCGACATCACCCTGGAGAACCAGCGTGAAGTGGGTGGCGAGCCGGTTGCCGACCTGCACGTGCGCGCGGCGCGCCTCAAGGGTATCGAGATTCCCGAAGCGTTGGTGCCGCTGGCGATCGACGAATTTCCGGTGCTGTTCGTGGCCGCGGCCTGCGCCGAAGGACGCACCGTGCTGCGCGGTGCCGAAGAGCTGCGGGTCAAGGAATCCGACCGTATCCAGGTCATGGCTGACGGCCTGCAGGCGCTTGGTGTGAAATGCGAGCCCACTGCCGATGGCATCGTCATCGACGGTGTCGGTCATGGCGTGCCGGCCATGGGCGGCGGCGAAGTCCACGGCCACGGCGATCACCGCATCGCCATGGCCTTCAGCGTTGCCTCGCTGCGCGCCAGTGCGCCGATCCGCATCCACGACTGTGCCAACGTCGCCACCTCGTTCCCCAACTTCCTCGGTCTCTGCGCCCAGGTGGGTATCAACGTGGCCGAAGAGGGCGCGTCGTGAACCAGGCGCCGGTCATCACCATCGACGGCCCGAGCGGTTCGGGCAAGGGCACCATTGCCGGTATCCTCGCCAAGCGCCTGGGCTGGAAGCTGCTCGATTCAGGCGCGTTGTATCGCTTGCTGGCCTACGCGGCACGCAACCATGGGGTCGACCTGAGCAACGAAGCGTCGCTGATGGTGATGGCGGCGCACCTCGATGTGCAGTTCATTGCCGCCGCCGATGGCCAGCCGCAGCGCATCGTGCTGGAAGGCGACGACGTCACCCGCGACATCCGCAACGAACAGGTCGGTGCCGGTGCCTCTCAGGTCGCGGCGCTGCCGGCGGTGCGCGACGCGCTGTTGCAGCGCCAGCGGGCATTCCAGGAGTCGCCGGGCCTGGTGGCCGACGGTCGCGACATGGGCACGGTGGTGTTCCCCGACGCGGCGCTGAAGGTGTTTCTCACCGCCAGCGCCGAGGAACGTGCCCGCAGACGTTACTTGCAGTTGAAGGCTGCGGGCAACGATGTTAGTCTGTCGAGTCTGCTAGATGAGATACGTGCACGCGATGAGCGTGACACCCAGCGCGCAGTGGCCCCGCTCAAGCCGGCGGCCGATGCCATACAGCTGGATTCCACGGAGTTGTCCATCGAGCAGGTGTTGGAACGCATCATGAGCGAGATCGCACTACGCGACATCGCCGGGTGACGAAGAAGCCATACGGGAACCCAGTCAACATCCCGGTGGCTTTCTTTTACTTGAACGAAACCCACGTTGTCTGGAGCGTGGCTGATGGGCGTATGTTTCGCCCAAATCTACAGGAATTAAAATGAGCGAAAGCTTTGCAGAACTCTTTGAAGAAAGCCTAAAAACTCTCAATCTTCAGCCAGGCGCAATCATCACCGGTATCGTTGTCGATATCGACGGTGACTGGGTTACTGTCCACGCCGGCCTGAAGTCCGAGGGTGTCATCCCGCTCGAGCAGTTCTACAACGACGCTGGCGAACTGACCATCAAGGTCGGTGACGAAGTTCACGTTGCGCTGGACGCGGTAGAAGACGGCTTTGGCGAAACCAAGCTGTCCCGCGAAAAAGCCAAGCGTGCCGAGTGCTGGATCGTTCTGGAAGCAGCTTTCGCCGCCGAGGAAGTGGTCAAGGGCGTTATCAACGGTAAGGTTAAGGGCGGCTTCACTGTCGACGTTAACGGCATCCGTGCGTTCCTGCCTGGTTCCCTGGTCGATGTCCGCCCTGTGCGCGACACCACCCACCTGGAAGGTAAAGAGCTCGAGTTCAAGGTCATCAAGCTGGACCAGAAGCGCAACAACGTTGTCGTTTCCCGTCGTAGTGTCCTGGAAGCCGAGAACTCCGCCGAGCGCGAAGCTCTGCTGGAATCCCTGCAGGAAGGTCAGCAAGTCAAGGGTATCGTCAAGAACCTCACGGATTACGGCGCATTCGTCGATCTGGGTGGCGTCGATGGCCTGCTGCACATCACCGACATGGCCTGGAAGCGCATCAAGCATCCATCGGAAATCGTCAACGTTGGCGACGAGATCGATGTCAAGGTCCTGAAGTACGACCGCGAGCGCAACCGTGTTTCCCTGGGCTTGAAGCAGCTGGGCGAAGATCCATGGGTTGCCATCAAGGCACGTTACCCAGAGAGCACCCGCGTCATGGCGCGCGTTACCAACCTGACCGACTACGGCTGCTTCGCAGAGCTGGAAGAAGGCGTGGAAGGCCTGGTACACGTTTCCGAAATGGACTGGACCAACAAGAACATCCACCCTTCGAAAGTCGTACAAGTCGGCGACGAAGTGGAAGTCATGGTTCTGGACATCGACGAAGAGCGTCGTCGTATCTCCCTGGGCATCAAGCAGTGCAAGTCGAACCCGTGGGAAGACTTCTCTGGCCAGTTCAACAAGGGTGACAAGATCTCCGGCACCATCAAGTCGATCACCGATTTCGGTATCTTCATTGGTCTGGACGGCGGCATCGACGGCTTGGTTCACCTGTCCGACATCTCCTGGAACGAAGTGGGCGAAGAAGCCGTACGTCGTTTCAAGAAGGGCGACGAGCTCGACACCGTCATCCTGTCGGTAGATCCAGAGCGCGAGCGCATCTCCCTGGGCATCAAGCAGCTGGAAGACGATCCGTTCTCCAACTACGTTGCTGTCAATGACAAAGGCGCTATCGTTCGCGGTATCGTCAAGGAAGTTGACGCCAAGGGCGCTGTAATCACCCTGGCCGACGACATCGAAGCCACTTTGAAAGCTTCCGAAATCAGCCGTGACCGCGTTGAAGACGCGCGCAACGTTCTGAAGGAAGGCGAAGAAGTCGAAGCCAAGATCATCAGCGTCGACCGCAAGTCCCGCGTCATCCAACTGTCGATCAAATCGAAAGACGTTGAAGACGAGAAAGAAGCTATCCAGAGCCTGCGCGAGAAGCCAGCCACTTCGGATATCGCTGCCGGTCCGACCACTCTGGGCGACCTGCTGCGTGCTCAGATGGAAAAGCAGAACTAAGTTCTGTTTGACCTGTAGAAAAAGGGCGACTTCGGTCGCCCTTTTTTATGCCTGCGATTTGTACCACGCCGGGGCTGAAAATAGCGGAGGCCGAACTAACCACGGCCTTGGATGCTCAAAGGTACAAGTGAATACCTAAGGATCTCCAGGGATGAAAACCGTAGTAACCGCAGTCCTGTTCGTAGTAGTTGGTTTGACGTCCGCGTGCTCCACCACCTCGGTGGTCAAACGGGATTATCGGGGCATGCAGGCATTGCAGATCAATTGCAGTGGCCTGGGCTCGTCCTGGGGCAAGTGCTATGACAAGGCGCAGCACGCCTGCCGGGCGACCGGCTACAAGGTCTTGGCAAAGACCTCGGATATCAAGGAAGAACCAGAGGATGGCTTCCTTGGCTGGAATCCGGGCATGGCCAGTCGAACCATGTTCGTGCGCTGCAATGATCAGGGTTGAGCAGCCACTGAAGATCTTGTGCGGTCCGGGCTGATGCATGGCCGCGAAGTGACATACGAATGGTTACAAACTTTCCCGTCACCTTACTGACACCCGCCTGAAGTAAATTGGCAATCGGCGACCTACTTGGATAGGGTAGGTGGCGTGTGGCTGACTGTCGATTTCGATGTCGCCCCTGAAGTCCTGCCCCTTGAACCCGTGTCCCTCCAAGAAGTAGACAAGGCCCGAGTCATGAAATTTACCCTGCTCATCGCAGCATTGCTGCTGGTGACCGCCTGCGCTGCCACCTCGACTTCCCACGGCAAGCGCGGCAGTCGTGGATTGCACATCAATTGCTCCGGGCTGACCTCGTCCTGGGCCCAGTGTGAGAAAGAAGCCGAATCGGCCTGCGGCCCTGCCGGTTATCGCACCCTTGCCAAGTCCAGCGACGTCAAGGAAGAACCGGACGACTATGTATTCGGTCTCAACCCCGCCGGTTATTCCACGCGCAGCATGATCGTCAAATGCCGCAAGAGCACTGCGTTCAAATAGTGCGCAGACAACTCATTTTCAAGAAGTCAAGAGTCGGGCTGTTCAAATCTGCCAAGCCATGCTAAAACCTTCTAAGCACTGATCTAGCTGCTTGATAAAGAAGGGAAAAATATGACGAAGTCGGAATTGATCGAACGTATTGTCACCCATCAAGGTCTACTTTCATCCAAGGATGTGGAATTGGCCATCAAGACCATGCTCGAGCAAATGTCGCAGTGCCTGGCCACAGGTGACAGGATCGAGATCCGCGGTTTCGGCAGCTTTTCCCTGCACTATCGCGCACCGCGGGTCGGGCGCAATCCGAAGACGGGTCAGTCGGTGAGCCTGGATGGCAAGTTCGTTCCGCATTTCAAGCCGGGCAAGGAATTGCGCGACCGGGTGAACGAAGACGAAGAACTCGCTTGATCGACGTTGAAGGAGAAGGCTTTGCGTAATCTCAAGAAGTTGCTGCTGGTGCTGATTTTCCTGGCAGTCGCTGCTGTCGTGCTGGTGTTCGTACTGGAGAACCAACAGGCCGTTGCGTTGAGCGCTCTTGGGTGGTCCAGCCCGTCGTTGCCGGTGTCGGTGTTCGTGCTGGCGGGAGTGCTGGCAGGCATGCTGATCGGCCCATTGTTCGGTTGGTATATCGCGCTGAGCAGCAAGCAACGTTGGCGCAAGCAGCTGCGCGCCAAGGCCCGGGCGGAGCAACGTGCAACGCTTGCGACCGCATCCACTGATCCGAATACCACTGTTGCCGCACCCCAGCAGCCAGTGGCGAAGTAACACGCCTTGGCGACACGGCGTCAAATACGGAAACATCACGTATTACCGAGTGTCCTGATTGAGCGGCATTTCCTGCGCCGTGTTTGCGTGTTCTGTTGCACAATAGCCGCAGACCGTTTTCCAGGACCCACAATGTCATTTTCATTCCGTTACGGGCGTCACCTTTCAGGTGCCATGCTGGCTCTTGCATGGCTAAGCCTGGCAGGGTGTTCTTCCCCCAAGACCGCCATCTACGAACACGAGAACTTTGCCGATTCCGGTACGTTTTCTCGCAACTACCCGGTCAGCGATATCGCCTCCTGTGAAGCCGCGCGCCGAGCATTGCTCAGCCAGGGCTACATCATCACCAGCAACGATCCGCGCCAGGTCAGTGGGCACAAGAGCTTCCAGCAGACCGGCGAGAGCCACCTGGAGATCAGTTTCAACGTGGTCTGCGTCGCCGATGCCAGCAGCGAGCACAGCTCTACGCTGTTCGCCAATGCCCTGCAGGATCGCTATGCGCTGAAGAAGGTCAACAACTCGGCGAGCGTGGGCGTGGGGGTGTTGGGTTCGGTCTCCATGCCAATCGGTTCCACCGACGATTCCATGGTCAAGGTGGCCAGTGAAACAGTGGCGTCGGATAAATTCTATGACCGCTATTTCTCTTTGGTAGAAAGCTTCATGCCGGTGTCGGCGAAAAAGACCGTATCGACCCCGCCGGCAAAGGAAGAGCTGGGTGTGCCGGACACGGCGCCTGCGCCACTTGCGGCTCCGACTGCATCTACGGCAGCTGCGACTGCGAAGCCAGTCGTGCCGGTGGCCGCGCCGCTGGTTCAGCCGACTCCAGCCGCCGCCCAGGTGCAGCAGGCAGAGGCGGTGCCCGAGCAGGAGGCTTCGCAGCCTGTCGCGCCCCCGGCACAACCGGCACCCATAGAAGTCATCCCGGTTCCCGAGGCCACTGAGGCTACGCCTGAAGTGGTACCGCAGGCGCCCGCTGTAGAGGCGCCCGTTTCGCAGCCTTGAGCGGGTGCGCTTGGGTCACTGACGGCTCGCGCGGCGGTACTCGCCGGGCGTCATGGCGCACCAGCGCTTGAAGGCACGCTGGAACGCCTCGGCCGACGTGAATCCCAGCAGATAGGCTATTTCGCCGAACGCAAGTTCGGTATCGCGGATGTAGGTCTGTGCCAGGTCACGGCGGGTGTCGTTGAGAATCGAGCGGAACTGCGTGCCCTCATGGGTCAGCTTGCGCCGCAAGGTCCAGGCCGGCATCTTCAGGCAGGCAGCGATTTCGTCCAGCGTCGGCTCGCGTCCGCCGTTGAGCAATGAGCCCAGTAGTTGTGTGACCCGCTCACCGACGCTGCGCACGCGCGTCAGCCGCTCCAGTTCCTGTTCGCACAGCTGCAACAAATGCTGCCAGGTGCTTGGGCAGTGCTCGGGGTTGCGCAGGTTCAGGCTGGCGTGGGTCAGACGCAGTTGATTGTGCTCGCAATTGAAGGCGGTATGCGCCGGGTAGTGCGCCGCGTAGCCAGGCGGGTCGAATTCGATTTCCATCCGCTGTGCAATCACGGTCTGGCCGGCAAGTGCACTCAGTTGCTGCAGCCAGCCGGTCAGCAGCGAGTCCACCACAAAACGGTTGTAGGCGTTGTAGGGGCTGATCGAATAGAACCGCAGCCAGGCGCCTTCGCGGTCTTCGTGAAAACTCGATTGCCCACGATAGTTGGCGGCGTACAGGCGTTCGAAACGAATCAGCGTGCGCGCCGCCTCGCGCACCGTCGGTGCCTGAGCGGCCGTGACGCCGGCCAGGCCTGCCTGGCTCAGGCGGCTGGCCTGGCCGATGCGCAGTCCCAGCGCCGGGTCGCCGGTAAGCGCGATCGCCGCATGGCCCAGGCGCATATAACGCGCGATGCTTAGTCGCGCTCCGGCAACGTTGAGCCGGCTTGGCTCCAACCCATACTGCGCCAACAGTGGCAATGGGTCGTGGCCGTGGCTGCGCACCGCCTGCGCCAGGCTGTGCGCGAAGCCGACCGACAGGTCACCGAGTTTGATGCGCTGGCCGCTCACGCGCCTACAGCCATAGATTGATCAGCCGCGCACCACGCCCGTCGCCGACCTGGCCGAAACGCTCGCGCTGGCGGGCAAAGCTGTGCCCTTCGTAGAACTGATTCCAGAAGTGCCCGCCCATGAACACGGTCATGCTCGCGAGCGGCGCGCTCTCTGCGACCAGCCGTTGCCAGGCCTGTGCCTCGCTGACCTCGCCGGGCAGCAGGGCGGCATCGCCTGGCGTTGGGTCAATGCGAAAGCCGCGCCAGGGTTCGGACCAGCGCCCACGACCGAGCACCGAAGCGGGCACTGCGAGCAACTGCACGTCTTGCTGGCGCAACTGTGCGTGACTCGCCGGATGCCAGCTGTCGGTGCCGATCAGCACGGCCAGTTTGCCTGCAGGGGTGTCGAACACGTTGAACGGTACATCGCCCAGGGGTTGCACGTAGCGGCGAGTGGGATGGCTGGTGAAATGCTGGAGCTGTGGCTGACCCAGGATGGAGCCATCGGCAGCGAACACGACGCTGGTGTTGTACAGCGGGCCGTTGTCGGTGCGCAGGCGACCATCAACGACCGAGGGTTTGGGCAGAATGATCGAGCCTGCCACCAAGGTCACGCCGAACTGCCTGGCGAGTCCGCCAAACAGCTGCTGGTACTGCTCGGCCATGCTCGCGGCCTTCATGCGCAGGTAGGCGTCGGCAAAGCGGTCTTCGCCCTGGGCCATGGCCCAGCCGCCAAGCAGGCGCAATGGATTACTGGCGGCCAGCCATTGTTCGGCATCGTGACGCTGCACGACCTGGTAGAACTCGTTCTTCTCGCCCACCGCCCACAACCAGGTGCCGATGTGCTCGGGCAAGACCACGATGGTCTTGCTACCGATCAAGCCTGCGTCCCGGGCATGTTGCAGGTATCCGGCCAGTTTCAGGCGCAGGCGCTCGACGCTCTGGTAGTCCGCAGGGAACAGTTCGGGCTGGATTCCCAACAGGTTGCCGCGCTCGGAAGGGACGCCGTCTACCCCATCGAGCTCGATGCGCAGGTCGGACAAGTAGTGCCCGGCGGGGCGCTGGGTCGTCCACAGCGCGTAGGTACTCAACGCCGCGAGGCAAAGCAGGGCAACCACGGACATCAGGATTTTGCGCATGAGGGACAACAACCAGCTCCTGTTCGTGAATCCGCACTAGGGTAGACGTCGCGTGCGGCATGATCAATGACTTGTCATTTCGGGTCATTGAGGCGCGCGGCTCGGGTGTCTACTGTTTGACCCTACCCGTGACCGAGCCCGCCGAAAGAGGCTTGGCACTTTTCCGTGATCCCGCCTGTGGAGTTCCCATGGCCGCTGCTTCCTACCCTCATCTGCTGGCACCGCTGGACCTGGGCTTCACCACTTTGCGCAACCGCAGCTTGATGGGCTCGATGCACACCGGCCTCGAAGAAAAGCCCGGTGGCTTCGAGCGCATGGCGGCGTACTTTGCCGAGCGTGCGCGGGGCGGGGTCGGTCTGATCGTCACCGGCGGCATCGCCCCGAACGAAGAGGGCGGGGTGTATGCCGGGGCGGCGAAGTTGAGTACGCCCGAAGAAGCCCAGCGGCATGAAATCGTCACCCAGGCGGTGCACGCGGCGGGCGGCAAGATCTGCCTGCAGATACTGCATGCCGGTCGTTACGCCTACAGCCCCAGGCTGGTGGCGCCCAGCGCCATTCAGGCGCCGATCAACCCGTTCAAGCCTCTGGAACTGGACGAGGAGGGCATTCAGAAACAGATCGCCGATTTCGTCGGCTGTGCCCGACTGGCGCAGTCGGCCGGCTACGACGGCGTTGAAATCATGGGCTCGGAAGGCTACTTCATCAACCAGTTCCTGGCGGCTCACAGCAACCAGCGCAGCGATCGCTGGGGCGGCAGCTACGCCAATCGCATGCGCCTGGCGGTGGAGATCGTCGGTCAGGTGCGGCAAGCGGTCGGGCGCGAGTTCATCATCATCTTTCGCCTGTCGATGCTTGACTTGATAGAAGGCGGCAGCATCTGGGAGGAAGTGGTCGAGCTGGCGCAAGCCATCGAGGCTGCCGGCGCCACCTTGATCAACACGGGCATCGGCTGGCACGAAGCGCGCATTCCAACCATCGCCACCAAGGTGCCACGTGCGGCGTTCAGCAAGGTCACCGCCAAGCTGCGCACGGCCGTGCGCCTGCCGTTGATCACCACCAATCGCATCAACACCCCGGAGGTGGCGGAACGCATCCTCGCCGAGGGCGACGCGGACATGGTTTCGATGGCCCGGCCGTTCTTGGCCGACCCCGAATTCATCAACAAGGCCGCGGCCAATCGCGGCGACGAGATCAACACCTGCATTGCCTGCAATCAGGCCTGTCTGGATCACACCTTCGCCGGCAAATTGACCAGTTGCCTGGTCAACCCGCGTGCCTGCCATGAGACCGAGCTCAATTACCTGCCCGTGACTCAGGTGCGCAGGATTGCCGTGGTCGGCGCCGGGCCGGCCGGGCTGGCTGCAGCGACCGTGGCAGCCGAGCGCGGTCATGCAGTGACCCTGTTCGATTCGCGCGATGAAATCGGCGGTCAGTTCAACGTGGCCAAGCGCATTCCCGGCAAGGAAGAATTCAACGAAACCCTGCGTTATTTCGACCGTCGGCTGGCGCGCCTCGGCGTCGACGTGCGCCTGGGTGCGCGGGTCGATGTTGCCGCGCTGGTGAACGGCGGTTTCGACGAGATCGTACTGGCGACCGGGATTGCCCCGCGGCTGCCCGACATCCCGGGTATCGACCACCCCATGGTGCTCGGCTACCTCGACGTGCTGCTCGAGAGGCAGCCCGTGGGCCTCCGTGTGGCGGTGATGGGTGCCGGTGGCATCGGCTTCGATGTCAGCGAATTCCTGGTCCATCAAGGACCGTTCACCAGCCTGGATCGCGAGGCGTTCTGGAAGGAGTGGGGCATCGATCTGACCCTGCAGGCCCGCGGCGGCGTGGCCGGTGTTGCCGCGCAGAGCCATGCACCGGCGCGCGAGGTGTATCTGCTGCAGCGCAAGGCCGGCAAGGTGGGCGACGGCCTGGGCAAGACCACCGGCTGGATCCATCGCGCCGGTCTGAAGAACAAGGGCGTGCGCATGGTCAACAACGTCGAGTACCTGAAGATCGACGACGACGGCCTGCACGTTCGGGTCGGCGGTGGCGAGCCGCGGCTGCTGCCAGTGGACAATGTGGTGATCTGCGCAGGGCAGGATCCGTTGCGCGAGCTGGAGCAGGGGCTGCGCGAAGCCGGGCAGCGCGTGCACCTCATCGGCGGCGCCGACGTGGCCGTCGAACTGGACGCCAAACGCGCGATCGATCAAGGCTCGCGCCTGGCGGCGGTGCTGTAGAATCCGCCGCTGCGTCGCCTTTTCTTTTCTTCGGCTGGTCAGGCATCCATGCTTCTCGATCTACCGCGTGCACCGCTGCAACCCTTGCGACTTTCCTGGCTCGGCGCGGCCGGCGTCGAGGCTGCCGTGCTGCGCCTGGACCTCGTTGATCCGCTCATCAGCGGCAACAAGGCATTCAAGTTGCAACATCACCTGCTGGCCGCCCAGGTCAGTGGCTGCAGCGGCATCATCAGCCTGGGCGGCGCCCATTCCAATCACCTGCATGCCCTGGCCGCCGCCGGCAAGCGCCTGGGCCTGCATACGGTCGGGCTGCTGCGCGGCCATGCTCAGGTCACACCGACCGTGACCGACCTGCAACGATGGGGAATGCAGCTGCACTGGTTGGGCTACGAAGGCTATCGCCAGCGCCACCGGGACGATTTCTGGGTCCCCTGGCAGGCGCGCTACCCCGATCTGCTGCCGGTACCCGAGGGCGGCGGTGGGCTGCTGGGGGCCAAGGGCTGCGCGGTCCTGCCTCCGCAGGTACAGGCGCAGCTCGCAGACATTGGGTGGGACGACTTCGATGGCTGGTGGCTGGCCGTGGGTACCGGTACGACATTGGCCGGCCTGGTCCTCGCCGAAGTCGGCCGCCGCTGGGTGTACGGGGCGGTGGCGGTAGGGCCGAAGCATGGCGTGAACGAGCAGGTGAGCGCACTGTGTGGCGACCAGGGTCACAGCTTGATCGACGCCAGTCGTGGCGGCTTTGCCAGGATGGACAGCGAACTGCTCGCGTTCATGCACGCCTGCGAAGCCGAGTCGGGCATCCCGTTGGAGCCGATATACACGGCCAAGGCGTTGTGGGCCTTGCGCGATGCCTGTGCGGCAGGCTCGCTGCGGCCAGGTTGTCGTCTGGTGTTCGTACACACCGGCGGCCTGCAGGGATGGCGCGCCGCCGCCTGAACGGTCAGTCGCGATGCGGCAGCATGCGTCGCAGGGTGTTGTCTTGGCGCAGGTAATGGTGGGCCAGGCCCAGCACGCCGTGCAGGCCGATCAACCAATAGCCCCAGCCGGCAATGCTCATGTGCCATTCCTGCAAGCGTCCGCCGAGGTCGCGGTCCTCGGCGATCAGGTGGGGCAGTTCGATGCCCCAGAACGATACGGACCTGTTCTGTGCGCTGAGGATCAGCCAGCCCAGCAGCGGCAGGCCGATCATCAGTGCGTAGAGTGCGGCGTGCATCAGGCTCGCCAGACGCGTCTGCCACACCGGCAGCGGCGGCACGATGCGCGGTGTGACACCCAGGCTGCGCACCAGCAGACGCAGCCAGACCAGCAGCCCCACGCTCAGGCCCAGCATGAAGTGGAACTGCACGATCAGCGCGCGTGCGCCACTGCCTCTGACGAACTGGCCACGCAGCTCGATGCAGGCATAGGTGGCGGCCAGCAGGACCAGCATCGACCAGTGCAGGGCAATGGACAGGCTGCCATAGCGGGCGTGGGTGTTTCTCCAGTTCATCGGGTGACTACTCGGGCGGTCATGCACAGGGTATCGGGCCGGCCATGGACATCTTTAGCCGCCCCTGCGATTCATACGCCCGGCAGGGCCGGCCAGGCATCGGCGACCAGGAAAACCCGTTCGGCTTCCTGCCAGTCGCCGTGGTCGTCGCGGGTCAAACGCACGAGCATCTGCGCCGCGGCGAGCGGGTCCAGTTGCTGCATCCAGGCCTTGAGCTGGTCGGGTGCCCAGGCGTCCGCTGCGGCGAGGCGAGCCGGCGCCAGCCAGGCATCGCGCGGCAACGGCTGCCAGCGCCCGTCCGGGCGTTGCTCGACGAAAATCGGCCAGTCGCGCTGATGCACCCAGCGTCCGCGCAGATGATCAGGGTGGGCATGCTCGGGGGCATGGGCCTGGCCGGGCCAAGGGTAGAACAGGTAGCCGCCGAGCCACAGGTGCGCGTCGAACTGCTCGATGCCCAGCGCCAGCATGGCCTCGCGACCCTCGCTGGAGGTGGAGATGGGCAACTGGTGCTCGGTCAGGTGAGTCAGCTTGCGACCCAGCCGATCCTGGCTGTTGGGGCCCAGCCACTGGAAAACATCGCGACCGTCGGCGGCCACCGGGCCCAGGTAGAGCTTGATCGCCAGTTCCAGATGATGCACCCCATCACGGTCGCGGATCACCATGTCGAGTTCGCCCAGGGTGTGCTTGTCACGGCGGATCGGCAGGTTGGCCGCCAGTGGCTCGATACCGGGAGCCTGCTGCAGGGCGAACTGCCAGAGGCGCTCGTAGTACAGGCCCAGACGCCGGGTAGGGGCCTGCGCCAGCCAGTCGAGCAGCGGTTGGCTGGCGTTGTCCAGACCCTGCAGCCACGCCTGCAGGTGCTCCGGCTGTTCGGCCCAGGTGCTGCCTGCCAGTGGATGACGTTGCTGCCAGGGCGCCGTGTGCAGCAGGGGCGGGGCGAGGATCACCCACGCCAGGTCGCGCACCTGGGGCTGGCGCAGGCGGCGCGGGAAGTCGGCAAGGGCGGCGAATGGATTCATGGGACGGTCCCGGTCAATGGCGCGGTGGTGGAAAGGGTTTTGTGCAGCAACGGCTTTACTCCATAATCCAGGTCCGTATTTGTGTCCGCAATCGACGGTTGCGCGACAGCGTTGTGGAATGTGCCTGGCGCATCCCGATAGCCAGACCAGACCCAAGCAGGAGCCTCATGGAGCAATTTCGCAACATCGGTATCATCGGCCGCCTCGGCAGCTCGCAGGTGCTCGATACCATTCGCCGCCTCAAGCGCTTCCTGCTGGACAGGCACATGCATGTCATTCTCGAGGACACGATCGCCGAAGTGCTGCCGGGGCACAACCTGCAGACGTCATCGCGCAAGATGCTGGGCGAAGTCTGTGACCTGGTCATCGTGGTCGGCGGCGACGGCAGCCTGCTGGGTGCAGCGCGGGCGCTGGCGCGACACAATACGCCGGTGCTGGGCATCAACCGCGGCAGCCTGGGGTTTCTTACCGACATCCGCCCCGACGAGCTCGAGGTCAAGGTGGCCGAGGTGCTCGATGGTCACTACCTGGTCGAAAACCGTTTTCTGCTCGAGGCCGAGGTTCGCCGCCATGGCGAGGCCATCGGCCAGGGCGACGCGCTCAACGACGTGGTGCTGCACCCCGGCAAGTCGACCCGCATGATCGAGTTCGAAATCTACATCGACGGCCAGTTCGTTTGCAGCCAGAAGGCCGACGGCCTGATCCTGGCCACGCCGACCGGCTCCACCGCCTACGCATTGTCGGCCGGCGGGCCGATCATGCATCCCAAGCTCGATGCCATCGTGATCGTACCCATGTACCCGCACACCCTGTCGGGGCGGCCGATCGTCGTCGATGGCAACAGCGAGATGAAAATCGTTGTCTCAAAGAATATGCAGATCTACCCGCAGGTCTCATGCGATGGCCAGAACCATTTCACCTGCGCCCCGGGCGACACCGTCACGGTGCGCAAGAAATCGCAGAAACTGCGCCTGATCCACCCCCTGGATCACAACTACTACGAAGTGTGCCGGACCAAACTCGGCTGGGGCAGCCGGCTCGGCAATACCGGAGGCGATTGATGCTTGACCCGGCGCGAAGTTATGACCTGATCGGCGATGTGCACGGCTGCGCGCATACCCTCGAACATCTGCTCGACCGGCTGGGCTATCACAAGCAGGGCGGCGTATGGCGGCATGCCTCGCGCCAGGCGCTGTTCCTTGGCGACATCATTGACCGCGGGCCGCGCATCCGCGAGGCGCTGCACATCGTCCACGACATGGTCGAGGCCGACCAGGCGCGCTGCATCATGGGCAATCACGAGTTCAATGCGTTGGGCTGGAGCACCCCTGCATTGCCCGGCAGCGGCAAGCAGTACGTGCGCGAGCACGTGCCGCGGCACGAGCGCCTGCTGCAGGCGACGCTGGACCAGTTCGTCCACCACCCCGGTGACTGGCACGATTTCCTCGGCTGGTTCTACGAGTTGCCGCTGTTCCTCGATGCCGAGCGCTTTCGCCTGGTGCACGCGTGCTGGGATGCTGGCCTGATCGAACCTTTGCGCCGCCAGCACCCGGATGGCTGCATCGACGCCCATTTTCTCCAGGCGTCTGCGGTCAAGGGCAGTTTTGCCTGCCAGGTCTTCGATCGACTGTTGCGCGGCACTGACATGCGCCTGCCCGACGGCCTGACCTTGACGGGCGCCGATGGCCTGAGCCGCGCGTTCTTTCGCACCAAGTTCTGGGAAGACGACCCGCAAACCTATGGCGACGTGGTATTCCAGCCCGATGCATTGCCTGACGATGTGGCCTGCGCGCCATTGAGTCAGGAACAGAAAAGCGCTCTGCTGCGTTACGGGGTCGATGAGCCGTTGCTGTTCGTCGGTCACTACTGGCGCAGCGGGCGACCGGCGGCGATACGCCCGAACCTGGCCTGCCTGGACTACAGCGCGGTGCTGTACGGCAAACTGGTGGCGTACCGCCTGGATCAGGAAACCCGCATCGATCCGCGCAAGTTCGCGTGGGTCGATGTCGAGCGCCCGGAGGCGTTTTGATGAGTGCCATTGCTGTATTGCGTCTGCCACTGAACGCCGACTTGAGTGGCTTCGTGGGTCTTCTGCGGCGTTTGAAGGTGCCCCATCGCGTCAGCGAGGAGCAGGGCAGCCAGGTGTTATGGGTACCCGACGAGCGTCTGGCGCAGGATGTTCGCGAGCTGTACCAGCGCTACCCTGAGGGCAGTGCCGAGGTCGATCCTGAATTGATGGCGCGGCATGCGCCGGTGCGCGGTCCGGGTTTCGCCCAGCAGCTCAAGGCCAGCCCTGCCACTGCCCTGGTGCTGCTGGCCTGTCTGGTGGTGGCGGGGTTGACGCTTCTAGGCGAGAACCTGGGCAACCTGCGCTGGCTGACCTTTCTCGATTTTCAGGTCAACGGTGAATACATTTATTTCACGCCTCTGGCCGATACCTTGGCCAGTGGCCAATGGTGGCGGCTGTTCAGCCCCATGCTGATTCATTTCGGCTTGCTGCATCTGGCGATGAACGCCTTGTGGTACTGGGAGCTTGGGCGACGCATCGAGGCACTGCAGGGGCGCATCAATCTGATCGGCCTCACCCTGTCTTTCAGTCTGGTCTCCAACGTGGTTCAGTACCTGGTCAGCGGGCCCAGTCTGTTCGGCGGGTTGTCGGGGGTGCTGTATGGCTTGCTGGGGCACTGCTGGCTGTACCAGTGGCTTGCGCCCAACCCGATCTACCGCCTGCCGCGCGGCGTGCTGGTGATGATGCTGGTGTGGCTGGCGCTGTGCATGAGCGGGCTGGTCAGCGTGCTGGGCTTCGGCGAAATCGCCAATGGCGCGCACGTCGGTGGCCTGCTGATCGGCTGCGCGACCGGCCTGGTCGGCGGCTTTCTGGCCCGCCGCAAGGTTCGCTGAACCCGGCTCGTGCGGCTCTGTAGCAGCGGCGCAAGCCGCGTCGGCGGTGGGTGCGGTGTGCCTGATGTTCCGCGGTGTCCGATTCGCGGTCACAGACCGCTCCTACAGAGTATCAGAAAGGATGCACCGTCCCTGTAGCAGCGGCGCAAGCCGCGTCGGCGGTGATTGCGGTGTGCCTGATGCTCCGCGGTGTCCGATTCGCGGCCACAGACCGCTCCCACAGAGTATCCGCAGGAATGCACCGTCCCCGTAGCAGCGGCGCAAGCCGCGTCGGCGGTGGGTGCGGTTGGAAACTGGTCGGCTGCTCTTTCGGTCCGGGGTAACTGCGGGCACAATGCGGGTCCTTTTTTTGGCTGGCCATGCCTGGGGCCTCGAAATGATCAACACGCCGTATTACCTCATCGACAAACAGAAGCTCTTGGGCAACCTGGAAAAGATCGCCTACGTGCGTGAACACTCCGGGGCCAAGGCGTTGCTGGCGCTCAAGTGCTTCGCCACCTGGTCGGTGTTCGACCTGATGGAGCAGTACATGGACGGCACCACGTCGTCGTCGCTGTACGAGCTCAAGCTGGGTCGGCAGAAGTTCGCCGGCGAAACCCACGCCTACAGCGTGGCCTGGGCCGACAACGAGATCGAGGAGATGCTCGCCAACTGCGACAAGATCATCTTCAACTCGATCGGCCAACTGCAGCGTTTCGCCCAGGCGTCCCAAGGCAAGACCCGCGGCCTGCGGGTCAACCCGCAGGTGAGCAGCTCCGACTACCTGCTGGCCGACCCGGCGCGTCCGTTCAGCCGTCTGGGCGAATGGGACCCGGCCAAGGTCGAGACAGTGATCGAGCAGATCTCCGGCTTCATGTTTCACAACAACTGCGAGAACGGTGATTTCGCCCTGTTCGACCAGATGCTGGGGACCATTGAAGAACGTTTCGGTCATCTGCTGCACAAGGTCGAGTGGGTCAGCCTCGGTGGCGGCATTCATTTCACCGGCGAAGGCTACGCACTTGACGAATTCTGCGCCCGGCTCAAGGCCTTTTCGCAGAAGTACGGCGTGCAGGTCTACCTGGAGCCTGGCGAGGCGGCGATCACCAACAGTGCCTCGCTGGAAGTCACCGTGCTCGACACCCTCTACAACGGCAAGCAACTGGCCGTGGTCGACAGCTCGATCGAGGCGCACATGCTCGACCTGCTGATCTACCGGCTCAATGCGAAGCTGGCGCCCAGCAGCGGCGAGCACACCTACATGGTGTGCGGAAAATCCTGCCTGGCTGGGGATATTTTCGGCGAATACCCCTTCGAGCGCCCGTTGGCCATCGGTGATCGCCTGTCATTCATCGATGCGGCGGGCTACACCATGGTCAAGAAGAACTGGTTCAACGGCTTGAAGATGCCGTCCATCGTAGTGAAACAACTCGACGGTACAGTCGAGGTGGTTCGTGAGTTTGGTTTCGAAGACTACCTGTCCAGCCTTTCGTAAGCGGACAGCCGAGGAGAAGTGAATAAATTGAAGAAGAACGTTCTTATCATTGGTGCAGGAGGTGTTGCCAAGGTGGTGGCCCACAAGTGCGCGCAGCACAACGATGAACTTGGTCGTATTGCCATCGCGTCGCGCAACATCTCCAAATGCCAGGCCATCATCGACAGCGTCAAGGCCAAGGGCAGCCTCAAGCAGCCTGCCGACATCAAGGCTTTCGCGCTCGATGCGCTGGATGTCGAGGCGACCAAGGCGCTCATCGTGGAAACCGAATCGCAGATCGTCATCAACGTCGGCTCCGCCTTTCTGAACATGTCGGTACTGCGTGCCTGCATCGACACCGGCGTGGCCTACCTGGACACCGCCATCCACGAAGAACCGGGCAAGGTCTGCGAAACGCCGCCCTGGTATGGCAACTACGAGTGGAAACACCTGGAAGAGTGCCAGCAGAAAAACGTGACGGCCATTCTGGGTGTGGGCTTCGATCCGGGCGTGGTCAATGCCTATGCCGCGCTGGCGCAGCAACAGCATTTCGATCGTATCGATTCGATCGACATCCTCGATGTCAATGCCGGCTCCCACGGCAAATATTTCGCCACCAATTTCGATCCGGAGATCAATTTCCGTGAGTTCACCGGGCAGGTCTGGAGCTGGCAGAACAGCCAGTGGACCAGCAACACCATGTTCGAAGTCAAGCGCACCGATGACCTGCCGGTGGTGGGTTCGCAGAACCTGTACCTGACCGGGCATGACGAAGTGCATTCGCTGTCGAAGAATCTCGATGTGCCCAACGTGCGCTTCTGGATGAGCTTCGGTGAGCATTACATCAATGTGTTCACGGTGCTGAAGAATCTCGGCCTGCTGTCCGAGCAGCCGGTGACGACTGCCGAAGGCTTGCAGGTGGTGCCGCTCAAGGTGGTCAAGGCAGTCTTGCCGGATCCGTCGTCGCTGGCACCGGGCTATACGGGCAAGACCTGCATCGGCGATCTGGTCAAGGGCACTCGCAACGGCCAGCCGCACGAAATGTTCATCTACAACGTGGCGGATCACGAAGACGCCTACGCCGAAACCGACAGCCAGGGTATTTCCTACACCGCGGGTGTGCCGCCCGTGGCTGCGGCCCTGCTGGTTGCCCGCGGCGAATGGGACGTGCAGCGCATGGCCAACGTCGAAGAGCTGCCGGCCGAGCCGTTCCTCAGGGCGCTCGACGCCATGGGCCTGCCGACGCGCATCAAGGACGCCTCCGGCGACCGTGCCTGGGATGCCAGTGCGTAATCTGTTGTAAATGCTGTTGTAGGAGCGGTCTGTGGCCGCGAAAAAGGGCCCCGCGGATTGTCTGGTGCACCGCGGTGCCTGGTTCGCGGCCACAGACCGCTCCCACAGAAAGCTGGGGACTGTCTGGTGTACCGCGGTGACTGCTTCGCGGCCGATGACCGCTCCCACAGGAAGCTGCGGGTTGTCTGGTGCACCGCGGTGTCTGGTTCGCGGCCACTGGCCGCTCCTACAGGACGGTGTGCAGAGTGATTCCCGAGAGCAGCAACTGGGGTCGCGGTATTTAGTGGATTAACCGTTCGTCTGGCGCGAGTCGGGAATTTTGGAACGTCAAGTTGCTATCACCGGCCTGATATTTCGTAACGTTCCCACTCTCGTGCGAGGCAATGACAATGATCAAGACTGACCGCAAATGGATGGTGGCGCTGTGCGCCGCCGGCGTGGCAATGGCGTTGAGCGGTTGCGCTCGCGATCCGGAAAAACGCTCGGTTTCCGAACTCGCCGTAAGCGGCACCAAGAGCATGTTCCGCACCGATTCGGACATGCAGACCGTTCTGAACAAATTCGCCAGCTTCGATGCCAAGGCCGTGGAGAAGATCACGGCAGTCGAGGCACGGCAGCAACCTACCATTGCCGACGCCGTGAAAGGCGTGCTCGCCGATGAGAAACGCGACAGCACTCCGACTGCACTGGTCCCCGGCGTTACCACCCGCGACATCACCGTTTCCGGCGCCGCAGGTTCGTTGCCAGCAACCGTCTACACGCCTGAAGGCACCGGCCCGTTCCCGGTGGTCCTGTATTTCCACGGTGGTGGTTGGGTATTTGCCGATCGCAAAGTGTATGACGGCGGCGCACGCGGGATCTCCAAGCAAGCCAATGCCGTGGTCGTCTCCGTGGACTACCGCCGCGCGCCCGAAAACAAGTTTCCTGCAGCTCATGAAGATGCACTGGCTGCCTATCGCTGGTTGAGCAAGAACGCCGCCTCCGTCAACGGTGACGCGAAGCGCCTGGCGCTGGCCGGTGAAAGCGCTGGCGGCAACCTCGCCGTGGCAACCGCTGTGGCCGCACACAAGGCCGGGTTGACCGCGCCCAAGCACGTGCTGTCGGTCTATCCGGTCGCTCAGTCCAACACCGAAACCGAGTCCTATCGCAAATACGCCGACGCCATGCCGCTCAACCGCCCGATGATGCTGTGGTTCATCGACAACGTGACCAAAGGTCCGGCCGACGCCAAGGATCCACGTATCGACCTGGTGCATGCCGACCTCAAAGGCCTGCCACCGGTCACCGTGATCAACGCCGAAATCGACCCACTGCGTGACGATGGTGCCCAGCTGGAACAGGCGCTGCGTACTGCAGGTGTCAGCGTCGAGCGCAAAGTCTATCCAGGCGTGACCCACGAATTCTTCGGCACCGCAGCCGTGGTGAAAAAAGCCGAAGAAGCGCAGGCCTATGCCGGTGAGCGTCTGAAAGCCGACCTGGCCAAATAACAAGAACATCCACCGTGATAAAGACCTGAACCGAGCCGAGGTGTGCACATGAGCCATTCTTCAGACACTCAATATCCAGACAGTCAATTGCCAGACAATCGACTGACCGTCACTCCACTGGTGTTTCAGCCCTCATTCGAGCAGGTGCCCGACGACGAGGAAGACACCAGCCGAGAGCTGACGGAAGTGATGCGCAGCATTCTGGACACCACGTTCGAAGATGGCGGCCACGCGTTGCGTGGCGTGCATGCCAAGGCTCATGGGTTGGTACGCGGGCACATCACGGTGCTCGATGGCCTTCCTGCGCCGTTGGCGCAGGGGGCTTTTGCCACCCCTGGAAGGTTGCCCGTGGTAATGCGTTTTTCCACCAATCCCGGTGATCTGCTGGACGACAAGGTTTCGACCCCACGGGGCCTTGGCTTGAAGATCGTTGGGGTACAGGGTGCGCGTTTGCCGGGCAGCGAGGGGGACGTCACCCAGGATTTCGTCATGCAGAACGCCAAGGCGTTCACGGCAGCCACACCCAAGGCTTTCCTGAAGAATCTCAAGCTGCTGGCCAAGACCACCGACAAAGGTCCGGGCTTGAAGAAAGCTTTTTCGGCGCTTCTGCGCGGTGTGGAGTCGGTGATCGAAACCATGGGCGGCGAGAGCGGCACGCTGAAGAGCATGGGTGGGCATCCGCTGACCCATGTGCTCGGTGAAACCTTCTACAGTGTGGTGCCGTTTCTGTATGGCGAGCATTACGCCAAGCTGGCGGTGGTGCCGGTAGCACCGACGCTGACCGAGTTGACGGATCAACCTGTCGACCTGGACGATAAACCGGACGGCCTGCGTGAAGCGGTCAGTCATTATTTTGCAAGCCATGGGGGTGCGTGGGAAGTGCGTATCCAACTGGCCACCGATCTCGACGAAATGCCGATCGAGGACGCTTCGAAAGTCTGGTCCGAAGAGTTGAGCCCCTACGTCACCGTGGCGCGAATCGAGGTGCCGGCGCAGGAGGCCTGGAGCGAAGAGGCTATTCAGACCATCAACGAGCAGATGTCATTCAGCCCGTGGCACGGTCTGGCCGCGCACCGTCCTCTGGGTGGCGTCATGCGCGTGCGCAAGCCGACCTATGAAATGTCCGCAGGCTTTCGCGCCCAGCACAACGGCTGCCCGATTCACGAGCCGCGCTGAACCATTTGGCCTGGGGTCAATGCCCGGCTGACGCGTAGGCGGGAAACCGGGTGGTAAAGGTGGTGCCGGCCTGAGCGCTGGACACTACCTCGACGATACCGCCATGGGCCTTGGCAATCTCGCTGACGATGAACAGGCCAAGGCCCACGCTGCGTACTTCGCGGCCTGCCTCCGAGCCCCGTGTCATGGGCGAGAAGATCGAGCTCAACTGCGCTTCGTCGATCGCTTTGCCCTGATTGTGCACGGTGATTTCGACTGCGCCCTGGGCTGCCGCGACTCGGACCTCGATCGGACTGGTGCCATCGCCATAGGTCATGGCGTTGGACACCAGATTGCCCAGCAACTGTGCCAGACGGTCTGCATCGGCCTGGCAGAACAATGCTTCGTCGCTGGCGCTGAAAACAATCGTTCGCTGCGGGTACAGCAGGCGCAGTGAATCCACGGCGGCGGCAATGGCGCGGTCCAGCTGCACCGGCGCCCGGCTCACGGCCAGGCCCTGGCCGATGCGAGCCTGGGTGAAGTCGAGAAGATCGTTGATCAGCCGCTGCGAACGGGCGGTGGCGTCGCTGATATGACCCAGCATCGCGCTCTGGCGCTCGGACATGTCCAGCGAACGCAGGTACTGCGCAGCCATGGATACCACTTGCAGCGGGTTGCGCAAGTCGTGGCTGACGATGCCGATCATCTGCTCGGAGAACAGGGCGCGGTCGACGGCCAGTTCACGTTGCCGATTAAGTTCGTGCTCGAGCGCGACATGACGCTGCAGGGCGTCTTCGGCCTGCCGCTTGGCTTGCAGCAGTTCCTGTTCGAAACGGATTCGGTCGGCGACGATGAACGCCGATATCTCGTCGAATACCTCGCCGCAGTGATCGCGGCGACTGGCATTGAGCACCATCGGCGTGACCTTGCCGGTGGCCGTCAGGAAGTCCAGCTTGACCTCGACAATCGAGCGCTGCATCACCAGCAACGGCATCCAGTGCGTTTGATAGAAGATGCGGCCGCCCACAGTCAGCAACTCCTGCAGCTTGCGCACCCCGATCAGTTGTTCGCAGGTATAGCCCAGCCAGTTGCAGAAGGTATGGTTGACCTTGAGAATCAAGCCTTTGTTGTCGGTCAGCAGCAGGGCGCATGGCGCTTGCTGGTAGAGCGCCTCGGCATCGGGGATGCCTGGGGGCTCGGCGATCATGCCGGCAAGCGGCCGTAGGTCTGGGTCAGGAACGCCTCGATGGCGCCGATGCAGGCTGCAGGCTGGCTAAGGTGTGGGCAGTGGCCTTCGTTCTCGATGACGACCATCCGGCAGTCGGTGATTGCTTCGGTCAGGTACTGGCCAACGGCTTTGGGCGCGATGAAGTCGTCCGAAGACTGGATCACCAGCACCGGCTCGCGTAGCGCGCGCACGTCCGTGCGGCTGTCGGTGAGGAATGTGACGCGGGCAAAACGCTTGGCGATGTCGGGGTCGGTCTGGCAGAAACTGTTGGTCAGCTCGGCGCCCAGTTCCGGGTGTTCGGGATTGCCCATGATGCTCGGCGCCATGGCGCTGGACCAGCCCAGGTAGTTGCTTTCGAGGGTCGCGAGCAGGGCGTCGATGTCGTCGCGGCTGAAGCCGCCGGGGTAGTCCGCATCGGTAATGTAGCAGGGCGATGGACCGACCATGGCATGGGCGCCGATCAATCCGGGGCTGCGGTTGGCGGCCATGGCGCCGGCCATCGCGCCGACCGAGTGACCGATGAACACCACCGGGCCCTCGCCGAACTCCTGGATGATCTCGACGATGTCGTCGGCGTAGCCTTCCAGTGTCGAGTACTTGTCGATGTCATAGGCGCTGACATCCGAGTTGCCGCAGCCGACCATGTCGAACAACACGGTCCGGTAATGCCTGGCAAACGTCGGCTCGACCAGCCGCCACATGTTCTGGTCGCAGCCAAAACCATGGGCGAACACCAGCGTCAACGGACCTTGGCCCCTGACCACCACATTGTTGCGAGCCTGAACCGACATCCGTGAAATTCCTGTTTTCGCAAGCGAGCATGCGGGGTCAATCGGACCGCTAGTCTACCGGAGCATAGCCACCAGCGTCAGGCTCGCCAGCGTTTTCAAACGGTGTTTTTTCTCACGTGTTCGAGCAACGCCTGCAGCGGGTGACGGACCGTGTGGCCTTCTTCGCGCTTGACCTGGCTGCGGCAGGAGTAACCGTCGGCAAGCAGATTGCCAGCGTCATGATAACGGGCCAGCAATGGCTGCCAGGACTGCCCGTAGATGACCTTGGAGGTGGCGACATTGCGTGCTTCATGGCCGTAGGTACCGGACATGCCGCAACAGCCACTCGCCAGCACCTGCAGGGTCGCGCCCAGGCGGCTGAACACCTGTTGCCAATGGGTGATGCTGCCAGGCTCGTTGGTTTTCTCGGTGCAGTGCGGCAACAGCTGGTAGACCCCGGCGGTGCCGGGCTGCTCGGTCTGTGGCAGCACCTGGGCAAGCCATTCCTGAGGCAACAGTACGGTAGGGGCGTTGTCCTGGCCCAGGGTCTTGGCGTACTCCTGGCGATACACCAGGGTCATGGCCGGGTCCAGGCCGACCAGGGCGATACCGCTTGCCTGAAGCTGGCGCAACGACTGCGCATTGTGCCGCGCGGCCTTGTCGAAGGCACCGAGAAAGCCCTGTACCTGTAGCGGCTTGCCGTTGGCCGCGAAGGGCGCCAGGTAGATGTCGAAACCCAGTCGTGCGATCAGTTCGAGCCAGTCGGCCATGACCGGCGTGTCGAAGTAACGGGTGAAGGCATCCTGCACCAGGACCACGCTGCGCTGACGCTGCTCGGTGGTCAGCCGGGCGAGCTGCTCGGCGCTCGCCGGGCGTACGTTCCAGTCCCGGCAGTGAGCCTGGAAATCGACCAGGCTGAGCAACGGGCTGTCGACCATGCCGGCCACGTGTTGCAGCGCATGACGCACCGGCGAGAACGACATGACCGCGTTGTAGGCCCTTGGAAAGCGTGCCAGGTACGGAATGCTGAATTCCAGCGAACCGATCAGGTAGTCCTTCAGCGGCCGTAGGTAGCGGCCATGGTAGAGCTGCAGAAAGCGCGAGCGGAATTCCGGTACGTTGACCTTCACCGGGCACTGTCCTGCGCACGACTTGCAGGCCAGGCAACCGGCCATGGCGTCGTAGACCTCATGGGAAAAATCTTCGCGGCCCATTCGCCGGGCCAGGCTGTTGCGGGCGCGTTCGAACAGGCTGCCGCTGGCGGTGTGCAGTACGTTGGCGCCGTGCAGGCCCTGCAGGCGCAGCCATTCGCGGATCAGCGAGGCGCGTCCCTTGGGCGAGTGAATGCGGTTGCGCGTGGCTTTCCATGACGGGCACATGGCGTCGTTCGGGTCGAAGTTGTAGCAGGCACCGTTGCCGTTGCAGTGCAGCGCACTGTCGTAGCTGCGCCAGACGCGCTCGTCGATGCGGCGATCCAGTTCGCCGCGCAGGGTGACCTCGTCGACTTGGGTAAGGCGTGCACTGGCAACGCTGGCCGGCGTAGCGATCTTACCCGGATTGAGCTGGTTGAACGGGTCGAAAGCGGCCTTGAGCGCCTGCAGCGCCGGGTACAGCTCGCCGAAATACTCGGGTACGTATTGCGAGCGCAGGCCCTTGCCGTGCTCGCCCCAGAGCAAGCCGCCGTGGCGTTGCGTGAGGGCCGCGACCTGGTCGGAAATGGGCCGGATCAGAGCCGCCTGGTGCGGGTCCTTCATGTCGAGGATCGGCCGCACGTGCAGCACCCCGGCATCGACATGGCCGAACATGCCGTATTGCAGGCCGTGACTGTCGAGCAAGGCGCGGAATTCGCCGATGTAGGCTGCCAGGTTGTGCGGCGGGACTGCGGTGTCCTCGACGAACGGCTGCGGCCGGGCTTCGCCCTGGACGTTGCCGAGCAAGCCGACCGCCCGCTTGCGCATGGCATACACGCGACCCACCGCCAGGGCCCCGACCGCCAGGGTGTGCCCCAGGCGCCGTACCGTGGTGTCCTGCTGCAAGTGGGCGATGAACTGCTCGACACGCTGCTCGACCACGTCGAGGTCGTCGCCGCTGAATTCCACCAGGTTGATGCCCAGGGTCGGCGCCTGTGCGTCAGTGGGGAAGTATTCGGCCACGCCATGCCAGACGATGTCGTTCATCGCCAGCAAAAGCACCTTGGAGTCGACGGTTTCGATCGACAGCGGCTGGTGCGCCATCAACGCATTGGCGTCATTGAGCGCGTCCATGAAGCCGGCGTAGCGCACGTTCACCAGAATCGAATGCTTGGGGATCGGCAGCACGTTCAACTTGGCCTCGACGATGAAGCCCAGTGAGCCTTCCGAACCGCACAGCACGCTGTTCAGGTTGAAGCGCCCGTCGGCCTCGCGCAGGTGGGCCAGGTCGTAGCCGGTGAGGCAGCGGTTGAGCTTGGGGAACACCGCGTCGATCAGCTCGGCCTGCTCGTCGGCGATCGTCGCTGCGCAGCGATAGACCTCGGCGATGCGCCCGCCGCCATCACGGTTCGCCTGCAATTGCGCGGCATCGAGGGTGTGGCTGTGCAGGCGCTCGCCACCCAGCAGCAGGGTGGTCAGTTCCAGCACATGGTCGCGGGTCTTGCCGTAGGTGCAGCTGCCCTGGCCGCTGGCGTCGGTGTTGATCATGCCGCCAATGGTTGCGCGGTTCGAGGTCGACAGCTCGGGCGCGAAGAACAGGCCGTGAGGTTTCAGAGCCGCGTTGAGCTGGTCCTTGACCACGCCGCTCTGCACCCGCACCCAGCGCTGCTCGACGTTGATCTCCAGCACTTGGTTCATGTGCCGGGAGAGGTCCACCACCAGGCCATCGGTCAGCGACTGGCCGTTGGTGCCGGTACCGCCGCCGCGGGCGGTCAGTACCACGCCGCGGTGTTCCGGCTGGCTGGCCAGACGCGCCAGCAACTGCACGTCGGCCTCATGCCGGGGAAACACCGCTGCCTGGGGCAGGCGCTGGTAGATCGAGTTGTCGGTGGCCAGGACCGTGCGGGTGGCGTAATCGTCGACGATCTCGCCCTGGAAGCCTGCACCTTCGAGCTGGCGCAGCAGTGCCTGGTAGGGCGCAAGGGGGGCTTTTTGGCGGGACAGTTCGGCGATCATGGCAGTCGGTATCCGGCTGGGTTGATGGTCTGCATTCGAAATGTGCAGGCAGGCAGGGGACACTGCTCGCCGCGGTCGCTCTGCAGAGAGGGGTCCGCTCAGGCTGCAAGTCGCTTGCAACGCTGGGGGTGTGGACGTATTTTCCCGAATGCAAGGCAAGCTGGCAAACGTATATCCTTCGGTTTTTGCATGAGTTCAATGAATGAATCCCAGACGGCTCACGCCCTCCATGTCGTTGTTGCTGGCGTTCGAAGCGGCCGGCCGCCACGGCAGTTTCACTCGGGCGGCGGCCGAATTGGCCCTGACCCAGAGTGCAGTGAGCCGACAGGTGCAGGCGCTCGAAGCGCTGCTGGAAGTGACGCTGTTCAGGCGTGAAGGCAGGCACATCGAGCTGACGGCGGCGGGCGCGCTGTATCAGCACGAACTGGCCGGAGCGCTGGCGCGCATTCGTGGCGCTACCCTGCAGACCATTTCGCACCGTACCGAGGCCGATACCCTGCACCTGGCGGTGCTGCCGACGTTCGCTTCCAAATGGCTGATGCCGCGGATGGGCGATTTCTACGCTCGTCATCCCGGCAGCCTGGTGCATATCCATTCGCGAATCGTGCGTGGAGACCTGTCCGAAGGCGCGCAGGACATGAGCGCGATCATCTGCGCGGGGTCGGGACAGTGGCCGGGTTATATGGCGCACCGGCTGCTCTCGGAGAAGCTGGTGGTGGTGGCCAGTCCCAGGGCTCTGCCTGGGCATGCGCAGGTGTCGCTGCAGGACGCCGCTCGGCAGCTGTTGCTGGGTGTGGTATCGCGCCCCCACGCCTGGTCGGACTGGTTCGCCAGCGTCGGGCTGGCAGGCTCGCCGAGCATGCGCCTTGGGCCGAGCTTCGAGCACACCGCGCATTTGATTCAGGCCGTCATCGCCGGGATCGGGATCGGCCTGGTGCCGCGCATCCTGGTGCAGGACGAGATCGCCCAGGGTGAGTTGGTGACCCTCTTCGAACCCATGGAAAGCGGGCGCGGGTACTACCTGGCGTACCCGACGCACAACCAGCACTTGCCGTCGCTGGCGGCGTTTCGCGAGTGGCTGTTGTCCATTCCGTTTCCGGACAGTTGATCGGATACCCGATCCCCTTTGGGAGCGGTCATCGGCCGCGAAGGGGCCCCCTGCGTATTATCTGTCGCGCCGCGGCGCCCCTTTCGCGGCCACAGACCGCTCCCACATGTTCTGTAGCAACTTTGTCGACAAACCATCGAAGCGGCCAGCTGTCAGAGTGCCACTGACTATGAGGAATAGCCGTGTTCCATATCTATGCGACTGTCGCCTTTCTGTACGTTGCGCTGCGCTTCGTCTACCCATTGCCGCTGGCCACCGGCTGGCGCGTGCTGATCGGCCTGGCACTGCTGGCCGCGTCCAAATACCACATGCTGATCCTCGCCTTCACCGGGACGATGTACTCGCCCGAAGTGCCGTACGCGGTCGCCTATGGCGCTGGGTGGGCCTTCACCGCGTTTGCCCTGTTGTTCGTGTTCGTGCTGGTGCTGGACCTTGGCATCCTGTTGACCCGTCTGGTCCGGCGCCATCGCCCGTCGCGTGAAGCCCTGGCCAAGTGGCGCTGCGGCGTCGCGGCCCTGGCGATAGCAGTCTCGGGTTTTGGCGTGGCCCAGGCCACCCGCGTGCCCGAGGTGCGTCAGCTGGAGCTGGAGATTCCCGGGCTTGCCGCGTCGATGGACGGCTTCAGGCTGGTGCAGCTGTCCGACCTGCACATCAGCGTGCTGTTTCCCGAGCCTTGGGTGGAGGAAGTGGTCAAGCGCAGCAACGCGCTCAAGCCGGACCTGGTGGTGATCACCGGCGACCTCATCGACGGGACCCTGCAGGCGCGTGCCACGGATGTGCGGCCGTTGGCGCAACTGCGTGCCCGCAACGGCGTGATCGCCATTCCCGGCAACCACGAATACTACTTTGGCAACGAAGGGTGGATGGCCAGGTTCCGCGAAGCCGGCATGCACAGCCTGATCAACCAGCATGAAGTGGTAGGCGAAGCGCGTGGGCAATTGGTCATCGCCGGTATCACCGACAAGGTCGCCACGCAGTACGGCGGCAGTGCGCCGGATCTGGAGCTGGCCCTGCGCGGCGCACCGGCCGGGGCACCGATCGTCTTGCTCAACCATCGTCCTGCAGGGATCGATCAGGCGATCGCCGCGGGTGTCGACCTGCAGCTTTCCGGGCACACCCATGGGGGGATGATTCGCGGCTTCGACCAAGTCGTGGCCAAGGCCAACGAAGGCTTCGTCGCGGGTCTGTATCGGCGCGCCGGCCTGCAGTTGTACGTCAGCAACGGCAGTGGGTTGTGGAACGGCTTTCCAATCCGCCTGGGCGTACCGTCCGAGATCACCGAGTTCACCTTGCGCGCAGTACCGTCCGGCCAATGAAACGGCAGCGCAGGGGAATCAACGGCGCAGGCCGTACTCACTTGTCTGACGCGTGTTCAATCACAACAGGGGCGAGCAGATGAGCAATGCATTCAAGGTCGGCGATGCGGTGCGCTGGAATTCCGAAGCAGGGGAGATTCACGGCAAGGTGACCAAGGTCCACGTCAAGGATGTGGAATTCATGGGCAAGCACCGCCCGGCGTCCAAGGACGAACCGCAGTACGAGGTGAAGAGCGACAAGACCGGGCATTCGGCGCTCCACCATGCCGATGCCCTGCACAAGGCGTGATGCGGCGCAGGGCTGTCGGCGATCTGTAGGAGCGGTCTGTGGTTGCGAACTGGGCAGCGCGGTGGGTCAGGCAGTGCGCGGGGCCTTTTCGCGGCCGCTGACCGCTCCCACAGGTGACGGGTGAGGGCGGACGCGGCTTGCGTCGCTGCTACAGGGATTGCGCAAGCCGCGGCGGGGATGCATGCCCAGGGGCAAGCCCGAGGGTTATTTGAAATCTGCGGCGCTATGACGCTCGGCCACTTGGGTCGCTTCATCGCCCCAGGTGCGGTTGACCCGCTGGCCGCGTTGCACCGCAGGACGTTGGGCGATCTCTTCGGCCCAGCGCTGTAGATGAGGGTACTCCTCGACCGACAGAAACTGCGCCGCATCGTACAGGTTGCCGCGTACCAGTTGCCCATACCAGGGCCAGATGGCGATATCGGCGACGGTGTAGTCATCACCGGCCACATAACGGGTCTTGGCCAATTGCTTGTCCAGCACATCGAGCTGGCGCTTGGCTTCCATGGTGAAGCGGTTGATCGGGTATTCCAGCTTCTCTGGCGCATAGGCGTAGAAATGCCCGAAGCCGCCGCCCAGGTAGGGGGCTGCGCCCATTTGCCAGAACAGCCAGTTCATGGCTTCGGTACGCGCCACGAGGTCTGTGGGTAGAAACGCACCGAATTTCTGCGCCAGATACAACAGGATGGATCCCGATTCGAACACACGCATGCCGCCGCCTTCGCTGCGGTCCAGCAGGGCAGGGATTTTCGAGTTCGGATTGATTTCCACGAAACCACTGGAGAACTGATCGCCGTCGCCGATGCGAATTGGCCAGGCATCGTATTCAGCCTCGGCGTGGCCCATTTCCAGCAGCTCCTCGAGCATGATGCTGACCTTCACACCATTGGGCGTCGCCAGTGAATAGAGCTGCAGCGGGTGCTTGCCCACTGGCAATGGCTGTTCGTGGGTGGCGCCGGCAGTGGGGCGATTGGTCTTGGAGAACTGGCCGCCGGAGTCTGCGTCGTTTTTCCAGACCTTGGGCGGAACGTAGGGGGTAGGGCTCATGCAGTGCGCCTCCTGATGGGCTTGAGATGTGTCTTCACGGTGCTTGAACACCCGTGCCTGACATGGGAAGTAAGTGGTGAAGATAGGACTTGGCCCGGGCCGGTACAGTTCATCCTCGTACCGTTCGGGACCCGTTACAGCACCGTCGAATAGCAACCAGCTGTTTTTCAAGAATATTTGTTGCGCATGGGGTTTCCTGTGGAAAAGAAACCTGATAAATTCCCGCTCGTTCATGCAGAGGCCAGCAATTGGCACTTCTTGCACCGGATACAGGGGCGTCGCCAAGCGGTAAGGCAGCAGGTTTTGATCCTGCCATGCGTTGGTTCGAATCCAGCCGCCCCTGCCATTAACCGGTCACATGAACCAGCCTCCTCGTTCCATCCTCTCTCGACTCACAATATACTGCGCATTGGCCACGTTGCGACCGCTTCTATTGACGGCGCCCCAAACAGTGCTTGGCGAAACGCTCGTGGGCGCTACCCTGGCGTTCTGGTACCACTTGCGTCGGGAACTGCGCGGTCAGGCCACTGCCTATAAGGCATGGCAATGCAACCGTTGATATCACCTTGATAGGGTAGTTGGAGGCGTTCTGAATCACACGACAAACGTGGCAACTGCTTCCCAGGTCGAGCGCCTGCGCCGAGTGTTGGAGGAAGCAGGTTTTGATCTGAGCGACACTCGGACTCATGCCGCGCTGGAACAGCTGCAAGCGTCGGTTGCGCATCCAAGCCTTGCAAGCGATGCCCGTGAACGCGCGGCACTCGAAAATTTCAAGGAAACCCAGGAGCGTTACCGCCTGGCCGTCAAGGCCACCAACGACGCGATCTGGGATTGGGACCTGAGCGGCAATCATGTGGTGTGGAACGAGGCGCTGGAACAGGCCTATGGGCATCGTCTGGCTTCGGTTGAAGCGACAGGGGAATGGTGGATCGAGCACATCCATCCAGATGATCGCGGCCGCGTCGACAGCTCCATCCATGCAGTGATCGACGGCACGCTGTCGGCGTGGTCCGGTGAATACCGTTTCCAGCGACACGACGGCACCTATGCCGAAGTACTCGACCGTGGCCATGTGATCCGCAACGCCGAAGGCGCGGCGGTGCGCATGATCGGCGCGATGCTCGACCTGACCCGCACCCGTGCCGCCGAGAGCGCGCTGCGCGAGAGTGAAGAGCGCTTCCGCAAGATCCTTGAAAACATCGAATCGGCCTTTGCCATCGTCGAGGTGAAGTTCGACGAGCAGGATCTGCCGGTCGATTACCGGTTCCTGGAAGCCAACCCGGCGTTCGAGCGTCAGGCCGGGGTGAACCTGCGTGGGCGCTGGGTGACCGAATTCGCCCCGGACCTGGAGCAGTTCTGGTTCGACACCTATGGCCATGTGGCCAAGACCGGCGAGCCCGCAACGTTCGAGAACTACGCCGAAGCCTTCAAGCGCTGGTTCGATGTGCGTGCGGTCAAGGTTGGTTCCAGCGACGAGCGCATCATTGCCATCATCTTCAGCGACGTCACCGAGCGGCGCAACGCCGAGGAGCGCCTGCGCACCAGCGAGGCCGTGGCTCGGGAAAACATCGAGCGCGTCCAGCTGGCACTGGCGGCCGGGGCCATCATTGGCACCTGGCACTGGCATCTGCCGACCGATCGCTTTGCCGTCGACGAGGGATTCGCCGCCGCGTTTGGCCTGGACCCTACGCTGGGCCGCGAAGGCTTGAGCCTTGAAACGATCGTGGCCACGGTGCATCCCGATGACCGGGAGGAACTGAGTGCCGCCATCAATGAAGTGATCCAGCGCGGCGGCAGTTATTCCCATCAGTATCGCGTACGCCGGGCCGACGGCCACTACTACTGGATCGAAGCCAACGGTCGCGTCGAGAACGATGCCCAAGGCAAGCCACTGCGTTTTCCAGGCGTGCTGATCGACGTCGAAGCGCGTCGCTCGGTCGAGGCCGAGCGCGATCGGGCGCTGTCTGCCTTGCGCGCGCTCAACGATACGCTGGAGCAGCGAGTGACCGAACGCACGGTGAAGCTGATCCAGGCCGAAGAGAAACTGCGTCAGTCGCAGAAAATGGAAGCGGTCGGTCAGCTCACCGGTGGCCTCGCCCATGATTTCAATAACCTGCTGGCGGGCATTTCCGGCGCGCTGGAGCTGATGAGCACGCGCATCGCCCAGGGCCGCTGGATGGAAACCGACAAGTACATCAGCACCGCGCAGGGTGCTACCAAGCGCGCGGCGGCGTTGACCCACCGTTTGCTGGCCTTCTCGCGGCGGCAGACCCTCGACCCTCGACCCACCGACGTCAACGTGCTGATGGAAGGCATGACCGAGCTGATCCAGCGCACGGTAGGCCCCAGCATTCGCGTGGAGACGGTCGGCGCCATCAACCTGTGGCCGACCCTGGTCGATGTCAGCCAGTTGGAAAACGCCCTGCTCAACCTGTGCATCAACGCCCGCGATGCCATGCCCGACGGGGGGCTGATCACCATCGAGACGGCCAACCGCTGGATGGACCGGGAGGCGGCCCGTACCCATGACATTCCCGAAGGGCAATACCTGTCGGTCAGCGTCACCGACACCGGCACGGGCATGTCGCCGGATATCATCGCCAAGGCGTTCGATCCGTTTTTCACCACCAAGCCCATCGGCCAGGGCACAGGCCTGGGCCTGTCGATGATCTATGGCTTCGCCAATCAGTCGGGTGGCCAGGTGCGGATCTATTCCGAGCTGGGGCAGGGCACCACTATGCGCATCTACCTGCCGCGCTATTATGGCCAGGTCGATGACGAACCGCCGGAAACCCGCGAATCACTGGCCGCAGCCGCCCATGCGGGAGAAACCATCCTCGTCGTGGATGACGAACCGACGGTGCGCATGCTGCTGACCGACGTGCTCGGCGATCTGGGCTACACCCTGATCGAGGCGGCAGATAGCCTGGCTGGGCTCAAGGTGTTGCAGTCGGATGTACGCATCGACCTGCTGATCACCGACGTCGGTTTGCCGGGCGGCATGAACGGTCGACAGATGGCCGATGCCGGGCGCGAGGTGCGCGCCGATCTGAAGGTGCTGTTCATCACCGGCTATGCGGAAAATGCGGCGATCGGAAACGGCTATCTGGGGCCGGACATGCAGGTCCTGACCAAACCGTTCGCCATGGACACCCTGGCTGCCAGGGTGCGGGAGCTGATGAGCCCTTGAGCCGCGCGCCCTTAGGCGCGCGCTTTCGCAGGAGTTGCCGATGAACCTACTCTGTACCGCTGCGGCAGATCTGCAACCCGGCTGGCAGTCGCGATTCCGCCTCGGTTCGGTGGAAATCCCCGTGCACTACATGCGTGGTGGTACGTCGACTGGCGTTGTCCTGTGGGAGCCGTTGCTGCCTGCCGACAGCGTGCTGCGCGAGCAGCTTTTGCGCCACTTGATGGGCGTGCCTGCCGTGGGCAGCCACCCCGGCAATCGACAGATCACCGGCCTGGGCCGTGGCCCGGCGACCAGCAATAAGGTCTTCGTGATGAACACTGAACGCGTGGGTGATGCCGTGCGTTTGGTCAGCACCCTGGCGCAGCTGGCCAGCGATCACGCGCAGGTCGACTGGAGCGTCAACTGCGGCAATATGTCCAGTGCATTGCTGCTGTGGGCACTGGACATGGGGCTGGTGGAAGCGTCGGCCGGCGGCCTGTGTGAAGTCGACATTCGCAATACCAACACCGGCGTGATCACCTCGGCGCGCATGCAGCGCGATGCGCAAGGTTGTTTCGTCGAGACGGCGATTCCCGGCGTGATGGGCGAGTACCCGGCGGTCGATCTGTTTCTCCATGCGCCGGTGGGCAACAAGACCGGCGCCCTGCTGCCGACCGGAGCGGTAATCGACCACATCGAGGGCATCGAGGTGTCCTGCGTGGACGTAGCGGTGCCGATGGTCATCGTGGAGGCGCGCAGCCTGGGCAAGACCGGCCATGAACCTGTCGCGACACTGGCGGCCGATCAGGCGTTCATGGCGAAGCTTCGCACCCTGTGGACCCAGGCCGGATTGAAAATGGGCTTGCGCCGCAAGGATGGCATGTTGATGACCGCCGCCGAACTGGCGCGCAGCGAGACCATTCCCAAGGCCTGCATCGTCGCCGCCCCGCGTGACGGCGGCAACATCGCCGTGCGCTACTTCACGCCCCAGACCGGCCACGCCTCCATGGCCGTATCCGGCGGTTGCTGCCTGGCCGCCGCCTGCCTAGTGCCGGGCACCACTGCTCACCGAGCGGCCTCGGGTATTGCCACGCCGGGTGTGTCGTGGGCGGATATCCAGGTCAGCATCGAAAACCCGGCCGGACGCCTGGACACCACCGTGGTCGCTGCGCTGGGCGATGAGCATCTGCAGATCCACAGCGCTGCCTACCGCCGCAGCACGCAGATTCTCATGCGCGGCCATGTGCCGCTGTATGGGGCTTCGAGTGAGCTGCAGCAGGCACTGCTCGCCGTTCGATCCTGAGCCACCGAGCCCTGCAGGGCCCGGCAGCAGCGGGTAGCTACGGCATGCCCAGCCAGTTCGGCAGCGCCAGGGAAATGAACGGCACGTAGGTCACCAGCAGCAGGAACATCAGCAGGATCGACAGCCACGGCAGGGCGGCGCGTATGGTCTGGCCCAGGGTCAGTCCGGTCACGGCCGAGGTGACGAACAGGTTCAGGCCTACCGGCGGATGGACCAGGCCGATCTCCATGTTGACCACCATGACGATGCCCAGGTGAATCGGGTCGATGCCCAGCTCCATGGCGATCGGAAAGAAGATCGGCGCCAGGATCAGAATGATCGCCGAAGGCTCCATGAAGCTGCCGGCCACCAGCAACACGATGTTGACCATGATCAGGAAGCCCAGTGGCGTCAGCCCTTCGGACAGCACCCAATTGGTGATCTGCTGCGGTATCTGTTCGGTGGTCAGCACGTGGGCGAAAAGCATGGCGTTGGCGATGATGAACAACAACATGATCGTCAGGCGGCCCGATTCGAGGAGCACCTTCGGGCATTCGGCAAGGCGCATGTCCTTGTATACGAACAGCGCGATGAACGCCGAGTAGACCGCCGCCACGGCGGCCGCTTCGGTGGGAGTGAACATGCCGCTGTAGATGCCGCCGAGGATGATCACCAGCAACAGCAGGCCCCAGAAGGCACGGCGGGCAGTGCTCAGCCATTCGCGGAAGGTAGCCCTTGGCTGCGCCGGCAGTTTCTTGATCCGCGCAACGATGTAGATCACCACCATCAAGATCACGCCGAGCAGGATGCCCGGAATCACCCCGGCCATGAACAGCTTGCCCACCGAGGTCTCGGTTGCCGCCGAATACACCACCATCACGATCGAAGGCGGGATGAGGATGCCCAGGGTACCGGCGTTGCAGATGATGCCGGCGCCGAACTCGCGTGGATAGCCGGAGCGCACCATGCCGGCTACGGCAATCGAACCGACCGCTGCGACGGTGGCCGGCGACGATCCGGACAGCGCGGCGAACAGCATGCACGCCAGCACCGCAGCGATCGCCAGGCCGCCGCGGATATGGCCCACGCAGGCGTTGGCGAAATCGATCAGCCGTTGTGCCACGCCGCCGGTGGTCATGAAGGCGCCGGATAGCAGAAAGAACGGGATCGCCAGAAAGGTGTAGCTGTCCGAGGTCTCGAACAGTTTGATCGCCAGCGAACTCAGCGAGTCCTGGCTGAACAGCAGGATCGACACCGCGCCGGACAGGCCCAGCGAAATGGCGATGGGCACGCCCAGGAACATGAACACGAACAGCAGCAGGAACAGGCAAATAACGGTCATCAGCGTTGCTCCTCGCCAGGGTGGGCCAGCTTGCTGGCTTCAGCAGCCTCGTCGGCCAGGCCCAGCCCGGTCTGCCGATGACTGTAGATGCGGTACATGATTTCCAGGTAGCGGGCGATGATCAGGGCGAAGCCGATCGGCACGATCAGCGCGATATGACCGACTTCGATGCCGTAGCGATCCAGGTCCTCGGCACCGATGCCGGCCACCAGAACCGCCGACACCCACTTGATGCTGGCGACCAGAAACAGACCGGCATACACCAGGCAGCAGCCGCAGGCGATCATCGCCAGGACACGCTGAGCCGGCTTGCTGGTTTTCTTGACCAGCACGTCGACTCCCAGGTGGCCGGCAGTACGCACGCCATAGGCGATGCCGAAGAAGATCAGCCAGCCGAACAGTGCTTTGGTCAGCGCGATGCTCCAGGTCATTTCCTGGGCGTAACCCATCAGGTGATCACCGATACCGGCGAACAGATCGCTGCTCCACGCCCATTTGTCGCTGAGGACGTAGAACATCGTGTAGAGGTTGTTGAGCGCGACGTAAGTGAACGTCACCAGTGTCATGGCAGCCAGCAGGAAGGCGATCATGCCTTCTTCGAAACGCTCCCAGACTTGCCTGAGCGATTGCATAGGAATTCTCCGAACGTCGTGAAAGCGACCGCCGCCCACCGGGCAGCCGCGCGTCCATCACCGCTGGCCCTGGCCAGCGGATGCAGGGTACGGGACAGGCGCTTAAGAGGCCTTGTTGGAGGCTTCGGCTGCCTTGATCAGGTCGGGTCCGATCTGCTCGGAGAATTTATCCCAGACCGGGCGCATGGCTTCTCGCCATTGCTCACGTTGCTCGGTGGTCAGTGGGTCGATCTCACTGGTCTTGGCATCGATGATCTTCTGCCGGGCGGTCTGGTTCAGGGCCTCAGCCTGCTTGTTCACCTCGACCGTGACCTGGTCCATGAGCGTTTGCAGTTCGCCGCGGACATCGTCGGGCAGGCCGTTCCAGAACTTGGAATTGGTGATCACCATGTAGTCGATCAGACCATGGTTGGTCTCGGTGAAGAACGGCTGGACCTCATGGACCTTCTGGCTTTCGTAGTTGGACCAGGTGTTCTCGGTGCCATTCACGGTGCCGGTCTGCAAGCCCTGATAGACCTCGGCGAAACTCATCTTGCGAGGGTTGGCGCGGATCGCCTTGAACTGCTCTTCGAGCACGCTGGAGGCTTGCACACGGAATTTCAGTCCGCGGGCGTCCTTGGGCAGGATCACCTTCTTGTTCGCCGACAGTTGCTTCAGGCCGTTGTGCCAATAGGCCAGGCCATGAATGCCCTTGTCGTCCATCGAGGTCAACAGTGCCTTGCCCTGAGGCCCCTGCTGGAAGCGATCGACCGCCGCCAGGTCATCGAACAGGAACGGCAGATCGAAGATCTGCACCTGTTTGGTGTAGTGCTCGAACTTGGCCAGCGATGGCGCAAGCATCTGCACGTCGCCCAGCAGCAACGCTTCCATCTCCTTGCCATCGCCGAACAACGAGGAGTTGGGATAGACCTCCACTTTCACCTTGTCCTTGAGTTTGGGGTCGGCGGCCACCAGCTTCTGGAACAGCAGCGCGCCTTGGCCCTTGGGGGTGTTCTCCGCCACCACATGGGCGAACTTGATGACGACGGGATCGGCGGCCTGGGCCAGGGTTGCCATCGAAACGGCGGCGGCGCAGAGCAGCGCCTGGGTCAGCTTGAACATCGAGATCACCTTGTTATTGTTGTAGGACAATCCATTTTCGGCGGCTGTTTCGAGCCCACCGGCCCGATGCAGCGTAGAAGTGTTTTCAGCTTCAGGGTGGCTCAATCGCGCCTGTGGCGAAAATCTGTATTTGCATAACCCGGCGTTCGGCTCCGGCGAACGCCAACGTGCAGGCTAGCCGCCCGGCGATTGCACCAGGCGTCTGGCACGCAGCAGCACCGGTGCGTCGATCATCTGGCCGTCGAACTGGAACGCCCCCGCACCGCCCGCGGCGGCACTGGCCGCCAGCACTGCATGAGCCCATTCGAGCTCCGCTGCACTGGGCGCCAGTGCGGCATGAATGACCGCCACCTGCCTGGGATGAATGCACAGTGCACCGCCGTAGCCGAGGTTGCGCGCGTGTTCGATAGCGCGCCGCAACCCCGGCGCGTCGTCCAGGGCGGCGAACACACCGTCCAGCGGCGGCAGCAGTGCGGCGGCACGCGAGTGCAGTTGCACACTCATGCGGCCCTGATCCAGAAACGCCTCCGCCGCGGGCGTACCGTGGCCCAGGCCCAGGTCCAGGGCCAGGTCCAGACTGCCGAAGCACAGGCGCTGCACCCCGGGGCCGTGAGCGATCGCCTGCAGCGCCAGCAAGCCTTTGGCGCTCTCGATGATCGGCCACAACGGTTTGCCGCTCTGGCAGGCCGTGGTGAGTTGCGCGCAGGTCTCGGTCTTGGGTAGCACCACGCCTGCCACGCCAGGATGGCTCGCGCAGAAGGCCAGGTCGTTGGCGTGCTCGGCATGCCCGGGGGCGTTCACTCGAACCATGACCTGCGCCGTGTCGGTGTGCCGCAGGAAGTGTGCAAGGTGCTCACGCGCGCGGGGTTTGAGTGCTTCTTCCACGGCGTCTTCGAAATCGACGATCACGGCGTCGGCGCCAGCGGCCAGGGCCTTGGCGAAGCGTTCGGGGCGGCTGCCCGGCACGAACAGCGCCGAGCGAAGGGTAGAGGTCGGCATGGCTCGCAATCCCGTGTTGGTCGTGGCACGCCGCGCCAGGGGCGGCGATGCCGAAGGTGCCGGTTGGCGCGTCAGATCACGCCGCTGGCGCTCATCTGCGCCTGTTGATCGGCGGAGTAACCCAGTTCCTCGAGAATCCCTGCTGTGTGCTGCCCCAGCGCGGGCACTGCGTCCATGCGCGGGACGAACGCGGTGCTGCTGGCCGGCGGCAGCAGGGCGGGAAGCTTGCCCGAGGGGCTGTCCACCTCACGCCACCGCTGGCGTGCGGCCAACTGCGGATGCCGCCAGACGCCGGCCATGTCGTTGACCTGGGCATTGGCGATCTGTGCGGCTTCCAGGCGAGCCAGCACCTGTTCGACCGACAGCTGCGCAAAGCTGTCGACGATGATCTGCCGCAGTTCATCGCGGTTGCGCGAGCGTTCGAAGTTGCTGGAAAAGCGCGCGTCATCGGTCAGCGACGCATCCAGCAGCACCTTGTCGCAGAACAGCGCCCACTCACGCTCGTTCTGCAGGCCAAGCATGATGGTCCCGCCTTGCCCGGTCGGGAACGGCCCGTACGGATAGATCGTGGAATGCGCCGCACCGGCGCGTGCGGGCGGTGGCGCACCGTTGTAGGCGTAATACAGCGGATAGCCCATCCACTCCACCAGGCTTTCGAGCATCGACACGTCGATCCGGCTGCCCACCCCAGTCTTGTCGCGCAGCATCAACGCCGAGAGCACCCCGGTGTAGGCGTACATGCCGGCGGCGATGTCGGCGATCGAGCAGCCGGCCTTGGCCCGCTCGTCTTCGCCGGGGCCGCCGGTCACCGAAAGAAAGCCGCCTTCGCTCTGGATCAACAGATCGTAGGCTTTTTTCTTCTCATAGGGGCCGCCTTCGCCGTAGCCGGAAATATCGCAGACTATCAATCGCGGATAACGCGCGTGCAACGCCTCGAACGACAGGCCCATCCGCGCTGCAGCGCCGGGTGCCAGGTTCTGCACCAGCACGTCGGCCTTGCCCAGCAGGCCGTGCAGGACTGCGTCCGCGGCTTGCTGCTTGAGGTCCAGGGTCAGGCTTTCCTTGGAGCGGTTGGTCCAGACGAAATGCGACGCCAGGCCGTCGACACGCTGATCGTAGCCACGGGCAAAGTCACCGCTGCCGGGGCGTTCGATTTTCACCACCCGCGCACCGAGGTCGGCCAGTTGGCGGGTGCAGAACGGCGCGGCGATGGCGTGTTCCAGGCTGACGACGGTGATACCGTCCAGCGGACGCGGATTGAGCTCGGTCATGGGATCACCTGTGGGTCAGAACAAATCGTTCAGGGTCGATGCGTCGCGCAGGTGCCAGATCTTGTCGATCAGCACACGCGCCTGGCTCGCCGTACGTGCACCGGAAAAGGCCAGCAGACGCAGGAACTTGTCTTCCAGTTCTGCGCGCGAAAGGGTATTGCCGGGGTCGCCCTTGGGCTCGTCGATCGCGGCGCTCAAGGTGCGGCCATCGGTGGTGGTAACGACGACCCGTCCCAGCCAGCGCGCGGGGTAGGCGGCGTCGACCTCGCGGTCCAGCTCCATGCTGACCTTCTCTCGGAAGCCGTCGACAGCAGGGTCGGTCAGCGCCAGATCGCGGAACTCGATCAATTGCGCACTGCCGTGTACGGCAATCAGGCCCAATACCGCGCCCATGGAAAACTTGGCCTGGTGCACCGTGCTGGGCTTGACCACCCGTCCGAGCACATCGAGGGCACCCTGGTGGACGCGAGTGACGACCTTGGCGATCTGTTCGTGCTGCAGGCCCTCGCGTTGCATCAAGTGCAGCAAGGCGTCGGCGGCAGGGTGGGTGTGGCGGCACGATGCGTGGAACTTGAACGAGGTCTCCGCCAGCGCCCAGCGGCTGCCGAGCCGATCGTCCAGGCGCGTGGCGTCGGCGTCGCTGGACATGCCGGCGGCCAGGCCTTGCTCGCCTTCGAGGATGTTGCGCGCACCGCTAAGACCGTCTTCGGTCATGTACGCAGCCAGCAAGCCATCGGCAGCAGCCTTGGCGGCGTGCAACTGCTTGGAATCGGCCGCATCGCGCAGGAACTCCCAGAGCCCGGCGGCCTGGGTGCCGGCAGTGCCCAACAGGTTGATGAACTGTTCGCGGTCGAACCCCAGCAGCTTGCCCACGGCCACGGCGGCAGCCAGGGTGCCGACCGTGGCCGTGGTGTGGAAGATCCGGTAGTGGGAGCGGCCCATGAACTCGCCGATGCGGATGCCGGCCTCGTAACCGGCCACGGCCGCCAGCAGCAGCTCGCGCCCGGACTTGCCGCGATCCTGCGCTGCGGCCAGGACGGCGGAAAACACCACCGTGGCCGGGTGCAATACCGAGCTGTTGTGCAGGTCATCCTGCTCGACCAGGTGCGATGCGGCACCGTTCACCAGCGCCGCGAAGTAGGCCGAAGTGCCTTGGCCGCTGCCCAGCATCCTGGCAGGGCCGTCGCCGGGCCCCATGCGCCTCGCATAGCGCTCGAACACGGGAATGGGATGGGCACCCTGGCTGGCCAGCGCCGAGCCCATCCAGTCCAGAAACAGGTCTTCGCAACGGGCGAGGACGGGCTCGGGGATGTGTTCGTAGTGAAGGTCGGCGAGAAAGGTGGCCAAACGGTGCGTGGCGTTCATCGACGGTTCCTCAGAAACTGCGTGGCAATTCGAGCAGATGCTCGGCCACGTAGGACAGGATCAAATTGGTGGAGATCGGCGCGACCTGGTACAGGCGGGTTTCGCGAAACTTGCGCTCGACGTCGTATTCACAGGCGAAACCGAAGCCGCCATGAGTCTGCAGACAGGCATTGGCGGCCTCCCACGAAGCCTTGGCCGCCAGGTACTTGGCCATGTTGGCGCTGGCGCCGGCGTTCTGCCCGCTGTCATATTCGGCACAGGCGCGCCAGCGCATCAGGTCAGCTGCTTCGATCTCGATGTGCGCTTCGGCAATCGGGAACTGCACGCCCTGGTTCTGTCCGATCGGCCGGCCGAAGACCACTCGATCGCGGGCGTAGGCACTGGCCTTTTCGATGAACCAGCGACCATCGCCGATGCATTCGGCGGCGATCAGCGTACGCTCGGCATTGAGGCCGTCGAGGATATAGCGAAACCCCTTGCCTTCTTCGCCGATGAGGCTGTCGGCGGGCAGTTCGAGGTTGTCGAAGAACAGCTCGTTGGTCTCGTGGTTGACCATGTTGGCGATCGGCTGGACGGTCAGCCCCTTGCCGATCGCTTCACGCAGATCGACCAGGAAGATCGACATGCCTTCGGATTTCTTCGTCACCTGGGCCAGCGGCGTAGTCCGCGCCAGCAGAATCATCAGGTCCGAATGCTGCACTCGGGAAATCCACACCTTCTGCCCATTGATGACGTACTTGTCGCCCTGGCGCACGGCGGTGGTCTTGATCTTGGTGGTGTCGGTGCCGGTGGTCGGCTCGGTCACCGCCATCGATTGCAGGCGCAATTCGCCACTGGCCAGCTTGGGCAGGTAGTGGCGCTTCTGCGCCTCGCTGCCGTGGCGCAGCAAGGTGAACATGTTGTACATCTGCCCATGCACGGTGCCCGAGTTGCCGCCGCAGGCGTTGACCTCTTCGAGGATCACCGAGGCCTCGGCCAGGCCCAGGCCCGAGCCACCGTATTCGCTGGGAATCATCGCCGACAGCCAGCCGGCATCGGTCAGGGCCTTGACGAAGGTTTCGGGGAAGCCCTTGTCCTCGTCGATCTTGCGCCAGTAGGCAGCGTCGAATTCTGCGCACAGGGCACGAACGCCCTCGCGGATGGCATTGAGGTCTTCTTCATCGTAGACGGGCATGGCGTGGTTCTCGGAGTCGATGATGGGTTCGCGGTCAGTGGCCGGACTGGGGCGTGGCGCTGGAATCGAAGGTGACATCGGCGCTTTGCGCGACGCCGGCCTCGTTGCCGGCCCACAGCCGCGCCTTGCCCTCTTCGAGCAGGCAGCCGCCGAGCTGGAACGGGGTGGGTAGGGTCAAGGGGCGTACGCCGCGGTAGGCGAAGTGGCGCACACGCTTTCGAGGGTTGGCGCGGATGAAGCTGCGCAGCAGCAACGTGGCGATCAGCGGCCCGTGCACCACCAGGCCAGCGTAGCCTTCGACGCCGGTCACGTAGGGGTGGTCGTAATGAATCCGATGGCCGTTGAAGGTGACGGCCGAGTAGCGAAACAGCAGGGTCGGGGTCGGCGCTACGGTTTCACTCCACTGCGCAGCGACCGGTGCAGGGTCACTGGACAGTTTGGGAGGATTCGGCTCGCGGTAGACGATGTCCTGTTCTTCGCGCAGGCACAGGCGGCCACCCTGGGTGTAGTCGTGGCGCACGGTGACGAACAGCAAAGCGCCGGTGTGGCCGTGCTTCTCCTCGATACGCAGGATGGTCGACAGGCGCTCGGCAGCGCTGCCGACCGTCAGGGGCTGGATGAACTCCAGACGGCCACCGGCCCACATGCGGTTGCGATTGTCGGCGGCGGGCAGAAAGCCGCCGCGCAGCGGGTGGCCATCCGTGCCCAGCTGGTTTTCCGCAACCGGCGCCTGGAAAAAGCACCACTGCCACAGGGGCGGCAGCGGCTCGCCGTCTGTTGGCGCAGGTTCGCCGAAGGTCGCGGCGATGCGCTCGGCGATGTTCTGGCTGAGCACATCGTGCGCCTGCTCGGTGCGGCCCATCCAGGCGCTGTAGTCGATGGCTGAATCTGATGCGCTCATGGGTGCCCTCTGCTTTTTTGTTGTGCAGCGATGATGCGAGGGCCGAGGCATTCTGTGAATTTGCATTTGCGTAAGGCGGCGTTCATATTTGCCGAACGCTTGAAGGTAGGAGCCCCACCATGCATTTCGACCTGGCCGACCTGCGCCTTTTCATCCATATCGGCGAATCACCCAGCCTGACCCAGGGCGCGCGCCGGGCGTTCCTCTCGCCGGCTGCGGCCAGTGCGCGGATCAAGGCACTGGAGCAGCAACTGGATACGCGCCTGTTGTACCGCGACAGCCGCGGCGTGGAGCTCACGCCGGCAGGGCAGAAGCTGCTCGTGCATGCCCGGCTGATCATGCGTCAGGTCGACTACCTCAAGGCCGACTTCACCCACCTGGGCGCCGACTCGGCCGGGCACATCCGCATCTTCGCCAACACCACGGCGGTGACCGAATTCCTCCCCGAAGTGCTGGCCGGCTTTCTCGCCCGGCGGCCCGGGGTAAGCGTAGATCTGCAGGAGCGCCTGTCGCGCGACATCGTTCGCGGCGTGCTCGACGGCAGTACCGACATGGGCATCATCGCCGGCCCGGTCGAAGCGGCGGGGCTGCAGGTGATGCATTTCAGCACCGACCGCCTGGTGCTCACCGTGCCTGTGGGGCACGAACTGGCTCAGTGCAAGCGCATCAGCCTGAAACAGACCCTGGCGTTTCAACACATTGCCCTGCATGAAGGCAGCACCTTGCTCAGCTTTTTGCGTGAACACGTCGAGCGAATCGGCCAGGGGCTGTCGCTGCGCATCCAGGTGTCGAGCTTCGAAGCGATCTGCCGGATGGTCGAGGCAGGGGTTGGCATCGGTATCATTCCGGAATCGGCGGCCCTGCGGCACAGCCGCACCATGCGCCTGGTGACCATCGAACTGGACGAGCCCTGGGCGATACGCGAGCGCAGCATTCTGGTACGCGAGCTCGAGGCGTTGCCCGGTACGGTTCGCGCACTGATCGCCACTTTGATGCCGACACCGGTGCCGGATTGAGATGATGCGTTGCAACTTGGCCTCAGGCTTTCTATCATCGCCGCGGGTGCACCGCTGCATACGGCAGGGGGCAGGTTAAAGTTCAGCGTTGGTCGGGCCGCCAGCGGAGAGTTACCGTGCCTGCAAAAAGACCGGCGACACCTGCCATTCCCCGTCCTCAACAGCTCACCGAACGCGCCCTGGCGGCGCTCGAACGCTTCTCGCACATCGAAGCCGTCAGCGGCATCGTGTTGCTGCTCGCCGCGATCACCGCACTGGTCTGGGCCAACAGCTCGGTCGGTGATTCCTACGAGCACTTCTGGCATACCCAGGTCACCTTGGGCCTAGGCGATTTCAGCGTTTCGCAGTCCCTGCATTTTCTGGTCAACGATGGCCTGATGACCATTTTCTTTCTGGTGGTGGGTGCCGAGATACGCCAGGAAATCAAGGATGGCGCGCTGGCCAACCTGCAGCTGGCAGCCCTGCCGCTGGGTGCGGCACTGGGTGGCGTGCTGATGCCTGCCTTGCTCTACCTTGCCCTCAACCACGGCACTCCGGCCAGTGCCGGCTGGGCAGTGCCGACCGCCACCGACATCGCCTTCGCCGTCGGCGTGCTGGCGCTGCTGGGTAAATCCATTCCCGCCAGCGTGCGGATCCTGCTGCTGGCCCTGGCGATCATCGACGATATCGTCGCCATCCTGATCATCGCGGTGTTCTATACCGCCAGCCTCGACTACCTGGGTCTGCTGGTGGCCGTGGCCGGGTTGCTGCTGGTGCTGCTGTTCCAGCGCATGGGCATCAGCAAGGCGTATGCCTATGTGTTGCCGGGCGCGATCGTCTGGTTCGGCCTGCTCAAGACGGGCGTGCATCCCACCCTGGCCGGGGTGATTCTGGGCTTGATGACGCCGGTCTATTCCAAGCCGATGAGCGAGCGCCCGGTGGATATCATCCGCCGAAACTTCAACGAGCTGATGGAACGCTTCACCCCCGGCACGGACAACCGCGAGGCGGTGGCCGAGCCGCTCAGGCAATTGCGTGATGCGCAGCGTGAAGTGCTGCCGCCGGTGCAGCGGATACAGGTCGGGCTGCACCTGTGGGTGGCGTTCGGCGTCATGCCGCTGTTTGCCCTGGCCAATGCCGGGGTCAGTTTCGCCGGCGCCAACCTCAGTGACGCGGTGTCGCAGCATGTGTTTGGCGGTGTGATGCTGGCCCTGGTGCTGGGCAAACCGCTGGGCGTGCTGCTGATGAGCTTTCTGCTGGTCAGGCTGAACATCTGCAGGCTGCCCGAGGGTGTGACCTGGAGTGGGGTAGGGTTGGTCGGTCTGCTCGCCGGGATCGGCTTCACCATGTCGATCTTCATCGCTTCGCTGGCGTTCTCCGACCCGACCCTGCTGGCTTCGGCCAAGCTCAGTGTGCTGGCGGCCTCGACAGTGGCGGCGGTGCTGGGTCTGGTCTGGGGCAAGCTCACGTTCGGCAAGAAGCGGCCTGCGTGAAATCGAAGGCCTGAGTTTGCGTTCGCCTTGGTGAAAGGCCTGAGCTTGTTCTGGCTATTCTGGGAGCGGGCTCTGCCCGCGAAGAGGCCAGCGTGGACCTCTTCGCGGGCAGAGCCCGCTCCCACATGAATCTGCTGCAGCCCGCATGAGTCTGCTTTGGCAAGAGTTTGCGTGTTCATGGAAGCTCGCGGCTGGCCGATAGCCCTGTATCGGTTCCGCGCATTCTCTTTCAGGCCACTCATGCTCAAGTCCAGCTTCACCTCTCCGGCATCCTCCGCCAGGCCCGCGAGCAGTACCTCCCTGGCGCAGGCCTCGTTGGTCACCTTTTGCGCCAGTCTCACCGTGGTCTTTGCACTGGCGGTCGCTCTGTCCCTGTATTTCGCCCACGGTCTGGATCGCACCGAGCGCGTCCAGGGTCAGTCGATGGTACAGAAAAGCATCGAGGCCGAACGCCGGCTCCTGCAACTGACCATCAAGGACTACTCGTTCTGGGGTGAGGCCTATCGGCACCTGCACCTCAAGGTGGACATGGAATGGGCCTACGTGCGGGAAAACTTCGGTCCGGCGTTGTACGACGATTTCGGCTACCAGGCCGCGTTCGTCATAGGGCCGGGCAACCGCTCGGTGTATGCCGTGATCGACGGCAAGTATGAAACCATAGCGGCTGCGGATTGGCTGGGCCGCCCCGTCGATGAGTGGGTCGCCGCCGCGCGCGGCCTGGCCGACGACGAAAAAGTCTTCACGATGCTGACCAGCCTGGCCGGTACCCCAGCCCTGGTGGTGGCGGCAGCAATCACACCCAGCACCGACCCTACGGTGCAGACCGACGACCGGCCGCCGTCAGTCATGCTGGTGGTCAATCGTCTCGATCCGCAGCGGCTTCAGGCGCTGGGCGAGAACATGGGCCTGCGCGGGCTGCGTGTGGCTCGTGCCGACGATGCCACGGCCGCCCATGCACGGCTCGAAGCCGAGCACGGCACCAGCCTGGACCTGCAATGGGACGCGGCAAGGCCTGGGCGGCAGATGATCATCGTGGTGTTGCCCCTGATCATTCTGGCGACGCTGATCATCCTCGGCATGACCTGGGTCATGTTGCGGCGCAATACCCGCGCTGCGCGCGCCCTGGACGGCAGCCACGAACTGCTGCGCGACAGCCAGGTGGCGCTGGCGCTGAGCGAGTCGCGCTTTCGCGACGTGGCCGAAGCCAGCTCCGACTGGATCTGGGAAACCGACGGCGAAGGTCATGTCACCTACCTGTCCGATCGCTTCGAGACGGTCACTGGCGTGGGCAAGGCGCAATGGCTGGGCATCTCGATCGACGACCTGGTGGAATTGCCCCAGGGCACGCTCCTGGCGTGGTTGCGCGGCAATCCAGGGCAGGGCAACCTGACCACCGAATGCAGCTATATGGACGTGCACCAGCAACGGCGTACCGCGCTGATCGCTGCGCGGACCATCGGCGATCAAGGCTTTCGGGGTACCGCCACCGATGTCACCGAGGAGATCGAAGCGCGGCGAAGGGTCGAGTACCTGTCGCGCCATGACGTGCTGACCGGCTTGCCCAACCGCAGCCAGCTGCGCGACTACCTGGAAAGCCGTCTGGAAAACGCGCTCGCCGCCCGCCAGCCCCTGGTCATGCTGACCATCGACCTGGATCGCTTCAAGCCGGTCAACGATCTGCTCGGCCATGCGACCGGCGACCGCGTGCTGTACCAGATCGGCGAGCGCATCAGGCAATGCGTGCGCAGCCAGGACATCGTCGCCCGGGTCGGTGGCGACGAGTTCGTCATGGTCGTGGCGGGCGCGGTCGGGCATGCCGAGATCGAGGCACTGTGTCGACGGCTGATCGAGCTGATCGAGCAGGTCATCGAGGTCGACGATCATGATATCCATGTCAGCGCCAGTATCGGCATTGCCGTGTCGCCGGGCGATGCGGCGCACGCCCCTGAACTGCTGCGCTATTCGGACATCGCCTTGTACGAGGCGAAGGCGAGCGGGCGCGGCACCTGGCGTTTCTATGATGGCGACATGAATGAGCGGATCATCGAGCGTCGGCGTCTGGAAAGCGACCTGCGCTATGCCATCAAGCATGGCGAGTTACGCCTGCAATACCAGCCGCGCTTCCGTATTGCCGACGGCCAGATGGTCGGGGCCGAGGCGCTGGTGCGCTGGCAGCATCCACAGCGTGGCCTGCTGGCGCCCGATGCATTCATTCCGATCGCCGAAGACACGGGCTTGATCACCGCACTTGGCGACTGGGTGATGAACGCGGCCTGCCGACAGGCCAGTCAATGGCCCGAAGAGCTGTTCGTGTCGGTCAACGTATCGTCCAAGGAATTCCAGGGCGGACAGCTGGTGGAGCGGGTCAAGGCCGCCTTGTTGCGGTCGGGTCTGGCGGCGGCGAGGCTGGAGCTTGAGGTTACCGAAAGCGTGATGCTCGAAGATGCCGACAATGCGTTGACCCTGATGCGAGCGCTGAAGGGTTTGGGCGTACGGCTGGCCATGGATGATTTCGGCACCGGCTATTCATCGCTGAGCTACCTGCGCACGTTTCCCTTCGATGGGCTCAAGATCGACCGCAGTTTCGTCGGCAGGCTGGGCGACAGCCAGCCCGACCTGGCCATCATCGAGGCCGTGATCGGCCTGGGGCGGGCACTGTCGCTGACAGTGACGGCCGAAGGCGTGGAAACGCAGGAGCAGCTGCAACTGCTGGACTCGGTGGCGTGCGACGAGGGCCAGGGTTATTACCTGAGTCGACCCCTGGACAGCGCGCGGTTCGAAGAGCTGCTGCTGGCCAGTTGTTCGCAATGATCGACCAGGCCGACCATCCAAAGCCAGCTGGTATCGCAGGCACCGCCGACGCGGCTTGCGCCGCTGCTACAGGGACTGCGGTGGTGTGTGGGGGCGCCTGCACTCTCCGTGGGAGCGGTCATCGGCCGCGAAGGGGCACTGCGGATTATCTGGCACACCACGGCGACAGCTTCGCGGCCGCAGACCGCTCCCACGAAGGCCCTCGAGGAACGCCTCCATCCCCTGTAGCAGCGGCGCAAGCCGCGTCCGGCCACGCCGCGGTGTAACAGCCGGATAGCATGCACCGCCGACGCGGCTCGCGCCGCTGCTACAGGGGCTGCGGGAGTGTGTGGGGCGCCTGCACTCTTCGTGGGAGCGGTCATCGGCCGCGAAGGGGCACCGCGGATTATCTGGCACACCGCGGCGACAGCTTCGCGGCCACAGACCGCTCCCACACGGGCCCTGCAGGAACGCCTCCATCCCCTGTAGCAGCGGTGGTGTGTGGGGGCGCCTGCACTCTCCGTGGGAGCGGTCATCGGCCGCGAAAGGGCCCTGCGGATTATCTGACACACCGCAGCGACGGCTTCGCGGCCACAGACCGCTCCCACGGAGGCCCCTGAGGAACGCCTCCATCCCCTGTAGCAGCGGGGCAAGCCGCGTCCGGCCACGCCGCGGTGTGACAGCCGAACCGCATGCACCGCCGACGCGGCTTGCGCCGCTGCTACAGGGCTGCGGTGGTGTGGGGGGCGCTTGCACGCTCCGTGGGAGCGGTCATCGGCCGCGAAGGGGCACTGCGGATTATCTGGCACACCGCGGCGCCGGCTTCGCGGCCACAGACCGCTCCCACACGGGCCCTGCAGGAACACCTCCGTCCCCTGTAGCAGCGGCGCAAGCCGCGTCCGGATACGCCGCGGTGTGACAGACGGACCGCATGCACCGCCGACGCGGCTCGTGCCGCTGCTACAGGGGCTGCGGTGGTGTGTGGGGGCGGCTGCACTCTCCGTAGGAGCGGTCATCGGCCGCGAAGGGGCACCGCGGATTATCTGGCACACCGCAGCGACGGCTTCGCGGCCACAGACCGCTCCCACGGAGGCCCTCGAGGAACACCGCCGTCCCCTGTAGCAGCGGTGGTGTAGGGGGATGTGCGTGATGAGCCCTCCGTCGCCAGCAGCCTTTGTGGGAGCGGTCATCGGCCGCGAATGGGCGCTGCGGATTATCTGGCACACCGCAGCGACAGCTTCGCGGCCACAGACCGCTCCCACGGAGGCCCTCGAGGAACGCCTCCGTCCCCTGTAGCAGCGGGGCGAGCCGCGTCCGGATACGCCGCGGTGTGACAGCCGAACCGCATGCACCGCCGACGCGGCTCGCGCCGCTGCTACAGGATTTCAGTGCATCGGTTCGCTGCGGGGTGTTGAACACCCTGCAGCACTTGGATTTACAACACCATGCTCGGCAGCCACAGGGAAATGGCCGGAATGTAGGTGACCAGCATCAACACCATGAACAGCGCCAGGTAGAACGGCAGCAGCGCCTTGACCGTGGCTTCGATGGTCACCTTGCCGACCGCCGCACCGACGAACAGCACCGCGCCCACCGGCGGCGTGATTAGGCCTATCCCCAGATTGACCAGCATGATCATGCCGAAATGCACCGGATCCACACCCACGCTGACGATCACCGGCAACAGGATCGGTGTCAGGATCAAGATCAGCGGCGCCATGTCCATGATCGTGCCCAGCATCAGCAGCATCACGTTGATGCACATCAGGATCACGTAGCGGTTGTCCGACAGCGTCAGGAACGCCGTGGTGATCTTCATCGGGATTTCCATCAGCGTCAGGATGTACCCGAAGCTGGCGGCGAAGCCGATCAGAATCATCACGATGGAAATGGTCCGTGCCGCCCGGTGCATCAGCTTGGGCAGGTCGCGCCACTTGTAGTCGCGGTAGATGAACATGGTGACGAAGAACGACCAAAGCACGGCAATCGCTGCCGACTCGGTCGCGGTGAACACGCCCGAGAGGATGCCGCCGAGAATGATCACCAGCGCCATCATTCCCCACAACGCCTCACCGGCGATCTTCAGCGCCTGGCGCATCGGAATGACTTCGCCCTTGGGATAGTTGCGCTTGCGCGCAAAGATCATGCACAAGCCCATCATCACCGCACTGAGCAACAGCCCCGGCATGATCCCGGCCATGAACAGCGAAGCGATCGACACCGAGCCGCCGGCGGCCAGCGAGTACAGCACCGAGTTGTGGCTCGGTGGCGTCAGCAGGGCCTGGACCGAACCACTGACGGTAACGGCCGTGGAAAAATCGCGCGGATAGCCGGCGCGTTCCATTTCCGGAATCAAGACCGAACCCACCGATGCGGTATCGGCGACCGACGAACCTGAGATGGCCCCGAAAAAGGTCGAAGCGACGATGTTGACCAGCGACAGGCCTCCGCGCACGAAACCCACCAGCACGCCGGCGAAGGCCACCAGCCGGCGTGACATGCCGCCTTCGGCCATGATCGCACCCGCCAGCACGAAGAACGGAATGGCCAGCAGCGAGAATTTGTTCACCCCACCGGCAATCTGGATCATCAGGGCGTCGGCCGGGATGTCGATCCACCAGGCACCGATCAACGCCGACAGGCCCAGCGCATAGGCCACCGGCATGCCCACCAGGATCAAGGCGATGAAGCTGCCCAACAGTATGAGAGCATCCATTTACGCGGCACCTTCACTGGCTTCTACGACGTCGAACCGCATCACGGCGCGGTGGCTCTGGTCACCCAGGAACAGCTTCTCGAGGATGAATACCAAAGTCACGATGCCGCCGATCGGGATGGGCAGGTAGGAAATGCCTACCCGCATGGAAGGAATTTCACCCAGGTACTGGTTCCAGGTGTTGGCGCACAGCTTGAAGCCCTTGAAGATCATGAACAGCGCGACCACCGCCATCAGGAGCTGAACCGCGAATGCCGCCACTCGGCGAATCTGCGCCGGCATGCGGTCCACGGCCATGGCTACCGCCATGTGTGCGCCGGCGCGGTAGCTGGCGGCGGCGCCGAAGAAGGTGAAGACCACCATCAGCAGGATCGCCACAGGCTCCGGCCAGCTGGAACCGCTGCCCAGTGCGTAGCGGGTAAAGATGCCCCATGGAATGATCAGGGTCATGGTCAGGACCGACAAGCCGGCGATCCCGATGCACACCCGGTAAAGCAGGTCGTTGAAACGCAGCACAGTGTTTTTCATGAGGCTCACCCAGCGGCGGGGGAGCGGGCACATGCCCGGTCCCCCGTGGTGTTGACGGACAGGCTTACTTGACGGCTTCGATGCGGGTGATCAGCTCTTTGTACGGCGCGCCATACTTGTCGCGTACTGGCTGGGTCGCATCGTAGAACGCTTTCTTCTGCTCGGGCGTCAGGGTGATGAACTCCACGCCACCGGCCTTGAGCTTGGCTTCGGCTTCGCTGGATTTCTTGTCCCACAGCACGCGCTCTTCCATCTGTGCTTCGCGGGAGAGCTTTTTCACCAGCGCCTGTTGCTCGGGGGTGAGCTTGTTCCAGGTGATCTTCGACATCACGATCGGCTCGGGGAGGATCAGGTGTTCGGTGAGCGTGTAGAACTTGGCGTTCTGGTAGTGGTTGTGTTCGAGCATGGTCGGCGGGTTGTTCTCGGCGCCGTCGATCACGCCGGTCTGCAGGGCGCTGAAGATCTCGCCGGTGGCCATGGCGATGCCGTTGCCGCCCATCTGGTTGATGGTGTCGATGAACACCGGGTTGCCTTGCACGCGGATCTTCATGCCCTTGAGGTCACCGATCTGCCGTACCGGCTTCTTGGTGTAGAGGTTGCGCGTACCGCCATCCATCCAGCCCAGCGCGACCAGGTTGAATTCGGAGTTGGTGATCTTGTCGAGAATCTCCTGACCGATCTCGCCGTCGATGATGCTGCGCATGTGGGCCTGGTCGCGAAAAATGAACGGCAGGTTGAACACGTTCACGTCCGGTACTACCGGGCCGACGATGCCCAGGCTCACGCGAGTCATCTGCACCGCGTTGCTCTGCACCTGCTCGACCACTTCCTTCTCGGAGCCCAGGACACCGCCTGCGAACATCTTGAAGCTGATCTCGCCCTTGCTCTGCTCTTCGAGTTTCTTGCCCATGGCCTGCTCGGCCACCACCGGCGGGTAGCCGGCCGGGTGCACTTCGGCGAACTTGATCTTGATCTCGGCTTGCGCCAGCCCGGACAGGCAGAAGGCGAGCGGGAGGGCGGCTACGAGTAACGTGCGTTTGAAATCCATGGAATAGCTCCAGCGTTGTTGTTGTTTTAAAGTCGCAAAGGATTCAGTTGTCGCCAAACGGCCCGGCGGCAACGAAGGCGCCGCCCTGATAGACCCTCGCCGGGTCGTCGGCGGCAGGCATCGGCTGGGCTTCGATCTTGTCGCGGAACACTTCCGAGCTGTCCTTGGGTGTGAAGCCCAGGTGCGCGGCAAAGCGGTTGTCCCACCACAGATCGCGGTTGGCCGAGGCGCCATAGACCACTGTGTGGCCGACATCCGGGGTGAACAGGCTCAGCTCGATGAGGCGGGTCAGGTCGTCGAAACTGAGCCAGGTGCTCATCATCCGGCGATTGGCTGGCTCGGGAAACGAGGAGCCGATGCGGATGCTGACGGTTTCGATGCCGTAGCGATCGAAGTAGAACGTCGCGAGGTCTTCGCCGTAGGACTTGGACAAACCGTAATAGCTGTCCGGACGCCGGGGCGAGTGGGCGTCGATGGTCTGGTCCTGCTTGTAGAAACCGATCACATGGTTGGAACTGGCGAACACCACGCGCTTGACGCCATGCCGGCGCGCGGCTTCGTAGATGTGGAAGACCCCGCAGATATTGGGCCCCAGGATGTCTTCGAACGCGTGCTCCACCGACACCCCGCCAAAATGCACGATGGCGTCCACGCCTTGCACCAGCTCGTGCACTGCCTGCTTGTCGGCGAGGTCGCACAACTGGAATTCTTCCTGGGTATCGGAACGAGTAGCTGTATCGGTAGAGGCGGGAAGCGGGACGATGTCGGAGAGCCGCAGGGTGCGGGCGAAGGGTTTCAGACTTTCTCGGAGCACCTTCCCCAGACCGCCGGCGGCGCCGGTCAGGAGAAGGCGATCGAAGGGATTCTGGACGGAGTGAGTGCCTGTCATGAGCGAGTCCTTTTATCGTTATTATTTTGTCATCTGTTGTCGTATGACTTATTTCGGATTATCGGCAGCTCTCGGCGATCTTGTCAACGCGACTAATGTAGAAATACACCAAGGTCGAATGCCGCTTGCGGTCAGCAAGGACTTGCTACAGGCGAATCCAGCGTTGGCGCATCCAACCACTCAGTGCATCCACTGCCAGCACCAGGGCCAGCATGGCCAGAATGAGCGTGCTGGCGCGTGCTTCCTGGAACAGGCTCAGGCTCACGTAGAGCATCTGTCCCAGCCCGCCGGCACCGACGAAACCGAGGATGCTGGCCATGCGAATGTTGTTTTCCCAGCGGTACAGGGTGTAGGCCAGCAATTGCGGCCACAGATTGGGCAAAGTGCCGTAACAGAAGGCCAGCCAGGCATTGCCGCCTTGCAGGCGGATGGCGGCGGCGGGTGCGGCAGGGGTGTTTTCCAGGGCCTCGGCAAACAGACGGCCGAGTACCCCGGCGGTGTGCAGCGCCAGGGCCAGGGTGCCGGCATTCGGCCCGAGGCCTGCGGCGAGCACCATCAACACCGCCCAGACCAGTTCGGGAATGGCCCGCAGGGCATTGAGCACCAGTTTTGTCACGCCTTGCGCCAGCCAGCCCAGGCGCCCGGCCGCGGGGACGGCCAGCAGCAGACCGGCGAGTGCCGCCAGCAGGGTACCCAACGCCGACATCGCCAGGGTTTCCAGCGCGCCATGGCCCACCGCTCGCAGGTGCGTCGCACTGAGGTCAGGCAACATGAAGCGTGCCGCGTCGCTGGTCATGTGCCGCAGGCTGTCGGCACTGCCCAGGGTGAACAGGTCCAGCCCCAGATAGACGAAGGAGCCGACCACTGCCAGCACCATCGCCAGTACCAGCAGCAGGTTGCCCAGGCGCCTCATGCGAAGCGTCCCCTGAGCAGGCGGCTGAGCAGGTCCGCGAGCAACACCAGGGCAATGAACGTCAGCAGCATGCTGGCCACCTCGGCCGAGGCGAACATGCGCATCGACAGGTCGATCTGCTGGCCCAGGCCGCCGGCGCCGACGAAGCCCATTACCACCGAGGCGCGCACCGCGCATTCCCAGCGGTACACGGTGTAGGAGGTCAACTCGGCGGCAGCGGCCGGGAGAATGCCATAGGCGAACGCGGCCAGCCGCCCGGCCCCGCCGCGCAGCAGCGCCTGGGCCGGGCGCTGGTCGACCGACTCGCAGATCTCGGCATACACCTTGCCGAGCATGCCGGCGTAGGTGATGGCGATGGCCAGAACGCCGGCCGTCGGGCCCAGGCCGACGGCGCGGACGAACAGCAGGGCCCAGACGATTTCCGGCACGCTGCGCAGAAAAATCAGCACGCCACGCACCGGCCAGCGTACGCAGGTGCCGGCCCAGCCGGGCCTGGCGCCGAGGCTGGCAGCGGACAGCGACAGCGCGCGGCTGGCCAGCAGGCTGGCGGGGATGGCCAAGGTCAGCGCCAGGGCCATGCCGGCCGTGGCGATGGCCAGGGTCTGCAGGGTGGCGTCCAGCAGCAGCGCGAGAAATACCGGGTCGTGGGCGGGCGGCCAGAAGTCGGCGAGAAAGGCTCCCATGGATTGGGTGCTGGCCGGGTCGAACAGCACCCATGGATCGAACTCGGCCAGGCGTATGCCCGGCCACAACAACAGTACCGCCAGGGCGGCAAGCAGAAAACGCGGCAGCGCGGCAGGGTCGCGTCGGTCCCTGCTCAGCATCGCGGCAGCCAGTGAGCAGGGGGATCGGCCGGCGTTTGCACGCGGCTCAGGTGCGCGTTGGCGTACAGCTCTTCCAGGCGCTGCGCGGTGACCTGCGTGGCCTCCAGGTCGAAAGCGATCTGGCCGTCACGCACGCCGACGATCCGTGGGAAGCAGGCCAGCGCCAGCTCCACCGTGTGCAGGCTGGCCACCAGCGTGACGTGCTGTTCGCTGGCGTGCTGACAGAGCATGTTCAGCGTGTGCCTGGCCAGTCGCGGGTCCATTGCCGAGACGGGCTCGTCGGCCAGCAACAGCTCCGGCGCCTGGTACAGGGCGCGGGCGATGCCGACGCGCTGCAACTGGCCACCGGACAATTGCTGGCACTGGGCGAACAGCTTGTCGTCCAGGTCCAACCGCGCCAGCAGCGCGCGGGCACCGTCGATGTCCACCGGGTGCAGCAGGTTGAGCAGGCTTTTGCCCAGCCCCCATTGCCCCAGCTTGCCGGCCAGCACGGCAGTCACCACCCGTTGCCGCGGGGGCAGGGGCGGGGCCTGATGGATCAGCGCGATACGTGCGCGCAGACGCTGGCGCGCGCGACTGCCGAGGCGCCAGGGCTGCATGCCCAGCACCTGCAGCTCGCCGGCGCTGGGCGGCTGGGCGGTTGCCAGCACGTTGAGCAGGCTGGACTTGCCAGCGCCCGAAGGGCCGATGATTGCCACGCGCTCGCCGGGCTCGATGCTCAGGTTGACATCGCGCAGGGCCTGCACACCGTTGCGGTGGCGCAGGTCGATGGCCGACAGGCGCAGGGTCATTTCAACAGGTCGGCAGCGCGAGCGGCGTCCTCGATGCCCTTGTAGTTCTCAGGCTTGGTGGCGATGAAGCGGCTGGCCGCCTGCAGGTCGAGAATGGCCTTGTCGTCAGGCTTGGCCGGGTCGAGGGCGAGGAAGGCCTGTTTGATCTTTTCTGCCAGGGCCGGGTCCAGGGTGCCGCGCACGGTCCAGTTGTAGTCGAAGTAGGTCGGCGTGGTGGCGAACACCTTGACCTTGTTGGTATCGACCTTGCCGCTGTTGACCAGCTTGTCCCATACGCTGGCATTGAGAACACCGGCGTCGACCTTGCCTGCCTGCACCCACGCCGCGGTGGCGTCGTGGGCGCCGGAGTAGGCAACCCGGCTGAAGTAGGTTTCCGGCTTGATGTTGTCCTGCAGCATGAAGTAGCGCGGCATCAGGCTGCCGGAGGTCGACGAGATCGAACCGAAGGCGAAGGTCTTGCCCTTGAGGTCGGCCAGCGATTTGACGTTCGGGTCGCTGGTGATGAACTTGCTGGTGAACTGCGCATCCTGCTCGCGCTGCACCAGGGGAATGGCGTTGCCGGTCTTCAGGTTTACCTGAACGAAGGTGAAACCGCCCAGCCAGGCCATGTCCAGGCGGTCGGTCGCCAGCGCCTCGACCACGGCAGGGTAGTCGGCCACCGGCACGAACTCGACCTTCATGCCGATCTTCTGCTCGAGGTAGGCACCCAGCGGCTTGAACTTGCGCAGCAGTTCGGTGGGCGCCTCGTCCGGGATGGCCGAAACCCGCAAGACATCGGCAGCGAAGCTGGTGACGGCGCTGGCGCAAAGAGCGAGGCCGGCTACCAGTGACAGGGAGCGCTTGAACATGGTGGGTCTCCGAAAGATGACGCAGGCAGCGCGGGCAAGGCCCGGCACGCGTGGCGCGTGGATAGAGGTGGCGCGATTATAAGAGTCACTGCAGGAAAGGCCAGCTTTGATAGAATTCGCAGCCTGATTCCAGGACGTCGAGAATGCTGCCATGAATTCGCCTATTCGTTTGACCCAGTACAGCCATGGAGCCGGTTGCGGCTGCAAGATTTCGCCCAAGGTATTGGAGGTGATTCTGGCCGGCAGCGGCGCACAGAACCTGGACCCGAAGTTGTGGGTCGGCAACGCCTCGCGCGACGACGCTGCGGTGTATGCCATCGACGAAGAGCGCGGGGTGGTGTCGACCACCGATTTCTTCATGCCCATCGTCGATGACCCCTTCGATTTCGGGCGCATCGCCGCTACCAACGCCATCAGCGACATCTATGCCATGGGCGGCGATCCGTTGATGGCCATCGCCATTCTCGGCTGGCCGGTCAACCTGCTGCCCCCGGAAGTAGCCCGCGAGGTGATCCGCGGCGGTCGGGCGGTGTGCGATGCGGCGGGGATTCCCCTGGCCGGTGGGCATTCGATCGACGCTCCCGAACCCATCTTCGGTCTGGCGGTGACCGGCCTGGTCGACAAGCGCCACATGAAGCGCAACGACACCGCTCAGGTCGGCGACCGCCTGTACCTGACCAAGCCGCTGGGCATCGGCATTCTTACCACTGCGGAGAAGAAATCCCGCCTGCGCGAAGAAGACGTGGGCGTGGCCCGCGACTGGATGTGCACGCTGAACAAGCCCGGCAGCCGCTTCGGCAAGCTGCGCGAGGTCACCGCGATGACCGACGTCACCGGTTTCGGCCTGCTCGGGCACCTGGTCGAAATGGCCGACGGCGCCCAACTGACTGCACGCCTGGAGTACGCCGCCGTGCCGCGCCTGCCGGGCATCGACCACTACCTGCGCGAGGGCTGCGTGCCTGGCGGCACCCAGCGCAACTTCGACAGCTACGGCGAACGCATCGCTGCCCTGAGCGACGAACAGCGTGACCTGCTCTGCGATCCGCAGACCAGTGGCGGCCTGCTGGTTGCCGTCAGCGCTGCCGGCGAAGCCGAGTTCGTCGCGCTGGCTGCCGAACTGGGTCTGCAACTGGCGCCCATCGGTACCCTGATCGAGCGTCAGCCCCACGCTGTCGAGGTGTTCTGATGCGCGACGACAGCAGCGACTACCGCGCGTTGTTCCTCGGCGAGGTGCCGATGATGGATGCGCGCGCCCCGGTCGAATTCGACAAGGGTGCATTTCCCGGCGTGCACAACCTGCCATTGATGGACGACCTGGAACGGCAGAAAGTCGGTACCTGCTACAAGCAGCACGGCCAGCAAGCCGCCATCGAACTGGGGCACCGGCTGGTGTCCGGCGAGATCAAGGCACGCCGGGTCGACGCCTGGGTGGCATTCGCCAAGGCCAATCCCGAGGGCTACCTGTATTGCTTCCGCGGCGGCCTGCGCTCGCAGACCGTACAGCGCTGGTTGCGCGAGGCGGGCGTCGAGTACCCGCGGGTACTGGGCGGCTACAAGGCCATGCGCAGCTTTCTGCTCGACACCCTGGAACAGGCCGTCGAACAGTGCCAGTTCGTCGTGCTGGGCGGCATGACCGGCACCGGCAAGACCGATGTACTGGCGCAATTGAGTAATGCCCTGGACCTGGAAGGCCACGCCAACCACCGCGGTTCCAGCTTCGGCAAGCGTGCGACCGGGCAGCCTGCGCAGATCGATTTCGAGAACAGCCTGGCGATCGACGTGTTGAAGAAGCGGGCCGCTGGCATCGAGCAGTTCGTGCTCGAGGACGAAAGCCGCCTGGTGGGCAGTTGCAACGTGCCGTTGAGCCTGCATCAGGGCATGCAGGCCTATCCGTTGGTCTGGTTGGAAGACAGCTTCCAGAATCGCGTCAAGCGTATCCTGCGCGACTACGTGGTGAACCTGTGCGCAGACTTCGTCGGGCTGTATGGCGAGCGCGGTGAAGCGCTGTTTGCCGAGCGTCTGCTGCAGAGTCTGGACCGCATCCACAAGCGCCTGGGCGGCGAGCGTCACCAGCGTCTGCAGGGCCTGATGCAGGCCGCGCTGGAAGAGCAGCGGCGCTATGGCCTGGTCGACCTGCACCGTGGCTGGATCGAAGGCTTGCTGCACGAGTACTACGACCCGATGTACACCTATCAACGCGAGAGCAAGGCGGCGCGCATCGAGTTCGCCGGCGAACAGGCCGCCGTCGTTGACTATCTGCGCGAGCGTCTGGCCAGGGGCTGAAGACGGCGAGTGCAGCCTTCAGCCTGGCCAGCCTTGGCTCAGTTGATCCGCGGGTGCTGTTGCACCAGCACTTCGCGCTTGGCTTGCAGCGCGGCGATCTCGCTGTCGATGTCCTCGATCTTCTGCTCGATGTTGTCGTGGTGCTCGACCAGCAGTTCACGCGCTTCTGCGATGTCCGAGGCCGCTGGCGCAGCACCGCGCAATGGCTTGTTGGCCGTTTCCTTCATGGTGATGGCGGTGATGAAGCCGACCACGGCGAACACCATCAGGTAATAGGCAGGCATGTACAGGTCGTCGGTGCTTTCCACCAGCCAGGCCACGGCCGTCGGTGTCAGGCCGGCGATCAGTACTGATACGTTGAATGCACTGGCCAGGGCGCTGTAGCGGATGTGCGTGGGGAACATCGCCGGCAAGGTCGAAGCCATGACGCCGATGAAGAAGTTAAGCACCACCGCCAGCATCAGCAGCCCGGCGAAGATCCAACCGATCTGGCCGCTGTTGATCAGCATGAAAGCCGGGATGGCCAGGAAGAACAGGCCGATGCTGCCGAACAGAATGAAAGGCTTGCGGCCGAACTTGTCGCTGGCGAAGCCGATCAACGGCTGGGCGAACAGCATGCCGACCATGATCGCAATGATGATCAGCACGCCATGGCTTTCACTGTAGTGCAGGTTGTGCGACAGGTAGCTGGGCATGTAGGTGAGCAGCATGTAGTAGGTGACGTTGGTCACCGCCACGATGCCGATGCAGGTCAGCAGGCTGCGCCAGTGCTTGGTCGCCACTTCCTTGAACGATACCTTCGGGCCGCCGGCCAGGCCTTCGCGGTCACCTTGTTCGAGCTTTTCGACATGCTGCTGGAAGGCTGGGGTTTCTTCCAGCGCATGGCGCAGGTAGAGGCCGATCATGCCCAGCGGCAGGGCCAGGAAAAACGGCACGCGCCAGCCCCAGTCGAGGAACTTCTCCTCGCCGATCACTGCAGAGATGCCCACCACCACGCCGGCACCGAGCACGAAACCGGCGATCGAGCCGAAGTCCAGCCAGCTGCCGAGGAAGCCGCGCTTGCGGTCCGGAGCGTACTCGGCGACGAAGATCGAGGCGCCGGTGTATTCACCGCCCACCGAGAAGCCCTGGGCCATCTTCGCCAACAGCAGCAGGATGGGTGCCCAGATACCAATGGAGGCATAGGACGGAATCAAGCCGATCGCGAACGTACTCAACGACATGATCACGATGGTGGCAGCAAGGACTTTCTGTCGTCCGTACTTGTCGCCCAGGGCGCCGAAGAACAGGCCACCCAGCGGGCGAATCAGGAAGGGCACGGAGAAGGTGGCCAAGGCCGCGATCATCTGCACGCTGGGATCGACGTCCGGGAAGAACACTTTGCCCAAGGCGTAGGCCACGAAGCCGTAGACGCCGAAGTCGAACCATTCCATGGCATTGCCAAGCGCGGCGGCGGTGATCGCCTTGCGCATCTTGACGTCGTCGACGATGGTGATGTCGTTCAACCCGATCGGGTTGACGGTTTTTCTGCGAGATTTCATGGGTGTTTCTCTTGTGTCAAAGCGGCTTGTCCCCATGAGATACAAAATGACACTAAATAATTCACTGATGACGGCGATTTAGTATCGCAGTGGTTGTCCGGGCGCCAGCGTACCCAGGGTACTGACAGATCCTCCAAGACGAAGACGACAAAAAACCGGATAATGCCGGCCATTCGTTTTAGCTGTCATCAGGTGCTGCCCCATGGAAATCAAGGTCAATTTTCTCGACAACCTTCGACTTGAAGCCAAGTTCGACGATTTCACGGTGGTGGCCGACCAACCGATCCGCTACAAGGGCGACGGCTCGGCGCCGGGCCCGTTCGACTACTTCCTGGCATCCTCGGCGTTGTGCGCGGCGTACTTCGTCAAGCTCTACTGCAGCACCCGCAATATTCCCACCGACAACATCCGCCTGTCGCAGAACAACATCGTCGACCCGGAGAACCGCTACAACCAGATCTTCAAGATCCAGGTCGAACTGCCAGCGGACATGTCGGCCAAGGATCGCCAGGGCATCCTGCGCTCGATCGACCGCTGCACCGTGAAGAAGGTCGTGCAGACCGGCCCGGACTTCATCATCGAGGAGGTCGACAACCTCGACGCCGATGCCCAGGCCTTGTTGATGCCCGCGCAGGCGGAAGGTGCGAGCACCTATGTGCTGGGCAAGGACCTGCCGCTGGAGCAGACCATCGCCGATATGTCCGCGATCCTCGCCGGGCTGGGGATGAAGATCGAGATCGCCTCTTGGCGCAACATCGTGCCCAACGTCTGGTCGTTGCACATCCGCGATGCCTACTCACCGATGTGCTTCACCAACGGCAAAGGGGCGACCAAGGAAAGCGCGCTGGCGTCGGCCCTCGGTGAATTCATCGAGCGGCTCAACTGCAACTTCTTCTACAACGACCAGTTCTGGGGCGAAGACATCGCCAATGCGGCCTTCGTGCACTACCCCGACGAGCGCTGGTTCCAGCCGGGCCGCAAGGATGCGCTGCCTGCCCAGATACTCGATGCCCACTGCCTGGCCATCTATAACGCCGACGGCGAACTGCGCGGTTCTCACCTCTACGACACCAACTCGGGCAACGTGGAGCGGGGCATCTGCTCGCTGCCTTTCGTGCGTCAGTCCGACGGCGAGACGGTGTATTTCCCGTCCAACCTGATCGAAAACCTCTACCTGAGCAACGGCATGAGCGCCGGCAACACCTTGGCCGAAGCCCAGGTGCAGTGCCTGTCGGAAATCTTCGAGCGCGCGGTCAAGCGCGAGATTCTCGAGGGCGAACTGGCGCTGCCCGACGTTCCGGCCGAGGTGCTGGCGCGCTACCCCGGCATCCAGGCCGGCATTCAGGGGCTGGAAGAGCAGGGCTTTCCGGTGCTGGTCAAGGATGCCTCTCTGGGCGGCCGTTTCCCGGTGATGTGCGTAACCTTGATGAACCCGCGCACCGGCGGCGTGTTTGCCTCGTTCGGCGCCCATCCAAGCCTGGAAGTGGCGCTCGAGCGCAGCCTCACCGAGTTGCTCCAGGGCCGCAGTTTCGAGGGGCTCAACGATTTGCCGCAGCCGACCTTCGAAAGCCATGCGCTGATGGAGCCGAACAACTTCGTCGAGCATTTCATCGATTCGAGCGGGGTGGTGTCGTGGCGCTTCTTCAGTGCCAAGGCCGATTTTGCCTTTGTCGATTGGGATTTCACCGCACAGGGTGAGAACGCCAACGCCGCGGAAGCGGCGACGTTGTTCGGGATTCTCGCCGACATGGGCAAGCAGGTGTACATGGCGGTCTATGAGCACTTGGGCGCCAAGGCGTGCCGGATCCTGGTGCCGGGGTATTCGGAGATCTATCCGATCGAAGATCTGATCTGGGACAACACCAACAAGGCGCTGTTTTTCCGCGAAGACATTCTCAACCTGCACCAGCTCGATGACGATGCACTGGGCAATCTGTTGCAGCGCCTGGAGGAGTCGGAGCTGGATGACTACACCGACATCCGCACCTTGATCGGTATCGAGTTCGACGAGAACACCGTGTGGGGGCAACTGACCATTCTCGAGTTGAAGGTGCTGATCCAGCTGGTGCTCGAGCGCTTCGACGACGCCAAGGAGCTGGTCGAGATGTTCCTGCAGTACAACGCCAATACGCTGGAGCGCGGTCTGTTCTTCCAGGCGCTGAACGTGGTGCTCGAGGTGCAGCTGGACAGCGACCTGGACATGGCCGACTACGAGGTCAATTTCCGCCGTATGTTCGGAGACGCGCGGATGGAGGCGGCGCTGGGGTCCGTGGATGGCAGCGTGCGTTTCCACGGCCTGACCCCGACCAGCATGAAGCTCGAAGGGCTGGACCGTCACCTGCGCCTGATCGACAGCTACAAGAAACTGCACAGCGCCCGCGCCAGGGCCTGATCACCGCGCTGCGCCCTTTTCGCGGCCACGGACCGCTCCCACAATAAAATGGCGGCATCCTTTGGGAGCGGTCATCGGCCGTGAAGAGCGCGCTGCGGATTGTCTGATCCCCCGCGGTGCCCTTTTCGCGGCCACGGACCGCTCGAACAATGAAATGGCGGCATCCTGTGGGAGCGGTCATCGGCCGCGAAGAACCCGCTGCGGATTGTCTGATCCACCGCGGGGCCCTTTTCGCGGCCACGGACCGCTCCCACAATAAAATGGCGGCATCCTTTGGGAGCGGTCATCGGCCGCGAAGAACCCGCTGCGGACTGTCTGATCCACCGCGGTGGCTGTTTCACGGCCACGGACCGCTCCCACAATAAAATGGCGGCATCCTGTGGGAGCGGTCATCGGCCGCGAAGAACCCGCTGCGGATTGTCTGATCCACCGCGCGGCCCTTTTCGCGGCCACGGACCGCTCCCACAATAAAATGGCGGCATCCTGTGGGAGCGGTCATCGGCCGCGAAGAACGCGCTGCGGACTGCCTGATCCACCGCGCTGCCCTTTTCGCGGCCACGGACCGCTCCCACAAAAAAATGGCGGCATCCTGTGGGAGCGGTCATCGGCCGCGAAGAACGCGCTGCGGATTGTCTGATCCACCGCGCTGCCCTTTTCACGGCCATGGACCGCTCCCACAAAAAAAGTGGCGGTATCCTGTGGGAGCGGTCATCGGCCGCGAAGAACGCGCTGCGGACTGTCTGATCCACCGCGCCACCCTTTTCGCGGCCACGGACCGCTCCCACAATAAAATGGCGGCATCCTGTGGGAGCGGTCATCGGCCGCGAAGAACCCGCTGCGGATTGTCTGATCCACCGCGCTGCCCTTTTCGCGGCCAAGGACCGCTCCCACAATAAAATGGCGGCATCCTGTGGGAGCGGTCATCGGCCGCGAAGAACGCGCTGCGGACTGTCTGATCCACCGCGCCACCCTTTTCGCGGCCACGGACCGCTCCTACGGAAAAAGGGCAGCACCGACTTCATGGCGCGGCAGGCAGGTAATGATCCAGCAGACGCTGGATGGAGCCGTTGCGGTGCAGCGTTTCCACCGCCTTGCGCAAATTGCTCACCACGCGCGGCGAGCACGTCTTCGAACACGCCAGGTAAAGGTCCGTGGTCATCAACACCGGGCTCATCAGCAGCGGCTGCTCGGAGACCTGGCGCCAGATGTACTGCGATTCGGGCACCCCGTTGAACCAGGCATCGACACGCCCCAGCAGCAGCATCTGCGCCGGGTTCTCACCGATGCGCAATGGGTAGATCTGCGACGCATCGAACCCCTCGTCGTACAGCTTGCGCTCCTGCGCGCTGCCCATGCCCACGGCGATCCGTCGATAGGTCCGGCGTGCCTGGGCAAAGCTGTCGACGCGCTTGTCGAGGGTGAAAAACGCCCGGTCCATGCTCATGATCGGGGCGATCCAGGTGTAGCTGGTTTCCCTGTCGGGAGTCCGCGACAGCGGCACGATAAGCATGTCCTGCCCATGCTGCACAGTCCGTTGCGCGCGAAGCCAGGGCAGCACGTTGGTATTCATGCGATAGCCCGCCAGCGTCATGGCCTGCCGGGCGGCGTCAGCAACGATGCCTTGCTGGCCCGCGTCGCCCGCCATGCTCAACGGCGGCGCCTCGGGCATGTACAGATCGAAGGTGCGCGGGTGCGCGGCCCAGGCAGCAGGGAGGAGGGCGCTGCACAGCAGCAGACCGCAGACAGACTTCAACAGCAATCCGCAAGTGCGGTTCAGATGACCCATGGCAACGATCCGATGACTTTCAATGGCAGGCTCCAGGACGGCCAGCATAGTCGCTAATGGCGCTACCTGCTCGCGTGGGAACCGCGTCGACCTCAGCCGCTCCATATCCGATACATACCTACGCACTGAGGACACTTCAGGTGGAGACCGAGCAAAGCTGGTCGTTCGACCCACTACAGACCGCGCAGGCGCAACGCTTCAACAAGACCCTCGAGCGTCTGCCGCGGTTCCGCATTCGTAACCGCATCACGCCGATGCTGATCCAGACACTGCTGCGTGCAGGCCAGCTGGGCAAGGCGCTCAAGCCTGTCAGGCATGGCCTGGCCATCGAGACCCGTGTGCTGGTCAGCCCCGATGGCGTACCGGTGAGCGTGCGCATCATCCGTCCGCAGGGGCCCGCCAAGGGCTTGGTGCTGGATTTCCATGGCGGCGGCTGGGTGATCGGCAACGCGCAGATGAACGATGACGTGAACATCGCCCTGGTTCAGGCCTGCGACGTGGCGGTGATATCGGTGGACTACCGGCTGGCCGTGTCGACCCCGCTGCAGGGCTTGCTCGACGACTGCCTGGCGGCTACTCGCTGCGTGCTGGGTGGCGGCTTCCCCGAGTTCGAGGATCTGCCGGTGATCATGGTCGGTGAGTCTGCCGGTGGTCACCTGGCAGCGTCCACATTGTTGCAGCTCAAGCGGTGGCCGGCGTTGCTGCAGCGCGTCTGCGGGGCGCTGCTGTATTACGGGGTATTCGATCTGACTGGCACGCCCAGCGTGCGCAATGCGGGCCCCGAGACCCTGGTGCTGGACGGGCCGGGCATGCTCGAGGCCTTCCGCCGACTGACCCCCGGCCTGGAAGACGAGCAACGGCGGCAACCCTCGCTGTCGCCGCTGTATGGCGACCTGGATGGACTGCCGCCGGCGCTGATGTTCGCAGGTGAACTGGACCCGCTGCGCGACGATACCCTGCTGATGGCCGAACGCTGGGGCAGGGTGGCGACCGTGGATCTGTGCCTGTTGCCGGCCTCGCCCCATGGCTTCATCCACTTCCCCACGCCCATGGCCGACAAGGCTTTGGCCCACAGCCGTGAGTGGATCGTCCGACGGTTGTCGGCACACGCTGCCCAGGCTCCTGCCCGATGAGTTGAAATGCCCGAGCGAGCCCGCCAGAATGCCCCCCCCTGCGGGCCTGAACGGCGCGCGTCGAACCTGGAGCATCGTTCCCTCGTGAACCCGCAGAGCTTGTCTCACCGCCTGGAGCGGGTGGCCGCCCAGGTCCCTGTTGATGCGCGTTTGGCTGACATCGGTTCGGATCATGCTTATCTGCCGGTGGCCTTGGTCCTGCGCGGCATCGTCCCTTGGGCCGTCGCCGGGGAGGTCGCCCGGACACCGTTTCTGGCGGCCCGGCGCAGCGTTGACGAGAACGGGCTGGCGCATTGCATCAGCGTGCGTCAGGCCGACGGCCTGGCGGCAATCGAGGCGAGCGACCGGATCACGGCCGTGACCCTCTGCGGAATGGGTGGCGAAACCATTCGCGACATTCTGCAGGCGGGCAAGGCGCGTTTGAGCATTCGCGAGCGGTTGATCCTGCAGCCCAATGGCGGTGAACGCCACCTGCGCCAGTGGTTGATGGACAATGGCTATGGCATCCGTCATGAAGAAGTGCTGCGGGAAAACCGCTTCGACTACGAGATCATCGTCGCCGACCCTGGCGAGTCGGTCACGTACAGTCCACGGGAACTGTTTTTCGGGCCCTTGCAACTGCAGCAGCGCACGCCGGCGTTCCTGGCCAAATGGCAACGCCTGCTGCACCTCAAACGCCGCACCCTCGAGCGCCTGGCCCACGCCCGGCAGAACGGACTCGAAGGCAAACGCTTGGAGCTGGCCGAACACATCGAGTGGATCGAATCCCTGAATCCCCGCTGACCCTACGCAACTGCCTGCTCGAGCAGATCCCGTGTGGGAGCGGTCAGCGGCCGCGAAAAGGACGCCGCGGTGTACCAGACACACCGCGGCGGCCTTTCGCGGCCGCTGACCGCTCCCACGCATACAAGCACGGATCTACCAATCAATCGCCTGGCCATCCCAGGCCCAGAAGCTGCCGGTCTGCGTCGGTCCATGTTGGCCGATCAATTCGAGCAAGCAGCGCGCGGCGAAATCGGGGTCGAACAGTTTGCCGGCCGGGACATTGGTTTGAAAGGGCTGGGACAGGCGGGTGTCGGTGGTGCCCGGGTGCAAGGCCAGGACCGTGGCGGCGGGGTTCAAACGCTTGAGCTCGATGCTGGCGGTGCGCAGCAGCTGATTGAGCGCCGCCTTGCTGGCGCGATAGCTGTACCAGCCACCCAGACGGTTGTCGCCGATCGAGCCGACCCGGGCCGACAGCGCCGCAAAGGTCGCCGGCTGTTTGCGCAATAACGGCAGCAGATGCTTGAGCAGCAGCACCGGCGCAAAGGCATTGGTGGCAAAACTGGCCTGCAGACTGCTCAGCTCCAGTTGCGCCAGACCTTTTTCCGGCCGCGCGCCGTCCTGATGCAGAATGCCCAACGTGCTGATCACTAGGTGCAAGTGCGCGCAATCCGCGCCTACCTCTGCCCCCAGCCGTTGCAAAGCCTGCTCATCGCGCGCATCGCAATCCAGGGCTGTCAGACGAGGCCCATGGCGCCCGGCCAATACCGCCAGCTCGGCGCTGGTTGTGGCCTGCCGGGAAACCGCAAACACCTTCGCCACATCGTTGCGCTGCAGCAACTGCTCGCACAATGCCAGGCCAATACCCTGGCTGGCGCCACAGACCAGCACGCAAGCATCGTCGGAGAGATCAGGTATCAAGGCCATGGTGCACCGTGCAGGAAGGGGTCAGTACCGATAGGACCCAGCGCACCCGCCGAACGTTCTCGGGTGCGCGGGCGCTTCTTGGGCGACAATTGCCAGACAGCGCGCGCTATGCAATGGTGCTCCGCCTTTTTCAGGAGAGACGCCATGGCTGCCCACATTCATATCGCCGCAGCATTGTTGCTCGATGCCCAAGGTCAAACCCTACTGGTGCGCAAGCGCGATACGCTTGCTTTCATGCAGCCCGGAGGGAAGATCGAGCCTGGCGAGCAGCCTGTCCAAGCGCTGGTTCGCGAGTTGCAGGAAGAATTGGGCATTGCTGTAGACCCCGCCGAAGCCTTCTTCCTGGGCACCTACAGCGCCCCAGCAGCCAACGAGCCGGATCATCAAGTGCACTGCGAGCTGTTTCAGGTACGCATTCAGGTCCCGGTCGCCCCTGCCGCCGAAATCGAGGAAGTCCGCTGGGTCGATGCCGCAACAGTAGGCCAGCTTGAACTGGCACCGCTGACCCGCGATTGGATACTGCCGCTGCATTTCCTGTGAGCGCTGCCCGACCCAGTGTCAGTCCGGCTCGGGGACCGGGCTCGGGGTGTCTGCCTCCAGCGCCAGTTTTGCGCGGTCCGCCTTGCTGACATAGCGGTCCTTGCTCTGCGGCGCCAGCTTGGCGCTGGCCTTCTTGGCATGTGCCTGCAACAGCTGTTTGATTTTCTTGCGGCGATTCATGGCGTGGCCCAGGCGGAAAGTGGGGCGATGATACCAGTACGGCTCATCGGCCCGCTCGCCGCGCCCGATCAGAAGCTGTACTTGGCCGTCAGCATCAGGTTGCGTGGATTGCCGTAGCTGTCGCCGCCATAGCTGGCCGAGTTGGCGATGGCATTGTAGTACTTGCGGTCGAACACGTTGTTGGCATTCACCTGCAGGTCCAGGTTGCGGTTGACCTGATAGCCGGCCATCAGATCGGTGACGGCATAGCCGCCCTGTTCCAGGCGGTAGCGGCTGCCGTCGGCCAAGTCGATGTCGTTGTACAGGCGGCTCTGCCAGGAGAAGGTGCCACCTACGCGCAGTTTTTCCAACGGGCCCTGGAAACGGTAGCTGGTGGTGACCTTGAACAGATGCTCGGGAATGTCGGTGTCGAAGCGCTGGTTTTCGTTCGCCGGGTTCGCGTTGTCCTTGAGCGTGTGTACCCGCGCGTAGGTGTAGCCACCGCCCACCTGCCAGTTCTCGGTCAGCGCCCCTTGCAGCTCGAAGTCGATACCCTGGCTGCGCACCTCGCCGGAGGCTTCGTAGCAGCTGAGCTGCGGGCAGTTCTCGACGAAGATCTGCACCGCACGGTTTTCCTGGTCGACCCGGAACAGCGCCAGGCTGGCGTTCAGCGCGCCGTCGAAATACTCACCCTTGATGCCGATCTCGTAGTTCTTGCCCACGATCGGCTTGACCGGCGTGCCGCTGGTGTCCTGCGCGCTCTGCGGGGTGAAGATATCGCTGTAGCTGGCATACACCGAGTGGTGGTCGTCCAGCGTGTAGATCAGGCCGGCGTAGCGGGTGACGTTGCGGGTCACCTTGTAGTCGCCTTCGCCGTCGCGATTGTCATAGTCGTACCAGTCCACCCGACCGCCCAGAATCAGCTTCAGCGGGTCGGCAAGGCTCAGCCGCGTGGTCAGGTAGACGCCATCCTGGGTGGTCACCTCGCGGCCGTTGTCGGTGTGGGTGAAGTTGGGTTTGCCGGCGTCGATCGGCCAGTTGGTGTCGTAGGGGTCGTAGTTGTGGGTGGTCATGTCGTAGATGCGCTTGCTGGCGCCCACGACCAGTTCGTGGGTCCGCCCGAACGCCTGGAAAGGGCCGCTGGCAAAGGCATCGAGGCCGGCCTGGTTTTCATCGTGGGCGGACTGGTACACGGTACGCGCCAGCGTGTTGTTGACCCAGCGCGATTGATACGAACCGGAGAACAAGCCGTTCTGTTCGGCATAGTTGGCGTTGACCTGCAGGTTCCAGTCGTTGGCCAGGCGCTGGCGCACCTCGGCGAACACGGTATTGATCTCCTGGTCCTTGTTCTCCCATTTGGTGCCTGGATTGTAGGACCGCGGCAGGTCCAGATGATGGCCGTCCTGACCGATCATCGAGGAACCCCAGAAGTAGTTGGTCTTGTCCTTCTGATGGGAAAAACCGAGGGTCAGCAGGGTGTCTTCACCCAGGTCCGCCTCGGTGACGGCGTAGAACAGACCATGATCCTCCTCGACGCCGTCGATGAAACTGTTCGCGTCTCGGTACGAACCCACCACTCGGCCCCGCAGCGTACCGGCCTCGTTGAGCGGGCTGGACGCGTCGATCTCGCCACGGTAGTCGTCGTGGCTGCCGGCAGCGCCGGTCAGGGTCACCTTCTGCTCGGCCAATGGCCGTTTGCGCACCAGGTTGATCGCCGCCGAGGGATTGCCGGCACCGGTGACCAGCCCCGTCGCACCGCGCACGACCTCGACCCGATCGAACATGGCCAGGTTGGGCTGGGCACCGATGGTGACGCCCGAATAGCCGCTGGGTATGCCGTCGTACATCAGGTTGTCGATGTCGAAGCCGCGTGCCGAATAGGCCTGGCGGCCGGGGCCGTTGGCATAGTTGAGGAACAGTCCCGGGGTGGCGCGCACCGCATCGTTGATGCTGGTCATGGCCTGGTCATCCATGCGCTGACGGGTGATCACGGTCACCGATTGCGGCGTTTCGCGCAGGCTCAGCGGCAGCTTGGTGGCGGTTGCCATCGCGCCGGTGGTGTAGGACTGCGAGCCTTCGGTGAAGCTGCCCAGCTGGAACGAATCCGAGGTGATCTGGCTGGCACCCAATTCGATGACGCCCGGGGCCGTCTGTCCTTGGGTCTGGGTATCGTCGGCGGCCATTGCCGGGGCCATCGTGGCCATGCAGATGGCCACGGCCAACAGATTGCGCGGAGCGTGGGGGCGTTGCAGCGGGGTAGGGCGTGACATGTAAAGCTTCCTGGCCAGACAAGGTTAATGCGAATCGTTAGCACTATTGTCTCAGAAAATTCCTACACATGGCGCAGGCGTATCAAAAAAACCATTTTCCTTTTTGCGAATTGCTCGCTGGCTTGTAGGAGCGGTCATCGGCCGCGAACCCGGCGCCGCGGTGCATCAGACGATCCGTGGCGCTCCATTCGCGGCCGATGACCGCTCCCACGGGTATCAGACGCAGCAGTGTTCGCGGCCGATGACCGCTCCTACGGGTTACCAGATAGTCCGGTGGTCGCGGCCAGGGCCTACAGGGCCGGCGCGTCACCCATATGTCACATTTCATGTCTAGCTTCAGTCATCACACCCCGGGCGCCGGCCAACTCCTCTACCGCAAAGAGCCGCCATGGAAATCGATATCTTCAAAGACCTGCTGGTCCCCGTCATCGGTGGTCTGGGCATCTTCATGCTCGGCCTGGAGTTCATGTCCGACGGCATCAACAACCTGGCGGCCAATCGCATGCGCGCCTGGCTCGCCAAGCTGGCCGGCACACCGGTCAAAGGCTTGGCCGCCGGCACCGTGATTACCGGCGTGCTGCAGTCGAGCACGGCCATGACGGTCATGGTGGTCGGCCTGGTCAACGCTGGCGTGGTCGGCCTGCGACCCGCCATCAGCGTGATCATGGGGGCCAACATCGGCACGACCCTGGGCAACGGCCTCATCGCCATGCCGCTGGGCCCACTGGGGCTGATCTTCGCCGGGGTGTTCGCCCTGGTCTATGTGTTCAGCAAGAGCGAGAAAACCCGTCATCTGGCGCTGGCCATCATTGGCTTCTCGTTGATCTTCTACGGCCTGAACCTGCTCACCGGCGGCCTCAAACCCCTGCGCGGCCTGCCCGAGGTGATGTCGGTCATTTCCAGTCTGCAGGCCGACAGCTACACCGGCCTGGCCATCTGCGTACTGACCGCCGCAGGCATCACCGCCATGATCCACTCCTCGTCGGCAACCATCGGCATCGTCATGGGCTTGGGCGCCGCGGGCATTCTGGACTGGCAGACCGCCGTGGCGTTTTCCCTGGGCGCCGATCTGGGCACCACCGTCACCTCATGGCTGGCCTCGCTGAACCTGTCGAAGAACGCCAAGCGCGCCGCTTACGCGCACATCGCCTTCAACTTCATCGGCGTGGCGGTGATGTTTCCGCTGTTCTTCCTGTCCATGGACATCCTGCAGGGCGCCATGGGCCTGTTCGGCATGGACGTCGCCCGCTCGGAAATGGTCGACGGCAAGGAAAGCTTCCCGCTGGTGCCCGTGGCGGTGGGGCTGTATTCCATTGGCTTCAATATCTTCAACACCGCGCTGATGTTTCCCTTCATCGGCGTGTTCGACCGCGTGCTGTCGCGCATCGGCGCCAGCCGCAGCGACGAAGAGGACTACGCCGTGCCGCGCTATCTCGACCGCGCCGCGCTGGCCAGCGTGAACACCGGTGTCGCGGCGGTCAGCCACGAACTGACCCGCCATGGCCAGGGCATGGGTTTGCTGCTGGATGCGGCGCGCGGCCAGTCCCGGGCGCTGAAGAACGCCACGGAACATGAGCACGCGCTGGACACCCTCAGCCAGGAGATCCGCGGCTACACCGCGCAGATGTTCAAGAACGATCTGACTGCGCGCCAGACCAACCTGCTCGCCAGCCTCATCGAGGAAGAGGATTTCAGCGCGAGCCTGACCCGGACCCTGTCGCAGATCACCCGCCGCATCGAGCGCCAGGTGTTCAGCGCCAACGCGCGCAAGATCATCGACGCCATCCTCGATATCGTCGAGCCGGCAGTGCGCAAGGGGCCGCAAGGGGTCTACCTGCCGAATGCCCACGCCAAGGACCTGCTGGCCCTGCGTGAACGTTGCCTGCAGGGCGAGCAGAAGCTTGGCTGGGATGAGCGCGGCGCCATTCTGGCGTTGCTGGGCAGCGCCGAACGGGCGTTGAATCTGGTCCAGCGCATCACTGAGGAACGCCTGTCGGTGTCACGCGAGCTGGACCAGGTCGATCCCGCCGCAGCGGCCGACCACGCCCCGACAGGGGTGTTGGCCAAGCCGCTGTAACCGACCTCGGTGCTAGCGGGCAGCGGCCGCTGGCGAGGCGTGGTACCAGGGCCGCAGCAGGCTGAGCAGGCCCAGCAGCGCCATGCCTGCACCCACCCAAAGGGGTGCTCGCAGGCCCAGGCCGGCATCGATCACCGCGCCGCCGGCCCAACTGCCCAGCGCCAACCCGGCAGTGATCACCGAGGTGTGCAAGGTATTGACCAGCGCGCCGGGCTCGGCGGCTTTCATCACCCGCGCGACCATGGCCGGGTTCAATGCCACCCCGGTCAGGCCGACCGTGAGGAAACACGCCAGGTTGAGCCAGAACACCTGGCCGGCCAGGGCGAATCCGCCCAAGGCCAGCACCAGCAGCGCCAGGCCCCAACCCAGCGCCGCGTAGGTATGCCGATCGGCGATGCGGCCCACCACCATGTTGCCGAGCACGTTGGCCACGCCGTACAGCGCCAGCAACGGCGCCACCTGGGCGGGCGCCACGCCGACCTCCTCGATGAGGATCGGCGTGCAATAGCTGAACGCAGCGAAGGTGGCGCCGATGATCAGCCCGCTGGTGACATAGGCACCCCACAGGCTGCGGTTCTTCAGGCTGATCCACTGGCTGCGCAGCGAGGGCTCGTCTCCAGCCTCGGCGCGAGGCAGGCGGGTGGCAACCAGCACCGTGCACAGCGAGGCCAGCGCCACTACCAACCAGGCACTGGCACGCCAGCCATAGTGATGTTCGACCCAAGCGGTCGCCGGCACGCCGGCCACCGGCGACAGCATGAGCCCGGCCAGCACCACCGAAATGGCCCGGCCGCGGTCCTGCAGGCTGACCAACCCCGCGCACAGGGTCATGCACAGGCCAATGCAGGCCGCGCTGGAAACCCCCATGACGATCCGGGCCAGTGCCAGCACCGTATAGGTGGGCGCGGCCGCGGCCAAGGCACCAGCCAGCACATACACCGCCAGCAGCCCGACCAACGCCCGCTGATTGCTGATCCCGCGCGACAGCAGCAGAACCGTGACCGGTGGCCCGCCCAGGGCCATGCCCAGCGCATACAGGGCAATCAGGTTGCCGACCTGAGCCAGGCTCACGGAAAACGCCGAGGCCAGGGCAGGCATCATGCCGGCTACCATGAACTCGGCGGTCACCAGCGAGAAAATCGTCAAACCCAACAGGTAGACGGTCGGCGGAAGCTTGGAACGGGTGGTCATGAGCATCTCGGACAAAAATGAAGCTGGCTACCCTAGGGATTCTTGAACGAATGGTCAAATAACCATTGGCGCTGTACCCATGCTCGACGACCGTCGGCGCCGACGCTTGCATCGCGCGGGCGGCGCGGCGATGCTCACAGGCATTTCCCACCGAGAGCGCGCTGTCATGCCCTGCGTAATGCAAAGCCCTGCCGAATTGGCCATGGATGAAACTTTCTGGAAGGACGTTGCAGCGCGTTATCCGCGCGACGACGGGCCGATCAACCTCGACGGCGGCTATTTCGGGCGCATGAGCGAAGGCGTGGTGAGCGCCTATGAGGACGCGATCCGTCACGTCAACCGCAGCAACTCGGTGCACGTGCGCCAGCACTTCGACAAGCATGAGGCCGACGCCATCCGCCAGCAGCTCGCCGAGCTGATGGGCGTGCCTGCAGGTGAACTGACCTTCGCCCGCAGCGCATCCGAAGCCCTGTATTCGCTGATCCGCAACTACACGCGCCTGCAGCCGGGCGATCAGGTGTTGATCAGCGACTTGGACTACGGCTCGGTGCAGGGTGCCTTCGACTGGTTGCAACAGGCCCGCGGCGTCGAGCTGGTGCGTCTGGTCCACGAGCACCCCGCCAGCTACGAGGGCTTGCTTCAGACCTACCGCCAGGCCTTCGCTGCCCACCCACGGCTCAAGCTCATGGCACTGACCCACGTCACCCATCGCACCGGCCTGGTCATGCCGGTCAAAGCCATCGCCGCCGAGGCCCGGGTGCACGGGATCGACGTGATTCTCGACGGCGCGCACTCACTGGGCCAGATGGAGGTCGATCTGGCCGACATGGGCGTGGAAATGGCTGGCTTCAACCTGCAGAAATGGATCGGCGCGCCGCTCAGCCTCGGGGTGATTCACGTACGCCGCGAGCGCCTGGCCGATTTCGCCCCCGACATGGGCAACCCCAGCTACCCGGCCGACGACATACGCTGTCTGACGCCCTACGGCACGCCCAATGTGCCCGCGCTGATGAGCCTGCCGACCGTGTTTGCCGAACATCAGGCGCTCGGCGGCTGGCAGGTCAAGGGTGCGCGCCTGCGCTACCTGCGCGACCTCTGGTTGCCTGCGGTGCGCGCGCTGCCCGGCATTGAAGTGCTCACGCCGGACGATCCACGGCTGGCGTGCGGCATCGCCGCGTTCCGCTTTCGCGACGTGGAGGACCAGCAAGGCAAGATCGATCAGTTGCTGGCGCAGTTCAACCTCTTCACGGTTGCCCGTGCCGGCTCGGCCTGTGGGCCCTGCATACGGGTAACGCCCGGCATCAACAGCACGCCGGCCGACATGCACGCCCTGGTGGACGCCTTGACGCTGATGAGCCAGTGAGTGAACGCGGTTGCACTACAAGATCCGCGCGGCGGGCGCCGCGCAGATCCAAATCACCCAAGGGCAGGGCGCCCCCAGGTCGGCCTCAACGGTTGGGGGTTACCCGCCAGATGGTGTTGGCCAGGTCATCGGCGATGATCAGCGCACCACGCGGATCGACCGTTACACCGACAGGGCGGCCGCGGGTCTTGCCATCGTCGCCGCGGAAGCCGGTGGCGAAGTCGATGGGCTCGCCCGCAGGTTTGTCACCGGCGAACGGCACGAAGATCACCTTGTAGCCCACGGGATTGTCGCGGTTCCAGCTGCCGTGCTCACCGACGAATGCACCCTGAGCAAATTTTTCGCCCATGGCCGGAATCGAGAAGTCCACACCCAGTGCAGCGACGTGGGAGCCCAGGCTGTAGTCGGGCTTGACCGCGGCGGCGACTTTCGCCGGATTCTGCGGCTGAGCGCGGGAATCGACGTTCTGGCCCCAATAACTGTACGGCCAGCCATAGAATTGGCCTTCACGTACCGAGCTCAGGTAGTCGGGCACCAGGTCCGGGCCCAGTTCGTCTCGTTCGTTGACCACTGCCCATAGCTGGCCGGTCCCCGGCTGAATGGTCAGCGCCGTCGGGTTGCGTATACCGGTCGCGTAGGGCTTGTGCGCACCGGTCTGCGCATCGATCTGCCAGACCATGGCGCGGTCGATCTCGACCTCCATGCCGCGTTCGGTCACATTGCTGTTGGAGCCGATGCCCACGTACAGGTAGCGCGCGTCGTCGCTGATGGCCAGCGCCTTGGTCCAGTGGTGGTTGATCGCCGAGGGCAGGTCGGCCAGTTTGGTCGGCGCCGCGCTGGCTTTGGTCTGCCCGTCGGTGTAGTCGAAGCGCACCAGCGCATCCTGGTTGGCCACGTACAGTTTGCCATTGGCATAGGCCAGGCCGTAGGGCGCGTTGAGGTTTTCCGCGAACACCGTTTTCAGCTCATAGGTGCCGTCGCCATCGGCGTCGCGCAGCAGGGTCAGGCGGTTGCCGCCTTTGACCTGGGTATTGCCCTGGGCCTTGATGTAGCTGGCGATCACGTCCTTGGGCTTGAGCTTGGCGGCGCTGCCACCGCGACCCTCGGCTACCAGGATGTCGCCGTTGGGCAAGACTAGGGTCTGCCGCGGGATGGCCAGGCCGGTGGCGATCGCGCTGATGGTATAGCCCTGCGGCACGGTCGGCTTGCTATCACCCCAGGCCACCGGCTCGGCGATCTTCATGCTCGGCAGCAGGCCGCGCTGCGCTTCCGGCAGCTTTGGGTCGGGCCCGCGTGCCTGGGTGCTGTCGGCTTCGCTGCCGCAGCCAGCGAGCAGCAACGCCACGCTCAAGGCCGTCAATGCGCCTGAATATTTCATCGAACACCTCCCGAACGCAGATTGCTCAAACCGACCCATGCCGCCACCAGCGACAGTACGGTCACCACCACCGACATGACCAACCCGGTGGGCATCACCGCCCAGGCATCCTTGGCGTGCTCGAAGGCGTTCACCAGCCCCAGCACCCACGTGACCAGCAACAGCAGAAAATACAGCACCGCACGGCCGCCCTTGTGCTCGGCACGGACCAGATTGATCAAGGCGAAGACCAGCGCCAGTCCGCAGAACACCAAACCCCCGGCGATGAGCCAGGCAGCGAAGTTGCTCCATTGGATCTGATAGCTCTGGTAGTAGGCGATATCACTGAGCAGGGCGCCGAGAAACAGCGGTACGGTGCCGGCCAGGAAAATCGCATGCAGCGGGCCTGGCCTGTGTCTATAGGCGAGTTGGGTAGAAGTGGTCACGATTGTTCCTCATCGTTGGACAACATCGGCACGGGTGTACCGGCTCGTCAGGGGCGCAGGGTGCGCATAGAAAGGGATCGTCGACGCCAACCGTTAGTTCACCAGGCTTCGTGTCGAAATATTTTGCGCGACACCTGCGCAGCCAAGCGCAATGGCCCGGGCCAGACACCACCGGCCGTCGGCCGCCGCGATCTTCCTTCAAGCAATCGCCTCGAATGGCCGATACAACGCCAGCCCATGCTTTCGCAGGGTTTCCCTTCTCGAGGTCTGTCATGTTCAAAACGTCTCTGCGCGCACAGGTCCTGGCGCTGCTGGCCAGCGGGTTGCTCATCCTGCTGCTGATTGCCCTGGGCAGCTTCAAGTTTCTTGCGGCCAGCCTGGACGACTACACGGCGCTGGTGGCGGGGCCCCTGCGCGCCACTGAACTGGTCGACCGGGCCAACGTTCAGTTCAAGACCCAGGTGCAGGAATGGAAGAACGTACTGCTGCGCGGGAAGGATGCCAAGGCGGCGGACAAGTATTGGGCGCAGTTCGAGGAGCAGGAACGCGCGGTGGCGGCGACCCTGCAAGCGCTCGGCGAGCTGCCGGGGGTGCCCGCGGGCATCAGCCAGAATGCGCAACGCCTGCGCGCCGAACATGCCACATTGGGTGCGGCCTATCGCAAGGGTCGCGATGCCTTTCTGGCCAGCGGCGCCGATGCTGCCAGCGGCGACCGCGCCGTGGCAGGCGTCGACCGCGCCACCAGCGAGCAGCTCAATGCTCTGGTAACCGAACTGCGGGCACTCGCCGACGAACAATCCCTGCTGATCAACCAGCAGGGCCACCAGGCGATCACCTGGGGCATCGTCATCATGCTGGCGTCGGGCCTGTTGATCACGGCCCTGAGCCTGTGGCTGGTCAACCGCAATCTGGTCACCCCGGTACGCGATCTGATCGACTACGTGGCACGCCTGAGCCAGGGGCAGTTGGCCGAGCGGGTGGTCAGCCATCGCCGTGACGAGCTGGGTCGCCTGGCCGTGGCGGCGAACACCTTGCGTGATTTCCTCGCCGACACCTTCACCCGCCTGCAACGCAGCACGGCCAATCTGGACCAGGCCAGCGGCGAGCTCAACACCATCGCTGCGGTCATGCTGCAAGGCACCAGCGAGCAATTCGAACGCACCGATCAGGTGGCCACGGCGATGCAGGAGATGTCTGCCACCGCCCAGGAAGTCGCACGCCATGCCGCCGGCGCGGCCACTGCGGCGGATGACGCCGACCGCGAAGCGCAGAGCGGCGAGCAGGCAATGCAGGCGACCATCCATACCATCACCCGCATGCGCGGCGAAATTGCCGTGACCGGCGACGTCATCCGCCAGTTGCGTGACGACAGCGGCCGCATCGGCAAGGTATTGGAGGTGATCCGCGGGATTGCCGACCAGACCAATCTGCTGGCGCTCAATGCGGCCATCGAAGCCGCGCGCGCGGGCGATGCCGGCCGCGGGTTTGCCGTGGTGGCCGACGAAGTGCGCATCCTGGCGCAGCGTACTGCCGCGTCCACCCAGGAAATCCATCAGATCATCGACACCGTGCAGACCGGCGCGGTGAACGCCGTGCAGGCCATTGAAAGCGGGCAGAAGCGCAGTGACGAAGGCGCCGAGCAGGTGGTCGCGGCAGGCCAGACCCTGACCCGCATCACGCAGACCATCGAAGCGATCAGAGACATGAATCGGCAGATCGCCACCGCCGCCGAGGAACAGAACGCCGTGGTCGACGACATCGCGCAGAACCTGGTGGAAATCACCGCCATCGCCACCACCAACCAGGGCAACGTCGATAGTACCCAGGCAGCCAGCAGCCACCTGCATCAATTGTCGGCGGAACTGGCTCAGGTCACCGCGCGCATCAAGGCGGCCTGATCAACCGCCTTGCCACCAGCTGGCGCTACGTGCCTTTGGGCAGCAGCCGCGCCAGCTTGCGCATTTCCACCTCGGCCTTGGCCAGTTCCGCGGCCGAGGCCTTCTCCCAGATTCGCTGCAACGGTTGCAGGTCGGTCTCGACCTTGGCCTGAATGCACCACTGGTGATGGTCGTGCCATGAACCGAGCGCCGACTGCACCGCCTTGAGGGATTTCTCCGCCTTGGGCGAGAGCGGCGACAAGTCTCCGAATGCCTGGATCAGGTAGCGCGTACGCTTGACCAGGATCCGCAGCTCGTGGCGGTCGAAGTCGCCATCCTTCAATGCCCGCCGCAGCTTGCGCACGTGTTTGTCGAGCGTTTTCACCACGCGTTTTTCGAACGCTCGCGAGCGGCTGCCCAGGTCGCTGGCGCGGAACGCGGCCGACCAGATGTCCAGAGCATCGAACAGAGCGTTCACGCTCGAATGGTCGACGATCACCCGATGCTCGCCGGCAAGGCGCGCGCGACGTTTGTCGGCCGCGTCCTGCAGCCCACGCCGTTCCAGCTCCTGGACCATGACTTCCAGATCGCGGGTGGGCGTGGTGAAGCGGCCCACGTCCTTGGCTGCGGTCAGCAGAGGCTGCATCGCCGGCAGTGAACGGACAGGTATCAACAGGCTGCGGATGCGCCGTACGGCAATGCGCAGATCGTGCAGAGCCTCTTCGTCGGTCGCTGCCTGCAGACGCACCCGCGCATGAAAGAGCGCCACTTCCAGTGCGATGATCTCTTTCACATAGCTGTCGACAAATGCCATCGAATCCTCCAGTAGATAGTCACGCAGCGTCGTCGAGAACGCCTGTTCTGGGATAGACACGGAGGCCAGAACAACGTTGCCCAAGTGCCCTGATGAATATGTTTGCAAATACATCAGTCGCAAACGGATAACCGATTTCCCCGTCTGCTAAACCTCGAGAGCCCGGTGCGGTCACACCTACACTTTCCATTGCAGGCATGCGCTGCACGTATCACCAGGAGCTTTTCGATGACTGTGAAGTCAGACCCCGTCAAACCCTCGACCTTCAACCCACCGGTATTCTGGATATCGGCAATCCTGCTGTTGCTGCTGGTACTGTTCGCCAGCTTGATGCCACAACAGGCGCAAACGTTCTTCGCCGTGGTGCAGGAATGGATCTTCACCAATGTCAGCTGGTTCTACATCCTGGCCGTGGCGATCATCCTGGGCACCGTGGTGTTCCTGGGCGTCAGCCGCTACGGCGACATCAAGCTGGGCCCGGACCACAGCACCCCCGACTACAGCAGCATGACCTGGTTCGCCATGCTCTTCTCGGCGGGCATGGGCATCGGCCTGATGTTCTTCGGCGTCGCCGAGCCCGTCATGCACTTCCTCAATCCGCCCTACGGCGAAGGTGACACCGTTGCCGCCGCGGGCGAGGCGATGAAAATCACCTTCTTCCATTGGGGACTGCACGCCTGGGCCATCTACGCCATCGTCGCCTTGATCCTGGCCTATTTCAGCTTTCGTCACGGCCTGCCGCTGACCCTGCGTTCAGCGCTTTATCCGCTGATCGGCGAGCGCATCTACGGCCCCATCGGGCATGCCGTGGACATCTTCGCCATCATCGGTACCGTGCTGGGTGTGGCCACTTCGCTGGGCTTCGGCGTGGCGCAGATCAACACCGGCCTCAACGCGCTGTTCGGCGTGCCGGTGTCGATCCCGATCCAGATCGCCCTGATCATCGGCACCACGGCGCTGGCCACTCTTTCAGTGGTGTCGGGGCTGGACAAAGGCATCCGCCGACTGTCCGAACTCAATCTCGGGCTGGCCGTTCTGCTGATGGCCATGGTGATGATTCTCGGCCCCACCGTGCTGATCCTGCAGACCTTCGTGCAGAACACCGGCGGGTACCTGAGCGAGATCGTCAGCCGCACGCTCAACCTCAACGCCTACCAGCCCACTGACTGGATCGGCGGCTGGACCCTGTTCTACTGGGGCTGGTGGCTGGCGTGGTCGCCGTTCGTGGGGCTGTTCATCGCGCGCATCTCGCGCGGCCGGACCATCCGTGAATTTGTCACCGGCGTGCTGCTGGTGCCCACCGCGTTCACCCTGTTGTGGATGACCGTGTTCGGCAATACCGCGATCCACATGATTCTCGACCAGGGCATGGTGGACCTGGGCATCGCCGTGGACAAGGACACCTCCCTGGCGCTGTTCGCGTTTCTCCAGCACTTCCCGTTTTCCGGGGTGATCAGCGCGCTGGCGATCATCATGGTGGTGGTGTTCTTCGTGACGTCGGCGGACTCCGGCGCCATGGTGGTCGACATGCTCGCGTCCGGCGGCGCGGAGAACACCCCCGTGCGCCAGCGCATTTTCTGGGCCTCGAGCATGGGCCTGGTGGCCATCGCGCTGTTGCTGGCCGGCGGCCTCAAGGCCTTGCAGACCGCGACCATCGCCAGCGCGCTGCCCTTTACCCTGGCGCTGTTGCTGAGCATGCGCGGCCTGCTGAAGGCGCTCAAACTCGACGCTACCAAGCGTGACCTGCGTCACCAGGCACTGGCCATCTCGCCAAGCACGCCGCGTACCGGCGGCACCTGGCAGCGCCGCCTGCGTACCTTGGCGATGTTTCCACGGCGTGCTCACGTGGTTCGTTTCATCGAGGACGTGGCGCGTCCGGCGTGCCTTGGCGTCGCCGAGGAGTGGCGTCTGCAGGGGTACGACTGCACCGTGGAAGACGGCGAGGAGGGCGGGGTGCGCCTGAGCGTCGGTCCCACCGACACCGCCTTCATCTACGAGATCAGGCCTCATGCCTATGCCACTCCCAGCTTCGTCATGAGCGGGCCGCCGGGCGAAGAACGCAAGTACTTCCGCGCTGAAGTGCACCTGCGCGAGGGTGGCCAGGATCACGACGTGATGGGCTGGTCCCGTGACGAGGTGATCGGCGACATTCTCGATCACTACGAGCGGCACATGCACTTCTTGCACCTGGTGGGTTGAGCTTCACGCCGTTTCATTTTGCAATGGCCGGGCGGTAACATGCCGGCCATTGCCAATCGCTGATTTGAGGAACATTCCATGGCCCATGACGACATCACGTTTCTGCCGGACCCCGACCCCGAGTCGATTTCCTCGGACGTCGCAGGTTTCGGCGGCCTGCTGGTGACCACCCAGATCCCGACCCGCTCCGACGGCAGCCTGGAGCTGGGCAGCATCACCGAACAGAGCGAGTGCACGCTGCAGGCGCTGAAAGTGGCATTGGAAGCAGCGGGCAGTTCGCTCGATCGTGTGCTGCACCTGACCATCTACCTGACCGACATGGCTGATCGTCCCGCCTTCAACGAGGTCTACCAGCGCTTCTTCGCCAAGCCTTGGCCAGTGCGCGCGGCGGTGGGCATCACCGCACTCGCTGCCCCAGGCATGCGCGTGGAAGTCACCGCCATGGCGGCCAAGGGCTGATCGGGCAGGAGAGCAGCATGATCGAAGTCACCGAGGTTTCCATCGCGCAACTGCGCGCTGCGCTGGAAAGCGGCCAGACCACCGCAGTCGAGCTGGTCCAGGCCTACCTGGACCGCATCGCCGCCTACGACGGCGCCGACACGCCCACCGCGCTGAACGCGCTCGTGGTGCCAAACCCCACGGCGCTGGCCGAAGCCCGCGCAGCCGATGCGCGCCGCGCCAGTGGCCAGCCACTGGGGCCGCTCGATGGCATCCCCTACACGGCCAAGGACAGCTACCTGGTCAAGGGCCTGACCGCAGCTTCCGGCAGCCCGGCCTTCGCCGGGCTGGTGGCGCAGCGCGATGCCTTCACCGTCGAGCGCCTGCGCGCGGCCGGGGCGATCTGCCTGGGCAAGACCAACATGCCGCCGATGGCCAATGGTGGCATGCAGCGCGGCGTCTACGGACGCGCCGAAAGCCCGTACAACGCCGACTTTCTCACGGCGCCTTTTGCGTCCGGCTCGTCGAATGGCGCCGGTACCGCAACCGCCGCGAGTTTCGCCGCCTTCGGCCTGGCCGAAGAAACCTGGTCCAGCGGGCGCGGCCCGGCGTCCAACAACGGCCTGTGCGCTTACACACCCTCGCGCGGGATCATTTCGGTGCGTGGCAACTGGCCGCTGACGCCGACCATGGACGTGGTCGTGCCCTTCGCTCGCACCATGGCCGACCTGCTGGAAATCCTCGACGTGGTGGTTGCCGACGACCCCGACACGCGTGGCGATCTGTGGCGCCTGCAACCCTGGGTGCCGATACCAAACGTCGCCAGCGTACGTCCGGTGTCCTACCTGGAACTGGCCGCGCCTGCGCAGGCACTGGCGGGCAAGCGTTTTGGCGTCCCGCGCATGTACATCAATGCCGACCCGCTGGCAGGCACGGCCGCGCAACCGGGCATCGGCGGCCCGACCGGGCAGCGCATTCACACGCGTGCTTCGGTGATCGAACTGTGGCAGCAGGCACGGCGTGCCCTCGAGGCGGCTGGCGCGGAAGTGGTCGAAGTGGACTTTCCCCTGGTATCCAATTGCGAAGGCGACCGACCGGGTGCGCCGACCGTGTTCAACCGCGGCATCGTCGACCCGGCGTTCCTCCACCATGAGCTGTGGGACCTCACGGCCTGGGCGTTCGACGATTTCCTGCGCGCCAATGGCGACCCGGCGCTCAACCGCCTGGTGGACGTCGATGGGCCGCTGATCTTTCCGCACGACCCTGGCACGCTGCCCAACCGCGAAGGCGACCTGGCCGCCGGCATGGACGAGTACGTGAAGATGGCCGAGCGGGGCATCACCCCGTGGGACCGGATCGACACCCTGGCCGACGGCCTGCGTGCACTGGAACACACCCGCAAGATCGACCTGGAAGACTGGCTGCAGGCACTGCAGCTGGATGCCGTAGTGTTCCCTACCGTCGCCGATGTGGCGCCGGCCAATGCCGATGTCGACCCGGCCGCGGCGGACATCGCCTGGAGCAATGGTGTCTGGGTGGCCAACGGCAATCTGGCGATCCGCCATTTGGGCGTTCCGACCGTGACCGTGCCGATGGGCCTGATGGCCGACATCGGCATGCCGGTGGGGCTCACGTTTGCCGGCCGCGCCTACGACGACACGCAACTGCTGCGTTTCGCTGCGGCCTTCGAAGCAACGGGCAACCGCCGGGCGATTCCGCCGCGCACGCCACCCCTGCAGCGCTGAGCGTACGGATGACACCCGGGCGTCATGGCGCTCCGGTGTCAGCCGCCGCGCTGGCCATCGGTGCGGTCCATGAGCTCGTTCCAGATGTACATGACGGCGTAGGCACGCCATGGCCGCCAGTCTTGGCTGCGCAGCCGTTGATGGCCGGGCTTGAGCAACTCGGGATGCGCGCGCGTGATCTCCTGCATGATCACCAGATCGCTGCCCGGCCACGCGTCGGCGTCGCGCCAGGCACGCATCGCCACGTATTCGACCGTCCACGGGCCAATGCCCGGCAGTGCCAGCAGGCCTTGGCGCAAGGGTTCCAGGTCGGTACGTGTGTGTTCATCGACGAACGCTTCGATTTGCAGCTGATTGCAAGCCACTGCAGCGGCGAAGTTCTGCAGCGCGGCCACGCGCTTGCCGGGCATGCCGATGCGGTCGAGGTCGACTGCGGCGAGGGCGGCCGGGGTGGGGAATTGCCATGCGACCTGAGGATGCTGGGCCTGCGCCACCGGCCGCCCGGCACGCTCGGCCAGACGCCCGGCAATGGTGGTGGCCGCCTTGACGCTGACTTGCTGGCCGACGATGGTGCGCACGATCAGCTCGAAAGTCGACCAGGTGCCAGGCACGCGCAGTCCCGGCGTCTGCAGCAGCAGACGGCCTAGCCAGGGGTCGCTGTCCAGAGCGGCGTGCAACTGCCGAGGATCCAGATCCAGATCGAACATGCGCCGCAGGCGTGGCACCAGAGCGGGCAGGTGAACGCCGGCCGGGCCCTCGATACGCGCGATCAGGCAGTCACGGGTCGGGTCCTGGCGGACACTGAGCAGGCCTTCGTCACCTCGCCATTCGACGGTACGCAGGTACACGCCGTCGATGACGGTTTCGACCAAGGCACTGGAACGCCCGCCGAAGAACCTGAGCAGGCGCTGCCAGTCGAAGGGCGGCTGGTAGAACAACTCGATGTCGGTACTGAGTGAGGGCATGGTGAAAAACTCCTTGTCGGTTCAGACCGTGCATCCCTCCAGTTTGCTGCATCCACAGCCGACGCGGCTCGCGCCGCTGCTACATTCAATTCCCGTCGACGCTGCTTGGCGCATTCCCTGTAGCAGCGGCGCAAGCCGCGTCCGGCCTCACCGCGTTCATCCAGACACACCGCCTTGCCCGCCGACGCGGCTCGCGCCGCTGCTACATTCAATCGCCGTTGAGGCTAAAGCAGCGGCGCAAGCCGCGTTCATCCAGACACACCGCTTTGCCCGCCGACGCGGCTTGCGCCGCTGCTACACTCAATCGCCGTTGAGACGGCATACCGCAGTCCCCTGTAGCAGCGGCGCAAGCCGCGTCCGGCCTCACCACGTTCATCCAGGCACACCGCCTTGCCCGCCGACGCTGCTACATTCAATCGCCGTTGGGATGGCATACCGCATTCCCCAGCAGCGGCGCAAGCCGCGTCCGGCCTCACCGCGTTCATCCAGACACACCGCCTTGCCCGCCGACGCGGCTCGCGCCGCTGCTACAGTCAATCGCTGTTGAGGCGGCTCACCGCATTCCCTGTAGCAGCGGCGCAAGCCGCGTCCGGCCTCACCGCGTTCATCCAGACACACCACCTTGCCCGCCGACGCGGCTCGCGCCGCTGCTACAGACATGTGGTTACCTGGCTGCTGCGGGGCGCTTGATCATCAGCAGCGCCACGATCAACGCCAGCACTGCCACGCCGGTGGCCAGCAGGCCCAAGGATTCCAGGCCGAATTGACGAATGCCCAGGCCACCGAAAATAGCGCCCAGACCAATGCCGGCATTGGCCGCCGAGATGTTCAGCGACGCCGCCAGGGCCTGGGCCTTGGCGCCAGCCTGCATGACGCGCACCTGGCAGATCGGAAACAGCGCCGTATAGGCGATGCCCCAGGCAATCAGCGCCGCGATCAGCCAGGCGCGCTGCTCGGCGAACGCCACGGCAGCGGTCATGCCCGCGCCCAGCACCAGCAGAAACACCACCATCGCGCCCAGCGGACGCCGGTCGACCATGCTGCCACCCAGATGATTACCCAGCATACCGACTGCGCCGAAGCCCATCAGCCACCAGCCGACCTGACCCGCTGGCACGCCGCCCAGGCGCTCGAGGATGTCGGCCAGGTAGGTGTAGGCTGTGAACATGGCGGTAAAGGTCAGCACCGACAGCAACACATGGGCCAGGAAACGTGGCTGACGCAGGATCGCCGTCTGTTTCTCGCCGACCGCGGCGGCGGGCGAGCCGGGCAGTTTCGGCATTACCAGATGCATCAACACGCCAATCAGCAACGACACCGCGGCCAACACCCAAAAGCTCCCGCGCCAGCCGATCAGGTCGGCGGCCACGGTGCCCAGCGGCACGCCGAACACCAGGGCTGCGGAAATACCCAGATAGACCTTGGCCACAGCCTTGCCCGATTGCCCAGGCGCAGCCAGTTGCCCTGCGGTTTCACTGGCGGTTCCCCAGAACACTGGCAGCGCCAGGGCCGGAATGAAGCGAGCGATGGCCAGCACCCAGATATTGGTGGACACCGCCGCCAGCACATTGGACGCCGCGAACACCAGCAGAATCAGGGTGAACAGCTTCTTGCGCTCGACGTGCGCCAGGCGCGCCGTCAGATACGGTCCGAAGAGCATCACGGTGAATGCGAACAGGGTCACCACCTGACCGGCCAGGGCAATGGAAATGTCCAGGTCCCGCGCCAGGCTCGGCAACAACCCAACGATCAGGAACTCGGTGGTCACGATGATGAAGGCCGCTACGGCCATGATCAGGATCTGCACGCCGGAAGCGCTGCTGCGCGAGGCAGACGGCGCGGCTTCGGCCATGTGGGAAGAAGACATCGAACTTAACTCCGGAAAGATTTTGTAATAGCCTATTGGGGAAGCGCTGGAAAATCCCGGCCATTAATTACCTTGTGAATTGAACTGAATTCACCAATCGGAGGTGCAATGTTTTCCTCGGAGCGCCTCAAGGGCATCGACGTCTTCGTCAGCGTCGCTGACCTGGGCAGTTTCACCGCCGCCGCCGAACGCCTGAACCTCAGCAACTCGGCGGTCAGCAAGGGCGTTGCGCGTCTGGAAGCGCGGCTCGGCGTACGGCTGTTCCAGCGCACCACGCGGCGCCTGGCGCTGACCGAGGCAGGACAGACGTTCTACCGCACCTGCACAAGCGTGCTGGCCGACCTCGAAGAGGTCGAACTGGCCATGAGCGCCGAGCAGCGCGAACCCCATGGCCGCCTGCGCGTCGACCTGCCTGCGTCCTACGGTCGATTGCACGTGCTGCCACTGATTCTCGAGTTCGCTGCCCGGCATCCGCGGCTGCAACCCCATGTGTCGTTCTCGGACCGCTTCGTCGACCCTGTCCAGGAAGGCATCGACATCGTCGTGCGCATCGGAGGTTCGGACGCCTGGCCGAGCAACGTCGGGCGACGCTTCCTCGGGCGCCAGCGGCTGGTGTTCTGCGCAGCACCCGCCTACCTGCACGCGCACGGTACGCCACAGGGCGAGCGCGAGCTGGAACAACACCGCTGCGTTGGCTATGGGCAGACCGATGGCACGGTCTATCCGTGGTACTTCAAGGGCCGCCAGGCCGGCGACATGGAGCGGCGGACCATTCATCCGCACGTGGCCGTTGGCGACGGCGAAGGGCAGGTGATGGCCGTGCTTGCCGGGCAGGGCATCGCCCAGCTGCCGACCTGGCTGATCCAGCGGCATCTGGACAGCGGCGCCTTGGTCGAAGTGCTCGCGCCATTGGCCACCGATGGCCTGGCGATGAACCTGGTGTGGCTGAAAAGCCGTGAGGCCCTGCCCAAGGTCCATGCGCTGCTGGAATTCCTCACAGCGCGACTGACCCCGGCCGGCTCGGTTGCCTAGTGGTCTATTGCCTAGGGCCGGGATTTCGCTTTACGCACTCGGTACACCGTTTAAAATGCCAGCATCCATTGGAGGCCTCCGCATGTCGTCATTCGCCCACATGATCGAAAACATCACCCCTGATATCTACGAAAGCCTCAAACTGGCCGTCGAAATCGGCAAATGGTCCGACGGCCGCAAGCTGACCGCCGAGCAGAAGGAACTGACCCTGCAGGCCATCATCGCCTGGGAAATGAAGAACCTTCCCGAAGATCAGCGTACCGGCTACATGGGTCCGCAAGAGTGCGCCTCGAAGTCCGCGCCGGTCGAAAACATCCTGTTCAAGTCGGATTCGATCCATTGACCTGCGATCTCTTTGCGCAAGACACCCTGCAGGAGCTCGGCCGCGGTGCGGCCAGCAAGATGTCCGCACAGCTCGAGGCGCCAGTGGTGCAATACCAGCTGCGTCTGGGCGATACGCAGATTGCCGTCAACCCCTTGATCGGAAGCAAGCTGCGCCTGGAGTTTCTCGGCGCCATCCACTGCGTGAACTGCGGCCGCAAGACCAAGACCAGTTTCAGCCAAGGCTACTGCTACCCTTGCATGACCAAGCTGGCCCAGTGCGACGTGTGCATCATGGCTCCGGAAAAATGCCACTACGACGCCGGGACCTGCCGCGATCCGGCCTGGGGCGAGCAGTTCTGCATGACCGATCATGTGGTCTATCTGGCCAACTCTTCAGGGGTCAAGGTCGGCATCACCCGGGCCAGCCAGCTGCCTACCCGCTGGCTCGACCAGGGCGCCAGCCAGGCACTGCCGATCATGCGCGTGGCGACCCGCCAGCAATCCGGGCTTGTCGAAGACCTGTTCCGCTCGCAGGTCGCGGACCGCACCAACTGGCGTGCGCTGCTCAAGGGTGACGCCCCGGCGGTGGATCTGGTGGCCATCCGCGAGCAACTGTTCGACAGCTGCACGGCGGGTATCCACATGCTGCAGGATCGCTTCGGCCTGCAGGCCATCCAGGCTCTGAACGATGTCGAGCCCATCGAGATCCGCTATCCGGTACACACCTACCCGAGCAAGATCGCCAGCTTCAACCTGGACAAGAACCCGATTGCCGAAGGCACGTTGCTGGGCGTCAAGGGTCAATACCTGATCTTCGATTCCGGCGTCATCAATATTCGCAAGTACACGGCTTACCAATTGGCCGTGCATCAGTAGAAGGATTTTCGCATGCGTACCGAACAACCGAAAATGATCTACCTGAAAGACTATCAGGCGCCCGATTATCTGATCGACGAGACGCACCTGACCTTTGAGTTGTTCGACGATCACAGCCTGGTCCACGCGCAGCTGGTCATGCGCCGCAACCCGGCGCATGGTGCCGGGCTGCCACCGCTGGTGCTCGACGGCGAGTTGATGGAGCTGCTCGGCGTCAAGCTCGACGACAGTGACCTGGATGCTGCCGACTACCAGCTGACGGCCGACAGCCTGACCCTGCAGCCGCGCAGCGATGCCTTCACCGTCGACACCAGCGTGCGCATCCACCCTGAAACCAACACCGCACTGGAAGGGCTGTACAAGTCCACGGGCATGTTCTGCACCCAGTGCGAAGCCGAAGGCTTCCGCAAGATCACCTACTACCTCGACCGTCCCGACGTGATGAGCCGCTTCACCACCACGTTGATCGCCGACCAGCAGCAGTACCCGATCCTGCTGTCCAACGGCAACCCGGTCGGCAACGGCCCCCAGGAAGATGGCCGCCACTGGGCCACCTGGGAAGACCCGTTCGTGAAACCGGCCTACTTGTTCGCGCTGGTGGCCGGTGACCTGTGGTGCGTGGAAGACAGTTTCACCACGGTCAGTGGTCGCGATGTGGCCCTGCGCATCTATGTCGAGCCGGAGAACATCGACAAGTGCGCTCACGCCATGACCAGCCTGAAGAAGTCCATGCGTTGGGACGAAGAAGCCTACGGCCGTGAGTACGACCTGGACATCTTCATGATCGTCGCGGTCAACGACTTCAACATGGGCGCCATGGAAAACAAGGGCCTGAACATCTTCAACTCCAGCGCCGTGCTGGCCCGCGCCGAAACCGCCACCGACGCCGCCCACCAGCGGGTCGAGGCCATCGTCGCCCACGAATATTTCCACAACTGGTCAGGCAACCGGGTGACCTGCCGCGACTGGTTCCAGTTGTCGCTCAAGGAAGGCTTCACCGTCTACCGCGATGCAGGCTTCAGCGCCGACATGCATTCGCCGACCGTCAAGCGCATCCAGGACGTCGCCTACCTGCGCACCCACCAGTTCGCCGAAGATGCCGGCCCGATGGCCCACGCGGTGCGCCCCGACAGCTTCATCGAGATCTCCAACTTCTACACCTTGACCGTGTACGAGAAGGGCTCGGAAGTAGTCGGCATGCTGCACACCCTGCTGGGCGCCGAAGGCTTCCGCAAGGGCAGCGACCTGTACTTCCAGCGTCACGATGGCCAGGCCGTGACCTGTGACGACTTCATCAGTGCGATGGAAGACGCCAACGGTGTCGAGCTCAAGCAGTTCAAGCGCTGGTACAGCCAGGCGGGTACGCCGCGCCTTCACGTCAGCGAACACTACGATGCGCAAGCTCGCACCTACAGCTTGACCCTACGCCAGAGCTGCCCCGAGACACCGGACAAGGTCGAGAAGCTGCCATTCGTGATTCCCGTGGCGCTGGGCCTGCTCGACGCCAATGGCCAGGAGCTGCCATTGCGTTTGCGCGACGAGGCCGCAGCGGTCGGTACCAGCCGTGTGCTGGCGGTGACCGAGGCCGAGCAGACCTTCACCTTCGTCGACATTGCCGAGCAACCACTGCCGTCGCTGCTGCGCGGTTTCAGTGCGCCGGTCAAACTGATCTTCCCGTATACCCGTGACCAGTTGATGTTCCTCATGCAGCACGACAGCGACGGCTTCAACCGCTGGGATGCCGGCCAGCAGCTGTCGGTGCAGGTGCTGCAGGAAATGATTGGCCAGTACCAGCGCGGCGAGCCATTGTCGATGGATTCACGCTTGCTCACGGCGTTGGCCAGTGTGCTGGAAGACACCGAACTGGATCAGGCGATGGTTGCAGAGATGCTGTCGCTGCCCAGCGAGGCCTACTTGGCCGAGATCAGCGAAGTGGCCGATGTCGACGCCATCCATGCCGCCCGCGAGTTCGCTCGCAAGCAGCTGGCCGATGGTCTGTTCGATGGGTTGTGGGCGCGCTACCAGGCCAATCGCGAGGTCTCCAGGGCTACTGCGTACGTGGCCGAGAAAGAGCATTTCGCCCGCCGCGCGCTGCAGAACATCGCGTTGTCCTACCTGATGCTCAGCGGACGTCCCGAAGTGCTCGCCGCTACCCTCGAACAATATGATGCCTGCGACAACATGACCGAGCGCCTGACGGCCCTGGCGGTGTTGGTCAATTCGCCGTTCGAAGCGGAAAGGGCGCGTGCGCTGCAAGCCTTTGCCGAACACTTCAAGGACAATCCACTGGTCATGGATCAGTGGTTCAGTGTGCAGGCGGCAAGCGGTTTGCCGGGTGGGTTGGCACGGGTCAAGGCGCTGATGCAGCATCCGGCATTCACCTTGAAGAACCCGAACAAGGTCCGTGCGCTGATCGGTGCGTTCGCGGGTCAGAACCTGATCAACTTCCATGCAGCCGATGGCTCGGGCTACCGTTTTCTGGCCGATCTGGTGATCGAGCTCAATGCCCTGAACCCGCAGATCGCCTCGCGACAACTGTCGCCGCTGACCCGCTGGAGAAAGTACGACAGCGCCCGTCAGGCACTGATGAAAGCCGAGCTTGAACGGATTCTCGCTTCCGGCCCGCTGTCCAGCGACGTCTATGAAGTGGTCAGCAAAAGCCTGGCGTAACCCGCGTGACAGCGGCGCTCCCGGACGCGGCTTGCGCCGCTGCTACAGACAACTCAATCCCTGTAGCAGCGGCGCAAGCCGCGTCGGCGGCACCCACGGTATGTCAGACTCAGACAGCACACCGTAGACCGGGACGCGGCTCGCGCCACTGCTACAGGATCAGGTACTTACCTTCAACCCCACCAACCCCAGGATGATCAGACCCACACTGACCATCCGCATCAGCGCCATCGACTCGCCGAACAGCACGATACCGGCAATCACCGTACCCACTGCACCGACCCCGGTCCAGATGGCGTAGGCTGTGCCCAAGGGCAGCTCACGCATGGCCAGGCCGAGCAGGCCGAGGCTCGCCGCCATGGCGGCAACGGTCAATACGGTAGGAAGGGGGCGGGTAAAGCCGTCGGTGTACTTCAGGCCGATGGCCCAGCACACTTCGAACAGACCGGCGAAAAACAACAGTAACCATGACATGGAAAAACCCTCATCGAAGATGGGGTCGTCCCCGTTTGCAGGAAAAGTGGCGCCGGGTCGTCCCGGCGCCGAACACCATGTTGCCCATCCTTGCCCGATGGATCAAGTGCGGCGGATCATGGTTCGGTCTTCAACGCGCCTGGCTCGGTGCCTTCCATGCGCCGGAAGTAGGTCGAGAGCAGTGCCCCGGAAATATTGTGCCAGACGCTGAACAAGGCGCTGGGCACCGCCGCCAGTGGCGAGAAGTGCGCACTGGCCAGGGCCGCGCCCAGTCCCGAGTTCTGCATCCCGACTTCCAGAGCCAATGACTTGCGCTGCGCCAGCGGCAGCTTGAACAGCTTGCCGGTGAAGTAGCCGAGCAGGAAACCGAAACTGTTGTGCAGAATCACCACCGCCATGATCAACAGGCCCGACTCGGCGATGCGTGCCTGGCTGGCCGCGACCACGGCGCAGACGATCAACACGATGCTCACCACAGATACCAGCGGCAGCACATCGACCGCCAGCTGTACCCGCGCACCGAGCAGCTTCTGCGCAACGACGCCCAGAACGATCGGCAGCATGACTAGTTGCAGGATCGACCAGAACATCTCCATGAACGATACCGGCAGCCAGGCCGAAGCCAACAGCCAGATCAGGGCAGGGGTGAGCAGCGGGGCGAGCAGGGTGGTCACTGCCGCGATCGCCACCGACAGCGCCAGGTCGCCCTTGGCCAGCCAGGTCATCACGTTGGACGAGGTGCCGCTCGGGCAGCAACCGACCAGAATCACGCCGACGGCGATCTCCGGCGGCAGATGGAACACCTGGCACAACAGCCAGGCCACGCCTGGCATGATCACGAAGTGCGCAACCACGCCCAGCGCCACGCGCCACGGATGACGCCCGACCTCGGCAAAATCGTCGAGCTTGAGTGTCAGGCCCATGCCGAACATCACCAGACCCAGCAGCGGCACGATCAGCGGCTTGAGGCCGATGAACCATTCAGGCGCCAGAAACGCCAGTATGGCGAACAGCAGAACCCAATAGGCAAACGTATTGCCGACGAAGCGACTCAAAGCGGCCAAGGCGCGCATGGGGTAGTTCCTTCTTATATAGAATCATCATGTTGGTACCGCAAGCTGCCCATGAACCCCTGTAGGAGCGGTCCATGGCCGCGAAAGCCACACCGCGGTCTGCCAGACACACCGCAGCGCCCCTTCGCGGCCGATGACCGCTCCCACAGAAAACGCGCAACCCCCGTAGGAGCGGTCCGTGGCCGCGAAAGCCACACCCCGGTCTACCAGGCACACCGCAGCGCCCTTTCGCGGCCGATGACCGCTCCCACAAAAAAATGCGCAACCCCTGTAGGAGCGGTCCATGGCCGCGAAAGCCGCACCGCGGTCTGCCAGACACACCGCAGCGCCCCTTCGCGGCCGATGACCGCTCCCACAGAAAACGCGCAACCCCCGTAGGAGCGGTCCGTGGCCGCGAAAGCCACACCACGGTCTGCCAGACGCACCGCAGCGCCCCTTCGCGGCCGATGACCGCTCCCACAGAAAACGCGCAACCCCTGTGGGAGCGGTCCGTGGCCGCGAAAGCCACACCGCGGTCTGCCAGACACACCGAAGCGCCCCATCGCGGCCGATGACCGCTCCCACAGAAAACGCGCAACCCTGTGGGAGCGGTCCGTGGCCGCGAAAGCCACGCCGCGGTCTGCCAGACACACCGCAGCGCCGCTTCGCGGCCGATGACCGCTCCCACAAAAAACGCGCAACCCCTGTGGGCGCGGGCTCTGCCCGCGAAGGGCACGCTGCCGATCAAATCCCCTGAGGCAGCTCTTCGCCACCCAGGGCCTCGAACAGCACTGGCAGGAATTCACCGAACGTCAGCATCATCAAGGTAAAGCTGGCATCCAGCTGCCCCAGCGCTTCCTCGCCACCGTCCTGCTCGGCTTGATCCTGCAGCAATTCCTCGAACTTCAGGCGCTTGACCACCATCTTGTCGTCCAGCACGAACGACAGTTTGTCCTGCCAGGCCAGCGACAGCTGGGTGACCTGCTTGCCGGTGCTCAGGTGCAGCTGGATCTCGTCGCTGGTCAGGTCCTGGCGCTTGCAGCGCACGATACCGCCATCTTCATGGGTGTCGCGCAGCTCGCACTCGTCCAGCACATGGAAGTCATCAGCCGCTTTCTGTGTCTTGACCCACTCGGTCATGGTCGCGGTCGGCGCAACCTTTACGGTCAGCGGGCGCACCGGCAACGAGCCGATCACTTCACGCAGGGTCGACAACAGGTCCTCGGCGCGTTTCGGGCTGGCCGAATTGACCAGGATCAAGCCTTGCTTGGGCGCAATGGCAGCGAAGGTCGACGAGCGACGAATGAACGCGCGCGGCAGGAAGGCCTGGATGATCTCGTCCTTGATCTGGTCGCGTTCCTTCTTGTAGACCTTGCGCATCTGCTCGGCCTCGATTTCCTCGACCTTCTCCTTGACCGCGTCACGCACGACACTGCCCGGGAGGATGCGCTCTTCCTTGCGTGCGGCGATCAGCATGAAATCCTGGCTGACATGCACGAACGGGGCGTCTTCGCCTTTGCCGAACGGCGCCACGAAACCATAGGTGGTCAGTTCCTGGCTGGCGCATGGACGTGCCGGTTTGCTCGCCAGTGCGGTTTCCAAAGCCTCGGCGTCGAAGGGGATATCCTGGGTAAGACGATAGACAAGCAGGTTTTTGAACCACATGGGGTGAAGCACTCCTCAACATTAGGCAGGCATTATTCTCCGTGTGCGGAGCTGACGCCATCCCTGTGCTAAGTGTTTGGAAGGCCTCGAAAATTTTTTTGAAAAAGTGCTTGCCAGAGTTTAGGTCGCTCCGTAGAATGCGCGCCACACCGAGAGACAAAGGGTGATTAGCTCAGCCGGGAGAGCATCTGCCTTACAAGCAGAGGGTCGGCGGTTCGATCCCGTCATCACCCACCAATCTCTCTCAGTGTTACGCGCAGCGGTAGTTCAGTCGGTTAGAATACCGGCCTGTCACGCCGGGGGTCGCGGGTTCGAGTCCCGTCCGCTGCGCCATTAATTCCGCCTCAGAGCCCTTGAACTCTCTGAAGCAAAAAACAAGCGACCTTCGGGTCGCTTTTTTTTGTCCAGAATTCCTGCCCGCAGGCAATTGGTGGGAGCGATCTGTGGGAGCGGTCAGTGGCCGCGAAGCAGGCGCTGCGGTGTGTCAGAAGCAGGCGCTGCGGTGTGTCAAAGGTACCGCAGCGCGCCCTTCGCGGCCACTGACCGCTCCCACAGGGTTTCGTGCACCCCTTCGCGGCCACTGACCGCTCCCACAGGATTTCGCGCACCCCTTCGCGGTCACGGACCGCTCCCACAGGGTTTGCTACGCTAGCTGTTTCATTCGCCCCTGATGTACTGCTGCAATTGCTCGATCAGGCTGGCCTGTTCGGCGATCGCTTCCTTGACCAGGTCACCGATGGACAGCAGCCCCAGCAGCTGGCCGTGGTCGACCACCGGCAGGTGGCGCAAGCGACCCTCGGTCATCAACGCCATGCAATGATCAATGTTCTGTTGGGGGGTCACGGTGATCACATGGGCGCTCATGATCTCGCTGACCGGCGTGCCAATGGACGAGCGCCCCAGCAGCACCATCTTGCGCGCATAGTCGCGCTCGCTGACGATACCTACCACGCGCCCCTCGACCACCACCGGCAGGGCGCCGACGTTCATCTGCGCCATGAGCTTGAGGGCGTCGAACACCATCTGTTGCGGCTCGATGGTGTGCACCTGCTGGCTGTGCTGGACTTTACTCTTCAACAGTTCCGCGACGGTTTTCATGGGCTATGGCTCCAGGGAAAGACGAGTGCAGCTAAAGCGCCCCCGTGTTCCGTGGCGCCATGTCAATTAGTCCACGTTCGACGCCGTGCGCTGCATCCCCAAAGCGAACACCACATACCCACCTGCGTATTCAGACCGCCGACGCGGCCCGGCACTGTCGGCAGACATGCTTGCCATTGCGATTGGCCCAGCCCAGCTCGGCAATGCGGGCTTGCGCTGCAGGTTTCTGCGCCTTGGTACCGAGCTTGGCGTCCACCGCAAATTCGAAGTCGAGGACCTTGCCGCAGCTGTCGCAATTGACTTTCCACTGATGGATCGCCAGTTCGCCGAACACCGGGCCGGTGGCCACGGCCACCCACTGGCCAGGCGGATTGATCAGATGACGGACCTTCTCCACCACCAGGCGCATGGACAGATCCTTGCTGCCCTTGAGGGTGACCAGCAGGGTGTCGGTATTGTGGATCGAGCCGCCGTTGCCGGTGACCTGGTAACGCCCGGGCATGAGCGCGCGGCACTCGATCAAGGTGTGCTGCGGGTTGAGCAGGCTGAAGCGGAAATCGTGTTCGACCATGGGTCCTCCAAATAGACGCGCCATGCTAGCACGCCGGCCACGGCGCGGCCTCAGGCCATCGCGCGGGCCTGCTCCTCGAGGCGAGTGATGGCTTCATCCAGTTCATCCAGCGCCGCCAGGGCTGCCGGATCGTTCTGCTTGAGCAAGGTTTCGCTGCGCAGGCAGGCAGCGCGCAATTGCGGCACCCCGCAGTAGCGGGTGGCGCCGTGCAGGCGGTGTACCCGCTCGATCATGGCGTTCTGATCGGCATTGATCCGCGCCAGTTGAATCGCTTCGCGATCGGCCTGCAGCGACGCCAGCAGCATTGCCAGCATGTCCGCGGCCAGATCGGCCTTGCCTGCCGCCAGGCGCAGGCCCTCGGCAGCATCGAGCACCTGCAGGGTATTGCTTTCCAGTGGCAGGTCCGCGGTCTTGTCCAGGCTTTGCGCGCTCAATGCCAGCCCCGTCCATTTCAGCACGACCTGGGCCAGCTGGCGTTCGCTGATGGGCTTGGTCAGGTAGTCATCCATCCCACTCTGCAGCAAGGCACGCTTTTCATTGGCCATCGCATGGGCGGTCAGCGCCACGATGGGCAGGGCGGTACCGGTCTGGGCACTTTCCCACAGGCGGATGCGCTCGGTGGTTTCGCGGCCGTCCATCTCCGGCATCTGCACATCCATCAGCACCAGGTCGAGCCCGCCTTCCTGTACCGCCTTGATCGCCGCCGCACCGTTGTCCACCGCACGCACTTCGGCGCCGAGGTCTTCGAGCAGGGTCTGCACCAGCAGCAGGTTGGCCGGGTTGTCGTCCACGCAAAGCACGCGCGGCGCGCGCTCGCCGCTGCCCTCGGGGCTTTCGTAGCGCAATTGCTTGGGGTTGATGAGGTCTGCCAGCGCGCGGCGCAGCCGGCGCGTGCAACTGGGCTTGGCCTGCAACTGACGATCCGCGTTGGGCACGGCGGCATGAAACAGCGCCTGTTCGGTCGTCGGGCACAGCACCAGCACCTGGCAGCCGCTCTGCTCGATCTCGCGGATCTGTACGGCGAGACGTTCCGGCGATATCTCGTGCGCGGTGATGCCCAGCACGGCCAGGTCCAGCGGCTGCCCTGCCTGACGCGCGGCGTGGGTGGCCAGCACCAGCTTGTCCAGCGACTTGAAGTCGGTGACGTCTAGGCCACAGTCTTCGAGCTGATGCTGCAACGCTTGGCGCGCCAGTTCATGGCCATCGACGATGGCGATGCGGCGGCCGAGCAGGGGCGCCGAGGGCAGATCTTCGGCATCGTCGCGAGCCTTGGGCAGATTCAGGCTGACCCAGAATTCGGAACCCTCGCCAGGTGTGCTGTCGACACCGATCTCGCCACCCATCTGCTCGACCAGACGCTTGGAAATCACCAGCCCCAGGCCCGTGCCGCCGGGCTGCCGCGACAGCGAGTTGTCGGCCTGGCTGAATGCCTGGAACAACGCCCGTACATCCTGACCGGACAGGCCGATACCGGTGTCCTGGACACTGATGCGCAGTTGCACGCTGTCTTCGTTCTCGTCCTCCATCATGGCGCGCGCGACGATGGTGCCCTCGCGGGTGAACTTGATGGCGTTGCTGACCAGGTTGGTCAGGATCTGCTTGAGCCGCAGCGGGTCGCCGATCAGTGACAGCGGGGTATCGCGGTAGACCAGGCTGACCAGTTCGAGCTGCTTGGCATGGGCGGCGGGTGCGAGGATGGTCAGGGTGTCCTGCAGCAGGTCGCGCAGATTGAAGGGAATGTTGTCGAGTACCAGTTTGCCGGCCTCGATTTTCGAGAAGTCGAGAATTTCGTTGATGATGCCCAGCAGGCTGTCCGCGGATTTTTCGATGGTGCCCAGGTAATCCAGCTGGCGAGGGGTGAGCTCGCTTTTCTGCAGCAGGTGGGTGAAACCCAGTATGCCGTTGAGCGGGGTGCGGATTTCGTGACTCATGTTGGCGAGGAATTCGGACTTGATCCGGCTCGCTTCCAGCGCTTCCTTGCGCGCCAGGTCCAGTTCGATGTTCTGAATCTCGATGGTTTCCAGATTCTGCCGCACGTCTTCGGTGGCCTGGTCGATGCTGTGCTGCAGTTCTTCCTGAGCATCCTGCAGGGTTTCGGCCATGCGATTGATGCCGGCGGCCAGGGCGTCCATTTCGTGGCTGCCCATGGCCGGTACGCGGCTTTCCAGATTGCCGTCCTTGATTTGCGTGACGGTGTCCTTGATCTGTCGAATCGGCGCACTGATGCTGCGGCTCATGTGCGCCGCGAGCAGCGCGGTGATGCTCAGCCCGGTGAGAATCAGCAGCAGGCTGGCGAACAGGCTGCGGTAGCCACGCAGCAAGGTGCCGTCATGAGACAGTTCCAGTTCGACCCAGCCCAGCAGATGATCGACTTCGCCGGGCACCTCGTCACTGGCCAGATCGCGATGGCGGCCGAACACGGGCATCAGATAGCGCGTGGCGTCGAAGCCGCTGCGCTGCAACGAGTGTGTGCTGTTGCCGATCGGCACGGCGTTGAGCATCATCGGCCCGGCATGGGCGAGCAGGGACCTGTCCGCACCCAGGAAGGTCACCGAGCGCACGTCCGTCAGCTCCAGGGATTGTGCGGCGATGCGCTCCAGGCGCTCGCGGTCCTTGGCCGCCAGTGCCGGGGCGGCCAGCGGCGCGAGCTGTTCGGAAATCATGTCGCCGCGCTGCAGTAACTGCCGCTGCAGGTCGGATTGCTGCATCCAGGTGAAGTAACCACCCAGGATCAGCGCCATGCAGGTGGCCGGAATGAGCGCGAGCAGCAGCACGCGGGTTTTGATACCGAGTTTCTTCAACACGCCGCAGGCGCCTTTCTGACTGAGCAATGGTGGGAAAATACAGCGGGCCGTGACGATGCGCCAGTCGCGTGCGCCGAGGGGTTGGGCTCGCGGGCATGTGCAACGTCGCGACGGGCCGAACCAGAGCCACTCAATGTCACAGGAGGGCATTCGACTTGCCGGTATAAAAGCCGCCTCCCGGCTGCTTATGCTTTCACGCTATAAGGTGCGCACTTTGCGTGATATGGGTAGGCCGCGTTTGCCGGTATGATAGGCCACCCCCGCAGTCTGGATTGCGAATACGCCATGACCCCGCAGTACCTAACCATCGCCGACTGCGTCGGCAACACGCCGCTGGTGCGCCTGCAGCGCCTGGCTGGCGAGACCAGCAACACCTTGCTGCTCAAGCTGGAAGGCAACAACCCGGCCGGTTCCGTGAAGGACCGCCCGGCGCTGTCGATGATCAGCCGCGCCGAAAGCCGTGGGCAGATCCAGCCCGGCGACACCCTGATCGAAGCGACCTCCGGCAATACCGGCATCGCCCTGGCCATGGCGGCTGCGATCAAGGGCTACAAGATGATTCTGATCATGCCCGACAACTCGACGGCCGAACGCAAGGCGGCCATGACCGCCTATGGCGCCGAGCTGATTCTGGTCACCCGCGAGCAGGGCATGGAAGGCGCGCGCGACCTCGCCGAACGCATGCAGCGGGAAGGGCACGGCAAGGTCCTCGACCAGTTCGCCAACGGCGACAATCCCGAGGCGCACTACCGCAGCACCGGTCCGGAAATCTGGCAGCAGACGGCCGGTACCATTACCCATTTCGTCAGCTCCATGGGCACCACCGGCACCATCATGGGCACTTCGCGCTTTCTCAAGGAACAGAACCCCGCGGTGCAGATCGTCGGTCTGCAACCCATGGAAGGGGCCGCCATCCCCGGCATCCGCCGCTGGCCTGAAGAGTATCTGCCGCGCATCTACGAGGCGGATCGGGTCGATCGGATCATCGACATGGCGCAGCATGAAGCCGAAGACACCACCCGCCGACTGGCGCGTGAAGAAGGCATCTTCTGCGGCGTGTCGTCCGGTGGCGCGGTGGCGGGCATGCTGCGCCTGTCGCGTGAAGTGAGCAATGCGGTCATCGTCGCGATCATTTGCGATCGCGGCGACCGCTACCTGTCCAGCGGCATCTTCGACGCGCCCAACTGATGGCCAGAACTAAACCTGGCCTGCGCTTCCAGCCGACAGGCGGCACCCGTGCGCCGCAAGTGCCGACCGGCAAGAAACAGCGCCTGCCGATCGAGCGCCTGGCCAACGACGGGCGCGGCATTGCCTTCCTCGAAGGGCGAACCTGGTTCGTCAGTGGCGCTTTGGCCGGCGAGCAGGTCGAAGCCCGGGTGCTCAATGCCCACGGCAAGATCGTCGAAGCGCGCTGCGAGCGCGTGCTCGTGGCCAGCGAGCTGCGACGACCGGCGCCTTGTCCGCACTTTGGCACCTGCGGCGGTTGCAGCATCCAGCACCTGCCGCACGACCAGCAACTGGCGCTCAAACAGCGTCTGCTGGCCGAGCAGTTGTCGCGCGTGGCCGGTGTCGAGCCGCAGGAGTGGGCAGCCCCACTGAGCGGGCCCGAGCTGGGCTATCGCCGGCGTGCCCGCCTGGCGGTACGCTGGGATCCCAAGGCGCGTCATCTGGCCGTGGGCTTTCGTGCCGCGGCGAGCCAGGACATCGTCGACATCAGCCAGTGCCAGGTCCTGGTGCCGGCGCTGCAGCCGGTCATCGAGCAGCTTCCACAGCTGCTGCGCAGCTTCGTCAAGCCCCAGGCGCTGGGGCACGTCGAGCTGTACGCGGGTACCGCACTGGCCTTGCTGCTTCGTCATACCGCCGCGCTGGCCGATACTGACCTGGCAGCCTTGCAGGCCTTCTGCACGGCGGCGAACCTGCAGCTGTGGCTGCAGGGCGAAGGCGAGCCGGCGCCGGTGCAACCGGACGCATCGCTGGGGTTCGCTCTGGCGCCCTGGAAGCTTGAGCTGGCCTACCGACCGGGCGACTTCGTCCAGGTCAATGCGGCCGTCAACGACGCAATGATCGCCCAGGCGCTGGCCTGGCTGGCACCTGAACCGCACGAGCGAGTCCTGGATCTGTTCTGCGGGCTCGGCAACTTCGCCTTGCCACTGGCACAGCGCTCGCGCGAAGTGGTGGCGGTCGAAGGCGTGGCGGCCATGGTGCAGCGCGCTGCCGACAATGCCGCTGGCAACAATTTGCATAACACCGGCTTTTACCAGAGCGACCTGTCGCAGCCTCTGGACGCCGCCGAGTGGGCCGGTGAAGGTTTTTCTGCGGTACTCTTGGATCCACCTCGCGACGGTGCTTTCGAGGTGGTGCGCACGATCCGCGCACTGGGTGCGCAACGTCTGGTGTATGTCTCCTGTAACCCGGCAACTTTGGCCCGCGATACGGTCGAATTGTTGAGGCAAGGCTACAGGCTAAAACGAGCCGGGATCCTCGACATGTTTCCGCAAACTGCGCATGTCGAGGCCATGGCGTTATTCGAAGCGGGCCAGGATGGCCCGTCCAATCCGACTGGCGCGCGAAACGCCTGATCACTGCCGGCCCAGCATTGGTCATAGCCAGCGACTGTTGATGCGCTTCGGCGTGTTGTAGGGAAAGGTAAGCAAGATGGTACAGGTGAGAGCACGCCAGCCGATCAACACCGACGGCAGTATCAATCTCGATGCATGGCTGGATCATATCGTCAGCGTGGATCTGGTGCTGGATCGCGAGGCCTTGAAGCAGGCCTGCGAGTTCGCCCAGGCCGCCGAACTGGTGGGCAATCCGGCCCAGCATTCCTGGGCCGACGGCACGTCCTGTTTCCAGGCGGGGCTCGAGATCGCCGAGATTCTCGCCGACCTCAAGCTCGACCAGGACTCACTCATGGCCGCGGTCATCTACCGCGCGGTCCGCGAGGGCAAGGCGAGCCTGGAAGAGGTCGGCAGGCGCTTCGGCAGTACGGTTTCCAAGCTCATCGACGGCGTGCTGCGCATGGCGGCCATCAGCGCCAGCCTCAGCCCGCGCCAGTCCATGGTGCTGGGGTCGCAGGTACAGGTCGAGAACCTGCGCAAGATGCTCGTGGCCATGGTCGACGATGTCCGCGTGGCGCTGATCAAGCTGGCCGAGCGTACCTGCGCGATCCGCGCGGTGAAGAGCGCCGACGACGAGAAGCGCAACCGCGTGGCCCGCGAGGTGTTCGACATCTATGCGCCGCTGGCGCATCGGCTGGGCATCGGCCACATCAAATGGGAACTCGAGGACCTGTCGTTTCGCTACCTGGAGCCCGACCAGTACAAACAGATCGCCAAGCTGTTGCACGAACGCCGCCTGGATCGCGAGCGTTTCATCACCGACGTGATGAGCCAGCTGCACAACGAGCTGCTCGACACCGGGGTCAAGGCCGACATCAGCGGGCGGGCGAAACACATCTATTCCATCTGGCGCAAGATGCAGCGCAAGGGCCTGGAGTTCAGCCAGATCTACGACGTGCGCGCGGTTCGCGTGCTGGTCCCGGAAATGCGCGACTGCTATACCGCGCTGGGTATCGTGCACACCCTCTGGCGGCACATCCCCAAGGAGTTCGACGACTACATCGCCAACCCCAAGGAGAACGGCTATCGCTCGCTGCACACCGCGGTCATCGGCCCCGAGGGCAAGGTGCTGGAAGTGCAGATTCGCACCCACGCCATGCACGAAGAGGCGGAGCTGGGTGTTTGCGCGCACTGGCGCTACAAGGGCACCGACGTCAAAGCCGGGTCCAACCAGTACGAAGAAAAGATCTCCTGGCTGCGCCAGGTGCTGGAATGGCACGAGGAACTGGGCGACATCGGTGGCCTGGCCGACCAGTTGCGGGTCGACATCGAGCCCGACCGGGTCTATGTGTTCACCCCCGACGGCCACGCCATCGACCTGCCCAAGGGCGCGACGCCCCTGGACTTCGCCTACCGCGTGCACACCGAAATTGGCCACAACTGCCGCGGCGCCAAGATCAACGGCCGCATCGTCCCGCTCAACTACAGCCTGAACACCGGCGAGCAGGTCGAGATCATCACCAGCAAGCACGGCACGCCCAGCCGTGACTGGCTCAACTCCAACCTTGGCTACGTCACCACGTCCCGCGCACGGGCGAAGATCGTCCACTGGTTCAAGCTGCAGGCGCGCGACCAGAACGTCGCCGCCGGCAAGTCGCTGCTCGAACGCGAGCTCAGCCGCCTGGGCCTGCCTCAGGTCGACTTCGACCAGCTCGCCGAAAAAGCCAACCACAAGGGCGCCGAAGACATGTTCGCCGCCCTCGGCGCGGGCGACCTGCGCCTGGCGCATCTGGTCAATTCGGCTCAGCAACTGGTCGAACCCGAGCGCGGCAACGAGCCGATGGAGCTGGTCACCCGCAAGGCCACCGGTTACAAGCCGGGCAAGCGTGGCGATATCCAGATCCAGGGCGTCGGCAACCTGATGACGCAGATGGCCGGCTGCTGCCAGCCGCTGCCCGGCGATGCCATCGTCGGCTACATCACCCAGGGTCGCGGTGTGAGCATTCACCGCCAGGACTGCGCATCGGTGCTGCAACTGGGTGGGCGCGAGCCGGAACGGATCATCCAGGTCAGCTGGGGCCCGGTGCCGGTGCTGACCTATCCGGTCGACATCATCATCCGTGCCTACGACCGCTCGGGCCTGCTGCGCGATGTTTCGCAGATCCTGCTCAACGAGCGGATCAACGTGTTGGCGGTCAATACCCGCTCGAACAAGGAAGACAACACCGCCTTGATGTCGCTGACCATCGAGATCCCCGGCCTCGACGCCCTCGGGCGCCTGCTCGGACGCATCTCGCAGTTGCCGAACATCATCGAGACACGCCGCAACCGGACGCCGTGAGCCGGCGGATCCCGACACTTTTGCAAAGAGCCCGAGCATGTACACACTGCAAGACCTGCTCAACCTCATGGCCCGGCTGCGAGACCCGCAGCACGGTTGCCCGTGGGACGTGAAGCAAACCTACGCGAGCATCGTGCCGTACACCCTGGAAGAAGCCTATGAGGTGGCCGACGCCATCGAACGCGAGGACTTCGAGCATCTTCAGGGCGAGCTTGGCGACCTGCTGTTCCAGGTGGTCTATTACAGCCAGCTGGCGCGCGAGGAGGGCCGTTTCGAGTTCGACGGCGTGGTCGATGGCATCACCCGCAAGCTGATTCGCCGCCACCCCCACGTGTTCCCCACCGGCGATCTGTACGCCGCGCTGGACACGCCGCAGCTGGACGAGCAACAGGTCAAGCAGCGCTGGGAGGAAATCAAGGCCCAGGAGCGTGCCGAGAAGGGCGGGGCGGGCGAGCAGCTGTCGCTGCTTGACGACGTGCCCGCAGCGCTGCCGGCCTTGTCGCGTGCCGCCAAGTTGCAGAAGCGTGCCGCGGTTGTCGGTTTTGACTGGCCGGGACCGCTGCCGGTGCTCGACAAGGTCCGTGAAGAACTCGACGAGGTGCTGGAGGCCATGGCCGCCGACGATGCGCCCGCGGTGGCCGAAGAAATCGGCGACCTGCTGTTCAGCGTGGTCAATCTGGCCCGCCACCTCAAGGTCGACCCGGAAAATGCCCTGCGCGGCGCCAACGTCAAGTTCGACAGGCGATTCCGCTTCATCGAGCAGGCATTGCGCGACACCCATACCAACATCCAAGATTGCACCCTGGAAGACATGGACGCCCTGTGGGGCGAGGCCAAACGTCAGGAACAGAATCTGCCCAGCTGTGGCTGAGCCGTTTTATAAGTGAGCAGAACACCATGAGCCTTTCCCTCCGCGACCAATTGTTGAAAGCTGGACTGGTCAACCAGAAGCAGGTCAAGCAAGTCAGCAAGGACAAGCAGAAGCAGAAGCGTCTGGAAAACAAGGGCCAGGTCGAGGTGGACGACACGCAGCAGCGTATCGCCCAGCAAGCCATGGCCGAGAAGGCGCGCCGCGACCAGGAGCTCAATCGCCAGCAGCAGGACAAGGTCGAGGAGAAGGCCCGTGCCGCGCAGGTCAAGCAGTTGATCGAGGCGACCCGGCTGCCCAAGCTCACCACCGAGGACTACTACAACTTCGTCGACGACAAGAAGGTCAAGCGCCTGTCGGTCAACAACCTGATGCGCAGCAAGCTGAGCAACGGTTCGCTGGCGATCGTGCAGCATGGTGGAGGCTACGAAGTCATTCCGCGCGAGGCCGCGCTCAAGGTCCAGGAGCGTGCGCCGCAGCGCATCGTCATGCTCAATGTGGCCACCGAAGAAGTCGAGTCGGCAGAAGATCCATACGCCGCCTACAAGATTCCGGACGACCTGATGTGGTAACGCCCTGAAACGACAAACCCCGCCTGAGCGGGGTTTTTCTTGCGCGGCGAACGGTCAATTCGAAGCGCGTTGGCTTTCGAGTGTTTCCAGTTCGTTCTTGTAGCTGTGGGCATCGTTCTCGTTGTGGAACATCCCTACCAACAGGTCCTGCTGGTAGACATCCCAGATCTGGATGCCTGCCGCCACGCCTTCGTGGGACATATGGGCTTCGTCGCGTTCGGTCACTTTTACAGTCATGGGAAAGCTCCTTTCTCGAATATCTGCAACTTGGCGTGTGCAGGTCTTTGTTATAGAGTTGGGTAGCTTGCTAAGTAAACAGACAAATCCTGCAACAGTTTTTTACTGAAACTGCCGCAATCGGCAAACGCCCGTGGGCCGTGCGCTGCGGCGGATTGTCGCAGTGGGTTCAGTGCTGTGAAACAAATTTCATCCAATAAAAAACCCATCCGAAGATGGGTTTTTTTATCACTGCACGGGATCAGCGCAGGGTAGTGCTCTGCGGCGCGGTGTCGGCATCACGGCCTTCGGCAACGCCCAGGTCGTCTTCCGGGCGACCGTCGACGATGGCGCGGCCACCGGAAGCCAGCTCGGTCTGCAGGACTTTCTCGTCCAGCTCGCCTACCCACTTGGCAACCACCAGGGTGGCAACCGCGTTACCGACCAGGTTGGTCAGTGCGCGTGCTTCGGACATGAAGCGGTCGATACCCAGGATCAGTGCAAGGCCGGCGACCGGCAGTTGGCCAACGGCCGACAGAGTAGCGGCCAGCACGATGAAGCCCGAACCGGTGACACCGGCAGCGCCCTTGGAAGACAGCAACAGCACCAGCAGCAGGGTGATCTGGTGAGTCAGGTCCATGGTGGTGTCGGTCGCCTGGGCGATGAACACGGCGGCCATGGTCAGGTAGATCGAGGTACCGTCCAGGTTGAACGAGTAGCCAGTCGGAATGACCAGGCCTACGACCGACTTCTGCGCGCCCAGGCGTTCCATCTTGATCAGCATGCGTGGCAGTGCCGATTCCGAGGAAGAAGTGCCCAGAACGATCAGCAGCTCTTCACGGATGTAGCGGATGACCTTGACCACGCTGAAACCGTGAGCGCGGCAGATGGCGCCCAGCACCAGCAGCACGAACAGTACGCAAGTGACGTAGAAGCAGATCATCAACTGGCCCAGCTGCACCAGCGAACCCACGCCGTAGGCGCCGATGGTGAAGGCCATGGCACCGAACGCACCCAGCGGCGCCAGCTTCATGATCATGTTGATGATGTTGAACATGGCGTGGGCGAAGCGATCGATCAGGTCCAGCAACGGCTTGCCGTAGGCACCCAGGCGATGCAGGGCGAAACCGAAGATCACCGAGAACATCAACACCTGAAGGATATCGCCGTTGGCGAAGGCGCCGACGATGGTGTTCGGGATCACGTTGAGGATGAAGCCAACGATGCTCTGGTCAGCGCCCGCCGAAACGTAGCTGGCGATCTTGCTGGCGTCCAGGGTCGATACGTCGACGTGCATGCCGGCACCGGGCTGGACCACGTTGACCACGACCAGGCCGATGATCAGCGCCAGGGTCGAGACGACTTCGAAGTACAGCAGGGCGTAGCCACCGGTCTTGCCGACCGACTTCATGCTCTGCATGCCGGCGATGCCGCTGACCACGGTGCAGAAGATGATGGGGGCGATGACCATCTTGATCAGCTTGATGAAGCCGTCGCCGAAGGGCTTGAGCTTGACCGCGAACTGAGGGTAGAAGTGGCCGATCAGAATACCGATGATGATCGCGACGATCACCTGGAAATACAGCGATTTGTACAGCGGCTGACGAGTCGTCATTTTGCAAGTTCCTCAAGTGTATCGCCTGGCACCCGTTCCGGAGTGTTCGCGACACCTAAAGCACGAACCCTCCTGTCTGGAGGGATTTGTTGTGGGCGAGTTGCACGGTGGCAAACCTCTGCGGAATGTATTGCAGGTGCCGTGCCATAGTCGCGCACTGATGGCACAACACGGGTGGCTGCGGGCTGGGCAGGGGTATGGTTGTCGTCACATAGCTGTACAAGTGGCGGGAATCCGCCCGGCGCAGCGCTGTGTGCCGAAACCATGGCGGATATCCGCCCACGAAAAAGGGCCCCGCAGGGCCCTTGGCATTACCGCAAGGCAGTTGCTCAGCTGCCCTTGACCGATTTGCCGTCCACCGTGCCGTCCTGCAGCATGATGTTGTATTCCTTGCCGTCGGTCTCGACCTGCTGCAGACGCACCAGCAGGTAGTCCCAATCCTTGGCGAACCAGAGCACGGTGATGCGCTTGCTTTGAGTGGGATCGCGCACGCGCTCGACCTTGATCGCATCGACCTGACCCGCCTTGGTCTCTACTTTCTCGGTGCCCAGCACGCGGAAATCATAGGTGTCGATTTCGTCGCCATCGACCACCTGGTAGCTCATGCTCTTCTTGCCTGCGGCGACGTCGTGCTGCAAAGCCAGCTGGTAAGTGGATTTGTCCAGCACACCCGTGTTGAGGGGCAGGCTGATCGGGTCGCCACGGTCGGTGCCGGTGACTTTCTTGGCCGCCCAGTCGAAGTCGAGGTTGACCTTGCGAGCCTTGCCCAGGCCGCCACGCTCGAAATTGTAGGTCTCGGGCAGCATGGTTTCCTTGTCGACACGCAGGGTGCTGACTTCGCTCAGGCTGGCGATCATCATGGAGGCCTTGAACGCCAGGGTCCAGTCGCCGTTGGCGCCCTTGCTCAGGCTGCGCTCGGCAGTACCGCTCATGGGCAGCTGTTTCCAGTCGGCCGTGTAGCTGGCGGAAAAGGGCTTGAGCTCTGCGGCGTGAAGTGGAAGGGCCAGCAGGGCAACGGCGAAGAGCAGGGCGCGACGCATATAAACTCCTAGAGTCGAATCAAATGGCCACAAGCCGGTAACGGCTGGCCATCGAGCAGTGCGCCCTGTTCGCCCAGGCGCACACGGCCTTCGGCGAACCAGCGCACTGCCAGCGGGTAGATCTCGTGTTCCTGGGCATGCACCCGTTGCGCCAGCGTGTCTGGCGTGTCGGTCGACTGTACCGGAATCACTGCCTGTACGACCAGTGGCCCGCCATCGAGTTCCTCGGTGACGAAGTGCACGCTGCAGCCATGCTCCCGGTCCCCTGCCTCGAGCGCGCGGCGGTGGGTGTGCAGGCCTTTGTAGCGCGGCAGCAGGGAGGGATGGATGTTGAGCAGACGGCCTTGGTAGTGGCGCACGAACGACGGGCTGAGGATGCGCATGAAGCCGGCCAGGACCACCAGATGGGGTTGATACTGGTCGACGAGGTCGATCAGGGCAGCATCGAAGGCTTCGCGGTCGGCGAAGCCCTGATGCTCGAGTACTCGTGCCTCGATGCCTGCATCGCGTGCGCGCTGCAGGCCAAGGGCATCGGCCCGGTTGGAAACCACCGCGGCGATGCGGGCGGGGTTGCCTGCCTGCAGGCTGTCCAGCAAGGCCTGCAGGTTGCTGCCGGTGCCCGACAGCAGCACCACTACGTTACAGGTCGAAGGCATCAGTGAGCCTTGAGGTTCTTCAGTTCGACCTGCGCGGCACCTTCAGCGGCCTGGGCGATTTCACCGATGACCCAAGGTTGCTCGCCGGCGGCGCGCAGGGACGCCAGGGTTTTCTCGACATCGGCCTGGGCCACGCAGATCACCATGCCGACGCCGCAGTTCAGCACGCGGTGCATCTCGTGCTCATCGACGTTGCCCTGCTGCTGCAGCCAGTCGAACACCGCAGGACGCTGCCAGCTGGCGACGTCGACCACGGCCTGGGCGCCCTTGGGCAGGACCCGCGGGATGTTGTCGAGCAGCCCGCCGCCGGTGATGTGGGCCATGGCCTTGACGGCGCCGGTGTCCTTGATCAATTGCAGCAGGGGTTTGACGTAGATGCGCGTCGGTGCCATCAGCAGGTCGGTCAACGGCTTGCCGTCGAGCTCGACGGTCTCGATGTCGGCACCGGCGACTTCGATGATCTTGCGCACCAGCGAATAGCCGTTGGAGTGAGGGCCCGAAGACGGCAGGGCGATCAACGCGTCGCCGTTGGCGACCTTGCTGCCGTCGATGATTTCGGCCTTCTCGACCACACCCACGCAGAAGCCGGCCAGGTCGTAGTCTTCGCCTTCGTACATGCCAGGCATCTCGGCCGTCTCGCCGCCTACCAGGGAACAGCCGGCCAGTTCGCAACCAGCGCCGATGCCGGTGACCACGGTGGCAGCGGTGTCGACGTTGAGCTTGCCGGTGGCGTAGTAGTCGAGGAAGAACAGCGGCTCGGCGCCACACACCACCAGGTCGTTGACGCACATGGCAACCAGGTCGATGCCGATGCTTTCATGGCGATTGAGGTTCAGTGCCAGGCGCAGCTTGGTGCCCACACCGTCGGTGCCGGACACCAGCACGGGCTGCTTGTAGCCGGCCGGGATTTCGCACAAGGCACCAAAACCGCCCAGGCCGCCCATGACCTCGGGGCGCGCGGTACGCTTGGCGACGCCTTTGATGCGTTCGACCAGTGCTTCACCGGCGTCGATGTCTACACCGGCGTCCTTGTAGCTCACGGAGGGTTTATTGCTCATGATCCAGGCCTTTAAAGGAGGGAGTCGGGGGAGTCGACCGTCGTCGATCCACGAAGGCGCGCGATTTTATCAGGCTTGTCCGAACGTCACCAGCGTGGTTCGACGGTTGTGCCATTGCCGGCCTGCGCCCGCCCGCAGCCAAGGCGCGCGCGGGCATGCTACATTGGGCGCCGAGATTGACCACTGAGCTTTTTGCCGATTGTACGGTCACAGCCTCAATCCGCTATTACCGTCGGGAAACGTCCATGCGTCTGCGCCATTACCTGCTAGCCACCTGCATCACCCTGTCGAGCGTGTCGCTGCACGCCGAAACCATCAGCAACCTGTATCAGGTGCGCGAGCCCGTGGCCAGCCAGACGCCCGAAGAGCGTACCCAGGCCACCCAGCGTGCGCTGGAAACCCTGGTGCTGCGCCTGACCGGCGATGCCAAGGCGTTTGCCAGCCCGGGCCTGGCCAGCGTGCGCAAGGATCCGCAGCAGATCATCAGCCAGTACGGCTACGATGCAGGCCCGCCCGAGTCGCTGCAGGTCGATTTCGACATGGCCAGCACCGACACCGCCTTGCGCTCGGCCGGTCTGCCGACCTGGGGCAGCAACCGTCCTTCGATCCTGGGCTGGTGGCTGAGCGACAGCGTCGAGGGCAGCAGCCTGGTCGGTGACGGCCAATCCGCTGCCGAGCCGCTGCGCCGCGCCGCCCAGCATCGCGGTCTGCCATTGCGCCTGCCGCTGGCCGACCTCGGCGAACAGGGCGTGGGTACGGCGCAGAACATCGAAGCCAGCGACCCGGCGGCGCTGCGTGGCGCGTCCGAGCGCTACGGTGCCGATGGCTTGCTGGCTGTGCATGCGCGCGAAGAAGACGGCAAATGGTCCGGCACCTGGCGCCTGTGGCTGGGCAGCCAGCGCGAACAGGGTAAAGCCGAGGGCGCCGACCAGGCCGCCCTTGCCGATGCCGTGCTGCTGGCCGTCAGTCAGCGCCTGGCCACGCGTTTCGTGGCCAAGCCCGGTGCCAGCAGCGAAATGACCCTCGCGGTCGAAGGCATGAACCTGGAGCGCTACGCGCAGATGGGTCGCCTGCTCGAATCCTACGGTGCGCGCCTGCGCACGGTGGACGGCGACAAGGTCGTCTACCGGGTGACGGGCAGTGCCGAGCAGCTGCGCGCGCAACTGGGCCTGGCCAAACTGCAGGAGGTGCCGTACCAGGCGCCCGTGGTACCGGTCGATGCCCAGGCGGTTCCCGGTACGCCATCGCCAGCGCCCCAGCCTGCGCCAGATCTAAGCTTCCGCTGGTAAGCCGACAAAGGGCGTGCGGCGCAACACTGGTGTCGCACCCCGAGCCTCCCAATTCCCGTTTTGTCTCTTCTATATATAGCTGGGCTGCCCGATGACTGATATGCGCCGTTGGTTCTGGCTGGGAGCAGTGCTGCTGCTCTGCGTGTTCTTCTACCTGCTGCATCCGATTCTCTCGCCTTTTCTGGTGGGTATCCTGCTGGCTTATCTGGCGGATCCGCTGGTCGACCGACTGGAGAAATGGAAGCTGTCGCGCACCTGGGGCGTAGTGGTGGTGTTCGCCCTGTTCACGCTGGTGTTAGTGCTGGCGCTGTTGGTGCTCATCCCCATGCTCGCCAAGCAGTTGGTCAGCCTGTACCAGATGGCCCCACAGATGCTCGACTGGTTGCAGCATTCCGCGCTGCCATGGGTACAGACGCGGCTCGGTTTGGCCGAAGGGTTCTGGAAGTTCGACCAGATCAAGGCCGCCATCAGCAGCCACATGGGGCAGACCACCGACATGGTCGGGGTCATCCTGTCCCAGGCCACGGCGTCCGGTCTCGCGTTCATGGCCTGGCTGGCCAATTTCGTGCTGATCCCCGTAGTCGCCTTCTACCTGTTGCGCGATTGGGACCTGATGATGGCGAAGATCCGCGGTCTGCTGCCACGGCAACGGGAAGGGCAGATCGTGCGCCTGGCGGGTGAGTGCCACGAGGTGCTGGGCGCGTTCGTGCGCGGCCAGCTGCTGGTGATGCTGGCCCTGGGTGTCATCTATGCCACCGGTTTGATGCTGGTGGGCCTGCAGTTGGGTCTGTTGATCGGCGTCGTGGCCGGGCTCGCGGCCATCGTGCCGTACATGGGTTTCGTCATCGGCATCGGGTCGGCGATCATCGCCGGCCTGTTCCAGTTTGGCCTGGACCCGTTTCACATGATCGCCATCGTTGCCGTGTTCATGATCGGCCAGGCACTGGAGGGCATGGTGCTCACGCCTTTGCTGGTGGGCGATCGCATAGGCCTGCACCCGGTGGCGGTGATCTTCGCCATTCTCGCCGGCGGCGAGCTGTTCGGTTTCACCGGCGTGCTGCTGGCGCTGCCGGTGGCTGCGGTGATCATGGTCCTGGTGCGGCACATGCACGACCTGTACAAGGACTCGAACATCTACGCCGGGTCCGAGGATCCAGACCTGTGAGCGCGGCGGGCCCTGCGGGGCGCGCTGCAGCCAAACTGTAAACCTTTGATTTTCCAAGCAGTGTTGCGCATTGTGCGGCTGCCCGGGCAGGTATAGACTTTGCACACTTCACATTGAGGCCCGTTGCAGCTCGATCCCAGGGCTGTTCAGCCAGCATGAAACCGATTCAGCTGCCCCTAGGTGTGCGTCTGCGGGATGACGCGACCTTCATCAATTACTATCCAGGCGCCAATGCCGCGGCACTCGGCTACGTCGAGCGCCTGTGCGAAGCCGACGCCGGCTGGACCGAAAGCCTCATCTACCTGTGGGGCAAGCACGGGGTAGGGCGCACCCATTTGCTGCACGCAGCCTGCCTGCGCTTCGAGCAACTGGGCGAGCCGGCGGTTTACCTGCCGCTGGCCGAACTGCTCGATCGCGGCGTCGGCATCCTTGATGACCTGGCCCAGTACGAGCTGGTGTGCCTGGATGACCTGCAGGTGGTGGCCGGCAAGCCGGAGTGGGAAGAAGCCCTGTTCCACCTGTTCAACCGGCTGCGTGACAGTGGCCGCCGGCTGCTGATCGCCGCCTCCCATTCGCCTCGCGAACTGCCAGTGAAGCTTGCCGACCTGAAGTCGCGCCTGACCCTCGCTCTCATTTTCCAGATGCGCCCGCTGTCCGACGAGGACAAGCTGCGCGCCCTGCAGCTGCGTGCGTCGCGTCGCGGCCTGCACCTGACCGATGAGGTCGGCCATTTCATTCTCACCCGTGGCACGCGCAGCATGAGTGCACTGTTCGAGCTGCTCGAGCGCCTCGATCAGGCCTCGTTGCAGGCGCAGCGCAAGCTGACCATTCCTTTCCTCAAGGAAACACTGGGGTGGTAGAAAGGGCGGGTCGATTCAGCCGCTCTATGACCTGTTTCATGGGTGTTCCAATCGGTTCTAAAGCTGTGATTGCAGCATGCTTATCTGTATAGGCGTCCAGTCATCATGGTGGCATTTTGAGATTATCTTTCAGCCAATGAATCCGGGGATTCAGCGTCATTATCGTGCAATTGGGTGCGAGCAGGGCTGCAAAATGGGGCGTTAGATGTCACCGTAATTCTCCTGAGTCACATTTCGTTCGATTGAATTTGCAAATAATCGCGATACAGGTATAGTCGCCTCTCCTTCACTATTCCTCGTCACGGTCGTGCCCATGCTCAATCGCTTAGCACCCCTCGTGCCCATCGCACTGTTGACCCTGTTGGTCGGTTGCGCGGCGCAAGCGCCGGTCTCCCAGCAGCAGGTTCTGGACCCAGTTACCGCCGTCCAGCCGCACCAATCCCCCTCGAAGGCTTCGCTGCTGTTCGAAGAAGAAATCACCACCGAAGACGAACTGGTCCAGTTCGACGGCAGCAAGGCGTACAGCCTGCCGATCCTGGCCGACAGCATTCTGGAGCGTGGCAAATCCCTGATCGGCACTCGCTACCGTTTCGGTGGCACCGACAAGGCTTCGGGTTTCGATTGCAGCGGTTTCATTGGTTATCTGTTTCGCGAAGAGGCGGGCATGAACCTGCCGCGCTCGACTCGTGAAATGATCAACGTCAAGGCGCCGTTGGTCGCACGCAACAAGCTCAAGCCGGGTGACCTGCTGTTCTTCAGCACCAATGGTCGTGGTCGTGTCAGCCACGCGGGCATCTACCTGGGCGATGACCAGTTCATCCACTCCAGCAGCCGCCGCAGCGGTGGCGTTCGGGTCGATAGCCTGGGCGACAGCTACTGGAGCAAGACCTTCATCGAGGCCAAGCGGGCCTTGGCCATGGCGCCGGCCACGATGATCTCCAGCAAATAACGGATGCAGTGCGACAAAGCGGCGGTGAGGTGAAAACCTCAGCGCCGTTTGTGTTTTCGGGTAATGAATCTAGTCTATTACGGCAGTCGGCTCAGGATGGTTCGGTACATGTCTACCCAGGCACGCGTTTTCGCTTCAATCGCAATGGCCGCCTTGCTTGCCGGCTGCGCCAGCGCGCCTCCGGCCAAGGTTGTCAGGCCCAAAGTCATCAATCCGATCGTCATGAACCCCAACAACGACATGGTCGGCGCTGCCGATGACGTGCTGTTCAGGGCCTTGGGATTGGTGGGCACGCCGTACCGCTGGGGTGGCAATACGCCCGACTCGGGGTTCGACTGCAGCGGCCTGATCAGCTTCGTTTATCGCGATGCGGCCGGCATTGCGCTACCGCGCTCGACGCGGGAGATGATCGTCATGCGCTCTCCTGATGTCGACCAGTCGCACCTGCAGTCCGGGGACCTGGTGTTCTTTGCCACCAGCGGTGGCTCGCAGGTCAGCCATGCCGGGATCTATGTAGGGGAGGGGCGCTTCGTCCATGCCCCGTCGAGCGGCGGCACGGTCAAGCTCGATTACCTGAACAAGCCCTATTGGCAGAAAGCCTATCTCAACGCCAAGCGGGTGCTGCAACCTGGCCAGTTGGCGCGCAATCCGTGACTGCAACAGGGCGAGTTTCCTCGCCCTGTTCAGGCCAGATCACTTGGCGGCAGTGACTCGCCAGATCTTGTTGCCCACATCGTCTGCAACCAGCACACCGCCTTTGTGGTCGGGCAATACCGCAACCGGGCGACCCATGGCTTTCTCGTCGCCATTGAGGAAGCCACTGAGCAGGTCGATGGGCTGGCCGCTCGGCTTGCCGTCCACGAACGGTACGAACACTACCTTGTAGCCGCTGTGCGGCTTGCGGTTCCACGATCCATGCTGGCCGATCAGTGCGCCGGTGGTGAAGGGGGCAGGCAGCCCGCTGCCGTCGGCGAAGCTCAAGCCCAGCGATGCCGTGTGCGGCCCGACTGCATAGTCAGGCGCGATGGCCTTGGCCACCAGGTCGGGGTTCTGCGGCTCGACCCGTACGTCCACGTGCTGACCGTAGTAGCTGTAGGGCCAGCCGTAGAAGCCGCCATCCTTGACCGAGGTGATGTAGTCCGGCACCAGGTCGCTGCCGATCTCGTCGCGCTCGTTGACCGCCGTCCACAACTTGCCGGTCTTCGGTTCCCAGGCCATGCCGTTGGGGTTGCGCAGGCCCGAGGCGAAAATCCGATGCTGGCCTGTAGCTGCATCGACTTCCCAGATCGCCGCGCGGCCTTGTTCCTGATCCATCCCGTTCTCGCCCACGTTGCTGTTGGAGCCAACGGTGACGTACAGCTTCTTGCCATCCGGGCTGGCAATGACGTTCTTGGTCCAGTGGTGGTTGAGCGTGCCACCTGGCAGGTCGGTGACCTTCTCGCCGGCGCCAGTGATCGAGGTGGCGCCATCGGTGTATTTGAAGCGCAGCAGCTTGTCGGTGTCCGCCACATAGAAATCGTTGCCGACCAAGGTCATGCCGAACGGCGAATTGAGGTTGGCGATGAAGACGGTACGGGTCTCGGCTACCCCATCACCGTCCTTGTCGCGCAGCAGCGAAATCCGGTTGGCGCTTGGCACGCCAGCGCCTGCCCGGCTCATCACTTTCTCCATGACGAAGCCGCGAATGCCCTTGCTGTCGTCGGGCTTGGCCGGCGAATTGGTTTCCGCCACCAGCACGTCACCGTTGGGCAACACATAAAGCCAGCGCGGATGGTCGAGGTCTTCGGCGAAGGCCGCCACCTGGGTGCCCGGCGCGGCCATCGGCTTGCCGCCCGCTGGCCAGCCCACCGCCGGCGCGATGTTGACGGTAGGGATCAGGGTCTTGTTGGGCTCGGGCAGCTTGGGCGAGGGGCCCGTCCCGTCGCTGACCTGCAGTGACGATGTTTCGCCACAGGCGGCGAGGCCGGCAGCCAGCAGGATCAATGTAGCGAGGCGGGTCTTGTGCATGGTCGGGCTCTCTGAGGTTTTGTTCACAGAAGGTAGAGGCACTGGCGGTTGGCAAGGTTCAACCGCGTTGCCGGTCAGCGGCAGCAGGGATCGGGTGCAGGGGATCAATTGACGCTCTTGGCGCAACCCTCTAACCTGCGCGGCTGTTCCAGGTGCTCGGCGATCGGACGATCGACGCGAGTGAAACAGGGAAGCCGGTGCGCAGCGTTCGACGCGCCATTCCGGCGCTGCCCCCGCAACGGTAGACGAGTCAAGGCCGCACACGGTGCCACTGAAGCGATTCGGGAAGGCGTGAGGCCTGGGTGTGTACAGCCCCGCTCGTGAGCCCGGAGACCGGCCTGGTCCACTTTTACGGCACACTGCAGGGCCGGCGCTCATCTTCGGGTGTCGTTGCGCCTGGGTCGTGCCCTGACCCATGTACTGTCGCGCGGGGAGAGCGGCATTGACGTTCACTGTTCGGCCAACCGGCCGCGGTGTCGCGTCGATGCTGCCTGCGTGCAGGTGTAGCGGAGAGCCACCATGAACGAAACCACCGAACGCGACGCACGTCACCTGGCGCGCATGCTGCGCAAGAAAGCCGTGATGGACGAACGCATCGCCAATTCTCCCAATGAATGTGGCTTGCTGCTGGTGCTCAGCGGTAACGGCAAAGGCAAGAGCAGTTCGGCGTTCGGCATGCTCGCGCGAGCCATGGGCCACGGCCTGCAGTGCGGCGTGGTGCAGTTCATCAAGGGGCGCAACAGCACCGGCGAGGAACTGTTCTTCCGGCGCTTTCCCGAGCAGGTGCGCTACCACGTGATGGGTGAAGGGTTCACCTGGGAAACCCAGGATCGGCAACGAGACATCGCGGCGGCCGAGGCTGCCTGGGAAGTCTCCAGGCAACTGCTGAGCGATCCGGCCATTGGCCTGGTGGTGCTCGACGAACTCAACATTGCCCTCAAGCACGGTTATCTCGACCTGGACACCGTGCTGCATGATCTGCAGGCCCGTCCGCCCATGCAGCATGTGATCGTCACCGGTCGCGGGGCCAAGCCCGAGCTGATCGAACTGGCCGACACGGTCACCGAAATGGGCGTCGTCAAGCATGCGTTCCAGGCCGGCATCCGTGCCCAGAAGGGCATCGAACTATGACCGAGCCGCGCCAGTGCCCGGCGGTGCTGATCGCCGCCCCGGCCTCCGGGCAGGGCAAGACCACCGTGACTGCCGCCCTGGCGCGCCTGCATCGCAATCAGGGTCGGCGGGTACGGGTGTTCAAGTGCGGCCCGGACTTTCTCGATCCGATGATCCTCGCCCGCGCCAGTGGCGCGCCTGTCTATCAGCTGGACATGTGGATGGTCGGTGAGCAGGACAGCCGGCGGCTGTTATGGGAAGCGGCGCAGGAAGCCGACATCATCCTCATCGAAGGCGTCATGGGCCTGTTCGACGGCACGCCGTCCAGCGCTGATCTGGCCCGTCATTTCGGCGTTCCGGTGCTGGCCGTGATCGATGGCACGGCCATGGCCCAGACCTTCGGCGCTCTTGCCCTGGGCCTGGCCTGTTACCAACCCGACCTGCCGTTCGCCGGCGTCCTGGCCAACCGGGTCGGCACGGTGCGTCACGCGCAATTGCTCGAGGGCAGCCTGACCCAGGGTCTGCGCTGGTACGGCGCGTTGTCTCGGGAAACCGGGATCGAACTGCCTAGCCGCCACCTGGGGCTGGTGCAGGCCAGCGAGCTCAACGATCTGGACGCACGCCTGGATGCCGCTGCGGCCGCCCTGGCACAGACCTGCCAGGTGGCATTGCCTCCTGCAGTTACCTTTGCAGCTCCGGCGCCACATACAGTGGCGCGCCTGCTCAATGGCGTGCGCGTCGGCGTGGCCCGTGACGCCGCGTTCGCTTTCGTCTACGACGCCAGCCTGGATGTCTTGCGCGACATGGGCGCCGAGTTGGTGTTCTTCTCGCCGCTGCACGACCCGCGTCTGCCTGCCTGCGACAGCCTTTACCTGCCCGGTGGCTATCCGGAGCTGCATCACCTGGCGCTGGCCGCCAATGCCTCGATGCTCGACGACATCCGCGCCCACCATGCCGCGGACAAGCCCCTGCTGGCCGAATGTGGCGGCATGCTCTACCTGCTCGACGCACTGACCGATGTCGAAGGGGCCCGCGCGCAACTGCTGGGTCTGCTGCCCGGCGAAGCGGTCATGCAGAAGCGTCTGGCAGCCCTGGCATTGCAAGCAGTCGAGCTGCCGGAGGGGGTACTGCGCGGGCACACCTATCACCACTCGCTGACCAGTACCGAGCTGCAGCCGATTGCCCGTGGCGTGAGCCCCAACGGCGGTCGTGGTGCCGAGGCGGTTTACCGCCAGGGGCGGATGACGGCCTCTTACGTGCATTTCTATTTTCCGTCCAATCCGACGGCGGTGGCCGCACTGTTTGCGCCCGATGAGTGCGCGCCTGCAGCCGGGCATCGGATCGCGTCATGAACCAGCCCTACAGCGACAGCGAGCGCGCCGCCATCTACCGGGTGATCGCCGAACGCCGCGACATTCGTCATTTCACCGGTGGCAGCGTGCCGCCGGCGCTGCTTGCGCGGCTGCTGGCAGCCGCCCATCAGGGGCCAAGCGTGGGCCTGATGCAGCCCTGGCGTTTCATCCGCATCAGCGATGCCGATGTGCGCGGTCGCATCCAGGCGCTGGTCGAGGAAGAGCGACTGCGCACCGCGCACGCCATGGGCGAGCGCTCGGACCAGTTCATGCAGCTCAAGGTCGAAGGGATCGCGGACTGCGCGGAGGTGCTGGTGGCGGCGCTGATGGACGATCGCGAGCGCCATGTGTTCGGCCGCCGGACCTTGCCGGAAATGGATCTGGCCTCGGTGTCCTGCGCCATCCAGAACCTGTGGCTGGCGGCGCGCGCCGAGGGTTTGGGCATGGGTTGGGTGTCGCTGTTCGATCCCCTGGCCCTGGCCGAGGTACTGGGCATGCCGGCTGGAGCCAAGCCGGTGGCGGTGCTGTGCCTGGGGCCGGTCGAGCGTTTCTATGAAGCGCCGATGCTGGAACTCGAAGGCTGGGCTGCCGCTCAGCCGCTCGAACACATGCTGTACGAAAACCAATGGGGAAAATCGTTGTGAGTATTGCGTTGATGACGGCGGCCGGGGTCGCGCTCGATGCCCTGTTGGGCGAGCCGCGCAGGCACCATCCGCTGGTTGCCTTCGGCCGCCTGGCCAACCGGATCGAAGCACGTTTCAACCGCGCCGGGCGTGGCTGGCGCAGCCACGGTGTCACCGCCTGGTTCCTGGCCGTGGTGCCCCTGACCCTGTTGGCGACATTGTTGTCCTGGCTGCCGCTGGTCGGCTGGCTGGTGGAGATTGGCGCGCTGTACCTGGCGCTGGGCATGCGCAGCCTGGGAGAGCACGTGATGCCCGTGGCCCAGGCCTTGCGCAGCGATGACCTGGCCAGCGCCCGTCAGCGTGTCGGTTATCTGGTCAGTCGGCAGACCGATGAGCTGGACGCCGAAGCAGTGGCCCGTGCCGGCATCGAATCGGTGCTGGAAAACGGCAGTGACGCGGTGTTCGCGGCGATCTTCTGGTTCGTCGTGGCCGGCGCGCCTGGGGTTGTCCTCTACCGTTTGAGCAATACCCTGGACGCCATGTGGGGCTACCGGAACGAGCGCTTCGAGCGTTTCGGTTGGGCTGCGGCGCGGATCGACGACGTGCTCAACTACATCCCGGCGCGTCTGGTCGCGCTCACCTATGCCGTGCTGGGCAAGACCCGCCTGGCCTTGCGCTGCTGGCGTCGCCAGGCACCGCAGTGGGACAGCCCCAACGCCGGCCCGGTGATGGCGGCAGGCGCCGGCGCATTGGGCGTGCAACTGGGCGGACCGGCTATCTATCACGGCGAGTTGCATGAGCGGGCCGTGCTGGGCGAGGGTGCGCCGGCAGATGCCGACAGCATCGAGCGCGGCTGGAACCTGGTCCAGCGCGGCGTGTGGCTGTGGCTGTTGGTGCTGTGTCTGGGAGGCTTGCTCGATGCTTGAACACGGAGGGCGCTTGCGCCAGGCGGTGCTCGAATACGGGATCGCCGAAGACAACTGGGTCGACCTGTCCACCGGCATCGCGCCATGGGCTTTCCCCCTGCCCGAGATCGCGGCCCGCGCCTGGGCGCGGCTGCCGGAAAACGAAGATGGCCTGGAAGATGCGGCACGCAGCTACTACGACTTCGACCACGTCTTGCCGGTACCAGGTTCCCAGGCCGCGATCCAGACCCTGCCACGGCTTCGCCGCAGCGGACGGGTGGGGGTGCTGTCGCCTTGCTACGCCGAACATGCCGAGGGCTGGCGACGGGCGGGGCACGTGGTACGGGAAATCAATGAAGACGAGGTCGAGCATTTCATCGACAGCCTCGACGTGCTGGTTGTCGTCAACCCGAACAACCCCACTGGCCGGCTGCTGTCCGCCGAATGCCTGCTGGCCTGGAATGCACGTCTGAACAGTCGTGGTGGCTGGCTGGTGGTCGATGAAGCGTTCATGGACAACACGCCGCGTGCCGGCCTGGCTCGCTACGGCGTGCAACCCGGGTTGATCGTGCTGCGCTCGTTCGGCAAGTTCTTCGGTCTCGCAGGTGTACGGCTGGGCTTCGTCCTCGGCGAGCCGCGCCTGCTGCGCCTGCTGGCCGACCTGATCGGGCCGTGGGCAGTGAGCGGGCCGACACGCCAGCTGGGGCAAGCCTGCCTGCTCGACGAGGCCACTCAGCAAGCGCAGATCGCTCGCTGCGCAGCGGCCAGCGAGCGCCTTGGCCAATGCTTGCGGCGCCACGACCTGGCGCCCCAGGGCGGCTGCGAGCTGTTCCAGTCGGTGGTGTACGAGCAGGCCGAGCACCTGCAGGATTTCCTCGCCCATCGCGGCATCCTCGTGCGGCTGTTCAAGCAGGACAGCCGCCTGCGCTTCGGTTTGCCTGCCCGCGACGGCGACTGGGCACGACTCGAGTCCGCCCTGAGCGACTATCGCAAGGAGCATGCATGAGCACATTGATGGTCCAGGGCACCACCTCCGATGCCGGGAAAAGCACGCTGGTCACCGCGCTGTGCCGCTGGCTGACCCGTCAGGGCGTGGCGGTGGTGCCGTTCAAGCCGCAGAACATGGCCCTCAACAGTGCGGTAACTGCCGACGGCGGCGAGATCGGTCGCGCCCAGGCCGTGCAGGCCCAGGCCGCGTACCTGCAGCCGCACACCGATATGAACCCGGTGTTGCTCAAGCCCAACAGCGACACCGGTGCCCAGGTGATCATCCACGGGCGCGCCGTGACCAGCATGAACGCCGTCGCGTATCACGACTACAAGGCCATCGCCATGCAGGCGGTACTGGCTTCGCACCAACGGCTGAGCGCAAGCTACCCGGTAGTGGTGGTCGAAGGGGCCGGTTCACCGGCCGAGATCAACCTGCGCGCCGGCGACATCGCCAACATGGGTTTTGCCGAGGCGGTCGACTGCCCGGTGCTGCTGATCGCCGACATCAATCGCGGCGGCGTATTCGCCCATTTGGTCGGCACCCTGGAACTGCTTTCGCCCACCGAACAGGCGCGGGTTCAGGGCTTCGTCATCAACCGCTTTCGCGGTGACATCGCCTTGCTCCAACCCGGCCTGGATTGGCTGGAGGCCCGTACCGGCAAGCCGGTGATCGGTGTGCTGCCGTATGTGATGGACCTGCACCTGGAGGCCGAAGACGGCCTGGATCGGCGTCAGTCGGGCAAGGCCGACAAGGTGCTCAAGGTGATCGTCCCGGTGCTGCCGCGCATCAGCAACCACACCGATTTCGATCCGCTGCGCCTGCACCCGCAGGTCGATCTGCAGTTCATCGGCGCGGGCGATGACATCCCCCCGGCCGACCTGATCATCCTGCCCGGCTCGAAGAGCGTGCGGGCCGACCTGGCTCACCTGCGTGCCCAGGGCTGGGAACAGGCGATCTCCCGCCACCTGCGTTATGGCGGCAAGGTACTGGGCATCTGCGGCGGGTTGCAGATGCTCGGCACGCGCATCGACGACCCGCTGGGCCTCGAAGGCGCGGCCGGTTCCAGCGCGGGCCTGGGCCTGCTGGAATTCACCACCGAACTGCAGGCGGAAAAGCAGCTGCGCAACGTGACCGGCCAGTTGACCCTCGAACAGGCCGCCGTCAGCGGCTACGAGATCCATGCCGGGGTGACCGTCGGGGCGGCGCTGGATCATCCGGCGGTGCAGCTGAGCGACGGTCGCCGCGATGGCGCGATCAGTGCCGACGGGCAGATTCTGGGCACCTATCTGCACGGCTTGTTCGAAGCGTCGCCGTCTTCGATGGCACTGCTGCGCTGGGCGGGGCTGGCCGACGTGCAGTCGGTGGATTACCACGCATTGCGCGAGGCCGACATCGAGCGCCTGGCCGACCTGGTCGAGCAGCACCTGGACACCGCGCGGTTGCGCGAGCTGTGCGGCTTGCCCGGGGGAGGGGTCTGACATGCTGCAACTGATCCTCGGCGGCGCCCGCTCGGGCAAGAGCCGCCTTGCCGAACGGCTGGCCACCGACAGCCAGCTGCACGTCGTGTACATTGCTACCAGCCAGCCGGTGGATGGCGAGCTTGACCAGCGTGTGGCCTTGCACCGCGAGCGCCGTCCCGATCATTGGGGGCTGGTGGAAGAGCCACTGGCCCTGGCCGACGTGCTGCGCGCTCAAGCGCGTAGCGATCGCTGCCTGTTGGTCGACTGCCTGACCCTGTGGCTGACCAATCTGCTCATGCTCGACGAGCCCGAACGCTTGCGGGCAGAACGTGAAGCCCTGCTCGAAACACTGCCCGGCCTGCCGGGAGAAATCCTCTTCGTCAGCAACGAAACCGGCCTGGGCGTCGTGCCTCTGGGTGAACTGACCCGCCGCTACGTCGACGAGGCGGGCCTGCTGCACCAGGCCCTGGCCGAACGCTGCGAGCGAGTGGTGCTCACCGTGGCCGGCCTCCCCATGATATTGAAAGGACCCGCGCTATGAACTCAGCCTGGTGGCTGCACACTGCCCGTACCGCCGATGCCCGCATTCATCGCGAGGCGCTGGAGCGTCAGCAGCAGTTGACCAAGCCGGCCGGCTCGCTTGGCGCACTCGAGCAGACGGCGGTGCAATTGGCGGCGCTGCAGGGTCGCCTCAAACCCTCGGTCGAGCAGGTATGGATCACGGTGTTCGCTGCCGATCACGGCATCGTCGCCGAAGGTGTCTCGCCCTATCCGCAGGAAGTCACCGCGCAAATGGTGCACAACTTCGTCAACGGCGGTGCGGCCATCAGTGTATTGGCCCGGCGCCTGCAGGCGCGCCTGGAAGTGGTGGACCTCGGCACCGCCACGCCGCTGGGCGATCTGCCTGGCGTGCAGCATGTGCGGATCGCTGCCGGTACGCGCAATTTCATCGACGCGCCGGCGATGAGTTTCGAGCAAGGCACGCAGGCACTGCAGGCCGGTCGCGACAGCGTGCTGCGGGCGAAGGCCAGCGGCACCGAGCTGTTCATCGGCGGTGAAATGGGCATCGGCAACACTACGTCGGCCACCGCGCTGGCCTGCGCCTCGCTGGGCTGCGCCGTGGTCGATCTGGCCGGGCCGGGCACCGGTCTGGACGCCGCCGGCGTGATCCGCAAGGTGCAGGTCATAGAGCGCGCCTTGCAGGCCCATGCCGGGCTGCCCGACGAACCGCTGCAACGCCTGTTCTGCTACGGTGGGTTCGAGGTTGCCGCGCTGGTCGGCGCCTACCTGGCCTGCGCCCAGGAGGGCATCGTGGCGCTGGTGGATGGTTTCATCTGCAGTGTCGCGGCGCTGCTGGCGGTGCAGTTGAACCCGTCCATCCGGCCATGGCTGTTGTTCGCTCACAACGGCGCCGAACCCGGGCACCGCCATGTACTGGCAGCCCTCGAGGCGCAACCGTTGCTGCAACTGGGCCTGCGTCTGGGCGAAGGCAGTGGCGCCGCCCTGGCGGTGCCGCTGTTGCGCCTGGCGTGTGACCTGCACGGGCAGATGGCAACCTTCGCCGAAGCGGCCGTCGCGGACCGTCCGGCATGACCCTGCACCTGGATCTGCTGCGCCATGGCGAAACCGAGATCGGCGGGTTTCGCGGCAGCCTCGATGACGCCCTGACCGAGCGCGGTTGGGCCCAGTTGCACGCTGCGGTTGCCGACCGTTCCGGTTGGGACCGCATCGTCAGCTCGCCGCTGCAGCGATGCGCACGCTTTGCCGAGGTGCTGGCCGAAGAGCGCGGGCTGCCGCTGAGCTTCGATGCCGATCTCCAGGAGCTGCATTTCGGCGCCTGGGAGGGTCTGAGTGCGGCGCAATTGATGCAGACCGACGAAGCCGGCCTGGGTCTGTTCTGGAACGACCCCTATGCGTTCACGCCGCCCGACGGCGAGCCCATGCAGGCCTTCTCCGCGCGAATCCACGACGCCTTGCACAGGTTGCAGGTCACCTACCCGGCCCAGCGGCTGCTGCTGGTGGTGCACGGTGGGGTGATGCGCTTGTTGCTGGCCGAAGCACGCGCCCTGCCACGCGAACAGCTGCTTCAAGTCGAGGTCGGACACGCTGCCTTGTTCAGTGTGGTGATGGCAGCCGATGGCAGCCTGAGCGAGCCGTCCTGAGCATGCTGCCGTTCTGGATTGCCTTGCAGTTTCTCAGCAGCTTGCCGGTGCGCTTGCCAGGCATGCCCAGTCCAGAAGCTTCCGGGCGCTCGTTGTTGTTCTATCCTGCCGTGGGGCTGCTGTTCGGCGTGCTCTTGTGGGCCGCCAGTGCGCTGCTCGCCGGAACGCCAGTGCTTCTGCACGCCGCGCTGTTGCTGGCGCTGTGGGTGGTGCTCAGCGGTGGCCTGCACCTGGACGGTCTGGCGGACAGCGCCGATGCCTGGCTGGGCGGATTCGGCGACCGCGAACGCACCTTGCTGATCATGAAGGACCCGCGCAGCGGTCCCATGGCCGTGGTAACACTGGTGCTGGTGCTGCTGCTCAAGTTCTGCGCGCTGCTGGCCTTGCTCGAGCAGGGCCAGCAGGCCGCACTGGTGCTGGCCCCGGTACTGGCGCGGGCCGCGATGCTCGGCTTGTTCATGGGTACGCCCTACGTGCGCGCTGGCGGGCTGGGCCAGGCCCTGGCCGACCACCTGCCGCGTCGTGCCGGCGCCTGGTTGCTGGCAGGCGTGGCGCTGGTCAGCCTGGCGTTCTGCGGAGTAGGGGTCAGCCTGCTGGTGCTGGCCGGCTTCATGGCGCTGCGACGCCAGATGATCAAGCGTTTGGGCGGTACCACCGGTGACACCGCCGGCGCCATGCTCGAGTTGCTCGAACTGTTGGTGCTGCTGGGCGCTGCGCTGTAGAACCTGCCTCGCAGATGCTTGCATGCGGCGCTGCCTGTCGGCGGTGAACAGGCATACAATCGAGCGGCCTGTCCCTTCCTGCCCGGAGCACACAATAATGACATCGGTATGGCGTACCAGCGGCTGGGTTCTGCTCGGCGCAGCCCTGATTCTTGCCCTGTCCCTGGGCATTCGCCACGGCTTCGGTCTGTTCCTGGCGCCCATGAGTGCGGAGTTCGGCTGGGGCAGGGGTGTATTCGCGCTGGCCATCGCGCTGCAGAACCTGATCTGGGGCCTGGTCCAACCCTTCGCCGGCGCTCTGGCGGATCGCTTCGGCGCCGGGCGCGTAGTTGCGTTGGGTGGGGTGCTCTACGCGGTCGGCCTTGGCTGCATGGGGCTGGCCAACTCCGAGTTGAGCCTGAGCCTCAGCGCTGGCCTGCTGATCGGCCTGGGGCTCTCCGGTACGTCCTTCTCGGTGATTCTGGGCGTGGTCGGGCGAGCCTTGCCCGCCGAGCACCGCAGCATGGGCATGGGGATCGCCAGCGCTGCCGGCTCGTTCGGGCAATTCGCGATGCTGCCCGGCACGCTCGGCCTCATCAGCTGGCTGGGCTGGTCGACGGCCTTGCTGGTGATGGGCGTACTGGTGGCGTTCATCGTCCCTTTGGTGCGCATGCTCAAGGACCGGCCACTGCCAGCCCAGGCCCACGATCAGACCCTTGGCCAGGCGCTGCGCGAGGCGTGCGGCCATTCAGGATTCTGGCTGCTGGCGCTGGGCTTCTTCGTCTGTGGTTTCCAGGTGGTATTCATCGGTGTACACCTGCCGTCCTACCTCGTCGACCAGCACCTCCCGGCAAGCGTGGGCACCACGGTCCTGGCGCTGATCGGACTGTTCAACATCTTCGGCACCTACATCGCCGGCTGGCTGGGTGGACGCATGTCCAAGCCGCGCCTGCTGACCGCCTTGTACCTGATGCGCGCCGTCGTGATCGTGCTGTTCCTGTGGTTCCCGGTCACTACCGTCAGCGCCTGCCTGTTCGGCATGGCGATGGGGTTGCTCTGGTTGTCCACCGTTCCCTTGACCAACGGCACCGTCGCAACGCTGTTTGGCGTGCGCAACCTGTCGATGCTCGGTGGCATCGTGTTTCTCTTCCATCAGCTGGGCGCGTTTCTGGGAGGCTGGCTGGGCGGCCTGGTGTATGACCAGACCGGCAGCTACGACCTGGTCTGGCAGCTGTCGATCGCGTTGAGCCTGCTCGCCGGTGCGCTCAACTGGCCGGTGCGCGAACGCCCCATTGCCCGGCTGCAGGCACAAGGAGCGAGTGCATGAACAGGCTTCGAAGCGTGCAGCTCGCCACGGCATGCGCACTGGCGGCGCTGCTGGGTCTGGCGTGGTGGGGCTGGCAGCAGGGCGGACTGGCCCTGCTGCAAATGAACATGAGTCTGTGCTGAGGCCACATATGAAAAAGCCCCGAACCGGTCGGGGCTTTTCGTGTTGCTCGATCAATCAGAAGCGATAGGTCATGGAAGTGCCGAAGCCATGTGCGCTGTTCTCGTACTTGGCCTGGTACGCACCCTTGGTAGCACTGACAAGATTGATCTTCGCGTCTTCTTCCTTGAGGTAGGAATAGGCGAAGTCGAAGGTCAGGTCGTCCGTTGGGCTCCACCCTGCGCCGAAGCTGAGGATGGCGCGGTCACCGGTGGGTATGCGTGGCGAACGATCGGTGTTGTTGGTCGGCGACTGGTCGACCGAGAACCCCGTACGCAGCGTCCACTGCTTGTTCAGCTTGTAGGCGGCGCCCACGGCATGGGACCAAGTGTCGTGCCAGTCCTGCTCTTCGGTGATGGTGCCGATGGAAGGGCGCAGTGGTGCAGGCACGCCGTCGTTCTCGACCGAGATTTCCTTCAGGCGGCTCCAGCGTGTCCAGGTACTGCCTGCGTATAGGGTCCAGTCCTCATTGAGCTCGTGGGTGACCGAGAAGTCCACCGACTCCGGTGTGTCGATGTCCAGCGAAGCATCGTACTTGCTGCCGTTGAACGGCCCGAACCCCGAACCCTCGACCTTGGTATGGCCGTCCAGCTTGTACTTGACCTTGGAGTGGTAGGTCAGGCCCACGCGGGTATCATCAGTGGCCTGAACGAGCACGCCGACGTTGAAGCCCACGGCGGTATCGTCGCCCTTGATCTTGACTTCGCCATCGTTGCGGCCAGGCGTAGCGCGGTTCAGCGTGGCCGAGGTCAGCTCGCCTTCGAGGCGGTTGATGGTCGGGCCGAAGCCGATGGACACGCGGTCATTGAATGCATAGCTGATGGTGGGCTGCAGGGTGACGACGGCCACATGGCTCTTGTCGCCCCAGTAGCGGCCGGCGAAACCGCTTTCGTAGTCGGTGACCAGGCCAAACGGCGCGTACATGCCGAACCCGAAGGTCCAGTTTTCATCGAGCGGCTTGACGTAGTAACCCATCGGTACGCCGACGAACGGCACCATGTCACCGTCGTTGCTGCCCCCGAACGTACCGCGCCCGCTGATGTCGGTCTTGGCGACGATGGCCGCAGCGCCGACGCTCACTTGTTCACGTTTGATGCGGGACATGCCAGCAGGGTTGCCATAGACAGTGCTGGCGTCCTCGGCAGACGACGAGCGACCGGCGAAACCGGTACCCATGCCGCTGATGCTTTGTTCATTGAGGGCGAAGCCGGCAGCGAAAAGCTGGCTGGATGCCAGGGTGACAGCGAAGCCGAGAGTGGTCTTGAGCATTGGTCTTTTCATTGTTTTAACTCTAGGGGGGCACTGAGGCGCAAGCTACCAACATTTTCACTGCAACGCTATAGCCTGAAACACTCTGGCTAGAGCGGTTTTGTAGGACAATCCGACCAGATTTTGCGACTGCCTGAAGGTTGTGATGGTGGGCTGCGCACCTGCCAACCCTGTGCCTGGGCAACGGTCGCCTGCTCGGCAGATTTCACGAAGCTGTCTAGCTCGGCCAAGAGCGGGCTGTGGGGAAGCAAAAAAATGGCGTCAGACTTTCGCTCGCACGACAACGGACGGCATCCGGGGTTCACCCGCCCAGCTTGCAAACTGTAATCTGCGTTTACAGTTGCCCCGGCGAAAGTCTTCAAATGCATGCACGCGGGTACAAATCGCAGGCATGAAAAAGCCCCGACGGGTCGAGGCTTTTCTATACAGCGCATCGTTGTGCATCGCCGCGGCGATCAGGCAACCAGGGCCTGACGCGTACGGTCGATCACGGCCTGCAGCGGTTCGGCACTGGAGTACTGTTCCGGGTACAAGCGTTCGCTGTGACGGGCGATACCGTGCTCATTGACGATGGTGAAGCTGAAGCAGCCTTTGCGCGCGGCCATGATCAGGCAGTTCATCGGAGCGAAGGCGTGGGTGAGGGTGCGGATGGCATCCTGGGTCTGGATATGAGTCATGTTGTTGTATGTTCCTGCAATGGTCACGACTTGGAGCCGTGATCGATAAAAACGTTCCAGTAGCGCGGGCCTTTGGGCCGGGCGAAGAACCTGTCTGGAACAAGACAGCCAGTGAACAGCGCTTTATCGTTTTGGCTGTTGGGCTGACTGGTAGGTACTTAGGAGGGCAGGCAACATTCCGGGCTAAGGTTCGGGGCCCTGGATGCAGATCCTGATCAATCGTAGGTTGGTCGGGGCAGAGTAATTCGCTTGATGCCGGACTTGTTCGCAAGTCGGGGGGCGTTACCTGGAGACCATCATGTTGGTCGAGCCCGTGTGAACAGGGTTGTCGACCTGAATTGACTTTCAGCTTGGTACTAACGGGTCGAAGACTATCGCATCGGCTATGAGGCGCGCAAGCGCTATTCCAAAAAAATACGTTATCAGCACCTAGAAAACCCAAACGAAGGCCTTGTCACTGCAAGTGCAAGAAGACGTGTCTGTACGGTCTGACCGTGCATCTTCGATCATGGCTACTCGGTATGACTCACGCAAGTCAATGAAAAAAAACGTCTTTTCGAGTTGGTGAAAAAATCGACAGTTTGACTTCAGGCCCCATTCCATATGGGTTTGCGAGGGGCAGGGGGGGGTTGTCCACTGACTTATCCACAGCTTCTGTGGATTGTCCCGGCGGCGCGCTCTGGGCCGGGGCTGATTGGGTTCGAGCAGGTAGACATCTGTCATGCAGGGCTAAACCCTCGGCCATTGCCGCCGATAACACGACCATGACCCTGATGCCGGTGCCTTATGTTCAACAACAAACTCAAGCAGCAACTCAGCGCACAAGCCGATGAACTGGTGGAATTGCGTCAATTGGTAGCCGGCATGACCCACGAGATGCTCAGCCTGGACATCGATGCGTCGCTGCGCATCATCGCCTGCAACGACTTGTTCGCCACCACCCTGGGTTACACCGAAGCGCAGCTGGTTGGCAGGCTGATGACCGAATTGGTCCCCACCTACGTGACCAAACTGCCGTGCTACAACAACTTCCGGGCGGCGGTGGCGGCAGGCACTTCGGTGTCGGACAACTATCGCTACCTTAAGGCGGACGGCAGCCTGGTCTGGGTCAATGCGCACTGGAAGCCCATCCGCAATGCGGCGGGTGTGCTGATGCACATCAAGTGCTTTGCCACCGATGTCACCCAGAGCATGGAGAAAGCCGCGGAGAACGCTTCGTTCATCGACGCCTTGCTGCGTTCCACGGCGGTCATCGAGTTCGACTTGAAAGGCACCGTGCTGTCGGCCAACGACCAGTTCATGCGCGGCATGGGCTATACCCTGGCGCAGGTGCAGGGCAAGCATCACCGCCTGTTCTGCCACAGCGAAGAAACCAGTTCGCCGAGCTACACCGAATTCTGGGCAAACCTGAACCGCGGTGAATTCGTCGCCGGCCGCTTCAAGCGTCTCGACAGCATGGGCCGTACCGTCTGGCTCGAGGCGACCTACAACCCGGTCTACGACACCGAAGGCAAGCTCTACAAGGTGGTCAAGTTCGCCACCGTGGTCACCGAGCAGGTCGAGCGCGAGGCCGAGGTCAATCAGGCCGCGCAGACCGCCTATGAAATCTCGCGCAGCACCGACATCAGCGCCCAGCGTGGCGCGGTGGTAGTGACCGATACCGTGCAGACCATGCGCAAGATCGCCGACGACATGCAGTCCGCGTCCAGCGGTGTCGAAGCGCTGGGCAAGCAATCGCTGCTGATCAGCTCGATCATCCAGACCATCAGCAGTATCGCGCAACAAACCAACCTTCTCGCGCTGAACGCCGCCATCGAAGCCGCACGTGCCGGCGAGCAGGGGCGCGGGTTCGCCGTGGTGGCCGACGAAGTCCGGCAACTGGCAGGTCGGACCAGCACCGCCACCGACGAGATCGCCGCCGTGGTGCAGCAGAACCAAGCGTTGGTCGATGGCACCGTGCGCGACATGGCCAACAGCAGGCAGCAGGCCGAGCAGGGCGTAGAACTGGCCGGCCAGGCCGGTGACGTCATCGTCGAAATTCAGGACGGGGCGAAGAAAGTGGTGGAGGCAGTGGCGCGTTTCACTAACCTCTGACGGCCTGTACGGCGCCTTCGCAGCGGTTGTATTAGAATGGGCCACGTTCATTCAGCGAAGGTAATCGATATGACAGTCCAGACCGAAACCGCTCTGCTGGCGGGTGGCTGCTTCTGGGGCATGCAGGACCTGATCCGTCGTTATCCGGGCGTCCTGCAGACGCGGGTCGGGTACAGCGGTGGCGATGTCGCCAATGCAACCTACCGCAACCACGGCACCCATGCCGAAGCCATCGAGATCGTGTTCGATCCCAGCGTGATCGGCTATCGCCAGATCCTCGAGTTTTTCTTCCAGATTCACGACCCGTCCACGGCCAACCGCCAGGGCAACGATGTGGGCCTGAGCTACCGCTCGGCAATCTTCTACAACACCGAGGAGCAGAAACGCGTCGCACTGGAAACAATCGCCGACGTCGATGCCTCGGACCTGTGGCCCGGCAAGGTCGTCACCGAACTGGCCCCGGCAGGTGATTTCTGGGAAGCCGAGCCCGAGCATCAGGATTACCTGGAGCGTATTCCCAACGGCTACACCTGCCATTTCATACGTCCCGACTGGGAACTTCCCGCGCGCGGCTGATCCGGTTGCGCCAATAGCTAGACATATCCAGTAATAATTTCCCGGCGGTGGTGTTCATCACTGCCGGGACATCCATCCTGACGCCCCCTGCAACGACCCCTCTCCATCGTGCAGCCCGCACGCTCTGCGCTCTTCATACGCACTCATCCAGCCTGCGCGCTCGCTGGCAAAGACCAATGCTTCTGGTTGGCAGCCGCGAATGCTTGCCAAGTGCCATGAATTATCATTTACATTTTTTTGACATTTGCATAGCCTTGCGCCGCTTCCGCATTCAACGCGGTTTCGCACACAAGTTTGCGCGGCTTCCTACAGCCCGCATTCGAGTCTTCGCCCGGGGGGGGCAGACCGCCTTGTGTGGGTTCCTGAGGTCATGCCATGAATCACTTTCCTTTGCGCAGTGTTGCGCTGTGCATCTCTTTGTCCATCGCCGGCTTGGCACAGGCTGCGCCGATCGCCGTGAACCTGCCCGCACAGCCCTTGGGCGAAGCATTGAACAAGCTGGGTCAAGCCAGCGGCCTGCAAGTGCTGGTCGAACCGGCGGCGATTGCCGGCAAGACGGCACCTTCGGTCACCGGTCGGATGGAGCCTGCCGTGGCACTGCAACGCCTGCTGGCCGGCAGCGGCCTGGTGGGTACGGTGCAGGGCGACGTGGCCAGCGTCACCGCCCCCGCTACAGCATCCAATGGCGGCGCAGTGGAGCTGGGCGCGACGGCCGTCTCGGCCGCCACCAGTTCCATTGCCGGCACGGCCACTACCGAACACTCAGGTTCCTACACCACCGGCAGCATGAGCACCTCGACCGGGCTGCCGCTGTCGATCCGCGAAACCCCGCAGTCGGTCAGCGTCATCACCCGCCAGCGCATGGACGACCAGGGCATGAACGACCTCAACGATGTGGTCAAGTACGCGCCCGGCATCACCTTGCGCAAGTTTGGCGGCGACCGTCAGGCGTTCCAGGCGCGCGGGTTCAACATCGACAACATCATGTACGACGGGCTGCCGACCAGCATTGGCCAGTTCACTCTGGACACCATTGCCGGTGCCGACCTGGCCTTGTACGACAGGGTTGAAGTGGTGCGCGGTGCCACCGGCCTGATGACCGGTGCCGGCAGCCCGTCGGCAACCCTGAACCTGGTGCGCAAGCGTCCTACCGCCACCCCTCAGGTCAGCATCACCACCAGCGCCGGCACCTGGGACCGCTACCGCACGCAGGTCGATGCATCGAACCGGCTCAACGAATCCGGCACTTTGCGGGGCCGGGTCGTGGCCGCCTACGAAGACGACAACAGCTACATCGACGAGCGTGAGAAGCAGCGCCAGACCTTCTATGGCGTGTTCGAAGCGGACTTGAGCGAGGCGACCACCCTGACCCTCGGGGCTTCCAAGCAGCGCGATGACGCCACCTCGGATTGGGGCAGCCTGCCGTCAGGCCCGAATGGCGAAGACCTGCATCTGTCGCGTTCCACCTTCCTGAGCAACGATTGGGCTTACTGGGATAGAGACAACGTCAGCGTGTTCACCGACGTCACCCACCGCTTCGACAACGGCTGGACTGCCAAGGCTGCGGCCGCGAAGATATGGGCCGAGTCCAACACCTTTTCCAGCTATCTGACGGCACCCCGCAATGGCGTGTACGGGCAGGCGACGGGCGCCTACGACACCACCGACGTGCAGACCAACGTGGATGCCTCGCTGGCTGGCCCGTTCCAATTGTTCGGTCGCGAGCATCAGTTGACCGTCGGTGCCAGTCGCCGCCAGGAGAAGTTCGACCAGACGGGTGGCTACTGGAATGACTCCACGCCTGTCGATATCTACAACTTCGATCCGGCTGTCATCGCCAAGCCTTCGCGCACTCGCAGCGATTATCGCCTCTATGAGAGCAAGAACACGGCGACTGAAAAGGGCGTCTACGCCGCCGCGCGTTTCAACCCGCTGGACCCGTTGCACATCATCGTCGGCAGCCGGGTCAGTTGGTATGACTACGATAACCGCTCGGGCATAGGTGATTACAAGGTGACCCAGGAAGTCACGCCCTATGCCGGCATCATCTACGACCTGAACGACACCTACTCGGTCTATGCCAGCTACACCGAAATCTTCAAGCCGCAGACGCAGCAGGATGTCGGCGGCACGGTGCTGGACCCGATGACCGGCGAAAGCTATGAGATCGGCATCAAGGGCGAGTACTTCGATGGCGGCCTGAATGCGTCCGTGGCCATGTTCGACATGACTCAGCAGAACCGCGCCTATGTCATTCCCGATCAGCCGGCCAGCTGCCGAGCCACCAACCGCACCTGCTATGAGGCCGCAGGCGAGGTACGCAGCCGTGGTCTGGATACCGAGATCAGTGGCGCCTTCACGCCCAACTGGCAGTTCTCGGCCGCCTATACCCTGGTGCTCAGCCAGTACGTGAAAGACCGTACCTACGAGAAGGGTAATCTGTTCGCGCCCAATCAGCCCAAGCACCTGTTCAAGGCCGCGACGACCTACCAGTTCGAAGGTGCCTTGGACCGGCTGCGTATCGGCGCCGACGTGCTGGCGCAGAGTGCGACCTATGGTCGTGTCGGAACCGGTCATGCCGAGCAGGATTCCTACGCGGTATTGGGCTTGATGGCCGGCTATCGCTTCGACGAACACTGGGACGCCCGGGTCAACTTCAACAACGTGCTGGACGAGAAGTACTGGCAGGGTATTCCCACCGCAACCGGCAGTGGCACGTACGGCGACCCGCGCAACCTGATGTTCTCGCTGAAATGGTCGCTGTGACCCAGTGAGCGAGAGGGCGGGCGTGCAATGCGCCCGCCCGTCGATCATCACAGGCATTCGTAGCAGATGCACATACGTGTAAAGGCCGAAAGGGCGTGGACAGCTGGAACTGTGCCAATTCGCGCAACCCCGTATTCACCTTGAAACGGACGCTGTAAGGTCTGGCATGCGTCAGCTGTGAAGAGAGGCCTGCATCGGCACTGCCATAGGCGCGTTGTAGTGAACTGTCCGCGGAGCACTTTTGAAAACACTTCTCATCATCGGCATCGGCGCTGGTCATCCCGAGCACATCACGGTGCAGGCGGCGCGTGCCTTGGCGCGGGTCGATGTGTTCTTCCTGATGGACAAGGGCGATCACAAAGGCAAGCTCAATGCCCTGCGCAAAGAGATCCTCGAGCGTCATGCAACGCCTGGGGCGTATCGGGTAGTCGAGGTTCTGCAGCCCGAGCGTCCGGCCGGGCCGGACTATCGGACGTCGGTGGATACCCTGAACGCGCGCAAGCAGGCGGCCTTCGAGCGGTTGCTCGATAATCAAGTGGCGGACGGGGAGTGCGCGGGCGTCCTGGTGTGGGGCGATCCGTCGCTGTACGACAGCACGCTGCGCATTGTCGAGGCGATCGCTGCCAAAGGCGCGCGAGCGGTGCAGTATGAGGTGTTTCCCGGGGTGACCAGCATTCAGGCGCTGACCGCAGCGCACCGCATCACCCTCAACAGCATCGCGGGTGCTGTGCAGATCACTACCGGTCGACGCCTGGCGGCGAGGATGCCCGAGGGGGTCGACACGGTGGTGGTCATGCTCGATGCACAGGACAGCTTCAAGGCGCTGGTCGGCCAGGATCTGGATATCTATTGGGGTGCTTACGTCGGTACGGCCGATGAAGTGCTGCTGGCCGGAAGGCTGGATGACATGGCGCAGATCATTGCCGATGCGCGGCAGCAGGCGCGCAGCCGGCATGGCTGGATCATGGACAGTTATCTGCTCAGGCGCCGTGTCTGAAGTTACGCGGGGTTGCCGGACGCGGCTCGCGCCGCTGCTACAGGGGCTGCCTGAAGTTGCGCGGGGTTGCCGGACGCGGCTCGCGCCGCTGCTACAGGGGGTGTCTGAAGTTGCGCGGGGTTGCCGGACGTGGCTCGCGCCGCTGCTACAGGGGTTGTCTGAAGTTGCGCGGGGTTGCCGGACGTGGCTTGCGCCGCTGCTACAGGGGTGGGGTTTTGTGGGTGGCGCCGTCTTTGGTTTCCGTGGGAGCGGTCAGTGGCCGCGAAAAGAGCGCTGCGGATCCCCTGGCGCACCGCGGCGTCCGTTTCGCGGCCACCGACCGCTCCCACGCAGAATCTGCCGCAGTCCATCTGCAACCGTGTACGGATTTCGCGCTGTGCAGGCTTGTATTACCCAAACGCCGACGTCACCATCAGGGCACCCTGCGTTCCGCTGCGAGCCGATATGCCGACCCAGCCTCCCGAACACCTTCGCGACCCTTTCGTACCTGAGGAGACACCTGCCCAGGATGCAGCCGAATGCCTGCAGCTGGCCCTGGATACCGGGGCCATCGTCGGTACCTGGGTGTGGGATGTGGCGGCCGACCACTTCAGTGCCGACGAGCGCTTCGCCCGCACCTTCGGTCTTTCCGGCAAGGTGTGTGCCCAGGGCCTGCTGCTGGAACAAGCGATGGCCAGCGTCCATCCGCAGGATCGCCCGCGGGTCGAGGCCGCCGTGTTCGAAACCCTCGGCAATGGCGGTCACTACCGTTGCGAGTATCGCGTGCTGCAGAGCGACGGCAGCTATCGCTGGATCGAAGCCAACGGCCATGTGGAATTCGACGAGGCGGGCCGTCCGCACCGTTTTCCCGGCGTGCTGCTGGACATCCAGCAACGCCGCAGCGCCGAGGCCGAGCGCGATCGCATGACTCACCTGCTGCGCACCTTCACCGCCGCGGTGCCAGGTGTGGTGTACGCCAAGGATCGCGAGGGGCGGATGCTGGTTGCCAATCGAGGCACCACCGAACTCATCGGCAAACCGCCCGAGCAGTACATCGGCCGCACTGATGTCGAGTTCCTGGAAGACAAGGTCCAGGCCCGGGTGATCATGGAAACCGACCGGCGCATCATGGAAGGCCGGCACACTCAGGAGGTGGAAGAAGAGGTACGCCAGGCCGACGGCACAGCGGCGACCTGGCTGTCGCTCAAGACCCCCCTGCTCGACGAAAACGGCGAAGTCATCGGGTTGATCGGCTCCTCGATCGACGTTACCGCGCGCAAGAAGGCCGAAGCTGCGGTGCGCGAACTCAATCAGACCCTGGAAGAGCGCGTGCGCATCGCCATCGCCGAACGGGAAAAAGCCGAGGCGGCGTTGCACCAGGCGCAGAAGATGGAGGCCGTGGGCCAGCTTACCGGAGGTATCGCCCACGACTTCAACAACCTGCTGGCGGGCCTGTCCGGTAGCCTCGAATTGATGCACATGCGCTTGAAACAGGGCCGTACCGATGACCTCGAACGCTACCTGGACGTAGCGCAGGGGGCGGTCAAGCGCGCCGCGTCGCTGACCCATCGGCTGCTGGCGTTCTCCCGTCGGCAGACCCTGGCCCCGGTGCCCACCGACGTCAACGCGTTGATCCACGGCCTGGAAGAACTGGTGCGGCGTTCGGTCGGACCTTCCATCGAGGTGAGCGTGCGCGATACCCAAAATCTGTGGACGGCGCTGATCGACCCGACCCAGTTGGAAAACGCCTTGCTCAACCTGTGTATCAATGCCCGCGATGCCATGCCGGCAGGTGGGCGGATCAGCATCGAAACCGGCAATCAGTGGCTGCCCCACAGCGATGCGTTCAATCATGAAGTACAGGCCGGCGAGTACCTGGTGGTTCACGTTACCGATAACGGTTCGGGGATGAGCGAAGAGGTCATGGCCAAGGCGTTCGAGCCGTTCTTCACCACCAAACCGGTCGGCGAAGGCACCGGTCTGGGTCTATCGATGATCTACGGGTTTGCCAGGCAATCCGGCGGACTGGTGAAGATCCAGTCACGGCCAGGGCTTGGCACGACGGTCAGCCTGTACCTGCCCAGGCATTGCGCAGGTCTCGAGACAGAAGCGGTCGTGCCCAGCCAGGCGCCCATCGACCTCGGTGGCAGCGGCGAGACCGTGCTGGTGGTGGACGACGAAGCCTCGGTGCGCGGTTCCGTGGCCGAACTGCTGGAAAGCCTGGGCTACGTGGTCCTGCAGGCCGGCGACAGCGCCCAGGGGCGAGAGCTGCTGCAATCGGCAGCGCGCATCGACCTGCTGGTGACGGACGTGGGCCTGCCCGGTGGCCTCAATGGTCGACAGATGGCCGAGCTGGGGCGGTCGGCCCGACCTGGCTTGCCGGTGCTGTACATCACCGGCTACGCGCAGAACCTGGCACTGGACCAATGCCATCTGCAGCCCTGCACCGAAGTCCTGACCAAGCCGTTCGCCCTGGAAGCATTGAGCGAGCGCGTGCGCACGCTGATCACGCAGCGCCAGCCGTGAAACCTGTTCTGCGGCCATGAAAAAGCCCCGCCATGGCGGGGCTGCTCACAACCAGCAGGCTCATCGAGTCAACCTGGCATTCAGGATCGCGTCGCGCACCAACGGACGGCAGGCTTCGACGAAAGCGATCAACTGACTGGCCGGGATCGAGCCCAACGCACTGACAGGGGTATGGCGGATGGTGTTATATTCCTGCGCTGACATGGCGGATACCTCTCAAGGGTTTCATTCGATGTGTCACCCGAGCCGCCGGGACTCTCACCTCCCGGTGGCTCTCCTTTACTTGGTTCGCCGGCCGCGTGAAATTGTTCAATCTTTAAGATGGCCAGTCGCCGTACGGTATGTTAGGGCCTGAGCCAGTGTGATTCGGCGATCACTCCCGCACGAACACCATTGCCTTGAGGCCGCTGGCCGGGTCTATATCGGCAAACTCCGGTGGGTTGTCCAGGCGCCGCCGCAGGCGCAGCGCAGGTGCCTCGCGGCGCAGCTCGTCGACCAGAAATTCAGGGCCCAGCGCGGGGTCGTTCATGCACGCCAGCACCACGCCCGATTCGCTGAGCAGTTCCGGCAGGCGGCGCAGTACCCGCTGGTAATCCTTGGTCAGCATAAAGCTGCCTTTCTGGAACGACGGCGGGTCGATGATCACCATGTCGTACGGACCGTCCTTGCCGACCCGGCCCCAGGACTTGAACAGATCGTGGCCCAGAAAGCTGACCTTGCCCAGGTCGTGGCCGTTGAGGTGATGGTTCTCGCGTCCTCGGGTGAGGGCGGCGCGAGACATGTCGAGGTTGACCACACGGGCCGCGCCGCCGGCGATGGCAGCCACCGAGAACCCGCAGGTGTAGGCGAACAGGTTGAGCACACGTCGACCCTGGGCGTTTTCGCGTACCCAGTCGCGACCGTGGCGCATGTCGAGAAACAAGCCGTTGTTCTGTTTACGTCCCAGGTCGATGCGGTACTGCAGGCCGTTCTCGACCAGGACCACCTGCTCTTGCGCTGCGCCGATCAACCAGTGCACGTCGCTGCCGGGCAGATAGCGGTGCTGCAGCGCCAGACCGCGCGCGCCGCTGGCTGCCCAGACCGGCTGCTGCGCGAGGCCGGCAAGCAGCTGTTGCAAGCCTTTCAGGTGTTCGGGAAGCGGCTCCTTGAACACCGACACCAGCACGATGCCCTGCAGCCAGTCCACGGTCAGTTGCTCCAGCCCCGGCCAGCGCCGACCGCGGCCGTGAAACAGCCGACGGGTTTCAACCGGCGGCTGGGCGAGGGCTTGAAGCAGGTGTTGATGCAAGGTGGCGAGGGCGTCGGCGTTCATGGCAAGGATCACGGCTACGGCTGCAAAGGGCCGGCATTCTACGTCAGCTCAGGTATTTTTCGAACCAGCCCAGCGTGCGTTCCCAGGCCAGGTCGGCTGCGGCCTTGTCATAGCGCGGGGTCGAATCGTTGTGAAAACCATGGTTGGCGCCGGGATAGATGTACGCCTCGTAGGTTTTGCCTGCCGCCTTGAGCGCGGCCTCGTACGCGGGCCAACCTTCGTTGATGCGCGTGTCCAGTTCGCCGAAATGCAGCAGCAGCGGCGCCTTGATCTTCGCTACATCCTTGGCGTCGGCTTGACGTCCATAGAACGGCACCGCGCACGCCAGCTCGGGATAGGCCACCGCCGCCGCATTGGACACACCGCCGCCATAGCAGAAGCCGGTCATGCCGACCTTGCCGGTCACACCTTCATGCGCCATCAGCCAAGGGATCGCGGCGAAGAAGTCATTCATCAATTTGGTCGGGTCGACCTTCTCCTGCAGCGCCCGGCCCTTGTCGTCGTTGCCCGGATAGCCGCCGACCGAGGTCAGGCCATCCGGGGCCAGGGCCATGTAGCCAGCCTTGGCGACCCGCCGTGCGACGTCTTCGATATAGGGGTTGAGCCCGCGGTTCTCATGCACCACCACCACGCCTGGCACCTTGCCGGTGGCCTGGGCCGGTCGCACCAGATAGCCGCGCACCTGGCCATGGCCGTTGGGCGAGGGATAGGTGACGTATTCGGCCACGATCTGCGGATCGGTGAATTCCACCTGCTGGGCCAATGCATAGTTCGGGCTCAGACTGGCCAGCAACGCGCCTGCGGTCAGTCCTCCGAAGGTGAACAGCGCCGCGCGGTCGAGGAACTCGCGGCGGTTGATCTTGCCATGGGCATAAAAGTCGTACAGTTCCAGTAACTCTGGGGAAAAATCCTTGGCACTGAGACGATCCATCGGGCACTCCTATAGGAAGACACCAAGCGGTGAGGGTTGCACTCATTAAAGCAGCGTTTCACACCCTGGCCACCGCATCGCGTCAACGCGGATGCATCAGGTTCCAGTGGTCTGCGACCTGACCCATGGTCTTGGCTTGGCCACTTTTGAGCCAGGCCATGAAAGGACGGTCGAAATGAAAGTTGGGGCCGCACGCCTCGGTCAGGAAACGCCGCACGTTCTGGGTGTTGCGGTAGCCTCTGTCCAGCGGGGTGTAACGGGTGATGGGCGCACTGTGCCAGTCGAAGTTCATGAATCGCTATCCTTCGCGAAAAGATCAAAGAGTATGGGGAGGTTGGAGCCGTACCTGCAGGCTGGCGCAGTGTACGCCATCATGCACCGGGCACTTTTCCTGTGCCGCGTTTTGCCTCAGAGTCTGTAACTCGCCAATAGTGCCAAATGTCGACGGAAGGATGATGAGCGAAGATCAGTGGACCCAACGCATGCAAGACAACGGCTGGCTGTGGAACCCCGCCCAGACCGGCGCGCAGGCGCCGTGCCTGATCCTGGCGCACGGTGCCGGCGCGCCGATGGACAGTGCCTTCATGAACAGCATGGCCGGGCGCCTGGCCGCTGGCGGTGTCAGCGTGGTGCGCTTCGAGTTTCCCTACATGGCCCAGCGCCGCAGCGGCGGTAGCAAGCGTCCGCCCAGTCCGCAGGCAAGCCTGCTGGAAAGCTGGCGACAGGCCTATGCCCTGGTGCGACCGCTGGTGACGGGCACCTTGGCAGTGGGGGGTAAATCTATGGGCGGACGGATGGCCAGCCTGCTGGCGGATGAATTGGGCGCCGATGCGCTGGTGTGCCTGGGGTATCCCTTCTACGCGGCCGGCAAGCCGGAAAAACCGCGAGTCGAACACCTGGCCGACCTGCGTACACCGACCCTGATCATCCAGGGCGAGCGCGATGCGCTGGGCAACTGCGAGACAGTGGCAGGCTATGAGTTGTCGGAGGAAATCGAGCTGTACTGGCTCAGCGCCGCCGACCATGACCTCAAACCCTTGAAGTCATCCGGGTTCAGCCACGACCAGCATATGCAGACCGCGGCTGACCGGATCGTGGCCTTCCTGTCCTGACACGCCTGGCCGACAGGCAGCCAGCCACGCAGGCTTGGCTGCCAGGGCGAGGGTCGCTCAGCGGTTGAAGCGCTCCACCAGCGAGTACTGGCTGTTGGCGGTCTTGGTCAACTCTTCACTGAGCAGTGCCGAGTTCTGCGCCTGTTCGCTGGTTTCATCGGCCAGGTGCGAGATGGTGGTGATGTTGCGGCTGATCTCCTCGGCCACTGCACTTTGCTCTTCGGTGGCTGCGGCGATCTGGGTGGTCATGTCAGTGATGTTGGCAACCGCCTCGCTGATGCCGATCAACGCTTTGTCGGCTTCCAGCACACGGGCCACGCCTTCCTCGGCCTGACGGTGGCCGGCATCCATGGTCTGCACGGCATTGTTGGCGGTCTGCTGCAGCTTGGCGATGAGCCCGTGGATCTGCCCGGTCGACTCGCTGGTGCGTTGTGCCAGTTGGCGCACTTCATCGGCGACCACGGCGAAGCCGCGGCCCATTTCACCGGCACGTGCCGCTTCGATGGCCGCGTTGAGCGCCAGCAGGTTGGTCTGGTCGGCGATGCCTTTGATCACATCCACCACGCCGCCGATTTCGTCGCTGTCCTTGGCCAGTTGGGTGACGGTCTGCCCGGTTTCCCCGACGACCACCGACAAGCGCTGGATCGCTTCGCGGGTTTCGCCGGCGATGTCGCGACCGCGGCTGGTCAGGCGGTTGGCCTCCTGGGTGGCGTCGGCAGTGCGCTGCACATGGCTGGCCACTTCCTGGGTAGTGGCCGCCATCTGGTTCACCGCAGCGGCCACCTGTTCGGTTTCCAGGCGCTGACGGTCGAGGCCCTGGGAGCTCTGGTGCGCGAGGGCGTCGGATTGTCGGGCTTGGCCGGTCAGGTGCTCGGCGGTGTCCTGCAAGCGGGTCAGGCAGGTCTTCAAGCGCGCTTCCTGGCTCAGAATGGCCATTTCCAGGCGCGCCTGGGCGCCCCGGCTGTCGGTGTACATCTGCGCGATGAGCGGATCCGAGGTGGTCTGGTCCGCCAGTTTGAGCAGGCGCTTGATACCGCGCTGCTGCCAGCTCAGGCCCATCAGGCCCAGTGGCAGCGACAGCCCGGCGGCCAGGGCGAACCCCCACGAGGTATCCAGCCAGGTGCCGATCATGAAACCAACCTGGCTGACCAGAATGAACGGCACCCAGTTCTGCAGCACCGGCATCCAGCGATCGCGGCCGGGTACTGCGGATCTGCCGTTGTTCAAGCGTTCGTAGAGCGATTGGGCACGGCGGATCTGCTCGGCCGTCGGCTTGATCCTTACCGATTCGTAACCCACCACCTGCTTGTTTTCAAGTACCGGGGTGACGTAGGCGTTGACCCAGTAGTAGTCGCCGTTCTCGCAACGGTTCTTGATGATGCCCATCCACGGCAGGCCCTGACGCAGCGTCGCCCACATGTGCTCGAACACCGCCGAAGGTACTTCCGGGTGGCGCACGGTGTTGTGTGGCGCGCGAATCAGCTGCTCGCGGGTAAACCCGCTGATCTCCACGAAAGCATCATTGCAGTAGGTGATCATTCCTTGGGTGTCGGTCGTGGAAATCAGGCGCTGCTGGGCAGGAAAAGTCCGTTCGCGCTGAGTGATAGGCTGATTGTTACGCATGAGTGTCCATTCATTCCGTGGGGCTTTGACAGGTTCTCGGCCAGGTCGGGAAAAGATTGAATCGGATATCGGCGAAGGGAAGGGGAGCGGCTTGAAAGTGGTCGCCGAGCAGGCCCGGGAACCGCAGCCTGCTCACGATAGTGAAGGGTCAAAGGGCCTGGATGACGGCGCTCATGTGAGCCTGCAGGTCGGCGATCGGGTCGTCGCTTTCCTCGGCCAGCACCAGCAGCTTGCTGCCTGCGGCCGTGATCACCGCCTTGACCGCTTCGGGCGGTTGGCGATGGTCGATGACCAGGGCTACGTCGTTGTCCTTGAGCGTCATGCTCAGGCTTTCCAGCTGTGCGGTGTCCCACTGTTCGTCGTTGAGCACCTGGGTGGCCACCGTGTCCAGATTGAGACCGGCTGCAAGGTAGGCGAAGCGATCACTGAGGCTGACCACGCTGACGTTGTCCGCCTTTGCCAGGCGTGCCTCGCTGTCGGCGCTGAGCTTGAGCAGTTGCTGCTTGAGCGCGGCCAGGTTGGCGTCGATCCGTGGTTTGGCGGTCGGGGCCAGGCGTACCAGGTCGGCAGCCATGACATCGGCCATGCGCCCCATGTTGTTGCTCGACAGCCACGGCTGGCTGTTCAGTCCGCCCACGCCTGGCTGTACCGCGATACCGGGCAGCACACCGTCGACCGGGCGCGCCGCGTCGATCTCGACGATGCGAATGTTGCTGCGGCGCGCCAGCGGGTACAGGGAATCGTCCGGCCATAGCGAACGCAGCCCGATCACCGCGTCGGCAGAGCCGGCCAGTCCGGCCAACGCTTCTGCGCCGCGGCCGGTGAAATAGGCGTTCTGCCGGGAGCCGGGCAGGTTGGCAGCGGCCGCGCGTTGCAGTTGCACGCCGCTGTCCTTGAGCAGCAGTTGGCCCAGGCCGTAGGTGATCGGCAGGCTGGCGAGGACTTTCACCGGCTCCGCCGCCTGGATCGCAGGGGCGAGCGCCGCACACAGGGCCAGGGCCGCTGTCAGTTTGCGCAGAGTAGGCATTTATCCGATGTTCCCTTTGAGGCTGGGCAAGGTGCCGCGGGCGATGGCGGCGAGAGCGAAGGCGATGCCTGCGACCAGGATGATGGCGGCCCCGGAAGGCACCGGCAGGTCGAAGAGGATCGGCAGCAGGATCCCGCACAGGGTGCTCACCGTGGCAATGATCACCGAGATCCAGAAGAAGCCCTTGAGCGACTGGCTCAGCAGCCGTGCCGCCGCTGCCGGAATCACCAGCAGCGCTCCGACCAGGATCGCGCCGATGACCTTGACCGCTGCCACGGTGATCAGCGTCACCAGAATCACGAACAGGTAATCCAGGGCTTTCACCGCCACCCCGCGCACGGCGGCCAGCTGCGGATTGAAACTGGCCAGCATGATGCGGTTGTACAGCGGCAGGCTCAGGCTCAGGACCAGGGTACCGACCACTGCCAGTACCAGCAGGTCGTTGCCGTTCACGGTCAGCACAGAGCCGAACAGCACGTTCTCGAGGATGTGCACGTTGATCTTGCCGGCCAGGGTCAACAGCAGGCTGGCACCCAAGGCCAGCGAGACCGACAGAAACACGCCGATCAGCGTGTCCGGCGCCAGGCCGGTGCGATTGCGCAGGTAATTGAGCACGATGCCGAACAACAGGCAGTAGCCGAACAAGCTGCCATAGGGCCCGGTATAGGGTTCGCCGAGCAGGATGCCGATGGCCACGCCGGTCAGCGCGGCATGCCCCACCGCTTCGGAAAAGAACGCAAAGCGCTTGACCACCACCAGCGTTCCCAGGCCTCCCAGTACCGGGCCGATCAGCAAGCCGGCGATCAAGGCGTTGACCACGAAACCATAGGCCAGTGCAGCAGGCAGATAGCCGTCCGAGGCAAGGCCCTGGATGGCCAGGCGGAACTGTTCGTAGTCCATCAGGCAAGGCCTCCGGCGCGTGGATGGGTGGAGAACAGCGTCAACAGCCGGTCTGGCGTCAGTGCATCGGCTGGCTTGGCGTCGAACAGCACGCGTCGATTGAGCCCGGTGACGTGGTCGGCCAGACGCTTGACCGCTTCCAGGTCGTGCTCGATCCACATGACCGTGATGCCAGCCTGCTGCCAGTCCAGCAACAGTCGCTCGAACACCTGGATGCCGGCTTCGTCGAGCGCCGACATGGGCTCGTCGAGGATCAGCAGCTGTGGCGCCGGGATCAACCCCTGGGCCAGCAGCACGCGCTGGCGTTCGCCGCCCGACAACGCGCCCATGCGCCGCTTGCGCTTGTCCTGCATGCCGACGCGCTCCAGCGCATCGCCAATGGCCCCGGCATAGCGTTTCGACAAGCCGAGAAAGGCTGGCCGACGCTGGCACATGGCAGCCATGAAATCGTCGACTGTCATCGGCAGGCCGCGGTCGAATTCCAGTGCCTGCGGTACGTAGCCGATCACTCCGGCACTGCCCGGCCATTCCAGGCTCAGCTGGCCACGGTGAGGCATCTGCCCCAGCAGGGTCTTGATCAACGAACTCTTGCCGCCGCCGTTGGGTCCGACCAGCGCATGCACGCTGCCGCTGGCCACGCGAAAGGAGACCTGGTCGAGAATCAGCGTGCGGCCCAGCACCAGGCCCACTTCGGCGAACTCGATGGCGGGGCCGCTGCGGGCGAGGGCGAGTGGTTCGGCCGCCGTCATGCGCCGGCCTCCTGGATGGCGCGGACCACGGTGTCGAGGTTGCCGCCCATTTCCTTCTCGTACTTGTCGGCGCTGTACTCCCCATAGGAGATGTGCGAGAGGGGGTACATCTTCACCCCCGACTCGCGCTGGATGGTTTCGACATAGGTCGAAGGGAAATCCATTTCCGAGAAGATCACCTTGACGTCCAGTTCACGCAGTTGGTCGATGGTCTTCTTCAGCTGGCTGGGGCTGGGCTTGATGCCGTGCGCCGGCTCGACCACGGCGGTCACTTCCAGACCGAACTCGCGCAGCAGGTAGTCATAGGCTGCGTGCACCGTGGCCACCCGCAGCTCGGCGTTGGGCGCCTGGGTCAGCTTGGCCAGGGCGTCGGCGCGCAGCGTGCGCAGGCGCTTGCCGTAGGCCCGGGCATTGGCGGTGTAGAACTTGGCGTTGTCCGGGTCGAGCTTGCCCAGCTCGCGGGCAATGTTGTTGACCTGGGCGATCGAGGCGCTGATCGACAGGAACGTGTGCGGGTTGACCACTTTGCCCGCGCCACGCGCCATCGTGCCGGTGGCCGCCAGCAGTGGCACATCGGCATTGGCCTCGATCACGTGGATATCGGGTTTCTCGCTGGCTTCGATCATGCGGTCGGCAAAGTCGTCGTGGCCAACGCCGTTGAGCACGATCACGTCCAGGCTGCCGATGCGTTTGATGTCGTCGGCGCGCGGCTCGTAGGCATGGGGGTTGAACCCGGCCGGGATCAACGGCACCACTTCGGCCTTGTCGCCGACGATGTTCGCCACATAGCTGTAGTAGGGGTGCAGGGTGATACCGATACGCAACGGCTTGCCGTCGGCGGCCCAGGCGGTGCTGGTGAACAGGGTGCCCAACACGGCAACGGACAGGAGTCGCAGCAACGGACGGCGGGCGATAGATCTGGGCATGAAGAATCCTGGTGAAGAGGGCGTATTCAATGGCGATGCTGGCGGGTGACACCGGTGTCGAACTGGGCGATGACCTGCTGCCAGCCGGTGTCGGCAAGCGACGTGTCATCCAGCTGCGCCGGCGCACTGGCGGAGGGTGCGCGGTTGAGCCAGACATCGGCGTCCGCGCCGTTCACGCGCAGCAGGAACGAGCCCGCCACCTCTGGCGCCTGGCTCAGGCCCACGTAGGCGCCCTGGACCATCTGCCAGGCGTGGCTGCCGCGGCTGACCGAGCTGGCGTCCTGGGCGAAGGGTGGGAAGCCCTCGCGGGCCAGTTGCTCGGGCGTGACCGGATCGGACTGTTCCTCGGCCAGCAGGCGGACCTCGTCGAGGGTCACTCGCAGGTCGGCGTAGATGCCCTGTTCGGCGGCGCTCAGGTCGCGCCTGGCGTCGAGCTGGTGGGACGGTACCGCGACGGCTTCGTGGCTGACCCCGTGCCAGGACACGACGCCGGCCGCCGCCAGCAGGATGAACAGGCAGAGCAGGCCGACGTACAGGGTTTCATGGCCCGCCCCGGCAGGGCGCACGATGTGCGTGACGGGCGTGCTCATGGTGCCTCGATGTCGGCTTGGTCGATTTCGACGACATGGCCCGGGCCGGCATCGAACAGCACGTAGAATTCGGCATCCGGACGCTTGAAGGTCACGGTCGAATCGCTGCCCAGCTTGCCGGGTACCAGGATGCTCTCGTCATAGCCGACTACGTCCAGGGTCACCCCCGGCGCGCCGCTGCCATCGGAAAATCCGCCGGTGCAGCGGATCTGCTGGTCGTCGATCTGCTTGCATTCGCACATCGGGTTGTGCGCCAGGGCCAGGCCGCTGCAGGCGGCAGCGAGCAGCCCGAGTGCCAGGGCGGGCCAGCGGATGAATGAAACGCGGGTCATGGTCGGGTTCCTTGACGGTTCAGCCAGGCCACCGTCGCGGGTGATGCCTGGCTCAATGGAATGGAGGTCTGGTGCATCGAGCCGTCCCAGCCTTCCATGGTGATCCACAGCTGAGCATCGACTTCGGTTTTGCCCGGCACCGGCAACCCGGCGAACATGCGGTAGCCACTGCCGAAGAAGATCACACCCGCAGCCCTCAGGCTGCGTGGCTTGCCGATGCGCAGGTAGGTGGCCTTGACCTGATCGACACAGGTCTTGCACAGGGCGGCGGTGAAGTACTTGATGTCCTGGCCGCTTTCGGCGGTCGGGCCTTCGATGCGGCGTTCGGCCAAGGTCAGGCTCCACGGCCCGACAGCGATGTCGCCCACTGTCCGCTCGCCCAGGCCGCTGTCGCCGCGATCCATGGCGTTCTCGGCGAAATAGTGCGGCATGAAGCTGAGCGGGATGAACACCAGCAGCACGTTGATGTGGAACCGCCACTTGCGCCAGAAACGCGACAGGGGCGAAGGCGTGGGGGCACTGAGGACTCGGCTCACAGGCTGCGCTCCGCGGTCTTGTGGGCAATCGGGTGCAGGCTGCCGGCGGGCGTCTGCGCAGTTTCGTGGCGGGCGCCGCGCTTGAACGCCTGGGCAGTGGCGAGGGCGGTGCGCTTGCTCCAGATCATCAGGCCGCTGAGCACCATCATGCTCAGCAGCAGGCCGAAGAAGGCCCAGATCAGCTTGATCCACAGCCCGCCGAAGTCACCGGTGTGCAGCGGCCGCATGGACTCGGTGACGAATTCCAGTGCATTGCGGTCGCCCAGCAGGTGCGAGCTGATCAATTGTCCGGTGTAGGGGTTGATGCTGGCGGTCTGGAACATCAGCGGGTACCAGCTGCGGCCACCTACCTCCATCGGGCTGTAGGCGTTGAGCGGCAGCGACACGTAGCTGGCATCGAGCCCCGGCACCTGTTGCTTGACCACGGCGATCGCCTGTTCTACCGGGATCATCGGCGCCGGCGTGCCGTCGGCCACCAGCGGTACGTCGGCCCGGGCGATGACGGAGGTGACCGGCGAATAGCTGGAGATGCTGATCTGGTTGTCGTAGAGGATAGCGCGAATCAGGAACCACACGCCGGTGATGGCGATCACGGCGATGAACCAGATCGACCAGATACCGCTGAGGCGGTGGAAGTCGCCCCAGAACACCCGTGCGCCCTGGTTCAGGCGCAGGGTCGGCTTGAGAAAGCCTTTCCAGAACTTTTTGTAGACCACCAGGCCGGTGATCAAGGACACCAGCAGCGGCAGGCCGAGGAACGATACCAGGTACCAGCCCCACGAGAAGCCGTTGGTGAACGGCACCAGCCACCAGCCGTGCAGGGCGCGGGTGAAGGCCGGGAAGTCGAACGCCGGGCTGACCCCTTGCAGGACGCCGGTGTAAGGGTTCACGTAGACCGTGGGCGAGCGGCCGTCCGGGTAGGTGACACTGGCATTGACGGCAAAGTAGTCGCCATCGGGGTGAATGAGGTTGCTGACCCGCAGTTCGGGATGATCGCGTTCGATGGCGGTCATCAACTGGTCGTAGTTCAACGGCTGGGCGTCGTCGGACGGTTTGTTGGCGCGCATTTCCGGGTTGATCAGCCACATGATCTCGGTGCTTACCACGGCCAGGGTGCCGGTCACACATACGATCAGCACGAAAAACCAGATCGGCAGGGCCAACCAGCTGTGCACCAGGAACCAGATTTTCGAGCGGGACTTCTTGGACATGGGAAAACATTCTCGATTCACGAAGCCGGTCGCCTGACAGGCAGGTTCCGGATCCAGCGAACAGGTGGCCACGGATTTGGATGGCGGCTATTGCACTGGATAAACAAGAATGAGAACAAGAACCAAATGAGTATTAGGTGCGTTTATTTGAAACTGAATGTTTCAATCAAGCAGTAGTACCCGGACGCGGCTTGCGCCGCTGCTACAGAAACATGATATCCCTGTAGCAGCGGCGCAAGCCGCGTCGGCGTCACACGCGGCGTCGCAGATTCACCACGTACAAACGAGGCGTGGCTCGATCACACCACCGGGTTGCCGATCAACTGCCGCAGCACATAGTGCAGGATACCGCCGGAGCGGAAATACTCCACTTCGTTGAGGGTGTCGATCCGGCACAGCAGCTCGACCGTTTCCTGCTGGCCGTCCTCACGGCGGATGTGCAGGTCCAGGCGCATGTGCGGCTGCAAGCGGGTACCACTCAAACCGATGATGTCCAGGGTCTCCCGCCCGGTCAGGGCAAGGCTCTTGCGGCTCTGCCCGTTGGTGAACTGCAGTGGCAGTACGCCCATGCCGACCAGATTGGAGCGGTGAATGCGTTCGAAGCTCTCGGCCACCACCGCTTTGACGCCCAGCAGATTGGTACCCTTGGCAGCCCAGTCGCGGCTCGAACCGGTGCCGTACTCCTGGCCGGCGATCACCACCAGCGGTGTTCCGGCCTGCTGGTAGCGCATGGCCGCATCGTAGATCGGCAGTTTCTCGCCCGTAGGAATGAACAGGGTGTTGCCTCCTTCTTCACCCCCGAGCATTTCGTTGCGGATACGGATGTTGGCGAAGGTCCCGCGCATCATCACTTCATGGTTGCCCCGGCGCGACCCGTAGGAGTTGAAATCACGCGGTTCCACGCCCTTGTCGCGCAGATAACGCCCTGCCGGACTGTCAGCCTTGATGTTGCCTGCAGGGGAGATGTGGTCGGTGGTAACCGAATCCCCCAGCAAAGCCAGAATGCTTGCGCCCTGCACGTCGGCGATGACTGGCGCAGGGCCAGCGATGTCCTCGAAAAACGGTGGATGCTGGATGTAGGTCGAATCGGCCTGCCATACATAGGTAGGCGCCTGCGGCACTTCGATTGCCTGCCATTGCGCATCGCCGGCGAACACCTCGGCGTACTCCTTGTGGAACATGGCCGTGTCGACCTTGGCCACCGCGTCGGCGATCTCCTGCTGAGTCGGCCAGATATCGCGCAGATAGACCGGCCGGCCATCGCTGCCGGTGCCCAGGGATTCACTGCTGATGTCGGTACGCACGCTGCCGGCCAGGGCGTAGGCAACCACCAGGGGCGGTGAGGCCAACCAATTGGTCTTCACCAGCGGGTGTACCCGGCCCTCGAAGTTGCGGTTGCCCGAGAGCACCGAAGCCACGGTCAGGTCCGCGCTCTGGATGGCCTGCTCGATAGGCTCGTCGAGCGGCCCCGAGTTGCCGATGCAGGTGGTGCAGCCATAACCGACCAGGGCGAAGCCCAGCGTGTCCAGATACTCCGTCAGGCCTGCGGCCCGATAGTAGTCGGTGACCACCTTGGAACCAGGGGCCAGCGAAGTCTTGACCCATGGCTTGGTGGTCAGGCCTTTCTCGACCGCCTTCTTCGCCACCAGACCGGCGGCCATCATGACGCTGGGGTTGGAGGTGTTGGTGCACGAGGTAATGGCCGCAATGACCACGGCGCCATGCTGCAGATTGTGCGTCTGGCCGCGCCAGGTATACGGCGTACCCTCGGTCTGGTCGGCGTTGCCCACCGCCACGCCGCCACCGCCCTCGCTTTCCAGGCGGCCTTCTTCCTTGCTGGTCGGCTTGAGCTGCAGGCCGATGAAATCGTCGAACGCCGCGCTGACCTTGGGCAGTGCCACGCGATCCTGCGGGCGCTTAGGTCCGGCCAGGCTGGCCTCGACCTCGCCCATGTCCAGCCCCAGGGTATCGCTGAAAACCGGCTCCTGACCGGGCAAACGCCACATGCCCTGCGCCTTGCAATAGGCCTCCACCAGTTGCACGGTGGCCTCCGGCCGTCCGGACAGGCGCAGGTAACCCAAGGTCACGTCGTCCACCGGGAAGAAACCGCAGGTGGCGCCGTACTCCGGCGCCATGTTGGCAATGGTCGCGCGATCGGCCAGGGGCAGATCGGCCAGGCCATCACCGTAGAATTCGACGAACTTGCCCACGACGCCTTTCTTGCGCAGCATCTGCGTCACGGTCAGCACCAGGTCGGTGGCCGTGATGCCTTCCTTGAGCTTGCCGGTGAGCTTGAAGCCGATCACCTCGGGAATCAGCATCGACACCGGCTGGCCAAGCATGGCGGCTTCCGCTTCGATACCACCGACGCCCCAGCCCAGTACCCCCAGGCCGTTGATCATGGTGGTGTGGGAGTCGGTGCCCACCAGGGTGTCGGGAAAGGCGTAGGTGCGGCCGTCCTCTTCCTTGGTCCAGACCGTACGGCCCAGGTATTCGAGGTTGACCTGGTGACAGATGCCGGTGCCCGGCGGGACCACGCTGAAGTTGTCGAACGCGCTCTGACCCCAGCGCAAGAACGCATAGCGCTCGCCATTGCGCTCCATCTCGATGTCGACGTTTTCCTCGAACGCCTGCCCGGTGGCATAGCGGTCGACCATCACCGAATGGTCGATCACCAGGTCGACCGGCGACAGCGGATTGATGCGCTGCGGGTCACCGCCAGCCTTGGCCACGGCGGCGCGCATGGCGGCCAGGTCGACCACCGCGGGTACCCCGGTGAAATCCTGCATCAGCACCCGTGCAGGGCGGTATTGAATCTCGCGATCGGAGCGGCGCTCCTGCAGCCAATCGGCCAGGGCCTGCAGATCGGCACCGGTCACGGTCTTCCCGTCTTCCCAGCGCAGCAGGTTTTCCAGCAGGACCTTGAGCGACATCGGCAGTTTCTGCAGGTCACCCAGGCTGTTGGCGGCATCGGGCAGGCTGAAGTAGTGATAGGACGTGCCCGCGACGTCGAGCGTCTTCAGGCTTTTCAGGCTATCGAGGGAGGACATGGATCAGCTCCTTTTCAGGCCCGCACGGCACGGGCTGGATAAACAGGTTCTTTCAGTCAGGGACTTCCAGTGCATGCTCAGGGTTCCGATTTCCTTTATCATGCGCCGATTTGAGCCCCCCGGCGGTGAAAGTCCCTTTATGAATACGCTGTTTATGCATTGCCGCCCCGGCTTCGAAGGCGAGGTCTGCTCGGAGATCGCCGAACACGCCGCACGGCTGGGGGTTGCCGGGTATGCGAAGGCGAAGCCGCTGACCGCCTGCGCCGAATTCATCTGCCATGAACCGGCCGGTCCGGCGCGGCTGATGCGTGAGTTGCGCTTTAGTGACTTGATATTTCCGCGGCAGTGGGCAAGGGGCGATTTTGTGCAGTTGCCCGAAACCGACCGCATCAGCGTGCTGCTCGACCACCTGGCGACCTATCCAGTGTGCGGCAGCCTGTGGCTGGAAGTGCTCGACACCAACGATGGCAAGGAGCTGTCGAATTTCTGCAAGAAGTTCGAGGCGCCGCTGCGCAAGGCCTTGCTCGGTGCTGGCAGGCTAGTGGACGATCCTGCCTTGCCGCGCCTGTTGCTGACGTTCAAGAGTGGTCGCGAAGTCTTCCTGGGTGTAGCCGACGCGGGTAATTTCGCCATGTGGCCCATGGGCATCCCGCGGCTCAAGTTCCCCCGCGAAGCGCCCAGCCGCTCGACCCTGAAACTCGAGGAGGCATGGCATCACTTCATTCCCCGCGAGCAATGGGACGAACGCCTGCACGGCGACATGACCGGTGTCGACCTGGGCGCCGCACCCGGTGGCTGGACCTACCAACTGGTACGCCGCGGCATGTTGGTCACTGCCATCGACAACGGGCCGATGGCGCAGAGCCTGATGGACACCGGACTGGTCACCCATCTGATGGCCGACGGGTTCACCTATCGGCCCAAGCAGACGGTGGACTGGATGGTCTGCGACATCGTCGAGAAGCCGGCGCGCAACGCCGCCTTGCTGGAAACCTGGCTGGGCGAGAACCTCTGCCGCGAAGCGGTGGTCAATCTGAAGCTGCCGATGAAGCAGCGCTATGCCGAAGTGCGGCGTTTGCTCGAACGCATCGAGGACGGTTTCAAGACGCGCGGCATCAAGGTGCAGATTGGCTGCAAGCAGCTCTACCATGACCGCGAGGAAGTCACCTGCCACCTGCGTCGACTCGACGGTGGCCGGCGCTGACCGATCCGGGCGCTGCGGCCTGACGTCGCACGCTGCGCCCGAACCGCGCGCCAGCGCTACACTATTGGTTTCGAACGTGCGCCTGAATGCCCGCTTGACCTGGAGCTTTTCATGACCCAAACCTTGCCTGCCGACCGTACCCTGGATGCCACCGGCCTGAGCTGTCCGGAACCGGTAATGATGCTGCACCAGCATGTGCGCGACCTGCCTGCGGGCGGCCTGCTGAAAGTCATTGCCACCGACCCCTCGACCCGTCGCGACATCCCCAAGTTCTGCGTATTCCTGGGCCATGAGCTGGTTCAGCAGGACGAGGAGGGCGGTACGTACCGCTACTGGATCCGCAAGAAAAGCGACTGATCGCCTCGCAGCGCCTGTCGTTCGGCGCACATACCCAGTTGCAGGCGAGCTGGGTATAATCGCCCCCTTTTTTCCAGGTGCCTGGCCATGTTGTCTGAAATTCATGCCTTTCTCGGCTGCCCCACGCCCGATGCCTGGGTCCAGGCCGCGCTGGCCGACCAGCAGACCCTGCTGATCGACCACAAGAACTGCGAATTCAAGGCAGCCTCCACGGCCCTGAGCCTGATCGCCAAGTACTGCACCCATGCCGACCTGATCAACATGATGTCGCGCCTGGCTCGCGAAGAGCTGGTGCATCACGAGCAGGTCCTGCGTCTGATGAAGCGCCGCGGAGTCGAGTTGCAGCCGCTGTCGGCGAGCCGTTATGCCTCGTCGCTGCGCAAGCAGGTGCGCAACCACGAGCCCGTCAAGCTGGTCGACACTCTGGTAGTTGGTGCTTTCATCGAAGCACGCAGCTGCGAGCGTTTCGCTGCCCTGGTGCCGCATCTGGACGAAGAGCTGGGCACCTTCTACAACGGCCTGCTCATGAGCGAAGCGCGGCATTACCAGGGCTACCTGAAACTGGCCCATCAATACGGCGATGCCGCCGATATCGCCCGCACCGTCGACAAGGTTCGCGTGGCCGAAGCCGAACTGATCGAAAGTCCCGATCCTGAATTTCGCTTCCACAGCGGTGTGCCGGCCTTCGCCTGACCGCTGCCGATGGCGCGCTCCCAGGATCGCGTCCCGAGACTTCCCGCCCCTCGATAGCACAGCTGCGTGTATTGACAGGTCTTTCGCTGACGTTTACGTTAACGTAAAGCACCAGGAAGTCGATTGACGTGAGCGCGACCTACAGCATTTCCGATATAGCCCAGTTGTTGGACGTAACGCCCAGAACCCTGCGCTTTTATGAGGAACAGGGCATGGTGACGCCCACGCGCCGTGGCCAGGAACGGATCTATGCGCCGCGCGATCTGGTGGCGATGAAACTGATCCTGCGAGGCAAGCGCATCGGTTTCTCGCTGGCCGAATGCAAAGAGCTCATCGACATGTACGACCCGTCGGGCAACCGCAAGCAACTCGACCGTTTTCTGGAGAAGATCACCGAGCGCCGGGCGCAACTGCAGCAGCAGATGCTGGACATCGAACAGATGCAGGTCGAGCTCGACACCGCTGAAGAGCGCTGCCGCGCCGCGCTGCAGACTTGACCGGAGCGCGCGCCTGCGGCGCACCGTGCACTCTGTAACACTTCCTGCAAGATCATTGTGGTCAACAGCTTTCTCCCCAAAAAAAACAACAAGTGGGTGGCGAACATGATTTCAGTACCGGGACTGGATTTCTTCCTTGGCGAAGACATCGACATGCTGCGCGACTCGGTCGCGGCTTTCGTGGCGCGTGAAATCACACCGCGTGCCGCCGAGGCCGATCGCAGCGACCAGTTTCCTGCCGACCTGTGGCGCAAGTTCGGCGACATGGGCCTGCTCGGCCTGACCGTGGCCGAAGAGTGGGGCGGGACGGGCATGGGCTACCTGGCGCACATGGTCGCCATGGAGGAGATCTCGCGCGGCTCGGGGGCCATCGGTTTGTCCTACGCCGCCCATTCCAACCTCTGCGTCAACCAGATCAACCGCAACGGCACTGCCGAACAAAAGGCCCGCTACCTGCCAAAGCTGATCAGCGGCGAACACATTGGCGCACTCGCCATGAGCGAGCCCAACGCCGGTTCGGACGTCGTCTCCATGCGCCTGCGCGCCGACCTCAAGGGCGACCGCTACGTGCTCAACGGCACCAAGATGTGGATCACCAACGGCCCGGATTGCGACGTGCTGGTGGTTTACGCCAAGACTGACATGGCGGCCGGCGCCAAGGGCATCACCGCGTTCATCCTCGAAAAAGGCGCGCCCGGCTTCAGCGTTGCGCAGAAACTCGACAAGCTCGGCATGCGCGGCTCGCACACTGGCGAGCTGGTGTTCCAGGACGTCGAAGTGCCGGTGGAGAACGTGCTGGGCCAGCCGGGGCAGGGTGTTGGCGTGCTGATGAGTGGCCTGGACTACGAGCGCGCCGTGCTCAGTGGCGGCCCGCTGGGGCTGATGCAGGCGGCCATGGACCTGGTGCTGCCGTACATCCACGACCGCCAGCAGTTCGGCCAGAGCATCGGCGAGTTCCAACTCATCCAGGGCAAGCTGGCCGACATGTACACCACCCAGCAGGCATGCCGCGCGTACCTCTACGCCGTGGGCCGGCACCTCGATGCACTGGGCCAGGCACCCGTGCGCCAGGTACGCAAGGACTGCGCCGGGGTCATTCTGTATGCCGCCGAGAAAGCCACCTGGCTGGCCGGTGAAGCGATCCAGATCCTCGGTGGCAATGGCTACATCAACGAATTTCCCGCCGGGCGGCTGTGGCGTGACGCCAAGCTGTACGAGATCGGCGCAGGCACCAGCGAGATACGTCGCATGCTGATCGGCCGCGAGCTGTTCGAGCAGACCCGCTGAGCCCGCGACCGCTGAGACGTCCCTTTGGTGCCGTATTCGCACAGGAAATGCCCATGGCCATTCTGCACACCCAGGTCAACACCCGCTCCGCCGAGTTCACCGCCAATCGTGACGCGATGCAGCGGCAGCTCGACACGCTGCAGCAATGCGCGGCGCAGATTCACCAGGGCGGCGGTGAAGCGGCGCAGGCGCGGCATGTCGCGCGCGGCAAGCTGCTGCCGCGGCAGCGTATCGACGTGCTGCTCGATCCGGGCTCGGCCTTCCTCGAAGTGGGCCTGCTGGCCGCCCACGAGGTGTACCCCGAACAGGTCGCCGCTGCCGGCTTGATCACCGGTATCGGGCGGGTATCCGGCGTGGAATGCATGATCATCGCCAACGATGCCACGGTCAAAGGCGGCAGCTATTACCCGCTGACCGTGAAGAAGCATCTGCGCGCCCAGGAAATTGCCCAGCACAACCACCTGCCCTGTTTGTACCTGGTCGACTCCGGGGGCGCCAACCTGCCGCGTCAGGACGAAGTCTTTCCAGACCGCGAGCACTTCGGGCGGATCTTCTTCAACCAGGCCAACATGAGCGCCCAGGGCATCGCCCAGATCGCCGTGGTGCTGGGCTCGTGTACGGCCGGTGGCGCCTATGTGCCGGCCATGAGTGACGAGACCATCATGGTTCGCGATCAGGCGACCATCTTTCTGGCCGGCCCGCCCCTGGTCAAGGCCGCCACCGGCGAGGTGGTCAGCGCGCAGGCGCTCGGTGGTGCCGACCTGCATTGCCGGCAGTCGGGGGTGGCGGATCACTACGCCGAAAACGACCAGCACGCACTGGCCATCGCCCGGCGCTGCGTGGCCCATTTGAACGGACGCAAGCAGGGCTGGCTGGCCTGTATCGAGCCGCGGCCGCCACGCCATGCCGCAGACGAGATCTACGGTCTGGTCCCCACTGACCCCAAGCAGCCCCTGCCGATCCACGAGATCATCGCGCGCATCGTCGACGACTCGGCCTTCGACGAGTTCAAGGCGCTGTTCGGGTCAACCCTGATCTGTGGTTTCGCCCATATCCATGGCTATCCGGTGGCGATCCTGGCGAACAACGGCGTGCTGTTCGCCGAAGCCGCGCAGAAGGGCGCGCACTTCATCGAGCTGGCGTGCCAGCGGGGAATCCCCCTGGTGTTCCTGCAGAACATCACCGGCTTCATGGTCGGCCAGAAATACGAGGCCGGCGGTATCGCCAAGCACGGCGCCAAGCTGGTCACGGCGGTGGCCTGCGCCAAGGTGCCCAAGTTCACCGTGATCATCGGCGCCAGCTACGGCGCGGGCAATTACGGGATGTGCGGGCGCGCCTACGATCCGCGCTTCCTGTGGATGTGGCCGAACGCCAGGATCGGCGTCATGGGCGCCCAGCAAGCGGCCGGCGTGCTGGTCCAGGTCAAGCAGGAGCAGGCTCAGCGCCAGGGTCAGGCGTTCAGCGACGAACAGGCCCGGCAACTGGCCAAACCATTGGTAGCGCAGTACGAACAGCAGGCCCAAGCGTTCTATTCCTCGGCACGCCTGTGGGACGACGGCGTGATCGATCCGGCGCAAACCCGAACCGTACTGGCGCTGGGCTTGTCGGCGGCGCTGAACGCACCGCTGGCCGAAACCCGCTTCGGCGTCTTCCGCATGTAGCCCATGCACTCATCAGGAATCGGGGATCAGGGTATGCACGAATTCTCCACGATACAGCTGCACATCAGCGCCGAACACGTGGCCAGCGTCTGGCTCGATCGACCGGACAAGAACAACGCATTCAATGCGCTCATGCTGGAGGAGCTGCGCCAGGCCTTCGACCACATCAGCCAGCGGCCAGGGTTGCGCTTCATGTTCCTGCGTGGCCATGGGCGACATTTCAGCGCCGGTGCCGATCTGGCCTGGATGCAGGCGAGCGCCCGTTTGAGCTACGCCGAAAATCTCGCTGAAGCCGAGCAACTGGGCCGCCTCATGGAGCAACTGCAGCAGTTGCCGCTGCCCACCGTGGCAGTGGTTCAAGGGGCTGCCTTCGCCGGGGCGATGGGCCTGGTCAGTTGCTGCGACATGGCCATCGCCGCCGACGATGCGCTGTTCAGTCTCAGCGAGGTGCGCCTGGGCCTGGCCCCGGCGGTGATCAGCCCTTACGTGGTCCAGGCCATCGGCCCGCGCGCCGCGCGTCGCTATGCGCTCAGCGCCGAGCGTTTCGATGCCGTGCGGGCCCGCGAACTGGGACTGCTCGACGAAGTGTATCCGCGCGCCGAACTTGAACACGCGGTACAGGCGTGGCAACGACGTCTGCTGGGCAACGGTCCCGACGCGATGCGCGCCTGCAAGGCGCTGCTGCTGGCTATCGGCGATGGCCAGGCCACGGCGCCACGCCAGGCCCAGGCGCAGGCCCTGATCGCTCGGCTGCGCACCGGCCCTGAGGGCCAGGAAGGCATGCAGGCGTTCTTCGACAAACGCGCGCCCGCCTGGGCGGAGGTGACCCCATGAAGCCACTCCCGCAGACCGTGGCAACGCTGCTGATCGCCAACCGTGGCGAGATCGCCTGCCGGATCATCCGCACCGCCAGGGCCATGGGCATCCGCAGCGTGGCCATCTACAGCGACGCCGACGCCGATGCCCGCCATGTGCACGAGGCCGATCTGGCCATCCCCTTGGGTGGCAGCAAACCCGCCGACAGCTACCTGCAGATCGACAAAGTGATTGCCGCAGCCTTGGCCTGTGGCGCCGACGCGGTCCATCCCGGCTACGGCTTCCTGTCGGAAAACGCCGCCTTCGCGCGGCGCCTGGCGCTTGAGGGCATCCTGTTCATCGGCCCGCCTCCCGAGGCCATCGACGCCATGGGCAGCAAGTCAGCGGCCAAGGCCCTGATGGAACGCGCCGGAGTACCGCTGGTGCCGGGATACCACGGCCAGGCCCAGGACCTGTCGACCTTCGCCGATGCGGCGCAGCGCATCGGTTACCCGGTGCTGCTCAAGGCCGCTGCCGGCGGTGGCGGCAAGGGCATGAAGGTGGCTGAGTCCGCCGCCGAACTGGCGCCTGCCCTGGACTCGGCGCGGCGAGAGGCCGTGGCAGCCTTCGGCGACGGTCATATGTTGGTCGAGAAATACCTGGCGGCGCCACGGCACGTCGAGATTCAGGTGTTTGCCGACGCACAGGGGCACTGTCTCTATCTGCACGAGCGAGACTGCTCCATCCAGCGACGGCATCAGAAAGTGCTGGAGGAAGCACCGGCACCGGGGCTCGATGCCGCCCTGCGCCAGGCCATGGGCGAAGCTGCCGTTCGCGCAGCCCAGGCGATCGGCTATGTGGGCGCAGGTACGGTCGAGTTCCTGCTCGATGAACAAGGCCGCTTCTACTTCATGGAGATGAATACCCGCCTGCAGGTCGAGCATCCGGTAACCGAAGCGATCACCGGGCTGGACCTGGTGGCCTGGCAGATTCGCGTCGCGCGCGGTGAAGCTCTGCCGCTGACTCAGGCACAGGTTCCCCTGTTCGGACACGCCATCGAGGTGCGCCTGTATGCCGAGGACCCGGCAGGCGGGTTTCTGCCCGCCAGTGGGAAGTTGGCACTGTATCGAGAACCGGCAGCTGGCCTCGGTCGGCGGGTGGACAGCGCGGTGCGCGAAGGCGACGTGATTTCGGCCTTCTATGATCCGATGATCGCCAAGCTCATCGCCTGGGGCGAAACCCGTGAAGAAGCTCGGCTGCGCCTGCTGGCGATGCTCGCCGAAACGGCGGTCGGCGGGATCAAGAGCAACCTGGCCTTGCTGCAGCGCATTCTCGCCACACCAGCTTTCGCCCAGGCCCGAATCGACACCGGTTTCATCGAGCGTCATGCCGAGGTGCTTCTGCCCACGCCCCCGGTGCTGACCGAAGCGTTCTGGCACAGCGCCGCGCGTGCCTATCTGCGCTCGGCCCCGCGTATGGCCTGTGAACAAGACCCGCATTCACCCTGGAGCGCCGCCACCGGATGGCGTCAGCTGACGCCTGCGCAAGCCACGCTCGACCTGCGCTGTGGCGCCCATACGCAGTTGTGCACGGTGGCTTTGACCAGCGCTGGCGCCGGCCCGGATGAAACGCGGCTGATCGGCCGGCGCGGCGACGTCGTCTACCTGCAGTGGCAGGGCGACCCCTACGAGGTCGCGCTGGTCGACGCCCTGGCAACGGGCGCGACCGCCCATTCGCCCAATGACTCGCTCGCCGCGCCCATGAACGGCAGTATCGTCCGGCTGTTGGTCAGCGCGGGCCAGCAGGTGGCGTTGGGCGATGGCTTGGTCGTACTGGAGGCCATGAAGATGGAGCACACCGTGCGTGCCAACCGGGCCGGGGTGATTCAGGCGCTGTGCTGCGAAGAGGGCGAGATGGTCACCGAAGGCACCGTGCTGATCGAGTTGCAGGAGGCCGAACATGCTGCCTGAACGGGTGCGAATCGTCGAGGTCGGGCCCCGTGACGGGTTGCAGAACGAGCCCGGCCGTGTGTGCGTCGAAGACAAGGTTGCGCTGGTCAATGCCTTGGTTACAGCGGGCCTGCAGCACGTCGAGGTCGGCAGTTTCGTGTCGCCGCGCTGGGTGCCGCAGATGGCTGACAGCGCAGCGGTGTTCCATGCCATCGAGCGCTCGCCGGGGGTGACCTACGCGGCACTGACGCCGAACCTGCAAGGCTTCGAGGCTGCCATCGAAGCCGGGGCATCGGAAGTTGCGGTGTTTGCCGCGGCGTCTGAATCCTTCTCCCAGCGCAACATCAATTGCTCCATCGCACAGAGCCTGCAGCGCTTCGAACCGGTGCTTGCGGCCGCTGCCCGGCGCGGCATCAAGGTGCGCGGTTACGTGTCATGCGTGCTGGGGTGTCCGTACGAAGGCGAGATCGCTCCGGCGCAGGTACGCGACGTTGCCAGCGCCATGCTGCAGATGGGCTGCTACGAGATTTCCCTGGGCGATACCCTCGGCGTCGGTACGCCTGGGGCGGCGCGACGCCTGATCGAGGTGGTTGCACAGCGCGTGCCCCGAGCGCAACTGGCCGGACACTTTCACGATACCCATGGCCAGGCTGTGGCCAACATCTACGCCTGCCTGCTGGAAGGCCTGCAGGTGTTCGACAGTTCCGTGGCGGGGCTGGGCGGCTGCCCCTACGCGCCGGGCGCCAGCGGCAATGTCGCTACCGAGGACGTCCTCTACCTGCTGCACGGGCTGGGCATCGCTACCGGCGTGGATCTGGCGCAAGTCGTGCGGGCAGGGCAGTCGATCATGCTTGCACTGGGCAGGCAGAGCGCATCGCGCGTAGCGCGGGCCCACGCCGGCACAGCGGGACCCCGTTAGCGAATCGCGCTCACAAAAAAGGCCATCCGAGGGATGGCCTTTTTCAGCGGTACATCAAGCTGCCGAGTTGATCGGCTTCTCTGGGTACCAGGCGTCCAGCAACGGGCTGACTTCGACGCGGGTCAGTTCGCTGCGACCCTTGAGCCAGGCTTCGACGATAGCGCGCTGTTCTTCGGTGACCGAACCACGGTTGGCCAGGCAAACCAGACCGAAGTCGTCGCCGCCAACATAGTCGAGGCCGTTGGCGTCCATGGCTTCGGTCAGGAACGAATCGAGGAATGCGTCGATCTGCTCGTCAGCCAAATCCTCCTTGAAGTCCAGGTTCAATTCGAAACCCAATTCCTGGAATTCGTCGACGCACAGTTTTTTGCGCAGACGACGGGAGCGGTTAGTGGCCATGAAACAATCCTCTTAGGTAATATCGCGGCGCAGTTTACCAGTTAAGCCAGGCGCCTGCCTGACTCAGTGACAAATGACTCGCCCCGCACCTACTCGTCCAGCCCGGCGAGCGTCTGCCGCAGCTGTGCCTGCAATCCCAGCAACGCCAGGTGCAGGGCCTCACGTCCTGGCCGCAGATCGTCCAGCGGGCCGCTCGTTTCCAGTGCCAGGCACGCTTCATAGACGGCGTGTGCCTGGACGATGCGAGCGGCGCCATTGATCTTGTGCGCCATCTCCACCACCCCCTGATGATCGTCGTCGGCAATGGCGAGCAGTTGCTGGCCATCGGCCGTGCAGCTGCGCAGGACTTCCTCGAGTAGTCGCCGCGTGAGCATGCTGTTGCCACCAGTCAAGGCGTCGAGTTGGTCGATCATGTTCATGCAGGCAGTCACACCAGCGCGTTGCGCTTGGCCATTTCGATAAGTTCCACCAACGAGTTCGCCTGAAGTTTCTGCATCAGACGCTTCTTGCAGTTCATCCGTATGTATACAATTGAGACTGCCACGTCTCGGAGGCATTTATGCCGACTGCATTCAGCTACGCAAGGTTTTCCAGCGTCACCCAGAAACGAGGCTCAAGCCTTGAAAGACAAGCAGCCATGGTTGCCAACTGGCATGCCCAGCACCCGGATTATCAGCGTAGTGAACTGCGGTATGAGGATCTCGGTAAGTCGGGCTGGAAGGGTGAGCACATAAAGGAGGGCGGTGGGTTTGCCAAACTCCTAGCAGCTGTCAAAGCCGGTGCGATCAAGTCCGGAGATGCTGTGTTGGTGGAGTCAGTCGACAGGGCAGGGCGTTTAGATACCCTCGCAATGCTCGACATCCTAGGGCCGATCCTCCGCAAAGGCGTAGACATCATCACGCTTGATGACAACGTGGTCTACACGCGAGAGAGCTTGAATGGTGGCCATATCTACATCCTGCTTGGGAAGATTCAGGCCGCAAGACAATACAGCGACAACCTTTCCCGCCGTCTTAAGGGCTCTTATGAGTCTCGTCGTAAGCTTGCAGCGGTGGGTACAACCCCCAAGCGAAACACTCCGGTTTGGCTCACCTCTGAGGGAGTGGTTATCCCCGAGATCGCCGCACAGGTCAAAACTGCGTTTGAGCTATACGCATCGGGCCTAGGCAAAACGGTCATCGCCAAGCGTATGAGGGATTCGGGAGTACCCCAAATCGCAAAGACTGCTGGCCCAACCGTCGAGGCGTGGCTACGTAACGAAGCCGCCATAGGCCGGTGGAACGGCAGTGATGTATACGAGCCTATTATCGACATGTCCTTGTTTCATCGTGCCCAGATCGAAGCAGCCAAACGCAAGACAGCTCCGCGAAGCAAGACACCGACCCACTTTTTGGTGGGCTTGGTGAAGTGTGGTTGCTGTGGTCACAACTTCATCATGCGAACCATTCGAGGCGTTCAGGTTTCGATGCGATGCAGGAAGCGGCAGGAGCTTCAAGGCTGCGAGAACATACGCGTCATACCAAAAGAAATCATCGACGCGGTGTACAGCTACACATCAGCTCGGGCAGCCCGAGAAGCAATAGCCCAAGAGCGCACTGGAGTTAATGAGACCGCTATCGTTGCTGCTGAGGCGAAGCTCCTCACCCTAAACAAACAGGCTGAAGACCTCGCTGCTGCGATACGTGAGATCGGTCCAGTGCCGGAGGTGCTTAGCCAGCTCAGGGCTGCGAGTGAGGAGCGGACTGAGACACAAGGAGCACTGGCGATGCTCAAGTCCACTGTAGTGCCCGTAGCTGCTGATGGATGGCTGCAACGAGGCAAGGTATGGGCAATGGAAAGGAACGATTCCCAGCGGTTGGCTGCGATGCTCAGAGGCGTCGGCTACAGCATGACGGTGCATCTGGACAAAACCATCACCTCCACGCACTCAGACACGACGTATCGTTTCGCCAGCGTTGACCGCAAGTCAGGTAGCTACCGACTCTATGCGGGCGAGGAGTTGATCTTGATCCCGAAGGGGGTAGGGGACGATGAGCGATATTCCGAGCCTTTCACGCCTGATGAACCGGCTAGTTCTACTTGGGATGATGCAGATTATGAGAATCTTCGTAGTCAATACGAGTAGGCAAGTACCGGAGATGGTTTCCTAGTTATTTTGATTGGTTCTAGGAATGCATTGGGCTAGCTGGGCTTTATACTGGAAGTTATCAAAAATAGTTGACATATTAGTTGATGTAACTATTGACAAACTGGGATTCCGGGGTAGAATAAGCTATAGGGCAAGGAAATATTCTAAACCCTCTACTAGTTCTCTGTTGCTGGCCTTCTCAACCAACAATCGCCGGTCCATCCTTACCGGCACCTTTTCGATAGTTCCACTCCACAAGTGGTGCTTCTAAGTCCTCGCTGGTTTCCGAGGCATGCCCTGCAAGAGCCTCCACTCTTGTATCCTCAGCGCCGCCAGTCTTTGGGCACACTGGTCCTAATTCCTGCATGCTAGTTCCTTCGAAAGCTTGAGACCATTTTATGGTCTTTTTTTTCGTCGAACTTAAAGAAAACACCACATCCGATATATCACGTGAATCAGAGGGAGGCATTTATGCAACCTGTAACTCGTGAGTGCGAGTGCTGCGGCGCTCCATTCATTTCACTTACCGCAAAGGGCAAAGCTTGCTCTCGCCGGTGTCAACGTATCCTAACAAAAAGGAAAAAAAGTAATGCCATTAATCTACCGCAATTGCAACTACTGCCAGCACCGCTACATCAGCATGACGTGCCGGTCTCAGTATTGCCACGAATACTGCCGGAAGGCAGCAGCCCGCAAGAGAAAACGTGATGCAGCAGCCCTTGGAGAGACAACGCGATGATGATCGCCGTTCTTCTCAGTCTCACGTTCCACACCGTATTAACAATGATCTACCTAACTCACACAAACTAATATAGGAGCAATACTCATGAACTCGTTTAATAAAGAAACTCTAGCTGAACGCCTTGCCGAAGCCAAATTTGCATACCATGTCTCTGTTGTAATGGATGGAGCGCTAGAAGCCAGTAAAGCTAAAACAATCTCCTTCGTTATGGGTTCTCCCGGACAAATGGTCGACTTCCTTCAGTCAAAAATCATAGACGGCTGGCGTAAGAATCCTAGTCACGACCCAATCGCATACCCAAACGGGGTAGGGTTTGTTTTGCATCTCGACAAGCCTTTCGATCAACAGTCAGCAGATCTCGAACAGATCTTGGGAGCGGTTGAAACTACTTATCTTGCTGAGTGCGAAGCTAAAGATGCAGAGCTAGCAGCAGCAGAGGAAGCTAGTCTGATTGCACGAGTTACGGCGGAAGTCGAAGCTGAAGAACGTGCAGAACGTATGGCGAAGATTGAAGCAGCTGCTACCGCTCAAAGAGCTGTCATCGCCGCTCGTGTAGCTGAATCCCAAACGGCCAAGCCGAATAAAGCCAGCAAGTAACAATCCTCGGGGGCATCGCCCCCACTACCTACCTGCTTTTCCCCACCTACTTTTAAGGAGATGTCACTGTGCATCAGATTCGAGAATTACCACATGTAGCTGCTCGCCACCTCATGGCTCTATTGGAGGCTGGCAAGCATTTCAATATCCACCACGTCGAAGCGACAGCCCTAGACCAGATCACCCGATCCCTTACCCGCTTCCTGAAGCAGCGGATGGGGACGTCACCTCGATTCCACCTGTTCTGGTTTGCTGTAGATGACGGATTCTATGTAGCCATCAGCAGCACCATGGCAGTACGTAGGCTCATCCCAGAGTTCTACGAGAACGGCATCAAACGGGGGTATGTCCAAGCTGCCGACCAAATTTACGTTGGCGCCAGCAAAGAGACCCTTGCGACAAAGATTCCAGCACTGCTGGCAGAGCATCGGAATGTCATAGGGAAACGTAGCATTGGCGGAACCATCGTCAGTCCCGAAGCGGACTTGAAAGCAGCTCAGCTTCTGGCAGGTGCAGCATGAGTATGCAAGCAGAGATCGCGAGACTGACAGGCAGGCTGATCTTCGACGTTGATAACCGTGGCTTGATTCGATTCCAGCGAGGGCTAGAACAGGCCCAGCAGAAGATGCAGCAGATTGGTCAGACCTACACGGCCATGGCTGCACAGCTGAGCAAGAATCTAAAGCTCACTATCGACACATCAGCTATCGACAAGGCCAAGAAGAAGCTTGATCAGGCACTGAACCGGGAGCGCCGCTCCGAGGTAGCACTAACGAATCAAAAGCGTCTGACGTTCTCAGCAGAGCTGGCACAGCAGAAGCTGAAGTATACCGGCGCCATGGAACAAGCCGGTCTGGTCAGTGCATTGGTTCGCAGTCAGCAGGAAGGCGCTGTGATAGCTGCTAAGGCGTTTGCAGCACAGACGAAGGCCAACGGTATAACCAAGCAACAATTGGCCTCCCAAGACGCTCTCACCGCCTCCAAAGCGAAGCAGGCTCGTCTAGAAGCGATCCTAGTCAAGACTCGTGCAACATCTCAGAAAGCCGATGATGCTCACCTGCTGAGCATGACCAAAACTCAGCGGATTCAAGAAGTGATGAACCGGGCAGCTAGCAAAGCTGCGACCGACCAGATCAAACATGATGCCCGAGTCCAGTCTCAGAAACGTGCTGAGGCACGTAAGACAATCGTTCAAGAGCGTCAGGACCAGCGATGGGCGTGGAGCCAGCAACGTCAGTCCCAATGGGAAGCCAATCGGAACGCTCCGAAGCCATCTGGTGGTATCGGTATAGGCGGTGGAATGATCGCTCTAAGCGGTCTTGGTGCTGCAATCGCTGGACTGACTGCCGCTGTCGGTTTGATTGGTGATCGTATCCAGAAGCGGCAGGATGATGCGTCTGAAGCTGAGCAATACACCAGTCTGTTCAAGCAAGCAGGTGGTGCGAGTCAGTTGAACGCTGACAGGCTGCGTACAGGGTACGAGAACAGTTCAAAGACCAACGGGACAATCGTCGATCTTGAGAGCGCGAAGATGTTCAGGACCTTTGCTCTGAGTGAACAGCAGCGAGGTACGAGCATTGATGACATCCTCAAGAAGTACGAGACGCAGCAGCAGGCGTACCGGATTGCAGGACTAACGACCGAAGAAATCAAACGGAGCAACATCCAGCAGCAACAGATTCGTGGGAAAGGGTATGCCGATACGGAAGACCTCAACACCCTGACTGAAGCCAACCCGCTGCTACGCCCCTACATGATGAAGGCATGGGCCGAAGCTACGAAGTATAAGAATGCTGGTGACCCCAAGAAGCTCGAAGCAGCTTTCATGCAGGCTCTGCCGAAACGTGGTCTGACGCGTGACATTCTGGACCGAGGGCAACAGCTTCTAGTCCAGGACAACAAACCCACCCTCGAACGTCAACAGCAATCTATCCAAGCCAATCAAGCTAGGAACGACAGCGAAGCCTACCTGACGAAGAATCGGATCAACACCGATCCTGAATTGGTCGACGCGGTGAAGGACAACATCGAGGCACACCGTCAGCTGGCAAAAGCTATGGAGCCGGTGAACGCAGCCCTTCGAACCTTCGATACCGTCCTCACAAAGCTTTCTGCCGGGATGCTCGGCAAGTTCTTTGGGATGGACAGTGACGGCAAACGGCTCTCACCAGAGCGACAAGCTGAAGCTGGAGCTACGGCTGGAGGGGCTGAGGGCATCGGTATCAACCCAGCAGCATTGAATGGGACGATGTCTCCACCTTCGCAGCAGCAGATTCTTGCAGCACAGGCTAACGACCCAACCAACAGGCTAGCGAACTGGCTCGGGATTGGTACACAGGCTCAAGTCCCGAAGGAATATGGTCTGGGTGCTCCGACCTCAGAATCTGATGCAAAACCCAACCCTTTCGCGATCAATCTGGAAGGATTGGATGGGATGAAAGACGGCTTCAATCGCTACAGTGCTCAAGCCGCTTCAGCGACAGCATCCAACACTTCGACCAAGCCGAGCATAGCTCCGGCCATCCAGAGCACTACCAACATCACAGTGGAACCTTCGACAGTCCATATCGAGCTGAAGGGCGAAGGCTCTGCGGTTGATCGACAGCAGGTACTGGATTCCTTCCAAGCCCAGCTCCAGCAACGAAATGAGGAGCTTCCTCAACTCATCAAGAAGGCAGTTGGTCAGGAGTTCGGAAGCATCATCAGCGAAGCTCGCTCTATGACTAAAGAAATCAGAAGATAAATACCCGCCATAACTTATGAAAAACAAGTCATCACTATGGCTTCTTGCGGCTGCTTTGTTCTTTGCTTGTTGTATCTGGTTTGGGTTCTACATCCAGAGAAGCAGTGAGATCAATAGTGCTCTGACTCTTGCCTCCTCAATGTCTTATACAGATGTGCGAGTCTCAGAGAGTCAAAGGTTAACAAATGAAGCTTTCCAAGAAGTCGCCAAATCAAACTCGGCCCTAGCCCGTATTCTTTGTGAGAAAGCGATAGGGTCTGAGAGGTGCGACGTAATCAACCAAGATAGGAGTTACGACAATGAATAAACAAACAATAGTAAAGGTGCAATATGGAGCGATCAAAGAAGCCCACTCTCTCGCTTCGTAGGAAGCGTGTAGAGCAACTTGTAGAGCCAGTCCCTACCGAAGTACCAGATACTGAGTATCGTCCTCTAGAAGAGCTTGCAGCGCTTCCTGTGCTAGAAGATATTGAGTATCTGGATTACATCACTACCCGCAAGCACAACCGTGCAATGGCCCGCAAGCGGCCAGCTTACACAGAGCCCACCCGTAAAGAGGAAAGATGGAAATGAAACCTGAATATAACCGAGAGGAGGCAGTCAAGGCGTTGATGTTCCCTGTAGCCAGTCGCCCACTCACTCAGCAACAGCTAGTAAAGCAGGCAATTAGCAAAGCCAATGATACAGGTCTTAATTTAGAACTCAACTGGGGCTCGCCTGAAGAAATTGAATCGGCCTTGCTCACTCTTGAAATACTAGGGTTGATCAGTCCCACTCAGATGAATAGTGGATTATAAATGAACCAACTTATATATGACTCCTACGGCCTCCTGCAAGACGTTATGAGGGCACTCAAAGACAATGCCAACCTCATCCCGCTCCATGTCAGAACAGAGATCGCTAGACGCTTCGTAGAGGCTCTAGGAGACGATCCAGAGGCCCTGTCAACGACGGCAATACCTACGCTGCTTCCCCACGATATCTATCGCCAGAAAGCTTCGCAGAGAGCTACAGCGAAAGATATCAACCCTCCAGAACTGTCAGTTTTGGGCAAGACCCTAGCTTACTAACCCAAGCCACATTCCGTGGCAACCCAAGGCAATATTTCCTCCAACCAATAAGAGTTGATCGACCCGTATTGCCTTCTCTTTCGAAGGAACTATAAAAATGAAATCAAGATTTGGTAACCCATCTACCCCCACCGAAGCATTTCCTCCCTCTGATGTCTACTTCACCCTTGAGGGTGTCGTATGCCTGTCCCTTGCTGAACGCTGGCAGATGATCCCTGACTTCACGCGCTACGAAGCCTCCACGGGTGGCCGTATCCGAGACAAGGCTACGGGTGAGCTGCTCAGGCTTAATTTTGATGGGAAGCAGCAATACTACCGAGTGAGCCTGAAAGGTGACGATGGCACCAGCGGCCCTCAGTTCGTCCATCGTATGGTCGCTAAGGCGTTCTCAGACTTGCCGCTGGTAAAGGGCGATGGCTGGGTGATAGATCATGTGAACCACAACGGGGAGGACAACCGTCCGTGCAACCTACGTGCGATCTCAGCCTATGCCAATGCCAGCAACCAACGCTATCAGGTGAGGTACGACTACGAGAACCAAGCCCTGACGGTTCCGTTGGTCTTCGCTAAACGCTACGGGGTTCGAATTTCAGTCGGTGGCGTCGTTCTACCAGCGTACCGAAAGGTGAGGCGTTGGTTGCAGAAGCATCCATTGGCTCAGGCATTGGCATTGTTGGAAGCAAGCGACCTACTGCCTCAGCTTTCACACCCTGAGTTTGTCATCGCATAGCCTCCAGATGTATTTCTGAAATACCATATATTCATGAATGTCAAGTCTTTTCGATTGACAGAATCACCCGATTGTGGGAGTATGCCTCCCACGCCAATAACGGCGACCTACTCCAACACGGCGACATCGCCGAGAGGATTTGCCTACTGAAATGAACTGACTATAAGGAGCCTATTCCATGCCTGCTATCGCCCCCCGTTTAGTACTACCTGCCGCTACACCTCCGGTCGACATCCGACCCATATTGAGCACACTAAGCACCATCTGTGTTGATAGCTTCGTTGCCGAAAAAATGACCTATGAGGTATTGGGTCGTTACACCACTCATAACCTCTCTCCGGTTGACTGTGATTACGAATTTCCTCAAGTCGGCACGAGACCGGCTATGCAATCATGGTTCGAACTTGATCCCGAGTCACGCCCGAATGTTATCGAAAAAGAGATGGAATCTTTGCCAGATGGCGTGGTTGATCTTGACGCCATCCGCAGCAAGCGGGGGCCTAAGCCCAAGATCTTTTCCAACCCGCACGCCAGTCATTTCAGGATTGCCCATCACGAAGGCTTTGGTTGGTTTGACGACTACGTTTACGGAGCCTGTATGACGGCAGGTCTTGTCAGTAATGGAACCATGAACGTAAGTCCATCCCATGTACAGCGGGCATGCATGCTCGAGATGATCAGTACTGAAATTGTGAAGTCGGTGATTCGCCTGGATGGTTTACGCACAATGAGTGATCAGCAGGCAAGAAGAATCTGTCAGTGTGCTCGACTCGCCATCGGCGGAATGGAGTTCTACCTCGAGCGGAATCCAGCAGTTCAGCGGCAGATCAAGTTCGAAGTGGATTTTGCTGACTCTTACTATCAGGCTCAGCCGGTCACCCAGACCGTTGGCTTACGCTAGTTGTCAATAAGGAGGTTAAGATGAGAATGACAAAAAATAAGAAGCAAGTGCTGGAAGCATTGGCCTATGTCAGTTGTGATGGATCTATGCCACCATACAATGCCCGCTGCGTCCAAGATATCCTCAAAGATGAGCTTGGTTACGGTGATTTCGACCTGCCCAACCTGACTCGCACGCTTAAAGCGCTGGTGGATCAAGGATTAGTAGAAAGCACCATTGGCGAACTTTTTGTCAGCGGAAGTACAGGGTGTGTAGAAAGCGCGATAAATATTACTCAAGACAGACCTTTATATTGGCCTGCTGATCTTGACTTGGATGCGTTGAGAATAAAGTATCACGGGTCTCCCGAGGAACGTGCATGGCGGCTTAAGAACCTATACAACCGACTTTGTGGCGCTCCCACTGTCACGAAGGAAGAGTATTTAAATACGCTCGGATATAGAGAGCGAAGCGAAGGGATATCGTCGGAGACGGGACGTCTCAACGGATGACGTGTCAGCGGAGCTGGTAGCTGACCCCCTTTGAAATGTTACTGGGGGGATTGATGGACGAAGGATAGCCCTCAGAATTCTAGAGGTTATCCGCTGTGAGCGTACGCTCACGATTTAGCACAGGACAGGCGACAGCCTGAAGCTATAGCACTCTTAGGTGGGCCATTCATGAATGAATGAAATGGCCCGAGTCACCTTCCTAGGTTGACCAGCTCACAGCGTCGCTGTGGACAATACAAGTAGGACGCTTACAACCTGCTAATAACCTGATAGGAACTGGACTTCTGTGTAGAACAACCCGACCTGAACCGAAGGTTCCAGCCTAGAGGTGCGACGAGTCGATGCCTTCGCATCCAGTATTTACGGGGGCTGGAGGCCAAATAGACCTGATTTACTAAGCAGAATGATTCTTCCCATCCTCATAAATCTGTTCTGTACAAATTTCATCCAATGTACGTGGCAGGATGCCAAGTCTGAGCCTACGATGGTAATTCACCGCCATGGCTCAAAGGATGATCACCATGCTTCTGCCAGTGCCACATACGCCACGCCTCCTGTACCTCGCCAGCCAAGGTGAGCCCTTGCCCCTAGTTGGGGAGAACCTGATGTGGGTCCAAACGCTGCTGAGGGCTGGATACATCAGAGCTGAGATCGTACCCAGTGAGGACGCAACGCAGCTTGTGTGCAGACTGACGCCGCTAGGCGAGGAGTTTCTCAAGTGGTTCGAGGAGTAGTCTCTTGTATTCTTACGGGTACACCCTAGTGACCGCTGGTCAGTGAATACACGAAAGCTTCCAAGGCTGTATTCAATAGGCTTGCTTTTGTCTATGAATACAGCGACAATGAGCACCTCTAGATCCTAATGAATACAAGGTGCCTCAAATGTCTCAAGTCGGCTATGTGCGAGTGTCTTCCGTAGACCAGAACGTTGCTCGTCAGCTTGACGGCATAGCACTGGATGAAGTCTTCACAGACAAGGTGAGCGGCGCCACCACAGACCGTCCAGCTCTCAAAGACCTGCTTCGATTCGTGCGTAAGGGTGACACTGTCCATGTCCATAGCATCGACCGCCTCGCAAGATCTCTGGAAGACCTGCTTGCACTGGTTAAGGAATTCATTAGCAAAGGCATTGCTGTCAGGTTTCACAAGGAGCAGCTCCACTTCACTGGTGAAGCCAACCCCATGCAAGAGCTGATGCTATCCCTACTGGGCAGCGTGGCTCAGTTCGAACGCTCGATGATCAAGGAGCGCCAGCGTGAGGGTATCGCCAAAGCAAAAGAGAATGGCGTCTACAAGGGTCGTATGAAGACCATAGACGATGAGGCTATCCGTAGTGCTATGACAGAGCCCAAAGCGAGCTTCCGTAAGGTTGCTGCTGCCCTCGGTGTGAGCTTGAGCACGGTACAAAGAGCTATGAAAGCATAGGGTCTAACAGACCCACGGGAGCCCGCCATGAGCGGGCTTTGTTGTCTCTGGCGTCATGGTATTGAGAGAGGTCAGTCGCGCTTCTGACAGCGTTCTAGAGCCTTCCAGTACTCACCAGCGGCACGGATATTATTTTCAGATTTGTCAGGTTTCTATCGAGGCTAGGAGGCAAGCGTTAAGTAGCTATGAGGATGAAAGGCCCACGTTATTTTCTGTTTAGAAGATTACCAGCTTATTGACGACTACAGCTTCTTTGGTGCGGCATAGGGATGATGTAGTTTGATCCGCGATCTGAAGCAGGATTTGACTAAAGAAAGCTGTTATGCAGTTATGATCTGCATTAGTCGGAGACATTGAGAATTAGTTGCGTCTCCGACTGTTAGGCCAATCTCTCTACGGTAGAGAACGGTGCATGTGCATCCGCTCTATACCTTCGGAGTCGACGGTGGTAGCTTAACAAAGTCTAAGCCTAGAATCTTTTGTTTAGCGTTATCGTCTCCGAGGCTGAGATTCCACCTCTTTTCCATGAATTTCAACATCTTTATGCCTCGGGTTAATATTAATTCAGGAGTCCAGTCCTGTTCTTTTGCAACATCATTCTCAGCATAGCAGCCATACCGATAGCCGACATGCTGATCCGGCTTTCCGTTGACTTTTTCCATAAAGGGTTTGTTTGAAAGGCTTGAGTTTTTGGGTCGGGACAGGGGCAGTAAATTACCAAGTGAGTTTCGAATTAGTTCTTTTTGCTTTTGGTTGAATGAACCAAATCGGGACGTCCAATAAGAGTGTCTCGCTTGGCGGGGGTAGATGTGTTCGACAGATATAAAATCTTTTTTATGTTCTTTGAATTCTGGCCAGAAAATCTTCGGTCTATTTGTTTTTGAGTTGGCCTGCATGTCAAGATTGTATTCAAAGAGAAAGTACCTTATACCTTCCCATGCGTAATAGCCATCGGCTCTTAGCCCGCCGAAAACATTTTGAATAAAGCCGTCGGATTTTATCCAAGAGTTAGTCGAGTCTGTCAATTGCTTTATCAGTTTTTCTGAAGTGATATTGTGCGTCTGGAGAGCGACTGCCTGTTCAAGCGACTGCATGATTCCTCGATTGAAGTAGGCGTAGCCATATCTGCTGCTAATCAAAAGAGTCAAAAATAGTCTTCTTTCCAAAGCTTGGAGAAACTCTATTCTTTTGGCTGAAGACGACTCGACGCGAAAGAATGATAACACTAGCAATCGAGTGTCCTGCCCTTCGAACCGATTAAGCTTGGCTAGCCAAAGAACCACATCTGGTGGAAAGTCCGAATCTTCGGGATTCCACATTTTGTACCATAAGACCACTGCCTCCTGCAGTGAGTTAACATAGTCATAGATATTTTTTAACGAGATCCTGCTGTCGGCAGGAGCATCTGGTCGCACATTTCTAGCGACAAACCGAATTTCCAGGAGATCAGAAGAATAGCTAATGCGATTTAAATGTCGGATGTTGGTCAGCGGAGAGTCATCCGGATCAAAACCCTCCATAAAAGAATGACCGAAATATAGTAGGTAGTGAGTTTGAAGGAATTGATCATCGTCAAGTGGCTGATCTTTGTTTCTGCCAAGATTATGATAGATTGATTTCCAGCAGTCGTTAATGGTATGCCTGAGCTTGCCTCGTTCATAATCAGGTTCATCAAACTTTAGTGATAAATAGATTAATCTGTTCTTTAATAGTTCCAGGTAGGATAGCGGCTTTCCACGATTGTTCATCGTTTCAAATGCCACGCAAACATCTACTTCTTCAGTAATGGTAAAAATGTTGAATAAGAGCTGCTGAGTGATCTTTTTATAAAGATTTTCAATGGCGGGCTTATCCAAAGTGGCCAGGCGTTCTTGGAAGAACTCTTTAGCTGCGGCCAAATTTTGGGTGTAAATGGTTTCCTCTTCGCTTGCGCTAGGTGAGTGTTCGTTGAATATTTTTGTTTTCAGAAATTCGTAACTTGGATTGTCTCTTTCATATCCAAAAGCATAGGATCTGGATATTCCACCATCTTTTGAGTCAAATATAAATTTTCGTTGAATATCTAGTTTTGCGGTAAAGTTCAATACGTCATCCGTGGCAACAGTCTCCAAAATGCTTTGGATTAACACAATGGCGGTCGTAAGGCGTTGCTGGCCATCCACCACAAAGTAAGGTTGATAGCTCTTGGCATTGATTATCCAGCGATCATCGTCCCATTTATTAAAAGTTTCTTCTGGTACGCTTTCTAGAGTAAGAACTCCAGTGTAATGATTGCTCGCAGATCCTAGTTGCTGAATGTCACTCCAAAAATCTTTTAGCTGCTTTTCTGTCCATGCATATCCTCTTTGATAGTCAGGAATTCTGAAGAGCCTTTCAGTGAATATCTTTGATAGGGTTAAGAGTTGATTGTCCATTTTTATCTCTTAGTCGATTGCGACTCTTCAAATTTTATAGGATAGCTTAGTCAATATCATAGCTTGACGATTGGTCGGCGAGGGTACCCCGAGGATCTTAACCTCTCGCATAGAATGGCACCACTGCTAAGCGAAAGATTTGTGATGTGTACATACCAAGATGTTGCTTGTAGGTACTGACCGTCTTGTTGCTGAGAAACATGCCTGTGGCAATTTCCTTGTTGCTGCGGCCCTGGGCAAATAACTGCAAGACCATCAACTCTCGGTCGTTGATGGTCTTGAACAGTTCGAGTTCCTGAAGTTGGCCTTCATCTTCGCGCGAGGGGATCAACGCTTGGCTGGGAAAGTAGTTGTAGCCCGAGAACACCGCGCGTACGGCACTGATCAACTCGCTGAGGGCTTCCTGCTTGCAGACGAAACCGGCAGCGCCCGACTGCATGCAGCGTATGGCGAACAGGGCCGGGGCCTGGGCGGTCAGTACCAGGATCTTGTAGGGGACATTCATGCCGTGGAAGCGGGTCAGTACTTCCAGCCCGTCGAGCTTGGGAATGCTGATATCGAGAATGAGCAGGTCAGGCTGACACTCGCGCACCATCTGCATGGCATCCACCCCGTTGTCGCTTTCGCCTACGACGCAATAGCCTTCGTTTTCCAGAAGCATTCTGACGGCGAGCCGAATGACAGGGTGATCATCGATGATGAATACATTACGCATGCAGCCTCTCCTGAACGATCCAGTAAAAGCGCGCACCTTAGCCCAGTTGCTTCGAAGGGCATACGAATGGACTTGGAAAAGAGTGATTCTAGGAAACTTCCTACAGATATAAACGTAACGGAATACAAAGATAGTTTGATTCCAAAGAGTCAACTATCGTTTGTATTCGTTTATTTCCGCGCTACCGACTAGAACGAGTTCGAGCGCCCGGTCATTTCGCCGGCCATTTCTGCAGCATAACTGTCGGTCATGCCTGCGATGAAATCGATCATGCGCAGGAACGACTTGTGCAACGGCCAGTCCGGCTGTGGCGCGTTATGCCCCAGCAGGTCGAGAATGCGCTGGTGCTTGAACGACAACCTGCCAGTGGTGTGCTGCTCCAGCGCCGCGCCGCAGAACGCATTGAGCAGCACTTCAAGGGTGGTGTAGGCGCCGATCTCGTGCAGGGTCTTGCGCTTGTCCTGGAAAATCTTCTTGCGCGCCATGTCCTTGGCGTCGAGCACGCAGCGCTTGGCCGGACCGTGCATGTGCTCGACCAGATCACCACTGAGCTGGCCGGCCAGCAACGCCTGCTGTTGTTCGACGAACGCGCGCGCGGCGGCGTTGGTCAGGTGCTCGATGGCCTTGCCGCGCAGGATCGCCAGTTTGCGCCGCCGTGAGTCCATTGGACCGAGCTGGCGATAGGTGTCGGGGATGTCATCGCCTACCAGGTCGAGCAACAGTGCCTCGACTTCGGCGTAGTCGAGCAACTCCATTTCCAGGCCGTCTTCCAGATCGATCAGGCCATAGCAGATGTCGTCTGCGGCCTCCATCAGGTACACCAGTGGGTGCCGGGCCCAACGCTGCTCTTCGAGCAGTGGCAGACCGAGCTTGCCGGCGATCTGTTCGAGCAGCGGCAGTTCGCTCTGGTAGCAACCGAACTTGTGCTTCTTGTAGCCCAATGCGTCGGCGTGACGCGCCGTCCACGGGTACTTGAGGTAGGTGCCCAGGGTTGCATAGGTCAGCCGGGTACCCCCGTCGAACTGGTGATACTCGAGCTGGGTCAGCACCCTGAAGCCTTGAGCGTTGCCTTCGAAATTGAGGAAGTCGTCGCGCTCCACTTCGCTCATCGCGTCGAGCCAGCCACGCCCGGCTGCCTGGCGGAACCAGTGGCGAATGGCGTCTTCACCGGAATGTCCGAAGGGCGGATTACCGATGTCGTGGGCCAGACAGGCCGATTGCACGACCATGCCCAAATCGCTTGGCTCGCACCATTGCGGCAGTTGATCACGCAGGGTTTCGCCGACGCGCATGCCCAGCGAGCGGCCCACGCAACTGACTTCCAGAGAATGGGTCAGGCGCGTATGGATGTGATCGTTGCTCGAGACTGGGTGGACCTGGGTCTTGCGCCCCAGCCGGCGGAAGGCGCCGGAAAAGATGATGCGGTCGTGGTCCTTGTGGAACGGGCTGCGGCCCAGTTCTTCAGGGCTGTGCAGGGGCTTGCCCAAGCGTTCGCGTGTAAGCAGTGTGTGCCAATCCAAGGCGATTCCTCCGGGACCCGATCGAGCCTGCAGTGTCGGCCTGCATGCGCTGGCTGGCAAGGCTGGCATCGGGCCTTGAACGTATTGAGCAGATAGGTGCAGCCAGGAAAGTCAGGCAAAAAAAAGCAACCCGGATACGTTTACGAACGCACCCGGGTTGCTTTTTCAGCCAGGTCTAGCGTCTGCGCGAAGAGCCCTGCATGGCCAGTTTGATCACTGGCAACAGCAGTGTACCGACCTTGGCCAGTCGCGAGAGACGGCCCGGACCACGCACGGGCGCGACGACCGGGGCGCGAGCGCTGTTGCCAGCCCCGCGGCCGGTCAGGAAGCCCATCAGGGTGACCCCGGCGATACCCCATAGCGAGGCGTGCTTGATACCCATGCTGGTCTGCACCGATTGGCCCAATCCGCGCAGGCGGTTGAGTGGATTGACCAGTTGTCGCGACTCATGTCGCAGCTCTTGGCGATGCATTTCCATGCGCAGGCGAATCAACGATTTGCGCATGTCGCGCCGCGACTGCGCACTGGTAGGTTCGTTTCGGCTCATGGCAGCAGGCGCTCCCGGTCATTGGCCAGTTCTTCCAGTGTTCCACTGAACGGCGAGGATTCATCGAACACAGCCGCCTTGAGACGGAATGCGCAGAAGATACCTGCCAGTACGTAGAACACCGCCAGGCCGACCATGCCGGCCATGCGGTAGTTGTCCCACAGCAGAATCAGAATGAGCCCGGACAACGCCACCAGTGCCAGCAGGGCGAAGACCAGGGCCAGGCCTGCAAACAGCAACAGGCTGACGGTTCGAGATTTCTGCTCCTGCAACTCGATGCCGAACAGTTCGACATGACTGCGAAGCAGGCCGAGCATGGCAGCACCCAGGCGCCGAGACGTGGAGCCGGTGCTGTTATCTGTGGTATCCGAGTCGAGGAGAGACATATCAGTGCCTTGTGGCCAGCAGGCCCAGAAGGAAGCCAACACCGGCAGCGATGCCGACGGACTGCCATGGGTTTTCCTGCACGTAGCCTTCGGCGGCCACTACAGCCTCCTGGCTACGCTCGGCAGCGGTTTCCTTGGTTTGCTGCAGCGACTCACGAGCCTTGAGCAGGCTTTCGTTGATCTGCGCACGCAATTCTTCGGCCTGGGTGCCGGCGATGCTGGCGGTGTGCTCGAGTAGTTTCTCGGTGTCACGGACCAGGGTCTGAAAATCGGCTTTGAGAACTTCTTGGGCTGCTTTGGTGCTCGGGGTGGCCATGTTGATCTCCATATGGGTGGCGTCTGGATATTTCGAGTGAGGGTGATCCCGAAGGTTCAGTGCCATTGCGCGGGATAATCCCTTGTATAGCCCATAATCGACATGTCGGGGCAATTGACGGGTCTTGAGTGGCTGCCTTATGCTGTATAAAGATACAGTATATGGATAATCGCTCGCCCATGCTCAACGTCGAACAACTCAAGTACAGCGTCAACCGCATGGCCCCGGACGTGGTTCGCGAAGCCGTGCTGGAACTGCGTCTGGACGGCCTGGTTACCGAAGGCAAGACCCCGTTCAGCAAGCTGCACTTCAACACCTGTTTCGCCGAGGTCGAGGCGCTGTTCCAGCGCGCCGGTTATCACCGACCGCTGGATGTGGTCGGCTACAAGGGCCTGCTGTACGCCTTGTACGACCCCACGCGCTGGGAAGCGGTCGAGGTGCTGCGTTGGCTCAAGGAATTCACCGAGGCAGCCGAGGCTGTCCACGCGCGATGACAGCCGTAGCGCCGTGGGCGATACTCGCGGCCTGAAATCATCGTGGATCAAGGCATGTCTGCACCCAAATTCGACCCTGCTGCGCATCAGGCCAGCACCTTGTGCCTGCCACCCGGTAAATGGGCAACCGTGCTGGATTGCCTGTGCGAACATTTTCCCGCCATCGACCGCGCTCAGTGGTTGAGCCGCATGGCCAGGGACCGGGTGCTGGACGCCGACGGCGTCCCCATCGGCCCCGCCCATGCCTACCGCCAGGGCCTGCGCATCCACTACTTTCGCGAAGTGCCGAACGAGCGACCGATTGCTGCGCAGGAGCAGGTGCTGCATGTCGACGAACATCTGGTGGTGGCCGACAAACCACACTTCCTGCCGGTGACCCCGACTGGCGAGTACGTCGAACACACCTTGTTGCGGCGCCTCATTCGCCGCCTCGACAACCCCCACCTGGTGCCGCTGCACCGCATTGACCGGCACACGGCGGGTCTGGTGCTGTTCTCGGCCAATCCGCAGACACGCAGTGCCTATCAGCAGTTGTTCCCCACTCGACAGATCGAAAAGCGCTACGAGGCCATCGCCCCCGCACTGCCTGAGCTGGCCTTTCCGTTGGTACATCGCAGTCGCCTGGAGCATGGCGAACCGTTTTTCCGCATGCGTGAAGCGCCGGGGATGAGCAACAGTGAAACCCGCCTGGAAGTCGCCGAGAAAGGCGAGCACTTCTGGCGCTACGTGCTCAACCCGGTCACCGGCAAGACTCACCAGTTGCGCGTCCACATGACCGCGCTGGGCGCCAGCATCTGCAACGATCCGTTCTACCCGCAGCTCAGCCATACCGAGGTGGACGACTATGCACGGCCGTTGAAACTGCTGGCACGCTCGCTGCAGTTCCACGACCCGATCGACGGTCGCCTGCGCAATTTCGAGACGCAGCTGAAGCTGACGTTCTGAAACGACAAAGCCCGCCAGAGGGCGGGCTTTGTCTCGCAGCATTGGGGCTCTTTTAATCAGAGCTCCTTGACGGTGCGAACCTGGTCCTTGTTGACACGGGTAGTCTTGCCGTCCAGCTGTTCGAATTCGTAGAAGCCAGCGTCTTCGTCGTAGGAGGGCGTGTCCACCGCCTGGATTTCACGACCGTCGTTCAGGGTGATCACGGTAGGCGATGCGCAACCGGCAAGCGATGCCAGGCCCAGCGCGAGCATGAAAGCGGGAAGGATCCGGTGAGTCATTGTGTTTCTCCACAAAACAAAAAAGGGTGCTGGCGTATACGGGGGTGAGACGCTGATTGCGCCAGCAAAGTTCCGTTGGTCCGACCGGTGCAGTCTAGCGTCTGCCGACCCGCTCAGCGACCCAGCAGTTGTGGCGTATTGAGGTTGGCCAGGCGCGGATCGTTCTCGGCACATTGCAGCGGCTGGGCGCCGAGTGCCAGCAGGACATTGCGCGGGCTTCGTTCGCCGGCATCCCAGGCTTGCTGTACGACCGGCAGATGCACCTTCTGAATGATGCACAGCAACGGCTCCCAGAACGCACCCTGGCGCACCATCAACGGCAGGGTCGGCTGCGCGTGCTGCGCATGGCGCATGGCGTCCAGCAAGGCCTCGTCCACGCCCGGCACGTCACAGGGCAATACCAGCAGCAGCGGGTGTCGAGCGGCGCTCAGGCCGGCCAGAATGCCCGCCAGTGGCCCGGGAAAGTCGCCGCTGTCGTCGTGTACCAAGCGGTCGGCGAAGGCCGCGTAGCGCGGATAATTACGGTTGCACGAGATGATCAGGTCATCGGTCAAGGGCCGCACGCGCTGCTGCAGGTGCTCGATCAAGGGCCGGCCATGCCAGTCGATCAGGCCCTTGTCGCGGCCGCCCATGCGTTGCCCGCGGCCGCCTGCCAGCAGCAGGACGGAGCAGGGGGGCAAGGTGTCGACAGGGTTCATTCGGGGCCTCGGACAGTGGCTGGGGGGCTGTGATATAACACCGTCCATCCCGCCAAACAACCGGACCCAGCCAATGAAAGCCAAGGCAGATGTACCCTTTGTGCCGCTCAATATTGCGGTGTTGACTGTCAGCGACACCCGCACCGTGGAAACCGATACCTCTGGCCAATTGTTCGTCGATCGCCTGAGCGCGGCGGGCCACGGGCTTTACGCCCGCGTACTGCTCAAGGACGACCTGTACAAAATCCGCGCCCAGGTGGCGCAGTGGATCGCCGATGACCAATGCCAGGTGGTGCTGATCACCGGTGGCACCGGCTTCACCGGCCGCGACAGCACCCCGGAAGCCGTGGCCTGCCTGCTGGACAAGCAAGTCGATGGCTTCGGCGAACTGTTCCGGCAGATCTCCGTCGCCGACATCGGCACCTCGACCGTGCAGTCGCGCGCGCTCGCCGGGCTCGCCAATGGCACCCTGGTGTGCTGCATGCCCGGTTCGACCAATGCCTGCCGTACAGGCTGGGACGGTATTCTTGCCGAGCAGTTGGACGTGCGTCACCGGCCATGCAACTTCGTCGTGCACCTCAAGCAGGCCGAGCCCTGCGCCAGCCGTGGCTGAGTTGCCGGCGGCGCAGCCGCTGCTTCCGGTAGAACAGGCGCTGGCGCAACTGCTGGCCATGGCCGATGCCACGCCTGTGCGCGAGCGTGAGCGAATCGCCCTGGCCCAAGGCAGTGGCCGCGTGCTGGCCGATGACCTGATCGCCACCCTGGACCTGCCGCCCTGGCCCAACAGCGCCATGGACGGCTACGCGCTGCGCCGCGAGGACTGGCAGGGCGAACCGCTGCGGGTCAGCCAGCGCGTGTTCGCGGGTGCCGTGCCCGCGCCTTTGGAACCCGGCACGTGCGCACGCATCTTTACCGGTGCGCCGATGCCCGAAGGCGCCGACTGCGTGGAAATGCAGGAGAACGCGCGGATCGAGCACGACCAGCGGGTGAGCTTCGACCAGCCCTTGAGGGTCGGCCAGAACATACGTCCCCAGGGCCAGGAAACCCGCATCGGTGAACGCCTGCTCGAAGCCGGTAGCCGCTTGGGTGCGATCGAACTGGGCCTGTTGGCGTCCATGGGGCATGCGTACATCGACGTGGTGCGTTGGCCACGGGTGGCGGTGCTGTCCACGGGAGATGAGTTGGTCGAGCCAGGTCAGCCGCTGGGGCCGGGACAGATCTACAACAGCAATCGTCAGGTGCTGTGCAGTGCCTTGAGCGGTTTGGGCTGTGAGGTGGTGGATGCCGGGATTCTGCCCGACGATCTGCAACAGACACGCCAGCGCCTGTCGGCCCTGGGGGATGTGGACCTGATTTTGTCCACGGGCGGGGTCTCGGTGGGTGAAGCCGACTTTCTCGGCATCGCCTTGCGCGAGGAAGGGCAGTTGGCCCTGTGGAAACTGGCGATCAAACCCGGCAAGCCGCTGACGTTCGGCCACTTTCGTGGCGTACCGGTCATCGGCCTGCCAGGCAATCCCGCGTCGACACTGGTCACTTTCACCCTGCTGGCACGGCCTTACCTGCTGCGTCGGCTGGGTGTGCGCGACGTTGCGCCACTAAGCTTTCAGGTGCCAGCCGGATTCGCCTGGCCGCGCGCCGGTACCCGTCGCGAATACCTGCGCGGGCGCATCCAGCAGGGCCGGGCGGTGATCTACCCCAACCAGAGCTCCGGCGTGCTGCTCAGCGCTGCCTGGGCCCATGGGTTGGTGGAAATACGCGAAGGCTGCACATTGAATGAAGGCGATCTGGTCGCCTTCATCCCGTTCAGCGAGCTGTTTTAAGCGTTGCTCTTGGTCGCTTCGACGGCCGCCGGTGCGCGGCCGTAGATGTCGGTGAAGCGCACGATATCGTCTTCGCCCAGGTATTCACCGCTTTGCACCTCGATCATGACCAGGTCGATCACCCCGGAGTTGACCAGGCGGTGCACGTGGCCTTGCTTGATGAAGGTCGACTCGTTGGTGTCGAGCAAAAACTCGTTGTCACCGTTGGTGACCCGGGCCATGCCGCTGACCACGATCCAGTGTTCGCTGCGGTGGTGGTGCATCTGCAGCGACAGGGTGCCGCCGGGCTTGACCACGATGCGCTTGATCTTGAAGCGCTTGCCTTCCTCGAGGATGGTGTACGTGCCCCATGGCCGGGTGACCGTGCGGTGCAGGCGGAAGGCATCGTGGCCCTGGCGCTTGAGCTGCTGGGCAAGGATCTTGACGTCCTGGGTACGGCTGCCGTCGGCGATCAGCAGTGCGTCAGGCGTGTCGATCACCACCAGGTTGTCGACGCCGACGGCGCCGACCAGGCGGCGTGGCGAGTCGATGTAGCAGTTGCTCACGTCATGCAGCACGGTTTCGCCGTTGCACTGGTTGCCCTGTGCGTCGGCCGGAGTCAGCTCGCGCACCGCCTGCCACGAACCGATGTCGCTCCAACCCATCTGACACGGAATGACCGCCACCTTGTCGGAGCGCTCGAGCAGCGCGTAGTCGATGGAAATGTCCGGTGCCAGGGCGAACGTGCTGCTGTCCAGCTCGACCTGCAGCTCGCGGTTGCCTTGCTTGCTGTGGCTGACCTGCAGGCAGGTGGTGGCAGCCAGCAGCACGTCCGGTGCGTGCTTCTCCAGTTCGCGCAGGAGCACGTCCACACGCATGCAGAACATGCCGGCGTTCCACAGGTAGTCGCCGCTGTCCAGGTAGGCCTGGGCGGTGGCCTGGTCCGGCTTTTCACGGAAGTGCGCGACTTGATAGCTGCCATCGCCCAGGTCGGCGCCGCGCTCGATGTAGCCGAAACCAGTTTCCGCCGTTTGCGGCACCAGGCCGAACGTCACCAGCCAACCCTCGTCGGCTTTCTTGCGTGCTGCGCTGACCGCAGCCTGGAAAGCGTCGATGTCGCGGATCAGGTGGTCGGCCGGCAGTACCAGCAACTGCGCCGACGCGCCGTAGTGCTTGGCGGCATGCAGGGCGGCACTGGCGATGGCTGGCGCGGTGTTGCGGCCCGCAGGTTCGAGAATGAAGTCGAGCAGGGCATCACGGTCGTTCAATTGGCGGTAGTCGTCCAGCGTGCGGAAGAACACCTCGCGGTTGGTCACGGTCAGCACACGGTCCACGCCCGGCAGATGGGCGGCACGAACGAAGGTTTTCTGCAGCAGGCTCTCGCCGTCCGGCAGGCGCATGAACGGCTTGGGCATGGCCTCGCGCGATACGGGCCACAGGCGGGTGCCGGAGCCCCCGGCGATGATGCAGGGAATCAGAGTCGTCATAGGTCGAGCCTCGAGTTGAAGGTGGCGGACGGCACCTGCGAAGGCAAGCGCACACGTCCAGCCGGGCTGGATGCATGAAAAGGTCAATAGAAGAAGGGCAGAGCGCAGGATTCAACGATTCGACAATGCTACCGCCCGCCTGGAGACGGGCTGGACGTGCAGGAATCGGGGGGTAACGGCGACTTCGATAGTGGCCAGTTGCTTCGCAGTAAAGCCTAAACGAGAACCGTTGGCGAGTGGTAAATGCACGAATGGTTAAAAACTTTTCGGTCGGGCTTTTTTTCCTGCGGCTGTGGTCACATCAGGCACAGTTCCACTTACTGGCCACCGGAGACATGCAGCATGAGCGAGCGCAAGGCAATCCTGATATTGCACGGCAAACAAGCTTCCAATGAAGACGTCCGCACTGCGGTGGAGCATTACCGGGAGCAGGGCAACGCGCTGGACGTGCGTCTGACCTGGGAAGGCGGCGACGCCCAGCGGCTGGTCGATGAGGCGCTGCAAGCCGGCTACACCCAGATCATCGCCGGCGGTGGCGACGGCACCCTGCGCGATGTCGCCGAAGCGATGGCGCTGGCCAAGACCGACGCCAGCCTGGCGTTGATGCCGCTGGGCACAGCCAACGATTTCGCTCGTGCCGCCGGCGTTCCGCTGGAGCCCGAACACGCATTGGCGCTGCTTGCCCGCGAGCCTCAGGCCATCGATCTGGGTGAGGTGGGCGGGCAAGTGTTTCTCAACATGGCAACCGGCGGCTTCGGCAGTCAGGTCACGGCCAACACCTCCGAAGACTTGAAGAAGGTGCTCGGTGGCGCCGCCTACCTGTTCACCGGGCTGTCGCGGTTCAGTGAATTGCGCGCCGCCTCCGCCTCGCTCAGTGGCCCGGACTTCCATTGGGAAGGCGATCTGCTGGCGCTGGGCATCGGCAATGGACGCCAGGCCGGTGGTGGCCACGAGCTGTGTCCCGAAGCCGTGGTCGACGACGGGCTGCTGGAGATCAGCATTTTGCCGGCACCGACCGAAGTGGTCGGCACCCTGAAAAGCCTGCTCGGCGGCGGCGGACTGGAAACCCTGTTCGTGCGTGCGCGGCTGCCGTGGATCGAAATCAACAGCAAGGAAAACCTCGACATCAACCTCGATGGCGAGCCATTGCGCGGCGAGAATCTACGCTTCAGCGCCATGCCCAAGGCATTGAAAGTTCATTTGCCCGCCGGGTCGCCGCTGCTGAGCCATGGACAACTGACTTAACGGCGCCGACGGCAGTCAAGATATTCGCGCCAGCGCCGATAGCCCGGTACCTCTTCTTTCACTTGGGCTTTGGAGTTTTACATGGCCGGCATTCTTGACTCGGTTGACCAACGTACGCAGCTGGTGGGTGAAAACCGGCTGGAGCTGCTCATGTTTCGCCTGGCCGGCAGGCAACTGTTCGCGATCAACGTGTTCAAGGTCCAGGAAGTCCTGCAGTTGCCCAAGCTGACACTGATGCCGCAGCGCCATCCGTATGTCTGCGGTGTGATCAACCTGCGCGGGCAGACCCTGCCGGTGATCGACCTGTCCCAGGCCATCGGCATGCGCCCGCTGGTGCCGGGGCCGAGCAGCACCATCATCGTCACCGAATACAACCGCTCGATCCAGGCCTTCCTGGTCGGCGGTGTCGACCGCATCGTCAACATGAACTGGGAAGCGATCCTGCCGCCTCCCGCCAGTGCCGGGCGCCAACACTATCTGACCGCGATCAGCCGGGTCGACGAGCAACTGGTCGAGATCATCGACGTGGAAAAGGTGCTCGCCGAAATCGTCCCCTACAACGCTCGCGTTTCCCGCGACAAGCTCGACGACCCCTTGCTGGCGCGTGCCCGTGGCCGAGAAGTGCTGCTGGTGGATGACTCGACCGTGGCACTGGCGCAGTTGCGCGATACCTTGTCCCAGCTGGACATCAAGATGCACGTGTCCAGCGATGGCCTGAAGGCGTTGAACAAACTCAAGGCCTGGGCCGATACCGGCGAGCGCATGACCGACAAGCTGCTCATGGTCTTCACCGACGCCGAGATGCCGGAAATGGACGGCTACCGGCTTACCACCGAGATCCGCAACGATCCGCGACTGCGCGAGCTCTACGTGGTGCTGCACACTTCGCTGTCGGGCAGCTTCAACGAATCGATGGTGAAAAAGGTCGGCTGTGACAACTTCCTGTCCAAGTTCCAGCCCGACAAGCTGGTCGACGTGGTGCGTCAGCGCCTGGAGCTGGATCAACGCTGACCGGCCCTCGTTATTGTCCCGTCGGTTCCGCTAGACTGGGCCTTTCTCAGTCCTGAGGAGCCGGGCCATGTCGAGCCTCGCCGCGCTGTACCGTTACCCGCTCAAATCGGCCATTGGCCAATCGCTGCAGCAGTCGCCAGTCGATGGCCTGGGGCTGTTCGGTGACCGCCGCTGGATGCTGGTCGATGCCCACAGCGGTCGGTTCCTCAGCCAGCGCGCCGACCCCCGCCTGGGGCAGTTGGGTACACAGGTGGTTGAAGACGCAGGCCTGCGTCTGAGCGCAGCCGGATACCCCGACCTGAACGTGCCAATCCCCGAGGCAGGCGAGCTGCGTGGTGTCACGCTGTGGAACGACAGCTTCCGCGTGCCCGACGCCGGCGAGGCAGCGGCGCGCTGGGTCAGTGATTTCGTCGGTAAGCCGACTCGGCTGGTGTATGTGCCCGTCGAGCGCGCCCGCACTGTCAGCGCCGGTTACGGCGAGGGCGGCGACAAGGTGGCTTTTGCCGATGGATTTCCACTGTTGTTGATCGGTCAGGGCTCGCTGGACGACCTGTCCGCACGGGTCGGACGGACCCTGGAGATGGCGCGCTTTCGGCCCAATCTGGTCGTTCAGGACAGCGCCGCCTTCGCCGAGGACGGCTGGAAGCGCATTCGCATTGGCAGCCTGGACTTTCGTTTGCTCAAGCCCTGCGCGCGCTGCATTCTGACCACGCTGGACCCCCAGACCGGCGAGCGCAGCGTCGATCGCGAACCCCTGGCGACCCTCAAGCGCTACCGCCAGCAGGACGGTCATGCGATGTTCGGCCAAAATCTGGTGTGCGATGGCGCCGGCGTGCTGGAAGTGGGCATGCCGATCACTGTGCTCGAGTGACGAGCCGGCAGCCGGCGGGCTGCCAGGCTTGGCTCACTGGTCGTCGAAGAAGCGTTCGTGCCAGTCCACCACCGGCTGCGGCGCGTTGAGCTTCTCGCCATAGATGACGGCGTAGGACAACACGTTCTGCACGTACTGGCGGGTTTCATCGAATGGAATGGACTCCACCCAGACATCGAAACTCAGGTGATTCGCGCCTCTGAGCCACTGCCGTACGCGCCCGGGGCCCGCATTGTAGGCGGCTGAGGCCAGTACCCGGTTGCCGTTGAACTGGCTGTGCACCTGGCTCAGGTACGCCGCACCCAGCTGGATGTTGGTGTCGGGGTCGAGTACCTGCTGCGGCGACGACAGCGGGATGCTGAACTTGCGCGAGGTCTCCTTGGCAGTGCCCGGCATCAACTGCATCAGCCCCATGGCGCCGGCGCCGGAGCGGGCGTCGTCCATGAACGCGCTTTCCTGACGGGTGATGGCAAACACCCAGCTGGTGTGCAGGCCTCGCACATTCGCTTCGCGAATCAGGGTGTCGCGGTGAGCCATCGGGAAGCGGATGTCCAGGTCGTCCCAGTACTGCGCCTGGCTGATCGTGCGAATGGCCGGGAAATACCAGCGCATGTCGTAGGCCAGCTTGGCCTGGGCGACCATCTCGTCGCGGTCGAAATGGCGGCTGACGTGATACCACTCGCGTCGCGCATCGACGATCTGGCCGCGTGCGTACAGTTCCAGCGAACGGCGGACACCGGCGGTGTTGCGCACCTTGTTGACCAGTGCCTGGCTCATCACCAGCGGCTTGTTATTGAGCGAGTAGGGCGCCTGGATGCGGTCGGCCGCCAGGAAGCCGTAGAAGTCGCGCTCCTTGGCCACCGCCTTGTACAGCGATGGCACCTTGGCACTCTGCGGCTGCGCGAGCTCCAGGCTGCGCGCCTGCCAATACTGCCAGCGGTTGGTCTTGGCCAGGTCCTTGGGCAGGCGGGTGGTGAGGTCGTAGGCCTCCTGCCAGCGGCCCAGGCGCAGCAGCAGGCGCAGGCGCCATTCGGTCACGGTGTCGTCGCGCAGCTCCGGATCGTAGCGGGTCATCAGTTCCAGCGCTCGCGGGTCGTAGCGCCGCGCCAGGGTCAGGCCGATCTCACGGGCGATGGCGACCTTCTCCTCGGCCGAGAAACGCATGCTGCTGGCATAGCTGTCGAGCATGCGCATGGCTTTTTCCGGGTCCTGACGGGCCAGACGACGCAGGCCCAGCCCGACCACGTCGGACATGGCTTCGTCGACCGGCATGAAACGCGCCGGTTGGTCGAGCAGTTCGGGTTTCTGCGCGACATCCAGCAGCAGTCGACCCTGACTCGACAGGCTGGTCAGGCTCTGTACCAGGCTGGTGGCCAACGGGTAATTGCGCTCCTGGGCCGCCAGCTTGGCGCGCTGCCAGCGCTTGTTCTCGGTCAGCTGGCCTTCGCTGGCCCAGCGCTGGAACAGCCCGTCGCAGGCCGTGGGCAGCGATTTGCCGGTGAGCCACAGTTTGTCGGCATTGGCATAGCCTTCGGCGCGCAACTGGCTGTTGCTCAGCTGGTACTGGCCGTACAGGCAGTCGAGCTCCTTGAAATTGAGCTTGGGGTCGTAGTATTTGACGAACGGCGCCCACTCGCCGCGCTCGGCCAACTGCCGCAGCCACCGCAGTTTCATCCAGTTGGCTTGGGGCAGGTCGCCGTGCTTGGCGAGAAAGCCTTCGATCTCGGCGTTGCTGGCGCTGCGCAAACGCGGGGTGAGCTCGTCGTAGGCCAGGTAGGCCTCCAGCGGGTAGTCCTGAAGCTCGGCGGCGTAGCGCATGTACGGCCCGCTGTCGCCCTTGGCCAAAGCGCGCTTGGCCTCGTCGTAGTATTGACGCTGCGTGGCCAGGTCGGCGGCCTGGACGTTGGCGACACTGGAGGCAGAGAGGATGAGGCAGGACAACAGGCTGAACAGGCGACTGCGCATGAGACTTCCAGGCAGAAAAGACGTGACAAGTGTCGGCAGTGCCAGCACTAAAGAAGTGAGCCTAGCTTAGCCTCTAGGGCAGGCGCGATGAAAGCGTTCAGGATCATTCATTTTATTGCCGCCTTCGGTCTGCCAAGGCAAAAGTCGGTTAGAATGCGCGCCCGGTTTTTGGAGAAGCTCATGACCCTGCTCAAATTCAGCGATGTGTCCCTTGCATTCGGCGCGATGCCGTTGTTGGACAAGGTGTCCTGGCAGATCGCCCGTGGTGAGCGGGTGTGCATCATCGGCCGCAACGGCACTGGCAAATCCAGCATGCTGAAGCTGGTCAAGGGCGTGCAGAAACCCGACGACGGCGCCGTCTGGCGTGCGCCGGGGCTGAAGATCGGCGAGCTGCCGCAGGAACTGCCGGTGGCCGACGACCGGACTGTGTTCGACGTGGTTGCCGAGGGCCTGGACGGGGTCGGCGCGCTGCTGGCCGAGTACCATCACCTGAGCCAGAACATCGTCACCGACGAAGACCTGAACAAGCTCATGCACGTCCAGCAGGATCTCGAAGCCCGTGACGGCTGGCGCTTGCAGCAACTGGTCGACAGCACCCTGAGCCGCCTGCAGCTGCCTGCCGACAAGACCTTGAAGCAGTTGTCCGGTGGCTGGCGCCGCCGCGTCCTGCTGGCCCAGGCGCTGGTGTCCGAACCTGACCTGCTGCTGCTCGACGAACCGACCAACCACCTGGACATCGGCGCGATCGCCTGGCTCGAAGAAGCCCTCAAGGATTTCCAGGGGGCGGTGCTGTTCATCACCCACGACCGTTCCTTCCTGCAGAATCTGGCCACGCGCATTCTCGAGCTCGATCGCGGCGGCCTGATCGACTGGAACGGCGACTACGCCAGCTTCCTGGTGCACAAAGAGGCCATGCTGTCGGCCGAGGAAACCGCCAACGCGCTGTTCGACAAGCGCCTGGCCCAGGAAGAAGTGTGGATCCGCCAGGGCATCAAGGCCCGACGCACCCGCAACGAAGGCCGGGTGCGTGCGCTCAAGGCATTGCGTGTGGAGCGTGGCGAACGCCGCGAGCGCACCGGCAAGGCCAACATCCAGCTCGATACCGCAGACAAGTCCGGCAAGCAGGTGATGGTCCTCGACAATGTCAGCTTCGCCCATCCGGGTGGGCCGATGCTGATCAAGGATTTCTCCATGGTCCTGCAGCGCGAGGACCGTATCGGCTTGCTGGGGGCGAACGGTACCGGCAAGACCACGCTGCTCAAGCTGATGCTCGACAACCTGCAGCCCACCAACGGCTCGGTCGACGTCGGCACGCGCCTGGACGTCGCCTACTTCGACCAGTTGCGACACCAGCTCGACCTGGAAAAGACCGTCATCGACAACGTTGCCGAGGGCCGCGATTTCATCGACATCGACGGTCAGAGCCGCCACGTGCTGAGCTACCTGGGCGACTTCCTGTTCAGCCCCCAGCGTGCACGCACGCCGGTCAAGGCCCTGTCGGGCGGTGAGCGTGCGCGCCTGTTGCTGGCCAAGCTGTTCAGCAAGCCGGCCAACCTGCTGGTGCTGGACGAACCGACCAACGACCTCGACGTCGAGACCCTCGAACTGCTCGAAGAAGTGCTGTCCGCTTTCAAGGGTACCGTGTTGATGGTCAGCCACGACCGGGCCTTCCTCGACAACGTGGTCACCAGCACGCTGGTGTTCGAAGGCGAGGGCAAGGTTCGCGAATACGTCGGTGGCTACCAGGACTGGATCCGCCAGGGCGGCTCGCCCAAGTTGCTCGGCGTGACCGAGAACAAGTCAGGCAAGGCCGAGCTCAACAGCGCCGTGGTCAAGACCGCAGAGCCTGCACCTGTGGAAGCACCGGCACCCGCCAAGAAGAAGCTCAGCTACAAGCTGCAGCGCGAGCTGGAAGCCCTGCCGGGCCAGATCGAAGCCAAGGAGCAGGAAATCGCTGCGCTGGAAGCCGAGATGGCCGATGCCGGGTTCTATCAGCGACCTGCCGCGCAGACGGCGGAGGTGATGGCCAAGCTGGAAACCTCGCAGGCCGAGCTGGAAGTCATGGTCGAGCGCTGGGCCGAACTCGACGCCTGAGCCTCGACCCTGGAATCATCAGCGAGGCCGCAGCTGCTGCTCGGCCCCGCTGGTGATCCTTATTCGGCGCGCTTGACCAAGCGTACCGCCAAAACGTCGCACGGCGCACCGTGCAACACGTCGTTGGCCGTCGAACCGAGCAGCAATGCCAGGCCATGACGGCCATGACTGCCGACCACCACCAGGTCGCATTCCGATTTCTTCGCCAGGTTGTGAATTTCCTGACGCGGCTGGCCGTAGGTCAGGTGGCAGTCGCCGACGACCAGGTCCGGGTACTTGACCTTCAGCGTTTCCAGGCGCTCCTTGGCCTGATCGAACTGCTGCTGCTGCAACTGTGAGAGGTCCATCGGCACGTCCCCGCCGAAAGCCATGGCCATCGGTTCGACGATGTGCACCAGCGAGAGCTTGGCGCCATTGCTGACCGCCAGCTCTCTGGCCCGCTTGATGACCGGGTCACACTCCTCGGTGAGGTCGACGGCGACCAGAATGTGTTGGTAGGGCATGAGAAGCACTCCTGACAATTGCGATAGCTTGAGTATGGACTGTTTGGGCGGGGCGCAACATGAACAACCTCGCCAATCTATTTGAAACGCTTAGCGGGTGTACTCTTTATGACGGTGTGGATAGTCGTGTCAATCCTTGCGCTGATTCTCAGCCCCATGGTATGGCTGCGGCCGTCGCGCAGCCAGAGCGGCCGTATGGCCGTGCGCCTGCAGGCGCGGCGGATGGGCCTGGCCATGCAACTGGCCCCCCAGCGGTGGCCGCACTGGCTCAGCGTCGAGCCGCCCGACCCCTGTGCGCAATACCATCGGCCACGCCGCAAGGGCAGGGTCGACAGCTGGAGCTACTGGCAGACCGAGCCGGGGGTCTGGTGCAACCAGTGGCGCGAAGCCTGCGTCGATCCGCTGCTGCTGCCTCACCTTGCCACCTTGCCCGCCGACGTCTACAAGCTCGAAGCCGGGCCGCAGATGCTCGCCTTGTACTGGGGCGAGAAGGGTGACGAAAAGGTGCTTCAGGATATTGCAAAGATCCTTCAAGCGCTCGCTTGATCGCTGTCTCGAGCTATCGTCATATGCCTGCGGCAGGCTGTCGCAGGTGCGCGTTTCTGCGCATTCCAGAAATGACCGCAAAGTCGCGTTTTTTCGCGGTGGGCGCGGCATTTGACAATCGTCTGCAATTCCGTGAATGTACACGCAGCCCAATCAAACGGGCGTATGAATCGAGCGTTTTTCAGTCACGCTCCAGCACTATCCCGACTACCGCGCTGACGGGTATGCCTGGCTACAGAGAGCGGCGGCCATGTATCGCCCCCTTTTATCCAGCGTCAGGCGTGTACTGTTCAGCTTCCATATCGTGGAGATCAGTGGATGATTTACGAAGGTAAAGCCATCACGGTGAAGGCTCTTGAAAGCGGCATCGTCGAACTGCGGTTCGACCTCAAGGGCGAGTCCGTCAACAAATTCAACCGCCTCACGCTCGAAGAGTTGCGCGCAGCGATCGCGGCAATCAAGGCCGACGCTTCGGTCAAGGGCGTGATCGTCGCCAGTGGCAAGGACGTCTTCATCGTCGGTGCGGACATCACCGAATTCGTCGAGAATTTCAAGTTGCCCGAAGCCGAGCTGGTCGCGGGCAACCTGCAGGCCAATCGCATCTTCAGCGACTTCGAGGACCTCGAAGTGCCGACGGTTGCCGCCATCAACGGCATCGCCCTGGGCGGCGGCCTGGAAATGTGCCTGGCTGCCGATTACCGGGTCATGTCCAGTGAAGCGAAGGTCGGCCTGCCCGAGGTCAAGCTGGGCATCTACCCAGGTTTCGGCGGCACGGTGCGCCTGCCGCGCATCATCGGCGCCGACAATGCCATCGAGTGGATTGCGTCGGGCAAGGAAAACGGCGCCGACGATGCGCTCAAGGTGGGTGCGGTCGATGCCGTCGTGGCGCCGGACAAGCTCGAAGCTGCTGCTTTAGACCTGGTCAAGCGCGCCATCAGCGGCGAATTCGACTACAAGGCCAAGCGTCAGCCCAAGCTGGCCAAGCTCAAGCTCAATGCCATCGAACAGATGATGGCCTTTGAAACCGCCAAGGGCTTCGTCGCAGGCCAGGCAGGGCCCAACTACCCGGCGCCGGTCGAGGCCATCAAGACCATCCAGAAGGCAGCCAGCTTCGGTCGCGAGAAAGCGCTGGAGATCGAGGCCGCCGGCTTCGCCAAGATGGCCAAGACCTCGGCTGCGCAAAGCCTCATCGGCCTGTTCCTCAACGATCAGGAGCTCAAGCGCAAGGCCCGTGGCTACGACAAGGTGGCCCGCGACGTGAGTCAGGCGGCCGTGCTGGGCGCTGGCATCATGGGCGGTGGCATCGCCTATCAGTCGGCGCTCAAGGGCACGCCGATCCTGATGAAGGACATCAACGAGAAGGGCATCGAACAGGGCCTGGCCGAGGCGTCCAAGCTGCTCGGTGCGCGCGTCGAAAAAGGTCGCCTGACTCCGGCGAAGATGGCCGAAGCGCTCAACGACATTCGTCCGACGCTGTCCTACGGCGATTTCGGCCATGTCGACATCGTCGTCGAAGCGGTGGTGGAGAACCCCAAGGTCAAGCAGGCAGTGCTGGCAGAGGTCGAGGCGCAGGTCAAGGACGACACCATCCTGGCCTCCAATACCTCGACCATTTCCATCAACCTGCTGGCTCAGGCGCTCAAGCGTCCTGAAAACTTCGTCGGCATGCACTTCTTCAACCCGGTGCACATGATGCCGCTGGTCGAAGTGATCCGTGGCGAGAAGTCCAGTGAGGTTGCCGTGGCGACCACCGTGGCCTATGCCCGCAAGATGGGCAAGAACCCCATCGTGGTCAACGATTGCCCCGGCTTCCTGGTGAACCGCGTGCTGTTCCCTTACTTCGGTGGTTTCGCCCGGCTGGTCAGTGCCGGTGTCGATTTCGTGCGCATCGACAAGGTCATGGAGAAATTCGGCTGGCCCATGGGACCGGCCTACCTGATGGACGTGGTCGGCATCGACACCGGCCATCATGGCCGTGACGTAATGGCCGAAGGCTTCCCGGATCGCATGAAAGACGAGCGCCGCTCCGCCATCGACGCGCTGTACGAGGCCAATCGCCTGGGTCAGAAGAATGGCAAGGGCTTCTATGCCTACGAAACCGACAAGCGCGGCAAGCCGAAGAAGGTGGCCGATCCTGCGGCGCTGGACGTGCTCAAGCCGGTGATCTACGAACAGCGCGAGGTCTCCGATGAGGACATCGTCAACTGGATGATGATCCCGCTGTGCCTGGAAACCGTACGCTGCCTGGAAGACGGCATCGTCGAAACCGCGGCCGAGGCCGACATGGGCCTGGTCTACGGCATCGGTTTCCCTCCGTTCCGCGGCGGCGCGCTGCGCTACATCGATTCGCTGGGCGTGGCCGAATTCGTCGAACTGGCCGACCGCTACGCCGAACTGGGTCCGCTGTACCAGCCTACGCAGAAGCTTCGTGAAATGGCGCGTGCTGGCCAGACCTTCTTCGGGCAAGCGGCCAACGTACAGAACAAGGGTGAATGACTGATGAGCTTGAATCCTAGAGACGTGGTGATCGTCGACTTCGGTCGCACTCCCATGGGCCGTTCCAAAGGCGGCATGCACCGCAACACCCGCGCCGAGGACATGTCGGCGCACCTGATCAGCAAGCTGCTGGAACGCAATGCCAAGGTCGATCCGGGCGAAGTCGAGGACGTGATCTGGGGCTGCGTCAACCAGACCCTGGAGCAGGGCTGGAACATCGCCCGGATGGCGTCGCTGATGACGCAGATCCCGCACACTGCAGCCGGCCAGACCGTCAGCCGGTTGTGCGGCTCGTCCATGAGCGCGCTGCACACTGCCGCCCAGGCGATCATGACCGGCAACGGCGATGTGTTCGTGGTCGGTGGCGTCGAGCACATGGGCCACGTCGGCATGATGCACGGCGTGGATCCGAACCCGCACATGTCGCTGTACGCCGCGAAAGCCTCGGGCATGATGGGGCTGACCGCCGAGATGCTCGGTAAAATGCACGGCATCACTCGCGAACAGCAGGATGCCTTCGGCGTGCGCTCGCACCAGCTGGCGCACCAGGCTACGGTCCAGGGCAAGTTCAAGGACGAGATCATCCCGATGCAGGGGTGCGACGAGAACGGTTTCATCAAGGTCTTCGACTACGATGAAACGATTCGCCCCGACACCACCCTGGAAAGCCTTGCGGCGCTCAAGCCTGCCTTCAATCCGAAGGGCGGTACGGTCACGGCCGGTACTTCGTCGCAGATCACCGACGGTGCCTCGTGCATGATCGTGATGTCGGCGCAGCGCGCCCAGGACCTGGGCATCACGCCATTGGCGGTGATCCGCTCGATGGCAGTGGCCGGTGTCGACCCCGCGATCATGGGCTACGGGCCGGTTCCAGCCACCCAGAAAGCGCTCAAGCGCGCAGGTCTGGGCATTGCCGACATCGACTTCATCGAGCTCAACGAAGCCTTCGCCGCACAGGCCCTGCCTGTGCTGAAGGATCTGAAAGTGCTCGACAAGATGAACGAGAAGGTTAACCTGCATGGCGGCGCGATCGCCCTGGGGCATCCTTTTGGCTGTTCAGGCGCACGAATTTCCGGCACTTTGCTCAATGTCATGAAGCAGAATGGCGGCACTTTCGGCCTGGCTACCATGTGTGTAGGCCTGGGGCAGGGCATCACCACGGTCTTCGAGCGCGTCTAGTCCTGACGAGCCAGTCGAACCAACCGGGGCCCAGTGTCCCGGTTTTGTTTTTTCCCGGTTCATTCGAAAAAGTATTTCAAGCGAGGCGCAACATGCATATACAACCAGGGCTCTATCGTCACTACAAAGGCCCCGAGTATCGTGTCTATGGCGTCGCGCGCAGTTCCGAGGACGAACAGGAAGTCGTGTTCTACCAGGCCCTTTACGGTGAATTCGGCCTCTGGGTGCGACCGCTGAGCATGTTCCTGGAGTCGGTCGAGGTTGACGGCGAGAGCGTCCCGCGCTTTGCTTTGGTGAAGGCCGAACCCAGCCTGTTTTCCGTTCCGCAGGCGCCGACCGCTTGAACCTCGGCGCTTGACCTCACGTTCTCACCACTATATATAGCGGGGCCTCGCAAGGCGCCGCATGCCTTTCATTTCAAGTATTCAGGAATTTTCCGATCCATGGGCAAATCGCTGGTCATTGTGGAATCCCCGGCTAAGGCCAAGACCATCAACAAGTATCTGGGTGACCAGTACGTGGTGAAGTCGAGTATCGGCCATATCCGAGACTTGCCCACCAGCGGTTCGGCGAGCGCCAGCAAGGAGCCGGCCGCCAAGCGCGGCAAGGCTGCGGCTGCCGACGCGCCGGCCCTGTCGCCCAAGGAAAAGGCCCGCAAGCAGTTGGTGGCCCGCATGGGCGTGGATCCGGACCAGGGCTGGAAGGCCAAGTACGAGATCCTCCCCGGCAAGGAAAAGGTCATCGAGGAGCTGCGCCGGCTGGCCAAGGATGCCGACACCATCTATCTGGCGACGGACTTGGACCGCGAGGGGGAAGCCATTGCCTGGCACCTGCGCGAAGCCATCGGTGGTGATGACAGCCGCTACAAGCGCGTGGTGTTCAACGAGATCACCAAGAAAGCCATCCAGGAAGCCTTCTCTCGCCCCGGCGAGCTGGACATCGATCGGGTCAATGCGCAGCAGGCGCGGCGCTTCCTCGATCGCGTGGTCGGCTACATGGTGTCGCCACTGCTCTGGCAGAAGATCGCCCGCGGCCTGTCCGCTGGTCGCGTGCAGTCCGTGGCAGTGAAACTGGTGGTCGAGCGTGAACGCGAGATTCGCGCGTTCAACCCCGAAGAATACTGGGAAGTGCACGCCGACCTGGCGTCGGCCAAGGCCGCCAAGGTGCGTTTCGAAGTGGCTCGCGAGAACGGCGAAGCCTTCAAGCCCCTCAACGAAGCCCAGGCCATGGCCGCGCTGGCCAAGCTCAAGGATGCCAGTTACAGCATCGTCAAGCGTGAAGACAAGCCGACCAGCAGCAAGCCGTCGGCGCCGTTCATTACTTCCACGCTGCAGCAGGCCGCGAGCAACCGTTTGGGCTACGGCGTGAAGAAAACCATGATGATGGCGCAGCGCTTGTACGAAGCTGGCTATATCACCTACATGCGTACCGACTCCACCAACCTGTCGGTCGACGCCGTGGAGATGGCTCGGGCCTACATCGAGAGCGAGTTCGGCAAGAAGTACCTGCCGGAATCGCCGATGGTCTACGGCAGCAAGCAGGGCGCCCAGGAAGCGCACGAGGCCATTCGCCCATCGGACGTGAACACTCATCCGAGCAAGCTGAACGGCATGGAACGCGATGCCGAGCGCCTCTACGAATTGATCTGGCGCCAGTTCCTCGCCTGCCAGATGCCGCCTGCCCAGTACCTGTCGACCACCGTTACCGTGGCTGCCGCTGATTTCGAGCTGCGCGCCAAGGGCCGTATCCTCAAGTTCGATGGTTACACCCGTGTGCTGCCACAGATGAGCAAGCCGGGCGACGACGACGTGCTGCCGGAAATGAACCAAGGTGAGCAACTCAAGCTGCTCCAGCTGGACCCTACCCAGCACTTCACCAAGCCGCCTGCGCGCTATTCCGAAGCCAGCCTGGTCAAGGAAATGGAAAAACGCGGCATCGGTCGTCCGTCTACCTACGCGGCGATCATCTCGACCATCCAGGACCGCGGCTACGTGGCGCTGCACAACCGCCGCTTCTATTCGGAGAAGATGGGCGACATCGTCACCGAGCGGCTGTCCGAAAGCTTCTCCAACCTCATGGACTACGGCTTTACCGCCGGCATGGAAGAGAACCTCGATGATGTGGCGCACGGTGAGCGCGACTGGAAGAACGTTCTCGACGAGTTCTACGGTGACTTCAAGGGCAAACTGGACGTTGCGGGTGCAGCCGACAGCGGCATGCGCGCCAACCTGCCGACCCTGACCAACATCGCCTGCCGCGAATGCGGCCGACCGATGATGATCCGCACCGCGTCCACCGGGGTGTTCCTGGGCTGCTCGGGCTATGCGCTGCCACCCAAGGAACGCTGCAAGGCCACCATCAACCTGATTCCGGGCGACGAGATCGCGGCTGACGACGAAGGCGAGTCCGAGTCGCAGATTCTGCGCGGCAAGCATCGCTGCCCGGTCTGCGCGACCGCCATGGATGCGTACCTGCTGGATGAAAAGCGCAAGCTGCACATCTGCGGGAACAACCCCGACTGCCCTGGCTACGAGATCGAAGAGGGCAACTACCGCATCAAGGGCTATGAAGGCCCCAGCCTTGAATGCGACAAGTGCGGCAGCGAGATGCAGTTGAAAACCGGCCGTTTCGGCAAGTTCTTCGGCTGCACCAACCCGGAGTGCAAGAACACTCGCAAGCTGCTCAAGAGTGGCGAAGCCGCACCGCCCAAGATGGACGCGGTGAAGATGCCCGAGCTCAAGTGCGAGAAGGTCAACGATACGTACGTGCTGCGCGATGGCGCATCGGGTCTGTTCCTCGCGGCCAGCCAGTTTCCGAAGAACCGCGAAACCCGCGCCCCGTTGGTGCTGGAGATTATCCCGCACAAGGATGAGATCGATCCCAAGTACAGTTTCCTGTTCGACGCGCCCATCAAGGACCCGGATGGGCGTCCGACCGTGATCCGCTACAGCCGCAAGACCAAGGAGCAGTACGTGCAGAGCGAAGTCGAGGGCAAGCCGACCGGCTGGAAGGCTTTCTACGACGGCAAGACCTGGAAGGTCGAAGACAAGCGCTGAAGCGCTTGCAGCACCGAGGCCGCACCGTCCCCAGGGCAGTGCGGCCTTTTCATTTGTGGCTTGCACTGGCTGGGCAGGTTCTCGACACTGTTGCAGTCGAGTGTTCACTGCGGAGATCGCCAGCATGGCCTATGAGCTCTATACCCGTACCAACCAGAAAATCTATTTCGCCGGGCTGGCGCTGGACGCCATGGGCAAGGCCGAACTGGGCCAGGCCATCAATGCGCAGGCTCAGTTGCAGGCTCAGCGCGAATCCGCGCTGTTCCACCTGTACGGTGCATTGTTGGGGCTGTGTCACGAGATCGCCGGCTACTACCGCCTGCCTCAGGCCGGCACTGCCCGTGCGGAAAACCTGCTGACTGCGCAGGCGCTCGACGGCACGGCCATTCCCGAGCTGGCGGAATTGGTGGAGCTGGCCCAGCATTCGCATACCTGGCTGGCGCAATTGCTTGCTGCGCACAGCGCGCTGTTCGTGCCGCCCAGGGCGCCCAAAAAACCCAAGGGCGATGTGACCCAGCCGCTGATCCAGGCAGTCAATCTGGATGAAGTCGAAGAGCCGGAACTCAGCCGCGAGATGCTCGAAAGCTGGCGTCAGCAGCTCAAGGGCTTGACCGTTCGTTTCCGCGAAGGGCTCAGTGAGTGCTGATTTGCCTTGACACTGCTACAATGCCCGCCTTTCGTGGAGAACATGTCCTTATGCCAACGTCCTTTCTTGAGATTGTCGAGCTGCCTGACGGCCGCATCGAGTTGCGTCGTGCCGAGGACGAAGGTTCGCTGGTGACGCTGAATTTTTCCGAAGATGCCAAGGCATTCCTTCAGGGCCAGCACGTGGAAGTGGCCAAGGCCATGCTCAGTGTCGGCGTGCAGATGGCCGGCAAGCTGGTGGAAGGCGAGATCGACAAGGACGACGGCCCGCACGTCCTGCACTGATCCTGCCGCGCGGCGAGCGCCTTGCGCTGGCCCGAGCGGGCAGTATCGCGTTACCGCAGGTTTATCCCAAACGAATGTTCAGGCTCTGCGCGCTGCCCTGGCGCGCCGCTGCCATCAATTGCTGCCTCGCCACGGACGGCAGCGGGTTGAGCCAGCTCACCACGGTATGGCTGCGCCCCAGGCGCAGCGCCTCGCACGCCAACTGCTGAGCGCTTTGCGTACCGCGCGGCTGCAGCAGCAGTATGCGTTCGCGATTGAGCCCTGCATCGCGCAGCCAGGCTTGCGTCAGGCTTGCCGGCGGAGCGATCAGCGTCAGCCAGCGCGCGTCCTGCTCTTCGCTCAATTCCCGCAGCATGGGCGCCAGCAGGCTCAGGCAGTTCCCCGCGGCACCACGCAGAGACATCTCGCTGAATACATCCGGGTCGGCGACGGTCCAGGGCGACTCGACGGCCTCCTTGAACAGCGGCGTTACCGGTGCAGCCATGAATGCTTCGAACAGCGACATTTGTGCTTGTTGGGGTGACAGGGGAAACTGCATGATGCCTCCTTATCGACGAATGACGCCGACGCTCAGACCTTCAATGACCAGATCCTGATCCTTGAGGTCGACTTCAATGGGTGCGAAGTCGGGGTTTTCTGCTACCAGAAAAACCTTGTTGCCTTCGCGCTGGAACCGTTTCACGGTGACCTCGTCGCCAATGCGTGCCACCACGATCTGCCCGTTGCGTACTTCGCGGCAGGTGTGCACGGCAAGCAGATCACCGTCGAGAATGCCGACGTCGCGCATGCTCATGCCCTGTACGCGCAGGAGGTAGTCGGCGCGAGGATGGAAGAAGCCCGGGTTGATCTTGCAGGACTCTTCGATGTGTTCCTGCGCCAGTATCGGTGCGCCTGCAGCAACACGCCCGACGACGGGCAGGCTGGCGTCGTCGTTGCGGGCTTCGGAGCCGGGGATGCGGATGCCGCGCGAGGCGCCCGGGGTCATTTCGATGGCGCCTTTTCGCGCCAGGGCCTTGAGGTGTTCTTCGGCCGCGTTGGGTGACTTGAACCCCAGTTCCTGAGCAATTTCCGCACGAGTAGGTGGAAAGCCATTGTCGTCAAGGCAGCGCTTGATGAAGGCCAGAATTTCAGCTTGGCGTGGCGTCAATTTCAACATGTCGATGGCTCTGTCTTTTTGTACAGTGACTGGGATTATATACAGTAGATGGCCCTTGGCAATACCGTTTTCCGGGTACGTCGCCTGCCGATTTTCGCATGCTGCGCTAAGGCGATGAATTTGTATGCTTTAATACGCGACCCCATGGCCACAAAAAGGCCGTATGGACTTGACAGTCACGCACTTTGAAACGTATGTTTCAAACAAGTGTTTGTCAGGCGGAGTTGCCATGGCCCAGTCGGAAACCGTTGAACGCATCCTCGATGCCGCAGAACAGCTTTTTGCGGAAAAAGGCTTTGCGGAAACCTCGCTGCGCCTGATCACCAGCAAAGCCGGGGTCAACCTGGCGGCAGTGAACTACCACTTCGGTTCGAAGAAGGCGCTCATCCAGGCGGTATTCTCCAGATTTCTCGGGCCGTTCTGCGCCAGCCTCGACCGAGAGCTGGAGCGGCGGCAAGCCAGCGCCATGCCCAAGGCCAGCCTGGAAGAGCTGCTGGAAATTCTGGTAGAGCAGGCACTCGTCGTTCAACCGCGCAGCGGTAACGACCTTTCCATCTTCATGCGCCTGCTGGGCCTGGCCTTCAGCCAAAGCCAGGGCCACTTGCGACGTTACCTCGAAGACATGTACGGCAAGGTCTTTCGCCGGTACATGCTGCTGGTCAACGAAGCCGCACCACGCATTCCCCCTCTGGAGCTGTTCTGGCGCGTGCATTTCATGCTGGGCGCCGCGGCGTTCAGCATGTCCGGGATCAAGGCGCTGCGTGCCATTGCGGAAACCGATTTCGGCGTCGACACCTCGATCGAGCAGGTGATGCGCTTGATGGTGCCGTTTCTTGCCGCAGGCATGCGCGCGCAGAGCGCGGTAACCGACCAGGCCATGGCCGCCGCTCAACTGCGGCCACGCAGCAAGAGCACCCCGGCCGCTGCCAAGGCCTGACGTGTGCCGGGTCGCCCTCCAGCTCCCTCTCTACAAGGAAAATCCATGAGCGCTCGTCTGCAAGGCTCCCTGATGGTCGACGTTGCCGGTACCTGGCTCAGCGCCGAGGACCGCCATCTGCTGCGCCAGCCCGAAGTTGCCGGGCTGATCATTTTCGCGCGCAACATCGAGCATCCGCGCCAGGTACGCGAGTTGACCGCTGCCATCCGCGCGGTGCGGCCCGACCTGATTCTGGCTGTGGACCAGGAGGGTGGGCGAGTGCAGCGGCTGCGCCAGGGCTTCGTGCGTCTGCCGGCCATGCGCGAGCTGGCGCACCACGCGGAGGCGGCCGGCCTGGCCGAGCACTGCGGCTGGTTGATGGCCGCCGAGGTGCTGGCGGTGGGCCTGGACCTGAGTTTTGCGCCGGTGCTGGATCTGGATCACGGGCACAGCGCCGTGGTCGGCACCCGCGCGTTCGAGGGCGACCCCGAGCGGGCCACGCTGCTGGCGGGCGCGTTCATCCGCGGCATGAACGCTGCCGGCATGGCCGCGTGCGGCAAGCATTTTCCCGGTCACGGCTGGGCGGAAGCCGATTCTCATGTGGCGATTCCTACCGACGAGCGCAGCCTCGAGCAGATTCGTGCCTGCGATCTGGTGCCATTCACGCGGCTGGCGGGCAAGCTGGCGGCAGTCATGCCGGCTCATGTCATCTACCCGCAGGTGGACAGCAACCCCGCAGGCTTCTCGCGCCGTTGGTTGCAGGACATATTGCGCGGCGAGTTGGGCTTCGATGGAGTGATTTTCAGCGACGACCTGTCGATGGCCGGCGCCCATGTGGTCGGCGACGCCGCCAGCCGTATCGAGGCAGCCCTTGGCGCCGGTTGTGACATGGGCCTGGTGTGCAACGACCGGGCGGCGGCCGAGCTGGCCTTGAGCGCCGCGCAGCGCATGGGCGTCCAGTCCTCGCCACGCATCGCCGCCATGCGCGGCCGCACCCAGGCCGACGTCGAGTACCGCCGTCATCCACGTTGGCAGCAGGCGACAGCGGCACTGCGCAATGCCGGGCTGATCGACTGATCGTTGCGGCCAGCGGGTCAGCGGGTCAGCAGGCGCACCGGCTGGCCCGAATGCCAGGCCAGTATGTCTTCGATCATCTGGCTGAAGAACAGCCGATAGTTGTTGCCGCTGACGTAGCCGATGTGCGGCGTTGCCAGCACGGTGGGTAGGGTCCGGAACGGATGGTCCGGCGCCAGCGGTTCTTCGTCGAACACGTCCAGCGCCGCGCCGCCCAGGTGGCCGTCACGCAGGGACTGAATCAACGCCGTTTCGTCGATGATGGGGCCGCGCGACGTGTTCACCAGCCGCGCGCCCAGCTTCATCCATGCCAACGCCTGGGCATCGACCAGTCCCCGGCTGCGGTCGCTCAGCACCAGGTGCACGCTCAGCACGTCGGCCTGCTCGAACAGTTGCTGCTTGCTCACGCATTCGACCCCCACCTGCGCCGCCCGCTCGGGCGTCAGGTTCTGGCTCCAGGCAATCACGCGCATGCCGAACGCCTGACCGAACCGCGCTACCTTTTCGCCGATACTGCCCAGACCCAGCAGGCCCAGTGTGCTGCCATGCAGATCGCCACCCAGGCCGACCTGCCAGCCCCCAGCGCGCAGCGAGTTGGCTTCGCCGAGCAGGTCGCGGGTCAGCGCCATCAGCAGCGCCCACGTCAGTTCCGGCGCAGCATGCTTGTAACTGTCCGTGCCGGCAACCTGGATGCCCAGCCGCGCTGCGGCCTGCAGGTCGATGGCTGCGTTGCGCATACCCCCGGTCACCAGTAGCTTGAGCAGCGGCAGTCGTTCGAGCAGGCCGGCGTCGAACTGCGTGCGTTCACGCATCACGCAAATGATGGCATAGGGCGCAAGGCGCTCGGCCAGGACTGCGCTTTCGCCGGGGTAGTCGTGAATGAAGTCGAGCTCGCCTACGGCCTGCAGCGGGGTCCAGTCGACCACGCTTTCAGCCACCGATTGCCAGTCGTCGATGACGGCTATTCGCATGGGGGTTGCCTCTTGTCACAGCGGTTTCTGGGGAGTGTCCAGCCAATCGAGCAGGGCCTTGTGGAAGCGCGCCGGCTCCTCCATTTGCGGTGCATGGCCAAGCCCGGCAAATTCCACCAGGGTGCTGTGAGGAATCAGCTGGCTGGCCTGCTTGCCCAGCACGGTGTATTTACCCAGCGTGGCCTTGACCTGGGGTGGCGCGATGTCGCTGCCGATCGCCGTGGTGTCGGCGTCACCGATCAGCAGCAGGGTCGGCACCTGCAGGTCCTTGAACTCGTAGACCACCGGCTGGGTGAAGATCATGTCGTAGATCAATGCCGAATTCCATGCCACAGAGGTATGCCCCGGGCCCTTGTTCAACCCCGCCAGCATGTCTACCCAACGGTCGTACTCAGGCTTCCAGCGACCACCGTAATAGGTGTTGCGCTCGTAGTTGCGGATGCCTTCGGCGGTGACCTTGGTCTCGCGTTCGAACCACTGGTCGACGCTGCGATAGGGCACGCCCATGGCTTTCCAGTCTTCCAGGCCGATGGGATTGACCATGGCCAGGCGCTCGGTGTCTTCGGGGAACATCAAGGCGTAGCGAGTCGCGAGCATGCCGCCGGTGGAATGACCCATGATCACCGCTTCCTTGACCCCGATGCGGGTCAGCAGGTCATGGGTATTGTTCGCCAACTGCTGGAAGCTGTATTGATAGTGCTCGGGCTTGCTCGAGGTGCAGAAGCCGATCTGGTCGGGCGCGACCACGCGGTACCCGGCATCGCTGAGCGCCTTGATCGAGCTTTCCCAGGTGGCACCGCAGAAATTCTTGCCATGCATCAGGACCACGGTGCGGCCATTGGCCTTGCCGTTGGCGGCGACGTCCATATAACCCATCTGCAGGCTTTTGCCCTGGGACTCGAAGGCGTAATGTTGCAGCGTGTACGGATAGTCGAAGCCTTGCAGTTCGGGGCCATAGCTGGGCGACGAATCGGCGGCCAGCAGTGGTTGGGCAAAGATGCCGGCGAGCGCCAGCGTGGACAGGCGAAGCATGGGGGACCTCCTGGAGTGGACTGTGATGCAGCGGGGACGCTCAGGCGCAGGGTGTTGCAGGTCAGCACCGTAGCATCCATTGGAGGTTCGCATGGGCCGGTGGTGCCCGGCTGCGGCCAAAGAATGTCCGGTATCAGGTTTCAGAATGCTACAAACACGACACGCGATCATGGGCAGTACGCCGCCCAGGGGTCGATACAACAATAATCAGCGGGGCAGAAAATGCCTCTACCTGGAGACAATGCCATGGCTTTTGAAACCATCCTCTTGGAAACACGCGGCCGCGTAGGCTTGATCACGCTCAATCGACCGCAGGCGTTGAATGCTCTCAACGCGCAGTTGATCGACGAATTGAACCAGGCCCTCGATCACCTGGAAAGCGATCGCGAGATCGGTTGCATCGTCCTCACCGGGTCTGCCAAGGCGTTTGCCGCCGGCGCCGACATCAAGGAAATGGCGGAGCTGCGCTACCCGCAGATCTACCTCGACGATCTGTTCCACGAGAGCGACCGGGTCGCCAATCGGCGCAAGCCGATGATCGCTGCCGTGGCCGGTTTTGCCTTGGGCGGAGGCTGCGAGCTGGCGTTGATGTGCGATTTCATCCTTGCCGCCGACAATGCCAAGTTCGGCCAGCCGGAGATCAAGCTCGGCGTGCTGCCGGGCATGGGCGGCACCCAGCGTCTGACCCATGCGGTGGGCAAGGCCAAGGCCATGGAGCTGTGCCTGACCGGCCGCTTGATGGGCGCCGAGGAAGCGGAGCGGGCAGGGCTGGTTGCCCGTATCGTGGCCGCCGACCGTCTGCTCGACGAGGCGCTGGAGGTTGCGCAGCAAATCGCGGCCAAGTCGCTGCCGATCGCCATGATGGTCAAGGAAAGCGTCAACCGCGCTTTCGAAGTGAGCTTGTCCGAAGGCGTGCGCTTCGAGCGGCGGGTGTTCCACGCGGCGTTTGCCAGCGAAGATCAGAAAGAAGGCATGGCGGCGTTCATCGCCAAGCGCGAGCCGCAGTTCAAGGGGCATTGAGCGAAAAGGGGGACTGGTCGTTGACCAGCCCCCCCTCGATGGCACTTGTTACATGCGGTACTACAGCAGATAGTTGCGCAGCTCGCGGGCGATCAACATCCGCTGGATCTCGCTCGAGCCTTCGTAGATCTGGGTGATGCGCGCGTCGCGGTAGTACTTTTCCACGGGATAATCTTCGAGATAACCGTAGCCCCCGTGCACCTGTACGGCGCTGGAGCAGACCCGTTCGGCCATTTCCGAGGCGAACAGCTTTGCCTGCGAGGCTTCGGACAGGCAGGGCAGACCGGCACTGCGCAGACGCGCGGCGTGCAGCACCAGCAGGCGTGCAGCGTTGACCTGCACCTGCATGTCGGCCAGCAGGTTGGCCACGCTCTGGTGTTCGATGATCGGCTTGCCGAACTGCACGCGTTCGCGGGCGTAGCCCAGTGCCGCTTCGAAAGCGGCGCGCGCGATGCCCAGCGCCTGGGCGGCGATGCCGATACGGCCGCCTTCGAGGTTGGACAGGGCGATGTTCAGGCCCTTGCCGCGTTCGCCGAGCAGATTGGCGGCGGGCACGCGGCACTGGCTCAAGGTGATTGCACAGGTGTCGGAGGCCCGGATGCCGAGCTTGTGCTCGCTGCGGTCGACGGTGAAACCTGGGGTGTCGGTGGGCACCAGGAAGGCCGACAGGCCTTTCTTGCCCAGCTCCGGGTCGGTGACCGCAAACACGATGGCCAGCTTGGCACGCCGCCCATTGGTGACGAACTGCTTGGCGCCGTCGATCACCCAATGTTCGCCGTCGAGCACGGCGCGGGTGCGCAGGTTGTTGGCTTCGGAACCGGCCTGGGGTTCGGTGAGGCAGAAACAGCCGATCACCTCGCCACTGGCCAGCGCGGCCAGCCAAGTGTCCTGCTGGGCCGGGCTGCCGTAGTTGAGCAGGGGCCCGCAGCCTACCGAGTTGTGCACGCTCATCAATGCCCCCAACGCGCCGTCGGCAGCGGAGATCTCTTCCACCGCCAGGGCATAGGCGACGTAGTCGGTATAGCTGCCGCCCCATTGTTCGGGCACCACCATGCCCAGCAGGCCGAGGGCGCCCATCTGTGCCACCAGGGCGTCGTCGATCCAGCCCGCCTGTTCCCAGGCACGGGCGTGGGGCGCCACTTCGGCACGGGCGAAGTCGCGCGCCATGTCGCGGATCATGATCTGTTCTTCGCTCAGTTCCAGGTCTTGCATGGCAGACTCCGGCCTCAGAGGCCTTGGAAGAATGGCTCGACGCGTGCGCGGGTAAGCCGGTCTAGCGTCGGTGGGTTCCAACGCGGGTTCTTGTCTTTGTCGATCAGTAAAGCACGCACGCCCTCGATCAGGTCACCCTGTTCGAACCACTGACGGTTGAGATGCAGCTCCAGGGCAAAGCAGGCTTCCAGGGTGCAGTGGCGACCGCGACGCAGCAGCTCCAGGGTAACCGCCATGGCCAGCGGTGAACGGGTGCGCATCAGCTGCGCGGTATTCTGTGCCCACGCCTGACTGTCGGCGACGTTCACGTGCTCCAGCTGTTCGACCAGGCTGGTCAGGTCGTCCTGACCGAAAAAATGATCGATCGCCGGCCGCAAGCGGTGCAGCGGCGCGTCGGCTAGCGTCTGCACGCCGAGGCGGGCAAGCACACCCTGCAGGTCCTTGAGGGCGTTGTCGCTCCATTGCAGTTTGTCCAGGCGCTCATCCAGCAGGCCCAGGCGGTCGCTTTCCACGTACCAGTCGGCCAAGCCGCAATAGAGCGCATCGGCCGCCTCGATCTGGACGCCGGTGACGCCCAGGTAGGTGCCGATTTCGCCGGGGATGCGGCTCAGGAAATAGCTGGCGCCGACATCGGGAAAATAGCCGATGGCCACTTCGGGCATGCCCAGCTTGCTGCGCTCGGTGACCACGCGCAGTTCGGCTGCCTGTGCCAGGCCCATGCCGCCGCCCAGGGTATAGCCGTCGAGCAGCGCCATGACTGGCTTGCGGTACTGATGCAGGCATTGGTCCAGGGCATATTCTTCGTTGAAGAACACTTCGCGCAAGGCGTCCTGGTTGAGATGGCTGTGGTAGAGGCTGCGGATGTCGCCACCGGCGCAGAAGCCACGCTCGCCGGCGCCGCGCAGGACGACGGCATGGATGTGCGGGTCCAAGGCCCAGGCATCCAGGTAGCCGCGCAGGGCACGGATCATGTCCAGGGTGAGCGCATTGAGACCGGCGGGACGGTTGAGGGTCACGTGACCGATGTGGTTGCGAACCTCGCCGAGCACTTGAGTGTCGAGGTCCAGCGGGGACCGCTGGAGCGGGGGAAAGACCTGAGCTGTCATCGCTGAATCCCTGCTTGTTATTGATTTCCTGAGATAAATAAGCGGACCAGGCGATCGTGACAGGCAAGTTTGCAGCTTTCAATGCAGATTAATGCAGGTGTTGCCTGCAAATTTGCACGGGTTGCACGCGCTGGTCGGCATTCAGTAGACCGACCCCAACCAGCGTTCGTTCGCCCGCGCCTCGTGGCAGCCAACCCGTAGGAGCGGTCCGTGGCCGCGAAAGGGGCACCGCGGATTGACAGATGCACCGCGCCGTCCGTTTCGCGGCCACGGACCGCTCCCACAGGGGGCCGTCACCGTAGGAGCGGTCATCGGCCGCGAAAGGGGCACCGCGGATTGCCAGATGCACGGCGCCGTCCGTTTCGCGGCCACGGACCGCTCCCACAGGGTGGAGGTAACCGTGGGAGCGGTCATCGGCCGCGAAAGGGGCACCACGGATTGCCAGATGCACCGCGGCGTCCGTTTCGCGGCCACGGACCGCTCCCACAGGGGGGGCGGTCACCGTAGGAGCGGTCATCGGCCGCGAAAGGAGCACCGCGGATTGACAGACGCACCGCGCCGTCCGTTTCGCGGCCACGGACCGCTCCCACACGGGGGGCGGTCACCGTAGGAGCGGTCATCGGCCGCGAAGGGAGTACCGCGGATTGACAGATGCACCGCGGCGTCCGTTTCGCGGCCACGGACCGCTCCCACAGGGTGGAGGTAACCGTGGGAGCGGTCATCGGCCGCGAAAGGGACACCCCGGATTGACAGATGCACCGCGGCGCTCGTTTCGCGGCCACGGACCGCTGCTACAGGGGGGTTGCATTCCCCTGTAGCAGCGGCGCGAGCCGCGTCGGCGATCAATGCGGTGGATCAGGCCACCGCTTCGATGACCTTGCCTTGCTTCTCGTAGAGGAAGCTCAACACCGCCAAGCGGTACTGGTTGTACCGCGGGTCGTCGGCCAGGGCCAGGCGGCTGCGCGGACGCGGCAGGTCGATGGTGAGGATTTCGCCGATGGTCGCCGCCGGACCGTTGGTCATCATCACGATGCGATCTGACAGCAGCACCGCCTCGTCGACATCGTGGGTAATCATCATCACCGTGTTGTGCAGCTCGCTCTGGATGCGCATCACCTCATCCTGAAGGTGCGCCCGAGTCAGTGCATCGAGGGCGCCGAACGGCTCGTCGAGCAACAGCACCTTGGGCTGCATCGCCAGCGCCCGGGCGATGCCGACGCGCTGCTTCATGCCGCCGGATATCTCGCTCGGACGCTTGTGCAGGGCGTGGGTCATGTTGACCATTTCCAGGTTGTGCAGGGTCCAGGCGTGGCGTTCGCTTTTGCTCTTGCTGCGCTTGAAGACCTTGTCCACCCCCAGCGCGACGTTTTCATAGACGGTCAGCCAGGGCAGCAGCGAGTGGTTCTGGAACACCAGGCTGCGGTCGGGCCCCGGCTGGCGCACTTCCTTGCCGTCGAGGATCACCGCGCCATTGCTCGACTCGATGAGCCCGGCGACGATGTTCAGCACCGTCGACTTGCCGCAGCCCGAGTGGCCGATGATGGAGATGTACTCACCGCGCGCAACGTTGAGGTTGATGCCGCGCAGCACCTGGCTGGTGACCCCGTCGCGCTCGAAGTGCTTGTCGACGTTTTCGATACTCAAGTAATGGCTCATGTTGCCTCCTCAGCTTTGCGAAGTGCCGCGGGTGACCAGGCGTCCGACCATCGCGACCAGGCGGTCGAGGCAGAAGCCGACCACCCCCACGTAGGCCAGGGCGAGGATGATGTCGCTGATGCGCGAGGCGTTCCAGGCGTCCCAGATGAAGAAGCCGATGCCGACGCCGCCGATCAGCATCTCGGCGGCGATGATCGCCAGCCACGACAGGCCGACGCCGATGCGCAGGCCGGAAAAGATGTAGGGCGCGGCAGCGGGCAGCATGATCTTGCTGAAGTATTCCGCGCCATTGAGGCGCAGCACCTTGGCCACGTTGCGGTAGTCCTCGGGGATGTTGCGCACGCCGACCGAGGTGTTGATGATGATCGGCCAGATGGCGGTGATGAAAATCACGAAGATCGCCGAAGGGTAGCTGTCCTTGAAGCCGGCCAGCGACAACGGCAGCCAGGCCAGGGGTGGCACGGTGCGCAGGATCTGAAACAGCGGATCGAGCCCGCGCATCGCCCAGGTCGACTGCCCCACCAGCACGCCCAGGCTGATCCCCACCACCACGGCCAGGGCGTAGCCATAGGCGACCCGCGACAGGCTCGCCAGCAACTGCCAGGCCATGCCCTTGTCATTGCCGCCGTTGTCGTAGAACGGATCGACGATCAGTTCCCAGGTGTCGGTGATCACCTGGGTAGGCGGCGGCAGCGCAGCGCCCTTGCCACTGCAGACCAATTGCCAGACAAGCAACAGCAGCGCGCCGATCACCACCGGCGGCAGACACTGCTGAAGCACGAAGCGACGGGTGTTTTTCAGCAAGCCCGCCAGTACCGGCGGCTTGACCTGAGCCTTGGCGATCGCTTGCGCGGCGCTGTGCAGCTTTTTCACTTCAGCATTCATGATGACCTCCGGTACGTGCGGGAAACATCAGGCCAGGGCCTTGATGGACAGGCTGTCGAGATAGGCCTGCGGGTTCTGTGGATCGAAGGTCTTGCCGTCGAAGAAGGTTTCGATGCCGCGCGAGTCGGAATCGGGAATCTGCGCCGCTGGCACGTTCAGTTCCGCAGCGGCCAGGCGCCACAAGTCGGAGCGATTGACCTTGGCGACCAAGGCCTGGCTGTCGAAGTCCTTGGGCAGGTAGCCCCAGCGCTTGTTCTCGGTGAGGAACCACAGGTCGTGGCTCTTGAATGGGTAGGAGGCGAAGTCATCCCAGTAGCGCATGATGTGTGGACTGTCGTTGACCACCTTGCCGTTGCCGTAATCGAAGTTGCCTTTCATGCGCTCGGTGATGTCGGCGACAGGCGCGTTGATCCAGCGCCGCTTGGCGCAGATCTGCGCGACTTCTTCCTTGTTCTGTGGCTGCTCGCAGAACATCTGCGCCTCCATCACCGCCTTGAGCAGTGCTTTGGTCGCGTTGGGGTTCTTGTCGACGTAGTCGGCGCGCAGGGCCAGGGCTTTCTCCGGATGCTTGTTCCAGATCTCGCCGGTGGTATTGGCGGTGTAGCCGATCTTCTGGTTGATGAGCTGGGCGTTCCACGGCTCGCAGACACAGAAGCTGTCCATGCTGCCGACCTTCATGTTGGCAACCATCTGCGGCGGCGGCACGACGATGGTCGACAGGTCCTTGTTCGGGTCGATCCCGCCTGCGGCCAGCCAGTAGCGCAACCACAGGTCGTGGGTGCCGCCGGGGAAGGTCATCGCCGCGTTGACGGCCTTGCCGCTGGCACGCTTGCTGGCCAGCGCCGCTTTGAACGGTGCGGAATCCAGGCCCAGCTTGAGGTCGGCGTGTTCGTTGCCCACCGAGATGCACTGGCCGGCCAGGTTCAGGCGCGCCACGATGTACATGGGTACCGGCTGGTTGTTGGGGGTGACCTTGCCGGCCGCGATCAGGTAGGGCATGGGGGTGAGAATGTGCGCACCGTCGATGCCATTGGCGGCCGAGCCGAGCACCAGGTTGTCCCGTGTGGTACCCCAGGACGACTGCTTGAGCACTTCCACTCCGGTCATGCCATGCTTGGCGAAAAAGCCTTTCTCGTCGGCGACGAACAGCGGCGCGGCGTCGGTCAGGGCGATGAAGCCCAGCTTGGCCGTGGTGGTTTCCAGGCCGTCGTTCCCCGCCGCCCACACCGCCGAAGACAGCCCCGGTGGCAGCAGGCCGAGGGCGGCGCCGGCACCGGCGACGGTCAACGACTGCTTGAGAAAGTGCCGACGCTTGGCGTCGTGTGCGCTTTCCGGGTGTCCTTTGAAAGGCTTGTCATCCATCGCTGATTCCCCTGCTGGTGGCGGCCAAAAAAATGCAAAAAAAACGGCGTTCACCCGTTCCCGGCAATGCTGTCGGGAGCGCGTGGACACCGTTGTCCAGGATTTGAAATGTCGACCACAGGTGGCTGCGGTCCTGTTGGTCTCAAAGCAGGTTGCGTGCCAAGGCGGCCTGCGCCAGGCGCTGCGGCCGTTTGCCAGCTTCAGGCCGCGTCACCGTGCACGGATGCGGAGCATGCCGCCCGTGGGATGTGCAAATAGGGCGCAATGTCGGCATCAACCCTTGCCGGCCACGGCCAGTACATTCTGCGCCATGTCGACCATGCGCAGCCCGCGCGACATCGCCGATTGCCGCAGTCGGGTGTAGGCCTCGCTCTCGCTCAACGCGTATTCGTTCATCAGCAACTGCTTGGCGCGCTCCACCAACTTGCGTTCGTTGAGCGCCTGGCGTGCTTCGTCCAGCTGCAGGTTGGCGTCCTGCAGGCGGTGGGTCTGGGCCTGCAGCAGGTCCAGCAATGAGCGGCCCATCTGCGGGCCGTGGCCGTCGGGCGCCGGGCTGTCGAGATCGCTGGCCTGCACGCTGAACAGGCGGGCATCGCCACAGCCCATGGTTTCCAGGCTGGCCAGGCGTTGCAGCAGCACGCGGTGGTTGTCCAGGTCGGCATTGGCCAGCTTGATGCTGCTCTGGCAGCTGGCGAGCAGTTGTTCGGCCAGGTGTGTCTCTACCTCGTGCATCTGGTCGATGCGCTGGCTGTGCAGCTCGAACCACAGCTGCGACAGGCCGGGGTCCACGGGGTGTTGCGCCGAGGTGCGCATACCCACTTCGCGCAGGCGTAGCAATTGTGCGGTGATCTCGCTGTGCTGCAGGTCGGCCCAGCGCTGCCCGGCCACTGGGTCGGCGAACTCGCCGAAGGTCTGGAAGCAGCGCTGCTGGCTTTGCGTCAGGTGCAGGATGCGCTCCTGCACACTGGCATCGAAGAAGCCTGCCGAGAAGCCCGCCACGCCGGTGGCGCGTTCCTGGCCGGCCAGCTCCTTGCCCTGCATGAAATTGAACAGCGCCACCAGTACGCGGGTGATACTCGGATCAATGGCGGTGTCGGCCGCTTCGAACACCACGGCCATGAGCCCACCCACCAGGCGGGTCAGGGCCGCCGTGGCGACGCTGGGGCTCAGCAGACGTTCGCGGATGCGACGGCGCAGGCCGGGCAGTTCGTCGAAGCCGTGCAGCACGTAGGCCACACGATTGAACAGGCGGGCACGGTCGGCAGCGCTGGCCGCGTTCAGGTCCATGGCCTGCAACCGCTGCAGCACGTCCTGTTCAAGTGCCCGCGCCTGTTCCGTATGCAGGTCGAGTTGGCTGCGGTAGGTTTCGACCTGGCTGCCCAGGTAGACGTTGGTGTAGCCCCGCTCGCGCTGCAACGCATGCACCAGACGGCTGATCAAGGTCACCAGCTCGCAAGTGTCGGCAAGTCCGCGCAGGCCTTCCAGCTCGCTGCGGCGGGCGGCCAGCATGAAGCGCAGGGCAGGGGGCATGGGGCGTTCAGGCAGGGCACGATCGGGCATGGCGGGCTCGCAGCTTCGGTGATGGACAGCCCGACTGCATGCAAGTCCCGGTCCGATCCCCGTTGGCCGCCTGTACGCCGCTGCGTATGCCGGCAGCCGCGTAACTGCTATAACGCCCCAGCCAAACAATAAAAAAGGAGTTCACGATGTCCCCCATTCGTCTCGGTGTGGTCGGCTACGGCAAGATCGCCCAGGATCAGCACGTGCCCGCCTTGCGCGACAACCCTGCCTTCGAGCTGGCCGCGGTGGCCACGCTAGGCGCCCCTTGCCCCGGTGTCGCGCATTTCGGCAGCCTGCGCGAACTGCTCGACCAAGGCCCGGACATCCAGGCGCTGGCCTTCTGCACGCCGCCCCAGGGCCGTTATGCACAAGTGCGTGAAGCCTTGCAGGCCGGCAAGCATGTGCTGGTGGAAAAACCACCCTGCGCAAGCCTCGGTGAGGCCATGGCATTGGTCGAACTGGCCGCCGAGAAGGGCGTGACGTGCCTGTTCGCCTGGCACTCACGCTTCGCCGCAGGCGTCGAGGCCGCGCGGGCCTGGCTGGTGGGCAAACGGCTGCAGGCGGTCACGGTCCAGTGGAAGGAGGACGTGCGCAAGTGGCACCCGGGCCAGCAGTGGATCTGGCAGGCCGGGGGCCTGGGTGTGTTCGATCCGGGTATCAACGCCCTGTCGATCATCAGCCACGTGTTGCCCGAACCGCTGTTCGTCACCCACGCCAGCCTGCGCTTTCCCGGCAATCGGCAGGCGCCGATTGCGGCCGACCTGACCATGAGTGACGCCACCGGCCTGGCGGTCAGCGCCGCGTTCGACTGGGACCACGGTCACGAGGAACTGTGGCAGATCGAGGTGCGCTGCGCCGAAGGCTGCCTGCGCCTGACCCATGGCGGTGCACACCTGCTGATCGACGACGTACCGCAGACGCTCGCGACGACGGGCGAGTACCCGTTGCTCTACCGGCACTTCGCGCAGCTGATCGAGGCCGGTCGTAGCGATACCGATCTGCAGCCTCTGCGTCTGGTGGCCGATGGGTTTATGTTGGGAGAGCGCGAAACGGTCGCCGACTTCGTCGACTGAATCCGCGTTCAGCGGCGCTGGGCAGGCGGGCTGGGCAGTGGTGCGAGCAGGGCGTCGATATCGTCGCCCTGCAGGCGCCAGTCACTGCCTTCGCGGGCATCGAGAACGCCCGCCGCCAGGGCCGACTTCTCCTGCTGCAGGCGCTGGATCTTTTCCTCCACGGTGCCACGGGTGATCAGCTTGTAGACGAACACCGGTTTCTCCTGGCCGATCCGATAGGCGCGGTCGGTGGCCTGGTGCTCGGCTGCCGGGTTCCACCACGGATCGTAATGGATGACCGTGTCCGCCGCCGTCAGATTCAGGCCCACCCCGCCGGCTTTGAGGCTGATCAGGAAGATCTGCAGTTTGCCGTCCTGGAAGTCCTTGACCGGGGCCCGGCGGTCGCGGGTGGTGCCGGTGAGCAGCGCATAGGGCACGCCGCGCTTGTGCAGCTCTTGTTCGATCAGGCCCAACATCGAGGTGAACTGGGAAAACAGCAGAATGCGCCGACCGTTGCCCAGCAGTTCGTCGAGCAATTGCAGCAGACTGGTCAGCTTGCCCGAACTGTGCCCTGGTGCAGGCGGCGCAACGCTGTTGACCAGACGCAGGTCGCAGCAGACCTGGCGCAGCTTGAGCAACGCTTCGAGAATGATGATCTGGCTGCGCGCCAGGCCCTTGCGGTCGATCTCGGCCCGGACCTTCTTGTCCATGGCCAGGCGTACCGTCTCGTACACGTCGCGCTGCGCCTCGTTGAGTTCGACCCAGTGGACGATCTCGCTCTTGGCCGGCAGCTCGGTGGCCACCTGTTCCTTGGTCCGACGCAACAGGAACGGCTTGATGCGTGCGTTCAGATGTTGCAGGCGTGCCTCGTCGCCTTGTCTTTCGATCGGCACGCGGTAGTTGCGGCTGAACTGTTTGCTGTCACCCAGCCAGCCGGGCATGAGGAAATGGAACAGCGACCACAGTTCGCCCAGATGGTTTTCCAGCGGCGTGCCGCTCAGGCACAGGCGTTGCCGCGCGTTCAGCTGGCGTGCCGTCTGCGCGGCCTTGCTGCCAGGGGTCTTTATGTACTGGGCTTCGTCGAGGACCAATACGTGCAGCGGCACCTGCTCGAGCACCTCGATGTCCTTGGGCAGCAGAGCATAGGTGGTCAGCAATACGTCGTAATCGGCCAGATGGTCGAAATGTTTCTTGCGCGTGGCACCGTGCAGCGCGAGGACCTTGAGGGTCGGCGCGAAGCGGGCAGCCTCGTCCTGCCAGTTGGGCACCAGGCTGGTGGGCATCACCACCATGGCCGGGCGATCCAGGCGCCCCGCCTGTTTTTCGATCAACAGGTGGGCGAGGGTCTGCAGGGTCTTGCCCAGACCCATGTCGTCGGCCAGGATGCCGCCCACTTCCAGCTGCCGCAGGGCCTGCATCCAACTCACGCCCTCCAGCTGGTAGGGGCGCAAGGTTGCATTCAGGCCCTCGGGCGCTGCCACCGGGCAGTGGCGAATGTCGCGCAGCCGTTCGGCGAAATGGCGTACCTGTTCGCCGCCTTGCCAGTCCAGGGACAATGCCTGCAGCCCTTCCAGGCGCGTGGCGTCGGCTGTGGCCAGGCGGATCGAGGTTTCCCCAGGCTCGCGCAGGTAGAAGTCACCCAGGGTCGCCAGCACCGGCTTCAGCCGACCATAGGGCAGGGCGACCTGCAGGGTTCGCTGGCCGCCGAGGTGGGAGGTGTGGATGGGGACCAGAATCTGCTCGTCGTCGCGCCGTCGCGCCAGGTGCGCCGGGTTGAGCAACTCAGGGTGGCTGCGCAACAGGTTGAGCAGGATCGGCAGCAGGCTCAGCGGCTCGCCGTCGACCACGATGCCCAGCTCCAGATCGAACCAGTCGCGTTCCGGTCCTTCTTCGATTGCCGCGTACCAGCGCTCGACCGGCGTCAGGTCAAAGGCGAAATCTTCGGCGTATTCGATTTCCCAGCCTTGCTCGCGCAACCCCGGCAGTTCGTTGAGGATGAAACGCAGCCAGGCGGCATCGCTGGGCAGCTCGAAGATTTCCCCGGCGCTTTCTGGCAAGGCCTTGCTCTGACGGGTGGCGAGTTTGAAACCGATGCCCTGCAACTGCTCGCGCAGGGCCCGCTCGGCAGCCGGCTGGCGCTGGATCCGGGCGCTCTGGTTGTTCCACTGGCGTGCCACGGCAGTAGGCCGCGGGCCGCTGACATACTCACCCGCGTAGCCGTAGGCCAGCGCCGCGCGGTGCTGCACGTAGCGCTGCATCTTGCCGTTGCGCGGTTCGAAAGCACTGAACTCGACACTGCCCAGCCACAACCGAGGGCGCGGTTGCAGGGTATCGATCACGCGCTCCTCGGGCATATCAACCGGCTTTCGGCGTGAGACGTTCGAACAGCGCCTCGATGACGTTGAAACGCTCCTCGGCGCGCTCCATCGGCACCATGAACTTGAACAGCGTGGCGCCTTCGAACTTGTAGCGCTTGGGCTGGCTCTGGATCAGCTTGATCAGGGTCAGCGGATCGACCGGCGTGCTGGCGCCGAACTCGATGCGTCCACCCTGCGGGCCGCCATCGACCTTGGTGATGCCCAGTTGCTCGGCTTGAAGCTTGAGCAGCGTCAGGCGCACCAGGTTCTTGGTCGGCTCCGGCAGCAGGCCGAAGCGGTCGATCATCTCCACCTGCAGATCCTTGAGGCCGTCCTCGTCCACCGCCGAGGCGATGCGCTTGTAGAGAATCAGCCGGGCGTGCACGTCGGGCAGGTAGTCCGCGGGAATCAGTGCCGGCAGACGCAGGTTGATTTCCGGCCCGCCACCCAGCGGCTGGTCGAGGTTGGGCTGCTCGCCCTTGCGGATCGACTTCACCGCGCGTTCGAGCATTTCCATGTACAGGGTAAAGCCGACTGCCTGGATCTGCCCGCTCTGGCCTTCGCCGAGGAGCTCGCCCGCACCGCGGATCTCCAGGTCGTTGGTAGCCAGAACGAAACCCGCCCCCAGGTCCTGGGTATTGGCGATGGCTTCCAGGCGCTTTTCGGCGTCCGGGGTGATCTGCTGGCGCGGCGGAGTCAGCAGGTAGGCGTAGGCCTGGTGGTGACTGCGCCCCACACGGCCGCGCAGCTGGTGCAGCTGGGCCAGGCCGAACTTGTCGGCACGCTCGATGATGATGGTGTTGGCGCTGGGCACGTCGATGCCGGTCTCGATGATGGTCGAGGCAATCAGCACGTTGAAGCGCTTGTGGTAGAAGTCGCTCATCACCTGTTCGAGCTCGCGCTCGCGCATCTGCCCGTGGCCGATGCCGATGCGTGCCTCGGGCACCAGTTCGGCGAGGTCGGCGGCGCATTTCTCGATGGTCTTCACATCATTGTGCAGGTAGTACACCTGGCCACCGCGCAACAGTTCGCGCAGCAGTGCCTCCTTCACGGTGCTCTTGTTCTGCTCCATGACGAACGTGCGCACCGACAGACGCCGTGCCGGCGGCGTGGCGATGATCGACAGGTCACGCATGCCGGCCACGGCCATGTTCAGGGTGCGCGGAATCGGCGTGGCAGTCAGGGTCAGGATGTCGACCTCGCTGCGCAGGGCCTTGAGCGCTTCTTTCTGGCGCACTCCGAAGCGGTGTTCCTCGTCGATGATCACCAGGCCCAGGTTCTTGATCTTGACGTCGTCCTGCAGCAGCTTGTGGGTGCCGATGACGATGTCGATGTTGCCTTCGGCCAACTGCTCGACGGCGGCGCCGACTTCCTTGGCCGACTTGAACCGGCTCATCACCTCGACGCTGACCGGCCAATCGGCGAAGCGGTCACGAAAGCTGTTGTAGTGCTGCTGGGCGAGCAGGGTGGTGGGCACCAGAATGGCCACCTGGCGACCACCGTGCACGGCGATGAACGCGGCGCGCATGGCCACTTCGGTCTTGCCGAAGCCGACGTCGCCGCACACCAGGCGGTCCATCGGCTTGGGTGCCAGCATGTCGTGGCGCACCGCGTCGATGGCCGATTGCTGGTCCGGGGTTTCCTCGAAGGCGAAGCCGGCACTGAATGTGGCGTAGTCCAGCGCCGGGTCGGCGAAGGCATAGCCTTTGCGGGCAGCACGGCGCGCATAAATGTCGAGCAACTCGGCGGCCACGTCGCGGACCTGCTCGGCCGCCTTGCGCTTGGCCTTCTGCCAGGTTTCCGAACCGAGCCGGTGCAGCGGCGCCAGTGCATCGTCGCTACCGGTGTAGCGGGCGATCAGGTGCAGGTTGGCCACAGGCACGTAAAGCTTGGCGTTCTCGGCGTAGGCCAGGGTCAGGAACTCGGCAACCTGATTGTCGATCTCCAGCGTCGCCAGACCCAGGTAGCGGCCCACGCCGTGGTCGATGTGCACCACCGGCGCGCCCTCACGCAATTCTGTGAGGTTCTTGATGACGTTGTCGTTGGCGGCGTCGGCACGCTTGTCGCGACGCCGACGCTGCATGACGCGCTGGCCGAACAACGGGCTTTCGGCGATCAGGGCCAGGGCCGGGTCGAGAATCTGCAGGCCCTCGTCCAGTGGCGCGATGGTGATCGCCAGGCGCTCCTTGCCCTGGGCAAACTCTTCCCAACCGTCTACGGTTCTCGGGCGGACCTTGAGCCGCTCGAGCAACTCCAGCAGCACTTCGCGGCGACCAGCCGATTCGGCGGTGAACAACACCCGTCCGGGGAACTGGTCGAGGAATCCGGCCAGTGCAGCGAGGGGCTGGCTGGCCTTGGCCTCGATGGCCAGGTCGGGCAGTTGCGCCGCGGCGAAGCGTTCGCGGCCCGGCCCCGGTTCCAGATCGTCCTGGCTGACGATGACCCGCGGCCAGGTCTTGAGCTGGGCAAAGCAGTCTTCCACCGGCATGAACAGTTCGGCGGGCGGCAGCAAGGGCCGCGCGGGGTCGACCCGGCGCTCTTCATAGCGGTTGCGCACATCGCTCCAGAAATGCTCGGCGGCCTGTTCGATGCCGGGCAGGGAAAACACCTGGGTGTCCTGGGGCAGGTAGTCGAACAGGGTCGAGGTTTCTTCGAAGAACAGCGGCAGGTAGTACTCGATGCCGGCCGGCGTGATGCCGCTGCTCAGGTCCTGGAAGATCGGGCAGCGCCGGAAGTCGACGTCGAAGCGTTCGCGAAAGCGCGCCTTGAAGCGGGTCACCGCCTCTTTCTGCAGGGGGAACTCGCGCGCCGGCAGCAGGCGGATCGATTCGACCTTGTCGATGGAACGCTGGGTTTCCGGGTCGAAGGTGCGCAGGGTCTCGATCTCGTCGTCGAACAGGTCGATCCGGTAGGGCAGTTTGCTGCCCATGGGGAACAGGTCGATCAGCGCGCCGCGCACGGCGAACTCGCCGTGCTCATAGACCGTGTCGACATAGCGATAGCCGCTGGCTTCCAGGCGCGTGCGCATCTGCTCCACATCCAGGCGCTGGCCAACATCCAGCACCAGGCTGCTGCCGAGCAAAAACTGGGTCGGTGCCAGCCTGTGTAGGGCAGTGGTGATGGGCACTACCAAAACCCCGTGCGCCAGCTCGGGCAGGCGGTAGAGGGCGGCGATGCGCTGGGAGATGATGTCCTGGTGCGGCGAGAACAGGTCGTAGGGCAGGGTTTCCCAGTCGGGGAAATGCAGCACCGGCAACTGCGGGGCGAAAAAGCGCAGTTCCTGTTCCAGCCGATCGGCGCTCTGGCTGTCGGCGGTCAGCAGGAGGGTGAAGCGCTTGGCGGCATTGGCCGCTTCGGCGATCGCCAGGCTCAGGGCGGCCCCGGGCAGGTTGCCCCAGGCATGTTTGCCTGCCGAGGCAGGGAGTTGCGGAAGGCGCAGAACAGGCACGGGAGGTTGAGCTCCAAGCGTTGCGGCGGAAAACGGGGATTGTACCGGGGCGGCCGTGGGCTGTCAGGTGCTGTTATGGCGTTGTACCCATGCGGCTGCCTTTGCGGGCGGATCCCATAGGTTCCGGGTGGTGCGCTTCGCTTTTTCTGGCAGCGGGCAGCGCCTGCGAAGCACACGCATCGTCTCTCGCCATAAAACCGCCGGGTATGATCTACACCATTGGCACCTATAGGTTTTTTGACGGCCCCATTCGCCAAACTTCACGACGCCGATAAGCGCGGATTGCTCCAGCCGCGCGGCGAAGTCATAATGTAGCCCGTTTTCTCAGCCCCTACATGTGGAAGGTTACCGTGACTCAGAAGCCCGACCAGTGTCTTGGTGAATGGATCGATCGTGAAGCACTCGCCGAAGCGATGATTCCATTGATCGGCCAGCTCTACCGCAATAACAACGTAGTCACCTCCATCTACGGCCGCAGTCTGATCAACCGTTCGGTGATCGAACTGCTCAAGGCGCACCGCTTCGCTCGCCACCGCCAGTCCGATTCCTCGGAGTTGTCGGTGCACGAGACGTTCCCGCTGATCAAGGCGATGAGCGAACTCAAGCTGGGCGCCGCCTCCGTCGATCTGGGCAAACTCGCGGTCAAGTTCAAGGAAAGCGGCAACGGGCGCAGTGCCGAACAGTTCGTGCGTGAAGAGCTGGCGGACGTGGTCGGCAAGCAGAACGAAGGCGAGCGGACCGGCACCGACGTTGTACTGTACGGTTTCGGCCGCATCGGTCGCCTGCTGGCGCGGATTCTGGTCGAGAAGGCCGGGGCTGGCGATGGTCTGCGTCTGCGCGCCATCGTCGTGCGCAAGGGCGCCGACAACGACCTGGTCAAGCGCGCCAGCCTGCTACGTCGCGACTCGGTGCACGGTTCGTTCGACGGCATCATCCATGTCGACGAAGCCAACAGCACCCTGACGGTGAACGGCAACCTGATCCAGGTCATCTACGCCAAGAATCCGAGCGAAGTCGACTACACCCAGTACGGCATCAAGAATGCCCTGCTGGTCGACAACACCGGCGTATGGCGCGATGCCGACGGCCTCGGCCAGCACCTGGCCTGCCCCGGCATCGACCGCGTGGTGCTGACCGCACCGGGCAAGGGCAAGCTGAAGAACATCGTGCACGGCATCAACCACGGCCAGATCACCGCTGACGACAAGATCGTTTCGGCGGCGTCCTGCACCACCAATGCCATCGTGCCCGTGCTCAAGGCGGTCAACGACAAGTTCGGCATCGTCAACGGCCACGTCGAAACCGTTCACTCGTACACCAACGACCAGAACCTGATCGACAACTTCCACAAGGGCGACCGTCGCGGCCGTTCCGCGGCGTTGAACATGGTCATCACCGAGACCGGCGCTGCCACCGCTGCCGCCAAGGCGCTGCCCGAACTGGCCGGCAAGCTGACCGGCAACGCCATCCGCGTGCCGACGCCGAACGTCTCCATGGCCATCCTCAACCTGAACCTGGAGAAGGCCAGCACTCGCGAAGAAATGAACGAGTACCTGCGCTACATGGCGCTGCATTCGGACCTGTCCCGGCAGATCGACTTCGTCAACTCGCAGGAAGTGGTATCGACCGACTTCGTCGGCTCGCGCTACGCCGGTGTGGTCGATGCCGAAGCCACCATCTGCAACGACAACCGTGTCGTGCTGTACGTCTGGTACGACAACGAGTTCGGCTACAGCTGCCAGGTCGTGCGCGTGATGGAAGACATGGCGGGCGTCAACCCTCCGGCCTTTCCTCACTGAGCCTGACCGCTGAATGAAAACGCCCCGACTGGTTCGGGGCGTTTTTTTTGCGGGGTGTCTGTCAGGACCTCGTCACGGGCAGAGTCCGCGTGCCCTTGTGGGAGCGGGTCTCTGCCCGCGAAGGCCGCGCCACCGTTTCAAGCCTGCGCCGCCAACGCAGTACGCTGCGCATGGCGGTCGCCGCGAAACAGCACCAGGGTCGCCACCAACCCCAACAGCGCCGCGCCACTGAGCCAGATGCCCGGTGCCGCCTTGTTGTCTAGGGCATGAATCAGGTAGGTGCAGGCTACCGGGGTGAACCCGCCAAACGTGGCCGTGGCCAGGCTGTAGGCCAGGGAAAACCCGGTGGTCCGCACGTCCAGCGGCATGATCTCGGTCAGCGCCACGACCATGGCACCGTTATACGAGCCATACAGGAACGACAACCACAACTCGACCGTCAGCAGACGCGCGAAGCTGGGGTCAGCCACCAACCATGACAAGGTCGGATAGGCCGTCAGAATCGCCAGCACCGTGGCCGCAAGCAGCAACGGTTTGCGTCCGATGCGGTCCGACAGCGCGCCCATGATCGGCAACCAGATGAAGTTGGAAATGCCTACCGCCATGGTTACCAGCAACGCATCCATGTCGGACAGGTGCAGCTCGTTCTTGCCGAATGTCGGCGTGTAGGCGGTAATCAGGTAGAACGACACGGTGGTCATCACCACCAACGCCATGCCCGCCAGCACCAGACGAAAATTCTGCGCCACCGAATGTACGACTTGCTTGAGCGTAGGCCGGTGAGTACGGGCCTCGAACTCGGGCGTCTCTTCCAGCGAACGGCGAATGAAAAAGATCACCGGCACGATCATGCAGCCCACCAGGAACGGCCCCCGCCAGCCCCATTCGCCCATCTGCCGTGCATCGAGAAACTGATTGAGCAATACCCCCAGCAGGCCGGCGAAGACCACGGCGACCTGCTGACTGGCAGACTGCCAACTGACGAAAAAGCCCTTGCGCCCTGGTGTGGCGATTTCGGCCAGATACACCGACACGCCGCCAAGCTCGACACCCGCCGAAAACCCCTGCAGCAGCCGGCCGAGCAGCACCAGCAGCGGCGCCGCCACGCCCAGGGTCGCGTAGCCCGGTACACAGGCAATCAACACCGTGCCCATGGCCATCAACGCCAGGGTCACGATCAGCCCTTTGCGGCGCCCGTGCCGGTCGATGTAGGCACCCAGAAAGATTGCCCCGAGCGGGCGCATCAGAAAGCCGGCACCGAAGGTGGCCAGCGATAGCATCAACGAAGCGAAGGCGCTGTCGGCCGGGAAGAAGGTCTTGGCGATTGCCGTGGCGTAGAAGCCGTAGACCATGAAATCGAACATTTCCAGGAAATTGCCGCTGACAACGCGAAAGATCGCCTTGCCTTTACCCACCTCAGATGTCATGGCCGTGCTCACTCTACTTGATCTTGTTGGTGATCCCTGGATTCGAACACCTGGCCCATCAAGCACGGGTATCCAGCACCGGGAACATATCTTGTAACGATATGTTGCAGATCGACCTCAGGTAAAGTGAATTCGTTCGCTAGCTAAGTAACAGAATGGGGCAGTGACTGCCGACTTCGCTCAGGCGGGGCGCCAGCTCACTGCGTGAATGCCGAATTTTTCCGCCGAGGGCTGGCTGGTCTTGGCCACGTGCTCACGGCCGAATCGACCGATGCGGCCCACCCCGGCGTCGCAGCTCGCCCAGTGCCAGGCTTCGCTGGCGTCCATTTTTTCAGCTCTGATGACGAATGACTTGGGATCGCCGTGCAGGGTGTAGTCGATGACGAACAGTTTCGCGTTGTTCATGGGGCCGGGGTTCTTCCTTGTGATGTGCGGCGTGATGTGCGTCGGAGTATGGCCCGGCAGAAAAATTCCGTCGGATCGGCGCGCTCGCGCCAATCCGCAGATTGCACGGCAGCTCTCTCAGCCCAGGTCGGCCTGGCGGGCCAGCGCGGTTGCCAGGCTCGGGGCCAGTGGCAAGGTCGGCAACAACGTCGCCTGGTAGGCATGATAGAGATCGGGCTTGCCCGGCCAGATGGTCCCTGCCGGTCGATTGTGTGCGTCGAGTTCGTGGTGCCAGCTGCCGTGCTCGCGGTCGATCAGGTAAAGGTCGATGTAGTCCCAGAACTCGCGATACCAGTGCTCGTAACGGCTATCCCCGGTGCGCTGGTACAACGCTGCGGCGGCAGCCACCGCCTCGGCCAGCGTCCAGTGCAGGCGTTGAGCGACCACTGGCCGGTGCTGCCAGTCGATGGTGTAGACAATCCCCGGCTGGCCGTCCACAGCCCAGCCCAAGTCGCAGGCTGCGGCGAACAGGCGCTGGGCGTCGTCAGCCAGCCAGCTTGGGTTGGCCAGGCCGATGCGGTGCCGGGCGGCTTCCAGGTGCAGCAGCAACCGGGCCCACTCGAATGCGTGCCCTGGAGTTTGCCCGTATGGGCGAAATTCGTCCGCCGGGCGCTCGTGGTTATAGTCCGCCAGGGGTTGCCAGCAGGCGTCGAAATGTTCGACCGGCAGGTAACTGGCAGCGGCCGCGTGGTGGTGAATCAATCGTTCACTGATCGCCAGTGCACGGGCCAGCCATTTATCGTCGTTGCAGACGTCGGCTAGCGCCAGGCAGGCTTCCACGCCGTGCATGTTGCTGTTGCCACCGCGGTAGCTTTCCCGGTCGGTCCAGTCCTGGGCGAAGGACTCCAGGAATGCCTGCTCCTCCTCGCACCAGAAGCGTCGTTCCAGCACATCGACCGCATCCGCCAGCAACGCTGCGGCGCCGGGCCGGCCGGCGGCAACCGCCGAACTCGCCGCCAGGGCGACGAACGCGTGCAGGTAGGCTTGCTTGCGCTCTGCAGACTCGGGTTTTTCGCTGGCATGCCAGCCGCCGTGTCGTGCATCGCGCAGCGGGCCCTGCAGCGCGCAAATACCGTGGTCGACCATGGCCGCGCTGCCTGGGAGTCCCTGCAGGCAGGCGAGGGCGAAGCTGTGGGTCATGCGCGCGGTCTGAATGGTCAATGCACCGCGGGACAGCACCGGTTGGCCGCGGTGGTCGAGGTCGGCGAAGCCGTTCTCGATCCGCGCGGCCTTGGCAAACTCCAGCAATCGCTGGCCTTGCAGGGCCAGCCACTGGCGGTGGGCGGGAAGGGTCAACCAACTGTTCGCGGCGGGAGTAAGGGGCTCCATCTGTACCAATGCCTCGCTGGGGAATGCAGGAAGCATCCAGCATAGCGGGGCGCATTGACGCTTGGACGGCACCGACCCGCAGAGTCAGGCTTGTGGCCGATTCGGCCTATTGATAGGACTCTTCATCCTCGTCATCTTCTTCTTTAAGCGGCACGGTGGCATCTTTGGTGGTCACCGAGCCAGGATCCTCGCTGCCTGGATCGTTGATGAAGGGCAAACCGGTGGGGCCTTTTTCTTCTTTGCCTTCTGTTTCAGGTGTCATGGTCATTCTCCTGTTGGCGACCAGCAGGCGGTCGACTCAGGCATTGGACGCCCGGGCACGCACGACGTTCATGCTGACCATGGCCACCACCGCAACCAGGGCAACCAGCACGCTGAAAAACTCGGCCGAATGATGCAGGCCGAACTGTGGAATGCTCACGCCGACCGCGATCACCGGCACCGACATGGACAGGTAGTAAACGATGAACAGCGCCGAGGTCACGCCGGCTTTCTGGCCGGCAGGCGCGGCATTGGCCACTGCACCCATGCCGGCGCGGAAAGTCACGCCCTGGCCGATGCCGCTCAAGGCGCCGCCCAGTACCAATAGCCACAGCTGCGCGCTGGCGATACTCATGCCCAGGCAGGCCACGCCCACGATCAGCACGCTGCAGCCGATGCTCATTTGCGCAGTGTCGCGGATCCGCCGGACCCAGGCCTGGCCGACGACCGAGCCGGCAAACAGCACGAAGATCACGGCGCCGATCACAACCCCGCCGTCGTGACCCATGATCTGACGCATGATCGACGGCACCAGCGAGGTGAACAGTCCCGTCACGCTGAAACCGGCGAGGCCGGCAATGGCCGCAGGAATGAACGGCCCGCGCACCGCCGCTGGCAGGCTCGGACGCTGGAAGGCGAGCCGCGGCTTGGCCGGGCGTTGTGCGGTCTCTCTGACAGCCAGGATGGCTGCGGTAGCTGCCAACAGCAGCAGCAGGTGGACGATGAACGCCAGGTGTACGGGCCAGGGCAGGAATTGCGAAGTCACCCCGGCCAGCAATGGCCCGAGGCCCAGGCCGAGCATGTTGGCTGCGGTGGCGACCAGGGTCGCAGTGCCCTGCCAGCGCTTGGGGGCCGCCTCGATCACAGCCACCGTGCCGGTACCGGTCATGATGCCGGCCGAGAAGCCCGAGATCAGCCGCCCGACCAGCAGTCCGCCGATGGAGTCGGTGCAAAGGAAGATCAGCGCACTGAGCGCGCCCATGGCCAGGCCGGCCAGCAGCATCGGTCGCCGGCCCAGTTGGTCGGACCAACTGCCGACTGCCAGCAGCGCGAAGATCACGCCGGCGGCGTAGATGGCGAAGATCAAGGTCACCCAGGTCGGACCGAAACCCAGGTGCTGTTGATACAAGGCATACAGCGGCGTTGGCAGGGTGGTGCCGATCATGGTGATCAGAAAGGCCAGGGCGATCAGCCAGAAGCCCGTCTGGTCAGTGCAGGTGCCGTCTGTGACGCCAGGGTGTTGGGCAGGTGTTCGAGTCATCGGTTTCAGCCAGATCGGAGAGGGCGGTCGGAGTAACCGCGTGTGGCAATCAGCCGTACGCCCGTGAACAGCGGCGTCCGGGTTTGCCTCACGGGTGCTTGAAATGCGCGCCGCGACGCAACCGGATCGGCCCTTCGGGTTCGCTGTCCGGGTCGAGCCGCACGTCGCCTTGAGTCACGTCGATGATTCGAGCAGCGGCCAGGGCCCTGGCCACCCGGCGAACCTCGGGCATCAACGCGCGCCACTGCGGCTCATCCGCCTCCAGCGAGCGAGCCACCTCGGAGGGGCAGATCGAAGCGCTGGGAGCGCGCTGTTCCAGCAGTTGCAGGACGCGGCTGGCGATGACGTCGTCGGGATGGCTCATGGAGGGCGTTCGTCCTTGCAGGCGACATGGCGAATATGAAAACAACTTCAGCCATGTTACCTGCAACGTCCCGCAGTGGACATCTCGACCCGTTCGCGATTCAGGCGCTGGCGGCCTCGTCCGGGGTGAACTCCTTCTCCATGTGCCGTTCGATCTGCTCCAGCGACTTGCCCCGGGTTTCCGGCACGCACGTCATCACGAAGATCAGCGACATGACGTTGATCACCGCGAACAACATGAAGGTGTAAGGGCCGAAGCCGGCCAGCGCGATCGGGAACATGAACGCCACCGACGCATTGCACAGCCACTGGAAGCACACCGCCGTGCCGGTCATCAGGCCACGCAGGTGCGAAGGAAACAGCTCGGACATCAGCAGCCAGTAGACCGGGGCGATGAAGGTCTGCATGAACAGCAGGAACATCAGGATGCAGGCCAGCGCCAGGTAGCTCTGCAGCAGCGAGGCCGGCAGCATGGTCAGCACACAGCAGAGCAGCACCTGCGCGAGGATCACGAAGCACAGGCCGGTCATCAGCATCGGCCGCCGGCCATGGCGCCCGACCAGCCAGATGCCGATCAACGTGGCGATCACCGAAGCCACGCCGTTGCCGATGGTGGCGGTGAGTGCCGCGTTGGTCCCCAGCCCGGTGGACTTGAGGATGACCGGAGTGAAATACATGAACGCATTCACCCCCGTGAGCTGAGCCACGAAGCCCAGCCCCATGCCCACCAGCAACAGGCGACGCAGCCAGGGCTCGGCCCAGATCGAGGACCAACTGACATCGGCGCGTTGTTCTTCGTTCTGGGCAATGATCTCCTTCATTTCCTTGTCGACCTGCTTCTTGCTCGATCGCAGTCTTTCCAGCACTTCGCGCGCCTCGTCCATGCGCCCCTTGCTGGCCAGCCAGCGCGGTGAGGTGGGCACGAAGTGCATGCCGATCCACAGCAGGGCCGCCGGGATCACCGCGATGGCGAGCATCCAGCGCCATACATCCGGGGTGTGGGCGAAATGCGCGAGCAGGGCGTTGGAGACGTAGGCCACCAACTGCCCGGTGACGATCATCAACTCATTCTGGCTGACCAGCCGCGCCCGCTTGTTGGGGCCGGCGATCTCGGCAATGAACATCGGCACGATCGCCGATGCCCCGCCGACTGCCAGCCCCAGCACGAAGCGTGTGGCGATCATGATCGCGACCGTCGGCGCGAGGGCGGAACCCAGGGCGCCGATCATGAACAAAATGGCCAGGCCCTTGAGCGCCGTCAGCCGCCCGTATTTGTCGGCCAGGTGCCCGGCGAACAATGAGCCGAAGGCGGCGCCCAGAATCAGCGAGGAAGCCACCAGGCCCTCGGTGAACGGAGTGAGGCCCAGGCCACCTTGGTCCGGTCCCTGCGTCATGAAGGGGAGGGCTCCGGAGATCACCCCCGTGTCGTAGCCGAAGGCCAGGGCGCCCATGGTGGCGATGATCGCCACCCGCACCACTATCTGGCCAGGAGAGGTGCGTGTAGCGTCGTTTTCCTCGCCCGCAGGCGAAGTCTCGGGTGCTGTGGTGTTGGAACTGGACAAGGCTCATTCCTTTCATTGCACGCAGGCAATGCGTAGTGATGCGCCACGCAGGATCGCGCACGAAAGGAGCAGGGCAGGTATCAGCGTTCGGTGTTGCGATGCCGGCCCGGGAAAGGGTCACTCCCAAAGGCCGTCGGCTCCAGCGGATATTATGATTATGTCGAACTGCTTTGATGTTGAAGTCTTCGAACCGCATTCGATCACGCTGCCGAAGACACTGCCTGTGCGCTTTTCGCGACCATCTGCCGGTATGGCGCTGGGCTGTGAGTCTTATGAACGAAGTGGTTACAAAAAGTTTTGTATCGTTTGAAATTAAATGATGTCGGCGTGCGCCGCACAGGCACGGCAGCGGCGCTCTGCTAGCATAGAGGCTCGAATCGCAGGAGAAACCCGTGAGCCGCAAGAATCTGAACCGCACCCCCGAGCAAGTCGCCATGGCCCGCCGCGCCGGGGCGCTTGCCGCTGACGTACTGCGCATGATTGCACCGCACGTACAGGCCGGCGTGACCACGCAGTACCTGGACGAGCTGTGCAATGCCTACATCGTCAACGAATTGAAAGTGATCCCGGCCAACGTTGGCTATCACGGGTTCACCAAGACGGTGTGCATTTCGGTGAACGAGGTGGTTTGCCACGGTGTGCCCAGCAACGATGTGGTGCTGGCCGACGGCGACATCGTCAATATCGATGTGGCCGTCATCAAGGACCGCTGGTTCGGCGACACCAGCCGCATGTACTACGTCGGTGAACCCAGCGCGCTGGCAAAACGGCTTGTGGACACCACTTACGAGGCAATGCTGGCCGGTATCGAAGTGGTCAAGCCGGGTGCGACCTTGGGCGACATCGGCCACGCCATCCAGAGCGTGGCGCACCGTGAAGGGTTCAGCGTAGTGCGCGAGTACTGCGGACATGGCATCGGACAGATCTACCACGACGATCCGCAAGTGCTGCACTACGGCCGCAAGGGCGAGGGGATGCGCTTGACCCAGGGCATGATTTTCACTGTCGAGCCGATGATCAACGCCGGGAAGGCTGGCACCCGCCAGTTGGCAGATGGCTGGACTGTGGTGACCCGCGATCAGTCATTGTCCGCGCAATGGGAGCACATGGTGGCAGTGACTGCCGATGGCTACGAGATTCTCACGCTGTAACGCGCGAGCGGCGGCTTTTGCGCCTAGACCGGATCCAGCGGGACCAATTCGCGCACGCGTGCCACTACTTCGTTGATGTCGAAGGGCTTGTCGTATACGGCGTTGAAAAGTTCGGGCGTTGCCCGACCGACGTTGCCTTGGGCGCCACTCATCAAAAGAATGGGCACAGACTCGAACGAGGCGTGACTACGGATCTTCTGCGCCAGTTCGAGGCCGTTCATCCCAGGCATCATGAAGTCGGTAATGACCAATGCCGGACGCTCACGATCGAGGATCTCAAGCGCACGCTTGCCATTACCGGCCTTGACGGCCATATAGCCTTCGTCTTCCAACGCGTAACCAAGAATGTCGGCGATGAGATACTCATCGTCGACGATCAGGATAGTGGCCATGTCAGTTCGACCCCGGCAGCATCACGGATTCGAAATCGTGGAGGCACTACCTGATAACACTGCCTCTGCATTTGTGAACGCCTTTCTCAGGTCGATTCCATGACCATGAATGACCAGCTCCAATAGCGACGGATCATAGTAGCTGTCTCTGACTTTAAGAATGGACAGCAGGCGCTTTAGTTCAGACTCATGTTCGACAAATCGCGTCAGCAGGATGTTGTCGACGATGCTGGAGAGGTCTGGCGCCGGCGAGGTGATCTCCGGGCCGAACAGGCCGCGAACCTCCCAGGTGGCGAATACCGTCACGCCGCGGGCGCGCAGCTCGCTCATCAGGGTGCTGAAGAACTCGGTCAGGCGTACCGTACTGGTCGCCGTGCGGGCCATGCCGCCCAGGCTGTCGATGAGCAGGCGCTTGATGCCATGGACTTCGACGTGGCGCAACAGCCGTAATCCCAGACCGTCGAGCAGCCCTTCTGTAGTGGGCTGCCAGCACACGTGCAGAGCACCGCTGGCTTGCAGCGCCTCGAAGTCATGACCCAGCGATCGTGCCTTGACCTGCAAACGGCGCTCGGACTCGTACATGCCAAACAGCATGCCCGGCTGTTCGGGCGTGGACGCGGCGAGGAAGTTGATCCCCAGGCTGGTCTTGCCGATGCCCGACGGCCCCATCACCAGCGTCACCGAAGAGCGCGGCAGACCACCGCCAATCAGGTTGTCCAGCGCGGGAATGCCGCTGGGTATGCGGCTGAGATCGGTGGGGTCGGGGCAGGACGGGCGGCTGTAGAGGCTTTCCAGGCGTGGATAGACCACCAGCCCATCGTCGGTGATCTCGCACTCATGCAGACCCGACAGCGCGCCGCTGCCTCGGGTCTTGCGCAGCTGGATGCGGCGCACCGAACGGGTGTTGAACAGCTCTTCGCCCAGTTCGATCACGCCATCGACCATGGTGTGTTCGGGGCTGCCGTCGTCCAGTCGCGAGCTGGTCAGGAACAGCACCGTGCACCCGGCGAACGCGGCATGACCCTGCAGTTCGGAGATGAACTTCTTGGTGTCGATCTGCGAGTCAGCCTTGGAGCGGGCGTTGAGTACCCCGTCGACGATCAACACCGTCGCTTTCTGCCGACTGATCTCGCGGCGCAGCAGCTTGACCACTTCGTCCAGGCCTTCGTTTTCCAGGGTGTCGAACGCACTGACGAACTGGATTTCGTTGCCTATCTTCGAGGCATCGAAAAAGCTCAAGGTGGACAAGTATTGGAACAGCCGCTCGTGGGATTCCGCGAGCAGCGTGGCGACCAGGACCCGGCCGCCCTGGCTCACGTGATTGAAGCCCAATTGGTTGGCCAGGATGGTCTTGCCCGAACCCGGACGGCCCTGCACGATGTATGACGCACCGGCCACCAGCCCACCCTTGAGCAACAAATCGAGCCCTTCAATCCCGCTCGCGAGGCGCTTTAGCTGTTCCAATATCCGATCTGCCTGTATGGGTTGTGCGTGATCGACCGCGTCTGGACGACGGTGACCGATCCTTCAAATGCTGGGGATTCTATACCTTTTTGACCAAGCCGGTGCATCCGAACCCATACCCTGTAACAGCGGCGCAAGCCGCGTCAGGTGTCACCGCATCCATTCAGATACATCGCATACACTGTCGACGCGGCTTGCGCCAACGGTATGGCATGTGTTCGCACTCCCTGTAGCAGCGGCGCAAGTCGCGTCCGGCAGCACCGCGCAGCCCCTGATCCACCTCAACCACCGCTAGACGGACTTGCGCCGACGTTCGTAATGCTCCAGCAATGGCTGGGTGCTGATGCCATGCACCAGAATGCTCAAGGCCACCACCGACAACGTCAGGCTGATGCACACCTGCTCGACCGACTCCGGCAGTTCCTGAGCCAGGGCGTAGCACAGGTAGTAGATCGAACCGATCCCGCGGATGCCGAACCAGCCCAGCAACGCCCGCTGGTGCCCATCGAGCAGACGGCGGCTGACCAGCAGCCATACGCTCAGCGGGCGGATCACGCAGAACAGTGCCGCCGCCAGGCCGACCGCTCGCCAGTCCCAGTAGGCAGACAACGTCGCTCCCAGAATGGTGATCAGCAGCACTTCCATCGACCGCTCCACCAGGTTGCCGAACACCAGGATGTCGCCCATCATCACCCCAGCGGCCAATTGCCCGTCCTCCAGATCCTTGGGATGGGTGACGGTACCTTCCTCGGGCGCCAGGTCCCGGTGACCCACGATCGGCTTGGCCAGATGCTCCGAAGGGACCTCGGATCCCGACGTACGCACCTCTGCCTGACGCAGCCCCAGGCCGGCCGCGAACACCGCGAGAAATCCGAAGGCGCCCAGAGACGCGGCGCCGAAGTACGACAGCGCGATCAGTGCCAGCGCCAGAAAATCGTTGGGCGAGTTGGTGCTGTCGGCATTGCGCACGCGCAGGTAGATCATCAGGTGACCGATGGCCCGGCCCATCCCGTAACCGACCAGCAGCCCGACCGGCACGCCCCACAGCAGGTTTTCCAAGGCCCACTGGCCTAGCCAGTGGCTGTCCAGGCTGCCATGGTGCAGCATCAGCAGGCTCAGGATCACGAAGGGAAAGGCCGTACCGTCGTTGAGCCCGGCCTCACCCGACAGCCCGAAGCGCACGCGGTCGAAGTCCTGCGCGCTGTTCACCTGAACCATGGACGCCAGCACCGGATCGGTCGGCGCCAGCATCGCCCCAAGCAGGGTACTCACGCCCCAGGACAAGCCCAGGCCGTAGTGCGCCACCAGGCAGACGCCCAGAATCGACACCAGCATGACCGGACCCGACAGCATATAGGCCGCTCGCCACGCGCTGCGCCCCAGGCTAAGCCGCAGCTTGATGCCGGTACTGAACAGCGAGAACAGCACTGCGGCCTCCGCCAGCCGCTCGAGCCACGAGGCGGTGTCCTTGAAGTCGGTGGTGAACAGACCCAGCCCCATGGGACCGATGGCCACGCCGAATGCCAGGCACACTGCAGAGGTCGTCACCGGCAGCCAGCGCAAATAGGACGCCGTCAGCGCCAGCATCAACAGCAGGACGCCAAGAACAGCCATCCACAAGATAAAGCTCATCAGGCCTCGCCGGGCTTGCACCCATAAAATGGCTACAAAATGTAACCGCTTCAGCTGTGACTGCCAGCGAGGGCGTTAGTTGAGTGGCAAAACGTCGCGGCCCCGCCGCACGGCCACGTGCTGCAAAAGGCGACGAGCTGGCGTCATGGATTGCCGGAGAGACCATAGCTCTGTTTGACGCGGTCCATGATCCCCGTGCGATTCGACGCGTTCACTGTCTTCATCTGCCCCATGAGGTTTTCACCTGTCTTGCTGGCAAGCAGATCCTCATGGGTTTTGGCAATCTCGCCGAGCTCTTCTGCGCCATGCACCACACCGGTCACGGTCCACGCCGTCGACAACACCTTGAGTCCGAACCTTGCCATTGGATGAGGCACCACTGCAGCCGCTCCGTCCAGGCCTGCCTTGACCGTAGCACCGAACGACAAGCCGGTGATCAGCTTGTCTTGCGTCAGCTCCTGCAGATCGTGCAGTGACGCTTGGAGCTCCTCGGCCTTGGTATCGGAAAGCGTTGCCAGCTCGGCAGTGCCTTTCACGGCTTTCTGGGTATTTTTGATGGTGGCCTTGATGCTGTGCGCAACACCGGTGACTGCATCCGTGGCAATTGCTCCCGCCAGAGGCGCTTTGCTGATTTGCGAGAGGTCGCCGGTCTGGCTGAATTCGACGACGGTGCCGACACCTTTAGCGCCCTTGAGCACTGCACCGACGCCCGGCACTTGCCCGTGCGCGAGGTGATCTGCCGTCTGCGCACGGCCCTTGGCACTGTTCAGGATCTGTTGCCCAGGGCTGAATTGTTCCTTCATGCGCTGAACCTTGCCCATGGCGTTGTCCGCCCGCTGGTCGCCCATCGAGGTGCTTGTCGGAGCAGCAGCTGGCTGTGCTGGCGCTTGCGACTGGCGCTCGTGGTACTTGTACGCTTCGTAGCCGATCCCGGCTGCGCCGACGCCGCCCTTGAACACGGCGCGCAACATCCGGCCATCGTCATCCACTGCAGACGACGGCGAGTTGCGCACCATGGCATACAGATTGAGCCCATCCACTGTCCCTGCCGGATCAGCGCTCAGCCAGCGTCCGGCCCAAGGCTGATAGTAGCGGTAGCCATAGTAGTAGAGCCCGGTGTCGTCGCGTTCCTTGCCCGAGTAACGGACGGTCTTGTAGCTCGCCTCGACCTGATGGCGGCAGGCCCAGACCGCCGTGGCGCCGAACGGGAAGAATTCCTCGCGGCTGATGACTTGACCGTCGCCATCGAGCTCCAGGCCATGACTGCCCAGCAGGTCGGTGTAGCTATAGCGCAACTGGTCGTTGGCCAGACCCTCGGGGCTGCCGTCGGGCCAGTGCAGCAAGCGAATATGTTCGGCCACCTTGAGGCAATGCAGGGTCTGGCCGTCCTGCTGGCGCAACTCCAGCCCCGGCAGGTAGCAGGTGCTTCCCTGCGCGTGGGTCTTGCGCAGTCGCTGGTGCTGCTGGCCGTAGAGGTAGTGCTCGGTGCCTGCCCCGGTGCGTGTCACGCTGGCCAGCTGCATACGACTGTTCCAGGCCGTAGATTGGGCGCCGTCCAGTGCGCGTTGCTGCCCGGCGGCATCGAACTGGCGATCGATCAGTGCCGGGTCATCGCACACGCTGCTCAGGACGGCCCGGTTGCTGCACGCCGAGGTCGTCAGCCTGACGGTGTAGCCGGCATTGGTTGTTGGCACGGTGTGCCGAATGCTCAGCAGGTTGCCGGCCTCGTCGTACGCATAGCGACGCTGGTACGAGGCGTAGGCGCGGGTGTCGACGGGCAGCGCAGAGGGCAGGTTGCTCTGCATCTGGCCGTGTGCAGCCATCTGCCGACCGCTGGCCAGGATCAGCTGGGACAGCGAATCGTAACGGTAGTCCTGCTGCGGATCGATTTTCTGATTGCGCCAGAAGCGTGTCTGCTCGGCTTCGTTGCGCACCTGAGTCACCCGGCCCGTCGGGTCATACTGGTAGCGCAGGTCCTGCAAGGTCTGGCGGTCGCTGGCGCGCTGGGTACGCAAACCGACCAGGCGTTGGGTGTCGGCTGCATAGGTATGGGTGATGACGATGCCGTTGGCGTGCCGCTCGACCTCTTTCTGCCCCCCGGCGTCGTAGGTCACGTCCAGCACGACAGGCGTCTCCAAGCTGTCATTGCACGTGACCCAACTGGCCCGGTACTGCCCGCAACGGTCATGGCCGTGGCGTTGACGATGGCCTCTGGCGTCCTCGCTGGCGATGATTGCGCCGCAGGCATCGAAGCTCGCCGTACTGGTCAAGGCTTGCGGTTCCAGGCACCGCCCCCCTTGAATATTGTCCTGCGCCCAATCGCATTCGGTGTGACCTGCGAGCAGTTGCAGGGTCTCGCCGGCAATTGCGCCGAGCAGGCTGCGCGCTTGCACGACGTGTCTGCCAGCGCTGTCGAAACGCGTCTGGCAGTGCCCGGCCAGGTTGAACGCTTTGGCCTGTGCGTCAACGTCCGCCCATTGCCAGCGCTCGGCGGTGCGAAAGGTGCGTTGGGCAGAGCGTTCCCGGATCGACAGCAGCCGGCCGGGTAACGACGCCGTTTCGTAGCAGCGCGTCTGCTCGACACCGTTGGCCTGCCAAGTCACCGCCTCGCGGCCACAGGCATCGTACAGCGTGCGGGTAGTGCCGGCGTCGACACTGTGGATGCGCAGGCATCGACCGCTCAAGCTGTGCCGTTGCACCAGGTTGGCGGCCACGTCGGGTCGTTCGGCCTGGGCTGCGTGAAGGCGCGGATCGATACTGCTGATCAGTTGTCCGCCGGCGTCATGGCTGTAACGGGTGATGCGGGCTTGTGCGGGACCCGCTTGGTCGCGGTGGTAGGCGATGTCGCGCAGCACCCGCGCACGGCCGTCGAAGCAGCGCAGGGCAGGGGTGGCGGTATGGATGAGGTGAGAAGCAGGGTCAGTCATGGCAGTACCGATAAACAGAAATCAGGGGCGGGTTTCCTGCAGTTGTAACCTGCCGTGTTTCTGCCCGCCCCGAGTGGGCGCTGTGATGACCCGTGCTACAGCGCTCGGCACCGATTGACAATTCCCCGATCCCTGACCATAGTTCCTCTCACGCAAACGTTTGCGGGTTTCCGCAGGCTGCGCTCGAAAACAATCATAAGATCGGAGTAACCCCATGAAGCTGCCCTTCGCCGGACGCCTGCTCGCTGTCTCCCTGATGGCTGCCATCGGCGCCATCGCCCCGTTGCAATCCTCTTTCGCCGATACCCAGAAGCCCAAGGTCGCGCTGGTCATGAAGTCCCTGGCCAACGAGTTTTTCCTGACCATGGAAGACGGCGCCAAGAGCTACCAGAAAGAGCACGCTGCCGATTTCGATCTGGTGTCCAACGGCATCAAGGATGAGTCCGACACCGCCAACCAGATCCGTATCGTCGAGCAGATGATCGTCGCCAAGGTCGACGCGCTGGTCATTGCGCCGGCAGACTCCAAGGCGCTGGTACCCATCATCAAGAAAGCCATGGATGCTGGCATCAAGGTCGTCAACATCGACAACCAGCTCGATGCCGGGGTGCTGAAAAGCAAAGGTATCACCGTACCGTTCGTGGGCCCCGACAACCGCAAGGGCGCCAAGTTGGTGGGTGATTATCTGGCCACCCGCCTGAGCGCCGGCGACCAGGTCGGCATCATCGAAGGCGTACCGACCACCACCAACGCGCAGATGCGCACCGCCGGTTTCAAGGACGCCATGCAAGCGGCGCAGATGAAGATCGTCTCGGTGCAGTCGGGTAACTGGGAAATCGACAAGGGCAATGCCGTCGCTTCGGCCATGCTCAACGAATACCCGGACCTCAAGGCCCTGCTGGCCGGCAACGACAGCATGGCGCTGGGCGCGGTGTCCGCAGTGCGCTCCGCCGGCAAGGCGGGCAAGGTCCAGGTGGTCGGCTACGACAACATCAATGCTATCAAGCCGATGCTGAAAGACGGCCGCATCCTGGCCACGGCCGACCAGTTCGCCGCCCGCCAGGCGGTGTTCGGCATCCAGAATGCCCTGGCGCTGGTCAAGGGCGACAAGCTCGACGTCGACGCCAACGGTGTCATCCAGACCCCGGTCGAGCTCGTCACCCAGCCTTGATGCAGTGCACCTCGCGGGCAGGTCCGGCCAGTGCCGGCCTGTCGCCCGCAGGTGTGCCTGGAGAAACCTATGACATCCAACGTTGTGCTGTCGGTCAGTGGCATCGGCAAGACTTATGCCCAGCCGGTGCTGTGGGACATCGACCTGCAACTGCACCGCGGCGAAGTGCTTGCCCTGACCGGCGAGAACGGCGCAGGCAAGAGCACCCTGTCGAAGATAATCGGTGGGCTGGAAGCACCCACCACCGGCCAGATGCAGTTCCAGGGCCAGCCATGGCTGCCGGGCAGTCGCACCGCAGCCGAGCGCGGCGGGGTGCGCATGGTCATGCAGGAGCTTAACCTGCTGCCTACCCTGACCGTCGCGGAAAACCTGTTCCTCCATGATCTGCCCAGCCGTGCTGGCTGGATCGACCGTCGCCGCCTGCGTGAACAGGCCCGCCAGGCCATGGCACAGGTGGGCCTGGATGCCATCGACCCGGACACCCTGGTCAGCGATCTGGGCATCGGCCATCAGCAAATGGTCGAAATCGCCCGCAACCTGATCGGCGACTGCCAGGTGCTGGTGCTCGACGAACCCACCGCCATGCTCACCGCGCGCGAGGTCGACATGCTGTTCGCGCAGATCCTGCGGCTGCGCGAACGCGGGGTGGCGATCATCTACATTTCCCACCGTCTGGAAGAACTGGCGCAGGTCGCGCAACGCATCGCCGTGCTGCGCGACGGACGCCTGGTGTGTGTCGAACCGATGGCGCGCTACGACAGCGAGCAACTGGTGAACCTCATGGTCGGGCGCGAGCTGGGCGAGCGTATCGACCTTGGCGAGCGACGCATCGGTGCGCCGATGTTCAAGGTGCAGGGCATGACCCGTGGCGACAAGGTCAAGGACGTATCCTTCGAGGTGCGCCAGGGTGAGATCTTCGGTATTTCCGGATTGATCGGGGCAGGACGTACCGAACTGCTCAGGCTGATTTTCGGCGCCGATGCCAGCGATGCCGGTACCGTTGCGATCGGCCAGCCGCCCGTGCCGGTGAGCATTCGCAGCCCTGCCGATGCCGTTGCCCACGGTATCGCGCTGATCACCGAAGACCGCAAGGGCGAAGGCCTGCTGCTGTCGCAGTCGATCAGCGCCAATATCGCCCTGGGCAACATGCCGGCGATTTCTGCGGCCGGCATCGTCGACAGCAAGGCCGAGCGAGCCTTGGCCCAACGCCAGATCGAGGCCATGCGCATCCGCAGCTCCAGCCCGGCGCAAACGGTGGCCGAACTTTCCGGCGGCAATCAGCAGAAGGTGGTGATCGGCCGCTGGCTGGAGCGTGACTGCAATGTGCTGCTATTCGACGAGCCGACCCGCGGCATCGACGTGGGTGCCAAGTTCGACATCTACGCCCTGCTGGGCGAGCTCACCCGCCAAGGCAAGGCACTGGTCGTGGTGTCCAGCGACCTGCGCGAGCTGATGCTGATCTGCGATCGCATCGCAGTGCTCTCGGCGGGCCGCCTGATCGACACCTTCGAGCGCGAACACTGGAGCCAGGATGAATTGCTGGCGGCCGCGTTCGCCGGTTATCAAAAACGCGATGCGCTGCTGGCCGAGCCTGCAGCAAGGACCCCTGCATGAAAACTTCGACACTGCCCAAAGACACTCCCGGCGCTAAGACCGGTGGCACTTATCTGGGCCTTGGCACCTACCTCGGCCTGGCTGGCGCATTGCTGGCCATGATCGTGCTGTTCTCCCTGCTCAGCAGCCATTTCCTCTCGTACAGCACCTTCAGCACCATTGCCAACCAGATCCCCGACCTCATGGTGCTGGCCGTCGGCATGACCTTCGTGCTGATCATCGGCGGCATCGACCTGTCGGTGGGGTCGGTGCTGGCGCTGGCGGCCTCGGCAGTGAGTGTGGCGATTCTCGGCTGGGGCTGGAGCGTATTGCCCGCAGCCTTGCTCGGCATGGGTTGCGCCGCGCTCGCCGGCACCATCACCGGCTCGATCACCGTGGCCTGGCGCATTCCGTCGTTCATCGTCTCCCTGGGCGTGCTGGAAATGGCCCGCGGGGTCGCTTACCAGATGACCGATTCGCGCACTGCCTACATCGGCGATGCCTTCGCCTGGCTGTCGGATCCGGTAGCGTTCGGCATCGCACCCTCGTTCCTGATCGCCCTCGGCGTGATCGCCATCGCGCACCTGACCCTGACCCGTACCGTCTTTGGCCGCTACCTGATCGGCATCGGTACCAACGAAGAAGCCGTGCGCCTGGCCGGGATCAACCCCAAGCCGTACAAAGTGCTGGTGTTTTCGCTCATGGGCCTGCTGGCGGGCGTGGCGGCGCTGTTCCAGATATCCCGGCTGGAGGCGGCCGACCCGAATGCCGGTGCTGGCCTGGAACTGCAGGTGATTGCCGCCGTGGTGATCGGCGGAACAAGCTTGATGGGCGGGCGCGGCTCGGTCATCAGCACCTTTTTCGGCGTGCTGATCATTTCCGTGCTGGCGGCCGGGCTGGCGCAGATCGGCGCAACCGAGCCGACCAAGCGCATCATCACCGGCGCGGTGATCGTCATCGCCGTGGTGCTCGACACTTATCGCAGCCAACGCGCGCGCAAGCGGGGCTAGCATGGCGACCATCAAGGACGTCGCGGCGCGAGCCGGTATCTCCTACACCACTGTCTCGCACGTCGTGAACAACAGCCGGCCGGTCAGCGCCCACGTGCGGCGCAAGGTCGAATCAGCGATCGCCGAGCTCAACTACGTTCCCAGTGCGGTGGCGCGCTCCTTGAAAGCGCGCAGCACAGCGACCATCGGCTTGTTGGTGCCCAACAGCGTCAACCCGTATTTCGCCGAGCTGGCGCGCGGTATCGAGGACTGCTGCGAGCGCAACGGCTACTGCGTGATCCTCTGCAACTGCGACGACGATCCGCAGAAACAGCGCAACTACCTGCGCGTGCTGCTGGAGAAGCGCGTCGACGGTATCGTCTTCGCCTCGGTGGGCGGCGATGCCGCGCTGACCGATATGCTCGCGGCAGTGCGCACGCCCATGGTCATCGTCGACCGTGGCCTGCAGCAGGTGGCAGCCGACCTGGTGTGCATCGATCATGAGCAGGGTGGCTACCTGGCCACCCGGCATCTGCTCGAGTTGGGCCACCGCGCCATCGCCTGCATCAGCGGGCCGCAACGTACCCACGTGGCGCAGTTGCGCCTGGACGGCTACCGCCGTGCGCTTGCCGAGTACGCCGTGCAACCCGCGCCCGAGCATGTCCTGCACAGCGATTTCACCAGTCCGGGTGGCTACCATGCGGCCGTCAAGTTGCTGGCGGGATCGGCGCCCACGGCGATCTTTGCCGCCAACGACATGATCGGCCTGGGGGTGCTGCGCGCGGCCGCCGAGCGTGGTATCCGGGTGCCCGAACAGCTGTCGGTCATCGGTTTCGACGATATCCAGCTCAGTCGCTATGTGTACCCGGCCCTGACCACCGTCGGCCAGCGTATCGGCGAATTGGGCGAGGTCGCTGCCGAGCGGCTTCTGGCTCGCATCGCCGGAGCGGCCGGTGCGGCTGCCACGCAACAGGTCATCGCGCCACAGATCGTGGTGCGCGAGTCCACGGCGCGATACGCCGGTCTTTCCCATGAATTGCGCTGAGAGTGGTAGATGATGCAAGCAAACGTATTGGTAATAGGCAGTCTGAACATGGACCTGGTGGCACAGGCCGAGCGTTTGCCGCAGGCGGGAGAAACCCTGCTGGGCCAGTCCTTCGCGACGGTGCCGGGCGGCAAGGGCGCCAACCAGGCAGTCGCGGCCGCGCGGTTGGGCGGGCAAGTGGCGATGATCGGCTGCGTCGGCGCCGACGCCTATGGCCAGGCGCTGCGCCAGGCACTGGCCGATGAAGGTATCGACTGCCAGGGCGTGCGTGTGGCTGAGGCCGTGGCGACCGGGATCGCGATGATCGTGGTCGATGCCAACAGCCAGAATGCGATCGTCATTGTCGCGGGCGGCAACGGCCAGCTCGACTGCGCCGACATCGAGCGTTTCGATCGCCTGCTGCTGGGCGCCGATGTGGTGGTGTGCCAGCTGGAAATCCCCTATGACGTGGTGGCTTTCGCCTTGCAGCGCGCTCACGAAGCAGGCAAGACCGTCATTCTCAATCCGGCGCCGGTCAGCGGGCCGTTACCGCAGCAATGGCTGGGCTGGGTCGATTACCTGATCCCCAACGAAACCGAAGCGCAGGCGCTCACCGGCCTGAGCGTCAGCTCGGTGGCCGAGGCCGAGCAGGCAGCCAGTCTTCTGCGCCAGGCCGGCGCCAGCAAGGTGCTCATCACCTTGGGTGAGCAGGGCCTGCTGTTTGCCGATGGCGCGCAGCCCCGGCATTATCCTGGGCGCAAGGTACAGGCGGTGGATACCACGGCGGCCGGCGATACGTTCGTCGGTGGCTTTGCCGCAGCGCTGGCTCGAGGCCTGGACGAATCGCAGGCCATCGCGTTCGGTCAGGCCGCCGCTGCACTTTCGGTCACCCGCGCTGGCGCACAGCCTTCCATCCCGACCCTGACGCAAGTGGAGCAGGTTGCATCGTGAAAAAGACAGCCTTGTTGAACATCTCGCTCTCCCAGCTGGTTGCGTCCCTGGGCCATGGTGACATCGTCGTGATCGGCGATGCCGGCCTGCCGGTACCACCGGGCGTACCTTTGATAGATCTCGCCCTGACGCCGGGCATTCCCAGCTTCGTCAGTACCCTGGACGCGTTGCTCAGCGAAATGCAGGTGGAAAGCCACGTGATCGCCGAGGAGATGCTGCAGGTCCTGCCGCCGGCGTCGGCACGAATCCAGCAGTTGCACGAACAGGGCGCCCTCGGTGTGCGCCAGTCTGTCAGCCATGCGCGTTTCAAGGAGCTGTCCCGAAGCGCTCGGGCCATCGTGCGCACAGGCGAATGCCAGCCCTACAGCAATATCGCCTTGTTGGCAGGCGTCACTTTCTAGACTTACCACTGAGCACAAGGAGTGCGACATGCAACGTTTCCTGCTGACCCTGTTTCGAGGATTCTCATTGATGGCCCTGCTCACCAGCGCTGCCGCCACCGCGGCCGACAAGATCGATCTGATCATCGACACCGACCCCGGCGCCGACGATGTCGTCGCCTTGCTGCTGGCCCTGGCCTCGCCCGAGCAGATCAACGTCCGCGCCCTCACGACCGTGGCCGGCAACGTGCGCCTCGACAAGACCTCGCGAAATGCCCGCCTGGCCCGTGAGTGGTCAGGGCGCGAGGACGTGCCGGTCTATGCCGGCGCGCCCAAGCCGCTGGTCCGCGAGCCGATCTATGCCGCCAACGTACATGGCGAGGAGGGCGTGCCCGGTATCGCCGTGCATGAGCCGAGCAAGGGGCTGGCCGAGGGCAATGCGGTTCAGTACTTGATCGACACCCTCAGCCATGCCGAACCGCACAGCATCACCCTGGCGATGTTGGGGCCGCAGACCAACCTGGCGCTGGCACTGATCCAGGCGCCCGGCATTACCCAAGGCATCAAGGAAGTGATCGTCATGGGCGGCGCGCATTTCAATGGCGGCAATATCACCCCGGTGGCCGAGTTCAACCTGTTCGCAGACCCGCACGCCGCCCAGGTGGTGCTGGCCAGCGGCGTCAAGCTCACCTACTTACCACTGGATGTCACCCACAAGGTCCTGACCAGCCCGGCGCGCCTGCAGCAGTTGGCTGCCTTGCAGAACAAGGCAGGGCCGCGGGTGGTGGATATTCTGCAGGCGTACTTCAAGGCAGACATGGAGCACTACGGGTTGCCCGGCGGCCCGGTTCACGATGCCAGCGTGATTGCCTATCTGCTGGCGCCAGAGCTGTTCAGCGGGCGCAAGGTCAACCTGACCATCGACAGCCGGGACGGCCCGACCTTCGGCCAGACCGTGGCCGACTGGTACGGCACGCTCGAGCAGCCTGCCAACGTGTTCTGGGTGAACGAGGGAAATGCGCAGGGCTTCTTCGATCTACTGGCGCAACGGCTGCAGCGCCTGCCCTGACCGGCCCATGCGCCGGTCTACGCAAGCGGGCTATGGCGTTGGCACATTCTTCAGCGGATGCGCCACGGTATTGCCCGTCGCTGCCACGTGATCGTGGGCGTAACGCTCGAACACCTGCATGACGAAGCTGCGCGCAGCTTCGGTGCCCAACGCCTTGACCAGTACGTCGACGCCGATGATCGCCAGCTCCTCGGGAGTGCCAGGGCTGAAGGAGCTCTGGCCTTGCGGCCACTGGACCTTGATGTCCGCCTTGATTGATACGTTTGCCATGCTGCTCTCGCCAACGGTCACGAGCGAACGACGTTCGCTCCATGTGGCCAAGTAAAGCATTTTCGCCAATGCATTACACCGGCCCGTGGGCAGATGGCAGGGTGCGTGTCAAACTTCGGTCAATTCTTCGGCATGGAGGCTCTTGTGCACATCGACCTCAAACAAAGCGACTCACTCACCCTGGACGCGGTCCGTGCCCTGATCGCCTCGGGCAATCCGGCCATCCACAACCAGCTGCGCGTGACCCGTGACGGCATCGCCTTCCTCTCCACCGAGGCGGTCGGCGGCACGAATATAGAGGGCCTGTGTTTCCGCCTGGAAACCTGGGCTGCCGGATCCGGTTACGTAGGCGCTGCTGCGGCCTCCGACGCCACCTGGGTGCAGCAGATCCACGCCGCCCTCCAGACCCACTGGCCAGTGCCCCTGTCCGACTATATCGACCTGTACTGATCGGCGAACACACATCCGGTGACGATTTCTCTGACACCGCGTGGCGGTGCGCTCGGGCAGACTAAGCCGATGTGCAACCAAATCGGCTACAGGCGGTCGCACAACCTTACCTACCTGAAAAACCCACTGAAAAGAGGAGGCTGCATGCCTTTCCCGCGCAAGACCTTGTTGATCCTGATGGCGGCCCTGACTGTAACGGGCTGTTCTACATCCGGAACCTCGACCGGACAGTCTGCCGCTGCCGCCCCCGCATTCGACGGGCGCTGCAACGCCGATGGCGCACGCTATACCGTTGGCAAGCCGGTTTCGGCAGACCTGCTCGAACAGGCCAGGGTCAAGGCAGGTGCACAGGTCGCCCGTGTGCTGCGTCCGCACGACATGGTAACCCTGGAATACCGTTCCGACCGCCTCAACCTCAACGCCGATGACAGCGGCCAGATCACTCGCGTCAACTGCGGCTGAGCAGACGCCTCACTCGACACGAATCGCAGGCGAAAAAAAACCCGTCACATGGACGGGTTTTTTCAGTTGCCGAGATTACTCTGGGCGAACTTGAGCAGCTTGCATGCCCTTTTGGCCTTTCTCAGCCACGAACGAAACGGTCTGGCCTTCTTTCAGGCTTTTGAAACCGTCGGATTCGATAGCTTTGAAGTGTACGAACAGGTCGTCACCGCCACCTGAAGGAGTGATGAAGCCGAAGCCTTTCTCATCGTTGAACCATTTTACGGTGCCGGTCTGGCGATTAGACATGGTGAATCTCCAAGAAACATAATATTCAGTAGTGCTGTGCTGCTCAGGCCAACTGGGCACACGGGGCCTATCATAGTCCAAAACCTGGACTGTGAACCCCTTTTGATTGGGCCAAGAACCAAAGTTGTCGCAAATTGACCTGTCTGAAACTGCTAAGCCCCTTATTTCATTGAGGTTTGCAGCTGAAAAATGTTTTAAAAAAAAACCGCATTCCGTCGTGCGTGATTCGCTTGACCGAAGCGGCCGACCCCAAGAACGCCGTTGGCGTCCCTTGGGGCAGTCCTGCATCGCCTCCGGCAGGGCTACTGGTTATTGCAAACCAGCACTTCCTTTCTCAGCTTCTGGCGCAGCGCCATTGGCGGCTCGACCTGTTTGTCAGTGAGCTGGTCGATCTCGGCTTTGCTGAATTTCTCTTCGATCACTTTCGCGCCGCAGCTGCAGTGTGCCTGCGCCTTGGCGGCGTCAACACCTTGCTTCAGGGCCTCGGCCTGGCACTGCGTTGTGTACTCGGCCTTGGCATCGGCAGACAGCGCGGCAGCGTGGGCCGCGAATGGAAGCACCAGGGCCAGGCAGGCACTCAGGGGAAGAAGTCGTTTGAGACCCATAATGAATAGCTCCTTGTTCTCAGGCGGTTTTGACTCATCTCATCTGAGGGGTGAAGAGGGCAGCAAGTTCAGCCAATGGCCCAGTTGCCGTATCGTGCACATGACGCAGCAAGTCGACGCATCTTCTGTGCTAGGATGTTCGGCCCTGCGTTCGGCGCCGCCTTGAGTAGGCACCGAGGCGCGGGATTCACCTTTTTCGATTGCTCCAGTCACTCTGGTTCGTGCTCCGGTCGGCCGCAAGGCTCCTGCCAACGTAAGGCGGGCATACCGGGCGAATCGCGTACTGGCTCATCCCAACCCATGTGACCTTTGGTAGGGGTCACCACTAGGAGAGGAGGCGCCATGCCCACCATTACTCTTCCCGACGGCAGTCAGCGTTCGTTCGATCACCCGGTTTCGGTCGCCGAGGTCGCCGCGTCCATCGGCGCCGGCCTGGCCAAGGCCACCGTTGCCGGCAAGGTCAACGGCCAACTGGTCGATGCCTGTGACCTGATCGCCGCCGACGCCACCTTGCAGATCATCACGCCAAAGGACGAAGAGGGGCTGGAGATCATTCGCCACTCCTGCGCCCACCTGGTCGGCCATGCGGTCAAGCAGCTGTACCCCACTGCGCGCATGGTGATCGGTCCGGTCATTGAAGAAGGCTTCTACTACGACATCGCCTACGAGCGGCCTTTCACGCCAGACGACATGGCCGCGATCGAGCAGCGCATGCAGCAGTTGATCGACACCGAATACGATGTGGTCAAGAAAGTCACCCCGCGTGCCGAAGTCATCGACGTGTTCACCGCACGTGGCGAGGACTACAAGCTGCGCCTGGTCGAAGACATGCCGGATGAGCAGGCCATGGGCCTTTACTATCATGAAGAATACGTCGACATGTGCCGTGGTCCCCACGTGCCGAACACGCGCTTCCTGAAGTCCTTCAAGCTCACCAAGCTGTCGGGCGCCTACTGGCGCGGCGATGCCAAGAACGAGCAACTGCAGCGCGTGTATGGCACGGCGTGGGCCGACAAGAAGCAGCTGGCGGCCTACGTCAAGCGCATCGAAGAAGCCGAAAAGCGCGATCACCGCAAGATCGGCAAGCGCCTTGGCCTGTTCCACCTCCAGGAAGAAGCGCCAGGCATGGTCTTCTGGCACCCCAACGGCTGGACCGTGTACCAGGTGCTCGAGCAGTACATGCGCAAGATCCAGCAGCAGAACGGCTACCTGGAAATCAAGACGCCCCAGGTGGTCGACCGCAGCCTCTGGGAGAAATCAGGGCACTGGGCCAACTACGCCGAGAACATGTTCACCACGGAGTCGGAAAACCGCGACTACGCCATCAAGCCGATGAACTGCCCGTGCCACGTGCAGGTGTTCAACCAGGGCTTGAAAAGCTACCGCGAGTTGCCGCTGCGCCTGGCCGAGTTCGGTGCCTGCCACCGCAACGAGCCTTCGGGTGCGCTGCACGGCATCATGCGCGTGCGTGGCTTCGTGCAGGACGATGCGCACATCTTCTGCACCGAAGAGCAGATGCAGTCCGAATCCGCAGCCTTCATCAAGCTGACCATGGACGTCTACGCCGACTTCGGCTTCAAGGACATCCAGCTCAAGCTGTCGACGCGTCCTGAAAAGCGTGTCGGTTCCGACGAGCTGTGGGATCGCGCCGAGTCAGCCTTGGCCGCCGCCCTCGACGCGGCCGGGCTTCCCTACGACCTGCAGCCGGGCGAGGGCGCCTTCTATGGCCCCAAGATCGAATTCTCGTTGAAGGATTGTCTGGGTCGCGTCTGGCAATGCGGTACACTGCAGCTCGATTTCAACCTGCCGATCCGCCTGGGCGCCGAATACGTCACCGAAGACAACGGTCGCAAGCATCCCGTGATGCTGCACCGGGCGATCCTGGGTTCGTTCGAGCGATTCGTCGGGATCCTGATTGAGCACTACGAGGGCGCATTTCCGGCCTGGCTGGCGCCGACACAGGCAGTGGTGATGAATATCACTGATAAACAAGCCGATTTTGTACAGCTTGTCGAAAAAAATCTGACGGAAAGCGGGTTTCGTGCCAAGTCCGACTTGAGAAATGAAAAGATCGGCTTTAAAATCCGTGAGCATACTTTGCTCAAGGTTCCTTATCTCCTGGTCATCGGGGACAAGGAAGTTGAAACGCAAACTGTCGCTGTGCGTACCCGTGAAGGCGCTGACCTGGGCTCCATGCCCATCGCGCAGTTCACCGAGTACCTTGCACAAGCGGTTTCCCGGCGTGGTCGCCCAGATTCGGAGTAATTATTATTAAGCGTGAAATGAGACAAGATAAACGAGCTGCACCGAAAGCCCCGATCAACGAGAATATCTCGGCACGCGAGGTTCGGTTAATTGGCGCTGACGGCGAGCAGATTGGCATCGTCTCTATCGATGAAGCGCTTCGTATCGCTGAAGAATCGAAGCTGGATCTGGTGGAAATCTCCGCTGACGCCATCCCACCCGTATGCCGGGTGATGGACTACGGCAAATCGATCTTCGAGAAGAAGAAGCAGGTTGCCGCGGCGAAGAAGAACCAGAAACAGATTCAGGTTAAAGAAATCAAGTTTCGTCCAGGGACGGAAGAAGGGGATTACCAGGTAAAACTCCGCAACCTGGTACGTTTCCTGAGTGATGGGGACAGGGCCAAGGTATCCTTGCGATTCCGCGGCCGTGAGATGGCGCATCAGGAGCTGGGTATGGAGCTGTTGAAGCGGGTCGAAGGTGACCTGCTCGAATACGGTTCCGTCGAACAGCATCCGAAGATGGAAGGACGCCAGCTGATCATGGTCATCGCCCCCAAGAAAAAGAAGTAACCACCAGGGCACGGCAGGCCTTGCGGTTATGTTTATCAATTGAATGTGGAGTACCCGAACATGCCAAAGATGAAAACCAAGAGTGGTGCAGCTAAGCGGTTTTTGAAAACCGCTAACGGCATCAAGCACAAGCACGCTTTCAAGAGCCACATCCTGACCAAAATGTCGACCAAGCGTAAGCGTCAACTGCGCGGTAGCAGCTTGCTGCATCCGTCTGACGTGGCAAAAGTCGAGCGCATGCTGCGCCTTCGTTAATTTCGGTCAAAGATAGAGGACTAACTCATGGCTCGTGTTAAGCGTGGCGTCATTGCCCGTAAGCGTCACAAGAAAATTCTGAAACTGGCTAAAGGCTACTACGGCGCTCGTTCGCGCGTATTCCGTGTTGCCAAGCAAGCGGTAATCAAGGCAGGCCAATACGCCTACCGTGACCGTCGTCAGAAAAAACGTCAGTTCCGCGCCCTGTGGATCGCTCGTATCAACGCCGGTGCTCGTGTTAACGGTCTGTCCTACAGCCGTTTCATCGCTGGCCTGAAGAAAGCGTCCATCGAGATCGACCGCAAGGTTCTGGCTGATCTGGCAGTGAACGAAAAAGCGGCGTTTGCTGCGATTGTCGAGAAAGCTAAAGCCTCGCTGGCCTAAGTACCCCGACAATCACCTCAGCCTGCCGTCGGCGGGCTTGGGTGTTAAACGTCATGAATAGGGGAAGAGCCTTCAAGCTCTTCCCCTATTTCGTATCTGGAGTCTGTACATGGAAAACCTGGATGCGCTGGTCTCTCAAGCTTTGGAGGCCGTGCAACACGCTGAAGACATCAATGCCCTGGAGCAGATCCGGGTTCAATTCCTTGGCAAGAAAGGCGAACTGACCCAGGTGATGAAGACCTTGGGCAACCTGCCTGCCGATGAGCGGCCCAAGGTGGGCGCGCTGATCAACGAAGCCAAGGAACGTGTCACAGATGTCCTCAATGCGCGCAAGACGGCTTTCGAAGAAGCCGAACTGAGCGCCAAGCTCGCCGCCGAGCAGATCGACGTCACCTTGCCTGGCCGTGGCCAGACCACTGGCGGCCTGCATCCGGTCACCCGGACGCTGGAGCGTATCGAGCAGTTTTTCACCCATATCGGCTACGGCATCGCCGAAGGCCCCGAGGTGGAAGACGACTACCACAACTTCGAAGCGCTCAACATCCCAGGCCATCACCCGGCCCGTGCGATGCATGACACCTTCTATTTCAATGCCAACATGTTGCTGCGTACCCACACCTCACCGGTGCAGGCGCGGACCATGGAGTCGCAACAGCCGCCGATTCGGGTTGTCTGCCCGGGCCGGGTCTATCGCTGCGACTCGGATATCACCCACTCGCCGATGTTTCATCAGGTCGAGGGGTTGCTGATCGACCGCGATATCAACTTCGCGGACTTGAAAGGCACCATCGAGGAATTCCTGCGGGTGTTTTTCGAAAAAGAGTTGGCGGTACGCTTCCGCCCCTCGTTCTTCCCCTTCACCGAGCCTTCGGCTGAAGTCGATATCCAATGCGTGATGTGCAGCGGCAAGGGCTGCCGGGTCTGCAAGCAGACCGGCTGGCTGGAAGTGCTGGGCTGCGGCATGGTGCACCCGAACGTGCTGCGCATGTCGGGTATCGACCCCGAAGAGTTCCAGGGTTTTGCTTTCGGCATGGGCGCAGAACGTCTGGCCATGCTGCGTTACGGCGTCAACGACTTGCGCCTGTTCTTCGACAACGACTTGCGGTTCCTCGCGCAATTTCGCTAGCCGTAACGAATCTTTCAGGAGAGCAGGATGAAATTCAGTGAACAATGGCTGCGCGGCTGGGTAAGCCCGCAGGCCTCGCGAGACGAGCTGGTTGCACGTCTGTCGATGGCAGGTCTGGAAGTGGACAGTGTGACCCTGGCCGCAGGTGAGTTCAGCGGCGTGGTGGTGGGTGAAGTGCTTGCCACCGAGCAGCACCCGGACGCCGACAAACTGCGCGTGTGTCAGGTCAGCGATGGCAGCGAAACCTTTCAGGTGGTTTGCGGTGCGCCGAACGTGCGCCCCGGCCTGAAGATTCCGTTCGCCAAGCTCGGCGCCCAGTTGCCGGGCGATTTCAAGATCAAGAAAGCCAAGCTGCGCGGTGTCGAGTCCAATGGCATGCTCTGCTCGCAGTCCGAGCTGCAGGTTGGCGAAGGCAACGACGGCCTGATGGAGTTGCCGGCAGATGCCCCAGCGGGTGAGGATTTCCGGGTGTACCTGGGCTTGGACGATGCCAGCATCGAGGTCGACCTGACGCCCAACCGTGGCGATTGCCTGTCGCTGGCAGGTCTGGCGCGGGAAGTGGGCGCGCTCTATGCCGCGCCGGTGACCCGTCCGGACATCGCCGCAGTAGCCCCGGTCAGCGCAGACGTGCTGGCGGTGGAGGTATCGGCGCCTGCCGCCTGCCCGCGCTTCCTCGGCCGTGTGGTGCGCAACGTCGACCTGTCCAGGGCTACCCCGCTGTGGATGGTCGAGCGTCTGCGCCGCAGCGAAGTGCGCAGCATCGATGCCGCGGTAGACATCACCAACTACGTGATGATCGAGCTGGGCCAGCCGATGCATGCCTACGACCTTGCCGAAATCGACGGCGGCATCCGCGTGCGCATGGCCGAGGAGGGCGAGAAGATCACCCTGCTCGACGGTCAGGAAGTTGCACTGCGTGGCGACACGTTGGTCATTGCCGACCACGCGCGCCTGCTGGGCATCGCTGGCGTCATGGGCGGCGAGAACAGCGGCGTGACCGCCAAGACCCGCGACGTGTTCCTCGAGGCGGCGTTTTTCGAACCGATCTCGGTGGCCGGCAAGGCCCGCTCGTACGGGCTGCACACCGACGCGTCCCATCGTTTCGAGCGTGGTGTCGATTCGAACCTGGCCCGTGAAGCCATGGAGCGTGCGACCGCGCTGTTGCTGGAAATCGCCGGCGGCGAACCGGGTCCGATCGTCGAACACGTCAGCCAGGAACATCTCCCGCAGATTGCGCCGATCACCTTGCGTGCCGACCGGGTCAGCCAGATGCTGGGCCTGGAAATGGGCTGCCGCGAAATCGAAGGGCTGCTGACCGGCCTGGGGCTGGGTGTCACGGCCAGCGGGGAAGGGCAGTGGTCCGTGGGGGTGCCGAGCCATCGCTTCGACATCAGCCTGGAAGTCGATCTGATCGAGGAACTGGCGCGTCTCTATGGCTACAACCGCCTGCCCGTGCGCTACCCGCAAGCGCGGCTGGCGCCTCAGGCCGCTCCCGAGGCACGCTCCGACCTGCCGGCCTTGCGCCGACTGCTGGTTGCCCGTGGTTACCAGGAAGCTATCACCTACAGCTTCATCGATCCCAAGCTGTTCGAACTGTTCAGCCCTGGCGTCGAGCCGCTGCTGCTGGCCAACCCGATCTCGGCCGACATGGCAGCCATGCGCTCGTCGCTGTGGCCAGGCCTGGTCAAGGCCCTGCAGCACAACCTCAATCGCCAACAGGATCGCGTGCGCCTGTTCGAGAGCGGCCTGCGTTTCGTAGGTCAGCTCGAGGGCTTGAAGCAGGAGCCCATGCTGGCTGGCGTGGTCTGCGGCAGTCGCTTGCCCGAAGGCTGGGCGCAGGGTCGCGAGACTGTGGACTTCTTCGACGTCAAGGCCGACGTGGAAGCTGTGCTCGGCTTCGCCGGTGCGCTGGATGCCTTCACCTTCGTTCCGGGGCAGCATCCTGCTCTGCATCCGGGCCAGACCGCGCGTATCGAGCGCGATGGTCAGTTGGTCGGTTATCTGGGCGCATTGCACCCGGAACTGGTGAAGTCGCTGGGTCTGGATCGCGCTGTCTTCGTCTTCGAGCTGGTGCTTGCCGAAGTGTCCGAAGGTCGTCTGCCGAAATTCCAGGAGCTGTCGCGCTTCCCCGAAGTGCGCCGCGACCTGGCGCTGCTGGCGGACCGGGACGTTGCCGCCAGCGCAGTGCTCGCGGTCATTCGCGAGAATGCAGGGGAATGGCTCACGGACCTCAGGCTGTTTGACGTCTACCAGGGTAAAGGCATTGATCCTCATAGAAAAAGCCTGGCTGTTGGCTTGACCTGGCAGCATCCATCGCGCACTCTTAATGACGATGAGGTGAATGCCACGACTCAAACAATCCTCACCTCGCTCGAACAAAGGTTGAACGCCACGTTAAGGAAGTAGCGCATGGGGGCTTTGACGAAAGCTGAAATGGCGGAACGTCTTTATGAAGAGTTGGGCCTGAACAAACGAGAGGCCAAGGAATTGGTCGAGCTTTTCTTCGAAGAAATCAGGCACGCTCTTGAAGACAACGAGCAGGTCAAATTGTCCGGTTTCGGCAATTTTGACCTTCGGGACAAACGCCAGCGGCCTGGCCGCAATCCGAAAACCGGTGAAGAAATCCCGATCACGGCTCGCCGCGTGGTCACCTTTCGTCCAGGGCAGAAGTTGAAAGCCCGAGTTGAGGCCTATGCTGGAACCAAGTCATAACGACGAGCTCCCGCCCATTCCCGGCAAGCGCTACTTCACCATCGGTGAAGTCAGCGACTTGTGCGCCGTCAAGCCACACGTGCTGCGGTACTGGGAGCAGGAGTTTCCTCAGCTCAACCCCGTGAAGCGTCGCGGAAACCGTCGGTATTACCAGCGCCAGGATGTGCTGATGATCCGCCAGATCCGCGCGCTGCTGTATGACCAGGGCTTCACCATCGGCGGCGCGCGTCTGCGCCTGTCCGGCGACGAGGCCAAGGATGACACCACGCAGTACAAGCAACTGATCCGCCAGACGATCTCCGAGCTCGAAGATGTGCTGAGTGTCCTCAAGAAGTGAATTTCTGGAAAAGAATACTTCCATAATTCAAATGCTTAAGGTATATTCCTCGACGTTCTCAGAGGTTCTGGAACAGCTTTACGCTCGGTCGGGGCGTAGCGCAGCCCGGTAGCGCACTTGCATGGGGTGCAAGGGGTCGAGTGTTCGAATCACTCCGTCCCGACCACTTATTTCTGATTAAAATCAGACAAAAAAAGCCACTTCTCGAAAGTGGCTTTTTTGTGTCTGCATTTTCACACGAGCCCTTATATCGAGGGCAGGCCTAGCGCTAGGGCTGCTTGTTGTGCTCCTGATTCGATACAGCCGCAGGTGGTTGGAGAACTTCGCCACTATCACCAGACGAGTGAGTTTTCAGCGGCGCAACAGGAGCGCCATGGAAGGTCAGAATAAAGCGCCTGAGTCTGCGCGTGTCTGAAGCCCGCCCTTGGCGGGCATCTGGATTTATTTCAAGCAACCAGGCGCTGTACCGCTGCAATCGCATCTCCATGCTCCAGCTCTGCCTTACGTAACTCGTACGCTGTTTGCAGGTTGAGCCAGAACTCTGCAGTGGTATCCAGGCAGACGGCCAAGCGCAAGGCCATGTCAGCCGATACGCCACCACGCTCAAGCAGAATGTTATTCACGGTCGGCGTAGATACGCCTAAAGCACGTGCCAGAGCAGCGGCACTGAAGCCCATTTCGTGCTGGAAATCCTCGCGAAGAATCTCGCCGGGATGTATGGGACGCATGCCATTCTTGAACATGATGCACCTCAGTGATAGTCGACAATTTCAACGTTTTCAGGGCCGTTCTGGGTCCATATGAAGCATACCCGCCACTGCATGTTGATGCTGATGCTATGCTGGCCGGCTCTGTCACCTTCCAAGGCGTGAAGCCGGTTTCCGGGCGGTGAGCGCAAGTCTCGAAGCTCCTTCGCAGCATGCAGCGCGGCCAGTTTACGCTCCGCGACTGACTTGATGTCTGCCCAGCGCCTTGTCCTGCCGGTGGTGAAAAGTACTTCCGTATCGGCGCATGCAAAGCTGCGAATCATGGATTGAACGCTTAACGTTATTCGTTAAGATCGAGCATACGCCTTTTAACGCCGTATTCAACTCATTGTTGAACAGGGTGTCCGGCAATCCTTCGAACAACTATTTCGAGGTGGGTTTCGGCGATACTTTCTAGCGAGGTGGCGATGAAACAGCTCCGCTCATGCTCATTGAAGCCATTACCTAACCAAGTCAAACGCTCTCAAAACCTGTTCAAAGGAATCTTCAAGCTGCACAACCCGCTTTCATCGGCAGGGGGCAGATTCCCGGCGCGGATATTCACCTGGATCGCCGGCAGCAACAGCGCCGGGACCGACAGGCTGACATCGCGGGCTGTGCGCATGCGTACGAACGACTCGAGATCGGACGCGTCACCGACATGAATGTTGTTCGCGCGCTGCTCGGCAACGGTGGTGATCCAGGACGCTTCCCGGTTGGCAGGAGGATAGTCGTGGCACATGAACAGTGTGGTCTGGGGGGGCAGGCTCAGCAGCCGTTTGATCGAGTCATACATCTGTACGGCGTCCCCGCCGGGGAAATCGCATCGGGCAGTACCGACATCCGGCATGAACAGCGTATCGCCGACGAAGACCTGTGTGTCTCCAACTTGATAGGCGACATCCGCTGGCGTGTGGCCAGGCACGTGCAGAACCTGCACCGGTATGCTGCCGATGTGGAAGATCTGGTCCGCTTCGAACAGCGTGTCGAACTGCGAGCCATCCAGCAGGAAGTCGGGTTCGAGGTTGTAGATATCCCGAAACGCGCTCTGCACCACCGTGATCTGCGCGCCGATGCCGATTTTGCCGCCGCGCTTGCCTTTGAGGTAGGCACTGGCCGACAAGTGATCGGCATGCGCGTGTGTTTCCAGCAGCCACTGTACCTGCAACCCACGGCTGTCCACGAAGGCGATGATACGGTCGGCATTATCGGTGCGGATTCGCCCGGCTTTGGCATCGTAATCCAGCACCGGATCCACGATTGCACATGCCCCCCCTGGCGCTTCGAAAATGACATAGCTCACCGTGGAGGTGGCGGTGTCGTAGAAACCTTCAATCTGGGCAGTCATTGGGCAACCTCTTCGATTCACGTCGTTACACTATATTGAAACATATACTATTCAATCGTAGACTGTCGACCGATCAACCATCGGGGCTTTCCATGACTGCTCAATTGTCCACCGAAGAAATCGGTCTGTTGCGCGATTCCGCGTCCAAGGCGTGTGCCTTGCTCAAAGCCTTGGCGAATGAAGACCGTCTGTTGCTGCTGTGCCAACTGACCCAGGGCGAGCGAAATGTCGGGGAGTTGGAGGCACTGTCCGGGATCAGGCAGCCGACACTGTCGCAGCAGTTGGGTGTGCTGCGCGACGAAGGAATGGTCAACACCCGCAGAATGGGCAAGTACATCTACTACTCGTTGGCCAGCTTCGAGGTGGTCTCGCTGATGCAGACCTTGTCGGGACTTTACTGTGGCCAGGCGCTGAAGAAGTAAGCCTCTGCACGACCCGTTGCTTGTCGCTGTGCCATCGCACCTTGCGTGGCTCGGCCGGGGCGCGGTGTTGGAACTCTCACACGGCGGCTAAGCCCGGGGTTTGTAATGGAGCAAGTGATAAAGCGAATAGACGCATCGTTCTCGGTGGCGGGCCAACTCGATCCGCAGGACGTGCCTGAGGTGCGAGATCAAGGGTTCGCCAGCCTGATCTGCAATCGCCCTGACGATGAAGGTGGGGCTGAGCAACCCAGCCACCTGGCCATGCACCGAGCGGCTGTCGCGTCGGGGCTGGAGTTCCGATATCTACCGGTGGCGAGCTCCGGTGCTACGGCAGCCCAGGCTCAAGCGCTGAACGCGCTTCTGGAGCAGTTGCCCAAGCCGGTGCTTGCCTACTGCCGTACCGGCAATCGGTCCGCCAAGTTGTACGAGGCGGCAACCAAAGGCAGCCCCCGGACCCAGCAGTACGATGTAGTCGTCATGGGCGGAGGTTCTGCTGGCATCGCTGTAGCGGCCAGTCTGCTCAAGCGTGATTCATCGTTACGCGTTGCGATCGTCGAGCCCGCCACCGAGCATTACTATCAGCCCGCCTGGACGCTCGTGGGCGGGGGCGCTTACCCCATCGATGCCACCGTCCGCCCAATGCAAAGCGTCATTCCCCAAGGCGCATGCTGGATCAGGGCGTCGGTGTCAGCCTTCGCTCCCGACCGCAAGCTGGTGTTGCTCAGCGACGGCAGCGAGCTGGCGTACCAGCAACTCATCGTCTGCCCGGGTCTGCAACTGGCCTGGGAAGAAATCCAAGGGCTTGAAGACACCCTCGGCAAGAACGGCGTGACGTCGAACTACCGTCACGACCTGGCCCCTTATACCTGGGAACTGGTTCGCTCGCTGCGCAGTGGGAAGGTCTTGTTCAGCCAGCCTCCAATGCCGATCAAATGTGCAGGCGCGCCGCAGAAGGCGATGTACCTGTCCTGTGATCACTGGCGCAAGGAGGGCGTGCTGTCGTCGATTTCGGTCGAGTTCAACCTGGCAGCTCCCGTGTTGTTCGGGGTCGCCACGTTCGTCGCCCCGCTGATGAAGTATGTCGAAGCCTACGGCTCGAAACTCGCCTTCCAGTCCAATCTGGTCAGGGTCGATGGCCCGAGCAAGACCGCATGGTTCGATGTGACAGACACGGCCGGAAACGTGACGCGCGTGGAAAAACGCTTCGATGTACTGCACGTCGTGCCACCACAGCAAGCGCCGGATGTGATTCGCCGCAGCGAGCTCGCCGACAAGGCCGGATGGTTGGAGGTCGATCCAGCCACGTTGCAGCACCCGCGCTACCCTGAAATATTTGCCCTGGGGGATGTCTGCGGCACCACCAACGCCAAAACCGCAGCGGCTGCGCGCAAGCAGGCGGTAGTGGTCGCAGACAACCTCATCGCACTGCGCAAAGGCCTGGAACAGCCTCGCCGTTATGACGGTTACGGCTCCTGTCCGCTCACTGTCGAAAACGGCAAGGTCATATTGGCCGAGTTTGGCTATGGTGGAAAATTGTTACCCACGTTCCCGATGGACCCGACGATCCCGCGCAGGTCGGCGTGGTTCCTCAAGGCACGATTGCTGCCATGGTTCTATTGGAACGGCATGCTCAAGGGGCGCGAGTGGTTCACCGACTGCTCTTCGAAGTGATCGGATGCTGACCTTCCTGTTGGGGGCCTGCGTGGGCCTGGTGCTGGGGCTCACCGGCGCAGGCGGTGGCATCCTGGCGATTCCGGCGCTGACCCTGGGTCTGGGTTGGTCGGTGACGCAGGCCACGCCCGTCGCCTTGCTCGCGGTCGGCAGTGCTGCCTTGATCGGCGCGATTCAAGGACTGCGCCAAGGCCTGGTGCGCTACAAGGCCGCAGCCACGATGGCAGCCGCCGGATGGGTGGTGGCCCCTGTGGGCATTTACGTGGCCGCACGCGTGCCCGGTACAGCATTGATGGCAGTGTTCGCCGTGGTCATGCTGATTGTGGCGTGTCGAATGTACCTGCAGGCAAGACGCGACGACGAGGCCCGAGGCGCACTGCAGCGCAACTGTATGCTCGATCCTGCAACGGGCCGACTCGACTGGAATGCCCGCTGCCTCGCGACGCTGGCATCGATTGGCGCGACTTCGGGGTTCCTGACCGGCTTGCTGGGAGTCGGGGGAGGGTTTTTCATCGTTCCCGCCTTTCGAACGTTCAGCGACGTGCGCATGCATGGCGTGGTAGCCACCTCGTTGATGGTGGTCACGCTGGTCTCGCTGGGTACCTTGGCCCATCTGTTCAATCAGGGCGTTACATTGACTTGGGCGGGTGCCTTGTTCACCGTTTCGGCGCTGGTCGGGATGATCGCTGGTCGACTCGCGGCGCCGAACATACCCGCGCCGCTCTTGCAGCAAGGGTTCTCCCTGCTGTGTGTGGGCGTGAGTTTGATGATGCTGGGCAGGGCATTCTGTGGGGTTGGTTGAGCTATTGATGCACTACCTTGCCGTTGCGTGATCAGGTCGTCATCACTACGAGGCTTGGTTTCGACGCGTCACTGTGTCGGCGCCCACTCTGCAGGTATAGGGTTCAAGGACAGCCCGGTATGTTTGACACCTCTTGGGAGGCTTGTTGAAGCATGTCATTGAGTTCGACCGCATCGCGGCTTGCGTAAATTCGTCCGCCGGTGTGTTCAGCCATGCAGTTGGAAAGAGCGTTTTTACCGATGTTGACGACGTTGACCTTCAGCCTCGGCTGGTTCTGCGCGATACGTTGGGATACGGCACAGGCATCCTGCTGACAGTTGTCTTCGCCGTCAATGAACATCACGACATAGGCATCGCGATTGCGTCCGTCAACTTTTGATGCCGCTTGCGCAAGGCTCTGGGCCAATGGCGTTCCTTGGTCGGCCTCCAGGCCGTGGATGCCTTTGATCAGCCGTAGTCGTTGTGAAGTAGGGAATACTCCGTAGTCCGCGACTCTGCCGCAGCCTTCGAATGCCATGAAACCCACGTCGATCTGCGGCTGTAGGTTACCGATCATTTTGGCCAGCGACGCTTTGGCCACTTCAAGCCGAGTGGGCCGGGTCAGCAGTGGTGCCACTTGCGGGTCGCGAGGATCGAGACGAGCGCCAACTTCGCCGTACCATCGATCGTCAGCGGGTGAGGTTTTGACGTTGAGGTTCATCGAGCCTGATGTGTCTAGCACTACGACGAATTGCGGCGGCAACGCCGGGTCCACCGGTTTAGGGCAGGCCTTTGCCGACTTGGGCTCCTCGGCGGTTTCAGGTATTGGTGCCCGGGGTGGCGCTGGGGGATGCTGGGGTTCAGATTCCACAATCGGCTGAGGCGCCGGTTCGGGCAGAGGATCAGGTGGCCGAGCCACGACTTCAGGCTCGATTGCCGAGAGCAATGTTGCCGGCTGCGTGTACAAGGCCGGTGCCTGTAGGAACCACCAGGCGAGCAAGGCCAGCATCGGCAACAGCAGCAATGCTAGCAACATCCATGGCCATCTCTGCCAGCGAACCGGGGCATGTACGGCGACGGCCGTGGCAGCTGAGCTGAGGGGCGGCACATGCCTGGGTTTGAGCATATGCCAGCGGACAACTAGCGGTTCGCCGTTGAGGCTGTAAAGATTTTCGGGCAGTGGTTCGCCGATGAGGCTGCGCAGGCTGGCGGCGATGTCGGGCTCGCCCCGGCTGTGCAGTGCATCGGCGGTTAGGCCAAGCGAGTGCTGGCGCTGCTGATAGGTTTGCATCAGTTGGCGTTGCTGGTCTTCGCTCAAGGCGCTGAACCCGAAGGCCTGGCCACCCAGCTCGGTCCACCACTCCGGCACCGTACCGCTGCCAGCACGTGGAATGGCGTACAGGCTGGCGATGTTGGATGCGCAATGCTTGCGAACGATCTCCATCCTGGCGTCGAGTGCGGGCATGATATCCGCAGGCGTGCTGGCATCTCGGATGATCCGCTGCATGTCAGTTATCTCTTGGGAAGGCACAGACGCTCCTTGCGGAGCGCTGCTTGGTTTTATTGGTCGAAGCCGAGGCTGAGCTGGAGCTTGCTGACTTTTTTCTGCAGCGCTTTTAGCTCTTCTTGCTTGGCCGCAAGCTGCGCGGGGTTGCCGCTCGCAGGCTGGTTCTGTGCGGCTTGCAGTTGGCTTTGGAGCGCGTTGATTTGTTTCTGCACACCGGCCTTGTCGGCATGGCGAGTCTTGAGCGTAGATAGCAGTTGCCCTAACGACAGGTTCAGCGACGCTTGAGCTTGCTGTTGTGACTGCAGGTCCTTGCGAGTCGACGCTTGCTCGGCGGCTATGCCGTCGTAGACACGTTTGAACATTGCATTTTCATTACGAGCGGCGGTCAGCTCGTTTTCCTTGCTTCTGACTTGATCACTGTAGCCACCGGTGTAGTCGCAGTTCATCTTGGTGATCATGCTTGCGTCACGGTCGGTGGCGTCGCATGAGCCGGGAGCCGTGGCGCATCCGGAAAGCGCTATTGCGCCTCCCAGGCAAATAAGCAGGCGAGCGGTCGTGTTCATGAGATCAACCCAAGGTGATTGCGGAGCGTTGGCTGTACAGACCGTCGACTTCTTTCTGCAGCGTGGCGACCTTTTCATTCATTTTCAGAATGTTGATATCGACTGTCTTGAGCTCGGCGCTGGTGCCCTGCGCGCGTTCGGCGTCGGCGACCTTGGTGTACTCGGTCACCTTGCTGCGCATGTTGCCCAGTTCTTTTCGCAGATAAGTGATGTTTTCATCGATGCCCGCGATGTCGGTCTGGGCCTTGGCTTTGTCTAGTTTCTTGGCAGCGATGTCACGCTTGATCTGAGCGATGTTCTGTTGATCGTCGGCGATGACCTGCTGCGCGACCGCTGTACGGGCAACTACTTTGTCGGTGTCGGCCTGAACGTCCCTGGTCATGACCTGCAGGCGCTCGGTGGTATTGGAGTATTGGCTGCGTCGCTGATCCAGATAGTAGTTGGCCCCCATCGCTACGCCGCAGGCCGCGATGCCGGCAACGACGGCGCACGCTGCCTTGTTGCCCGAGTTGGATAAGGCGCAGGCCAACACGCCAGCGCCAGCGGCGACGGCACAGGCCTGATAGCCGGACTTGGTGAAAAACTCGGCCGATGCTCCTTGCGTCAGGCGCGGGTCAGGCGAGTTGCCTGTCAGGCTGCTGCCGGTGGACGCACACCCGGTCAGCAGAATGCTGCCTGCCACGACGAAGCTGATCAACAGCTTGGAATGGAAACGCAGGCCTTGAGTCATGGTGTAGCTCCTTGATGTGTACGGATAGGTTATTGCTTGACGGCTTTGCAAGCGGTTAGCCAAGCATCGGCGTCGATTTTCTGCTTTTGCAGGAAGATTTTCTGATTGCTCCAGTGGGCCTTCAGGTAAGGCTTGAGCGCTTGCAACTGCTTGTTGCGGTCCATGATCTCGTCCATGACCGGAACCTGTTTTTCCAGCAGCGGCTGGCCGTACAGCGAAGCGGATTCCACCAGACTACTGGCGTAGTAAAGCCCGAGCTTGTGGACGCGGTTCTTCTGCTCTTCGAGTTTGGTTTGACGCATGTCGCAGGTGGGGTCTTTCTCTGAGCCTTCGCAGTTGAGCGCGTAGTTCTTTTGCATGAAGTCCAGATATTGGCCATCATCGAGCATCTTGGTGCATAGGAATGCACCCAGATTCAGACTGGCACGGATGGCCTGGTCACGGTTTTCTTCCTGCAGCAGGTTGGCAGCACGCAACTGGTTTTCCAGCGCCTGTAGCTTTTCCTTCAATGCCTTGTCATCGACGCTGGAAGCGAGGCTGTTCAGCGCCTGGACGGTACCTTTGCCGTCGCTCTGGGCAGGCTCCTCGCTGCCGGTTCCCAGGGTTTTCCAACTGTTTTCGATCGCCTTGACGCGCTCGCGAGAGGTCAGGGTCTGCGAAACCATGGCCAGCCTGAAACCGGTGGTCTTGGTTTTCATCTGGCCATCGGCGTTGTAATACGGATCTTCCTGGCGCAACGAAGTACGGATATCTGCTGATGCTGTCAGGTAGTTGCCACCTCGCACTACATAGCCGCCCGCCTGACCGTGCTGACGATCAAGTTTGTTCAGCCGAAAAGGCTCGAACATCATCTCATCGACATTGCCGAGCAGGTCGTGAAGGCCCAGCGGGTTGGGCTTGAGCAAACCGCCAAGCTGCAGCTGCCCGTTCGAAGACTGAGATCCGGCGAACCATTCGTAGGCGTTGATGTTATCCGGCATGGGGTAGCGGGTGTCGCGAAACTCCGCCGCGTTGACGTCGACGCCACCTCGTGCAGCGAACTCCCATTCCACTTCTGTGGGCAGGCGCAGGAAACCTGCGGAGCCGTCTTCTTTGGGCAATTTGTCTGCCGCATTTCTGCGCAGCCAAAGGTTGTATTTGTCTGCTGTCTGCATCGCGTCGAACCAGCTCACGTTGACTTGGGGCAGGCGCAACTTGTTGGACGGCTCGGGGCACTTTTCATCCGTCAGCGCGCGGTATTGCAGTTGGGTCAGTTCGTATTTGGCCATCAGGTAGTAACGGGATTTGTCGGTCTTGGCACCGGTGAAACTACCCGCGATGAAGGCAGGGCGGGTCTGTTCCACGTAGCCATATTCAGCACCGTCCTGACCCATCTTGATCGGAAAGTCATCCAATGGTCCGGCGAGCGGGATGTAGACTTTGCGAAATACCATGGCTCCGTCGCATGGCATGGGCAGAACCACGTCTTCCTTGTCCGGCAAGGGGTTGAATTGCTTTTCTCCCCAGGCAACCGCTGAGGCGTCGAGCCAAGGGAGCATTGTCAAAGGCAGTAGCAAGGCAATACGTTTAAAGTTCACGCAGACTCTCCGCGGGTTGAATACCGATAGCTCGAACGGCGCCGATGAGGGCGACCAGGACAGCCACAAGTAGGGACAGGACCAACGCGGTAAGCGCGTGCCAGGGCGTGATGTGGCAGACGAAAGCGCCTGTGCTCTGAGTGATGCCGAGCAATTGATCGAACAATCGACTGCCCGCCAGGTAGAACGCCAGTCCGCCAGCGTAGCCGACCAGGCTCAGCATGACGGCCTGCAGGATCACGAACCCAGCGACGGCCGGGCTGCTGAACCCCAGCAGACGCAGGACTGCCAGGCTCTTGCGCTTGCGATCGATGTTGGCCAGAAACGCGCCGACCAGCGAGGCGATACAGCCGGTCAGCGCGGCGGCTGCGATGACGCCAAAAATCAGGCCTAGCACACGGTTGATGGCTTTCACGTTTTCTATGTCGGCCAGCCGACTCGATGTTTGAATGTTCTGTCCTGTCAGCCACTGCTCGAGCGCGGCCACGCTGTCGATATTTCGCGCATACACCCTGGCCCGCGCGTAAAGCGGCTGGAGCGCGCCTAACGGCCTGCCGGAGTTCAGGCCGAACGCCGGAACCTGATAACCGTCGCGAAAATGTTCAAGCGATAGCAGCAGGGTCGGTGCGATGAAAGCTGCCGCGCGACCGAAGCGCGAGGCATCTAGAATTGCCACGACGTTGAGGTTGATTTCGCCCAGTTCGCTGACGCCATCCAGGCGGCGTGCGGCCCGCAGTCGAACGCTGCTGCCGATCTCGGCCTGCAGGCGTTGTGCGGCGGAAGCGCTCAGGATCAAATCGTTGCCCTGCAGCGAGCTGGCTGGCGTGTTCAGCAAGGGATCGCCGGCCTGAGTGGGAATAATTTCTGCGTTTTCGACAAACCGCTGCAGACCGATCTGCAAATCAGCCTGGGCGTTGAGCGAACGGGTCTGACCAATCGCGAAACCTGTCTCGGGCATTTGTTGCAAGCGAATAACCCATGGCTCGTCGAAGCTGCCGCTGCTGAGCATCTTCACTTCCAGATTGCGCGGATCGCGCATGAGTTCATTCTGCAACTGGCTCACCACGCCGTGCTTGAGCCCGAACAACAGCAGCAACGGTGCGATCACCGCGACCAGGGACGCTGCGATACAGAGCGAAACTTTGCGGTCGTGCCACAGATCTTCGACCGCGAGCTTGCAAAGCAGACGCAGCCTATCAATCCATAGGTTCAAAGCGTGTCTCCCCGGCATGGCTGATGGCGCCCATGCGATTTAGCCCGAAGTCCCGGACCAGCGCCCAGTCGTGGGACACCACCAAGGCGCTCAGACCCAGTTCCGCTACCAGACTCAACAGCAGCTCGAACAAACGCTGGGCGCTGTGCGGGTCCAGCGCTGCGGTCGGCTCATCGGCCAACAGCAACTGCGGTTCGTGCGCAATCGCCCGCACGCAGGCCACGCGCTGCCGCTCGCCGATGGACAGCGCGTGTGGAAGTTTGTCGAGTAGAGCATCGAGCCGCAACGCACCGATCGCCCCCTCTACGTGACTGCTGTGTTCGCTCATGCCGAGCAGGCGGCGCGGCAGACTGATGTTGTCGCGCACTTTGAGAAACGGCAGCAGGCCGCCACTTTGCAGAATGAAACCCAAATCACGAGAGCGGACCTGAGTCAGCGCGGCCTGATCGTCTGCCGCAAGCATCTGCCCGATGTCCAGTCCATCGCGCCCGAGCCGGAATTGCCCCAGTTGTGAAGGTGCCAACAGCAAACCGATTGCCTCCAGCAAGGTGCTTTTGCCACAGCCGCTTTCCCCGGTGATCGCGAGGATTTCGCCGGCACCGAGCTGCAGGCTTGGCAGGCACACACGGTGGGCTTGTGCACCGTGTCCACGTTGCACAAGCAAATCTTGAATGTCGAGCATGGGCTGAACGATCTCGCTACGGCATCATTTCAAGGGGTACTGGATAGACGTTGTCCCTTGCATCGCTGTCTTTGGCCAAGGCGACCCAACGGTCGACGTCGGCGTTATAGCGCTGGTAATGGCGAAGCTTGGTGCTCAGGTTGCGGATGAATTTTTCCTGCGCAAGTCCGTCCCAACTTTTCCATGTCTCCTCATCTAGATTGAGCACTTCGCTGTGATAGGGCAGGTCTTCAAGGTATTCACCCAGCACACCCAGCTCTGCGACCTTGGCGTTGTTGTTTTGCTTGAGCTGGTTGGGGTCGGCACCCATGGTCGCAGCCACTGCGCGCAATTTTTCGAACATGTCCGTGGGTGAAATCAGACCTTCGTTGGCGGCGTCGAGAATCTGCTTCATCACGTCACTCAGGTCACTGAGCTGAGATTTGGTCAGCAACACGCGCACGTCTGTAGTGGGGATGTTCTGCTTGATCAAATCGCGGTCGGTGATCCATGCCTTGAACACCGGCGGCGCCTGGGTTTGGTTCTTTTCACCCAGATAGGCCAGTTGCATGGCATAGCCGATCAGGGCTGCGTCCTCCAGCATTTTCTTATCGGCGGGATCCTGCTTGGCGTTCGCTGCACTGCCTATCGCCTCGTCGCCCCTGTAAGCGGCCTTGACCTGAGAGGTGATAGCGGTTGCAAGCGAGTCCACCTTGCGGCCGAACTCTTGGACATCTCCGGCATTCACCGGGTAGTACAGGGAGGTATTGGTGCCCGGATAAGTCGATAGATTGCGGTATTGCGCCTCCGCCCGAGCGTGATCCTTGACGCCCGCTGGGGTCTTGAGATGCAGCGTGTACACGGCAACCCCTGGATTGGCTGCTTCGAGACGCACCTGATCGGCGTTCAGCCCCGTGTTGGAAAGTTTGTCAGTGCCTTCCAGCGCGCCGGCGTCGGTAATCAGTACCACATAGCGCGCGCCGAATTGACTCCAGTCCACTTTGTCGATGCTGTGCATGACGCCTGCGTAAGCGTCTTCATCGAAGGCGCCACTGGAAACCTTCGCCTGCTTGAGGTCCGCCACTTTAGCCAGGAAGTCAGCACTGTCCTGCACCTGATTGGGATCCGCGTACATTTTGCTCACGTATTCCAGGCCGGGGACGGCCTTGGTGCTGGAGCGGAACGCGACCAGACCGAATTTCACCTGCTTGCCGAGGTTCTCTTTTTCGATCTGTTGATAGACCTTCCGAATGGCTTCCCGTGTCCGATCAATGTACGGGTCCATGGAAATGGTCGAATCGATGACGAACACCACAGCCGCGCTGAACTCCTTCAACTGGCTCGGGGCAGGGGTGTTGGCAGTACCTGCTGCGCCGGTTGCAGTCTCTGCACCAGCGCTGGCCGTCGCTGGTTTTTCATCGGTCTTGCTGACCGACGCAACGTTGAGAATGCGGGTGCGAAAACCCGTTTCAGTCATCACCTCTTCGCCGCTCAATACCGGTAGCAAATAGAACTGCTTCTGCATGTCGACGAAATATTCAGGCTCCTGGGCCAAAACGCCTGGGGCCAGCGCACCTTGCTTGAGCTTGGCACGCAGCGGGGCGACCTTGCTCACAGGATCTGGTGCATCGAGTATACCTTCCAGCGTCGGACGTTCCTTGAAGAACAACAGACGATCACGGTTCGCGGGATTGGTGAACGCCAATGTCAGCTGCATCTTCCATTCTACGGTGCAGGCAGACGGTAGCCAGCCAATGGTTTTGCCGTAGCTGTCCGCCCCGACCTTGAGCCATTCCGCGTTGGCCGCCTGTGCGCGCTCGTACACGTAGAAACGGCTGAAGGTCGGTTGAGCGATGCCATCCGTGGCGCCGGCAGCGGAGCTCAACTGGCAGCCCGGCGTGGTCAAGACACGTTGGAACAGGGTTTTCTTGCCGGCCTGAATCAGCGGTTTATCGGCCGCATAGGCCCAAGGACCGACAGCACAAAGCGTCATTAGCGCGAAGCTACCCAGCGTGCGTTGAAACGCACTCATGGCTTGAGCTCCTCGAAACGTTGCTTGGCATCGGCATTGTTCGGCTTAAGCCCAAGAATGGTTTCGTACCAATAGGCGGCGGTGGCTTTATCCGGTTCGGCAAAGCAGTCGCTGGGCTGATGGTATTTGGGGTCGTATTCATGGGCGTAGGCAGTAGCGATCAATAGATCGCCTGCCTGCGAGCGGTTGGCGTACAGACGTTGGGCAATGCCGCAATGCTTGCTGGCCTTCGCCGTCTCGATGATCTTCAATAACTCGGCACTGGCAGGCGCCTGCTTGATGCATGCTTGAACGAAGGCCAGTTCAGGTTGGCTGTTCATGCTTTCCAAAGTGCACGCGGCAACCGCCGAGGGCCTCGCGGGTTCGACAGTAACTTCCGGCGTCGCAGGGGCTTGGGTTTTGCCATTGAGGAAAAACCAGAAGCCTGCCGCTGCGAGTATCAATACCAGCAAGCCAAGAATGATCGGCAGCAACCGGCTCTTTTGCGGCGGTAGTGCGACTGCAGGTCGCTCCACCGTCTTGCTTTGAATCGGTTCGGATCGAGGCTCGACCTCAGGCGTGGTGGGCGTAACGGTTACAGGCACTGCCGGGATGTCCAGCGGCTCGCTTGGCACCGTCGGGGTGGCCAGGTCAATGCCGCCATAGATACCTCGGGTTTCACCACCCGCGCTGGACGCGAGCAGCCCTGCTCCGGGACGGACCACGCCACGGTCGCTAAAACTCAATCCTTGCTCGCGCAGCTCGATCTGGAAGTTGGAGTTGGCGCTGCCTTCGAGTAACGGATCGACAACGTCGGGGCCAACCAGAGTTTCCAGCGACTCACCACTGGCCCCTTCGCTGAAATGTGGCACCTTGAACCAGAATGGATTACTGCTCCATTGCTTGTGTTCTTGCAGGTAAAACCCATCCTGGTTGCGCTGGATGGAAAACTCCAGACGCTCGTGGGAGCCTTGCCATTTCTTCACCGTCAGGCAGGCCTGCCCTGGCACGGCGGGTTCCAGGCCCAATAGATCAACTCGAATCGACATCGCTTATCTCGCTTTCAACGCGGCGAGCACATGGCCCAGCCGTTCATTCTGTTCGGATGTGATTTCCCGGCCCGCGCTGTGACCTGCGTTGCCCAAAGTAAGTGCGGCCAGACCTGACAACCAATCGCCGACGAACAGTTTCGCCTGGTTGGCCGGTTGCGCCGGCAAAACCGGCAGCTGCCCCGGTACCACATCGCCGTAAAACGCATAGAGGTGGTCTTTGCTTCCTACCAGACTTTTCGGACGCTGCTCTAAAGGTGTCTGGATAAAGCCGAACCACGAAACGAAATCACGCAACACCAGCTGCACCTCAAGTACCTGACGCTCTACCAATTGATCGCGGCGCGCCCCGCTCTGAGCCCGCTTCAATACGGCTTTGGTCAGTTGTCCGGGTACATTCTGTCGGTAAGCTGCAGTGATCAGTTCGTCGGCCACCGCTTCGATGACCGGTTTGCTCAGACCTAGCAGGTTCAGCAAATTCTGTCGGTTGGCAAGCTCACGAAGATGAGCGATCCAGGCGTTGAACACAGCCTTGGCGAAGCGATGATCGGTACCCTCCAATTCAGGTGCGACCGACCAAGGCTCTGCGCCATTATTATTGCCGTCGTCTGCATCGAAAGCCGCGCCAAAATCGGCGAAGTCGAAGCCCCCGCTATTGCCGTAGAGGCTGGTTGGCGGGGTATCGAGTGGAACGTCCTCAATAGCGTGTGCGCTTTGTTCCTCATAAATGCCGCTGAGATACAGATCGCGCACGCCATCGGAAGTCAATTGCAGGTTGTCGATTAATTCGCCAACAATTGCCTGGTTCCTGCCTACGTGTTGCAGAATCGACTGGGCCTGGCTGCGTTTGGCCGCCATCGCGCCGTCACCGTCGCACTGATACCAACTGCTCAGGCCGTGCGTGGTGAGATCTTCGAGGCATTCGGTCAATTGGTCGCGGATACGTGACAGCTTGAACTCGGTATTGGCGACATCCTTGAAGCTTTCGCTGAAGCGCTTGATGCCGCCATCGTTTATTTGCAGCAGCGCTGCCCACGCCTGCGCGGGCTGGTAGATATGCCTGCCGACCAAGCTGTTTGCGCTGAAAGTCTGGCCTAGCAGATCGATGCGCTCCTGTGAGCGTTCGAGGATGCGCAACTCGTCGCCTGTCTGGCCATGAAGCTCGATGAAAGGTGTTTCCATGCGCGGCTTGCGCACCAGATAAGTATTCTGGAAGGGCAGGCCAGCCCAGTCGGTCATCCAGGGGAAGCCGCCGAATCGCTCGATCATGGTCAGCTTGACCATACCTTCCCAGCCGGCATCGAGCATATTGGCCGGCGTGTTCAGTGCGCCGGAGATACGTTTGTCGAGCATAGTCAGTGCCCAGATCAAACCGACGCCTGGGCGTTTGCTCCGTTCGTTAGCATTCACGCCTTGGGTTTTTTCGATCCAGCGGGTGAGGACAGGGCCAACATCCGGAACGTCACTTTGTTTGTCCGATGCAGTGCACACCACCAAAGCGTTCATTTCCTGGCAATCGGTGTAGCGCTCGAACAGGTAAGCGACTTTGCCGCGCAACAACAACTGTGCAACCACATTGTCGTCAGCACCGCTGGAGTCCTTCAGTTCGCGCAGTTTCATTCGGCCGCGATAACCGGGGAAGTCCAGTAGGTCGACTGTGTTGACCACCGCATCTTTGGGTTCATTTATCAGGCAGAACGTCATCTCGGTCGTCAACGCAGCCAGTTGCGCCACGGTGACTGACGTGCTGGCGCCCAACCGCCCCTCGCGCTGAGGCCGAACGTCAATCGACAGGTCGGCACTGGTGTCGAACCGATTAAGTATGTCGACGTTCATGATGCTGTCGGCCTGGCTGTAGTCGCCGTGCCCGTCGCGACTGACCAATGCAGCAAGGGGTACGAACACTGCACGTGGGTGACCCAGTTTGGCCAGCGCCGCACTGAGCTTTTCGTAAACGCGGGTCAACGCGGGTTGCTCGCCCCATAAGATCGAAAACACCTCGGCACGCTGCTGAACGCTCAGGCGTGGCGCCAGGCGCAGCACCTGCGGCCAGTACAGGTGCTGCAGTTTCTTGACCGAGCCTTTGAAATTATCGTTGAGGTAGTCCCATAGCGAAACCACGTCATCGGCGCTGAGGCCAGGCACGTCCACAGGACTTTCCCGGCCTTCGACAGCCTTGAGGATCCGCTGGATGCGTGCCTCGTCGATTTCGTACTCGATCTGCTCCAGATCGAAATCTTTAAACCACGCATTGGCCAGAATCTTGGCAATTTCAATCTCGTTGAATAGCTTAAGTTCTACCGGGAACGCCGGATCCGGGCTCGGCAATGCCGCGCGGCTGAATCGCGTGACCAGCCCGGTCGCTTCCTTGCCACCACCCACCGGATTGATGTGGGCGATGAAGTCCAGAGTCTCGGTACCGAAGCGCGTTTCCAATTGGCCACTTTCACCTGCGGCCAACGCCGAAATCAGGTACGACTTGCCTGCCTGGGAAAGGCCGAAAAAACCAATCGTCATGGGCGTACTGGCGACCCGCTCCAGATTGCCCGCAAGATTGCGGGCGCGATGCAGACGTACGTTGAGGTTGTCGGCTTCACCGTCCAGGCGCGGCGCATTGGCGCGTGTCTGCTCGATCCATTGCAGCGCCTGGCCAGCCCCGTTATGCACCGCAGCCCAGCTGGCTGCCAGCTCGGTTTGTTGTTTGCTCAGGTCGCTCATTTGCGTTTCACACTTCCACTGTCGAGCCAATACTTGGTCTCGCTCAGGCCTGCGTCGAGCATGGTGTTGAGTTCCAGCTCCAGGTCACTGCGCGGGTTGAAGTTGACGTTGTTGCTATTGGATTCAATGCCCGCCACCGTTAATCGGTCGCTGACCAGTCCATGCTTGCGAGTGTGCTTGTCCGGCGCTTTGACTTCGAACCGCACCTTGAGCAGCGGCGCCTGATCGTCGGTGCCGACGGCCCTGGAGAATTTGTCGCGACCTGCCGCCGTGAAACGCAGCGTGTACAGCGGCGATGCCGCCCAGCGCTCGGCAGCGAGCTGGCGGAAGCCCAGGCGCAGATCGCCGCGCATTTCCAGTTGTGGACTGTCGGCGTCATCACCGGTACCCACCAGCGGTAGCTGGATCTTGCCGTCGTGGGATTGAACATCGCGGTAAAGGACATCGGCGTCTTTGATGACGTTGTTCAAGTCGATCACGCCAATATGCTTGACTGTCGAGTAGGGCTTGAGCGCTGAAGACCGGAAGTAGAAGTTCGGCACGCTGTGGTTGGCACACAGCAGGCACAGCATCGCCCCTACGGAAGCTGTGCTCTTCGGGTCGTCGATCAAGCCGCTCTTGTGAAACGGGTACCAGCCGCCGGTGCGATAGTTCTGCAGCGGCAGGATTCGTCCTGGGGGTAGCGGCAGCATTTTGCGAATGAACGCCTGTACACCAGGCAGCCGGGACGGTCTACCGGTCAGCAACAGTACGTCACAGGGGTAGTGAAAGATCACCTCGCACAACGCACCAAGAATTTTGCTAATGTTGATTTGGTCGTTGAGAAACGCCGCGTGCAGCTTCTGCAGGTCAAAGGTGATCGATGTATCGAACAACTCGAACGTACAGAGTGCACCGACTTCGCGGCGTACGGCTCCCTGTACGTACTCAAGTACGGCCTGGCCAATCGCTTTGTCGCCCAATAGGTCCCGGTAGCTATGAACGCAGATGTCCGCAGGGGTCTCTGGATCGTACTGCTCGTAAGCCTTGAGTAGTGCCAGGCCTAGGGGTGTGAACACTTGCAGGTTCAACTGCTGGCGTAGAATCATGTCTTGTGCGCTGGCCGTTTCATCGCCGCACAGGCGCGACATCAACGAGCCGGGGGATTGGACGCCCGCGCCGAGCAGCGCTTTTTCAAAGCTGGGCAGCACGAAATCCTGGATGACGTCGAGCAAGATATCGTCGCCGGCCACCTTGAAACCGTCGCGGAAGCGCTGTTCTGGCACGATATGGACATTGCTGCCACTGCCCACACTGCCGGCACGGTCCAGACGATAGTCGGTGATCACCAGGTCGGTGGTGCCACCGCCGATATCGATAGTAGCCAGGGTGATGCGTTCGCGATCGGTTTTATCCGGACGGGCGAGGGTGTCGAAAAACTCCTCCGGGTGTCCGGCAAAATTTTCGTTGATCTCGGTATACAGATACACGAGCTGACCGCACGAGGCCTCATCCCACTCCACGCGGACGCTGGGTACCGGTGTACGCGGTGGGGTGAGTTCATCGGTCTGCGGGTCTTCTTCGCCAGCGTGCCAGCCCATGCTTTTCCATACCAGACCAATAGCTTGTTGCACCCGCTCGTTAAGAATGTTGCGTTCGGCCTGGGGCATGCCAGGCGGCACGGTCAGGGTGATGCTTTTGAGCTGGCGCGGCACACGGGTGTGGCCTTGACGCGAACGCTGCGCGGGGCTGTTGATCTGCGACAGTGCCTGCGCCAGGACCTCGGCAAGCATGAATGTCATCAAAGAACTGCGCGAGTAACGCGGCATGAACACTGGCAACCGGTCGTCGTCATCCAAGGTGTACAGGGCTTCGCCGGTTTCGTTGATTAGATGTGAAAATGGTGCGGCGGTGGCATAGGGCTCGTTGTCGGTCTTGATATACGAGCAATTGAAACGCCAGCCATGGCCGTACGGGTTTTCGTCCCATAAGTAGCGTTTCGGGCTGGAAAGCCCGGTTGAGCCTTCGGTCCCACGACGGCGACTGGCCAGTCGACTGGCTTCACTGCCCACACGGGCAATCGTTGCCCATTGGAAGGCATCGTGTCGCCCGCTTTTGACCGAACAGTGGTCTTTGCCGAAGTACGCCTGGGAAAACTCGACGCGACTTTCGAACGGCTGGTTGTAGGTGTGCTCCGGCGTGATGAGGTCTCGCAGCTCCAGCACGTAATTCTGTTTGAGCCCGGAACCTGCCTGGCCGTGGTTCTCGATCAGAATGCCGCAGGTACGCGAATTGCCGACATCGAGCACCAGATCCACTGGAATCGGCTTGACCTGGCCCCTGCTGTCGTTGGCGACTACTTTCAACTCGGGAATCTCAACCCGGGTCTTGTTTTGCTGACGTGCATGCGTAGCGCTACCGAGCAGGCTCAGCACGTTCAGGTAATGCGCGAGGTGATGACCGGCACGTATGTCGATGTCCAGTTCTTCGCGAGAGCGGTGTGCATTGCCCTCGTTGAAGACCTCCAGCAACCATTCGTTGACCCAACCCTGCGCCAGGAACCACCGCGTTTCGCGCGCTTTGGTTGCCAACTTGAAAGACACACCCGAGCTGATGTCCTCTTCGTTCGGGGCCAGATAGGCAGTGCCGTCGCGTTTAGGCATCACGCGGCTGTCGAACGCCATGGTCAGACGGTGGCTGTTGCCATCGATGTCAGGTACCGGCAACTTGACAATACGCATCCTGGCCCAGTTGGTTGGGCCTTCATCGAAGCGGTGGGGCGGCATGAACCGAAAGAACGGCAGCGGTAACCAGAGACCGTCCAGCAATTCCAGACTGCTGCGCATGTCGATGCTGAACACCGGTTTGGTCTTCTCGATTCTCTCGGCCTCTGGTTCGTAGAAGAAAAAGTCCTTTTCTTCGTTGTAGACCAACCGGCAGATGAGCCCATCGGTCATGGGCGCGAACTCGCCGGCTTGTTCTTTTCGCACGTCGAGCCGCAACGCGAAATCCAGGAACTGGACACCTGTGTCGCTGACCAGTGAAACGGTATCTTCGAATTGCGTAACTTCAGTCAACATGTCAGTTCTTCCAGTCTTATTCGGTCAACTGCCGCATGGACATGGGAAATTTCTCGGTACCATAACCGCCGGTGCAATCAGCGATGTTTCTGGCACCTTTCCCACATTCGATCTTTGGCATGTCGTAAGTGCTGCCGTCGCCGCAGGCGGCCTGGGCGCTGCTTTCGATGGACAGATTTCCGTTGTTCATCGCCGCCGTAACCGGTCCGGAACAACTGACGCCGTTCGCCTGGCGAACAGTGACTTCGCCCCTGCCATCCTTGAACTGATATTCCAGACGTAGCGGTCTGCCGGTGCGCCGATCCTGAATCCCTGCGCCTGCCCGGTAGTGACCGTCGAGGAAGTCTGCAGCACCGTCTCGCGCGTTTTCAGGAATGCTCAAGGGCGAAGCCGGTTTGTCGACAGCCGCCTGTGTAGGTTTGAATTCGGGCTTTCCGGCGGACTCGTCGGCTGGTGTCGGCTGTGTTTGCGCGACCGCGTCCTGTGCAGATACCGGAGGCAGCGCCTGGGGCTCGATGTTGGTGGCTTTGTGCGGATCGGGCGCAGCACCGCCGGCTTCATTGGTCACCGCGCCGTTACGGTCGACAACGGGTGCGTTCAATTCGCCAGCGCCATCGAGCTTTGCATGGGGCAGGCTAGGTAAGTAAGACACCTCTGGCAAAGCCGGGGCTGGCATGCCTGGAATTGCCAAAGTCGGTACGCAGCTGCGCAGCCCAAATAGCAACAACAGCAATAGCAGCAGCAAAAGAGGTAACAGCCACCACCAGCGCCGCCACCAGGATCGGCGAACCGGCATGGATGCCGCCGGCTCGACGACAGGCGCCGGCGCAGGTGTAACGGCTGGCTCTACAGTGTCTTCAGGTGGGTACAAACAGCGTAGCGGGTTACGACCCGGGTCGGCGTTGGCGTGTTGAAAGCCCCAAAACGTCAAGACCGGCTTGCCGGCGACCAGGTAGACGAAATTTTCGTCAGGGAAGTGAACGACGCGCTTGAGCAGTTTGCCGAAAACCGCTTTGTCGCCTTGCTGCTGGACAGAGTCCGCGCCCAGAAAGCGTTCACTCAATTGCTTCAGTGCAGCGTCGAGTGCTTCCAGCTGCAGACGAGCAGGCGCGCGTTCCTCTTCGGTTGCTGCGCTCCAGGGAATGACATCGCCGTCGACGCTGCTGTACCAGTCGATCTTGTTGCCCAGCTCATCGCTTTGAGGGATTGCCAGGTGCTCGACCAGCGTGGGGTTCTTGCGTCGAATCGCTTCGAGTAATTGCAATGCGGCTCGGTACACTGGCTGACCTGTTTCGCCAAGCGCAGTGAATGACTCGCTCTTGCCACTACGTAATAGTGCGCCTTGCATCCTTGCTCCAAACGACAGTTAAGATGGGTAAGCGTTAGCGAAAGGCTCCTTGCTACCCCTGTAACTCGGGACAGTACTGGCAAAGGGCTGGCGCCGTCAATTATGCATGTCGCCAGCATTCACTAAAACCACAAGACCAGGAACTGCAACGGGAATCGCCCTGACCATTCACCGAGCCTTGCTCAGTGAACACGGTGTTAAAGTTGCTTGAACAACTTTTGTCCGTAGCGGCCTTCATGAGCCGCGTATAGGATAGAACGTCATCACACCCGCAATACGTTGATTAATCATTTCATTGCATTACGCCTGACTCATCGCTTTCATGTCATGCCCTTGAATCCGGAAACCCGATGGCAAAGAAACCTGGCACGAAGTCCGCCACCCACGACGTCTCTGAGCGCAAGAAAGCGTCGAGCCTGACTTTGATCGATGTGGCCAAGATTGCTGGCGTTTCCCCTATTACCGTTTCCCGAGCGCTGCATCGCCCTGAAGTGGTGAGTAAACAGGCGAGGGAAAAAGTCTTGGAAGCGGTGCGCGTCACCGGTTATGTATCCAACATGTTGGCCGGGGGGCTGGCGAGCAGCAAGTCGCGGCTGGTGGCGATCTTCCTGCCCACCATTGCCAACTCCATTTTCGCCGACACGGTGCAAGCCTTGATGGACCGTCTTGCCCAGGCAGGCTATCAAACCCTGCTGGGCTTGACGGGCTACTCTGCCGAACAGGAAGAGAAGCTTCTTGAAGCCGTCCTCGGTCGTCGGCCTGACGGCATCGTCCTGACCGGAACCCTGCACACCGACTCCAGCCGCCTGCGTCTGGCCCAATCGGGTATTCCGGTAGTCGAAGCGTGGGACTTGAGCGAGGAGCCGCTGGACATGCTGGTCGGGTTTTCCCACGAAGAGGTAGGGAAAGCTACGGCTGTACACCTGCTCGCCAAAGGCTACAAGCGCTTTTCAGTGATCACCATCAGCGATCCACGCGGCCTTCGCCGTTGCGAGAGTCTGATTGCCGAGTTGCAGCGTCAGGGTGCGGCCGAGGTCCCGATGCAGATCATGACACCGCCCGCCACCCTGGAAGTCGGTCGTGCGGGCCTGCGGCAGCTTTTCGAGCAGGGGGCGACACCTGACGTTGTGGTCTGCAGTTCTGACACCATCGCTCAAGGTGTGCTCGCCGAGGCCGCCAGCCGTGGTCTGCACGTGCCCGCCGACCTGGCGGTAATGGGCTTCGGCGACTTGAGCAGCGCTGCCCATGTGTATCCAGCGCTGTCGACAGTGTGTGTAGACGGCAAACGCATTGGCGATCAGATTGCCAGAGCACTGCTGGAGCGCTTCCACTACCCGGCCGGCAGCACTGCGCCCGTTCGAATCGACACTGGATTTACCCTGGTCGATCGACAAAGCACCTAATTCATTTTGTCTGAAAACCGACGAACGCGCTCTTGAATGATTGCGCAATCAGCGTAGGATTTTCGGCAAGATCATCCTGGGCGAGGCAAGAATGACTTTTTTCGATCTTGAAATGATTGCGCAATCACTCGGTCTTCATGCAGTCGACGTCAAGCTCGCACCGCGACAAACACAATAAGGATAATAAAAGTGAAGACACCCGCATCGGCGACGCCAAGACGCCCTTCAGTTGGAAGAATGTTCGCGCCATTGGTGCCAATCGGATGATGCTGGGTATCTACTTGGGTCAGTTCTGTTTGACTTCCATTACCTGGTTCTTCCTGACCTGGTTCCCCACCTATCTGATCGAAGCCAAGGGCATGACCATGCTCAAGGTCGGTCTGGTTCCGGCTATTCCCCCCATCGCCGGTTGCCTGGGCTGGTGCATCGTCGGTGATGTCTCGCCAAAGCGTGCCATGGGCATCAGCGGCGCGATGTTCAACTTCTGCGGCAACATCGCCAGCATCGTTACCCCGATTGCAATCGGCGTGCTGGTCACTCAGCTGGGTTCCTTCGATGCGGCGTTGATGTATGTGGCTGCCATGGGGCTGCTCGGCGCCTTCGCCTACTTGTTCATCGTTGGCCCGCTCAAGCGCATGGACATCGACGAACTCAACGACTCGCCGACGCCTGTATCCGAGCCACTGAAGAGCTAACTGGCTCATGCACGCTCTTGATGACGCATAACCCACTTTCACAACAAGGAAAGCACCATGCTCGGACAACAAACCATGCCTGGACAACAACAAAACCACACATCATCCGACGGCGACCGAATCGCCTACGTCAAGGTCTCCTCGGTCTTTCTGCCCCTGGCCAACCCTATCAGCGACGCCAAGGTGCTCACGGGCCGGCAGAAACCGATGACTGAAATTGCGATTCTTTTCGCCGAAATCGAGACGGTCGATGGCCATAAGGGCCTAGGCTTCAGCTATTCGAAACGGGCCGGTGGTCCGGGGCAATTTGCCCACGCCAAGGAGATCGCGCCGGCGTTGATCGGTGAGAACCCGAGCGACATTGCAAAGCTGTGGACCAAACTGTGCTGGGCAGGAGCTTCGGTTGGCCGCAGTGGCTTGTCAACTCAGGCCATCGGTGCATTCGATGTGGCACTGTGGGACCTCAAAGCCAAACGTGCCAACCTGTCTCTGGCTCGTCTTCTGGGCGCGCAACGTGACTCGGTACGTTGCTACAACACCTCAGGTGGCTTTTTGCACACACCGCTGGACCAACTGTTGAAAAATACGGACCTGTCGCGGGAAAAGGGCATTGGCGGCATCAAACTCAAAGTCGGCCAGCCTGATTGCGCCATTGATGTCGAGCGAGTCAGTACTGTGCGTAGGCACCTCGGCGACAACTTCCCGCTGATGGTGGATGCCAATCAGCAATGGGATCGTCCGACGGCGCAGCGCATGTGTCGGCGATTCGAGGAGTTCAATCTGACCTGGATCGAAGAACCGCTGGACTGCTACGACGCCGAAGGCCACGCTGCGCTCGCGCAACAGTTCGACACACCGATCGCTACGGGGGAGATGCTGACCAGCGTCGCCGAGCACGCCGAATTCATCCGGCTGCGAGGTGCGGATTTCCTGATGCCCGATGCTCCCCGGGTTGGGGGTATCACCCCCTATCTGAAAGTCGCCGCGATGGCCGAACAGGCTGGGGTGATGTTGGCTCCCCATTTTGCCATGGAGCTGCACGTGCACCTGGCGGCGGCTTATCCGACCGAGCCCTGGGTCGAGCACTTCGAATGGCTCGAGCCACTTTTCAACGAACGCCTCGAAACGCGCGAAGGCCGCATGTTGGTGCCGACGCGCCCCGGCCTGGGGCTTTCCCTGAGCGAGCAGGTCGTTCCTTGGACCGCACAGGTGGCTGAAGCGGGCAATCGTCCATAGTGGGGTCACGGACACGCCAGTGGAGCCTGCGCGATGAACTGATTTATGTCTCCTCTATTCGGCCCTGTGTTCTGCACTACCTGCCCCAGGACGCACTTGGCGTTTTACCGACGTTCAACGCGTCGCGCAAAGATCGCCGATCACCTCGGCGCGCGGCAATTGCTCCATGCGCATGAGGGTATCGATCAAGGTTGCAACGGCTTGCGTATCCAAGGCCTTGGCCGCGTTGTGGTTGAACTTGGTCATGATGCTCTCCAGAGGGGCTGGCTGGTCGGCGGTCCTGCCGGCCGGACTGTGCGCTCGCACGGTCAGCCGCGTCCCGTTGTGCAATCGAATGTGCAACTCGGTCAGGTAGTTGCCTGGTCTGGCTAGAGAGGGAGTGGGGTGAGGCAGGGCATGTATGCGTTGCATGAGCGCCAGCGCTTCGGCGTCGTTGAAGGCGTTTTCGCTGAAGCTGTCAAGTACGATGCGGCCGTCGATCAGGGCGCGGGCCAGGCAATATTGCACGCTGAATTTGGCATCCAGGCTGGTCCGTAGCAGAGAGCGGTCGACATGGGTCAGACGCAGTGGATGCAGGTAGACCTCGATGCCTGCAACGTCGCGAACCTCGAAAGGGTGGTCACGGCGCAGCGTGAACAAGGCATCGAGGCTGGTGTGTGTGCTGTCGCAGCAGGGGTAGAGCTTGATGCCGATACCTGGCTCCACGATGTCCAGGGGAGCAGCCCAATTCTGCAATGCCAGTGCTGGCGTATAGTTTCCGGGGCCGTTGAACACTTCGAAGAAACCTTGGCGATGTTCGAAGGCATCCAGGCTTGCGGTGAAACCGTTGCGGGTCAAAAGCGCTGCCATCAAGCCGTTCCTGGCGGCATGGCCGACGTGGTAGGGCTTGGCCATGGTGCCGAAGTTGGCCTTGACACCCGAGGCCAACGACACACACAGCGCCAAGGCCATCGAGGTCTGCTGTTCATCGAGGCCAAGCAACCGAGCACTGGCCGCAGCTGCGCCGAACACGCCTAAGGTGGCAGTTGGGTGCCAGCCCTTGTCGTAGTGATGAAAATTGACGCTCTGTGCCAGGCGTGCCTGCGTTTCGAAGCCGGCCACGTAAGCCAGCAACAGCTGGCGGCCGGTGTGTCCCCCTTCTGCAGCCAAGGCCAACAAGGCCGGCAGGATCGGCGCGGTAGGGTGCCCGCCCATGGCGATGTTCACGTCGTCGAAATCCAGCGCATGGGCTGCAGCACCGTTGACCAGGGCCGCGCACAGCGGGTCCAGTCGTTCGTGTCTGCCCAGTACCGGTACTGCGCCGAGGGTGTTCAGTCCCCCGGTCTGCAGCAGCGTGTGCACCACGGGTTCACGTGCGCCTGCCAAGGCACAGCCCACGGTGTCGAGGATGGCGAGCTTGGCATTCCATAAGGCCTGTGGGGATAAGTGCTCGAAGGTCAGACTGCAGGTGCGTGCTGCGATGGCAGAGGTCAGTTTCATTGTGAGTCCAATCGTGAAGGGAGGTATCGACCAGGCGTGTCGGTACCTCGTTCAAGGCCGCATTGCCGGGATGGAGTCAAATTCGCCATGCAGAGCGTGATCTACCTGGAGACGGAGATTGCCCCGGTCAGGACGGCAAAAGTCATGTAGGCCAGCGATGCCAGCAGCACCCATTTCCAGGCAAATTTCTGGAAGTCGCCCAGGTCTGCCTTGATGATGCCGAGCAAGGCCCACAAGGGCGCCGAGGCCGGGCCTATCGAATGGGCCATCTGGCCGATGACGGCGGCACGAGCGATCTCCATGGCGGGGATGTCGTAGCGCGCGGCCATTTCCGCCAGTACCGGCACGATGCCAAAGAAGTACGCGTCGTTGGCCATGAAGAAGCTCAGGGGGATGCCGATCAGCGCGGTGGCCAGTGGGATCAAGGAGCCGAGGTGGCTGGGCAGACTGCCCACGAAGGCTTCGGCCATCGCCGTGGTCATGCCGGTTTGAGTCAAAATCCCCGTGAAGACCCCTGCGCCTAATACCAGCATCACCACAGGCACGGCACTTGCTGCATGCCGCTGAATGACAGCGCCTTGGTCGGCAGCACGTGGCACATTGACGAACAGTGCGATGACGAAACCGGCGATGAACAACACCATGAGGTTGGCTACACCCAAGACCAGGCAAACCAGCAGCAGGACGGTCAGTGCAGCGTTCAATGCCGTCTGCCAGTTGGCGGCGTGCTCGACCTGGCAGCTCTCGGCGATGATCTGCGCTGAAACCTGCGCACTGTGCTGCGGATCGATTGCCTTGCGCGCTTTGCGCCCCAGCACGTAGGCAATGAGGCAGACGAAGGCGCAGGACAGGATCATCGGGCCGAGCATTGCCGCGAAATACTCGCTGGCGTCCAGGTGCAGGATACTGACGGCCCGTGTTGCAGCGCCGCCCCAAGGGGTCGTCCCGGACACGGTACCCAGCGCCATGGTGGCGATGGTCGCGATGATCAACGGGTTGATGTGAAGCCTTTTGTAGAGCGGCAGGAAAGCCGAGCAGATGATCATGTAGCTGGTGGTTCCGTCGCCATCCAGGGCGACCAGACAGGCGAGGACGGCGGTGCCCACGCAGATATTGACTGGGTCGCCTTTGGATATGCGGATGATCAGTCGCGATAGCGGATCGAACAAGCGCGCATCCATCATCAAGCCGAAATACAGCACGGCGAACAACAGCAACACGGCAGTGGGTGCTACCGTCTTGATGCCGGCGGCGATCATTTCGCCCAGCTGTGCGCCCTGGCCGGTAAACAGCAGGAAAAATGCTGGCACGACTATGATCGCGACGAAGGCCGTCATCCATTTGCGGATGACGCATAGCATGAACACACCCAAGGTGGCAAAACCGAGGAGAGCCAACATGTTGGTGCTCCTCAGCAGGCGTCGAATGGGACAGGAACAATAAAGGGGACGGGCGGATGGGGCAGGCAGTGATCTGTCTGCGAGACCAGGTTGTGTCGTGGGTTCATGAGCGGTGCCTTTTGTTTTTATTGTGTCTGGGTAGTGCTGCTGACGAGAATTGCAGCGCTTGATAAAAAGATATCAACGCCAGGTCGTTAAGCCTAACGACAAATGCTAAACACAGATTGAAGTCTGGCTTAATAGCTAATAGGCTCTTTTCATGAAGCTCGATATCGAAAAACTCAGAGTGGTGGCACAAGTCGGCAGAGTCGGCTCGATGACCGCTGCCGCACGCAGCTTGCACCTGACCCCCTCCGCGGTTTCTCAAACGGTACAGCGTGTGGAAAGCGTCATCGGGCTGCCACTGTTCGAGCGTCGACCCCATGGCATGGCGCTTACCGATGCCGGGGAGCGGGTCATGCGCCGGGTCAACCTGATCGAGGCACAGATGGCGCAGCTCGAGACGGAACTGCGCAGTGTTGCCGAAGGCCGCGCCGGCCACCTGTCGCTGGGGGTGTTTCCGACGCTGGGGTCTTCATTGTTGCCGCGAATTGTCATGCAGTTCAGGGCGCGGCATCCGACCATCACCTTGGATGTGCGCAGCACTCGTCTGGTGGCGCTGCGTCAACTCATCGGCTCGGGTGAGCTCGATCTGGCCATTACTTGGACATACCCGTGGCTGAACGAACCTGGGTCGACCTTGCAGCTACGCACGGACCCTACGGTGGTATTGCTGCCAGCAGGGCACGCAATGGCGCAGGAGGCAGGACCTCTGAACCTGGCTCAGCTCGCCAAGGAGGCTTGGGTGTGCCGGTCCGATGGTCATGAAATCACCGAGCTGCTGCACCGCACCGCTGCCCAGTGCAAGTTCACGCCACGCATCGCCCTGTTGGCCAACGACTATCAGGAAACCCAGGCAATGGTCGCTGCAGGGTTGGGCGTGGCGCTTGCACCGAAACTGTCCACCACCACCTGCAGGGCGGATATAGTCGTTCGCGATCTGGATGATTCCGTGGCGTCAAGGCAATTGCATCTGGTGCAGGCACCCAATCGAAGCAGCCCGGCGGTCGAGCCTATGATCGAGCTGCTGCGCACGCTCTTGAGTGAATAGACACCCGACACCAATCGATGGGCCACACCATGGTAGGGGCCTCACGGCCCTGACAGGCTCAGCACCGCCTGGGCGAATGCCTCCGGTGCCTCCTGCGGGACGTTGTGGCCCACGCCTTCGAGGATTGATCGACGAACAGGGGCGCTGAATCGGCGTAGCGCCTGCTGCTCATCCTGAACCGGGGTGACACCGTCGCAAGCACCGGCCAGGATGACCGTTGGCACGGCAATGACGGGTTGCTTCGCCAGCCTCTGTTCGATGGCCGCGTACTGCGCATCGCCGTCGACCAGTCCGAAGCGATGGCGATAGGAGTGCGTGACCACGTCGACGAAGTCGAGAGTGTGGAACGACTGCGCCGAGGCTAAAAACACCTCATCGGTGAATGCCCAGGTCGGCGACCATAGTTGCCACAGCAGCTTGCAGAAGGCATCCCGGTCGGCTTCAAGGCCTGCGTAGCCACGGGCGCCGTGCAGGTAGTATTGATACCACAAGCGCTGTTCGGCTTGCGGGGCGGCGGGGCGGGTCGCATGGGCAATGTCTTGGATGTTGTAGCCCGGCTCGCAACTGACCAGTCCCACGACGCGCTCGGGCCACAGGGCGGACACCACGCACGCTGCGCGGCCACCCCAGTCGTAGCCGGCAAGTACGGCCTGGGGAATTTTCAAAGCATCCAATAATGCCAGCAGGTCCGACCCCAAGGCTGCTTGCTCACCCGAGCGAGGCGTGTTTGCGTCGACGAAATGCGTGCCCCCGTATCCGCGCAGGTAGGGAACGATGCATCGGCAACCGGCAGCGGTGATCCGTTCGGCCACCGCGTCGTAGGCGCGGATGTCGTAGGGGAAGCCATGCAACAGCACGACCGCAGGCCCATCGGCTGGGCCAAGGTCCCGGTACGCGACGTTGAGCACGCCTGCTTGAATCTGTTTCACTGGCTCATCCTCCTTTGGGTGATAAAGCTGTGACAACGGCGCGACTAACACATCTCGTTGGATCATGGGCGTGGTTATTGATATGTTATGTTATATCTATTCATATCCTCCACTGATGCGATGTATGCCATGCCCGCCACCCCCCATTACATTCAGTCGCCCGAGCCCGCCGTGCTGGCGGAGATCCTGCGCGACGACATAAACCTGGCCATCTGGACGCGGCAATTTTCGCCCGCGATCGCGAGTTTCACTGATGCGTTGTTGTGCCGTGACGATCCACTATCGGAGTCGCGAGTGATTGAGTTACAGGGGGAAGAGCCCCCGGATCTGGTCGGGCTGGCTGCCGCTTTCGCTCGGTGTGAGGGTTACGCCGAGTTCGTCGAGGACGTTGCCTGGTTGATCCAGGCCTACGGTTGCCTGTTGGGCGCCGAGCGTATCGGCCTGCGTCTGCGCATTCTGGACAAGGCGATGTGTCCGCGTTATCACGTCGATCGGGTCTCCGTGCGCTTGATCACGACGTACGCTGGCCGGGGCAGCGAATGGCTCGAAGAGGGTGCGATGCCCAGGGCGGGGCTGGGGCAGGCCGGGTCCGAACCGGTGGATGCACCGCACAAGCTGCTGGCGGCTGACGTGGCCTTGTTCAAGGGTGAGCGATGGATGAGCAACGAAGGGCGCGGAATCATTCATCGCTCGCCGCAGGCACGGGCTGGCGAGCGCCGCCTGATCATGACGCTGGATTGGTTGAAATGAAGGGTGGCTCGCGGACTCAGTGTTGGTGTGCCTTGCCGACAAAGGTCAGCGAGGTGAAGAGGCTGCGCTCTGAAACGTCCTTGCGATCGACCGCGGCTACCTTGGCTTGAGCCGCGATGACGTTCAACCCGGCGTTGCGCACGGTCACGGTGGCGCGACCTCGTGCATCGGTGACGACGCTACTGGCGTCCGACATGCCTCGGTAGTCATCGAGCAGGGCAATGCCACCGGCCGGCTTGCCGTCGATCGTCAGTTCAACGGGTAATGGATTACCGACGCCTACTTCGCTCGGATCTTTCAACGGCCGAATGACCATGGCCAATTTCAGCGCGTCGGGCACCTGCGCGTGTGCTTTCAGGATCGCCAGGCTGTACTTGTAGCTGTGACTGGCGCTGACGGCGCCAGGTACGTCAGCCATGGGCTTGTTCACCGATTCTCCCTGAGCGTTCTTGCTCCAGACACCGTTGTCCAGGGCAACGGCGAGCACGGCGGGCTGCGCGGCTGGATGCAGGCGCGCGTGGTCGCCGAGCTTCTCGACCGTCACCGGGATCATTTGTCCGCGTTCATCGTAGGCCCATGCGCCTTTGACCTTATCCGCGGCATAGGCCTGGTCTTCTGCGCCGTGCCCGTAGACGACGTCCAACTGGCCGTAGCGTTGTTCGGTCCAGATACCATGGGCATACGCACCTTGGGCGCTGAGAAGGGTTGCAGCGGCAAGCAATGACAAAGCAATTTTCATGGGTTTTCCCGAGTGTTCTGCAGGGGTTGAGCCGTGCGCTCGAACGATGCCGATAGGCATCGCGGGTGCAGCATGGCAATCGTGTAGGGCGTTTCTGGTCAACGGACAATTTCGGTTGTAATATTGTCACGTTATATCATAACGTAAACAGGATTGTTCATGTACGGATATGCGAATCACTTCAGGCGCCTGGCATTCGCTGGCGCGGCGCTGACTGGCAGCGTTGGTTTCTACACGCCGCTGGCGGCACAGGAGTCGGAACCACCAGGGCCTACCGAGTTGGGCCTTGTCGAGATTTCAGGCGATCGATACGGCACGGGTATAGCGCAACCGCTGGTGCGCAATCGGATCAGCACGGCCTCGCAAAGCCTGCCGACTGCCGTCTCGACGATAACCGAAGAAGAGATCCGCACCCTCAACGTGGATCGCGATATCTCCAACATCTACCGACGGGTGCCGGGCGTGGTAGCCAACAACATCGATCAGGGGGACACCGGTAACGGTTTTCGCATGCGCGGGTTCGCCACCAATGGCACCCACGGGGCCGACGTGGCGGTGTCGGTGGACGGGGTGCCGCAGAACATTCCCTCAAGTCAGGGCGGGGCAGGGCATGGTCCCGTATTTCTGGAATGGCTCACGCCGCAGATGATCAAGCGTGTGGACGTCATCAAAGGCCCGGTGTCGGCACTGTACGGCGATCAGAATCGGGCAGGCGCCGTGAACATCGAAACCTTGGACGGCAGTGACGTCGCGTCCAGCATCGGGGTGGATGTCGCCAGCTTCGATGGCCAGCGGACTAACTTGGTACTAGGCGGTGAACATGAAGGCCTCGAGTCACTGTTGGTGACTGACCTCTACAGGACCAACGGATACCGCAAGGCCGCCGAAAACCAGCGCGGCACCTATTTCTGGAAGCTTTCCAAAGTCATTGGCGATGCGAAATACTCGGCGCGGTTCAGCCATTACGAATCGGACTTCAGGAATGACGGCTATCTGAGCCTGCCCGCATTGAAGGCGGGCACCGTCGGCCGCCGCGATACCGACAACCTGTATGGCTTCGGCAACGCCAATCGCAATACCTACGTGTTCAATCGGTCGCCGGCCGAGGGCGAGGCGGGCCTGTACTACACGGCCTATTACGAAGACTTCAGGCGCGTACGCGGCATCTCCAACGGTACGAACACACATAACTATGGCAAGGACGATCGTGACATCTACGGTGGGCGCCTGGCCTATAACTTCGTGTATGAAGACACGGTATCGCTCATGGTCGGGACGGACGTGCGTCGCGACAAAGGCGATGCGTTTCGCCAGCAGTACCGCAACTTCCAGCCCACGCAAAACTTCTACTACGACTTCGACATGGACCTCATCACCTATGGGGTCTTCGCGCAGGGCCAGTACAAGCCCATCGATTCGCTCAAGTTGCTCGCCGGTATCCGTCACGATCGGTTCGACTACGATATCGACAACCTGAAGTTTCGAGACGCCAGTACCGGCTACAACAGCTCGGTGACAACGCCCAGGTTCGGCGTGGCATGGACACCGATCGATCAGCTCGAACTGTTCACCAATGTGGCTCAGGGTTTCCGCTCCCCAGCGGCGGAGTACATCAGTTCAGGCAGCAGCAGTGCGCTTCCGCTCAGGGACACGGGTGGACAGATAAACGGCAGCGTACGCCCCAGCAAGGTCAAGTCCTACGACGTGGGTTTTACCCTGCGGCCTACCGATAGCCTGTCCAGTACCACCGAGTTCTATTACATCCAGAACGACAGCGAGACCGTGCAAACCTCGCCGGGTGTGTACGAGCAAGTAGGTGACACCACGCGCAAAGGGCTGGAGACCAGTGTCAACTATCAAGCCACGTCGACCGTCAGTACCTACATCAGTTATGGCCGGATCATCGATGCGGTCATCACCAACCCGGCGCCGGGTATCGGTGCGCGACTGGTCGTGCCGGAGCACACCTACAAGGCGGGCGTTCAGTATCGAGACGGGTTGATGGGTGGGCAAGTTACATTGAATGCCGATGCTTATCATCTGGGCGGCATTCCCTATTACGTCGGCACTGGCAGGAAGACCATGCCTGCCTACACGCGCTATGACTTGCGCGCCAGCTACGACTACAGCGATTACCAGTTCAGTGTCTACGGCACTTTTCAGCCCCACCGGTATGGCAGCGAAGTGGCCTATGGCACCAACAGCGGCCTGGTGATCGTGCCTCAGCCATCAACCACCCTGGGCGCATCGGTAAGGTACTTTTTCTGACGGCCAGGGTCGGCCCAAGCGATGCGAGGCTACCACAGCCCGGCTTGTCCGATATGCCGCCGCGCCTTGTCCCGATACTCCAGCAATACTTCGTAATCGGCGAAGGCCGTTACCTGCACGGTCGTTATAGCCAACACTGCCGCAACCTCTGGCAGATGTGCCAGTGCCGCATTCATGGCCTCGCGCAGCAAGCCTGGCTCTGGCCCGTGGAGGCTGGTGATATAGGGCAATGTCGGCGCATTGGCCGTGCGTTCCACGACCCGCACGCCGGCGACTTCATTCGGCGCATGGCGAGCCAGGTAGGCAAAGGTCACGCTGTCGATGGCCGCCAGGTCGGCGATGCCTGTGGCGACGTGGGCAATGCTCTGGCGATGACTGCCAGTCGCTTGAACGCTTTTGAAGAACCGACCCTCCCGCACATGGGGGATCAGCGCATGGCGCAGCAGGTTCATGCCACTGTTGGAGTCGAGGCTGTTGTAGGCGCCCCGGCAATCGAAGAATTCGGCGAGGGTCTGCCGTGGGTCATTGAGGCGAGCGATCAGCAGGCTGCAATGTTGTCCGGCCTGTGCCTCGGGTAGCGCGAAATGAGGTCGGCCGACGATACGGACCCGATGCTTGAGTTCGGTGATCAAAGGCAAGCCGCAGGTCTGCGCCAACAGCAGTCGTGGATGCAGCCACAGCTCCGCGAGTGAACCCGGCCAGGGCGTGGGGCGGTCGGTGCCCAGCAACTGCAGGGTTTCCTCCAGCCAGCGGCGGTACGCCTCGCCGACTACGGCGGGCGCAGGATACATGGGCAGTGCAGCGATCACGTCGGTGCTCATGGCTGGGTGCCTCCGCCGCGAGGGTGCAGGGGGCTGTCGACGGGGGACACGGCATAACGCCGAAACAGCTCGCTGTAGCCATTGACCAAAAAATGTCCGCTGCGTTGCAGCCAGTCCGTGCGGCGCTCGCGGTACACGCGGGGCAGGTAGTACCAAGGCAACCCCGGCAGGTCGTGATGCACCAGGTGCAGGTTGAGGTTGAGAAACAGCCAGCGCCAGGGCCAGCCCGCTTCGTTGAGCACCGAGCGCTGCTCGGGTGCCTCGGCAGGGCGATGTTCGTAGTAGGAACGGACCATGGACAGCGCCAGCGCCAGAACGCTCGCCAGCAGGTAATCGAAGACAGCCACGCCTTGGGCGCTGATGAACCCGAACAGCGCCAGCACGCAGAGCAGATGAGTGCCCCACATCAGCCACGCTTGCGCCTCGCCGCGCGACAGGCGGGCGCACTGCTCGTGAATCAAACCGGCAAGCGCCAGGGCCGGGCCTACGCAGAGACGGCCCAGCAGGGTCTTGTTCAGCCAGTGCAGCGTCCGGCCGGGCCCCGCGCTGCCCGACCAGGCCCGGGCATCGAGGTAACGGCTTTCCGGGTCGTCGCGTGGCAGCGTGATCGTCTCGTCGCGGTGATGGGCCAGATGGCTGTCGCGGTACAGGGTGTAGGGATACCAGATAGCCAGCGGGGCATAGCCCAGGACCTTGTTGACGCTGCGCCAGCGGGTAGGGTGGCCGTGCAGAAGTTCATGCTGCAGCGACATCCACAAGGTAAGCAGCGGCACCAGCAGCAGTACGGTGAGCGGTCGCCCGATGAACGAACCGAATTCGATCAGCGCCCACCAGGCGCCATAGGTGCCGAGCAGCAGTAACCAGGTCGGCCAGTCGCTGCGCGCGGTCCAGGTGTTCTGCAGTTGCAGGATCGACTGGCGGTGACGGGAATCGAGATAATTGGGCATAAGGACGACACGAATGCTGATCGGTATGTCGTCGACACTAGCATTGGTGCTTATGCCTGGATAATCACTAAATGGTTTCAGTAAATTCCTGAATGGAATAAGAGGCTTGTATACTGGACTTTGTAGGATACGAGGCTTTTCGAGCTACGCCGCCTTGGCCATCCTGGATGCGGCCCCTTTTAGATCTTGAATGGACAGGGCCAGAGCGCCCGCCTGGTTTTCAACGAGCAAGACATCATCTATGAGATGGTCGATGTTTCTGCTGCGCAGAAACAGGGCGTGGCCGCGGAGCATTTGGTAGATCATTTCCAACTGACGTGCCGCGTCATGGACGTCTTCCTGCATTTCAGTGATGTGTGTGGTGGGCATGCGGTGCTCCGAGGGCTCTATCGGTGTTTTGGCGTCCTGGCCACTGGATGAGCGTTTTTTCATTTGAGTGTGATCAGTCTATCGGCCTGAGCCCGCGCAGCTTAAATAGTCTTTTTCCATAGAGGCTATAGGCCATCATGTTGCTGGATGGGATCGGATAAGCCAGCATCAATGGACAGGGCCGTGCACGGCCGGCTGTTTTGCTAAAAGAGGAGTTTTCGATGAGCGACGTCAGATACCGCCGCCTGGGCTGCCATGGCCTGCAGGTTTCCGAAATCACCCTGGGTACGATGATGTTCGGCGGCCAGACCGACGACGCCACCGCCAAGCGTATCGTCGACGATGCCTTGGAGCAGGGCATCAATGCCATCGACACGGCGAACAACTACAACGACGGCGCTTCGGAAATCGCGGTGGGCAAGCTGATCGCCGGCCAGCGCTCGCGTTGGGTGCTGTCGAGCAAGTTCGTCAACCCCAACCCCGGCGTGCAAGGGCCGAATGGACGTGGGGCTTCGCGCCACAGCGTGATCGAGTCGGTGGAGGGCAGTCTGCGGCGCTTGCAGACCGATTACCTCGACCTCTATTACGTGCACCGTGAAGACCCTTTCACGCCGGTGGAAGAGACCGTGCGCGCCTTGGCCGATCTGATTCGCGCCGGCAAGATCCGCGGCTACGGGCTGTCGAACCACAGCAGTTGGAAGCTTGCCGAATTCTGCCGGGTGGCAGACCTGCTGGGCGTCGAGCGGCCGACCGTGAGCCAGCCGCTGTACAACCTGGCCAATCGGCAGATCGAAGCCGAGCATCTGCCGGCAGCCGAGCATTATGGCATCGGCGTGGTGTCCTACAGCCCTCTGGCGCGAGGCGTGCTCACCGCCAAGTACGACCCCGGTGCCGAACCGGGTGTCGACACGCGGGCGGGGCGCAGCGATCCGCGCCTGCAGCAGACCGAGTGGCGCTCAGAGTCGCTGAACCTGGCGCAACGTATCAAGGATCACGCCCAGGCCCGCGGCATTACCTCGGGGCAATTTGCCCTGGCGTGGGTGCTCAACAACCAATTGATCAGCTCGGCCATCGCCGGACCTCGCACCGAACAGCAATGGCGCGACTATGTGCCGGCGTTGCAGTACCGGTTCACTGCAGAGGACGAGGCGTTCATCGACGCGCTGGTGGTGGCGGGCCATAGCTCGACGCCTGGCTACACCGACCCGAGCTACCCGGTGACCGGGCGTCGCGTTCAGTTCTGAGCCGCGGCGCAGACCGTCAACGGCGCCTGGACGGCAGTGGCGATCGTGCTTCCCGCCTGTGGGCGGCCGTATAGATAGCCCTGGGCATAGTGGCAACCATTTTCCGCCAGCCATTTCGGCAGGTAGGGCAGGTGGAAGTCCTCGATGCCTTCGGCCGTGACCTTCATTTTCAGGCTGCGTGCCATCCCCAGGATGGCTTCCACCATGGGCAGGTGGTCAATGCTCCCGGCCTCGAAGAAGGAGCGGTCAATCTTGATCTTGTCGATGGACAACCGCGTCAGATGGTACAGACCCGAATAGCCGATGCCGAAGTCGTCCAGCGCCACGCTGATGCCGTAGGCGTGCAGCTTGCTCAGGTTCCGCTGGGCGGCGTCGAGGTTGCCCACCAGCGCTTCTTCAGTGATCTCCACTTCGAAGCGCTCGTAGGGGAAGCGTTCATGCCTGAGTTGCTCGGCCAGGCGATCGGGGAACAGCTCATCGGTGATCATGGTGGCGCTGACGTTGAGCGATAGGTGCAGTGTATCGTCCCAGAAGCTGGCCGCCCTGCAGGCTTGCTTGACCAGCGAGCGGGTCATGGCCGGAATCAGGCCAAGGCGTTCGAGTATCGGGATGAAGTCGCTAGGCATGCCGGTGCTGCCGTCGGGCCGGGCCCAGCGTGCAAGCACCTCGAAGCCCACGATCGTCTGCGACGGAAGGGTGACAATGGGCTGGAAGAACGGCACGATTTCCTCGCGCTCCACCGCGTGCCTGAGGGCTTGGTCGAGGTCGGCTTGCGCACGCAGCTGCCGCTCGTATTCGTTGTCGTAGAAATTGAACATGGAGCGGCCGGCGTTCTTGCCTCGGTACATCGCCGTATCGGCGCAGTGCAGCAGTGCGGACGCCTCGGTGGCATCGATCCAGGAACGCGATATGCCAATGGTCGCTCCCAGCCGCACGGGGGTTGAGGGTTCGACAAAGGCTTCGCTGACCTGCTGGATGGTCGTTGCGGCAATGTCGCTCAGCTCGCGCTCATCCCTGTAATCCAGAAACAGCAGGCAGAACTCATCCCCACCCAGCCGGGCGGCAGTGCCACCGTGCAGGCGTGCGATGTGCTTGAGCCGGTCGGCCACCTCGACCAGCACGCTGTCTCCGCCAGAGTGGCCGTGCTGGTCGTTGATGGCTTTGAAGTGGTCCAGGTCGATCAGCATGATCGATACGCAGCGATGCTGCGCAAGCCGTTCGCACAGCAGGTCCATGAAGCCGCGGCGGTTGATCAAGGCGCTGAGGGAGTCGTACCTGGCCAGGGTTTCGGTCTGAAACTGGATCCGCTGCAGACGCTTGTAGCTGAGTTGAGTGTTGGTGACCATGCGCTTGAGCACGATGGTCGGCACGATCAGCGAAATCATCGAGAACCCCGAGGACGTCAGTACGAACCGCCAGCGTTCGGCGTCTTCGAAGTCCCCGTCGTAGGGCAGGTTCAGCCAATGCATCACATAGGCTTCGAGGTGAAACTCCCACAGAATGGAGAGCCCCACGATCGTGAGCAGCGTCAGCGATAGAAGCATCGGCAAGCGGCATGGATTACGGCGGTTGAGGTCGTTCATGGGTGGCATCGCAAGGTCTTGCGGATAGAGTGATGTCAGACAGCCATCATCTCATAAGCGTTCATACCGCTGATCGTATGGCAGGTGCATTTGGTCGCCACGACAGAAGGTAGGCCCAAGTGGCCACACGGCCTGCGAACACTATTCAAGCTTCCTGCGGCGATGCCGATAGCGGGTTCATACCGCCCACGACGCTAAGGAAAGTGCCGAACCCGGGGCTTTTTTTGGTGGACCTGACAGGATACCTGTATGACGTGGCTTCGCGATGCAAAGTTATCTTCCAAACTGATTGCGGCCTTCGGGTTGTGTGCGTTCATTACCTTGGGCGTCGGCCTGCTGGGGGGGCGCGGCGTCAGCCAGCTGTCGGACAGCCTCAAAGGGGTGTTCTCTAACAACCTGGTCTCGGTTGCCAAGACGGCCGAAGCCAAGAGCAAGGCCATTGCCCAGCTCAAAGACCTCTACGCCCTGATCGCCGCCCATGCGGAGAACGATTCGCAAAGCGTCAAGGACTCGATTCGCCAGAGTATGAATACCAACCTGGCGGACAGCGAGAAGGCTTTTTCGACGTACCGCAAGACGCCACAGGCCGACGACGAGCGTGCCGCCGGCGACAAGATGGAACGTGACTGGCCGCTGTATCAGGCGCAGCTGCAGAAAGTGCTGTCGGTGCTGGACGCCGGTGACGTTTCGGCTGCGCGCTCGCTCATGTCGGGCGAGATCCAGCCGGCCTATCGCACCGTCATGGACGAGCTGACCGTGATGGTCGAGTCGAACAACCGGCAGATCCAGGAAGGCGCGCGTGATGCCGACGAGCAGGAGCGGGCGGCGATCACCGTGCTCTACATCGGCATCGCGCTGGCCTTTCTTGCAGCACTGGCACTGGGGCTGTTCATGAGCCGCCTGATCAGCAGGCCCATCGCTACCGCGGTGGCCAGCGCGAAATTGATCGCCAAGGGTGATCTGACCCACAGCATCGGCAGCTCGGCCCGTGACGAAACCGGACAGCTGCTCGCCGCACTCGGCGAAATGCAGGAAGGTCTGAAGGCGACCATTCACCAGATTGCCGACGCCTCGAACCAGCTCGCGTCGGCAGCCGAAGAGTTGAACGCGGTCACTGAAGACGGCAGCCGTGGGCTACTGCGTCAGAACGACGAGATTCAGCAAGCGGCCACGGCCGTCACCGAGATGACGTCGGCCGTGGAAGAGGTCGCGCGCAACGCCATTTCCACCTCGGAAGCCTCGAAGACCGCCAGCAGCCAGGCCACCGATGGCCTGACGCAGGCGCGCAATGCTGTAGAAGCGGTAAACAATGCCACTATCGAAATCCAGTCCTCGACCACCATCGTGGAAGACCTGGCGGTTCAGGTGCGCGATATCGGCAAGGTGCTCGACGTGATTCGCGGTATCGCCGAACAGACCAATCTGCTGGCCCTCAACGCGGCCATCGAAGCGGCCCGTGCCGGCGAGCAGGGGCGTGGTTTCGCCGTGGTTGCCGACGAGGTCAGGGCGCTGGCGGCACGTACCCAGTCGTCCACGGGCGAGATCGAAAGCATGATCGGCGCGGTGCGTTCGCGGGCAGACCAGGCAGTCGCTGCCATGGGCAAGAGCCAGGGGCTGGTGGGGGACACCCAGGTACTGGCCAAGGCCACTGGCGATGCGCTGCAATCCATCGCCACCGGGATCGCACAGATCAACGACCGCAACCTGGTCATCGCCAGCGCCTGCGAAGAACAGGCCCACGTGGCTCGTGAGGTCGACCGGAATCTGATCAACATCCAGGACCTGTCGACGCAGACGGCCGCAGGCGCTCACCAGACCAGCGCATCGACCCAGGATCTGTCGCGCCTGGCCATCTCGTTCAACGATCTGGTGGGTCGCTTCCGTCTCTGAATTCGTCTGCGAGGTAGTCAAAAATCGTACAACCGATTCAGCAAATGATCACAATAGTCCGTACAATTGAGATGGGACGCATTCGCGTCTTCTATCCAGTACGGAGTTACACGCGTGGTCAAGTCGTTGAATCGGGCCCATTCCTGGGTGCTGTTGTGCTCAGTCCTGCCTTGCCTGGCCATGGCGGCCACCGAGCTGCCCTCCAGTGTCATCCAGGCCACCGGCGAAGGTGAGGGCGATGACGGCTACGCCCGCGTGCGCGGCGAAACCGCCAGCAAGAGCGCCACGCAGAACCGTGATGAGGCACAGACCATCAATTCGGTTACGGCACGCACGCTTGACGACTACCAGGTCAAGGATTTGAACGACGCGATGCGCTTCGTCAGCGGTGTCACCCAGACCAACACCCTGGGCGGCACCAAGGATGCGCTGATCAAGCGCGGCTTTGGCAGCAACGACGACAACTCGATCCTGCGCGACGGCATCCGCTCGGCCATCGGTCGCAACCTGGGGGCGACCACCGATCATGTGGAAGTGCTCAAGGGGCCGGCCTCGCTGATGTATGGCGCGCTCGAACCGGGCGGGGTCATCAACGTTGTCAGCAAGCAGCCGCAGTTCACCCGCAGCACCACCCTCGGCGCATCCGGCTTCAGCGAGGGTGGCGGTTCGCTGTCGCTGGACACCACCGGCCCGCTTGGCGATACCGATCTGGCCTACCGGCTGGTGGCCGAGCGCAGCCACGAGGATTACTGGCGCAACTATGGGACCGACGAGCACACCCTGATCGCTCCGTCGATTGCCTGGGTCGGTGAGCGGGCGAGTGCTTCGCTGGCCTATACGTACAACGACTACGCCAGCCCGTTCGATCGTGGCACCGTGTTCGTCGCTGGGCGACCCGCCGACATCAGCTACCGCGACCGTCTCGACGAGCGCTGGGCCAAGACCGTGGGCATCAGCCAGAGCACCACGGCGAAGTTCGAATACCAGCTGGGAGACGCCTGGCGCAGTCGTCTGACCTACGGTTGGACCCAGGATCGCTACAGCCTGGCCATCGCTCAACCCAACACGCTCACCGGCAACACCTTGCGGCGCATCGCCAATGGCGGTCACTACGATTACGAAAGCCGCTACACGGCGCTGGATCTGATCGGCGACCAGCAGCTGTTCGGCCAGCGGCATGAAATCGTGGTGGGCCTGGACAACGAGTCGCTGGACAAATACCGCGGCAAGACCTACCGCAACGCCAACACCGCCGCCGGCAATATCGACATCCGCAACCCGGTCTATGGCCGTCTGGCCGAGCCGGTCACGGTCAGCGCGGCGCAGAGCAATGCCGAGAACAACCTGGTCACCACATCCCTGTACTTCAAGGACAATTGGCACCTGAACGATCGCTGGATCCTGGTGTTCGGTGGGCGCCAGGCGCATTGGGACCAATACAGCGATCAGGGCCTGGGCCGCTCGTACGCGCCCGGTGCCGATTCCAACGGCGACGAATTCATTCCGTTCGGCGGGATCGTCTACCAGCCCAGCGAAACGGTGGCACTGTATGCCAACTACAGCCGCTCGTTCGTGCCCAACGATGCCGACGATGCGGGCAACAGCTTCAAGCCCACCGAGGGTCGCAGCTACGAAGCCGGGGTCAAGTACACGCCAACCGCTGCGCTGAACGTGAACCTGGCGGTGTATGACATCGAGAAGAAGAACCTGGTCAACAGCGTGCTGCAGAGCAATGGCGACCGCCTCGACGAGGCGGTCGGCAAGGCGCGCTCGCGCGGTGTCGAGCTGGATGTCACCGGTCGGATAGCCGAGAACTGGAGTGTGATCGGCACTTATGCCTACAGCCACACCGAAGTGCTGCAAAACGCCGAAGCGCCCGAGCAGGAAGGCAATCGGCTGCCCAACGCGCCGATGCACACAGCCAGCCTGTACCTGACCCATCATCTGGCCATGCCCGCGCAGACCGGGCAGTGGCATGTAGGTGCGGGCGCGCGCTACGTGGGTGAGCGGCCGGGCGACAGCGCCAACAGCTTCTGGATGGACAGCTACACCTTGGCCGATGCTTTCGTGCGTTGGGACTTGCCTACCCAGGGTTACGAAACGCGCCTGCAGCTGAACATCGACAACCTGTTCAACAAGCAGTATTACCCAGCGACCACCGGCAGCAGCACGCTGCAGGTGGAAGAGGGCGCGTTGCGCACGGCGCGTCTGACGGCGACCGTGAAATTCTAAAACGCTGATACGCCTGCGGCCCTCACAGCAGCCACAGGGCGGCGATCAGGGCCGGCGGCATGACCACGGCGCCGAGCTTGAGGAACGTCCAGGCGCTGATTTCGACCCCTTCGCGGCGCACCGCGATCAACCACAGCAAGGTCGCCAGGGAGCCGGTGACCGATAGGTTGGGGCCCAGGTCGACGCCGACCACCAGCGCGCCGGTGACGTTGGGCGGCAGGTGCGCCAGTTCGTTGATGGATCCGCTGAGCAGGCCCACCGGCAGGTTGTTGCCGATGTTGCAGGCCAGCGCCACCAGGCCCCCTGCCCACCAGTGCGCCTGGGCCGGCGCGTGCCTTGCGGCCTGTTCCAGCCAGTTGGCCAACTGACCGGTCACGCCGGTCTGGCCAATGCCTTCCACCAGCACGAACAGCCCCGCTACCAGCGGCAGCACGCCCCACGCCACGCCCTTGCACACTGGCCAGGGATTGCTTCTCTGGTACAGGTGGACGACGGCGAGGGTAGTGATGGCCGCCAGGAACGTCGGCAGGCCCAGCGCTTCATCCAGAGCCGATACGGTCAACAGCAGCACGGCCGTGACGGCCAGCCCGCAGGCGGTGAGTCGAGCACCTGCGCTCAGGTGGGGCAGTTGTTCGACAAGTTCCAGGCGCTGCTGCAGATGCCGACGCTGGGTCAGGCGCAAAACCAGATAGGTCATGGCGATGGCCGCCACGGACGGCAGGCTGAACATGGCCAGCCAATCGAGCAGCGGCGGCATGTGCTTGCCGAATATCACCAGATTGGCCGGGTTGGAAATCGGCAGGACGAAACTGGCCGCATTGGCAATGAACGCGCAGACGAACAGATACGGCAGGGGGTTGACGCGCGCCGCCCGGGTGGCCGCGTACACCGCCGGGGTCAGCACCACGGCAGTGGCATCGTTGGACAGGAAAACAGTCACTACGGTGCCGACCACGAACACCAGATCGAACAGCCGTTGCGCACTGCCGCGGGCTTGGCGGGCAGCGACGGTCGCCAGCCAGTCGAACAAACCTTCACGGCGGGCCAGTTCGGCCAGCAGCATCATGCCCACCAGAAACAGGTAGACATCGGTACCCTTGAGTACCGCTGCCAGTGCCGAAGACCAGGCGATCAGGCCGCCAGCGACCAGACCGATCGCTGCCGCCAGCGCCCAGACGTATTCGGGAATCCGCAGCGGTCTGGTGATGATGCCCAACGTCGCGAGGAGGCTGACGCCCCAGATGATCAAGCTGGCGTGGGGCAAGGCGTGGCTTCCTGTTCAGTGGCGCGGCGCAGGGTTTCCGGCATGGCGGTGAGCAGCAGGACGAAGGCCGCAGCAGCGACCCCGGCCAGGGTCAGGAAGGCCGCGCTGTAGCCAGCCTCCTGCACGACCAGGCCGGCCAAACCGTTGCTCAGCGCAGCGCCCAGGCCGAAGGCGGTGGTCAGGGCGCCCAGGCTGACGTTGAAACGCCCGGTACCGTGGGTGAGGTCTTTGACCACCAGCGGAAACAGTGCACCGAACAGGCCGGCGCCGATGCCGTCGAGCAGTTGCACGCCCACCAGCCAGTACGGATCGTTGGAAAATGTATAGAGCACACCGCGAATCGGCAGGATCAGGAAGCCGGCCAGCAGCAAGGGTTTGCGCCCCCATTGATCGGCACGCGCGCCCACCAGCAGGGCTGCAGGCACCATCACCAGTTGCGCGGCGACGATGCAGGCCGAGGTCAATGGGGTGGCCATGCTCAGGTCGATCTGCGACAGCTTCTGGCTCACCAGCGGCAGCATCGCCGCGTTGGCCAGGTGGAACAGCGCGCAACAGACCGCGAACACCAGCAGCGCACGATTGCCCAGCAGCACCTTGAAGCCGGAGGGCTGTTCGTGCCCATCCTTGTGGTGGGCTTCCAGCCCACGGGCGACGTCGTGGTCGATGGCATCGGCCTTCACGCAGCTCACCGCCAGCACGCTGGCCAAGGCCATGGCGGCCATCAGGTAGAACACCGCGACCGGTCCGGACAGGTAGGCGAACCCGCCCGCCAGCAGGGCGGCGAAGGCATTGCCGGCATGGTTGTAGGTTTCGTTGCGACCGGTGCGCCGGGTGAAGGCCTTGGGCCCAGTGATGCCCAGGGAGATGGCGGCGATGGCCGGAGCGAACACCGAGCCGGCGATGGCGCCAAGCGCCTGGGTAGCGGCGACCAGCCCGAACGAGGTAATGAAAGGCAGGACCACGCAGCTAGCGGTAACCAGCAGGGCGGCGACCACCACCACCGCACGTTTGTGCCGGGTCTTGTCGATCAGGGCGCCGGCGGGGGTTTGGGTGAGCAGCGCCGCCAGCCCGGCCAGGGTCATTACCAGGCCAATACTGCCGGGGTCCCATTTGTGCACCGCCAGCAAGTAGATCGCCAGATAGGGTCCGAGCCCGTCACGGACATCGGCCAGGAAGAAATTCAGGCCGTCGAGAGACAGCGCGTTACGCCGCGAAGTGGCAGATGTGGCCAAGGCAGTGGTCTCGAATGAGGGCAGGCAGGTACAGAACTGAGTGGGCGGATCGAGCGTAAGTTCCGGGCTCCGCAGCGCAATCGAATGAAGATTCTGCTAGCGGGTTTTGGGCCTGAGAAATATCGCCAGAAAGGCAGGCAGGGCAAAGGCGAAAAGGGCACCGTTGACACCCATGGCGCCCATCGCCGCACCGAACAACGGCGCGCCGGCCGTCTGCCCGAGTGCCAGGCACAGGAACGGAAAACCCAGGCCCAGGTTGGGTCGATCCGGCAGCAGTGCAGTGCCCTGGATCAGGTATGCACCCGAGGACATGATATAGGCCGCGCCGAACAGGCCCATGGCAACGAAGCCATAGGCGATGCTGAATCCGCTTGCCGCCAGGGTCAGGATCGCCGCGACGATGGCCAACAGCGAGCCGCCATGGATGACGGCCGTACCGAAGCGGTCGATCAGCACGCCGGTGGCTGCGCCGCTGACCCCGGCCGCTCCGAGTACGATCCAGGCCCAGGCGATGCCGCTGTCGCTGACCCCGAACGCGCCGCGCAGGATGTCGGCGCCGAAGGTCCAGATGGCGGTGCTCGACAGGCCCATGGCGAAGGCACTCAGGCAGAGCAGGGCCAGCCCCGGTCGGCCGAGCAGTTTCAGGGATATGCCAGCGCCGGTTTCACTGCCACTACCCTGCGGCAGGGCCCGCCACAGCCAGACGGTGATCGCTGCGCCAATCAGGGCGAACAGTGCATAAAGCTCACGCCAGGCGTCCACGGTCATGACTGCAGCGGCACCCGAGAAGACGATGCCGGCAGCCGTGCCTGCGTTGATCGCCGCATTGGCCTTTGCGCGGCCGGCAGCGTTGAACCGAGCGGCGACTGCACTCGCCAGCGGTGGTGAGGTCAGTCCGGTGCTCAGCCCGGCAAGCGCCACTCCCGCACCCAGCATCCAGCCCGATGAAGCGACCACGATGCAGGTCATTCCAGCCGTGGCGGCCAGACCCGCGAGCACCGCAAGGGTGCGCGGAGTGAGCGCGCCGTTGCATACGAACGTCAGGACGATGCCGGCGCAGTAGGCCGCGAACGCGCCGCTGCCGATCCAGCCTGCTGCCGTGGCGTCCAGCGACAGCTCCACGCGCATCTGCGGCAACAGCAGGCCATAGGCGAAACGCGCCAGCCCGTACGAAAGCGCGGTGAGGGCAAATGCCGCAGCGACCAGGTTGCGACCGGAGTTCATGATGCCCGCACCTTTGCGTGAATCGTTAAGGGCAGCGCCGCCTGCCTGGCCTTACCGATGGCAGCCACGCCAGCCACTCTGGCGGCAGCCGCGGCAGTGTCGAACAACCGCTGGAATTTCTGAGTTCTTGTCCATCAAGCGAATGTAAAGCGATGGTTTTGAGTGTCAACAGAATGATACAACTCAGAGCGGGATTAGTTTGATAGCGTTTAGCTATCATTGCTTCGCGAAATGCCAATTGGCTTCCTTGCCAACAGCGCCGTAACGTCCGCCGCTTCGGCGCGACTGCACCTTCGGATCGCGCGTCTTTTCCGTCCTCATCGGGCGAACTTTCGAGCCTGCCATGAAAAAACCTCTGTCTCTGGCCACGCGCATAGCCCTGAGCTTCGCGGCCATTCTCGCCTTGTTGGTGATGATCACCGCCATCGGCATCCAGCGCGTTGCGTTCATTGATTCCACGTTGAGTGACGTGAGCGAGAACGCGGCAAAGATCCAGCGTTACGCCATCAATTTTCGTGGCAGCGTGCACAACCGCGCCATCGCCATCCGTGACGCGGTGTTGGTGGACAACGATCGCGACCTGGAAAAACACCTGGCGCAGGTGGCCTCACTGGAAAAAGACTATGTCGATTCCGCGGCGCCGATGGAGCAGCTGTTCCAGAGCGCTGGCGTAACCGGCGAGGAGCGTCAGTTGCTGGCGGCCATCAAGGGCATCGAGCGGCAGACCCTGGAGTCCACCCGCACGCTCATCGAGCTGCGTCGGGGCGGTGATGTCCAAGGTGCCCAGGCTTTGCTGCTGCGCCAGACTTCGGCTGACTACAGCGAATGGCTCAAGCGCATCAACGCACTGATCGACTACGAGGAGGCCGCGATCAAGGCCAAGCTGGGTGATGTGCAGGCCACTGCCAGCCAGTTCAGCACGTTGATGCTGGTGGCCACCGGTATCGCGCTGCTGCTGAGTATCGTGCTGTCGACCGTGATCATTCGTTTCGTCAAATCGACGCTGGGCGGTGAGCCGGCCGAAGTGGCTCTGGCAATCGAGCAGCTTGCTGCGGGCAACCTGAACCAGACCATCGTGACCGATCACCCCAACAGCGTGATGGGCGTATTGAAAACCGCCTTGGGCCATTTGCGCGAAACCATCGAGCAGGTGCGTACGGCGGCGCGGGAAGTCAATCACTCTTCGGCCCAGCTGTCGGCGACCTCCACCGCCAACGACGCGCATATTCGCCTGCAGACCCGCGAGGCCGAACAGGTGGCCACCGCCATCACGCAGATGGCGGCGACCGTGGGCGAGGTGTCCGGTTACGCCGCCCAGGCCGCAGATGCCTCGCGCCTGGCGGACATCGAAGTGGAAAGCGGCAATCGGCTGGTGGCCAGCACCACGCAGGCTATCGAGCAGTTGGCGCTGACCCTGGAGCAGACCACGGACACCGTCGACCAGGTGTCGCGCCACAGCGAAAAGATCGAATCGGTCATCGACGTGATCAATTCGATCGCCGCGCAGACCAACCTGCTGGCCCTCAATGCCGCCATCGAGGCCGCCCGCGCCGGCGAGCACGGCCGTGGCTTTGCAGTGGTCGCTGACGAAGTGCGCTCGCTGGCCAATCGCACCCAACAGTCGACCGAAGAGATCCGCGAGATGATCAGCACCCTCCAGTCAGGCACCGAGATGGCCGCGCAGACCATGCGCAACAGCTGCGAACTGGTGGGGCACACCGTCACCCAGACGCGCAGTGCGCAGCAAGCCCTGGCCAAGATCAGCGAGCAGGTGGGCGCGATCAACCTGATGAACGCACAGATTGCCAGCGCGTCGGTGCAACAGAACGCAGTCGCCGACGACGTCTCGCAGAACATCACGCGCATCCATGGCTCGACGGTGCAGTCAGCGACCGGCTCGCAGCAGGTCGCGACCGCCAGCACCGAGCTGGCTCGCCTGGCGGACCGGCTTTCGCAGAAGGTGGCCTTCTTCGGCGCTGTCTAGGGAGACGAAGGGCAGTGGTGCTCTCGGGGCAAAGATGTATACAGTTCCTGGCAAGGCTGCCGATACAGGGATGCAGCCTTGTCTTGAGTGCCTCCCTTTGCGACTGACCATCGGGCAATGAATACCGTGATGACCCACTTCGCTCCACCTTTCCCGGACAACGAGCGCGAGCGCGTTCGCCGCGTAGCCGAGCTCTGCTACCGCGATGCGGTCGACGACGAGGTGCTGGACCGGATCGTGGCGCTGGCCGCTGAAGTCTTTGGCGCGCCGATAGCGCTCATTTCCATTCTCGAAGAACAGCAGCAGTGGTTTCGGGCGAAAGTCGGCATCACCGTTTCATCCACGCCGCGGGATGTGTCCTTCTGCGGTCACACCATTCTGGTCGACGACTTCTTCGAAGTGCCGGACACCCACCACGACCCCCGGTTTCGACACAACGTGCTGGTCACCGGACCGCCGGGCATACGCTACTACGCCGGGGTGCCGCTGCTGACCGATGACGGTCACGCCCTGGGCAGTCTGTGTGTCATCGACAAGCAGCCGCGCGCGCCGATGTCCACTGGCCAGCGGGCGAGCCTGCGGCACCTGGCGCAGTTGGTGGTGCACCGGCTGCACGACCTGCGCGCCGACTCGTTCATCGACCGGCCCACCCGCCTGATGAACCGTATTCGCCTGGAAGACGACATCCATCGGCACCTGAGCGCGAGGGAAGAGCCGTTGCTGATCGCGGTCGACTTCCTCTCGCCCAGTTTCGTCAACGATATCGTCAAGGCGCTGGGCTATTCGTTTTCCCAGCGTCTGGTCAGCGAAATCAGCCGTCGCGTGGCGGGCTTGATCGGACACGACTGCGTGCTGTACCGGATCGGTCTCACCCGTTTCGCATTCATCAAGCCGCGGGACGAATGCCTGGCGACCTTGTACGCGAGGTTTTCCACGGCCTTCGCCACCCCGGTCGAACATGACGGGATTCCCATTCGCACGCAGATCGGCATGGGCGCGCTCGAGTTGGACTGCCACACGATCCACGACCGTGACTGGGTGCGTCTGGTGGTCAGTGCCGCCGATTACGCGCGTGACCGCGGGATCGGCTGGGCCAGGTACCAGGCCGAACTGGACATCGCCCAGCAACGTGCCTTCGTGCTGCTCAGTTCATTGTCGTACGCCCTGGAAGAGTCCGAGCAACTGAGCCTGGTGTTCCAGCCGCGCATCGACTTCGCCAGCGGACGCTGCTGCGCGGTCGAGGCGCTGTTGCGTTGGACCCACCCGACTTTGGGGCCGATAGGACCGGACGAATTCATCCCGCTGGCGGAGAAGACCGACCTGATCCGGCTGTTGAGCGTGTGGGTGGTCGAGGCGGCCATCAAGCAGACCCGGCACTGGCGCGATGCGGGGTACGACTTCAAGGTCGCGATCAATATCAGCCCCTGCGATCTCGAGGGGCCGGCTTTCACCGACCGGCTGATCCAGACCCTGGAACGCTATGGCGTCGAGGCTGCGACCCTGGAGATCGAGTTCACCGAAGGCGCGTTGATCAAGAACCCCGCCGAATGCCGGAACCAGCTGACCCGCCTGCGTGCGCTGGGCATCGAGATATCCATTGACGACTTCGGTACCGGCTACAGTAACTGGACCTACCTGCGCGAACTGCCTGCCACCTCGGTAAAGCTCGACCGTTCGCTGCTCAAGGACATCGAAAGCCAGGAAAAGGATCGTCGCCTGGTCACCACACTCATTGATCTGGCGCAGCGTCTGGGCTACAAGGTGGTGGCCGAGGGCATCGAGAACCAGGCCAGTTTCGACGCAGTGAAAGGCTGGGGTTGCGACGAGGGGCAGGGTTACTTCATTGCTGCGCCGATGGCCAGCGAACGACTGATCGAGTGGATCGAGCGCGAAGGCGGTGCCACTGCCGTCGCACAGACCGCACGCGAAGTGTCTTGCTGAGGCCTGAGATCATATCCAGCCGAGGAACCTGAATGCCTTTCCCGAGTGCAAGCCAAGCGTTCATCCAGGGCATACGTGCACTGCTGCCGTTGACCCCTGGGGTGATTCCGTTCGGCCTGGTCACTGGGGTGATGGCGGTCGAGCTGGGTCTGTCGCCGGGCACCAGTATCGGCATGACGTTGCTCTTCTACTCGGGTTCAGCGCAGATGGTCGCCTTGCAGCTGCTGCACGTCGGTGTTCTGCCCGTGGCGATCGTCGCTACGGCATTGATCATCAACCTGCGCTTCATCATGTACAGCGCGTCGCTGGCGCCGCATTTTCACGGCCTGCCGCGGCGCTGGACCTGGCCGCTGTGCTACCTGCTGTCGGACCAGGCCTACGCGCTGTGCACACTGAAGTTCGACAGCGGGGAACTGGGCCGCCATGCTCACCATTACTACGCTGGCACCGCAGTGGGCATGTGGCTGGCGTGGCAGGTCTCGGTACTGGCAGGTGTGTACCTGGGCGCGAGCATCCCGCAGAGCTGGTCATTGAGCTTTGCCATACCCTTGTCCTTCCTGGCGCTGCTGGTGCCTGGCATCCGCAGTCCGGCGACCTTGGGCGCGGCCGTGGTAGGCGGGGTGCTTGCCGTGCTGGCGGTGAACCTGCCTTACAACCTTGGACTGGTCATCGCTGCGGTGGGTGGCATCGCTGCGGGCCTCGCCATCGAAACCTGGCGCGACCGGGTGGCCTCGCGTGCTGGCGCCGACCCTGAGGAGCGAGCCTCGTGAGCGACCTGGGCCTGTGGGCGCTGTTCGTTGCTGTGGGCGTGGGGACCTTCGCCATGCGTCTGTGCTTCGTCGAGCTGCACGGCCGCTGGCGCATGCCGGAGCTGCTCAGTCGCGCCTTGCGCTACGTGCCAGCCAGCGTCCTCGCCGCGCTGGTGCTGCCGGCGGTGATCTACCCGAACGGACAGGGTGCACCGGTGCTGGACAATCCGCAGATTCCGGCGGCGATCGCCGCCGCGGTAGTGGCCTGGAAGTTCAAGAGCACGGTGCTGACCCTGGCGGTCGGAATGGCTGTGCTCTGGGGATTGAAGGCTCTGGCGAGCTAGTGGATTACACGCCGCGCGCGCCTGCCGAATGCACCGTTCTTCGCAAAACCGCCCATCGCAACCCACGAGTGCGCCATTAAGTGGCAGAATCTGCGCCACTTGATTCCGATGGAGACCCCCATGCTTCGTGCATTCGAACGAAGGCTCGACCCTTTCCCTCCCGATGAAGTACCGCCGCCACCCGATGGCCTGGCCCGTTTTCTCTGGGCCTGCACCCGCGGTGCGCGCGGCTATATCCTGGCATTTGCGGTGCTCAGCGCTGCGGTGTCGGTCTATGAAGCCTGGCTGTTTTCCTTTCTTGGCCAGGTCGTTGACCTGCTCACCACCTGGCAGCAGGGCGGCGATGCCGCTGCCCAGGAAAGCCGCGTGTTGTGGGGCATGGGCCTGGTGATGGTGGGCAGCATCGCCCTGGTCGCCTTGCGCACCATGGTCCAGCACCAGATTCTGGCGATCAACCTGCCGCTCAGGCTGCGTTGGGACTTCCACCGGCTGATGCTGCGGCAAAGCCTGTCGTTCTTCTCCGACGAGTTTTCCGGGCGGGTCACCACCAAGGTGATGCAGACCGCCCTGGCCGTGCGCGACGTGCTGTTCACCTTGATCGAGATTCTGCCGGGTATCGGCGTGTATTTCATCGCCATCATCGCCCTGGCCGGTGGCTTTGCGCCGAAGCTGATGCTGCCGTTCGTGGCCTGGCTGGTACTGTTCGGCCTGGCCATGCTGTATTTCGTGCCACGCCTGGGCAAGGTCGGGCAAGAGCAGGCCCACGCGCGTTCGTCGATGACCGGACGCATTTCCGATGCCTACACCAACATCGCCACGGTCAAGCTGTTCTCCCACTCCAACCGCGAGGCGCACTTCGCCCGCGCGGCCATGGAAGACTTCAAGAACACCGGCTTCCGCCAGATGCGCCTGGTCAGCCAGTTCGAGATCGTCAACCAGGCGCTGGTAGTCGGCTTGCTCATGGCTGCCGGTGGCTACGCGCTGTGGCTTTGGCATCTGGGCGAAATCGGGACCGGCGCCGTCGCGGCGATCACCGCCATGGCGCTGCGCATAAATGGCATGTCGCACTGGATCATGTGGCAGATGACCTCGTTGTTCGAAAACATCGGCACGCTGCAGGATGGCATGGGCACGCTGACCCGCGGGGCGAAGGTGCAGGACGCGCCCGACGCAGGTGCGCTGACGACTTCCGGCGGGGCGGTGACGTTCGACAACGTGAGCTTCAACTACAACGGCGAACGCCAGGTGCTCGACGGTTTGAGCCTGGACATCCGTCCGGGCGAGAAGATCGGCCTGGTCGGGCGCTCGGGTGCGGGCAAGTCGACGCTGATCAACCTGCTGCTGCGTTTCTACGATGTCGACAGCGGCGAGATCCGCATCGATGGGCAGAACATCGCCCATGTGACCCAGGACAGTCTGCGCAGCGCGATCGGCATGGTGACCCAGGACACCTCGCTGCTGCACCGCTCCATTCGCGACAACATCGCCTATGGCCGTCCCGATGCCACCGATGAACAGGTGCGCAGTGCGGCCGCCAGCGCTCAGGCCGATGAGTTCATCAGCCAGCTGAGCGACCGTCAGGGCCACAGCGGCTACGACACCCTGGTGGGCGAGCGGGGCATCAAGCTGTCCGGCGGCCAGCGCCAACGCGTGGCAATTGCACGGGTGATGCTCAAGAATGCGCCGATCCTGTTGCTCGACGAAGCCACCAGCGCGCTGGACTCGGAAGTCGAAGTGGCCATCCAGGAAAGCCTCGATCACATGATGCAGGGCAAGACCGTGATCGCCATTGCCCACCGCCTGTCGACCATCGCCGCCATGGACCGGCTCATCGTCATGGACCAGGGGCGCATTCTCGAACAGGGCACCCATGCCCAACTGCTGGCGAAAAACGGTATCTATGCACGGCTCTGGCAGCACCAGAGCGGCGGTTTCCTTGGCGAGGACCAGCAACTGACCGAGGGCGTCAATCAGGACTGAGTGGCGCGCCATGTCCCCTGCGCCGCATCGCAGATCATCCTTTTCCAACAGACATCGAGGCTGCTCCATGACTGCTCTAAGCGGAATCCGTGTCATCGAGATCGGAACCCTCATCGCTGCGCCGTTCGCTGCGCGCATGATGGGCGAGTTCGGTGCCGAGGTGATCAAGATCGAAAGCCTGGGGCAGGGCGACCCCCTTCGCAAGTGGCGAAAACTCCACGAAGGCACTTCGTTGTGGTGGTACCTGCAATCGCGCAACAAGAAATCTCTGGCGCTGAACCTCAAGTCTGCCGAAGGCATCGAGATCGTCAAGCAACTGGCCGAAAGCGCCGACGTACTGATCGAGAACCTGCGTCCCGGCGCCTTGGAGAAACTGGGCCTGGGCTGGGACGTCTTGCATGCACTGAACCCCAAGCTGACGCTGGTGCGCATCTCCGGCTATGGCCAGTCCGGCCCTTATCGCGACCGGCCAGGTTTCGGCGCGATCGGCGAGGCCATGGGCGGCATTCGCTACACCACCGGCCACCCGGACTCACCACCGGCACGGGTGGGGGTCAGCCTGGGCGATTCGCTGGCGTCCATGCATGCGGTGATGGGCGCGCTGATGTCGTTGCTGCGGGTCAAGACCGGTCAGGGTGACGGTCAGGTGGTCGATGTCTCCCTGGCCGAAAGCGTCTTCAACGTGATGGAAAGCCTGGTGCCCGAGTACGCCATGCTCGGCCATGTGCGCGAGCGCAGCGGCGGCGCCTTGCCCGGTATCGCTCCGTCCAATACCTATCCGACTGCCGATGGCGGTTATGTGGTGATCGCGGGCAACAGCGATCCCATTTTCAAGCGCCTGATGAACGCCATCGGTCGAGCCGATCTGGGCGACGACCCGGCGTTCGCGCACAACGATGGCCGAGCTGCGCAGAGCGATCTGCTCGATGGCGCCATCAGTACCTGGAGCGCCCGGCGCCCCATCGAGGATGTGTTGCAGGCACTGGAAAGCGCCGAGGTGCCTGCCGGGCGCATCTACTCGGTCGCCGATATCGTCGCCGACCCGCACTATCAGGCCCGCGATATGATTCTCGATGCGCAGCTGCCCGGTGGCGTGGCAACGAAAATGCCCGGCATCGTGCCCAAGCTCTCCGCCACGCCGGGTGTGGTCAATTGGCAGGGGCCGAGCCTGGGACAGCACACCCAGGCCGTGCTGACCGAGCTGGGCCTTAGCGAGAGCGCTATCCAGCGCCTGAAGGATGAGGGGATCGTGCAATGATCAACGACTACTCGCAACGTCTCGTCGTTCAGGAAGTGGCGCCGCGTGATGGTCTGCAGATCGAGCCGACCTGGGTTGCCACCGCAGACAAGATTGCCTTGATCGACCAGCTTTCGCTGGCGGGCTTCAGCCGCATCGAGGCCGGTTCCTTCGTTTCGCCCAAGGCCATTCCGGCCCTGCGCGATGGCGAACAGGTGTTCCATGGCATCGCCCGCCAGCCGGGTGTCACCTACGTGGCGCTGATTCCCAATCTCAAGGGGGCGCAGCGCGCGCTCGCCGCCAAGGCGGATGAACTCAACCTGGTGTTGTCTGCCAGCCAGAGCCACAACCGCGCCAACATGCGAATGAGCCGTGAACAATCCCTGGCAGGCTTCACCGAAGTGCTCGAGCTGGCCCGCGGTACGTCGGTCAGCCTTAATGGCACCATCGCCACGACCTTCGGCTGCCCGTTCGAAGGCGCTATCGATGAACGCGTGGTGATGGGCCTGGTCGATGACTACCAACGGTTCGGCATGCAGGGCGTGACCCTGGCCGACACCACGGGCATGGCCAACCCGCGCCAGGTCTACGCATTGGTCCGGCGGGTGCTGGAACAGTTGCCCGCCGAAGCGCTGACCCTGCATTTCCACAATACCCGCGGCCTGGGATTGAGCAACGTTCTGGCGGCGTACGAAGCCGGTGCGCGGCGCTTCGATGCGTCGCTCGGTGGTTTGGGCGGATGCCCGTTCGCGCCGGGTGCCTCGGGCAACATCTGCACCGAAGACCTGGTGAACCTGTGTGAGGAGATGGGCATTCCCACCGGCATCGATCTGCCCCGTCTGCTCGACCTTTCCCGCACCTTGCCAGCGCTGCTTGGGCATGAAATGCCGGGGCAGGTGGCGAAGGCGGGGCGTAACGCAGACCTTCATCCGCTGCCGCCGGGACTTGGCTGAGCAGCACCGCAGCATCGTCGTTCGTTACCCAGACGACAACATAAGAGCACCCCCGCTTTGGGGGTTCGCCTGGAGAAAAACGGATCGCGATCGAACGTGGGAGCGGTCCGTGGCCGCGAAGGGGGCGCTGCGGTGCATCAGGCATACCGCGTAACGGCTTTCGCGGCCGATGACCGCTCCCACATGAGGACCGCGATCTGATGTGGGGGCGGTCGGTGCGTGATCAGCCTACGCGGTCCAGGCGGGTGTCGAGGTTTTCGCCGTCGCCTTTGTAGTCGTCATGCTTGACGTCGTCGAAGCCTTCTTCCGGCAGATGACCTTCCTCGGCGTAGAACGCGTACTCGCCGTCGCGATACTCGAAGATGCTTTTATCGTCGGGCGCGTCGCGCTGGCCGTAGTTGTACATGTAGGTGTCGAGGAATTCGAAGCGCTTGTCGCCATCTTCGGTCAGCAGACCCTGTTCGGACAGGTCGGCAAACAGCGCTTGCAGGTCATCGCGGTGGTCATCCATGCGGTTGTTGTGCTTGATGTCTTCGACGATCAGGAACGGCGTCAGCGCCAGGGTGAGGGCAGCACCGGCCCACAACAGTGGCCCGGTCAACGCCCTGGCGACGTTGGAACCCACCAGCGCGGCCATCTGCGCACCCCCGCCGGCCACGTTGAAGGCCCCGGCGGCCACGGTGATCGCGCCCTGTGCGACTACCGTCTGGTCATTGCTGTTGAGCCCGCTCTTGATCTTGAGACCGCCCAGCACCAGATCAGCGACACCGGTAAAGGTATTGGCGCCGGCGTCCATGATCCGCAGGAAAGCCGAAACCGCGCGGGTGCTTGGCGTGCTGCCAACGAGCCCGGGATTCTTGGCGAAGCCGTCGCGGAAGCCCTCGGTCAGGGTCTTCATGTTGTTTTCGGAAAGGTTGAGTTTTTCCGCCAGCTTCTTCTTGTCGTCAATCGGCGCTGCATCGACGGCTGCATTGAAGTCCTCGAACAGCTTCTTCAGATCGCCTTCCACCACACTGAACGGCCGCCCGCCGCCCTGGGGCTGGTCCTTGCCGAAGATCTGCGGCAGCGACTTGTCCAGGCCCAGCATCTGGTTGACCTGAGTGCCACGCACGCTGTCGACGATATTGGAGCCCAGATTGACGAAGTGCTGGCCGGCGCCGAGCACGCTGACCATGTCCTTGGCGATGGCCAGTCGCTCTTCCGGGGTATCGGCCAGGCTGCCGCCCTTGCCGACCAGCTGGTAGATACCCGAGGCCAGGGAGATCAGTCCGCCGGCCGATCCCAGCACGCCGTTGCCGTTGAGCTCGCTCAGGGTGCGCAGCATGCTGCCATGGGCGCCTTCGCCGAGGGTTTTGTAGACGTCCTTGCCCATGACCTTTTCGATATCGGTCTGGGTCACCGTGCCGTTCTGGCTGAACGTGGCACCTAGTTCCTTCAAGGCACTGGCGAAGGTTTTGGCGGTTTGCTTGTTGCCGAGAAATTCCTGGACGAAACGTTCGGTTTCCACGGTACGTCGAGGGATGTCCACGCCGCCTTTCTTCAGGGCCGTCAGCAGCGTCTTGATCGTATCCTGGGTGGCCAGCGCCGTGTTCTGATCGTTGATGCCCGACGGATCGGCCAGCAGCTTGTCCAGGTCCATGGTGGTCGCGTCGATCATCATGTGTTGGGAAAACTGTGCGGCCTTTTCTGGATCGAAGGCAGCCAGGGCGGCGTAGGTCTTGCTGATGTCGGCTTCGGCCAGGCCTTCCTTGCCGCTGTTCTTCAGGTCGGCGATGTAGCGCGAGTAGTCTTCGGAGAACGCCATGCCTTCAAGCTTTTCGCGCACGGCGGTCTTGTCCGGCAGGGCGTCGAGGGACTTGGCCTGCTGCGCCTGGAAGTCCTTCTGCACGCTTTCGGCGCCGAACAGTTCGGCCGTGCGTTCGTCGACCTTGACCCGGTCGATGATCGACGACAGATCGTCGCCGCTGACCTTGGCGGTGTTCTGACCCATGGACATGTCCAGCACCACCATGTCCAGACCGCCGTCACTGGCGGCCTGCGCGCGCAACGCCGTGTAGAGTTTGGCGCGGTCGTCATCCTTGCCGATGCTGCCATCCTCCACGCCGGTTTTCCATTGCGCGATCAGGTTCTGCCAGGTCTGCTCACTGACGGTGAGCTTGCGGTTCGCATCGTTGGGGTCGACCGTGCCGGTCTCCAGATTGCCCACATCCAGTTCGGTCATGGCGGGCAGGTCGGCGTCCTTGCGCGCATCGTCCAGCTTGCCGTCGTCGTTGCGGCGGCCCTCATCCACGGCGACGAAGCGCTCGTACAGCTGCGGATTGCTCTCTTTCGACACGATGACCTTGCGACTGCCGCCGTCGGCATCGAACACCTCGGCGCGAACCAGGCCCGGACCGACCTCGTCCTTGACCCCGATGGTCGCGCCGTCGATGTCGGCGTCGGTGAACGGGTTGTCCTTGACCTGCTGGTAACCCTCGTCTTCGCTGGTCTTGATACCGTCCAGGGTCTTGCCCATGTCGTCCAGGGTATCGAACGCCTCTGGAGTCAACTCGCGGGTAACCACCACCACGCTGTCGTCATGCTTGTACACCATCAGCACGTCCGGGTTGCTGGGGTCACGTTCGATGGTGCGCACCTGATCCAGGCTCGGTGCCTCTTCAGTGCGCAGCACGCTGGCGTCGTGCAGTTTTTCCTGCAGCTCGATCATCTCCCGGGTTGCGGGGTTCTCGATGGGCAGAGGCTTGGGCTGCTGCTGGGCGATGCTCTTGGCGATCGCGATCAAGGCATCGAAGGTCAGCTCGGGATTGGTTTGCGGTGCGACCGGATCGGTCGACGTGGCAGGCTGAAGGGTATCGGTCATCGACTTGCTTCCTTGTGAGGTGAATGAGCGCGGCGCGACAGCCAGACAGACGCCGAATGTCTACCGTACAGCCCGAGTGTTTAACTTTTGGGTCACCGCCTAGATCAGCCGTGCACCGACCAGAATGTCGGCCACTTCCTGGAACGTGGCATCCGGTACCGCGTCGCCGGCCGCGCGCACGGCAATGCGACGCGCCAGCCGCGCGTTCACGGCATGGGCGATGCCCAGCGCGCGTGCCTGTTCCAGCATCGCTGTCGATTCCTCCGCGCCCGCGCGGCTGACGATCACCGGCACTGGTGTCTCGCCGCGGATGTAGCGCAGGCCCACCGCCCATTGGCCCGCTTCGCCGATCACCAGCGTGGCGTTGTGCAGACCACGCTTGGTGGCCAGCGCGTGCATCTGCTTGCGCTGGCGCTGGCGCGCCTGGCGGATCAGGGGGTCGCCGTCGCTGTCCTTGGTCTCGCGCTTGCGGTCGCTCTTGGTCATGCGCATTTCCCGCCCGAACAGCCACCGCTGCATGAGCACATCCAGCCCGCCCACCAACACAAAGGCGATGATCACGGTGGCCAGCAGCGGCCGGAACATTTCCACAAACGAAGCCCGTACGCATTCGGCGCCGCAGCCGGAGGACTGCATCAGGCTCTGCATGCCGGCGCGATACACCAGGACGAAGACGACGGTCAAAGCGCCTAGCTTGAACAGCCCCTTGAGCAGCTCGATGAGGCTGCGCAACGAGAAGATCCGCTTGAACCCCGCGACCGGGCTGATGCGCTCGAACTCGGGTTTTATCGGGTCGGCGCTGAACACCGGGCCGCCCATTGTCACCAGGTTGCTCAGCACCACGGTGATCACCGTCACCGCCAGCAGCGGCAGGGTGACGCTCAGCAACAGGTCTACCGCAGTGCTCTGCACCCGTGGCCAGAGGAGGGCGAACGGTTCGCTCCAGACCTGGGCAACCAGCTCGACGAAGGCCATGCAACGTTGCTGCAGGCCTTCGGCGACGCTGATCAGGTACAGGCTGCAAGTCAGGATGACCATGGCGGTGACCATGTCCTGGCTCTTCGGCAACTGGCCCTTGTTGCGCGCATCGCGCAGTTTCTTCTGCGAGGCGGGCAGTGACTTCTCTTCACTGGGTTGCTCGCTCACGGCGCACCTGTCTGCAGGCCGGCCTGCACCGTCGACTCGACCACGTCGAACCAGCCGCGCAGCGCGCCCAGCTGGCTGAGCATGTAGGGAATCATGAAGCTGACATAGACGACCATCAGGAACGAGAACAGCAGGTTCTTCACCGACAGCGACAGGTCGAACACATGCAGCTGCGGCGCCATGCGTGCCAGGTAGGCCAGCAGCAGGTCGGCGGTGAGGATGGCGATCACCACCGGGGCAATCATCAGCACGCCGATCTGCATGACCTTGTCCAACACGCCGACGATCTCCATGACGCTGTTCGCGCCCAGTGCCGGCGCCGCTGCCAGTGCCGGCCACAACTGGTAGCTGCGGTACAGCCCGTCGAGCATCAGGGTGAACCCCCCGGACATGAAGAACAGCGTGATCAAGGTGATGCTCAGCAGAGTCGAGGTGACGCTCGATTCGCCTGAGCTCAGCGGGTCGAGCAGCTGCGCCATGGTCGAACCACGTTGCAGGTCGATCAGCTCGCCGGCGACCTCGGCGGCCCAGAACGGGATACCGAAGATCAACCCGATGACCACGCCGATGACCATTTCCTTGATCAGCAGCGCCATCAACATCAGGGTCGACGGTGCCTGCTCGCCTGCCAGGGCGATGAAGATGTCCGGGGCGATCGGAATCGACACCACCACCGCGACCGCGCTGCGGATCATGCCGGTCAGGCCCAGCCGGTTGAACGCCGGGGTGATGATGATCATGCCCAGGGCGCGGGCCACGGCCATGCCGAAGGCGCTGAGCAGGGGGTAGGCGAGGTCGAAGAACCCTGCCAGTTGCTCACCGAGCATGGGCCACCGTCAGCGTGTCCACGCGGGAAAGTTGTCGAGCATCTGCCCGGCCAGGTTGACCACCTGGCTCGCCAGCAGCGGACCGAGTACCAGCAGCACCAGCATGACAGCGACCAGTTTGATTGCCTGTGGCAGGGTCTGGTCCTGGATCTGGGTCAGCGCCTGTACCAGGCCGACGCCGAAGCCCACCACGATGGCCACCAGCAAGGCCGGCGCGGACAGCAGCAATACCGTCATCAGCGCGTCTTTCATCACTGTCAGGAAGATGTCCTGGCCCATGACTGCTACCTCGCGAGGGTTGGGTGGTCGACGTTCATGCGCCGTAGCTCATGATCAGTCCGTGCATGAGGCGCGACCAACCGCTGACGGCCACGAACAGAAAGATCTTCAACGGGATCGAGATCAGCGTCGGCGAAACCATCATCATGCCCATCGCCATGAGGATGTTGGAGACGATCAGGTCGATCACCAGGAATGGGATGTAGAGCAGGAAACCGATCTCGAAGGCACGGGTCAGCTCGGAGCTGACGAACGCCGGGATCAACACCACCAGATCGTCTTCGCGAAGATCGGCGCGGGCTTCCTCCGACCAGATGCTTTCGGTCGCCTGCAGAAAGAACGCGCGCTCATCCGGATTGGCGTAGCGCGACAGGTGCGCCTGCAACGGTGCGCGCAGCACGTCGCCGGCTTCGCGAATGCCGTCCACGCTCTGCAGGCTGATGGGCTGGGCTTCGAGGCGGTGGAGCATTTCCCCCACCAGCGGCGTGGTGATGTAGACGGTGAGGATCAGCGCGATGCCGTACAGCACCAGGTTGGGCGGCGTCTGCTGCACGCCCAGAGCGTTGCGGATGAGAAACAGCACCACGGAAATCTTCAGGAAGCCGGTCATGGTGACCACCACCAACGGCACCAGGCCGATGGTGGAGACCACGATGATGATTTCGATCAGATTGGGTTGCAGCTCATTCATGGGCTGTACGGCTCGTCAGGCGCACCCCCAGGCCTTCGCCCAGGGTGACCAGTTCGCCTTGGCCGAAGGCTTTGCCATTGGCATGCAGCATGACCTGCTGACCCTCTCGGTCCGGCAGGGGCAACACGCTGCCGCAGACCAGTGCGCCAAGGGTCTGCACCGTCACCTCGAGGTGCCCGACTTCGCAGACCAGGGTGACGGGCAAATGCGCTGCAAGGTTGTCGGGGGATTGCGCCATGGTGGATTCTCCTGAGGAACGCGAAAGAAACGGAAAGGGGGCAGGCGACGGTGAACCGTCCAGGCGCAGGCCGCCGGGGATGAGCGTGGCGAACGCGTGCAGGCGCTCGGCGATGCGTACCAGCACGCCTTCGCAAGGTCGATCGAGCATGACCACGTCGCCCGGCGCCAGGCTGTGCAGTTCGTCCAGGGACAGCAGCTGCCAACCGCAGGCGACCGATACCGGCAGGGGCAGCCAGCCAGGGTGCTCCGGCACGCGTGGTACCTGGGTATCGAGCAGGGCCAATAGACGTCGGGCGGCGCCCGGGTCGAGCGCCAGACCCAGGGTGGCGTGCCACGCTCCTTGGCTGACGCTTAACCCCAGCCGAACCGGCAGCGAATCGTCGGCAAATTGTTCAGGGGTGCATTGCAAAGGCTGAGCGGTCAATTTTTCCAGGGCTTCGACGAGGTCGAGCAGCAGGTACTCGAGCAGCAGGCAACGCTGTTCCGGGTTCGCCTGTTGCAGGCTCGTGCTCGCTTCGAGGCCAAACGCATTGGCCAGCGAGCCCATGGGCAGGTAAAGGGCACCTGTGTCCTGGCCCAGCCTGAAGGCGACGTCGAGGTGGTCGTCGAGTGGCTGCGGCCAGGCTCGCACAGCCATCTGGCAGGCGTGCCCGCCCAGTGCGAACTCGATGACGGCGCGCGGGTGCAACCATTGGTTGATCAGCTCGCAGGCGGTGGCATCGACCGAAGGAAAACAGGCAAGCACCCCGGGCAGCACCGGCGTGCGTCGGATGGGGCGGACGTCACCCATGGGGCAAGCCACCGGGCCGATCTTCGGCTTCCGCTTCGGCGTGTTCGTGCGCGCGCAGGCGGACCCCGCGGACTTCCTGGGCCAGCAATTGGGCCATGGCGTCACACTGCCGCTGGTGCTGCCGACGTTGCTGCGTCAGGGTCTCCAGGCGCGCGTGCACCTGGCTCCGTTCCTCGCCGAGGGCTTGCAGCTGCTGCGCAAACTGTCGATCCAGGTGAACCCGCTCGGAGGCCTGCTGCTGGTAGCGCTGGACCTGCCAATGATCGACGATTTCACCCAACAGCGCCGCGCCGTTGCGTGCGTCGCGGCGGGCCAGGGCTTCGCTGTGCAGGCAGTGCGACTGGGTCAGGTTGTCTATCCGCTGTTCCAACTCGTCACGGCTGCGCGCCTGGCGGGCGGCAGCCATCCGTGCTTTGCGTTCGCGCAACTCGCGCAGTCGCAGCAGCGCCTGCAAGCGCTCGGCGCCGGTCACTCGAGCAACTCGAACAGCGCACGCACGGTCTGTTCATAGTCGCTGCAACTGTCGGCCTGCTGGCACAGGAATCGCTCGATAGCCCCCTGCCGCGCGATGGCGGCATCGGTCTGCGGATCGCTGCCAGCGCTGTACTCGCCCACCTGCAACAATAGCTGGACATCGGCGTACAGCGCCATGGACTGACGAATCTGCGCCGCGCTCTGGCGTTGCAGCGGCCGCACCACGGCGTCCATCAGGCGGCTGCGACTGCGCAGTATGTCGATGGCCGGGAAGTGGTTCTTCTGCGCCAGGGCGGCGCTGAGCACGATGTGCCCGTCCAGGATCGAGGTGACTTCTTCGGCCACCGGATCCTGGCTGCCGTCGCCTTCGGTAAGGACCGTGTACAGGCCGGTGATGCTGCCGCGCGCGGCCGGTCCCGCGCGCTCCAGCAGGCGCGGCAGGGCGGCGAAGAACGAAGGTGGAAAGCCGCGCCGGGTCGGCGGTTCGCCAGCCGCCAGGCCGACCTCGCGCTGGGCGCGGGCGAAGCGCGTGATGCTGTCCATCAACAGCAGCACATGCAGGCCCTGATCGCGAAAATATTCGGCAATGCTGGTTGCTACGTGAGCCGCCTGAACCCGCTCCATGGCCGGACGGTCGGACGTGGCGACCACCGCGACCGTGCGTGCGCGGGCCTGCGCGCCGAGCTGGACGTCGAGCAGTTCGCGTACCTCGCGTCCACGTTCGCCGATCAGTCCGAGCACGATGACGTCGGCGGCGGTGCCGCGCACGATGCTGGTCAGCAGCGAAGACTTGCCCACCCCCGGCTCGCCGAAGATGCCCACCCGCTGGCCACGGGCGACAGTCAGCAGGCCGTCTATGGCGCGGATACCCAGTGCCAGCGGTTGCTCGATCAGGCTGCGCGAGAACGCCGCCGGCGGCTCGCCATGCACCGGGTAGTGACGTGCCGGCCCCGGCGCCAGGGGCGGCGGTGGACCGTCGAGAAAGTGGCCCAGCGGGTCGATGACCCGGCCCAGCAGATGCTCGCCCACACTGACCTTCAGGGGCGCACCGGTGGGGATAACTTCGCAGCGGGTGGACATGCCTTGCAGCTCGCCGATCGGCGTGAGCAGGGCTTCGTCGCCTTCGAACCCGATGACCTGAGCCGCGACCAGGCGCTGGTCGAGGGGGTCGCGCAGGTAACACAGCTCACCGATGCGGGCCATTGGCAGGCTGGCGTAGACCATGATTCCGCGAATTCGCCGGACTTTGCCGCGCATCGGTCGGGGTATGGCAGTCGTGGCGCGCGCGAGCAATTCCGGCAGGGCGCTGTCGAGCACAGTGTTCACCGGGCAGACCCGACGCTTGCAGGCGCGTCCGGCAGACCCAGTGCAAGGCGCAGGCCGCGCAACTGCTCGTCGACGTCCAGGTCGACCAGCGCGGCCGGGCTCGACAGCGTGGCCTGACGCGGCCCCAGGCTGGCGTCGCCCTGGACTTGTACCGTGCCGAGCAGTCCCTGCAGCAAACTTGCGACCGCCGCCAATTGGGCCGGCGGCACGCGCAGGGTCAGTTGCTGTTGGTCGCGGAAGTCGTGCAGGGCGCGCTGGCACAGCTGCGCGATCAGGGGCGCGGCGTCGAGGTCGTCCAATACCTGGCGCACCAATGTCAGGCTCAGCTCGGCCAGTTGCACCTGCACCGTGGCCAGATAGCGCTCGACGGCGGCGGCGGTCTCGATCAGCTGTCGGCCCGCCGCCGCCTGGCCCTCGGCAAGTCCTTCGGCGCGGGCGGCAATGCGCAGGTCCCGGGCCTGCCGCTCGGCCAGCTCGAGCAGCTGTCGAGCCTGCTCGCGGGCGTTCTGCAGATATTCCTGACCGTCGATCCAATGCGCGGCTTCATCGGCACGCACGATGCGCTTGCCAGGGGTTGGCAATGGGCTGGCTTCACTCATTCATGGCCCCCTGGGTCGGCGGATCGCTGCGCACTACCCGCCGCACGATCATAGGCCCGTACTGCTCGATGCGCGGGGTAATTGGCGTGGCGGCGGCCGGGTCATCGATTTTCAATCGGTACCAGGCGGCCAGTGCGCGAGGTTGTTCGGCCAGCCAGGCGTTGACGCAGGCCTGGCCATCTCGTTCGACCACAGCGTCCAGTTCCTCGAGAGAAGCCGGCAGCTCGTGGCTGGCCAGCGGGCAAGCCAAGGCATGTTCGGCCAAGGCCAATTCAAACAGCGCATTACCGAAGTGCTCGCGCAGCGCACGGACTGCCGGTGCGCGAATCTCCCGAACCAGCGCCTCGGCCCAGAACACCACCCCGCAGCGCCGCGCCAGTTGTTTCAGTTGCGTGCAGTCCAGGGTCGCCACCGGCACATCCTCGGCTGCTGGGGCCTGTATCGCCTCGAGGGGTTGCAAGGCAAAGCGTTGCTCGAGCATGCGCGTCAACCGCTCGCGCAGGCGTGGCTGGGCCAGCATCGCGTCCAGGGTGGCGGCGGGCAGGTCGAGGTTGTCGAAGCAGGCCTGCAGGCGTGCCCGGTGCACGTTGTGCAGGGGGCGGGCGGTAAAGGTTTGCCAGCGGCGTTCGTGTTCGGCTGCAGCGATCGTGTGTTCCGGCGTGCTCATGTGACATCCACCAAGGTGTAGCTGCGCGGCCGACGTGCCTGCCACAGCACATAACCCAGCACCCCGGCCAGCGCCACGATGGCCAGCAGCATCACGCCGATCAGGGTTGCGGCGCGGGCCTGACTGCTGTCCAGCACCCAGATGCCCATGACCGAGGAAAACGCAGGTGCCTGGCGTGCGCGCTCGCGAACGGCGGCCTGTACGGGAATGACCGAGACACCGTCGTAGCCCAACCCGGCGATACCGTTGGCGACCAGGGTCTTGATCTGCGGTATCAGTGCATTGATATCCAGCCCGGCTTCGTAGCGCACGAACACCGAGGCCGAAGAGGGGGTGATGTTGCGCTTGAGCAGATCGTTGTCCGGCAGCACCACATGCACGCGGGCCGAGACCACGCCGTCGACCTGCGATACGGTGTGCGCCAGTTCCTCGCTCAACGCGTAGATCAGCTGGGCGCGTTCTTGGGTGGGCGACGAAACCAGGCCGTTGCTCTTGAACACCTCGCCCATGCTGGCGAAGGTCTGCTCCGGCAGGCCGGCCTGTTCCAGGATCGCCATGGCTTCGGCAAAGCGCTCCTGCGCCACGTTGACGGTCAAGCGCCCGTCCTTCTGCACCACGCGGTCGGCGGGGATGCCTTCGTGCAACAGCGCCGCGACCATGGTGTTGGCCTCGCGCTCACTGAGATTGGTGTACAGCTGGGTCTTGCAGCCCTGCATCAGGCAGGCGAGCAGGACGATGGCCAGCAGGCGGCGTGCCGTGCGCTGCAGTATCGGGAGAGGCAGTATCGAGACAGGCAGTATCGAGAAAGGCGTAAGGTTCATCATTGACCCTTGAGCAAGGTGTTGGCGGCGCCGGATACCTGGGTGGCACCGCGCACCACCATCTGCGTCTCGATGGAGTGATCGAACATCAGGCTCAACGATTCCACGACTTTTTGCAGTTGCGGGTCGGCAGCGGCCTGCGCCGGGGCCGGGTGACCGGCCCCGGCAGGGTCGGTCTGTCTGGCGCCGAGGTCGGCGGCGCGCTCGGCGAAGCGCTGGGTGCGATTGAAGAAGCCGTCGAGGTTGTCCAGAACACCGGCCCCTAACTGCGCAGGGCTGGTGCCGGTGGGTGCGACGGCGGGTTGCCGGGCCATGTGCTCGAAAAGGTTCTGCGATACCTGGCCGGTGCCCACTGCATCGGCGATGGGTGGCTGTGCCGGTACGGCAGTGGCGGCAATGGGCAGCATGGTCAGGCTCCTGTTCGACGATGGGAAGGTTCAGCGCGACGCAATCACTCGTCGGACATCGCTTCGTTCAGCATTTCGTTGGCCTTGGGCATGATGATCATCTGGCCGGCCACGGTGACCGCGCCGCTGACCAGTTGATCGGTGAACTCGGCGTCGCTGAGTTCCGTGGAGCTGTCCAGCGCAGCGTTGAATTGCGCTTCGCCGTTCGTGCCGGAGGAGGGGTCGAGGTTCGGATCGATAGCGTTTGTAGCCATGGTCGTTCTCCTTGCAGGTGAGCCCGAAGGCGGGGTTGAACTCAGTCCAGGCCCGAGACCACCTGGGTCTCGGCGCCGCCACGAAAGATCCGCACACTGCGGGCGGCAGGTTGGCTAGCGGCCGTGTGGCGCAGCGGCGGCCGCAGGGCGGCGAGTTGCTCGTCGATCAGGCTCAGGTAGCCTGGCGCACCGGCGGCGCTCACCCTGCGAGCGCTGGCATCGACGCTCAGCCGGGCGCGTGGGCCACCGGCGAGCAGCGGGGCCAGTGCGCCTTGAACCGCAGCGGCCGACAGCGTGCCGGTGTCGAAGGTGCGTGCCGCGGTGTCGTTGGCGCTGTCGACGAACAGCGTGCTGCCATCGAAGTACCAGCCAAGCCCGTTGGCCGTGCTCAACGCAGCGAGGAAATCGGCGGCGCTGTCGCCAGCCACCTTGCCGCGGACCTTGCCTTTGACGGCGTCAGAGATGACCACTGCAAAGCCAAGGTTGCTGCCCATTTCCTGCAGCACACCGCGTACATCCTGGTCGATGATCAGGTAGGGATAGGGCTGTGCGGTCCAGGCCAGCGTGGCAGCCGCCGATGCGCAGGCATCGGGTCCGGCCAGCATGGCGAGGATCAGCAATGCGCATGGCAGCCCCGGCGTACTGCGCAAGCGCTGGCTGGATCTGGCGGTGATGTCCGGGCCGTGCTGGCTCATGCGCTGTGCGTTCCTGCCGATTGTTTGAACGGGGCGAGTGTAGCCGCGCGCACTTTGCGTTTTTGTGACGGTCGGCAAACGCGCCACGCACTGCAAGCCTTGCACCCCATGCAAGTGCGTGTTGTCACCGGACTGTCATCTGGGTAGGGTTCACTCAGCCCTTTGTCAGCCTTCAGGGGAGGGGTGTAGTGGGTTTTTCAAGACCTGGAAAGTCTCTAGCGATCACGGCGCTGGCGGCGTCCTGCGTGCTGTTGGGCGGCTGCGCAACGCAGACCCCGCCCAGCGATGACGGCGCGCGATTGATGCAACTGGCGGCCGAGGTCGATCGTCGCGGCGATCCTTCTTCGGCGGTGGCGCTCTACGAGCGCGCCGCCGTACTCTCCAAGGAGGCGCCCGAGGTCATGCTGCAGTTGGGTGAAGCGCGTTTGGCCAGCGGCGATCCTCAAGGCGCGGCGCGGGCCTTCCGTGGCGTGCTGGTCAACCAGAGCAAGGAGCCGCGGGCGCTGCTGGGCCTGGGCACCGCGTTGCTGCAGAGCGGCGAAGTCAGCCGCGCCAGTGACACCCTGGCGCAGGCAGCGCCGCTGATCGGCACGGCCACTGCCTACAATCGCCTGGGTACCGCTGCGATGCTCGCGGGCCGGCAGGCACAGGGCATTGCCGCGCTGCGCCAGGCCCATGACCTGGCCCCGCAGAACCTGGATATCAGTACCAACCTGGCCTTGGCTCATGCGCTTGGCAGTCAGCCGAACCAGGCCGTCGAGCGCATGGCACAGGTGGTACGCTCGCCACTGGCACGTCCCAGTCACCTGCGTCAGCAATTGCTGGTGCTGACCTTGGCCGGCCAGGAGCAGCGCATCGCTGCCGAACTGCCCGACCTGAGCGAAAGCGAGCGGATGGCGTTGATCGGCAAGGCACGGGCCATCAAGGTGCTGCAGGATCCGGCCGACCGCGCTCGCGCCCTCGGCATTCTCGCGCGCCAGGCGCGCTGAACTTCAAGGCGCTGGCGCGGCGAGGCGTTCACGCTCCAGCTCGCGCCGGCGCTCCAGATCGGCCGTTTCCCCAAGCAGGTACTGTTGCGCAGCGCGACCCACCGGCGCCGCCAGGGTCGGCCCCATGGCTTGCCCCCGATGCAGGTCGCGGGTGTCTTGCACCATGCGCTGCAGGTTCAGGGCATTGGCACACCCCAGCGGCAAGCGCGCTCGGCCTGCGATGTTATCGACACCCGTGCACGCTGCCGGCACGGTGCGCGCAGCGCCCGTCGACGGATCGTCGCGCAGCTGCAAGTAATCCACGGAGTCATCCGCGGTTTCCAGTTCGGTGGCGCACCCGCCAAGCATCAGCAGGGACGCGACACAGGCCAATGTTCTGCAGCAGGCCATCCATCGACGATGAGCCCTTACAGGTTTACTGCACACAGGTTCAGTCCACATAGAAGCCGAACTCCGTGTGGGCGGTGAGCGCAACGTTGCCTCCCGCCAGCCGCCAGGCCGGGTTGTCGCTGGCCGGGTCGAGCGGTGTGGCCAGGCTGCGGTCAGCCACCGGTTCGACGATGTAGGGCGTGATCAGGATGACCAGTTCGGTTTCACTGCGCTGGAAGCGTTTGGACCGGAACAGATTGCCCAGCACCGGCACGTCGCCCAGCAGTGGCAGCTTGTCGATGTCCTGCGAACTGCTGCGCTGAAACAGCCCGGCGATGGCGAAGGTCTGTCCGCTGCCGACTTCGACCCGGGTGTCGGCCCGGCGGACCTGGAAACTGGGGACGCTGAACCCGCTGATCTGTACCTGGCTGGTGGTCGACGGGCTGCTGACTTCCGGCCGGACCTGCAGGCCGATGCGTTTGTTGGGCAACAAGGTCGGGGTGAACTGCAAGGAAACGCCGAACGATTTGTAGTCGATGCCGATCAACTGGTTGCCGACCGGGACGGGTACGGGAATCTCGCCACCGGCCAGGAAGCTGGCGGTCTGACCGCTCAGAGCGGTGATGTTCGGCTCCGCGAGGATTTCCAGGAAACCGTTGCTCTGCAAGGCGTCGAGCAGCACATCGACGCTGGCGCTGCTGGAGTTGAACCCGGCCGACAACAGGTTGGTGGCGCCGGCCACCGCCGAACTGGCCAGCGGGCCGCCGGTGATCAGGCCGAAGGAAAACGAGCCGCTGTTGATCAAGGCATTCCAGTTGACGCCGTAACGCAGCAACTGCTCGCGGGAGACCTCGGCAAAGCGCACGCGGATATTGACCTGGGGCGAGCCGTTGTAGGTCGCGGCGTTGATCGGCGGCACGCCCGCCGGAGCGCTGCTGACCAGCAGGGCGTTGAGTTCGATGGCGCTGTCGATGTCGGCCACCGCACCGTCGGCCAGCAAGCGCTTGCCCTGGCTGCGCACCTGCACCTGATTGTCCGGGTTGTGCTGCTGCAGCGCTGTGCCGATGGGAGGGCGGACGCTCACGCCCACGCTGCCCTGCGATGCTTGTTGGGCGTCCAGCGCAATCAGGTTGGTCTGGCCGTCCGTCTTGCCGAACACATAGGCTACGCCGGGCGAAACGATGCGAATGTCGGCGACCGCGTTGTCAGCGACGAACACCGATTCCACGGGCGCGGCAAAGCGCAGGATCCGCCCCTCACCCACGTTCAACTGCACCGTTTCGCTGGGCACCGGATCGAAGTTCATCCCCTGTGCCGGCCCGGCCAGCGCAAGCGCCAGCCATGCGCCGGCGCACGGCACTCGGCGTGCCAGACCCAGCAGCCGGTGGGTGGGCATCGACAGCCGGTTCATGCCAGGACTCCTGCATCGGGAGCGGCGAGCGCAGCAGCGGGGCTGCCGGGCAGGGCGATGGAGCGCAATGTATGCAAGGTGAATTCTCGGGTCAGGTCTTGATAGGACAGCACGGGGATTTCCAGGTCGTGGCGCACCAGCCACTGGCGCAGATAGCGGCGCAGATCGGCCGACACCATCAACACCACTTGAAAGTCGTCGTCCGTGCGGTTGAACGCTTGACGCAGTTGCTCCAGCAACGCTTGGCCGAGCGCTTCCGGCAGGCCCGCGCTGCGGCTTGTTTCGCTGCGGCGCAGCGCCTGGCGAATCGCGTCCTCGGCAGGTCGGGCGAGGACGAAGGCGGCGATGACCCGGTGCTCGTCGGCGTAGCGATGACAGATCTGGCGTGACAGCGCGCCGCGGGCGTGTTCGCTCAGCACATGCAGTTCGAGATCGCGCGGGCCCCATTCCACCAAGGCTTCGAGCAGGCCACGCAAGTTGCGCAAGGCAATGCCCTCGTCGAGCAGGCGGCGCAGAATGTCCGCCAGGCGCTGGAGCGAGGTGTGCCGCAAGGTTTCGCGCACCAGTTCCGGATAATCGGCTTCGATACGGTCGAGCAGACGGCGGGTTTCCTGAATGCCGATGAAGTCCGCTGCGTAACGCGTCAGCACGGTCTGCAGATGTGCGCCCAGCGCCTGTTCCAGCCCATGAAAACCGATGCCGGCCTGTTCCAGCGCCTCGCGGTGAACCTGGTCGACCCACAGCGTGTCGCTGCGCCCCACCAAGGCCATGCCGTGCTGCGGCTCGACGTCGAGCAACTGCAAGTGCAGCGGGTCGTCGCGCACCCACAGGTGGGCGGCAGGCAACGGACCGGCGCTGATTGGAATGCCTTCGAGCAGGACCGCGAACTGATCGGCGGCCATGCCGGGATCGATCCGCGTTCCCACCTCGGGCAGCTCGATGCCCAGTTGCTGCATCACTGCCTGGCGCGCGTCCTCGGCGTGCTCGCGCAGTTCGTCCGCAGTAAGGTGCAGGGCCAGGGTCTGGCCGACCCGCAGCATGATGCGCCGCTCGGGCTCCACGGGCTCCGGCAGGCGTTCGACGGAAGCCGTGGCACCGGCAACGCTGGCCTGTTCGGTTGCCGTGGCGGGCAGGCTCTGGGTCAGGACGTGGCGCGCCTGGCGCCGGTGCAGGGCCCATGCGGCGGCGCCCAGGATCGCCGAGATGACCACGAACACCAGCGCAGGGAAACCGGGAATGAACGCCACTGCCAGCAGGATAACGGCAGTCAGGGTCAATGCGCGTTGGTTCGAGCCCAGCTGGCCGATGATCTCGCTGCCCAGGTCCTGGTCGTCATCGCTGGCAACGCGGGTCACCACGATGCCGGCGGCCACCGCGATCAGCAGCGCCGGGATCTGCGCGATCAGGCCATCGCCGACGGTCAACAGCGAATAGGTATGGCTGGCTTCGCTGAACGAAAGCCCGCGTTTGGCCATGCCGATGGCCATGCCGCCGAGCAGATTGACGAACAGGATCACCAGGCTGGCGATCGCGTCGCCCTTGACGAACTTCATGGCCCCGTCCATGGCCCCGTACAGCTGACTCTCGCGCTCCAGCAAAGAACGCCGCTGTTTGGCTTGCGCCGGTTCTATGTCGCCGTTGCGCAGGTCATTGTCGATGCTCATCTGCTTGCCCGGCATGGCGTCCAGGGTGAAGCGTGCGGCCACCTCGGCGACCCGTTCGGCGCCCTTGGTGATCACCAGGAACTGGGCCACGGTAATGATCAGGAACACTACCAGACCGATCACCACCTCTCCGGCAATCACGAACTCGCCGAAGGCCGCGACAATCTCGCCCGCGTCGCCCTGCAGCAGAATCAAGCGCGTGGTGGTGATCGACAGCGACAGGCGCAACAGGGTGCTCAGCAGGATGATCGGCGGCAAGGCGGAAAAATCCACCGAACGCGAAACGTAGAAGGCCACCACCAGCACCAGCAGGCTGAAGGCGATGTTCACCGCAATCAGCGCGTCGACCATGATCGTCGGCAACGGAATGATCATCATCACCACGGCCAGCATCATGAAGGCGGCAATGACCACGTCGCTGCGCTGCGATGCCAACACCGCCAGGCGGTTGAGTGGGGCGAGATTCATGGGTTCGAAGTCCTTGGCGGGGCAGGCCCCAGCAGGTGACGGGAAAAGCACTCGCGTGCGCCGGCATGATCGCCGCTGACCCACAGGGCACGGCTGCGCAGCAGTGAGTGGCACGGGTGCTCGCCTTCCAGGCCGATCAGGTAGTCGAGTGCATTGAGCGCTCGGCGTCCGTCACCCGATTGAGTGAACAAGCCGATCAGGCTGCGCAGGATATGAATGTCGTCCGGGCAGATTCGATAGGCCATCAGCAGGTAGGTCAGGCCGCGTCGCTCCTGGCCGCTGCGTGCATACGACTGCCCGCGGCTGTGCAGCCACTGGGCGCAGTCACGCGCCGACGGCGCCGCGCGGCTCATTTCCATCTCGCCTGCCAGTTCGTGTTCAGCGGTCATGGTCAACCCCGGTTTCCAGGTGGGCCTCGATGTCGCGCTGCAGTTGCATCTCTTCGTGCAGCAACGCCAGCGCCACTGCTTCGGTTTCCGCATCGGCGCCCAAGTGCGGCACGATGACGTCGATCAGGTGCTGGAGAATCTGCGCGGTGCGGTGCGGGCTGAATATCGTCGGGTCCTGAACCTGAACCTGCGTCAGTTGCTCGAGCCGTCCGCGCAGCAATTTGCCGACATCGGCACGCCGGTTGCGAATGGCTTTCTCGAAGGCCTCGCGGGTAGCCGTCGCGGCACTGGCGGCGGCTGGCTGCACCGGCTCGCTGCGCAGACTGCCGGCCGTGGGCTCCGGCCCCTTGCGCGCCTCAACCTTCAAGCCGGTCGCTCCCGCTTGGCCAGCACGGTCATAGGGTCAACTCGAATTCCTTGCCCTGGCGGGCAAGAATCAGCCGATCGTGTTCGATACGCTGCAGGACCCAGCCATCGGCCAGCGCCGCACCGGGGTAGAGTCGCTCGCCGCGCTCGCCCACCACATAGGGCTGCGGGCCCAGCCAGACCGCTCGGAAATGCACCCGCGGCGGAACCAGCGGCGGCGCCGGCAGAACATCGTTGCGCAGCACCGGCGCATTGCCCCAGGTGCGGTCATACCAGCTCTGTACCTCGATCCAGCGGGTACGCTGATCACTGTCGACCAGGCCACTGACCCGCAGCGTGTTGCCCTGGGCGTCGATGGACAACGGTTGCAGGCCCGCTTGATCCAGGCGATCACGCAGCGCCGCCAGTGCCCGAGGCTGTGCGCCGGCGATTGCGGGCGGGGCATCGGCAGTCGGGGCATTGCTCGCGGCGGCCAGCGCTGGCGCGGCATCGGTCCATGGCTGCCACAGGTACCCTGCGAGGATCAGCAGGCACGCCACGGCGAGCAGCGTCCAGCGAACGGTTCCCGGCGGACGCGGTGGTTCGCTGCCGGGCGGATGCGCCAGGCGCAGGGAGGTCTGGCCAACGCCCAGTTGCACCGGCAGGCTGCAGCGGTAGCCGTGGCCTTGGGCAACGCGCACATCGCCCACCATGACATCGCCGCCGGTGGCCTCGATCGCCAGGAAGCGCCGGTGCACGTGAACGGTGAGGTGGGTTGCATGGATCTGGGGGTCGCTCAGGACGATGTCGCAGTCTTCATGGGCGCCGATGCGACAGACACTGCTTTCAAGCGCAACGACCGCACCGGCATGGGGGCCGCTCAGTACGTTGAGCTCGGGAAGAAGGGGGTGGGCAGTCAATGGCAGGGAGCGGTGTGCAGCAATCACAGGCATTCATCACTCGGCGTCGACAAGAACGGGTGGGTGGCGCAGCACGCCACCCACCAGCGAATCAGTTCTGCGGACGCTGCTTGGCGGCGTCGAGCTCGGACTTCTTCTCGGTGGTGATCTCAGTCACCTTGGCCGATTTCTCGATGGCCGAGTCGAAGGCCGCGGTCATTTTCTCGATCGCTGCGTCGGCGCTGCTGGTGCTTGCTGCTGGGGTAGTGGTGCTCATGGTGTCTCTCCTTGTTGAGGGGATTAATGTCTGATTCGCTGCTACTGCACAGATGCAGACGGCATGTCACCACAGCCACCTTGAGGTGAGTCCCGGTGGCTGCAGGGGTACCCTACAGGCAAGGCGGTTAAGGAATTGTGTCAGCGGCGAAATGCGCAGCGCTCAGTTGTAGCGGCCATACGGTGGTTGTCGGATAATGACGCGCAGCCCCGCCAGCTTGGTCGGGGGATCGCCACTGAGGATTGTCTGATGGTAAAAGCGCGCCCGCGTCCGGCGGTAAATGGAGTCGCTTCGGCCGATCGGGTGCTCACGGTGCTTTCCGCGTTCGCCATCGGCGACACGGCGCTGAGTCTGGTCGAGTTGGTGAACCGTACCGGATTGATCAAAAGCACCATCATGCGGCTGATGGTTTCGCTGGAAGACCATGGCTACATCACCCGCATGGCCGACGGACGCTATCAGCTCGCCAGCGAAGTCATGCGACTGAACGCGGTGTATCAAGAGGCGCTGGACCTGGAGCGCCACGTGATGCCCCGGCTGCACCTGTTGGCTGAACAAACCGGCGAGACCGCCTCGTTCTACGTGCGCCACGGCGCCTACCGAATGTGCCAGTTCCGGGTGAACTCGGCGCATCGGCTCAGGCTCAACCTGCAGCCCGGCGACATGCGCCCGATGGACGAAGCGGCGGGGGCACAGGCACTGCGCGTGCCGGTCCAGATCGGCACGTCGCTGGACAAACCCTATTTCTCCAAGGGCGCTACCGACCCACACGCCGCGTCGATTGCCTTGCCGGTGTATGGCGCGCAGCGCGAGCTGATGGGCGCGCTGGTGATCTCCGGACCTGCCAGCCGCCTGACCGAAGAAGCGGCTGAAAGCCACTGGGCGCTGCTGTTCGACACCGCGCGCGACCTCATGCGCAGCCTGGGTTTCAAGCCGGCGGACGAGCAGGCGTCCAGCGCTGAGCCAACCGCCGCCCAATAGCGTTCCTCGCAGGGCCGCCCTTCATCGGCAGCGCCCGACGACGATCAATGGCCCAGCAGGTGGCGGTTGACCACGCAGCGTGGGTCCAGCTGCGCACCGTTCCAGACGGCCAGAATCTGCTGCAGCGCCACCAGGCCCACCCGGTCGCGTGCTTCGCTGGTGTTGGCGCCGACGTGGGGCGTGGCGACCAGCGTCGGCAGGTCCCATAGCGCGCTGTCCGCAGGCGGCGGCTCGGGGCTGAACGTGTCCAGCCCGGCACCGGCGATCTGCCCTTGTTTCAATGCCTTCACCAACGCCTGGGTATCCACCAGCTCGCCGCGCGCGGTGTTGATCAGCACGCTGCCCGGGCGCATGCGCGCCAGTTGCGCCGCACCGATCAGGTGATGGTTGCTGTCGGTCAGCGGGCAGTGAAGGCTGATCACATCGCTGTCGGCCAGCAGCTTGTCGAGGTTTTCTTCGCGCTCGACATGGGCCCGCAGTGGCAGCTCGCGCAGGTAGGGGTCGTAGACCTTGACGCGCATCCGTAGCGGCGCCACCAGGTCCATCAGGATGCGGCCGATAGCGCCCAGGCCGATCAGCCCCAGGGTTTTGCCGAACAATTCGATGCCGTTGGCCGATGACTTGTCCCAATGGCCGGCGCGCAGGCGTGCGTCCAGCCGGGCAGTCTGCCGCGCGACGCTGAACATCAGGGCAAATGCATGTTCGGCCACCGACTGCGCGTTGGCCCCGGCGGCAATGGTGACGGGAATGCCCCTCTCGGCGGCCGCCTGGATGTCGATGGTGTTATAGCCCACGCCGTGCTTGGCGATGATTTTCAGCGAGTGCGCAGCGTCGATCATTGCCCGAGTCAGTTGGCCCTGGCGGACGATAATTGCGTCGGGCTGCTCGGTCGCGATGGTCGCCAGCAGCTCGGGCTCGGGCAGATAGGGCGTGGTGGCGATGATCCTGAGGCCCTCTGCGGCGGCCAGGCGCATGGCCTCGGGGGCAAGTTCGGGACCAGTCAGCAAGACGGTGCGGGGCATCGTGAATACCTTGTTTTTATGGGTGAGTGGTTCCAGCCGGGACGCGGTGCGCGAGCAGGTCTAGACGGGCACTCGAATCTATCATAATGAAACGACGTTGCGATAATACTTAAAATAAAGTCCTGTTCCTCTTCGGATCAGGTGCAATTGGGTATTGATTTGGTATTTATGAAATGCAATTCTAAAAAAACAATTGTCCATGACATCGAATAACATCAAGCAGAGGTATGTCACATGAGCATCGGTTTTCAGGTTGTGCAGCGTTCACGCCGCGTGAGCCCGCAATGGGTCGAGCGCTTCCGCGAGCTTCCCGTAGCCAACGTCAGCGATTCGATGAATCGCATGACCGCCGGTGGCGCCCGCCTGCGGCCCATGCACCGTCAAGGCGTGCTGGCCGGACCTGCGCTGACGGTCAAGGCGCGGCCTGGCGACAACCTGATGCTGCACTACGCACTGGACATCGCCGAGCCGGGCGATGTGATCGTGGTCGACGCCGGTGGCGACCTGACCAATGCGCTGATCGGCGAAATGATGGTGGCCTACGCCATCAAGCGCGGCGTGGCGGGGATCGTCATCAATGGCGCCATTCGTGATGCGGCCAACATCGCCTCAGGCGACTTTCCATTGTTCGCCGCCGGTGTGTCCCACCGCGGGCCGTACAAGGATGGCCCCGGTGAGGTCAACGTTCCGATCGCCATCGACGGCATGGTGGTGGAGCCCGGCGATCTGGTGATCGGCGATGAGGACGGCTTGCTGTGTGTGCCCTTCGAGCATGTCGAGCAGGTGTACGCGCGGGCGGCTGCCAAGTACGCCGCCGAGCACAAGCAGATGGAGCAGATCGCGCAGGGCAGCAATGACCGCACGTGGGTAATCGCGGCGCTCAAGGCCAAGGGTTGCGTGCTGCCGGGTCAAACATGATGTATGCGTTCATCTGCGTGAAGCACTGGCTGTCCGCCAGTCATTAATCGCTTTTAAAATGACGTTCTATTCTGCTAGATTCGAAATCCTGCCTACTTGCATCACCCGAAGAAGCTGACAGATACGCCCCGAACACGCTTGTTGCCTCACATAAAAACAACAGAGGAACACTTCATGAATCACTGCAAATCCGTTTTGTCCGCAACGCTTGTGGGTTTGGCCCTGAGCTCTTTCAGTGCTCACGCGGCTTGGCCGGAAGACCGTCCAATCGAATTTCTCGTGGCCTATGCGCCCGGTGGCAGCACCGACGTGATGGCGCGCACCATGCAGCCGTACCTGGAAAAACGTCTCGGGGCGAAAGTCGTCATCGTCAATCGGCCCGGTGCCGCTGGCGAAATCGCCTACACCGCATTGAGCAAGGCACGGCCCGATGGCTACACCTTCGCGTTCATCAACACCCCGGGTTTTCTCAGCACCCGAGTGCAGCGCAAGGTGGGCTATGCGGCCGACTCCATTCGCCCGGTGGCACGTATCGTCGACGACCCCACCGTGCTCGCCGTGCCCAACGATTCGCCCTACAAAACCCTCAACGATTTCATCCAGGCTGCCAAGGCTGCACCCGGCAAGCTGTCGGTGGGCACCTCGGGCGTGGGCACCGACGATCACCTGATGATGGTGCAACTGGACCAGCTTGCAGGCATCGAGCTGACCCACGTTCCCTTCGGTGGCGCATCGGAGTCCAGCACCGCCTTGATGGGCGGGCACATCAGCGCGGCCGGTCAGAACATCAGCGAGCTCAGCGATGACACCAAGTACCGCGTGCTGGCGCAGTTTTCGGCCGAACGCATGCCCCAGGAACCCGACCTGCCCACGGCCAGGGAGCAGGGCGTCGACCTGGTGATGACCTCCGAGCGCGGCATTGCCGCGCCTGCCAAAGTCCCGGTGGAGATCGCCGCGCGCATGTCCGTGGCCGTCAAGGAGGTGCTCGAGGATCCGGCCTTTCTCAAGCAAGCCAAGGACCTGTCGTTGCCTATCGCCTACCTGTCCGGTGAGGACTGGGCGGCCCAGATGCCTGCGCAGACGGAGCGTTTCCAGCAGCTCTGGAGCGCGTCGCCATGGGTGAAATGAGCTTGACCGCACGGGGCAACCGCCCCGATCTGCTGGCCAGCGCGATCTTCATCGGCCTCGGCGCGCTGGTGCTGTGGTCGACGCGCGACCTGCCGGCCGGCAGCGCTGCCATGATGGGGCCCGGGTTCATGCCGCTGACGATCGGCTCGCTGATCATCATTCTCGGCTTGATCGTGGGGCTGATGGGCTTGTTCAAACAGGTGGAGTCGATTGACCCGGTCAAGCTGCGACCGCTGTTGATCCTGCTGGCAGCAGTGGGCGGGTTCGCCCTGGCCGCCGAGCTGGCCGGGTTCGTCATCGCCGCGGCAGGGTTGATCATCTTCGGCAGCATGGCCGACAAGGCGTGGCGGGTCCGTGAGGTACTCATCTCCAGTACCGTGCTGACCCTGTTCGGGCTGCTCGTATTCATCTACGGACTCGACGTCCAAATGCCGGTGGGGCCCTTCTGATGGACATGTTCGACGCGCTGTACCTGGGCTTTTCCGAAGCGTTGAGCCCGACCAACCTGGCGTTCTGCCTGATCGGTGCGCTGCTGGGTACCTTGATCGGCGTCCTGCCGGGCATCGGCCCGACAGCGACCGTGGCGATCCTGCTGCCGATTACCTACTTCCTGCCGCCGCTAGCCGCGCTGATCATGCTGGCAGGGATTTTCTACGGCGCTCAATACGGGGGATCGACCACAGCCATTCTGGTCAATTTGCCGGGTGAAGCCTCGGCGGTCGTCACGGCGCTGGACGGCCATGCCATGGCCAAGCAGGGCAGAGCTGGCGCGGCACTGGCCACCGCAGCGCTGGCGTCGTTCTTCGCTGGCACCGTGGCGACCGTGGCCCTGGCCGTTGCAGGGCCGCTGCTGTCGAAGTTCGCGCTGTCATTCGGCCCTGCCGAGTATGTGGCGTTGACCGTGTTCGGGTTGTTGGCGGCGACCATCCTGGCCAGCGGCTCGGTGATCAAGGCCGTCGGCATGGTCTGCATCGGTCTGTTGCTGGGCATGATCGGCATCGACGTGAGCAGCGGTTCGACCCGGCTGACATTCGGCAGCACCGACCTGTACGACGGTATCGATTTCGTGGTCATCGCGGTCGGCCTGTTCGGCATCGCCGAGATCGCAGTCAACCTGGAGTCTGGCGAGGCCAAGACCTCACTGGCCGGCAAGATCACGCGCCTGTGGCCCACCCGTGAGGATTTCCGCCGGGCCTGGCCGGCCACGTTGCGGGGCACGGCGCTGGGGACGTTTCTCGGTGTACTGCCGGGCGGCGGTGCAACGTTGAGCGCCTTCAGTGCCTATTCCCTGGAAAAGAAGATGTCGAAGACTCCGGAGAAGTTCGGCACAGGCCTGGTCGAAGGGGTGGCCGCACCGGAAGCCGCCAACAACGCCGGCGCGCAGTCTTCGTTCATTCCGCTGCTGACCCTGGGCATTCCGTCCAACTCGATCATGGCAATGATGCTCGGGGCCATGATGATCCACGGCATCACCCCCGGCCCGTCGGTCATCACCAACCAACCGGCTTTGTTCTGGGGACTGATCGCCAGTATGTGGATCGGCAACGTCATGCTGTTGGTCATCAACCTGCCGTTGATCGGCCTTTGGGTGCGTCTGCTACGGGTACCGTACCGTCTGTTGTTTCCGGCCATCCTGTTGTTCTGCTGCGTCGGCGTGTACAGCGTGAACAACCGCGGTTTCGACGTGGCCCTGGTGATCATCTTCGGTCTGCTGGGGTATCTGTTCCGCAAGGCCAAGTGCGAGCCAGGGCCGCTGCTGCTCGGCTTCGTGCTGGGGCCGCTGCTGGAGACCAACCTGCGCCGCGCGCTGTTGATCTCTCAGGGCGACCCCGCCGTGTTGATCGAGCGACCCATCAGTGCCGTGCTGTTCGCCGCGTCCGCCATTCTGCTGGTAATGATGGTGCTGCCAGCGTTTCGCAAGAAACGCGAAGAGGCCTTTCAGGACGAAGAGGTCTGAAGAGCTGAGGGGCCGCCGAGCGTCGATCGAGCACGCTTCAGCCGTTGAGATGGCGGCAGATGTGCTCGACGACGCAGGCCTCGACCTCGCCTTCGCTGGTGTCCTGGGCGAACGCTGCATAACTGGCGCAGACGTTACCCAGACAGCCTCGGTACACCGCGACGACGCTGCCGGGCCCGCACCCAGTATGCCCTGCCAACACCACACCGCCGTCCACCGGACCGCGCATCAGTCCCAGTGCATAGCCCGGTGCCCGCCAGGGTCTGCCGGCAATCGGGCCGCCCAGGGTGTGCGTTTCCTGCATCGCCTGCAGCAAGTCGGCCGGCAGCAGGTGTTCGCTGAACAGACGGTCAAGCAACAGCACGGCCTGTGACAGCGGGCCGATCAGCAAGCCGTGATACACCCAGCCTGGGTCGTAGGTGGCGAGGCCGGTGCAGGCTTGCTGCAGATCGGCTCGAGCGGTGGCGAAACGCACGTTGGCGATGCCCAATGGCAACAGCACGCGCGCGTGCACTGCATCGGCCAGCGGCAGGTCGGTGGTGCGTTCGATCAGCCTGGCCACCATCAGGTAGCCGACGTTGGAATAACGCCAGCCCGCGCCAGGGCTGTAGCGAAGCCGATCGGCCTGCAAGCGCTGCAGCATCTCTTGTGTCGACCAGGCCGGCTCATGGTTGGCGACGGCGGTATGGTATTCGGCCAGCTCGGCATAGTCTGCCAATCCCGCCTCATGGCGCAGCAGCTGGCGCAACGTGTAGTCGTTGCCCGTCAACGGCTCGTCCAGGTCCAGCCTCCCGTCACGGACCAGGGTCAGTGCGGTGGCGGCAAGCACCGTTTTGGTGAAGCTCCACCACGGCAGCATCGGCTCGGGGTGCTCTGCCAGCAGCAAGGGCTGGCCGTTGAGGACTGCGGAAATCAGCATGCTGTTCTCTTGGGCGAATGATTGGGCGGATGCAGGCTTCGCGACTGGCGCATTGCCTGCGCCCGTCCTATGGTAGACCAGACCCGACCGCACTGTGCCTACCCATTTTCGATGTCATGCGGCCCTGCAGATCGCCAGCAAGCTCCGTCTGCTGATCGGCTGCAACGGAACAATGAATGCATGCACGGGAGATTCAGCATTGAAAAAATACTGGACGCGCTATCTGGATCTGCTCGACAACGACTTGAACACCCGAATTTTCGACAGCTTCAAGAACATGGTGCTGTGCGCGCTGTTGTTCGCAGCAGGCACGAACGCGGTGCAGACTGACCACCGCGTCTTCTTGAGTCTCACTGCGTTGAATCTGGCCGGGTGGGGGATCATTGCAGTGTCTGCCGCACTGATGGTCCTGAACATGAGCGACGGTATCCGGCGGCTGGGCAAGCTGCGCTATCACCTCGTCCTGCAGATCCTGATCGTCGTGATCTACCTGGTCATCTCCGAACGTGTTGTGGAAATCGTGTGGAGTTTTCGAGCGACTTAGCTTTGCGGCGGCAGCTTCGCTATCACCTTGATCTCGAAATCGAACCCATACAGCCACGTCACACCCACGCAGGTGATGTTCGGGAAGGGGGCTTGTCCCCAGTATTCGGGCACCACTTCCCAGATGGTCTCGAACCTGGACTGCGGATCGACGATGAACACCGTCACGTCCACCACGTCATCGAATGTGCAGTCGGCTGCCTGCAATACGGCGTTGAGGTTCTGGAATGCCAGCCGCACCTGGTCCCGCAGGTCGGGCTCGGGCGAGCCATCCTCGCGGCTGCCGACCTGGCCGGACACGAACAGCAGGCCATTGCTGCGAACGGCGGGGGAGTAGCGGTTGCGCTCGTAGAGCGCTTGGCGACCGGCTGGGAAAACGACGTCACGCTGAGTCATGGGATTGCCTCCTGGAGCGGGTCGGGTGACCCGTCATCTATCGTGCGGCCAGAGTAGAGGCTTGCCAGGGCTGTATAAACGAGCAAGTCTGGCCAGAACTGTTTGGATTTCCCAAACAATGGCCAGTCAGAACGAGGTGCCGATGGACCGTTTCGATGCCATGCAGGCCTTCGCGCGGGTGGTGGAGACGGGCAGCTTTACCCAGGCGGCGCAGACCTTGCACATGAGCAAGACCACGGTGACCCAACTGGTGCAGCAGCTCGAAGCGCGCCTGCGGGTGAAGCTGCTGAACCGCACCACGCGCAGGGTCAACGTCACCGCCGACGGTGCCGTCTACTACGAGCGAGTGATACGCCTGCTGGCCGATCTGGACGATGCCGAAACCGGCCTCTCCAGCGCCGCGATCGCGCCGCGCGGCAGGTTGCGGGTAGACGTGCCGAGTCCGTTCGCCAGTCATGTGCTGATGCCGGCGATGCCCGACTTTCATCGGCGCTATCCGGATATCCAGATCGACATGGGCGTCAGCGACCGCATGGTCGATATCATCGGCGAGAACGTCGACTGCGTCGTGCGCGGCGGTGAGCTGACCGATCAATCGCTGATGGCGCGTCGCCTGGGTGATCTGCAACTGGGGGTCTATGCCTCACCTGGTTATTTGCACCGGCTCGGCACGCCGCAACATCCCAGCGAACTCGACGCCACGCAGCACCGCGTGATCGGTTTCCTCTGGGCGCGCACGGGCAGGGCGCTGGCCTACACCCTGCACCGTGCCGTCGAGAGCATCACGGTGCGCGGCCAGCCGGTGCTTTCGGTCGACGACGGCAATGCCCACCTGGCTGCCGGTCTGGCCGGAATGGGGGTGTTGTGGCTGCCGGAGTACATGGCCAGGGCGCCACTGGCCCGAGGCGAGCTCGTTCCGCTGTTCCAGGACTGGCAGCTCGATACCATGCCGATGTACATCGCCTATCCGCCCAACCGACACATCAGTTTGAAGTTGCGGGTGTTCATCGATTGGGTGGTGGAGTTGTTGCCATTCGAGGGGCCTGCACAAGGGCGCTGACCTGGCGCGCTCAGCCGATGATCACCGTACCCAGCGCGATTACCGTACAGGCCAGCACCTTGCGCACGGTCAGGCTTTCACCGAGGAAAAAATAACCGATCAACGCGGCAAACAGCACGCTGGTTTCACGCAGTGCCGAGACCATGCCCATGGGAGCATCGGTCATGGCATAAATGACGATACCGTAGGCCAGCAGCGAGACCAGCCCGCCGGCTGCAGCAGTCGCCATTCCAGGCCGCCAGGCGAACAGGCCGCGCGCGCCACGACGTGCGATATACACCGCTGGCATCAGCACACCCCACAGTGCACACATCCAGACGGTATAGGCCATGGGCGCGCCAGACAGGCGCGCGCCGATGCCATCGGTGACGCTGTAGGCCGCGATGAAGGCGCCTGTGCCCAAGGCGTAGGGCAGGCTAGGCACAGCGAGTTTGCCCTTGCTGAACGCCAGCAGGATGATCCCGCCCGAGACCAGAAAAATGCCCAACAGGGCACTGGCCTGGATCTGTTCCCCGGCGAACAGGGCTGCGCCAAGGGTGATCAGAATCGGCGATGAGCCGCGTGCTACCGGATAGGTCTGGCCAAGATCGCCCGCCCGGTAGCTGCGCACCAGGAACAGGTTGTAGCCAACGTGCAGCACACCCGACAGCACCGCATACGGCCAACTCGCCTGGGCTGGCGCGACCATGAACAAAGCCAGGGCGATGCAGGTGACCGCCACGGCCAGGCACATGACGGTCATGGACCACAGTCGGTCCTCGCCGCCGCGCAACAGCGCGTTCCAACCGGCATGCAGCAGGGCGGCGAACAGTACGAGGGAGATGATAGAGATAGGCATGCGCCATGTTAAGCCGCCCATCAGTGGATGTAACAGAGAAGTCTGCTCATTGCGTCATGAGCAAAACCTCATAGGACATCACGATCGTAGGCCAGTTGTGCTTGCGTTGACTGCTCGCTCAACCATTGCCGGAATGAAACCACATGGGGTTGGGTTTCGATACCTTTCGGGCAGACGAAGTAGTACGCCACCGGCGAGGGGAATGGCACCTCGAAGAGCCTGACGAGGCTGCCATCGGCGATCTGTGACTCGACGTGGCCGCTGCGAACCAGAGCGATGCCTTGTCCCAGCAGGGCAGCGTCAACGGTCATGTTGGTGTCGGCGAACCGGACATTTTCCTTGAGCGTGGAAATGCTCAGGCCGACGTGCTGGAACCACACTTCCCACCGTGGTACCAGATCGTTTCCGTCACGGGTCAGCAGCGGGTAGCGCAGCAGCTCGCCAGGGTGCTGCGGCAGCCCGAAGCGCGCGAGCAAGGCGGGGCTCGCGACGGGGAAGATATGTTCGCGGAACAGAAACTCGGAATAAAGGCCGGGGTAGTTACCGGTGCCCAGGCGGATCGCAACGTCAGGGTCGGTGCCAGAGAACTTGATTGCCGTATCGGTGGTGTCCAGCGTCACCAATATGTCCGGGTGCTGCTGGGCCAGACTCGGCAATCGCGGCAGCAGCCACTTCAGTGCATAGGAGTAGGTGGTGCTGACCTTGAGCCGAACTCTTCCCTTATGCTCCCTCAGTTCGGCGAGCATCGCCTCCAGGTCCGCGAAAAAACCACGGACGATGGGCGCCAGAGCCGCTCCGGCGGGTGTCAGGGTGAGCGACTTGCCCCGTTCGAACAGCTTCAACCCCCACAGATCCTCCAAGTGCCTGAGCTGATGGCTGACGGCGCTTTGGGTTACATGCAGTTCTTCGGAGGCCGAGGTGAAGGTGGCATGCCGCGTTGCCACCTCGAAGGCGCGCAGGCTGGCGGTTGGTGGCAGGTCTTTCATGGCAGGCTCATGACTGATGCACAGGTGGGCAATATGAGTGAATGCTCATGATAGGCGTCTGGCGGAAACGCATCAATGCACGGCCTGGGACTGTTGGGCAGGGATACCGCGCGCGTTGGTAAAACACAGTACGACGGGCCGTCTCTAAGCTGGGTGCCAGGCTTGCCGACATCGATTTCTTCTTGAGCATCATCACGCAATTTGGTTGCGGTTTCCAAGAAGATGGACCTGCAGTTGGACAAAGAGCGTAACCTGACTCAGATCCCCGTCTCGTTGCCCACGGGGTGGGCCGAGATACAGAGCGTGAAACCTGACCCGAGATCGCCACCATGCCGCCAAGACGCTTCGCCGCTCACGACATGGACTTCGATCTGGGCCCAGACGATGCCGCCAACTGGTCCGAGGTGATGCTCGAACACCACGGGCTCTACTGCCGGCTCGACAAAGCCCGCTCGAAAGGTTCGACATCGAGAAGCTGGACATTGGGCCACATCGGTCTGACCCAGGCCGACCTGGCGTGCGTCGTGCTGGCGCCGGTGGGCGAGGAGCGCTCCTCGTGGCAGGGCGATTGGCTGTACTTGAAGCTGATGACGCAAGGGCATGTCGACATCGAGGAAGCCGGGCAGCAGCACCGATTCGATGCCGGGAGCATGTTTTTCATCGACCCCGAACGGTCTTTTCAAGAGTCTTTCACTGAACGCGCCCAGATGACGGTGCTGCGTATTCCCAAGAGCAATCTGCGCGAACGCGGGCTCAGGCATTCCCTGCCCAGGCCGGTGATTACCGATTCGAGCTCGGCCGACACGCGCGCCGCCTGCGCCCTCATTCACTGCATCGCACAGCAACAAGTAGCGCCCAGCCCCGTGATTCGCGATCTGATGGGTCGACAACTGCTGGAGTTGATCGACGCGTTACTAGGTGCTCCGGGGGACAAGGCCACTTCGCGCAGTGCGGAAGTCGTACTGCTGCGGGCCCGCCGCTACATCCACACAAGCCTGGCGCACACCGGGCTGGACACTTCGGCGATCGCCGCCGCCGCGCACGTATCGGTCAAGCACCTGCAACACGTGTTCAGAAGCCAGGGCACTACCGTCATGGGCCATGTCTGGCACGTTCGGCTGCAACAAGCGCAGCGCCTGCTGAGCGCCAGTCAGACGCTCACCCCCAGCGCTCAGGAAGTCGCCTGGCAATGCGGATTCGCGACCGCCGCCCATTTCAGCCGGGCCTATCGCGCCGAATTCGGCATTTGCCCCTCGCAGGTCCGAGCCAGTACTCGCTGAACGCCTTTACCTTCGGCCTGCACTCTTCAAACGCATTGAAAAGCGCCTTCCGGACAAGCAGCAAGCGCCTCTCGGGTAACGGGTCGGGGTTCTTCGCGCCCTAGAATCGGTCGTGTCTTCGCAGACGGATTGTTTCCCCGGCGGCTGTGTCAGCGCCCTTGGTCGTACACATGCACCTCCTTGCAATGGCTGGCAATGTCGTTCGTTGTCACCCGCTTGAGGGGTGTTCAAAGGCACCTACATGAACAGCTATACAAGCGCTATGCACACCGCAGACTTCTCGCGTCGTGTCGAACACAATCAACGTCAGTTGAAGGCCAGGCTGGCTGAGACCTATGACTACATCGTCTGTGGCTCGGGTACGTCCGGATCGGTGGTTGCCCGCCGCCTGGCGGAGAACCTCGCCGTCAGAGTGTTGCTGATCGAGGCCGGCGGCACGGACGAGGTGCCCAGTGTCATCGATGCCAGCCAGTGGTTCGTCAACCTGGGCGGCGAACGCGATTGGCAGTTTCAGGCACAACCCAACCCCCATCTCCATGATCGAGCCATTCCCCTGTCCATGGGCAAGGTGCTCGGCGGTGGTGCATCGATCAACGTCATGGTCTGGTCGCGCGGTCACAGCAGCGACTGGGACTATTTTGCCAGGGAGGCTGACGATCCAGCCTGGAACTACGCTTCGGCTCTGGCAACCTTTCGACGTATCGAAGACTGGCAAGGCGCACCGGATCCGCTGCGGCGCGGCACGGGAGGGCCGGTTTTCGTCCAGACTGCGCCAGACCCCAATCCGGTTGCACCGGCCATGCTGCGCGCCGCCGCATCGCTTGGCCTGCCGGTCTACGACGATCAGAACGGCGCCATGATGGAGGGGCCCGGAGGCGCCGCGTTGGCCAATCTGTGCCTTGAAGACGGCCGCCGCCGTTCGATCTTTCGCAGCTATGTGTACCCCTTGATGGCTCAGCCCAACCTGACCGTGCTGACGCATACTCATGTGCTGCGGGTGCTGCTGGACGGTAAGCGGGCGGTGGGGGTGGAGGTGCTTCACGAGGGCAAAGTCATCAGGCTGGGGGCTCGACACGAGGTCGTGCTGTCTCTGGGCGCCATCAATACACCCAAGGTTCTGATGCTCTCCGGAATCGGCGACACGCGGCAGTTGAACGCGCAATGTATCGACGTGGTTCAGGACCTTCCGGGTGTCGGTCAGAACTATCAGGACCACATCATGGTTTCCGGGTGCATCTGGGAGTATGAGCGACCCCAGCCACCGCGCAACAACGCCGGCGAGTCGACGTTCTTCTGGAAAAGCGATCCATCCCTGGATGTCCCGGACATCCAGACCTTTCTCGCGCAAATCCCCATAGCCACGCCCGAGGCCCAGGCCATGTTCCAGCCACCTGCGGCTGCGTGGTCGCTGCTACCTGGGCTGGTGCGGCCCAAAAGCCGGGGCGCGATCACCCTGGCGAGTGCCAATCCCATGGATGCGCCGCTCATCGACAGTGCCGCGCTGTCGGATCCCGAAGACCTGCAGGCCCTGGTACGGGCAGTCGAGTTTTGTCGCGAGCTCGGCAACAGTTCGGCAATGGCACCGTTTGTACGGCGCGAAGTCATGCCGGGGGCCATGAGCCGCAACGCGCTGGAGTCATTCGTGCGCAATACCGCCTCAACCGTGTGGCACCAGTCGTGTACGGCCAAGATGGGCAGGGATGCCATGTCCGTAGTGGATTCACAGTTGCGGGTCTACGGCATCAGCGGCCTGAGGGTGGCAGACGCCTCGATCATGCCGCGGGTGACCACGGGAAACACCATGGCGCCTTGCGTGATCATCGGAGAACGCTTGGGCAGTTTGCTGACCCAGACCGTGGGGGCCAAGGGTGAAACAGCAAACGCCCGGCCTACAGGTCGAGCGTTTGCCGTTCAGAGGGAGAGAGCCGTCGATTGACGGCTCTCTGTATCCAGCTGAGGCAGCACCTCAGGCGGATGAGCGGTTCAGACGGTGACGTGCAGACGAACATCCACATTCCCGCGCGTGGCGTTGGAGTACGGGCACACCTGGTGGGCGGCTTCGACCAACGCCTGGGCATCGGCCTGCTCCAGACCCGGCAGGTTGATGTTCAGGTCGATGTCCAGGCCAAACCCGCCCGGAATCTGGCCGATGCCCACCTGGGCAGTGATCGAAGTGTCGGCCGGGATGCTGCGTTTGTTCTGGCCGGCGACGAATTTCAGAGCACCGATGAAGCAGGCAGAGTAGCCGGCAGCGAACAGTTGCTCGGGGTTGGTGGCTTCACCGCCGGCGCCACCCAGTTCTTTGGGTGTAGCCAATGCCACGTCGAGAATCTTGTCGCTGGAAACGGCACGGCCATCACGGCCACCGGTGGCAGTTGCAGTTGCGGTGTAGAGAACGTTCATGGCTTTTTTCCGTTGATGGCTGGAGGAGGTGCCGTCAGCCATGTATTCGCACGCTGACTGGCTGGGCTTAATCTATCGCGCTAATATTTAGTGCGCAAGATATATTTCGTGATGATGTAGTTTGCGTTGTGACGCTGGCTGCCAGGTGCCATGCCCGAAACTCGGCATGTCGCCGTTCAGTCGGAGGTATTGATCGTCTGGGTGTTTCTGCCCAGATAGTCAGTGGTCACTGATACACGGGCTGGGCGAGCAGGGGGCGCCGCGCCTGGAACGCCCCTGTGACTCGGCCCTTCGAGCTCAGGGCTTCAAGGCAGCGCTGACGGACTGTGCAATCGGTGTCGTGGGGCGTCCCAACAGTTGGCTCAACTGTCGGCGGCCGTCGTACAGATCGCCCTTGGCTGCTGCTGCATCCGAGTCAGCCAGCATTGCCGCCAATTCATCGGGTAATCCAATGCTGACGAGGGCCTCTTTGTACTGAGCTTCCGGCAAGTCGTTGTAGGCAACCGCCTTACCCGATTGCTGCGCCACCTCTGCGGCCAACTCAGACAAGGTGTAGCTGTCGTCGCCGGCCAGTTCGTAGATCTTGCCGGCTTGGTCGTCTTGGGTCAGTACATTCGCGGCGGCCTCGGCGTAGTCCACTCGAGCCGCCGAGGAGATTCGACCTTCCTTTGCGCTGCCCAGGATCACGCCATGCTCGACAGCCGATGCAACGCTGGCGGTGTAGTTTTCGTTGTACCAGCCATTTCGCAAAAGCACATGGCTCAAACCGGATTCGGCCAGTGCTTGTTCGGTGTCGCGATGCTCCGCTGCCAATCCCAATGTCGATGTGTCTGCGTGCAGCAAGCTGGTGTAGGCCAACAATGCCACGCCTTCTGCCTGCGCGGCGGCGATGACGGCGCGGTGTTGTGCACGGCGCTGTCCCACCTCGCTGGAGGAGATCAGCAACAGGCGGTCAACACCTTTCAACGCGCTGGCCAGGGTTTCAGGCTTGTTGTAATCCGCCGCTCGGATCTCGATGCCTTTGGCGCGCAGATCGGTTGCCTTTGCCGGGTCACGTACCAGCGCGATCAGCTCGGCAGGGTCGATGGTTTTCAGCAGCGAGTCGAGAACCAGGCGGCCCAGTTGGCCGTTTGCACCGGTGATAGCAATCATGACAGCACCTTCGTTCGAGTTTGAGAACGTCCGATGCTAGAATATAAGCTTACGAAAAGTAAGTACGTACATAAAGGTAAGTGCAATGGTTGATCTTAAATCCGCTTCCCATACGTTCTCCGAGAAAGTCCGCCGCGGCGAAGTGCTGCAGGCCGATTGTCCGTCCCGGGAAATCCTCCAGCACATGACCAGTCGATGGGGCGTTCTGGTGATGGTGGTCTTGTTGGGCGGCACGCATCGGTTTAGCGAACTGCGACGCAAGATCGGCGGCGTCAGCGAGAAGATGCTCGCCCATACCCTGCAACGGCTCGAAGGGGATGGACTGGTGCTGCGCGTGGCCCGGCCGGTGGTGCCACCGTACGTCGAGTACAGCCTGACGCCACTGGGGACGGCGGCGGCTGCGAAACTGGAGATCGTCGTCGATTGGATCGAGGACAACCTGTCTGCAATCCTGGCATTCAGACGAGCGCACGAACCGGGGGATGAAGGCCAGGTGTGACTCCGGGCAGGCCCTATAAGTCCTGGGTGTCGACCTCAAGCTCGGTCAGCAAGCCTGACATCGCCTCCCTGAGTTTTTCCTCATTGCGCCGGTAGTAGGTCCACTTGCCAACCTTGCTGGCCTCGACGAAGCCTTGGTCGAGCAAGGCCTTGAGGCAGATCGAGGTGGCCGGCTGCGAGAGGCCGGCTTTGTCCTGGATCAGGCTGGCACAGACGCCATGCACGCTGAAATCGTACAGCTGGCTGTAGCCTTCGAACGAGCGATGCGGGTCCTTGAGCCAGGTCAGAACGGCCCGTCGCGTGGGGCTGGATAGAACCTTGAGTGCCTCGTTCAATGCCGTCATTTCGCTGCCTGACCCTTTTGACCGGCGGGAGTTATCCCACCGAGGAGTGGCTATTTTAGGGCGTCGCGAAGGGATAGTCGACGTAACCTGTCTCACCGCCGCCGTAAAGAGTGGCGTAGTCGACGGGATTGAGCGGCAGGCCCCGTTCGAATCGCTTCGGCAGATCGGGGTTGGCGATGAACGTGCGGCCGAAACCGAACAGGTCGCCATGGCCGTCGGCAAGCACGCGCTCGGCCTTTTCCTGGGTGTAGCAACCCGAGTACATGATCGGCCGGGTGAACGTCTCGCGCAGCGCCTTGCGAAAAGACTCGGGCAGTTCCGGGGCGTTGTCCCAGTCGGCCTCGGCAATGGACAGGTAACCGATACCCAGCTCATTCAACATGGCCGCCGCCTGGATGTAGGTAGCCTGCGGGTCGCGTTCCACCAGGCCCAGGTAGACGCGTTCTTCAGCGGTTGTCTCGAACAGTGGCGCGAAACGTACGCCGACACGCTCGCTGCCGAACACCGAGATCACCGCTTCGGTCACCTCGCGCAGGAAGCGCAGGCGATTGTCCAGCGAACCGCCATATTCGTCGGTGCGCTGGTTGGTGTGTTCCGAGATGAACTGATTGAGCAGGTAGCCATTGGCCGAGTGCAGCTCGACGCCGTCGAATCCCGCTTCCCTGGCGTTGACTGCCGCGACCCGATACAACTCGACCAGCGCCTGGACCTCCGCAGTTTCCAAGGCCCTTGGCATGCTCGGGTCGGCCAGCGCACCGGTGTCAGGACCGGTTTCGATGAAGACCTTCACGGCCGTTGCGCGAATGGCGGAGGGGGCGACGGGGGGCTGGTTGTCAGGTTGCAGGCTGTCATGAGACACGCGCCCGACATGCCAGAGCTGACAGAAAATCACTCCGCCTTGTTCATGGACGGCGCGGGTGACCTGCTGCCAGCCAGCGATCTGTTCCTGGCTGTAGATGCCTGGCGTCCAGGCATAGCCCTGGCCACGCGGCTCTATCTGGGTGCCCTCGGTGATCATGAACCCGGCGCTGGCGCGTTGCCGGTAATAGTCGCTCATCAAGACGTTGGGCACGTCACCGGGCTGAGTACTTCTGGACCGCGTGAGCGGGGGCAGGGCAATCCGGTTCTTGAGGGTCAGGCCACCGAGTGCGAGGGGGGTGAACAGGCTGGAGTCGTTCATGTCAGTTCCGTAGGACAACGAGAGTTGCAACACATTAACACATTCGAATGTATAAATGTATTGCCCGTCGATGTCCATGAGACCCAGGCGCTAGCTCGCCTTGGATGCAACCCCAGGCACCTGCGCGCGCGTCACCAGGCCGATACCTGCGCACACGAGCACCAAAGCTGCCAGGTTCTTCCATTCGAAAATGCTCTCGCCGAGGAACACCGCCGACAGCCCGGCCCCGAACACCGGCACCAGGAATGCGAACACACTGACCCTGCCGACCGGGTTGTATTTGAGGAGCAGGCTCCACAGCGTGAACGCTACCGCCGACAGCAGCGCCAGGTAGATGAGCAAAAGGGTCGAGGTGGGCGTCATGTGACCCAAGGTCCCGCCCGTCGCATAGCCGCCCACAAGCAACGCCAGGCCGCCAATGGCCAGCTGCCAACCCGTCATCACCATCGCATCCATACGGTGGGAGACGTATTTCCCATAGATGGACGCAGCCGACAGCACGAACGCGGCGATCACGATGAAGCCCTCGCCATGCACGGACGGCAAGGCATCGAGCGGACCCGCACCGGCGTTCACTGTCAATACACCGGCAAAACCGAGCAGGCAGCCGACGCTCTTGCGCGTGGACAGTTTGTCGTTGTGGTAGACGAAGTGCGCCAGCAGCACGCTGAAGAAGGTGGTGGTGGCATTCAGAATCGACGCGCGGACGCCCGTCGTGTACGCCAGGCCAATGTAAAAGAACACGTATTGCAGCCCTGTTTGCACCAGCCCCAGCAGCGCCACCTGACCGAACGTGCGCGGGCTCAAGCGCAAGACGGGCTTGCGCATCATGACCGCGAGCAGCAACAGGCACAGGCCGGCCAGAAGGAAACGATAACCTGCGAAAATCAGCTTGGACGACACGTCATGCGGGGCAATCTGCAGCAGCTCGTAGCCGTTCTTGATCGCCGGGTAAGAGCTGCCCCAAAGGGCGCAACACAGGGTAGCCAAAAGCAATACGGTTCTGGGGTCGGAAAGAAACTGCGACACGGGGCGCGTGGCGGGTGCGTTCATGGGTGGCTCATCGAAGGGCAGAAGTAAGGGCGTCGCCGCACATGGCTGTCTGTGCGGCTTTGGCTACTGGGGAGTCTGTCGCGGGACCGACAGGATCGCTACGCGCTGAACGTCGTGCCGCGCGTGTTCACGAACAGCGAGTAGATCGAATGACTGCTGGCCATGAACAGTCGGTTGCCTTCCCGTCCGCCGAAGCACAGGTTTGCGCAGCGTTCTGGCAGCGAAATGTGTCCGATCGCCTTGCCTTGAGGGTTGAACACGCGCACGCCGTCCAGCTTTTCCAGATCGGCCTTGGGATCGCCATTGCCGCCCCAGCCACACCACAGATTGCCTTCTTCATCACATTTGATCCCGTCGATGGCAGCGTACTCGAGCCCCTCGATATGCTTGCGGCGCTCGCCCAGGGTGCCGTCGTCCTTGACCGCAATGGCCCAGACCAGGCGGTTGGGTTTGGCCCGGCCTTCGACGACGTACAGGGTTTTTTCATCGGCGGAGAAGCACAGGCCGTTGGGGCCATCGAGGTTGTCGATGACCCGAGTGACCTTTCCACTGTCACCGTCGATGCGGTAAACGGCATGGGGTTGAACCGGCGTGACCTTGTGGCCTTCGTAGTTGTTGTGGGTCTGAAAAGGCGGGTCGGTGAACCAGATCGAGCCGTCGCTTCTACAGACGATATCGTTGGGCGAGTTGAAGGGCTTGCCGTCGTAGCTGTCGGCCAGCACGGTGATCGTTCCGTTGTATTCGGTGCGCGTGACCCGGCGACCTTCGGCAGTGGTGGTCGACCCTTCGCAGACCAGCAACCGCCCTTGGCGATCGCGACACATGCCATTGGAAAAGTTGGCGTGCTCGCGGTACACCGAGAAGCCCTCGGTGGCTTCGTCCCAACGCATGATGCGATTGTTGGGAATGTCACTGACCAGCAAGTAGCGGCCATCGCCCACCCAGACCGGGCCTTCTGCCCAGCGCATACCGGTGGCGAGCTTTTCCACGCTGGCGTTGAACACACGCAACGCCATGAAGCTATCGTCGAGGGCGTGAACCAACGGGTCGGGGTAACGGGAGCTCAGTGGTTCGGCTGCATTCGACAGTTGGGGCAGGGCGGCGGCGCCCATTGTCGCCAGCGAGGCAGAGACGGCGAGGGACTTCTGCAGGAAGCTGCGGCGGGTATTGCCTTGAGCAGTGCGTTCAGGCAAAGCGGACAGGGTTGAGTCCATGTAGCGATCTCCGTGATCTTGTTTTTTTTGGAGATGCAGTAATACCGCGTGATAAGACATCGTACAAGTTTGGATGAGCTATACCGGTAGTGCGCCGGTGCAGCCTCGCCTCACATCCGATGCTGAGCGAGCAAAAAATCCACGAATACCCGCACCCTTGCCGGCATCGTTGCGCCGCCGACTTGAGCCGCGCAACGTACGCCGAACAGTCACGCATATTCTCGGTTGTGTGATGCGCTTTCGTAGCTCACGCTGTAAGCAACAGACGTCCGCTCCTGTGTATCGAACAGCAGCAGCCGGCGGCCAGCGCTCTGCCCCCAAACAAACCGCTATGCAAAGCCTGTCAAGGGGCAGTTCACGTGGAACCAGATATTTCGGATTGATGTAGAATGATATTGTACCTAGCACGAGTAAGAGGGCAGTTCAATGACCCAAACAGCCGCTAACAGCGTTGCCAGTGAAGTCCGCCAGCTGGCTAAGGTCCACAAAGTAACCGCGACACGAGATGGCATCAGCCGTATGGCTACGTGCATCACTTCACTGTCCGGCGACACGGTCGCCCTGGACGCAGTTGAACAGTTGCTAGTGAATTTGAAGCGTAAAGGGGTGATGAGTACATCCGATCTGCTCGCGATGCAGGTGCGATACCTGCAAGAGAAAAGCGCTAGCAAATCCAAATCCAAGAAGAAGCTGAAGGCGTGATGTTCGACCCCTTCGGCGATTTTGAGGCCGCCGGTTATCTGCGCAACCGCTTCCGGCTCAGTGATCTCGACACTGTTAAGCGTCTGGAGCACTCGTCTTTCGAAGCTAACATCGAACAAGCTCTAAGCTATATGGCCCGCCTTGCTGACATTGAGTACGCATCCATCCTTGATGTTCATCGGATGTTGTTCCAGGAAATTTACCCATGGGCCGGCCAAGATCGAGTGCAACTGACGCCAGACCTGCGAATCAGTAAAGGCCAAAAAGGTGAGCCAGGCCATACCGAATTTGCTGATGCTGAAGACATCGTCCGCGCCGCTGAATACGCTCTATCTTCCGCGAACAAGCACGCTCGGTTTCGAGACAGGCCTGGCGAAGTCATGGGCCTGCTGGCTTTGGCTCACCCGTTCCTTGATGGCAACGGTAGAACCATCCTTCTCATCTTTACAGAGCTGTGCTATCGAGCAGGCTTTAGCATTGATTGGAGCAAGACCACCAAAGACACTTACTTGACAGCTCTGAGCGCCGAAATCCTCGACCCAAGCCAGCGCTTGCTGGACGAGTATCTCAAGCCCCACATCGTCGCCGCTGCCAAACGCAAAGACTGGCCCGCTCTCATCGGGGGAATTGAAGGGTTGGACGGGCTCGACAAAGAAGATCTTGATTTCCAGAAGCTCGATGGTTCACAGCCACAACCGCACTACAAAGGCTACCTGGCCGAACGCACCCAAGCCTTGTAGCGCAGCAGAAATCACCCTTAACCTCCTCGATATCGCAATGCCTCGACCAGCAACGTAAACGCCGGCGACGCTTGCCGGCGGCTTGGGTAATACAGGTGGTACCCCGGGTACCAGGGGCACCAGTCCTCGAGTACGACCTGCAGCTGCCCGCTGGCAACGTAGGGCGCAGCCATGTCGTCAGGAATGAAGCTCAAGCCGAACCCGTCCAGGGCGGCGTCGAGCAGTTGCAAGGTTCGGGTCGATGCGCCGTTCAAAGGCACCGACGGTGCTCGCATCGGCGGCGCCACGGTCACCTTCGAGCCCGGCGCCCGTACCGCCTGGCACACCCACCCGCTGGGGCAGACGCTGATCGTGACCGCAGGCGCCGGCTACGTGCAGCAGGAGGCCCATGTCCAGCGTTCATTGGCAACGATCACCTGTCCACCGAACGGCTGCTGACTGCGAACCCGACTTGCTATAAAATCGATGCCAAAGTGCCATGCCGCTGGACGCTCAGTCGACAACCGGACAGCGGCACGTCCTTGCTCTGACAGGGCACATCGATAGCAAAGGCGGGGAGCCTTGGTATGCCGCTCAGTCGCCAGGAGTTGGGGAGAAGTTTCGCGCGCCGCATCTACGGGCCGCGCTCGATAGGGTGCCTGCTCAGTGCGCTCTTCATCGGTGCAGTGTTGCTGGATCAGCCCGGCACGCCCACGTGGGTATGGGCAGCGATGTTGGCCAACCTCGTGGCCTGGCCAACCGGTGCGTACCTGCTCGCACGCAATGCCTCGGATCCCTTCGCTGCCGAACAGCGCAACCTCATGCTGGACGCCCTGTTCGCCGGCGGCTGGGCAGGGCTGATGGCGTTCAACCTGTTGCCGTCGGTGCTGCTGCTTGCCATGGTCGCCATGAACGCGATGGCCGCAGGCGGTTGGCGCCTGTTACGGGCCAGCGTTGCGCTGCAAGTTGTGGGTGTGCTTATGACGCTGAGCCTGAATGGGTTCGAGTTGTCGATGGCGACCACGGCGCTGCAGCAACTGGCCTGTCTGCCGATGCTGATCATCTACCCGCTGATCGTGGCCCGCGCCAGCTACGGCGTGTCGGTGCAACTGGCAGTGCACAAGAAGGCCTTCAAGCTCATCAGTAAACTGGACGGGATGACCCGCCTGCTCCATCACGCTTCGTGGAGGGAAAAGCTTGACGAAATCTTCCCTCGCTGCAGGAGGGGCGAGGTGATGGCAATGCTGGCCTTGATAGACATCGACAACTTCAAGCGCATCAACGATGAGCATGGTCATCTGGTAGGCGATGCAATCATCGGCCGCCTGGCCAACCTGCTGCGTTCAGGGCTGGGAACTTCCGCCGTGCCGGGACGCTACGGCGGCGACGAGTTCTGTTTGTTGCTGTTCGATGTCAGCGTCGGGGAAGCGGCCCGGCAGTTGGACGACATTCGCCAACGATTCGCCGACTGGGCCGACCTGACCGTGCCCGTAAAAGTGACCCTGAGCATTGGCCTGGTGCCTTACTCCCACGAATACGCCAGCGAGCGAGACTGGATAAAAGCCACGGACGAAGCACTGTACCGGGCCAAGCGCAGTGGCAAGAATCGGCTTTGTGTGCAGCCGTGGCCGGCCAGCGTTGAGGGCTGATGGCTGCTCATGCTGCAAGCCCGGTTTGCCTATACATCTGCAGTAACCCGGCATAGCCCGATCACAAATGCCTGCGTTGAGATTCAATATCGCAACCTTTAACCAAGCGCGAGCTTGGGCAGTGAAACCGTAGGATCGCCCAGGATTACCAAGGTCTGGCGATCCATAGCCACCAGTTGCCGATACAGCGCCCAGTTGCGCATGCCCGGTACGTTTTTATCGATCTGGTCAATCGCTTCTTGCCAGGCCCCGTAAAAGTGGCCTGCTTCTTTGTAGACCCCGCTCAGGGCATAACCTATCGGCGTGCGCGGGGCCTGACGATACAAGGCCGGGTAAAGTGCGTCACACACGGCGTAGGCCTGCGATTGGCCTGTCAGAGGGTCCTTGAGGGTCCAATCGAATGTCGGCTCTACATGGCCCACGAATGCGCGTAGCGGCGACGGTGCTCCAAGCAAGGCACGCGGCAGCGGTGCGATACTTGGCCCGGCGCCCTCGGCGACGGCATTGAGCATTTGGCCGATGCGATTATCTGCATCAAACAGGCCGCGATACCGGGACTTCCCGTCTGCACCGGCCGAGCAACAGGCGTGTGCGTACCAAATCGCGCCATTGGCCTTCCAGGGTAAAAGACCTGCAAGCGCGATGGGGCTGCCTGTTACATCTACGGGCAGCCCAAGCTGCGCGGCCAACGCGGTTTTATCGTCGAGTGGGCCGGTCATACCATGGCTGGTAGTCACCACCAACCCAGGCTGCCGTTCGCTCAGCGCAGCGTACAGCGAGGCGGCGGTGGCCGCGTCTTCCTTGAGCTGATGACGCCTGGGCAAGTCTGGATCGCTGCCGAAGCTTTCCCAGACCTTGTCCGCCACCACTCGGCACATCAGAGCCGTGATATCCCCCGCGCCTTGATTGACCTGCCAGATCAAGGGTGCGGCTGGATCGCAAGGTTGATGTTCCGCCCAATCGCCAATAAGTGCATTGACATAGTTCGCCAGACCTTCACCGGTCAAATCGAGGCGTCCTACGAACGTCGAGATGTTCAGAGCGTATTGGACGGCCCACGGAATTTGCCGCGGGCTGGCGTAGATCAACAGGTAGCGAGGTATGTGGCCTTCTTTGATCCCCGGTTTGAGCGAAAGCGACGAAAGATCTTCTGGTGATTTGCCGTCGGCGTAATATCGGCGCAAATAACCTTGCTGCAAGTCCTGCCGCCAGCGCAGGACCGGCGAGCCGGGTCTCGATGCCAGGAGCTGCTGGATAGGGAGTGGCGCATCTTCGGCGCCTGCTCGCTCGTGAGGCGACAGGTCGTCATTGTCGGGCAGCACCAACCCCCAGCCTACTTCTGGATGTCGCCACTCGCGCAGGTCGACCTCGCCAGGCGCCGCCAGCCACTGCGGCGGCTTATCGCCTTGGCGGCGCTGGGCGAAAGGCGTGGTGGCACTCAAGTCACCTTCGACAGTGTGCTTGCCGCTCCAGGCGTTCACCTGGAGGGTTACAGGCCGCTCGATAAGGGTCATCAGATATTCCCATTGAGGTCAGGCCAAAGCTGCGCAGGTATCGATGGTTCGTTGGCGAGCAAACCAAGGACATCGGAACGCACTTGTGGCGGCGTGTCGGATGAAAAACCTTGCAAGACCTTTGCTATAGCGTCGATGCGTGTCTTGGTCTTCTCGTCTATCTGCGTGATTTTCAATGGGATGTCGCGCAGATAGACTATCGGCAAGCACCACCGGGCGAAGCCGTTGGGCAGGTTCCTGCTCGCACACGCCGTGTCATACAGCACCACGCGTGCGGCTTTGACGGCCACACTCAGGTCGATGATGATGGACTGACCTGGGGTGAGGCTTGCAGTGGCTTGATGAATGGTTTTAAGTGCGGATTCATAAAAAGATTCGGCGAACAGCTTGGCGTCCCGATAGTCGATGGGGTCTGCCATGCCGATCGTGATGGGGGATACCGACTTGGCCAGTGTCGCGGCCATGGATGAGAGTTTGGACACCGAGGCTGCGCCCGAACAGCAGTTGAGCAAGGTAAACCAAGTGGTACCGGTCGCCGCCAGGCTTTGTTCGAGACGGTCGAGTGAAAGCCGTATCGAGCCTGGAGCGATGTCAGGATGATCAGGGTCCGCATTTCTATCGTGATCGCTGATCGAAGCGAACTCGAGAAAAGCCTCGCCTTCACGGATATCACCGTGGGCCAAGAAATGCAGGAGCTGGGCACGATCAGCCTTGAGAGACGCTTCAAACGCCAATGCATTGGCAGGGATAGGACGGAGCTCGATAGCCTGCGTGCCGTTCAATAGGCTGGCAGCGGTATCGAGTAGTTGCTGTTCACCTACATAGAGATACGTTCGAATGTTCAGGCCTGACTGGCGTATGGTTTTCACCGCCTCGATCAGCGCCTTGCATTCATCAAAAGCGTAGATACCGCTAGCGGACAGATACGCACTGAACGTGATAGTGCCGGAATATTCGCGGGATTCGCTCAGAACAGGTGACCTGCCGCTGGCGATACGAAACATGCTGCAGTTGTTCTGGGCTGATAGAAAGCGGTTCGATACCGGATTGTAAAGTGCCTCCCAGCGATAGAGAGCTGCGGTCGAAGTGGTCATGTAAAAGGTCAGCGTCGTCGCGATTTGGTATTGGCTGAACAGGCCTGCCAACTCCAATGCAATCGGTCCATGGGCGTTCAGCGCATCCAGAAGCGCTCGACCGTGGCCTGCTGCATCGCCCAAGGTGCTGAGCGACATGGATAATGGCAACCTTTGCGCCGGCATCGATGCGAATCGAAGCATTTGATCTGGATCATGCAGGCCGTGCCCTGTAAGTAAACGTACGCCCAAGGATGCGCCCGAATCGCAGATTTCCACCGTAACAAGATGGCTCATGGTCAAGACTCCTTGTCGTCGTGTTTGATATAGGACGCCACCACCGAGGAGATTTCGCTCAACGTTCGTTGTAGGGTCGTCGTGTCCACTCCGGCGGCTGAGTGTTTCGCAAGTGCGCTTCTGGACAAGGTGTCGTGACTGGCGAGTACATCGGTCGAAAGTCTACGAAGCTCCTCGAGGGCTGTGGACTCCAGAAACCGTTGGTAGGCGATTGCCCACCCGGGAGCCTGTTCAGGGATCGCGCTGGCTTTCGAAGTATCGACCGCCAAGCTGGCCCGTGTGGCAAGGCTGGGGAGCGACGCCCGCTCTATCAGGGCTGTGTTCGTCACCAGCGCGTCGAAAGACCAGGCTGCACGCTTTGACTTGTCTTCGCGGGTGAAATCGGGATGGCAATAAACGAACCCATCCTCAAGCTTGGGCACCTCGTAACTCTGCTGGTCGAACAACAGTTTGCAGGCTTGTCGATAGCCATCGCGGTCATTCAGGCGGTGATACATCACAGCCCCTGTCTGGCGCTGTGCGAAAGTGTCGGCAACGTTAGCCATGGCCTGTGCATGTTCTGGGGCGGACGGCACGAATACCGTGGCCCAACTTCCGGCGCGGTTGAGCTGCAGATTCAGCTCATCGAGTTCCAGTGTGTGGTTGTACACCTGCATATCGCGTGAAGAGGGAGAGCTCGATAACACCAGTTCCGCCCCCGATTCATTCCATCGGCTGCGCCCGACCAGATACACCACATCAAGTGTGCTTCCATTCAGGCCCTGGATAATCCAGTTGACCCAGGCAATCGAAGCCATAGGCATGCCTGGAATGCTGAGATCCTGTTTGACCGCCTCATCACGTGTTGGAGCCAAAGAAGGTTCATGCAAGGTGATCTTGGGGTTATTGCCAAGTATGCGTAGACATTCGAAGGCTGGCGCTGCGGCGAACACATGGACGTGGGTCAGCTCCCTCGAGGATTGCTCGATAATTCCCAGGCAAATGGTTTCGATCATCGATAGCAGGGCCGTAGGATCGACAGGTGCGCAGGCATCAACGATAACTGCGCACTCGAGTACGTAAGGGCGCTGCGTGGGGCTGATCGGGGAGTCGGGCAGACGCAGGAGCGGTCTGCCCAATGCCGTACCGATTTGCTTCTCCCAATCCAGTGCGCCCAATATCCCGTAGGGCCTGCACAGGTCTAGCCAAAGTAGATTGGGTGTGCCGTTCTCCAGGCTTTGCAGGCGGTAGCGAAGATCTTCTTCGAGCGTGGGAGGAAGGCAGAGGGTGTAGTTGCGTACCTGATCGGCATTACGCTCGTGGCCGGCTTTCACAACGTCGGCGAATGGGAACTCCCAGGCAAGTGCTTCGGGCGTTTCGTCGGACTCCGGCCTGGTTTGGCCGGGCGCGTAATGGCTGGCGGCCAGCTTGAAGTGGAGCATGGCGGGCTGGGTGAGTGCCAGCTTGATTGACAAGACGCTGGAACCGGGGCTTTCGACCGGCTTTGAACCCCTGTAAGCGCTGACGGCATCCAGCATTTTGCGTCGTCTTCTGCTGCTCATGGTTGCACCCCCGCGCGTAGTTGCAGGTACAACAGCCACGCAGTGATTGGGGTTGCGACATCGCCATGACCGTTAATGCGTTTGTCGATGGTGCCATCGAGGGCGAGCGGAGGATCGCCAAGGTGAATGCGCAAGGAGGTATCACCCGCCTCAGGCACGTTAGCGTGCGGAGCATCCGAGCCAGGTGGCCCATATCCGCCCAGCGCAGCGTACTTGTTGGGAGGCTTACCCGCCTGTTCGGACGGAGAGGCGGGGCGAGGCGCGAATTCTCCTACATCCTTGTCTCGCAACAGAGCGAGGTGAAAGAAATCGTGCAGCGGCACATCGTGGCCGCTGTACGTGATCATCAGGGCTTGCCGAGCGTTTGTCGCAACGTCACGGAAGGCACCATGTCGGTCGGGCTCGTCGGGTAAGGCCCGGGCCATGCACAAATAGGAAATCGCTGGCTGCAACAACAACACGGATTCGATTTTCCCGCCCTGATAGGAGGCCAGCGCCGACATCACGACTTTGGCACCGAACGAGTGGCCAACCAGATGCAGAGGTACGAGCGGCGCGGCGGCTTTCAACTGGCTGAGCAGGGCGCTTACGCCATTGGTCCCTACCGTGCCAGCACGGTCTTTCATCTGATAGAGGGAGGCGATCCGGATAGCATTGCGTGGATCGAAGATATCCAGGAGGCCGGCCGACTGCGGGTCGCCTAAAGAACCGATCAAGGCATGCGCCTCGTCATTGGTGTCATCGGCGCTAACGCTCGACATTGTCAGGCGCTGGACCGAAGTGAGTGCCTTGAACAACTCACCTGCGTCCGGCGCTGTACTTTCCAAAGCCTCAGGAACATGCCCTCCGATGTTGCGCAATGCCTGGCTCAGCAGATCGGTCAGTTGTTTGGCCTGTGCTTGATCGAGTCGGGTGCTGGCCAGTAGCGATATCAGCCTCTGCCGATCGGGCACGGCTAAGTTGGCTGCCCATTCTTCGGCCAGACGTTGGTTCAGTTGCTCTTGCGAATCAGGCAGCGGTGTACCCGCGCTCCCGATATGCGGGCCGGTATCGAAGGACATCCATGTGCTGGGCCAGATAACGCCGACAAACAACAATGGGATATTCGGCGGATGGTCTGCAAAGTGGTCTTGAAGATGAAGAAGAAAGCGACGATATAAACCCGTTGCATCGCCGTACTCGTTATTCCAGCCGTGGGAGAATAAAACAATGGCCGGGGGAGGTGTGTCGCGCAGATGTTGTAAAAGTGCCTGTTGCGTCTTTTTCGATTCGCAGTTGCCGTGCTTATCAAACTTCAACAACCACGTTTGGAAGTTGACGCCGTCAAGTTTGACGGGTCCGATGATTGGATCGGACATGGTCCGAACTCCTTCGATCGAAGGCAGCGTCCAGCTGTCGTGGACTGCGGGTATTTCGGGCGTTGCATATTCTAGAAGTGTTCGACATGCCAGACGTGCGCTTCATGAAACCACGTAGAGTCATGGCGAATGGCGCTGGGCGGGTATCTGGCATCCTGATTATAGACAGTGGTTCCAAATAGCAAGGACGACCGGCTGTCACGCTGACCAACGGTTACAGTGACTACACGGCGTCTCCTGCTGAATGCCGCAGGCTGACCCTTGCTGCGTGATGTTTACACAGCCGCCGAATCAGCCCCCACGGCAAACTCTGGAAGCACATACTCCTGCAGTTCCGCAATCACCTCCAGCGCCGGGCGCCGTGTTGGCTTGAGGTTCAAGGCAACATGGTTGACGCCGGCATCGCGTTGGCGCGCGAAGAACGCCTTGAGGGCATGACGGCCGCCGCGCAGCACTCGACCGGTCTGCAACGGTGCGTCGGCATCGGTGTCCAGGTCGAACATCGCGCCATAGCCAAACGGTACGAAACCCCGGGACGCGGTCATTTCACGCCAGTGCGGCACCACCTCCGGCATACGCTGGGCATCGCCATGCCAGATCCACGCGTCGACGTGCTCTGCCAGCCATTCCAGGCTCTGGCCCGCCCGGCCGATGGCAATGATGGGAATACGCGAGGCCGCTGGTTTGGGTACCAAGTCGATGTCGCCGCGCAAATGGCCGAAATGCTCGGTTTGCAAACGCGGGAAGGACACCGAGGTCAGCGTCTTGATCAAGGCCACCGCTTCGCGGTAGCGCTCGACGCGGGTGGCGAAATCGACGCCGAAGGCCGGGTATTCGGTGGGCCGGTCGCCGGAGGCCATGCCGGCCAGGAAGCGCCCGCCCAACAGTTGGTCGGCGGTGGTGATCTGCTTGGCGGTGATGACCGGCTCGCGCAGGGGCGTGACGAACCCGGCCGTGCCTATGGCGATCCGTTGGGTGAGTGCGGCCAGCCAGCCGGCGTATACCAGCGGGTCCAGCACCTGGCCGGTGTCACCGAACGAAGGGTCGTAGAACGGCACATCGCGAAGCCACAGGGCTGCAGCGTCACTGCGGTCGAGGCTTTGTACGATCTCGGCCTGATCGGACAAATCCGGAAAGGGGCTATCGGGGTAGCCACTGGCCGGGGAAATGAAACCAATGGTCAATTGACCCTGTTGGAAAGTGCGACTGAATGCTTCGTGGTCAGCCAGATCGTGCGATTGATTGCCCTGATTCATAGTGCCTGCCCCAAAATCCAAGAGATGGCACCAGTCTAACGCCCGGCCTGATGCCTGTTTCCGACCTTTTGGATCGACACTGATGAATAACTTTCCTCAATCGGCGGGGAAAATCGACTCGAGATACACTGATGCCAAATGGACATCACCTGCTCTGAAAAGTTCAAAACCTTTACAGAAATAAATATATGTACAACTTTCTGTAAAGTTCTTTGGATCACTACCGATACGCACGTTTGACCGCAGAACAATTGTGCGCAGCCACATGGGCCGAACAGAGCCCAGGCGTCGGAGAAATGGACCGTTCTCACCCCAAGACCCATTACGAACCGTCCCATTTCGGGCTGTGAGAACCTCATGAACATCCTTGCTCCTGCCGTAGCACTGGCCAACCGATTACGCTTTCCGACGAAGTTTGCGGTACTGGCCATCATCGTCCTGGTTCCCCTGGCGCTGCTGGGCACCCGTTTCATCATTCAAATCAACGACAGCCTTGCAGTCATCCGTTCGGAGCAGGCAGGCCAGCGTTACCTGCTGGACGTCACGCCCGTCTTGCGCTTGTCCATGCTCCAGCGCGCCTTGAGCAATCGTCTGCTCAGCGGCGATTCGACTGCGCAAGCCGATGTACTGGCCAACCAGGCGAAGCTGGAGGACGCATTCTCGAAGCTGGCCGCCACGGACCGCGAGTTCAATGAGGCACTGGAAACCGGTGACCGCGTCCAGGATCTGCACGCAGCAGCCACGCGGTTGATGGCGCAGGCCAAGCCGGGTGCCGACCAGAGCGGCGTGTTCGATGCGTGGAACGACCAACTCACCGAGACGCTGAATTTCGTCTATTACGTGTCGGCCACGTCGGGGATGGTGCTGGATGAAGATTACGCTTCGCTGTTCATGATCGATCAGAGCACCCTGCGCCTGCCTCGCCAGATCAACATCGTCGGGCAACTGCGTGGGCTCGCCAGCGGCCTGCGTGAAGGGCAGGTGTTGAGCCCGGCTACGCGCGGCGTAATCAAGTCGATGCTCAAGAACGAACTGCTCATCCACAAGGAGCTGCAGCAAAGCCTGGCACTGCTACGTCGCCGTGAGCCCGCGCTCGCCGATCGGATCCAGGCACCGATCAACAGCGCTTTCGCAAGCCTCGAGGGCTTCCGTGCGGACCTCGACGCGGTGACGTCCTCTACCAGCGATACACTGGGCAACGTGCAGAACGTACCCGCCAAGGGCAATGCGGTCGTGGCTGAGTTGTACAAGGCCCAGGACACTTTGCAGGAGGAGTTGCTGAACCGGCTGGAGCATCGTGTCGAGGAAAAGAATGCTCAGCGCCAGTTCATCATTGGCATGTTCGCGCTCGTCGGCCTGCTGCTGGTCTACGTGTTCTGCGGCATCTACAGCGCCATGCGCCGTACCATTCAGGATGTCCTGTTGGCCACCCAGCTCATTGCCCAAGGCGACCTGAGCACGCGCGTCCAGGTCCGCGGCAAGGATGAAATGGCCGACGTGGGCAACAGCCTGAACCATATGGTGCAGGCCTTCAGTGGCTCGCTGGCTCAGGTCGAGCGCAGCTCGCAGTCGGTGTCCGATGCCGCCACGCGCATGGGTGTATCCATCGACCGCGCCAAACGCTCGATGAATACCCAGCAAAGCGAAACCGAGCAGGTGGCCACGGCCATCAACGAAATGACCACCAGCGTTGCCGACGTCGCGCAGAACACCGAAGGTGCCGCCCACGCCGCCGAACAGGCCAGCCAGTCGTCCCATGCCGGGCTGGCGCAGATGCACGAAACCAAGGTCACCATCGAGGCCTTGGCCGACGAAGTGGAGCGCAGCGCGCAGAAGGTCTCGGCGCTTGCCCAGCACAGCCAGCAGATCGGCGGGGTCATCGAAGTGATCCGCAACATTGCCGACCAGACCAACCTGCTGGCCTTGAACGCGGCCATCGAAGCCGCCCGCGCGGGTGAGCAGGGCCGCGGCTTCGCGGTGGTCGCCGACGAAGTGAGGACCCTGGCATCGCGTACGCAAAACTCCACCGAAGAGATCCGCCGGATCATTCAGGAACTGCAATTGGCTACCGCTGCTGCCGTCGAGCAGATGAAGGCTGGAAAGCAGCGCGCCCAGGAATGCCTGCAGTCCGCCGATGCGGCCTCGACCAGCCTGGATGCCATCAGCGATGGCGTCGAGCAGATCGTCGGCATGAACACCCAGATCGCCAGCGCGGCCGTTCAGCAGCACGCCGTGTCGGAGGACATCAACCGCAACGTGACCGAGATTCGCAATGGCAGCCTGGCGTTGATGGAAGGTATCGAAGACAACGCCGTGACTGCAGAAGAGCTATCACTGCTTGCAACCGAGCTGCGCACCGTGGTGGCGCGGTTCAAGCTATAGGAAGGCGCCCCGAGGGAGGCGCCGATCTGCGCCCAGGGGCAAATCGGCGCGCTCTGGTCCATCGAGGCTAGCGGTCGGAGCGCTACAGCGATGCAGCCAGCTTGGTGGCTGCATCCAGGGCGGCGTTGAAGCTGGCCTCGGCCGTTGCGGCATCGCCCAGCGTCGCTTCCGACTCCACCGTGTCGATGGCTGGAATTCCCACCATGCGTGCCCAGGTCCTGAGGAATGCAACTTGATGGTCGTAGTCCTCGGTGGGGTAGTCCTCGCCCAGCACCACCCCACGTGTGGCGAGCACCACCACCTTCTTGCCCTTGAGCAGGCCGCACATGCCCTGTTCATCGAAATCGAACAGCACGCCGCGCTGTGACACCGAGTCGATCAGGTGCTTGAGACGATAGGGCACACCGAAATTCCACATCGGCACACTGAAAACAATCACGTCCGCACGATGGAAGCGCTCGCCCAAGGCGTGGATCTGTTTCCACACGGCCGCCTGTTCGGCAGTCATTTCCACGCCTTCGAGGTCGGCGTACTTGGCATTCAACGCGGGACCGTCGAAAGGCAGCAGATCGGTGGTCCACACATCCAGCACGTCGACGGTTGCGTCAGGCTGATGGGAGGCGACGGTTTCCAGGTAGCGAGCGGCCAGTTTCAGCGAGGCGGAACGCTCGCCACGCGGGGAGCTGGCAATGTGAAGAATATGCATACTGGGGTTTCCTTTGTGGCGCAGCTGCGAGGGGTTTGGATTTAGTCCCGTGCGCGGCCGCCGATGTTCAATTCTGCAAAGCGTACCGTCGGCAGTGCTCCAGGTACCCTTGCTCATGACTGCCCACCAGATGAACCACGCTGGACCACAGCCAGGACGGCGCGTCCAGCGTGTTCGAACGATTCGTCTGCAGCTCGCGCATCCAGTCAGCCCTGGTCGAAAGGTCCATCTGCCGTGCATGGGCGGCACCCACGACTCTGGCCAGGTAGCTCGCCGCGCGCATGGCTTGGGTTTCGCTCAACTGGTCGAGCTCAAGCTTCATGTCCTGAGGCAGCAGTTCACGAATGAAGAAGCCATGGTCGAGCATCCGCGTGGCCAGCATCCGGTTGCCCAAGCCGGGCGACAGATGCCGGGCGCCTTCGACCACGCGCCGGCCGTTATCGCGCGGCATGCCTGCACGAACGGTGCGCGGCGCTGCGGCAGCGACCGCTTCCTTGATGTCCAGCAGACACAGTTCCTGGTCATCGTCGTCGCCCACGCCGAGCAGCACGGCATAGCGCTTGAGGCCCAGAGAGCTGCAACCTTTGACCCAATAAGCCGAATCCAGCAGTTCTACGCTGTCACTCCCCGAGCGCCCTTTGAGGGACGTGACCAAAGCATGGATCTCGTCGGTGCCGCACAGGGTCTTGATAGCGCTGCGCTCGGTCTTGGACAGGGCCCAGAAGTGCTTGCCCAGCGGAATCGTCGGGCGCATGTCTTCGATGCGTTCCTGCGCCAGATGCTTCCACGTGCGCTGCACCGCGCTGCGCATGCCAGCCTTGACCTGCGCGGGACGCTGCGGCTGTTCTTCCTGGTTGTTTTCGAAGGCTTGCTCGTAGCCCACCATCATCTCTTCGAGCATGCGCGCGGTGGCCACGCCGGGCAGGTCGGAACCGCGAGCCGCGGTCGCCAGCGACAGGCCGAGCCGGACCAGGTCGTGGACAGGGTTGCCGATCACGGTCTGGTCCAGGTCGCGGATGTGGATATCGATGCGACCCTTCAAATCGCCGGTCGGGCCGAGGTTGCCGGCGTGACAGTCGCCACAGATCCACACCGGCGGCCCACTGGGCAAGCGCCGACCGGACTGGGACTGCAGCCATTCATAGAACTGCACGGTACTGCCGCGCACATAGGCATGCGCGGATCGGGCCATCTTCAAATTGCGCAGTTGCTCGAGCGGTTCCAGGCGTGCGGCAGGACGGGGCGTTTTCATGGAATAGTCTTTGGGGGAAAGACGTTGGAGTGGGTATCCAAGGTGCATGTTTCAAAATGTTTCTAGTTTTTTCTCCGGGCAAAAACACGACGAGAAGTGCATATCGCTTTGGCAGGCGCTGAGCTGTTCGATGCCAGCAGATAGGGGGATTACGCCTAGGAAGGCTGCAACGGCTAGGTCGCTGCCTCCTGACTGCCCCATTGACGAGCCGGGCGATCTACCCTCAACGCGGTCCGGACGGTGGCCGCTTTTGCCCGGCGCTGTCCGCTTCGGGAACTGCACAACTGCCGTTCCTGCAGCGGGCACTGCCGTCCGGGTGGGGCAGCCAGGCCAGGTGCGGACGCCATCGGCAGAACAGGCGATAGCCAACGTTGAACAGCGGTCTTGCCCATCGCCACGACAACGGCGCGGCCCAAACACCAAGGCCCGCAGCTCGCCAACTCCAGAGTGTCGCGTCCAGGCCGGTGACCCATGTTCCATCGCTGAACCGGGCATGAAGCAACGACTCCATGTGCGCACGGGTGAAGCCCATGGATTGCGCATCGAACGCCGGATCGCTGATATCGGCGAAACGAAGGCGCTCGGGCAAGGCGCGCGCCCTCAGAACCTTGATTTCGTGGGCACAGAGAGGGCAGTCGCCGTCGAAGTAGAGGGTCAATGGCCACTTAATGTTCTCGTACATCCTCTTCTCCCAGTGTGAGGGCATCGCCAGTAATGGCATCACTGCCCCATCCGCTCAAGCGTATTGCGCATTGGTGCAACCGAGACTTTGACCAGGCCGTCCAAGGGTCTGCTCATTTCTTCGATCATGAAAACGGCCGCCGCGACGCTCAAGGCGCACATCAGCAGTGCGACCATGACGGTGCCATTGGCCTTGGCGAACAAACCGAAGCAGCCAAAGATAGTTGAAAGCCATGCGACCAGCACCATCAATAGCGGCATGGGAATCGAGCCCTGTACTTGCAAGAGGACGAGCCAGCGGGCGGCGAAAATCTGGTCTACGAGTTGCAGCGATTGCGCCTTCGCGTTCTGCTGCGATGGGTTGGCAGGCGTGAGCGCTTCGATCGCGGCCTGCAACGTTTCCGATCGAGCGATTGCCTGGGGGCCACCGAGCAGCGACAGTGTTGCACTTTCGCCGGATTCCAGTATGTCGACGGCCTGTGCGTAGTTGTGCTTGAGCAAGGTCCGCACAGCGTTTGTCTGAGGGCCGTAACGGGCGAGATCACGGTCAAGATGGATCACCATGGCCGCATTGTGAATGACCTCGCTGGCCGTGGTGTCGTAGGTTGCCTTTGCCGACGAAATAAGCAGGCTCAACACCAGGGCGGCCAACGTGGCGATCAAGCCGGTTGCCAACTTCACCACTGAAACGGAATCGTCACCCAAATGATGTTCGGGAAGCTTGTGGCGCAGATACAGGCCGATGAGTGCACTGCCGAATACGCACAGGAAAACAGCCAGGGCGATCACGTAATGGGTCAAGTCGATATGCCTGCAGGTAATAAGGAAGGCCCGATTCGGGAAGTTGTCGATGACGCACGGCGTTGAATGTTCGAGTCGAGACAGGCCCGATCGCCTGGAATACCTGGCATTGCTTGAAGTAAATAATAAATCTTCAAGGATTTCAAAGGCGTCGCATGTTTCAGGGAAAATAGCCGTTGCTTTCTCATTTTACGTGCTAAATTCTTTCTTGCCGAACATTTAATGACTTCTCAGGTTGTTCTCTTTGACACGCTCGTCCAGGCAGTCAAGGTGTCGCTTGTTGGGTGTTTGTTGAGTTGTTCATTGCCGCTGTGCTCGGCTTCTTTCTATTGCGTGAGTTCTTTTGAATACCGATGCCTTGAATATCTCGATGGTTTTTCAAGGGGGAGAGTATTGATCGGCTCGCAAAATATATCGCTGTCCATTCAGTGCAAATAAGGCGCCCTGTTAAAAACGCCTGACTTTATTTGCCGGCCTATTGCCAGTTTGGGAAGTCGCGAGCTCGGAAAGCCTGCGCTCACGCGGTAACACGCGATGAGCGGATCAACTCGTTACAGACAACCAGCACAGGGCACTCACATGGACAGAAAACTAGTGACAGGGCTGGCGCTCGCCACCCTGTACTGCGCGATGACTGGCGTAAGCGTGCAGGCCGCAGATCCCGTAAAACCCAATATCGTAGTGATCATGGCTGACGATGTGGGGTGGTTCAATATTGGTGCCTACAACCAGGGCATGATGGCCGGGCGCACGCCCAATATCGATTCCATTGCCGCACAGGGCATGCGCTTCACCGATTATTACGCCGAGGCCAGTTGTACCGCGGGTCGAGCAAACTTCATCACGGGCGAACTTCCCATTCGTACTGGCATGACGACAGTGGGCCAGCCGGGCTCTCCCATCGGCATTCCGGCACAGGCTTTGACGATTGCCACGACCCTCAAGTCGATGGGTTACGCCACCGGCCAGTTCGGCAAGAATCATTTGGGCGATTTGAACGAGTTCCTGCCGACCGTGCATGGCTTCGATGAGTTTTTTGGTTATCTCTATCATCTCGATGCGATGGAAGACCCGTCGCATCCGACGTACCCGCAAAATCTGCGCGACCAGGTCGGCCCCCGCAACATGATCCACTCCTGGGCAACGACGACGGAAGATGCCACGGTGCAGCCGCGCTGGGGCAAAGTGGGCAAGCAGAAGATCGAGGACGCCGGTGAACTGTTCCCCAAGCGCATGGAAACCGTCGACGAAGAAATTCGTGACAAAGCACTGACTTTTCTGGACAGCGCCAAGCAACAGAACAAACCTTTCTTCCTCTGGTTGAACCCCACCCGCATGCACGTCACTACCCACTTGTCTGCCAAGTACGATGCGCTGCGCAACTCCGACAACAACTGGAGTCAACAAGAGGCCGGCATGGCTCAACTCGATGACATCGTGGGAGATGTCATGAAGAAGCTCGACGAGATGGGCGTCGCCGATAACACCATCGTGGTATTCACCACTGACAATGGCGCGGAGAACTTCACCTGGCCCGACGGCGGGCAAACGCCTTTTGCCGGCGGCAAGGGTACTGCGCTCGAAGGCGGCTTCCGCGTTCCCGCCGTGATCAGTTGGCCAGGCAAGATAGCACCCGGCAGTGTCGCCAACGGCATCATGTCGGGCATGGACTGGTTCCCGACCTTCGTGGCCGCCGCCGGCAACCCTACGCTCACCCAAGAGTTGCTGAAGGGTAAAAGCATCGATGGGCAAGACTATAAAGTGCATCTGGACGGCTATGACCAGACCGCAATGCTGACCGGCAAGGGGCCTTCCCCGCGTCGTGAGTTGCTGTACTTCACCGAAGGGACGCTGGCGGCTGTCCGTATAGATGACTTCAAATATCGGTTCACCGACCAGCCCGATGGTTGGATTGGAAATACGGTATCGGTCGATATGCCGATTCTGACCAACTTGCGCCTCGACCCTTTCGAACGGACCGGCTTTCCCAACGGGGCAAAGGGTTCCTATATGTACATGAACTGGTTCATGTATGAATTCTGGCGTTTTCAGTTCGTGCAGCAGGAGGTGGCCAAGGTAGCGATGACCGCCATCGAGTTCCCGCCGATGCAAAAGGGCGCGTCGTTCAATATGGATGCCGTCAAGGCCCAGATCCAGAAAGCCATTGCCGCCCACGCTGGGCGCTAAGCCATCGGTACTGACCCTGAACGCGTCAGCGCTTTCAGGGTCGTGGAGCTCGTATGCATCGCACTTCCAAAACGCTACCTGTTGCGATCCTTTCGCTCTGCACGCTGGTCTGTGTTCACCCGGCGTTCGCTGGCGGCATCATGCTGTATGAGGTGGGCAGCGACAATACCGGGCTGGTCAATGCTGGCGCGGCGGCGCGGGCCCAGGGGCCTTCGACGATTGCCAGCAACCCTGCCGGCATTGGTTATCTGAACGGCACGCAGATATCGGCGGGTGCACAGCTTATCTACGGCAACGTCGAGTTCGACCGCGACGCCGACACCAACGTACCGGGCAGCGGCAGTGGCAATGCGATCACGCCGACGCCGGGGGGAAGTTTTTTCGTGTCCCACCGGATCGACGATCACTGGAGTGCAGGCTTCGGTGCCTACGGCGATTTCGGGTTGGCACTGGATTACAACAACAACTGGTCGGGACGCTATTTCAGCCAGTACGGCAGCATTGCCGGGCTGTCACTGGTGCCCACGGTGGCCTACACGTTCAACGAGCAATGGTCAGTGGGCGTTGGCGTGAAAGCCATGTACGCCACGCTGCAAACCGAAGCGGCCATAGATCGCTCGCCCTTCGGGCTGACTGACCGAAGCGATGGGCAATACAAGTACAAGAACAACGATTGGGGGGCGGGCGCGAACCTGGGGGTCATCTACTCGCCACAAGCGGGCACGCGTTTTGGCCTGACCTATACCAGCGCGATCGACCTGCATTTCGAAGACAGGCTGAAGGTGCAGGGCGGCGGGGTTTTTCTCGACAGAGCCAATGCAACGGCAATCGGACTGGACGTGCGCGTTCCGCAGACAGCCACTTTCAGCGTGTTTCACCAGTTGGATGCCCGTTGGGCCGTTCTGGCAACGGTCAACTGGCAGGACTGGTCGCGCTTCGGAGACATCAATGTCGATATCGACACCTCGCAGGCAGGGTCGGCGTCGACCGTTGTCGAAGCCCAGTACAAAGACACCTATCAATTGGCGATCGGCACCCAGTATCAAGCCACGCCCAAGCTGCTCTGGAGCGCTGGGGTTGCCTACGATACCTCGGCGGTGTCCAGCGACAATCGCACCTTGGCCAATCCCATGAGCGCGCAATGGCGTCTGGGGACTGGCATTACCTATCTGTTCGACAGAAACACCGAGCTCAACCTGAGCTGGGACATGGTCTGGATGGGCGATCTGTCGGTAGACCAGAGCAAGTCACTGTCGAGCGACCGCACCAGCGGCGAATTCGCAGACGCGTGGCTGCAAACCCTCAGCGGTGCAGTGACATGGCGCTTCTAAAACACGCTTTGTTGGACACGGTAGTAATCAATCCACGGCTCAGACGACCACAGGACACACCGACATGAATAGATCGCATCAATGGATGAGCGGCTTGGCTTTGAGCACGCTGTTGCTTGTGGGCTGTGTCTCCAAGGTGACGGAGAAGGAGCAGTATTCCGGCTATCTGGATCGCTATGACGTGCTCAAGCCTGCCGTTTCCGCTTCAGGGGCGCCGACCCTGCGGTGGGTCTCGAGCACGTTCAACCCGTCGGCCTATGACACCGCTATATTCGATGAGCTGGTTCTCTACCCAGCACCCAAGGCGACCGATCGGGTCAACGTGCAGACGCTGGAGCAACTTCGCAGCACCGCAAGCCAGGGCGCCATGAGCGCGTTGTCAAAACGCTATCGTGTGGTCGATTCTTCCCGGCAGGTGCCTGCTGGGGGCCGTGCATTGATTTTGCGGGCAGCGATCACCGGCGTCAGTGCTTCGAACGAAGGCATGAAGTGGTACGAAGTGATTCCCGTTGCGGCCGTAGTGGGGACGGTCAGTGCGGCCTCGGGCCATCGTGACCAGAACTCCGAGCTGTATCTGGAAGCGGCTTTGCTGGACGCCCAGACCAATGAACCGCTTGCTCGGGTGGTGCGCAAGGTGTTCGGCAAACAGCTGAACAATGCCTCTACCCAGATTACCGCGAGCGATTTCGATCAGGCCATTAAGGACCTGACCAATGACCTGGGCGCGTTCATCAAGTAAGTACGGGCTGGTTGCGCGACTGGTCTTGCTGTGGCTAGACGTCGTCACGGTTTCTTCTGCCGCCACCTTGGTAGAGGAGCGTACGTGTGCGGGTTGCCATGCGAGTCAGATCCAGGACTGGCAGGGAAGCCACCACCAATTGGCGATGCAGGCTGCCGACGAGTCAAGCGTGAAAGGCGACTTCAACGACGTTACTTTCCACGGCGAACGAGAGCTGACGGTTTTCTTTCGCCGTGGGGAGGAGTTCTGGGTCAAGGCTACCGATGCGCAGGGTATCGCCAATGATTTCAAGGTGGCTTACGCGTTCGGCGTTGCGCCGCTGCAGCAGTACCTGCTGGAAACTTCCGGCGGACGTCTTCAGGCGTTGAATGTTGCCTGGGACACAGCCAAGGGGGGCTGGTTCACGATCTACCCGGGGCAGGGGGTCGACTTTCGCGACCCGTTGCACTGGAGCAAGCCAGGCCAGAATGCCAACTTCATGTGTGTGGAGTGCCATACAACGGGTTTCAAACGCAACTTCGACGCCAGCACCAATACTTTCGACAGCCAGTGGAACAGTCTGGGTGTGGGTTGCCAGGCGTGCCATGGACCGGGCTCAGATCACGTGACATGGGCTGGCAGTGGCGCGCAGCGCAGCGCTGCCACCGGCGTGGGCTTTGCTGTCGACCTGACACAGGCGGATAACGCGGCTCAGGCCGACACCTGCGCGCGATGTCACTCGCGCCGTGCTTCATTGGCGGATGACAGTCTGCCCGGCAAGCCTTTGCTGGACGCCTACCTGCCCAGCGCGCTGACCGCCGAGCTGTACGAGGTCGACGGCAAGATCAAGGGTGAAGTCTTCGAACACGGCTCGTTTCTGCAAAGCAAGATGTTCGCCAAGGGCGTCGCTTGCACCGCGTGTCACAATCCCCACAGCACCGAGCTCAAAGCTTCGGGCGATGCGGTCTGTCTGCAATGTCACAACACGGTCGGCAAGACGGTCGTGCCTGGCGTCGATGCGCGAGGGCTGAAAGCCAAGGACTACCTGTCGCCGGAGCATCACCATCACGTACCTGGCAGTGCCGGCAGCCAGTGCATCGCCTGTCACATGCCCGGAAAACTCTTCATGGTCAACGATCTGCGTCACGACCACAGTTTCAGCCTGCCCAATCCCGCGCTCGCGCAGCGTCTGGGTACCCCGGACGCCTGCATCGGTTGTCATCGGGACATGCCCGCCGAACAGCTGATCGAGCGCTACACCCAGTGGTACGGGACACCACGGAACCCGACATTCAACTACGCAGAGTCGCTCTGGCTGGCTCGCGCCGGCCTTCCCGGCGCCGCGGATGCGCTTTTCGGCGAGTTGGCCACGCCCACGCTGTCGGCCATTCGCCGCACCACCTTGCTCGCCGAAGTTGCCGATTACCCAAGCGAACGTGCCTTGGCATCTGCCGTCGAGGCGTTGACGGACGCCGATGCCCAGGTCCGCGAAACTGCTGTGAAAACCGTGGCCGCGCAGTTGCCCGGCGCTCGGCGCGCTGCTGTGCTGGGGGCCTCGTTGAGCGATCCGATTCTGGCTGTGCGACTGGCCAGCGCGTCGGCACTGCTTGAGGCGGGACCGAGCCTGGGACGGTGGCAGAGCGCATTCGATAAGGCCCTGGCTGAGTACGAAACGACGCAGTTGCAGTTGCAGGAGCGCGCCGAAGCGAACCTGAATCTGGCTTTGCTTTATCAATCGCAAGGGCAGATCGCCAAAGTCGAGCCTTACCTGCGCACGGCTATCGAACGCGATCCGGACTTTGCGCCCGCGGTGGTCGCCCTGGGGCAATGGCTGGAGTCTCAGCGTCTGCCCGAGGAGGCACTGGCGCTGTTGAGCGCGCACTTGCTGAGAACGCCAAACAGCGCACTGTTGCAATTTACCCAGGGTCTGACGCTGATACGTCAACGGCAGGCAGGTATGGCATTGCTGGCGCTGCGCGAAGCCAATCGTCTGGAGCCCAGCAACGCCCGCTACGCCTACGTTCTTGCGCTGGCAATGCAAAGCCTGGGCGAGGTTGCCGCAGCCGATGCCTTGCTTGCTGAAACCCTGCAACTGCATCCTCAGGATCGAGAAGTTCGCATGGCGATCATCGTGCGCAAACGCAGCAGTGGAGACGCGCAAAGCGTGCGGCAATTGATCGAGGATCTGCGCGCGATCAATCCGGGCGACCCGTTGGTGCTCATGCGTTAGGCGACCGGGCTTTGCCAGCAGATCCCCGGGCCTGGCGCAGCGACGCTTACCTGGAAAGCGCCTTGCCCCATCCCTGATCCTTGGCGTGGCGCCAATCGCGGTCTTCCTTGCTGTCGATGCCGACATGCCGTTGGAAGTCAGCGATGGCGCTGGCTTGGCATTGCCGGAAGCCGTCGTCCCAGCCGGTGGCGTATTGACGATCCGAAAGGTAGACAGGCACATTCTTGCGAAATTCGCCCAAGGCTTGCGCGGCGTGCCGACCACTGCCGCAGCCGTCTTCGAAGCCGGTGGCGAAGGGGGCAGGGTAGCCCTCGGCCAATAGCCGCTCCCGGGTCGTTTGGCAGGCGCTCAACAATACTGCCGATAAGGCTAGGCTCAGCAGCACCCCAGTTCGTCTATCGTGCATCCATAGGGCGTTCATCGCCGGTGTCCCTCGGGCACCAGGGCCGCATCCGGCACAGGTGAAGGCTGTGTCGAGGGGCGGTAGAGAATCCAGCGATAACACAGCACGCAAATCACCCAATCGATCAGCAGCGTCCAGATGTTATGGGAAAGGAAGTGCGCACCTTGCGCCATTCGTCCCAGCGAAAAGACCGATCCCAGTGTCAGCGCCACCGCCAGTGCGATTCGCGCAGTGCGTGGGCGGCGATCGCGCCAGAAAAAGAACAGGGCAAGCAGCGAGAAGCCGCTCGACGCATGGCCGCCGGGCCAGCACAGACCGGGTTTTTCCGTCGCGGCACGGGGGCTGAGCAACGGTGTATAGGTTTCCTGACCGCCGAACTCTTTCAGGCTCCAGGGACAATGCACGGCTGTCAGCACCTTGAGCGGCGTCACCACCGACGTTGTCAGCGCCATCGCCAGCACCACATACCCCAGTGGGCGACGCCATTGGCGCAGGCGCGTGGCCCACAGACTTGCCACGAAACCTGCAAGTGCAAGTACCGCAAAGGCGATCACCGCCTGCTTGGCGCGATCATGCAGAATGTTTTCCAGCCAGTAGCTCTGGCGTCCGATGAAGCCCACCCCCGGCACGTAGAAGATCTGCGCCAGGGCGAAGTCGAGGGCAGGGGGGTACAGCCACAGCATCGTTGCCATCAGCACGAGCGGAATGCCCAGCGCCAATCGAAAGTCAAAATGGCGGGACGCAGGAACAGGTAATGCGATAGCCATGACAGGCTCCGATCCAGTGATGAAGAACAAGTGAAAGTTACGTGGGGAAGTAACGACGGCGGCCTGTCATCAATGGATCCAGTAGCCGCTTGCGTTAAGCGCGACGATAAGTTTGCGCCGTTCAGAACGAAGTGAACGAACTGTGAAAAATACGTGGAAAGTAGCTGTCACCTCGGCTGAATGAAGCGACCGCATTGCTGTGTTCCAGCGCATGCCATGAAACGGACTCGCGACGAGCTTTTCCTCGCGAATCTTTCACGAAAATTTGAATTATCCGCGTCTAGAGTCCGCGCCATCGACAACCGTAGCACGGCGCACGGCTCGCTTCTTTGCCCGACGGCAGACTCCCATGTTCAAACTCAAACCTGTACGCCCGGAAACCGCGACGTTGCTTGCCAGTGTCTTTCTGCTGGTGGTGTTCAATGTGCCGCTCTGGCAGCATCTGGCTGCAATCACCGGGGAGGGTGGCGCAGGAACACAACTTGCCCTTGCGTTTGCCATCATGTTGTTGGGCGTGTTCAATATCGTACTGACGATAGTGGCTTTTCCAATCATATTCAAACCGGTATTGACGGTGCTGTTTCTCACCAGTGCAAGTGTCACCTACTTCATGAGTCACTACGGTGTGCTCATGGACGTTGGCATGCTTCGCAATCTGGTGGAAACCAATATCACCGAAGTACAAGGCTTGTTGTCTCCGATGCTCTGGGTCTATGTTTTGCTGTTGGGCGTATTGCCTTCGGTGCTGTTGTGGAAAACACCCATCGCCTACCGCAAAGTGCATCGCCAGTTGGTCAGCAAGGCACTGGTCGGCGCAGGCTCTGCGGCGGTCATTGCCGTGGTCGCGCTGATGGACTATCAGGGGCTGTCGTCACTGTTGCGCAATCATCACGAGTTGCGCCTGATGGTGGTGCCGAGCAATTACATTGGTGCCTCGATCGCCTATGTACGCGAACAAGTGTCGACGGCACGACAGCCATTCCGGGCCATCGGCGAAGACGCCGTGCGAGCCGTCAACGTGGCCAGCAATGCGCCCAAGTCACTGACGGTACTGGTGGTGGGCGAAAGTGCGCGCGCCGAGAACTTCGGCATCCTGGGGTACGAGCGCGAGACCACGCCGCAACTTGCCCAGGAACAAGGGCTGGTGGCCTTTACCGACGTGCACTCCTGCGGCACCGAAACGGCTGTCTCTGTGCCATGCATGTTCTCCAACATGGGCCGCAAGCAGTACAAGGCGGACATCGCGAAAAACCAGGAAGGCTTGCTGGACGTGCTCAAACGCGCGGGGCTGGATGTGGTGTGGTGGGACAACCAGTCTGGCTGCAAGGGGACGTGCGACCGAGTCACTTTGCTGGACGTCAGCCATGACAAGGATCCCGAGTTGTGCGCGGACAACGAGTGCAGGGATGAAATTCTGCTGCAAGGTCTGCAGGCCTTCATCGACCATTTGAGCAAGGATACCGTTCTGGTATTGCACCAGATGGGCAGCCACGGGCCCGAATATTTCAAGCGTTACCCCCAGGCGTTCGAGAAATTCACGCCCGTGTGCAAGAGCAATGCGCTGGATGCGTGCAGCAGGGAGAGTATCGTCAACGGATATGACAACACCTTGCTGTACACCGATCATGTGCTGGCTCGGCTCATCGATGTACTGCGCAGCAACCAGGATCATCTGGCCACCGCGATGATCTATCTGTCGGATCATGGCGAGTCGCTGGGCGAGTACAACCTGTTCCTGCATGGCACGCCTTACATGCTTGCACCCGAGCAGCAGAAACATGTGCCACTGCTGGTATGGCTTTCCGACAGTTATCAGCATGCACTCGCCGTCGATACTCGCTGCCTGCAACAGACGCGCAACGAACCGCTGAGTCAGGACAATCTCTTTCACTCGATGCTAGGCTTGTTGCGAGTACAGACTCGGGTATACAGCCCTGCGCTGGATATGTTTGCCAGTTGTAGAGGTACCCGCGTTGCCGTCGATGCCAAAGCCAGCCAGGTAGCATTGGGCGAATGAATTGCAGCGTTCGGTCGTGTTCGAACCCGATATCACCAAGAGAATCCCATGCGCATACTGGTCATCGAAGATCACGCCGATATCCTCGCCAACATCTCCGAGTATTTCACGCTCAAGGGCTGTGAGGTTACCGGGGCCCTAGATGGCGTGACCGGGCTGCATCTGGCGATGACCGGCAAGTTCGATGCCATCATTCTTGACGTGATGCTGCCCGGCATGGACGGCAATCGGGTGTGTCAAAAGTTGCGCTCGGTCTCCAGGCAGAACACGCCCATCCTGATGCTCACTGCCCGTGACGAATTGGAGGACCGCTTGACCGGCTTCAGCGTCGGTGCCGACGACTACATTATCAAACCCTTCGCGCTGTCCGAGCTGTTTGCTCGCGTCGAGACGGTGAGTCGGCGGTCGGCAGGAGTGCGGAAAAACGTGCTTCAGGTCCATGACCTGACTTTCGATCTGGATTCGCTGGAGGTGAAGCGGGCGGGCAAGCTGCTCAAGCTCAACCCCACCACCCTCGTGCTGCTGGAGTTGCTGATGCGCAAAAGCCCCGCGATAGTGAAGCGTCGCGAGTTCGAGCTGGCGCTGTGGGGGCAGGAGACGCCCGATTCCGACAGTTTGCGGACCGGCATCTACATGCTGCGCAGAACCATCGACAAAACCTTCGATGTACCCCTGCTGCACACCGTGCACAGCATGGGCTACAAGCTTCAGGCGCCGTCCGGTGGCGAGGCGTCGATCGACCGGCACTGACCCCGGGCCGAGCCATGCGGCGCCAGGTGCATGCCAGCTCTGGCGCTGCCGGCGACGCGGCCCAGGCGCTCGCACGGGTCGGCGCGCGCGCGCCTTGCTCAAGATTCCTCCCCGCAGGCCGATGATCGTTGTCATCAACCTCTGATCGCAATGGAATCCTGCATGATCATCCGACGCCTCAATCTCGCCCCTCGGGCGATCGCTTTCTTCTCGGCCGTAGTCGCGGTCGTGATCCTTCTGGGCAGTATCTCCATCGTTCAGATGAACAGGCTGTACCAGGCCGAGCAGGACGTGGAAACCAACTGGATGCTCGGCATTCGCGATGCGGGTCAGATGAACAGCGGCCTGCTGAGGTTGCGGCTCGAAAGCATGCGCGGTGCCACCACCACCGATGCCGCGCTTCGTGCACAGACGATTGCTGCGTTTCCGGGCTATCGTCGTACTTTTCAGGAAACCATCAAGCACTACGAAAGCACCGTTGCGAGCGACGATGACCGTAAACTTTACGAATCCATACGCTCCGATGCGGCAGCGTATGACCAACTGCTGGGTCAGCTCGAACCTATGCTGCGTGCTGCCGACACCACTGCGGCAACTGCCCTGATCAACACGGCCATTCGCCCGCTGACCAATACCCTCGAAGGCAAGGTCAACCAGCTCATGGCGCTGAACGACCGCGGTGCCAAGGATGCCGGCGATGCGGCGCTGGCGATTTTCGAGTCGGGACGCAACTGGGTCATCGGGCTGATGGCTGCGGCCGTGCTGGCGACCATCGTGCTCGCTGCGCTATTGATCCGCAGCATCACCCAGCCCATCAAGGAGGCCGTGCTGATCGCCCAGCGCATCGCACGCAAGGACCTGACCGAAACGATCGTCGTGGTCGGGCAGGACGAGGCCGCCAGCATGCTCACCGCGCTGGCCCAGATGCAGGCCAACCTGCGCCAGACCATTGCGCACATTTCCGACAGTTCCAGCCAGTTGGCTGCCGCCTCGGAAGAGATGAGCGCCGTGACCGAGGAATCCAGCCGCGGTCTGGCACGCCAGAACGATGAGGTCAATCAGGCTGCCAGCGCCGTCACCCAGATGAGCTCGGCCGTCGATGAGGTGGCGCGCAATGCGGCAGAGGCCGCCGACGCGTCGGCAACCACCCAGTCCCTGGCCAGGGATGGCTTGGGCAAGGTCGAGCAGACTCTGACGGCCATTCAGGCACTGGCAACCAACGTGGGCAGCACCAGCACCCAGGTCAAGCAACTGTCGTCACGGGCGCGCGAGATCAACACGGTGGTCGAGGTGATCCGCGCCATCGCCGAACAGACCAACCTGCTGGCATTGAACGCGGCCATCGAAGCGGCCCGCGCCGGAGAGCAGGGTCGCGGCTTTGCCGTGGTGGCGGATGAAGTGCGCGCCCTGGCTCACCGCACGCAGCAGTCGACCCAGGAAATCGAAAAGATGATCGGCTCCATGCAGACCGATTCGGTGCAGGCCGTGCAAGCCATGGAGCAGAGTCAGCAGATGGCCAGCGATTCTTCGGCCGTGGCGCAGCACGCCAGCGCATCGCTCAGCCAGATATCGGCATCGATCAACCTCATCAGCGAACGCAATACCGTAATCGCCACCGCAGCCGAGGAGCAGGCACAGGTGGCGCGGGAAATCGACCGCAACATCACCAGCATCCGCGACCTTTCGATCCAGAGCGCAGCCGGCGCCACGCAAACGGCCACCGCCAGCGGAGAAGTGTCGAGACTGGCGGTCGGGCTGACCGCATTGGTCGGGGCATTCGCGATCTGATCGTGGCCGAGTGGGAGCGGCGCAACCGTAGCGTCAGCGATTATTGCGCAGAATCGAGAAGTTCAGCGCCGCTGCCACGCAGAGCCAGGCCAGGTAAGGGAACAGGATCAGCCCGGTGATGACGTCCAGGCGCATTGCCAGGGCAACCATGGCGGCGGTCACCAGCCACAAGACCACGATGATCACCATTCCGGCGAGCAGGCGATGGGCGCCGAAGAATACCGGCGTCCACAGGGTGTTGAGGGCGATCTGCGCGGCCCACAGCGCCAGGACGGTCTCGCTGCCCGGCAGTTGCGTCAGTCGATAGCCCGCCCAGGCGAGCAGCAGGTAGATGACCGTCCAGGCCACGGGAAATGCCCAGTTGGGCGGGGTGAAACGTGGCTTGACCAGCGAGGCGTACCATTCGCCGGGCTTGAAGATGACACCGGTGCTGGCTGCGGCGGCGCAGGCCAGCAGGAAGATGAAGAAAACCATGGTGAGTCCTTGTGCAAGGGCAGGGGGACGCTGCAATAGCGAGATGTGCTATCAAGCTGACGCCTGAACCACGGAAAAGTTTGCGCAGGCGCGCAGCGCGTTCAGCCTTCCTCCCGCTGTCCTGCCTGGCCAACCGCAGCGCTCAGGTGACCAATGGGACGTAGCGGCACGAATCGAACCCCAGCTGAAATTGTGCAAGACAGCCCTGATCATTGTGGTAGGTTTCGATGATTCCCTGCTGCCAAGCTGTTCAATCGACCCTGCGTTTCAGTCCGGAGAATCACCATGTCCCAGAGCAACGTTTCCAAGGCGCCGCGTCAGACCCTGACCGAACAAGTCCTGCAGGCCAAGGCCACGCACAATCTGACCTGGGCGGCGCTGTCCGAGGGGACCGGCCTGAGTACGGTGTATGTGACGGCCGCGCTGCTGGGCCAACACCCGCTGCCGCAGGCGGTTGCCGAAGTGGTGGCCGAGCGTCTGGGCCTCGACGCGCAAGCGGTCGTTCAGTTGCAGACCATACCGTTGCGCGGCAACGCCGAAGACGTGTCCAACGACCCGACCATCTATCGTTTTCACGAAATGGTCCAGGTCTACGGCACTACCTTGAAGGCTCTGGTGCATGAGCAATTCGGCGACGGCATCATCAGTGCGATCAATTTCAAACTCGACATCAAGAAAGTCGAAGATCCAGAAGGCGGATCGCGTGCTGTGATCACCCTGGACGGCAAGTTTCTGCCCTACAAGCCTTTCTAGGATTCTCGACATGAACCAGGAAAACCGCCCACCGTTGCCGCCTTTCACCCTCGAAACCGCCATTCAGAAAGTGCGTGGCGCCGAGGATGGCTGGAACTCCCGGGACGCCGCCAAAGTGGCGCTGGCCTATACCCAAGACACCTACTGGCGCAACCGCAGCGAGTTCATCGAGGGTCGAGCCCAAGCCCAGGCGTTTCTCGAACGCAAGTGGTGCAAGGAACTGGACTACCGCCTGATCAAGGAGCTGTGGGCCTTTGCCGACAACCGCATTGCCGTGCGGTACGCCTACGAGTGGCACGACGATTCGGGCAACTGGTTCCGCTCATACGGCAACGAGAACTGGGAGTTCGCCGCCAACGGACTCATGCATCGACGCTTCGCTTGCATCAACGACCTGCCGATTGCCGAGTCCGAACGCAAATATCACTGGCCCTTGGGGCGGCGCCCCGACGATCACCCAGGCTTGAGTGATCTGGGGCTTTGATGGCGCGCTGAGATAACGCGCTGACGAAGCTCGTCAGCGCAACGTGCTCAGGCCAGTTTGCCGCGCGACACGCCCGTTTGTTCCGAGGCCGCCACGCGTGCGGCGGCTTCGGCATCGACCGTGCGCAACGACTTGCCACGGGTTTCACGGGTCAGGCTGACGGCGACGATGGAGATTACCGCAGCCCCGACGAGGTACCAGGCGATGGGCGTGGAGCTGTTGTATTTGTTCAGCAGGGTGATTGCGATCAGCGGCGCCAGCGAACCGGCGAAGATCGGCGCCACCTGATAGCACAGCGACAGCGCCGTGTAGCGCACATGGGTCGGGAACATCTCTGCCATGAGTGCCGAGTAGGGCGCATAGGTCATTGATTCGATGGCCAGGCCCAGGGTGATCGCCGCCATGATCAGCCAGTTGTTGCCGGTGTCCATCATCGGGAAACCGACGAAACCCCAGAACGCCGTCAGTACCGCGCCGGTCAGGTACACCGGTTTGCGGCCGATCAGGTCGGACAGGTAGCCCATCAGCGGAATCATGAAGAAGTGCAGGAAGTGCGCGCCGAACATCAGCAGCAGAATCTGCGAGGTGTCTTTGTGAACCACCAGTTTGAGGTAGGTGATGGAAAAGGTCACCACCGTGTAATACAGAATGTTCTCGGCAAACCGCGCGCCGATTCCCACCAACACTGAACGCCAGTGGTGACGCAGTACTTCGACCACACCCAGCTGTTCGGATTGAATTGATGCCTGGCGCGCCTGGGCTTCCTTGAAGATAGGCGCATCGTCGACGCTGCTGCGAATCCAGTAGCCGATCAGTACCACAATGGCCGACAGCCAGAACGCCACGCGCCAGCCCCAGGCCAGGAACTGCTCCTCGGAAAGCCCGGTGGACAGCCCCAGCAATGCGACCGTCGCAATCAGGTTGCCCGCCGGCACGCCCGCCTGTGGCCAACTGGCCCAGAAGCCGCGACGGTTGTCGGGGCAGTGCTCGGACACCAGCAGGATTGCACCGCCCCATTCGCCGCCGAACGCGAAGCCCTGGATCAGCCGCAACAGCACCAGCAGCACCGGGGCCGCGTAGCCGATGGTGGCAAAACCTGGCAGGCAGCCCATCAGGAACGTTGTGATGCCCACCACTACCAGGCTCAGTTGCAGCAGGCGCTTGCGGCCGAACTTGTCGCCGTAGTGGCCGAACACCAGCCCGCCCAGGGGTCGGGCCAGAAAGCCCACTGCGTAGAGTGCGAAAGCGGCAATGATGCCGTCGATGGGGCTATCGGTCTGGCGAAAGAACAGCTGGCCGAACACCAGCGCGGAAGCCGTTCCATAGAGGAAGAATTCGTACCATTCGGCGACGGTTCCGGCCATGGCGGCCGCCACGACACGCTTGAGTCCCGCTGGGGTAGTCGCGTTGGAAGAAGTGGGCATGATCAGGCTTCCTGGGAGTGGCAATGACAGATACCCGGGCCTGGCGGATACGCCTGGCCCGGTCGTGATTCAAAGACCGACGTCGGGCAGGGTGGGGCGGTTGGCCAGGGCCTTGGCCATGATGCGTTCGACGAACAAGCGGTCTTCGTCGGGCAGGGCCAGGCGCGGTGGGCGAGTCAGGGCGCTGCCGCGGCCCATGATCGCTTCGCACAGCTTGATGCACTGAACCAGGTCCGCACGGGCGTCCAGGTGCAGGATCGGCATCAGCCACCGGTAGATTTCCATGGCCTCGGCAAAGCGTCCGGCCTTGGCCAGGCGGAAGATGGTTTCGCCTTCTTGCGGGAAGACGTTGGACATGCCCGACACCCAGCCTTCGGCGCCCACCGCGATGCTTTCCAGAACGACGTCGTCGAGGCCGGCGAACAGCACGAAGCGGTCGCCCACTTCGTTGCGCACGTCGATGAAGCGCCGGGTATCGCCGGAGGAGTCCTTGAAGCACACCACGTTGTCGCAGTCGGCCAGGGAAATCAGGATCTCGGCGGTGACATCGTTCTTGTAGATGGGTGGGTTGTTGTAGACCATCAAGGGCACGTCGGCGTGCTTGGCTACGTAGCGAAAATGCTCGGCGGTTTCGAAGGGCTTGGAGCCGTAGACCAGCGCCGGCATCAGCATGACGCCGTCCACCCCGGCCTTGCGTACGGCGTTCGCGGTTTTCGCGGCAGCGACACTGGTGAATTCCGCCACCCCGCAGATGACCGGCACGCGCCCGCCGGAGGCGTCGACGGCCACTTCGGTGACGGCAATCTTCTCTTCGGCGGTCAACGAGGTGTTTTCACCTACCGAGCCGCAGACCACCAAGCCTGACACGCCGTCGCGAATCACATTGGAAATGACCTGATGAGTCTTTTCCAGATTGATGGAAAAGTCATCGTTGAATTGAGTGGTGACCGCCGGGAATACGCCACTCCAGTTGATGCGCTTGCTCATTCGAGTTACTCCGTTGATTGATGGTATTTCGTATACGTTTTGGTTCGGTTGTATGTTGGACAGGGTGCTGCGGTTCAAGACCTTGGATGCAATCGGGCGCAATACCGAAAGACGCATCGGCGCCGCCTATTTGACCGACTTCAGGAACGCGGCCGTTTCCGGCTGCAACGGGTTGCCGATGACCTGGTCCGGGCTGCCGATTTCATGCACCAGGCCGTTGCGGAAAAACGCCACGCGATCGGACACATCGCGGGCGAAACGAATCTCGTGGGTCACCAGCACCATGGTCATGCCGTCTTCGGCGAGCATGCGCATGGTGTCGAGCACTTCGCCCACCAGTTGCGGATCGAGCGCCGAGGTGGCCTCGTCGAACAGCATGTAGTCCGGTGACATGGCCAGCGCGCGGGCAATCGCCATGCGCTGTTGCTGGCCACCCGAGAGCTTGCCGGGAAAGGTATTGAGTTTGTCGCTCAGGCCGACATGGGTCAGTTGCTGCACGGCCAGCGCCTCGGCCTGCTCCTTGCTCTTGCCCAGTACCTTGCGTGGCGCCAGCATTACGTTTTCCAGCACGGTGAGGTGGGGAAAGGCATTCCATTGCTGGAAGACGATGCCGATTCGCTGGCGCAGCTGGTTGAGGTTGGTACTGCTGCCGTGGACTTCGACCCCGTCGACCCGAATGCTGCCTTTCTGGATCGGCTCCAGGCCGTTGATGCACATCAGCAAGGTGGATTTTCCCGAACCCGAGCCGCCGATGATCGACACCACCTCGCCCTTGCTCACCGTCAGGCTGACGCCCTTGATGACCTCCAGTTCGCCGAAGGATTTGTGTACGTTGTCGATCTCAATCATTTTCCTGCCACCTTCTTTCCAGACGAGCGCCCAGGCGAGCGACCACCAGGCTCATGACGTAGTAGATGAGCCCGGCGATGCACAGCACCAGCAGCGGCTCCTGTATGCGCGTGACGATGGTCTGCGAGGCGCGCAGCAGTTCGACGATGCCGATCCACATCACCAGCGCGGTGTCTTTCATCACGCCGAGCACCAGGTTGAGCCAGCCGGGGAAGGCGACCCGGGTGGCCATCGGCAGGACGATGTAGCGCAGGTCCTGCCAGTAGCTCAGGCCGAGCGAGCGGCTGGCCCGGCGAACGGATGGCGACACGGCCAGCACCCCACTGCGCACGATCTCGGTGAAGTACGCCGCCGCGTAGACACCCAGCACGATGCAGCCGACGCTGAACGCGCTGATGTTCAATCCGACGATGCTCTTGAGCGAATTGAGCAGCACGAACTGGATCAGCAGCGGTACGCTGCGAAACACGTCCAGCACCCAGGCCAGCGGAAGGCTGGCGCGCGGTGCCAGGGCCCGCAGCAGGCCGCACAGCAAGCCGCCGAAGGAGCCCAGCAGGATTGCCCAGAAGGTCAGTTGCAGGGTGACCCAGGCGCCATCGAGCATGTACAGGAGGTCAGTCGCGGTGAGGCTGGTGGAAAACATGCGCCGCTCCTCAGTAGCGAAACAGACGCCAGCTCAACAGCCGGGCGAGGCCGACGATCAGCTTGGCGATCAGGTAATAGAGCACCGCGGCCATCGCGAAATATTCGAAGGTGCGGAAGGTCTTCACGTTGTAGTCCTGGGTGACCCCGGTGAGGTCGTCGTTGAGCCCGACCACCACGCCGAGGGACGTCATTAGCACCGCCCAGACCATCTGGTTGCTCAGCGGGTAGAACACCACGCGCAACAATTGCGGAACGATGATCATGCGGTAGGCCTGGAAGGCACTCATGCCCAACGATCGCGCGGCGCGCATCTGCGTGTCCGGCACCGCCTTGAGACCGCCGCGGAAATTTTCCGCCAGGTAGCCGGCGTTGTTGAAGGTGATGCCGGCCAGCAGTGCCAGCCAGGAGCTGACGTGCAGGCCTAGCGAGCCGAGACCGAAATACAGGATGTAGATCTGGAACAGCGACGGGGTATTGCGCGCAATCGACACCCAGCCGTCGCCGATGCCGCACAGCGCCCGGCCGCGGAACGTCCGTTCGGAGCCTGCACGCATCACGGTCAGGAGCAGGGCAATGAGCACACCGAAAATCATCGACAGCGCCGCGGTTTCGAACGTCACCCACGCGCCTTGCAGCATGTCGGGCAGGGCGCGCCACGCAGCCCGCCATTGGAAGGTGTAGTCAAACATGCTCCGCGCCCTCCGCTGCACAGGTGGCCAGCCAGGCGGGCGGTCGAGCGCTGGTGGCGCCGCTGCACGCACTGTCGACACAGACGCCGAGGCTGGCGAAGTGAACGCTGCGCCCGACCAGGCCGGGCGCGTAGTGGGCGTATTTGCCCGAGTTGGTCATCAGGCTGCGCACGCCTGCGGGAATGACCGGCTCGCCGAGCATGCACCAGCAGGTGTCGGTGATCAGCGTGGCGCCGAAGGCCTCGAGCACGGCGACATGACCCGCTGCCCGTGCCTGTTCCAGCACCGCTCTACCGCAGGTGATGGCCAGTACCACGTCCGGGTGCCTGCGCAGGCCGCGGCAGAGTTCGGCCAGGCGGGCGAATTCGGTCAGGGAGAAGTGCGGGTTGCCCAGGGATACCATCCTGACCTGGTTGTCCCGCGCGCTGTTGAGCTCCATCCAACTGGCGTGCAGGTCTTGCAGGGAAATCGAGACGCGCGGCAGCGTATCCGGTGAGTCACTCGAATGAGCGAGGTTCAAGGCTTCCGGAGTGACGCCGGCGATATGAAACATTGATGCAGCGCTGGTGGTGGCGAACGCGGCGCCGAATGCCTTGAGGTCGTCCAGACTGGGGCTGAGGTGCTGCAGACCGCTGATCAATGGAATGCGGCTGCCGCAGAGAGCGCCGATGTGATAGCCGAGCAGCGGGTAGAAGCTGTCATCTGGTTCAGCCAGCACCGGTACGTCGATAAGCAACTGCGCCTTGCGCTGCCTCTCAAGATGACAGCCGATCAGCGGCGCACGGCCAGTCAATGCAATGCAGATGTCCAGGTAGTCCGGGTACTTGAGTGTGCGCGCGCCGAGCACGCTGTTGGCGTAGACCACAGCGTTGGACTCGGCCCACACCACTTGCTCGCCGAGGGCTGGCGCGCTGTCGAGCAGATAGGGCGCGCAGGTGAAACTTGCGCGCGCACCCATGGCCGTGTACGCATCGCCCAAGGCGCTGGCAGGCTTGCCCAGGGCCGGGTCGATACCCAGTTCGCGCCAGCGGCGCTGGTCCACCGAGATGGCGTTAAGGGTAGTGGGCACCCGCACCCGTGCGCCCCATTGCACCAGTTGTTCGGCGAAACGCAGGCTGGCGGGGCCGGTGTAGATGCAGCCGTCGATGTGCGCCTGGGTGATATCGACCAGTTCCCGCGCGCCCTGGAGACGGGCCATGCGCAGGACGATCTGCATCGCCACCTGCGCCGCCTTGCCGTGGCTGCCGGACAGCAACGCTTGGTCAAGGCTATTCAGTTCGAAGCCGTCATCCATCGGCTCGGGCTGGCCTACTGACGGCTGCGGCTGCCAGTCGTCCGTCGGCGCATGGGTGTAGAGGCCAAGCGTTGGCCCCTCCAGACGAGCCCATGCCGCGCCACGCAGCGTATCGAAGGCTTCCTGGCCGATGCACAGCACCGGCAGCGAGCGGGCGAAGAAGTGCTGTGCCACCAGCACGCCCAAGGTGAGTATTTCATCGGCTTCGGCCAGTACCAGCGCCGCCGGTGCGTGGCCGTTGCTGATCAGTTCCATCATGACGCTGCTGCCGGTGCAGGACCCGCGACTGCCGGGAATTGCCAGGATACGGCCCGCCACCCGCTGACCACTGAGCGGATGGTGGCGGTCGATCACCTCGCCACTGCTGGGGTCGACCCCGCCCCAGAAACTCAGGCCGGTGTCGGCAAACAACAGGGCGCCTTGTGCGCTGCCGTCGATCAGGCTGCGTCCACCGACGCTGCGTGGCATGGTCGTCACCTCAGTAGTAGACGTTGGGTACGGTGAGGTTGGCGGGCGCAATGTCGGTGCCGACCCATTTGACGAACAACTCGTTGTAACGGCCGCTGCGTACTTGCTGGTTGACGAACAGGTTGAGGTAGTTGAGCAGACCGTATTCGGTGCGCTTGGCACCCAGGGAAACGTAGTCGATCACGTAGGGCGCATTGCCGGCGACCTTGAGGTTCTTGTATTTGCCGGATTTCAGAGTGGCGGCTGCCACGGTGTTGGTGACCACGGTGGCCTGGATATGGCCTTGGGCGACGGCCAGGATGGTGTCGTTCTGCGATTGATACGCACGGAAACTGCCGCTACCCCAGCCCTTCACATCCTTTTCCAGCGCGATGGCCTCGTAGGTGCCGCTGGTATTGCCCACTGCCTTGCCCTTGAGGTCGTCGAAGCTGTTGACGCCGGTGTCGTCGCGGGTCAGCACGACCATCTGGAAGGCGAAGTAGGGCACGCTGAGGCCGACGGTCTTGGCCCGTTCAAGGGTGTCGGAAGTGGAGGCCACGATCACATCGGCACGGCCCGAAATGAGCGCCGGGATCCGGTCCGGAAACGGCGTCTCGATGACTTCGGCATCGACGCCCAGCACCTTCGCCAGGTCGTTGCAGTAATCGACGTCGAACCCGGCAGGCTTGTTGGCGCTGTCGCGCATGCCCATGGGCGGGAAGTCCAGTGTCACCGCACAGCGCAGCTTGCCGGAACCAATGATGTCGTCCAGCTTGTCGGCCTGGGCAGTCGCCATGAAAGAAGTACTGAGCACAGCGGTTAGGGCTACAGCGAAGGCAGGAGTTTTCATGGAGGCCTCGGAATGGAGTGAGCACTGAAATGCATCTGAGAATTTCGTATACGATATTTCAAATGCAACAGGCGTGCCTGTTTCTGTCCATGTTCGTACTGTCGTCGTAAGCCCCTGAATCAGGGCGCATTCATTCAGGATCGACGGCGGAGGAAGAGTTGGGTGTGATGCGGTGGGGTGTTACATAAGGGAGCATTGCTCTGCTGACTGCCCGCTAACGGAACATCAGCGGTGGCTTTCGCGGTACAGACTGGGCGAAAGGTGCGTCAGCGCGCGGAACTGCCGGCTGAACGCACTGTGGTCGGTGTAGCCACAGCGCAGGGCGACCTCCGTGATGGGCAGGTCTTCCTCGCGCAGCAGGCGCGAGGCCTCCTCGAGACGCGCCTTGTGAATCAGCTGGCGCGGGGTCAGGTGGAAGATCCGCTTGCAGTGGCGCTCCAGTTGCGCGACCGACAGCCCGGCAATGGCGGTCAGCTCCGCGAGGCTGATTGGGCGATGAAAGTGGGTACGGATGTGCGCGTCGACCGCCGCCAGTTTCGCGAAGGCCGGGTGGCTGGACTGAGGCAACTGCAGGTCGCGGGAGATGCCGGCCAGGCCGATGATCCGCCCTTGTTCATCGTGCAGGGCGATCTTGTGGGTCAGGCACCACACGGGCTGGTTGCCATAGTAGAGGTGCAGCTCCAGCTGATTGGCCAATTCGCGGCCGCTGCCAAGGACCTTGCGGTCCTGTTCGGTGTACAGCGTGCCGAAGCGCGCCGGGAACACTTGCTCGGCGGTCAACCCCAGCAGCTGCTGACTGGTCTTGAAGCCGCAACGCTTGGCCAGGGTGGCATTGACGAAGGCATAGCGGGCGGCGTCGTCCTTGATGAAGAACACCACGTCGGTCAAGGCGTCGAGCAAGGGGGCCAAGGGTTGCAGGCTGCCCAGCAGGTTCGGTAGTTGGCACGGGCTGGCGCTGAGGAATGCGGCGAGCATGGGGTCGAGGTCCGGAAGTGACTCCCGCAGGATAGTGCTGCCGGGCTGCTGCGCAAAGCCCGAACACTGTGTTCAGCAGAGCGGGGTTCAGCAGGGCGGGTGGCCGTCGAGGTGCAGCAGGGTCTCGATCCGGGCCGGGCTGAAGGGCGGTCGCGGTGCCGAGGGTTGCCAGCCGAACAGGTGCGCGGTGGCGGCGCCACACACCCGCCCCTGGCAGGCGCCCATGCCGCAGCGGGTGGCGAGTTTGGCCTCGCGCCAGTTGCAATGGGCGGCGAGCGCCGCAAACGGCACGTCTTCGCAGCGACAGGCCAGAGTGTCCGGCGCGCACAGGGCAGCGAGCGCAGGCTCGAGGGCAAACGCCCGGTTCAGCACGGCGGCGAAGCCTTGCCAACGGGTGCGCTGTGGCCAAAGCCGCTGCGCCGCCGCCTGGTCGCCAGCTGCGACGTGCCCGGCGATGCTGCCTTCCACCGAGGCCAACTCGCTGCCGCCGAAGCCGGTGCATTCGCCTGCGGCAAAATGGTCCGGCTGGCTGCTCGCCTGCCAGGCATCGACGGCGATGGCCCGGTCCTGCAGCGCACAACCAAGGGCCTCGCCCAGCTGCGTGTTGGGCACCAGGCCGAAGCCGCAGGCCAGCCGATCGCAGGGCAGCTCGCTGATGCGCCCCTGTTGCATCACTCGCACGCCTTCCAGGCGGTCGTCACCCAGAGCGGCCAGCACATGGCTGCCGGTGCGATAGGCGGGTGAAAACAGTTGCAACGACTGCAGCCATTTGTGTGGCCAGCGTGGCAGCTGCGCGGCAAATCCTGCCACGGCGCGGGTGCTGGCCTGCTCGGCGATGCGCAGCACCCGTGCGCCGTTCTTCGTTGCACTGTGCGCGCTGGCCAGCAGCAGCGGGCCACTGCCGGCGACCACCACGCGTTCGCCCGCAACGGGCAGGCCGCCCTTGATCAACGCTTGCAGGCCACCGGCACCGGTCACGCCAGGCAGCGTCCAGCCGGGGAAGGGCAACAGCAACTCGCGGGCCCCGGTACACAGGATCAGCTTCGCATAGCCGATGATCCAGCCGCGCTCGTCGTTCTCCAACAGCAACTGATGAGGCGCAGGCCGGGCAATCACCCGGGTCGAACCCTGGACCTGCACGTTGGCACACGCCTGCAGGCGCTCGCGCAGCCGTGTGGCCTGGGGGGGCAACGAGGCCTGTGGGCCATCGCGCCAGATCTGCCCGCCGGGCACCGGATTGTCGTCCAGCACCACGATGCGCTGGCCGCTGGGTGCCGCTGCCAGCGCCGCATGGATGCCGGCCGGCCCGGCACCGATGATGAGAATGTCGACGTGCTCGATCATGGCAGGCTCCGTACCTGCATGCCGTCGCGGCAGGACGTCTGGCACGCCAGGCGCCGCGCGCCGTCGATGGTCACACGGCATTCCTGGCAGATACCCATGCCGCACAGCGGCGCACGCCGTTGGCCGCTGACCGAGGTGCGCGTGCAGCCGTCACCGGCCATCGCCAGTGCCGCGGCGACGCTGGTGCCGACTGCGACCTGCAGCGTGCGTCCATCGACCGTCAATTCAAGCATGGCTGGATACTCCGAGAAAGCGTTGCGGCAGGTAGGGCGCTGCCGCCAGCGGCAGTGATTCGTCGAACAGTTGCGCCACCAGCAAATCGGCGGTCGCCGGCGCAGTGGTCACCCCCAGGCCTTCGTGACCCACTGCCAGCCACAGGCCCGGACGCTGGGGGTGTTCGCCTACCAGGGGCAGGCCATCCGGGCTGGCGGCACGAAAACCGGTCCAGGCACGGATCACGTTCAGCGTCTTCAGCGCAGGCACGTACTCTGCCGCGCGCCTGAGCATCTTGGCGAGCATCCAGGCCTCGACTTCAGGATCGGTGGTGTTGAACTGCCGCGACGCGCCGATGAACAATTGTCCGGTCGGACGCGGCTGGATGTTGCAGGCTGTGGACGGCCCACTGGCGTTGTGGGCGCTGGTGACATAGCCCAGCTCCACCAGCGTGTGGGTGATCTGCGCCGGGTAGCGGTCGGTGATCGCCAGATGGCCTTTCTTGGCCTGGATCGGCAGCTCGGGGCACAGCTCGCTGGCCTGGATGCCGTTGGCTAACAGCACCATGCCAGCACTGAGCCATTGGCCGTCGGCCAGACGCACACGGTTACCGTCCACCTCGCTGACCGTGGCGCGTTGCTGGCGGATCAACGGATGGTCAAGCATCCACTGGGCGGCAGCCGGCGCATACACAATGCCGTCCCCCTTGATCAACAGGCCACCCTCCAGCCCTTCGCGAAGCAGCGGCTCGCGCTCGCGCAGGGCTTTGCCAGCGAGGATTTCGCAGGCCTCGCCATGCTCGCGCAACACCTCGAGCTTGTGCTCGGCCACGGCCATTTCCTCAGCGTTGGCGGCCAGCCACAGGGTGCCGTTGCTGCGGTAGGCACAACCGTCGGGCAACGACCTGGCGATGGCGCGCCAGCGTTGCAGCGAATATTGACTCAAGGCCAGTTCGGCCGCGTTGTCGTCGAGCACCAGCAGGTGGCCCATGCCGGCGGCCGTGGCACCGGGCGTGCCGGCGTCCAGCACCCGTACACTCAGCCCGCGCTGGGCCAGGGCCTGGGCGCAGGCAGCGCCGACGATGCCTGCGCCGATGACGATGGCGTCGGCCACGGCCGTGGGGTTCACAAGCGGATACCCCAGGCGAAGGGGTCGTCGGCCTGCAGGATCAGTGTGGCTTCGGCGCTGATGTAGGCCCGGCCGCGAATGGTCGGTACAACGGGCCCCTCGCTGCCGTCTTCCATAGTTTCATAGGAACCCTCGAACTCGCTGCCGATGACGCTGGCCTGACGCCAGATCTGCCCGGGCTGCAGTTTGCCGTCGGCGGCCAGGCACGCCAGCTTGGCGCTGGTCCCGGTTCCGCAAGGCGAGCGATCGTAGGCTTTGCCGGGGCACAGCACGAAGTTGCGGCTATCGGCCCGTTGGTCTTCGGCGAACAACTCGATGTGGTCGATCAGGCCGCCGTCCTCGCCTCGTATGCCTTGGTCCTCCAGCGCTTGCTGCACGGCGACGGTGTAGGCCGTGAGGGCGTCGAGGTTGTCACCGCTGACCGCCAGGCCATGCTCGGCGACCAGGAAAAACCAGTTGCCGCCCCAGGCGATGTCGCCGGTGACCGAACCGATTCCCGGCACCTGCAGGGCGACGTCCTTGCGGTAACGATAGGCCGGCACATTGCGCACGCTCACCGAACCGTCCTCGTGCAGCGTGGCCTGGACGGTGCCGACCGGCGTTTCGACGGCGTGCACCCCCGGCCCGATCCGGCCCAGATGGGCCAGCGAGGCGATCAAGCCGATGGTGCCGTGGCCGCACATGCCGAGGTAGCCGGTGTTATTGAAGAAGATCACCCCGGCGCAGGCGTTCGGGTCTACCGGCGTGCACAACAGTGCGCCTACCAGCACATCGCTGCCCCGTGGCTCCAGTACACAAGCGGCGCGCCAGGCGTCGTGCCGCTCGGCGAGCAATTGCTTGCGCTCGGCCATGCTGCCGGCGCCCAGCTCGGGGAAGCCGTCGATCACCAGGCGGGTGGGTTCACCACCGGTGTGCGAGTCGATCACTTGGATGCGGGTCATGGGGCCACTCGTCGGGTCGGTAAAGTGACCCTTAGAATGGCGCAGATAGCCCACCGGGGCTTGAGCGATTTAGCTCATGGCAATGACGAATTCGGCACAGTGCCGGTGCTCAGCGGGCGCTGGGCAGATGTTCGAACAGGGTCTGGCAGACACCGGCGATGTGTTCGTCGAGCAGGCGCACGGCCAGCTCCACGTTACGCTCACGGCAGGCCTGGAGAATTTCCCGGTGCTCGTGGTCGGCGCGATCCTTGCCGGCCGACAGGCTCATCTGCATGCGCAAATAGCGCTCCAGTTTATCGTTGACCGAACGAATCATGCCCACCAGGAACGGCCGTTGCGCGGGCTCGTAGAGGCAGGCGTGCAGCGCCCAGTTCAGCTCGGCCCAGCGGCCCACGTCGTTTTCACCGATGAACTCGCGGCAGATGCTCTCGGCGCGGGCGAAAGTCGCCTCGGTCATGTTCGGGATGGCCAGGCGCAGCACCTTGTCTTCGAGCAGCATGCGCACTTCGAACATTTGCGCCAACTCCGACTCCGACAGGCGCGTGACCATCGCCCCGCGATTGCGCTGGAACATGACCAGACCCTCTGCTTCGAGGCGCTTGAGCGCTTCGCGGACGGGGATCTTGCTGACATTGAACTGGCGGGCGATATCATCCTGGCGGATCGGTTCGTCCTCGGCAAAGTGCCCGGCAACGATCGCATCGCGCAGGTGCCGGGTAATGATCTCCGAGGTCGAGGGAGAATTGCCGAGGTCCGGCGCGTTGAGTTTGGTCTGGGCCACGGTGCTGGGTCATTCGAGGGATGGAGCGCATATGGTATACAGTTTTGCGGCGGCTTGAACCGGCTTCTACGCGGCTAGGGCATCAGGCCCTGCCGTCGATGGCGCCGCTGCAGTTTCATCAGCACCCATGCCAGCAGTGCGCCGTAGCCCAGCGCTACCGCTTCCACACCTGCGCGCTGCCAGTCCCCGGCGGCAGCGTAACGCCACAGGTTCTGCCCCGTGGTCCAGTGATTGAGCAGCGGCAGGCACAGGCACAGCAGCGCCGCCAAGCCTAGCTGTTCGGCCCATGCGCAGTGGCGGGGCCGAGACAATGCGTGCAGCAGGGTCGCCAGCCAGATCAGCAGGAAACAGCGTATCTCCCAGTTGGCCCGGTCCGGCAACTGCAGTGGCAGCAACCGGTTGGCGTAGAAGTAGGCACAGCACGCCAGGCCAATGCCCGCACTGCACGCCACGTTGAGCGCTTCGACACAGTGATAGAAGCGCCGAGTCGCAGCGCCGAATTCGTGTTGCCCCTTGATCCGTCGCTTGATCGAGAACAGCAGCGTGCCGGCGACCATCATCAGCGTGCCCAGCAGGCCGCTGGCGAAGTACACCCACCTCAATGCCCAACTGCCGAAATCGGCGAAATGCAGGGCACGCATTACGCCCTCGATGCGTGCGCCCATGGACACGCTGTCCGGGTCAGGCCGGTTGAGTTGCAGCACCTCGCCACTGGCCGCGTCGAACAGCACGCTGGCCTGGGGCGTGAACAGATCGGACGAAGGCTGGCCGGGGTCGAGACGACCGATGACGCGCACGCTGGCACTGGCGGTGCCGGGCTTGTCCACCAGCAGCATCTGCGCCGGTTGCCCGGTCAATGCGTGGGCCTGTTCAAGCAGCCGCTCCCAGGAGGGTGCCGGTGCGTCCAGCGCTGCGCGGGTGCGCACCGTCGGCGCCTGCAGCGCCAGGTCGGCGCTGAAGCGTGCATGGGCACCGTCGTTCGAACCGTACACGGCGTGCACCGGCCACGGCATGTAACTGCTGGCAAAAATGCACAGGCCTGTGTAGGCGATCATCAATTGGAACGGCAAGGTCAGCACGGCCGCGGCGTTGTGCGCATCGAGCCAGGCACGCGGTCCGCGGCCGGGTCGGAAGGTAAAGAAGTCGGCGAAGATACGTCGGTGAATCACTACCCCCGACACCAGTGCGACCAGAAAGCCGACGGTCAGCGCGCCGACGATCCAGAAGCCCAGCACCGGCAGTTGCAGCATGTAGTGGAACGACATGAAATGCCGGCCGCCTTCGGTCTTGCGCAGCGCCCCGGGCACCACCGGGTTACCGGTTGCAGGGTCGAGGGCGACCTGCGACGTGCCGCTTGCGTCCCGCCACAGCAGGCGTATGGCTTCGCCCGCGTGCGTTGGCAGCTCCACCCGCCACAGTCGCGCGCTGGCTCCGTGTGCTATGAGGTAGCGCTGCGCTTGCCAGGCAGCAGAACCTTGATCCAGCGGCCCCCCGGCGTCGAGCAGGGCGATGGGCTGCGCCTCCATCCAGCGGGTGATGGGTTCGCGGAACACGCTCAACGAGCCGGTCAGGAAGATCACGCACAGCAGCCAGCCGCAGACCAGGCCGCACCAGGTGTGCAGCCAGCCCAGGGAGCGGCGCAGGGAGCCGTTCAGCGCACTGATCCCGAGGTCGACGCGATCAGAAATCGCCTCGCAGGGTCAGCATGTAGCTGCGCGGCTCGCCGAACACGTTCGAGCGGTCGACCGCTACCGCAGTGGTGTAGTAACGCTTGTCGAACAGGTTCTCGGCGTTGAGTTGCACCTTCCAGTGCTCGTCCAGCTTCCAGGCCACCCGCGCATCCCAGATAGCGTAGCCCTGGCTGCCGAAGTCCAGCCCGGTGGTCGACGAGGCCTTGTAGTAGGACTGCGCCGACACGCCGCCGCCGACGGTCAGCCGGTCCCAGGCACCGGGCGGGTTGTAGCTGGTCTGCAGGCGCAGCATGTGCTTGGGCGTCTCGTAGGCCACCTCGACGTCTTCGGTATTGTTGCGCAGCAGGTTGAAGGTGTAGCCACCGAATACCTGCCAGCCTGGCAGGATCTCGCCGCTGGCTTCCAGGTCGACGCCCTTGCTGCGCTTGATGGTGCCGTTGACGTAGCAGGTGCCCTCGGAGTCGTTGCTGGTGCAATTGGTATTGGCCAGGTCGACCAGAGCGACATTGGTCTGCTTGATGTAGAACAGCGCCATCGACAGGTTCAGGCGATTGTCGAACAGCGCGCCCTTGATGCCGGTCTCGTAGTTGTCGCCTTCGGAGGGTGAGAGTGGCGTACCGCTGGTATCGACGTAATTGCCTTGGGCGTTGAAGATTTCCGCATAGCTGGCGTACCACGCCCAGTCGTCGCTGATGTCGTAGATCACGCCGGCGTAGGGGGTGACCTTGCGTGTCACCTTGGACTCGTAGGGCAGGGCAGCGCCGCGCTTGATGTCGTAGGTGTAGTCGTACCAGCTGGTGCGACCACCCAGTACCAGGCTCAGCGGTTCAGTGAGGCGCAGCCGCGAGTTGGCGTACAGGCCCGCGCGCTCCTCGGTCATGTCGATATCGGTGCTCCATGCCGGCCTGGCAGGCTTGGCGATGGCATGGTGGTCGACATTGAAGATGTTCAGTGGCCGGTTGCCCAGGCTGGCGGTGGCCTGCTGGGTGTTCGCTTCCTGGCGCGACCAGGTGCCGCCCACGGTGACGTCATGGGTCAGGCCGAAGGCATCGAAATTGCCGCTGACATGGCTGTCCACCCCGGTGCTGGTGACCTTGTCCTGGCGAAACAGTGCGGCCTGAAACACCGAGCCGGTATTGGTCACCGGGCTGATGGTGCGTCGCGCATAGGCGATCTGTTGATCGAAGCTGCCTTCGGAAACGGTCACCGAGGTGGTGCTAGACCAGCGTTCGTTGAAGCGGTGCTCGATTTCCGCGAACGCTTCGCTCATCTCGCTTTGGTGGCGGTTCCAATCCTGCACCAGGGAAGTGGAGCGGGAGATGTCCAGGGCGTTGCCGTTGCTGTAGCGCGGCAGGCCGTAGATCGAATAGCCGTTGATGACGTTTTCCTGGTGGCGCAGGCTCAGGCTCACGGTGGTGTCCGGGTCGATATCGGCTTCGACGATGCCATACACCAGCGGCGTGCGGGTGTTGCGTTCATCGAGGTAGGAACCGTTGTCTTCGTAGGCGGTGACCAGTCGGCCACGCACGCTGCCGGTTTCGTTGAGCTTGCCGCTGGCGTCCAGGTCCATGCGGTAGCGGTCCCACGAACCGGCGCTGGCCTGTACCGTCAGTCGCGGTTCGGCGGTCGGCCGCTTGCGTACCAGGTTCACCGCGCCGCCGGGCTCGCCTGCACCGACCAGCAGGCCGGCCGCGCCGCGCAGCACTTCGACCCGGTCGTAGATGGCGGTGTCGGGCTTCATCCACCCGGTGATCTGATAGCCCTGGCCAGGCACACCGTCCACCAGAAAGCTCTCCGCCAGCAACGAAAAACCGCGGGAGGTGTACACATGCCCGCCGAAGTTTCGGTACTGGAACGTGATGCCCGGGGTCTGTTCCAGCACCTTGTCCAGGCTGGTGAGTTTCTTGTCGTCCATCAGCTGACGTGTGACCACGCTGACGGTCTGCGGGGTGTCCTTGAGGCTCAGGTTCAGTTTCGCGGCGGTGCTGCTGCTACCGGTGGTGTACGAACCCGTGCCGTCGGTGCTGCTGCCCAGATCGTTCATGGCATTGACGGTGGTGGCGCCCAGCGCCATGGCGGGATCGTCGCGCGCGGGCAGCTTCTGCAGCACCAGGGTGCGTGCATCGAGCATCTGCCAGCCGAAGCCGCTGCCGCGCAGCAGCGTCTCTAGGGCCTGGTCGAGGGTGTATCGGCCTTTCAAGGCCGGTGCGCGCAGGTTGGCCACATCCGAGGAGTTGAAGATCAGACGCACGTTGGCCTGGTCTGCCAGCCGCGTAAGCGCCTGATCCAGGGACTGCTCTGCCGATTGCAGGTCCAGGGCAGTGGTCGCCTCTGCGCCATGGGCCAGAGGTGCAAGCGCCGGCAGGCCTGCCGTCATGGCCAGCATCAGCGCCAGGCTCAGGGTGCGACCGGTGGCGGGAGTGAACAACGGGAAACGTGCCTGCATCTGAAAAACGTCCGTAAGCCAATGGAGGTGGAATGCCCGAGAATCATGCTTCTCACTCCAACGACGACCGACAGGGCACGACCTTGCCGTCCAGATTGAAAATATTTTCATTATCATCCGCGTTTCTGATGATAACTGTTCTCAGCTGGGATAGGATGCGCGCCTCAATTGCCGGGGCCGTGCGCATGTCCGTGTCACCCAACTCCAACCCTCTGCTGATGGTCTTTCAGGAGCACTACGCCGACCTGTTGGCCTTTCTGGCACGGCGCCTGGGGAATGTGGAGAAGGCGGCCGACGTGGCGCAGGACACCTACGTGCGCCTGGCCGGCCTGGCCGACACGGCGCAGATTCTCGAGCCCCGCGCCTTCGTGTTCCGCGTGGCCGGCAACCTGGCCATCGACCGCCTGCGCCAGGAACGGCGCTATTGCGCGCTGCAGGTCGATGAGCCCGACGAGGAACCCTGCGATCCAATGGCCTCGCCGGAACGCTCCTTTCTTGCCGCCGAAGCCATCGAGCAGTTGGACAAGGCCTTGCAGTGCCTGCCCAGCAATGCCCGCCTGGCGTTGCTGCTCAGCCGCCTGGAAGGCCTCACCCACGCACAGATCGCTACGCGCCTTGGGGTGTCGGAAAGTTCGGTGGGCAAGTACATGGTGCACGCCATGCGGCACTGCCGCGATTGGCTTCGTCAGTCGGAGTGCCTTTAGAATGCAAGGCATTGACGCCTATGCGGCGGCGCCCGCGAGCCCAACACCATGAACGAGCCCATCAAGCCAAGCGCTTCTGCCATCGACCTGGAAGATCAGGCCATCGAGCAGTGGGTGCACCTGACATCGGGCCGAGCCAGCGAGGCGGATCGCCGCGCCTTTGCCCGCTGGCGCCGGCGCAGCGCGGAGCATGAGGCAGCGGCACGCCTGGCCGAGCGGATGTGGCAGGCACTTCCCGAGACGCGCTCCGCGCAGAGCTTCGTCGCACCCGCCAGGGTCGCGCGCAGGCCGCTGCGCTGGGCAGCGCTGGCAGCGGGAGTGGGCGCCCTGGCCCTGACCGGGTTGAGCGAGCCGGCCAAGGTGTATTTCGCCGACTATGCCACGCCGGTCGGTGAGCGCCGCGCACTGACCCTCGAAGACGGCAGCCAGGTCTGGTTGAACAGCGGCTCGGCGCTGTCGGTTCACTATTCTTCCATGCGGCGCGAGATCAGCCTGATCAAGGGCGAAGCGCTGTTTCAGGTCAGCAAGGACGCCTCGCGACCGTTCGTGGTACAGGCCTCGGGCGGTAGCGTGCAGGCCGTGGGGACGCGCTTCGACGTTGATCGCCAGGGTGAACAGGTGCGTGTAGGTGTGACGGAGGGAGAAGTGAAGGTTTCGTCTGGCGGGGCCGTGGTACCCCTGAAGGCAGCCCAGCGTCTTGAATACGCTGCCGGAGCAGCACCCTCGGCGGCCGGCGCTCTGGACCTGGGTACCGCGTCGGCCTGGCAGCGCGGCAAGTTGATCTTCAACCGTCAGCCGTTGGCCGAGGTGTTTGCGGACATCGAACGTTATCTGCCCGGTTCACTGGTGATCGCCGGCAGCCTGCCGAGCACCGCAGTGAGTGGCGTGTTCAACCTCGACGACATTCCCGGCATGCTCGACATGCTCGCGCGTACCCAGCCGGTGCGGATCTATCGGATGCCTTGGTTGACCGTAGTGGTCGTGCGCGCGTAGGCCTTGCGTGAAGGCTTGGCTGTCGAGACACGCGTGGTTTTGGGGGGAACAGGGGTATCGAGGGGGGGGGTAGAGCGCAAGGACGCTAGGGCACAAGGCCCTAGCAGACAACGGATATCACTTTTTCTTCTTCGCAGGCTTTTCTGCTTTTTCGATCTTGTCCGACTTCTTGGCCTTTTCCGGCTTGCTGTCGGCTTTCTTGGCAGTTTTCTTCGGCTCGGCGTCTTTCTTCTTGTCTTTTTTCTCCTTGTCGGAGGACTTCGAAAGCGCGGAGGCTGCGGCAGATTTCTTTTCCGGTGACGACTTTTTGTCCTTCATTTCCTTGCTGGCTTTCGAAGCATCGCTTTTGGTTTTCTTCTCGTCTTTAGCCACGTTGACCACCTCTGGGGAAAGTGCCGATATTGACACAGTGCCTGTGGGAATATTCACAAGCTGATCATTAGGTGAACGGCTGGAAAAGCAGTTCAACTTTTTTTGCGCGGTCCACTCCTGCGCCGACGACCTGCTGGCAACTGTCGGCGCAGTTGGGTTCAGGCGGGTTGAGCCACCACGTTGTTGCTGACATTGCGGCCCAACACCAACACCGTGGCGAAGCCTGCGCCGACCAGGGCCGTGGCCAGGCTCAGCAACACCGAACTGCCCAACTGATCGACAATCTGCCCGCCGAAGAACGAACCCAGGGCGATGATCACCTGAAACAGCGCAACGAACAGCGGCATGCCACGCTCCACATCCTTGGGCGCGACCACAAACATCCAGATGCTGGCGCATGCCGGGAAGGCGCCGAAGGCAAAGCCCCACAGGGCTATCAGCATGGCGGCCCCAGTGATACCGGTGGCGAAGTGGGGGAACAGGGCGGTGCTGGTGCCGATCATCAGCGCCACCAGCAACAGCGTGTTGCGCACGCTGCGGTTGGCGGCGAAGCCGGCGAATACATTGCCGAGCACGCCGGCCATGCCATAGAGCAGCAACAGCGAGCCGATGGTGGACCCATCGAAGCCGGCGCTCTGCTTGAAGAACGGCGCCACGTAGGTGTATGCGGCGAAGTGCGCCAGGCCGATCAGCAATACGGCGATCAAGCCGACCCGCGCCTGCGCATTGGTGAACAGTGCAGGCAGGTCCCTGACGCGAATGGCTCGGTCCGGGTACAGCGGCGGCAACAGGAAGATCTGCGCCAGCAGCACCGGCACGCCCACCAGCGCGGTGACCAGGAAGGTCATGCGCCAGCCCATCAGGCCACTGAGCCAGGTGCCGACGGGTACGCCCAGTACCGTGGCCAGGGTCACACCCATCATGATGATCGACGTTGCCTTGGCCACGCCGACGCCCTTGGGCGCCAGTCGACCGCTCAAGGCGATTGCGGTGGCCCAGAAGCCGCCGATGCTCACCCCGAGCAACACGCGGCCGATCAGCAGAACGTTGAAGTCGCTGGCGAAGGCCACGATGGTGTTGGCGATGATCATGATCAGCGTCAGACCGGTCAGCAGGTAGCGGCGGTCCATCGCACCGATGCCCACCGACAGCAATGGCGCCGCAAGGGCGGCCATGATTCCGGGCAGGGTGACCATCAGGCCGGCACGACCGGCAGTGATGCCCAGGTCGCTGGCAACATCGTTGAGCACGCCCACGGGCAGGAATTCGCTGGTCACCAGAGCGAAGGCGCCGACGGCGACCGACAGGATCGCCAGCCACTGTTGCTTGACGCTTTGCGGGTTACGTTCGGAAAGGCCGGGGGAGGCCGATTGGGGGGTGGGCATGGGCATCGGTTCCAAAGGGGTATGTCGCCAGAGTGCAGGCGTGTGGAGCGGGGGATTGCCGGCGATTATAGGGGAGGCCCGCCGCAGCCTGGGAGGCGCAGCGCTTGATAGTGATCATCAGTGAGATCAATGCGCCGCTCCCCCCTTGTGGGAGCGGTGCATGCCTCGCCCCTTGTGGGAGCGGGTCTCTGCCCGCGAAGGGCGCACCGAGGTCTGCCTGATTCACCGCAGCGCCTTTTCGCGGCCACGGACCGCTCCTACGGGTTGGCCAGGCAGACGGCTATCGGCCCTCCCAGCGCCGGAACAATGCACTGGCGTTGACGCCGCCGAAGCCGAAGCCGTTGGACAGGGCGTAGGTCATCGCTGTCTTGCGTGCAGTCGGGCCGACCAGATCGAGCCCGTCGGCCGCTTCATCGGGGGTCTGCAGGTTCAGCGTCGGCGGCGCGATTTGATCGCGCAAGGCCAGCACGGTGAAGATGGCCTCGATCCCGCCAGCAGCGCCGAGAAGATGGCCGGTCGCCGATTTTGTCGAAGTAACCGCCAGACCGCTGCGGGTGCCGAACAAGGCGCGAATGGCCGCCAGTTCACCCTTGTCGCCGACTGGCGTAGACGTCGCGTGGGCATTGATGTGCTGCACATCCTGGGCGTCGATGCCGCCCTGGCGCAGGGCCTGTTCCATGGCCCGGCGGGCTCCGCTGCCATCCTCCGGGCCGGCCGTCAGGTGATAGGCGTCGGCACTGGTGCCGTAGCCCACCAGTTCCGCCAGCGGCGTGGCGCCTCGGGCCAACGCGTGTTCGAGCGATTCGATCACCAGCAGGCCCGCACCCTCGGACATCACGAACCCGTCGCGATCCTGGTCGAACGGCCGCGATGCCTCGCTCGGCCGGTCGTTGAAACCCGTGGACAGCGCACGCGCGGCCGCGAAACAGCCCAGGGTGACGCGGTCGATGGCCGCCTCGGTTCCGCCACAGATGGCAATGTCGGCTTCACCGCTGCGGATCAGCCGTGCGGCATCGCCGATCGCCTGCACGCCCGCGGCGCACGCGGTGACCGGGGCGCCCAGGGGGCCTTTGAATCCGTTGCTGATGGACACGTGCCCGGCCGCCATGTTGGCCAGGAACGATGGCGCCGTGAACGGTGACAACCGTCGCGGTCCGCGCTCGTCGGTCGTGCGCACGGCCCCGGCGAGCGCGCCGAAGCCGCCCACGCCCGAGCCGATGACAGTCGCCGTGCGCTGCTGCTGGGCTTCACCGGTGGGATGCCATCTGGCCTGGGACAGCGCTTCATGCGCGGCGACCAGAGCGAACTCGATGAAGCGGTCCATCTTCTTGCGCTCCTTGGCCGGTATCAGCGCCTGCGCATCGTAGCCTGCCACCGGGTCGGCCTCCAGCGTGGGAACCTGCCCGGCCACGGCGACCCCGGTACCTTCACCGATGTGCGCAGGCAGCGGGCTGATGCCCGACGCACCCGCCAACAGCCGCCGCCAGACCTCGTAGACGCCGCATCCCAGCGGCGTTACCAGCCCGGTACCGGTGACGACGATGCGTTTCTGACCCTGTCGATTGTTCATGGGTGTTTCTCCAAGCCTGTCATTGGATGACGTGTTGAACGGGTATCCGGACGAATGCGGAACCAGATGGAATACATCGCGGGGAGGAATATCAGGGTCATGACCGTCCCGCCGAACGTGCCCCCTATGAGTGTGTAGGCCAAGGTGCCCCAGAACACCGAATGGGTCAGCGGGATGAACGCCAGGATCGCCGCCAGCGCCGTCAGCAGCACCGGTCGCGCGCGCTGCACGGTGGCTTCGACCACGGCGTGAAAGGGTTTTAGACCAGCCTTTTGATTGAGGTCGATCTGCCCGATCAGGATCAGTGTGTTGCGCATCAGAATCCCAGACAGCGCGATCAGCCCGACCAGGGCATTGATGCCGAACGGCTGGTTGAACAGCAGCAGTGTAGGCACTACGCCGATCAGCCCCAGGGGGGCGGTGAGGAACACCATGGTCATGGCCGACATCGAGCGGGTCTGCAGGATGATGATCAGCAGGGTGATGGCGATCATGATCGGAAACAGCGGCGCCAGCGCGGCGGTTGCCTTGGACGACTCTTCGATGGAGCCTGCCTGTTCGATACGGTAGCCGTCTGGAAGCTCGGCGATGATTGGTTGCAGGGCTTTTGTCAGTTGGCTGGAGACATCCGGCGGCTGCAGGTGCTCGGCGATGTCGCCGCGCACGGTCAGGGTCGGCACGCGATCGCGGCGGCGCAGAATCGGATCTTCCATGCGGACCTCGACAGCGCCTATCTGCGACAGCGGGATGCGCTGGCCATTGCCGCCGACGAGGGTGAAGCCTCCGATTTTCGCCGGGTCGAGGCGGATCCCCCCGGCTGCCCGGCCCACTACCTGCACCGAACGAATGTCCTCGCGCACGGCGGTGATCGGTACCCCGGACAACAGGAACTGCAGCTGCTCGGCAACCGCAGCGGAACTCAGGCCCAGAGCCTGCAGGCGATCCTGATCGAGGACGAAATGCAACGTCGGCACCCGCGGCCCCCAGTCGAGGTTCACGGTGCGCATCATCGCGCTGCCCTGCATGACCGTCTGTACCCTGCCGGCGATTTCGCGCAGCACTTGCGGATCCGGCCCCGTGACGCGGTAGGCCACCGGGTAGGGCGAGTAGGGCCCGAACACCAGTTGGGTCACCCGCACCCGCGCTTCGGGTGCCAGGCCGCCCGCCACCGCCGCGCGGATCTTCAGCTTCAGGGCCTCGCGCGCCGCCTGGCTGTCGGTCAGCACGACGATCTTGGCGAACGAGGGGTCCGGAAGTTCGGGCGCCATCGCCAGATAGAACCGCGGCGAGCCCTGCCCGATGTAGGCAGTCACGACCTTTGCCGCTTCCTCCTGGCGCAGCCAGGCCTCGATCTTGGCAGTGGCTGCGCTGGTCTGCTCGATGGCCGTGCCATAGGGCATCTGCACCTCGATCAGCACTTCCGGTCGATCTGAGGTGGGGAAGAACTGCTTCTTGACCTGTGCCATGCCCACGATCGCCAGGGCGAAAGACAGGAGCACCAGGCCTGCCACCGGCCATTTCCAGCGAATGACCTGATTCAGGAACCGGCGAAAACGGTTGTAGTGAGGGGTGTCGTAGATCGCCGCATGACCGCCTTCGACGGCCCTGATCGCCGGCAGCAGCTTCACCCCCAGATAGGGTGTGAACACCACTGCCACCACCCAGGATGCGATCAGCGCGATGCCGACGATCCAGAACATGTTGCTGGTGTACTCGCCGGCCGTGGACTGGGCGAAGCCGTTGGGCATGAAGCCGACAGCGGTCACCAGCGTGCCGGCCAGCATGGGCGCCGCGGTGTGGCTCCAGGCATAGGCCGACGCCTCGATGCGGTCGTAGCCTTCCTCCATTTTCACCACCATCATCTCGATGGCGATGATTGCGTCGTCCACCAGCAGCCCCAGTGCCAGGATCAGCGAGCCCAGGGTGATGCGGTCGAAATGTTTGCCGGTGGCTTCCATGACCACGAACACGATCGCCAGCGTCAGCGGCACCGCCGCCGCAACCACCACGCCAACGCGCCAGCCCATGCTCACGAAGCACACCACCATCACTACCAGCAGGGCAATGAAGAACTTGATCATGAACTCGTTCACTGCCGAACCGATGTTCACCGACTGATCGGTAACCTGCGAAAAAGTCATGCCCAATGGCATCCCGGCGTTGATTTTCGCGGTTTCGGCGGCCAGCGCCTTGCCCAGATCCAGCCCGTTCCAGCCATCACGCATGACCACGCCGAGAAGCAGCGCCGGCTCACCCTGATGGCGCACCATGAACGTGGCCGGGTCTTCGTAGCCGCGCGCAACCGTGGCCACATCGCCCAGCTTGAGCGTGCGCCCGCTGGCGATCACCGGCGTGTCGCGAATGGCGTCCAGCGTGTCGAAGGCACCGTCGAGTCGCACCACCACCTGGGGGCCTTGGGTTTCTATGGCGCCTGCGGCGGTCAGCCTGTTCTGTCCGTTCAGGCTGGCGAAGATGTCTTGGGGTGCAACGCCCAGTGTCGCCAGGCGCTCATGGAAAAAGGATACGAAAATCCGCTCGGACTGCTCGCCGATGATGTTGACCTTCTTCACCCCAGGCACATGCAGCAGACGCTGACGCAGTGATTCGGCCTCACGCACCAGCAGGCGTTGCGGCTCACCTGGGGCCTTGAGCGCGAACAGGGCGAAAGTGACGTCGGCGAACTCGTCGTTGACCATGGGCCCGACCACCCCGGCCGGCAGGCTGCTGGCCGCATCGCCGAGTTTTTTCCGGGCCTGGTAGAACTCGTCCTCGACCTGGGCAGGCGGGGTCTTGTCCTGCAGAAAGAGGAGGGTGAAGGCCAGGCCCGGCCGGGTGTAGGTTTCGCTGCGCTCGTACCATTTCAATTCCTGCAGACGCTTCTCCAGAGGCTCGGCCACCAGGTCCTGCATCTGCTGCGCGGTCGCGCCGGGCCAGGCCGTGACCACGGTCATCTGCTTTACCGTGAAGGGCGGATCCTCGGCGCGGCCCAGCTTGAAAAACGACAGGGTGCCGACGATAGCGATCAGGAAAATCAGGAACAGCGTCACCGACCGCTCGCGCACGGCGAGGGCGGACAGATTGAAGCGACTGCCGCTCATGGCTGAGACCCGGCCTGGGCGCGCAGATCCTGCGGTGCCACCAGCACTTCCTCTGCTTCATGGAGCAGGTGAGGGCCTAGGGCAACCAGCCGCTCGCCTGGCTGCACGCCGCGCACCGTGGCTGTGTCATCACTCAGGCCAACGACCTGGATGGCCCGCCACGCGACCTTCGCCGGGGTACCGGCGACGATCCACACACCAGGTCCGTTGCCTGGGTCGTGGATGGCCGCCATGGGCACGCTCAGGGCGTCGGCTACCGAAGGCGTCGGGGCAATGGCAAGGGTCACAGTCGAGCCCAGCGGCGCATTGGCCTGTTCGCCGGTCAGCACATAGCGCGCTTCGAAGGTGCGGGTCAGCGGGTCGGCAGCGTCGGCCAACTGTCGCAGCGTGGCGCTGACGCTGTTGCCTGGACTGCCGAACAGCCTGGCTTGGGCGGTACTGCCCGGCGCCGGCCGCAGGGTCTCGGGCAGTTGCACGACCGCTTCGCGCAGGCCTGCCTTGGCCAGCCTCACCACAGGTTGTCCGGCGCTCACGACCTGGCCTGGTTCGGCCAGGGTGGCCACGACCACACCGTCGGAATCCGCCGTCAGGGTAGCGTAGCCCGCTTCGTTGCGGCCCACCGCTGCCTGCGCCTGCAGTGCCACCAGATCGGCTCGGGCAGTGTCGGCCGCTGACTTGAAGCGGTCGTAGTTGGCAGCGGAAATGGCGCCGCTGGCAACCAGTTGGCGATTGCGCCGCTCATCGTTCGCAGTCTGCGTGGCCAGCGCCTGAGCGGCTGCAACGGCTTGCTCGCGGGCGGTGGACTGCAGCGTCAGGTCGGCGGGGTCGAGCCGCATCAACCGCTGTCCGCGGCTGACCGACTGGCCGGCATCGACGAAACGCTCCACGACCTTGCCGCCCACTCGAAAGCCCAGGTCGCTTTGCACGCGCGCTGCCACCACACCGGTAAACACGCGGTCGACATCCGTTGCGTGGTCGGCCTCGATCACCCTCACCAAAGGTGGCTGCGTGCGTGGGTCGACGGTACTAGGCTGGCCGTCGCAGGCGGTCAGAAGCACAGGCAGCAGGCAAATACCGAGCACGGGAGCGCGAAGCCGAGACATGGGATTCCTTACGCAGCGGGGAGAAGGAATCCGAGTTTGCTACTAGTGACCAAATCAGTCAATGGTCACAAATCAAGGTGCCAGACTTCTCAGTATCAACGCGGGCAGTTGCACGGCGGCGAGCGTGGCGCTCTCGAGGTTGTATTGCAGCTGCACTGGACTTATGTAGGGCCGCATCACCAGAAAGATCCCGTGGCTCGATTCGTCCAAAGGTGTCTGGTGTTCGAACTCGCCGGTTTCCCTGCCTTCGCGCAGGATCTGCTCGATCAGCGCGTGCAGGCGTTGGCCGTGCGCCGCCGCCGAGGGCCAGTTGTCCCGGGCTGCCACGGCGGCGATGTCGTAGAGCTTGCGATCATGGAAGAACAGCTCGCTGCCGGCTTCCACCAAGGCCTTGAACAAGCGAGTCAGCTTGTCGGAGGGGCTGCTGGCTTGGTCCATGGCCTGGTCGACCACGGTCATGATCATGGCCAGCCGGCTGGCGCAGATCATCTCGCCGATAGCTTGCTTGGATTCAAAAAATTTGTAGATGTAGGCTTTGGAAAAGCCGATGGCTTTGGCAAGGTCCGACACCGTGGTCTTTTCATAGCCGTAATGGCCGAAATGGGCCATGGCGGCCTCGACGATCTGATCGCGAACGCTGTGATCGGAGGGGCCTCGCGAGGGAAACGTGGGGGACTGACGGGTCATGGCGGCTGTTGGGCTCGATGGGCGGAAATCGACAAAGAGTGACTGTAACCGTCCGTGGTCACAAGTTCATTTGCACTGAGTCGAGTACCCGAGTGGCCGCTCCCACACAACGAGCGTCGCCCTTGTGTGAGCGGCCGGTGGCCGCGAAAGGCCCCTGGGCCGGCACGTTGACCCGCGCCCAGGGACGCAAGTGCCGACGGGCCGGCCTGGTTCTAGAAATCGACGCTGGCCGACAGCTCATAGGTGCGCGGCGCGCCCAGGCCCAGGCTCTGCGTCAGCGGCATGCCCCAGTAATCCTTGTTGGTCAGGTTGCGCACGTTGGCACGCAAGGTCACGGGTTTGTTGGAGACATGCGTGGTGTAACGCGCACCCGCATCGAAGAGGGTGTAGCCGGGGACGGAAAGGCTGTTGTCGGCATTGATGTATTGCTCGGAGACGGCCGTGGCATTGGCGGTCAGCGTCAGGCCTTCAAGCAGGGGCGTGTCCCATTCGATGCCGAGCTTGCCCTGCAGTTTGGGATAACCGGTGGCCTTCTTGCCGTCGGTGGCGCCACCGGCACTCTTGGTCACTTCCGGGTCGACGTAGGCGACACCGCCCATCAGCCGCACATCCATCATCGGCGAGCCGAAGAAACCCCACTCCACGCCGCGGTTGCGCTGTTCACCGCCGAACGAATAGATATTGGTGGCCGGGTCGGTGTAGGCGTTCGGGCGCTTGATCTCGAACACCGCCAGGGTGTGGGTGAAGGTGCCCAGGTCGAGCTTGAGGCCGACTTCCTTCTGCTTGGACTTGAACGGCGCGAATACGTCACCGGCGTTGGCGGCGCTCGCAGGCGCCGAGGCACCCTTGCTCAGGCCCTCGATGTAGTTGGCATACAGCGACAAATTGTCGGTGAGCTTGAACAGGATGGCGCCTGCCGGGGAGGTGGCATGGGTATCGTAATTGGGTCGGTTGCGCGCGCCGGTGACGACGCTGAACGTATCGGTGACCACTTCCTGACGGCGTACGCCCGCAGTGACCTGCAGGCGATTGTCGAACATCGACAGGGTGTCGGCGATGCCGTAGCTCTTCAGGTCGTTTTCGGTGTGCGAAACCGGCGGCCAGGACTCGGGCGATTTCGGCCCCCAGACAGGGTGGTAGATGTTGGTAGTGATGATGGAATTGGGTACCGCACGAAGACCGAAGTTTTTTTCCTTGTCACTGTATTGGGTCGCGTTCACCGACCACTGGTGATTGATGCCGAACGTATCGAAATGACCACGCAGGCCGACCTCGGCCGAGGTTTTCTCGATTTCGGTTTTCAGCAGCCCCATGGTCGTTCTGAAATCACCCGCCGCATTGATCACGGCCGAGGATATCGCCCCGCTGTATTGGTAATGGGTTTTGCTGGTGCCCACCGCACCGTAGGCCATCACGGCGTCGCTGAGGTCGTACTCGCCGCGCAGGATGACGCCTTTGTCCTTGGTTTCGACGTAGGCCCAGTCGGGGTTGAGCAGCGTTCCCGCTTTCGGCGGCTTGGGAATGCCGACGCCGGCAGCCAGGCCAATGCCGCGGTTCTGACCGTTGACACGGTCGTCGGCGTCGAAGAGGTCGACGGACAGCCGGGCGCGTTCGCCGCGCCAGTCCAGCGCCAGCGAAGACAGCACGTTGCGCGACGACTGGTCATCGGTGGCGGTGTCGCCGTCACGGTAGACACCGTTGAAGCGCACGCCGAACTGGTTGCCTTCGCCGAAGCGTCGAGCGATGTCCAGATGCCCACCGAACTGCGCATCCGATTGGTAGGTGCCGGTCAGACGTGTCAGCGGGGTATCGCCAGCGCGCTTTGGAATCAAGTTGACGATGCCGCCCACCGAGCCGCCGGGTGGCATGCCATTGAGCAGCGCCGAGGGGCCCTTGAGCACTTCGATACGCTCGTACATTTCCGGTGATGCCCGGTAGAAGGGTGCCATGCCGTAGAGGCCGTCGACGGTCATGTCGCTGACGCTCACGCCGAAACCGCGGATCGAATAGTTCTCGCCGTAGGTGCCCTTGATACCGTTGTTGAAGACGGACGGGTCGGTGGCGGCGATCACGTCGGTGATGTCCTTTGCCTGCCTGTCCCGAATGTATTTGTCGGTGTAGCTGATGGTGCTGAAGGGCGTCTCCATGATGTCTTTGTTGCCGAGCAGACCGACCCGCCCACCGGTCGCCACTTGTCCGCCGGCGTACTCGGGCATCAGGGTGCCGAGCGTGTCCTGGGTGCCTTCGATAGTGGTCTCGGACAGTACCAGGCTGCCTTGGCCGGCCGCTGTGCGAGCTTTTTCCGCCTGCTCTTGAGTCTCGGCGAGGGCGCCCATCGAAACGCCGCTCAGGCCGAACAGCAAGGCCATGTGCACGGCGGTGCAGGTACGGCTCAAGGCGAATTTCGGCGCTGGATTCACGGGTCGCGGGTGACTGTGTGGCAACATGCTGGATTCCTTTCGATTCGGGAATGAGTGGAGGCTCACTAGGGTTCCGAAACAAAACGAAATATCCTCAATGCAAATGGTTGGCATTCGATAAAAATTCTCGTCTTCGTGACGATTCGTCTCCGATGGGCCCACACTTGCCGCGTCGGATCAGTGCGAATAGCCCTGCATCACCTCATCGGCCATGCGCGAAAGACAGGTCACGCTGGCGGTGCACAGGTACCAGGTGCGGGCGTCGACGAAGATCACCCGGCCCTGGGTCCATGCCTTGGTCTTGCGCAGCAGGGGGTTGTCCAGGCTGTCCAGATTCAGCGCCGGACGGCGTTCCATCACTGCCGTGCGGTCTATGACATAGAGGATGTCCGGGTCGGCCTGCTGAATGAATTCGTTGGAGATCGGCTGGCCGTGCAACCCGGCTTCGATGTCGCTGCTGGCGGGCTTCACGCCCAGGGTGTCGAAGATGAAGCCGTAGCGCGATTTCACGCCGTATGAGGTGAAGGCGCCATTGTTGTGCAGCACGATCAGCGCTTTCTCGGGACGCCCCTCGGTGACCTTGCGCGTCTGCGCGACCTTGGCATCCATCAGCGCGACCTTTTCCTCGGCCAATGCCGGTTTGTTCAGGATGCGGCCGAGCAGGGTCAGGTGACGCTTCGCGGTTTCGATGAAATTGCCCTGTTTGTTGGTCAGGTCGATGTCGTCGTAGACCGTGGGTGCGATCTGGCTGAGTTCGTCATAGCTGCGCGCCTGCAACGGCGAGATCAGGATCAGGTCGGGCTTGAGCGCGTGCAGGCGTTCGAGGTTGGGTTCGATGGTGGTACCGACATCGGCTATGGTCGGATCATCGCGGTACTTGAGCAGAAAGTCGGCGACGTAGTCCTTGGCGATGCCCACCACTGGCGCGCCGAGTTGGTCGAGGCTGTCCAGCTCGCTCATGTCGAAGGCCACGACACGTTGCGGCAGCGTGTCGATGGTGGTCGTCCCCAAGGCATGCTCTACGGTGACTGAGGTGTAGTCGGTACCAGCAGGCGCGGCTTGAACGGCGGCGGGCGGTGTGGCCCCCGCTGTAGGCTTGTCGCAGCCATACAGCGCGCTGATGGCCAATGCCAGCAGGGCACCGGCGACCTTGTGGTGTGCGGTGTTCATATCGGTTGCCTTAATGTCGAGGAGTTGAAGTAGTTGCAGACGAACCCGCGTTCGCTGCGCAGGATTTCGAAATCCAGTTCGTAGAGATCGCGCAGGCCCGCTTCGTTGACCACCTGCGCTACCGAGCCCTGGCTGTGAACGGCACCGTGTTTCATGGCCACGATGTGGTCGGAATAATTGGCGGCAAAATTGATGTCGTGCACCACCAGAATCACCGTGCGGCCCTGTTCGTCGCACAGCCTGCGCAGGGCGCCCATGATCATCACGGCGTGTTTCATGTCGAGGTTGTTGAGTGGTTCGTCCAGCAGGAGGTAGTCGGTCTGCTGGGCGATGGTCATGGCCAGGAACGCCAGCTGGCGCTGCCCGCCGCTCAGCTCGTCGATGTAGCAGGTGCGCAGTGCCTGCAAGGACAGAAAACCGATGGCCTGGTCGATCGCCGCGTGGTCGGCGTCGGTGAGGTTGCCCTGGCTGTAGGGGAAGCGGCCGAAGGCCACCAGCTCTTCGACCGTCAGGCGCAGGCTGAATGCCTGGGTCTGACGCAAGGTGGCGACGCGCCTGGCGTAATCGCGCACGGCAATGCAGGCGCTGTCGCGTCCATTCAGGGTCAAGGTGCCCTGCGACGGCTTCTGCAGGCGGGCAATGAGCATCAGCAGGGTGGTCTTGCCGGCGCCATTGGGGCCTATCAACGAGGTCACCTTGCCGGACGGAAACTGTACGCTGACATCGTTCAGCACCTGAGTGCTGCCGTAGGATTTATGCACGTGGCTGAGGGCGATCATGGGCTGCCTCGGGTGCGGATCATCAGCGTGAGGAAGTACACGCCACACACCAGGTTGATGAGAATGCTGACGGAGGTGTTGTAGTTGAACAGCTGCTCGACCAGGTACTGGGCGACGATGAACACGCCGATGGCCACGCCGCAGGCGGTCGGCAGGGTGGCGCGGTGGCGCGCGGTGCGGGCCAGGGCATAGCTGATGTTGGCGACGATCACTCCCATGAAAGCGGTGGGGCCGACCAGGCTGGTGGACACGGCCACCAGCACCGCGATCAGCGCCAGTTGCAGGCGCACGCTGGGTGCGTAGTCGACGCCCAGCGAGACAGCCTGGTCGCGGCCCAGTGCCAGCACATCGAGTACCGGCAGCGTGCGGTGCACCAGCAGGCATGCGCCAACGACCAGCACGCCGCCATAGATCACCTGGTCCAGCCGTGCCCTGTTGAACGAGGCATAGCTGAAGCCCTGCAGTATCGAGAACTCGCCCGGACTGATCTTCAGCTGGATGAACTGGGTGAAAGTGGTCATCACCATGCTCAACACCAGCCCCAGCAACAACAGCAGGTAGACGTTGTTGCGCCCATCGCGGAACAGCCAACGGTGGATCAGCCACGAATAGCCGAGCATCAGCACGATCGACAACAGCGCATTGCCGCCACGGCCCAGCACTACCAGGCTGTGCGTGCCCAGGCAGAGGATCAACAGGGCCTGGAACAGCAGGTAGATGGACTCGTAACCCATGACCGCCGGAGTCAGGATGCGGTTGCCGACGATCGTCTGGAAAATCACCGAGGAGTAGGCGATGCAGACCCCGGCGATGACCATGGCGGCCAGCCGAATCAGGCGCCGCGGGATCACGTAGGCGAAATCCATTCCCGAGCCCAGCAGCACGAAACCCACGGCCAATGCCAGCACCGAGAGCCAGAGTCCGTAGCGGACCGCGCCCGGGCTCATGTGTACTTTCTCAGCAGCACGATCAGGAACATCACACCGCCGATGCTGCCTGCGGTGAGGCCGATCGGCACCTCGAACGGGTAGATCAGCAGGCGCCCGATGATGTCGCAGACCAGCAGCAGTGCGGCCCCGCACAGCGCCACGGTGGGCAGCGTGCGTTGCAGGTTTTCGCCGTGGTAGAGCGCCACCAGGTTGGGCACCACCAGGCCTACGAAGGGTATCGCCCCCACGGTGATCACCGTCGCCGATACGCACACGGCCACCAGCATCAGGCCCAGCGCGGCGTTGGCGGCGTAGTTCACGCCCAGGCTGCTGGCCATGCCTTCGCCCATGCCCAGAATGGTGAAGCGCTGGGCGAACAGGTAGGTGAGCAGCACGATCGGCAGTATCAGATAGATGACTTCGTAGTTGCCCTGCACGATCTTCGAGAAGTCACCGAGCATCCAGCCCTGCATGCTCTGCAGAAGGTTGTGGCGATAGGCATGGAATTCGGCCAGCGCGCTGAGCACGCTGCCGTACATCAGGCCGACCACGGGCACCAGCACCACGCTCTTGAACTGGATGCGGCGAATGATCGCCACGAAGAGCACGCTGGCCAGAAAGCAGAAGCCCAGGGCGAACAGCATCCTGACCGTGCTGCTCGAGGCCGGAGCGACGGTCAGCGAGACCAGGATTCCCAGCTTGGCTGCATCCAGGCCGCCGCAGGTGGCCGGCTCGACGAAGCGGTTGCGCACGATCTGCTGCAGGATCACCCCGCACATGGCCAGCCCGGCACCGGTCAACACCAGCGCCGCCAGACGCGGCAGACGGCTGGCGGTGAGGGTCAGCCAGGCATCGCCGGAAAAATTCCACAGTTCGCTCCAGGACACCTCCTTGATCCCCAGCGTCAAGGACAGGCCGCACAGCAGCGCGAACGCAACCGGCCAGCTCGCCGCCCTCACGTAGCGTCCTCATCCGCCGCTGCCGCGGCCAACCGCCAACCCTTGGCGGCGCGTCGCTGCGCCAGGAAGCGCGCGTAGGGCCCGGCCTGGCGGCTGAGTTGGGCATGGCTGCCTTGTTCGGCGATACGCCCGTCCGCCAGCACCACGATCTGGTCGGCCATTTCCACCGTAGACAGCTGGTGCGCGATCACCACCAGCGTGCGCTTGCCGCGCAACCGCGCCAGGGTCTGCGCGATGGCTGCCTGGTTCTCGGCATCGAGGGCCGAGGTAGCTTCGTCGATCAGCAGGATCGGTGCATCCTTGAGCAGCGCCCGGGCAATCGCGATGCGCTGGCGCTCGCCGCCGGACAGCCGCGCGCCGCCTTCGCCGACCTGGGTGTCGAGCCCCTGCGGCAAACGCGCGACGATCTCCAGCACGCCGGCCTGCTCGGCTGCCTGCAGGATCTGCTCGCGACTGGCATCGGCCCTGCCGACGCCGATGTTGGCGGCGATGCTGCCCTGGAACAGGTAGGCGTCCTGGAATATCTGGCTGGTCAGCGCCGCCAGCCGGGTACTGGACAGTTGCCGCACATCCACTCCGCCGACCTGCACGCTGCCCTGGTCGACGTCGAAGAAGCGCGCGATCAGCCGCACCAGCGTGGTCTTGCCCGATCCTGAGGCACCGACCACAGCGGTCATGCTTCCCGCTGGGATGTGCAGGCTGATCCCCTCCAGCAGGTGCGGCGAGTCTGCGCTGTAGCCGAAGCTGACGTCGTGGAATGCGACGCTGTTGTCGGCAGGCTCCGCCGCTGTTGGCGGGATTGGCAGTGGCAGCGGCTGCACGGCGAACAGCTCATCGACCACGGCCAGTTGGCCGCGCGCGCCGCGCAATATTTCGCTGTAGCTGGCGACTTCCAGCAACGGGTCGATGAACCGGCTGACCAGCATCAGCGCCACCACCAGCGCTGCCATCGACGCGGGTGTCATGCTGCCGCCAGACGTGTGCAATGCCCACCCGGCCGCCGCCAGCAGTGCTGCGAAGCTGACCTGTACGGCCCAGCTGTTGAGCACAACCGACATGGCCGAGACGTGAATCAGTTGCCGGGCCGACTGCTGCTGGCCGGCGATCGCCTGCTGCAGAAACCGCGTGCCGCCGTCTTCGCCGTTGAAGGCGCGCAGGACCGACTGGGCCTGGGCGAACTCCACCATGCGCCGACTGGCTCGAGCGGTGCTGGCATGGAATTGGACATCGCTGCGTTGCCCCATGCGCGCCGTCAGGGTGAACACGGCAAGCAACAGCGGCAGGGTCACCAAGGCGATCAGGGCCATCTGCAGGTTCAGCAAGAACAGCCCAGCCACCACTGCCAACGGGGTGATGACGCTGGTGATCAGGGGTGTAAGGACATGGGCAGGCAGTTGCGCCAGAGCCATCATGCCCTGGGTCGAGACGTGGCTCAGGCGGGCAGTGTTGTCCGGGTCGAACCAGCCGACCGGCAGGCGCGCGACGTGCTCGCTCAGGCGATGACGGCCGGCTTGCAGCACGGCCATGCCGAAGCGCACGCCGGCTTTCTCGACCACCCGACGCAGCGCCCAGCACAACGCTACGCCCACCAGCATCGGGACCAACCCGCGGGTGGCGGCTGTGATGTCGTGACCCAGCAAGCCGGTGAGCACCGGTATCACGGCGACGATGGTCAGCCCGTTGAGCAGTCCGTACAGCAGAGTCAGCCCCAGGTAGCGATAGAGCACGTCGGTGTCGTTGCCCAGCAGTCGCAGGAAGGTATTCAGCATGGGCCGTGCTCCGTGTGCTGGTTGTTCGGGTAGTCGCCCGCTCGCCAGAGACGCGCATACCGGCTGCCGCTGGCGAGCAATTGCGCGTGGGTGCCTTGCTCCTGAATGCGGCCATGGTCGATCACAATGATGTGGTCGGCGTGCATCACCGTATCCAGGCGGTGGGCGATCACCAGCACGGTGCGACCCTGGGCGAAGCGTGAAAGAGCCTGCTGGATGTGCACTTCGTTCTCGGCGTCGGCGGCGGCGGTGGCTTCGTCGAGCACCAGGATGGCCGGGTCGAGCAGCATGGCGCGGGCAATGCTGACGCGCTGCAGTTCGCCCCCGGACAGTTGCGCGTCTTCGCCCACCACCGAATCGTAGCCACGAGGCAGGGCGATGATCCGCTCGTGCACGTTGGCCAGGCGCGCGGCCTGCTCGATCTCTTCAAGGCTGGCCGAGGCGCGGCCCAGGGCGATGTTGTCGCGCAGGCTGGCATGGATGAGGCGCACGTCCTGCAGCACGAACCCGATATGCCGATACAACTGCGTGCTGTCGATCTGGCGCAGGTCGACGCCGCCCAGGGTGATGCGCCCGGCATCCGGGTCGAAGAAGCGCAGCAGCAGGCTCGCCAGGGTCGACTTGCCCGCGCCGGACGGCCCCACCACGGCCGTCACCGTGCCGGGCCTGAGGGTCAGATCGATATTGCTCAGTACCGCTGTTTCGCCGTCATAGCTGTAGCTCAGGTTCTCCACTTGCAGTTCGGCCCGTGCCGGCAGGACAGTGGTTGCCTGCGTGGGCCTGGCCAGTTCCGGGGTGGCCAGCAATTGCTGAATGCGCAGGGCCGCGGCCGTCGCGTTGTGCAGGTCATGAGTGATGTAGCTGAGCAGCAGCAACGGCGCACACAGGCTGGGCGCCACCAGAACGAAGGGCAGCAGGTCGATGGCTTCGATCCAGCCCAGCCAGGTGAACAGTGTGCCGAACGCCAGCACAATGCCGAGCACCGCGACCGGAGTGATCAGCGCATGGGCGTTGGCCATGGCACCGACCAGGGGGCGGGTGAAATCCTCGAACGCCAGCGCGAAGCCGTCCACGGCATCACGGTAGTTCGCCTGGGCCTTGCCCTCGATACCGAAGGACTTGACCACGGTGATGCCGTTGACGAACTCCACCACGGCGTTGTTGATGCGCGCCATTCCGGCGCCAAACGCCTGCATGTTGGCGCTGCTCGCGCGGGTGGCTCTGGAAACGAAGAGAAAAAACAGCGGAAAGGGCAGCAGGGAGATGACCGCCATGCGCCAGTTCATGGCGAACAGGTACACCGTGGCGAACGACACCGCCCCCAGCGACCGGCCAACCGTGGTGTAGAAGTGCGCGGTCAGGCTGTGCAGGGTATCGACGTCATCCTGCATCGCTTGCTTGACCTCGCCCGAGGCCCGCGCGGTGAACCAGCCCAACGGCACCTTGCCCAGCCTGCGGGTAATGGCCAGGCGCAGGTGTGAAGTGATCTGGTTATCGAGCAGATGGGCGAGCATCTCGCCCAAGGACACCAGGATCATGCCCAGCACGAGGCAGCCCAGGCTGCCGCCGATCACGGGCCACACGTGCGCAGCCGCATCCGTCGTCCAGATACCGCCGTCGGCAGGGGCCAGCGCCAGCTCGGCGAGGTAGGCGATTGCGGCCAGTGGCAGCAGGGTCAGTGCGGTGCCCAGGCTGGCCAGGATGGCCGCCACGATCAGGCGTCCACGAACGGGCCTGAGCAACTGGGCTATCGCGCCTTCGGCGACAGGGGGTTCGGTAGCGGGTGCGGCGCTCATTGAATCTCCGTAAGGGGGCAGGGCCCTCGGCTGGGTGTGCAGGCTTGGCACGGGTCGTGGGCACACGGTGCTTACCGTGTATTACGAACGACGGCGAAAAATCCTCAATGGGTGCAGCGATCGCGAGGGCGATCGCTGGCGAAGGGCTGGCAGGCGCGCATCGCACTGGCGATGTACTTCTCCACGGAAGACACCGACACATTGATCTGGCTGGCGATTTCGCGATGGCCCATTCCGCTCAGACGATGCAACAGCAGGGCCTGGCGGGCCTTGGCCGGTTGAAGGTTGATGGCGGCGTCGACCTGGGTCAGTGCTTCGAACGCAAGGGCGCGGCTCTCTTCCGATGGCCCCAGCGGCACCTCTTGTTGCCTCAGGCGTTCGAGGTGCCCGGCCTCCAGGCTGCGACGACGGTAGAGGTCGATGAGCATGCCCTTGGCGATCTGCGTGAGGTAGCAGCGGCAGTGCTCGGGTGCCGGCAAGGCGCCCTTGCGGATGAGGTTGAGGTAGATGTCGTGCGCCAGGTCAGCGGCGTCCGTCGGGTTGCCCAGCTTGCGTCGCAAAAGGCCGCTGAGCCAGCCGTGATGGTCTTTGTAGAGCCGCTCCACTTGTTGTCTGAGCGCGAACGATCCGTTGTCCACGATGCCTTTCCCCAACCCCATGTCGATGCTGTGTTTTTGACGAATGCTAATAAGTATGATTATCATTTGCACGATACGGTGTTTGCTTCACGAGTGCAAACGCACTGCTCACCCTCACCGTTCTGTCGCGTGCATGCCTCGGCCGCGGCCTCGTTTTCCCCTGTCAACCAAGGTGCTTATTTCCATGATGGAACCCCGTCCCGACAACGCATTGCAGACGCCGCTCACGCCCCATGAAGAGCAGGTCTGGCTGCTCCAGCAGCAGTATCCCGAGCAGCGCCGCAAGCATTTCAGCGCCTGGTCGCTGGGCTGCGCATTCGATACCCAGCGCCTGGAGGCCGCCCTCAGAGCGGTCATCGATGCACTGCCGGCGCTCAATGCCCGTTATCTGTTCGACGATGAAGGCGAGTTGCGCAAGGTCACGGCCGAGGATTGGCAAGCCTGTGTCGCCGTGCTGCAGGTCGACACCCCGGCGCGGGCAGGTGACCTGCTGCTCGACCGCCAGGCGTCGCCCTGGGACGCCGAAACCCAGGCGCCGCTCGCCGCCTTGGTGATCCAGACCGGGCAGGGTGTGATCCTCGGGTTCGTGCTGCATGAGGTGCTGGACCAGACCTGTCGCGAAGACGACCTGTATCGGCTGGTCATGGACGCCTACGACGGACGTCCCGTGGGCGTGCCGCACCTGCCGTGGCTGGTACGTCAGGCCATCGACGGCCCATCGGTGGCCTCGCCCCCGGCCGATCCCCGAGTGTCGAGCGACGCCGACGCCATGGGCGCGCTGATCCTCGCCGAATTCCGCAACACGCTGGCGGAGCCCGGCATGACGCTGGAAGACGACTTCTTCGAATTCGGCGGTCATTCCCTGTTGGCGACGCGGATCATCGGCAAACTTGCAGACAGCCACGGCGTGGAAGTGGACTTCAACGACTTCTTCAGCGCGTCCACGGCCGCTGCGCTGGCGCAACGCGCGCGGCGGCGCGAGCAGCGTGCATTGGCCACTGCGGCCTCGTCGTCATCCGTGCAAACCGCGCCTTTCGCACCCGCGCAGGCATCGCTGGGACGTGCCTACGCGGCCTTCGATTTCGGCACGATCTTCAACCTGCCGTTCGCCGTGGCGTTTCGCGAGCCGGTCGACGAGGCCGTCTTCGAGCAGGCCTTCCACGATCTGGTCGAGCGCCATGCCAGCCTGCGCACGACCTTCCATTTCGATGAGGGCGAACCCTACCAACGGCAGGTACCCGTCGAGCGCTTGGGTCAGTACCGCTGGTTCTGGTCCAGCCAGCACAGCGAGGGTGCGAGCCTGGCCAGCGAAGCGCAGCATGTGTTCGACCTCTCCCGCGAGCTGCCGATGCGCGTGCGCTTCCTGCGTGACGGGCAGCAGGCGGGGCAGACGCTTTCGTTGCTGGTCCACCACATGGCCATCGACGAGTGGTCGCTCAACGTGATGATGCAGGACCTGAGCCAGGCCTACGCCGCGCGCGCCGCCGACCGGGCACCGGTCTGGCACGAGCCGGCGCCGGCCTTCCACGAGTACGCCACGCGCGCCCGAATCGCGGGCATCGACCCACGCCACCTGGCCTACTGGACCGACATGCTGGCCGCCGCCACGCGTGGCCTGCAGCTGCCTGACCATGCCAATGCGAGCGGCGCGCGCTCGACCGAATCCGGCACCCAGGCCCAGTGGTTCGAGATCTTGCCGAACCAGGCCCTGACCGATGACCTGCAGCGTTTTGCCAGGCACAACAATGCTTCCCTGTTCGGTGTGCTGTACACCGCCATTGCCTTGGCCTTGCACAAGGTCGGCGGGCTCGAGGAACTGGTGATCGGTACCTCGGCTTCCGGGCGCACCGATCCGGCCTACTACAACACGGTCGGCTACTTCACCACCATGGTCGCCCATCGCGTGCGCTTCGATGCGCAGCAGGCACTGGGGTCGGTGGTCGAGGCGGTCAGCAGCCTGATCAATGATTCCATGGCCTACGCCGACGTGCCGCTGGAGCAGATCCAGCAGGCGTTGGGCATGACGCCTGCGGACGGCCTGCTGTTCGACGTCTACATTCAGATCCACGCCAACAACGCCTTGAATGGCGCGCTGCGCGGGGCCGACGGCGAGGCGATTCGCTACCGGCAGATCGACCCGGAGAAGAGCCAGTCGATGTTCGGCATGCAGTTCGAAATCATGGAAAACATGGTTCAGGGCCAGCGCTCGCTGCGTCTGGTCGTCACCTATCAAACCGCGCGCTACAGCGCCGCGCAGATGGACCGGGTCAGCCGGGCGATCGAGCAGGTGTTGGCCGCATTCACGGACAGGGAAGGAGCAAAAGCGTCGGTGGGGCAGTTGAGCGTCTAGCGCGCCCCCCCTTGTGGGAGCGGGTCTCTGCCCGCGAAAGGTTCACCGCGGTGTGTCAGGCTGACCGCGGTGTGATTTTCGCGGCCACAGACCGCTCCTACGGAGGGGCGCGATGGTGCGGTTCAGTCCTGATGCATGCCGTAGCGCTGGAACGACGAGCGTTTCGGCAGTCGGTAGCGGGCACGCCCCAGCAGTTGGTTGACGATGGTGGCGTTGCGCGTCGGGGCGATGCCCAGGTCGGGTGAGCCGACACCGTGCTGAAAGATTTCCGCGTTCTGGATGAAGATCTTGCCGGCGCCGTCGTCACGGCGGCGCGCGGTGAAGTCCGCCTGCACCACGCAGTCACCATAGCTGTCGGTGTCCAGCAGCGTGTCCTTGAGCCGTTCGAACCACTGCGGCCAGGTGTGCCGGTAGCCGGTCGCCGCAACGATGGCGTCAGCTTCGAGCATGCCGGTCTGGTCCAGTTCGCGGTGCCGGTAGGCGATACGCAGCGCGCCGTGAACGTCCTCCACACGCTGTACCTCGCAGTTCGACAGCAATGTCAGCCCCGGATCGCGCCCGCCGATGGAGCGTTCGTAGATCAGGTCGTACAGGGCGCCGATGGTGGAAAAACTGATGCCCTTGTACAGCAACCCTTGCCCGGCAACGACTTCGCGCCGTCGCTCGGGCGCCAGACTATGGAAATAGTCCATATAGGCAGGGGTGAAGCATTCCTGGCCCAGCTTGGAGTATTCCATCGGATGAAAGCCCGGGGAGCGCGTGATCCAGCGGATCGAGGCGCCGGTCGCGACCCGTGCCGGAGTCAGTTCGCTGAACAGCGCCAGCACGCACTCCGCTGCGCTTTGCCCGGAACCGATGACGGTAACCTGACGGCACTCGGCCAGCTCCGCCTGGCGTTTGCCGAACTGCGCCGAATGCATGATCGGCGCGGTGCTCTTGACTTGTGCCCACTGGGGCAGCAGGGGCTGGGTGCCGATGCCGACGGCCAGGTGTCGGCTGCGGTAATGACGCTTGAACCCCGAGATCGACTGGCTCTGGATCAGGAAGCGCTGGGTGTCGGCGTCATAAGTAACCTCGCAGACTTCTTCGTCGAAGCGGCAGGTACCCAGGCGCTGCGCGGCCCAGCGGCAGTAATGATCGTATTCCAGGCGAGGCACCTGGAAGTTGTCGTAGTAATAGAACGCGTGCAGCCGATCGTGATGATGCAGGTAATTAAGGTAGCTCAGAGGGTGGGTCGGATCGGCCATGGTCACCAGGTCCGCCAGAAAGGGCACCTGCAGAGTGGTGCCGGGCAGGAGCAGGCCCTCGTGCCAGCGAAACTCGCTCTTGCGTTCCAGGAACAGATGGCTCACCTCGGGGTGGCCATCGAGCAGTGCGGCCAGGCCCAGATTGAACGGGCCGATGCCTATGCCCGCAATGTCTATCGTCGTTACATCCGTCATCCCGTCTCTCCATGAGCATTGTCGGGTAGGCGCGGCGCCGCTGCAGGGCGCCGCAATCGATTCAGTGGGCCTGCCCAACCGCGTCTTTTGCGAGCAGGCGCTGCACGTCGTGGGCGTTGCGGCACTGCAGCAGCTGGCCGGGCGACAGCGTCACCGCGAAACGCTCGCGCAGTCCGGCCACAATGGCTTTCAGGTGCTGTGGTCGCAAGCCCAGGCTGATGAAGCCGGTGGCCGCGTCGTCGGCGTGCTGCGCCGGGCGGCCCAACACGTTCAGGTAGACCTGCAGCACGGACAGCGCCACCGTGTCCGCGCCCGGCGCCGACTCGGTGGCCGGTACGGCGAGCAGCTCGCGTGCTCGCCGGCGGTCGACCTTGCCATTCTGCGACAGCGGCAGTTGAGTAACGGCCAGCAGGCGCGTCGGCAGGTGAGAAGGCTGCAAATGTTCGCGGGCGTAATTGCGCAATTGGACGACGCTGATTGCCTGCGTGCCGGCAGTGCTCACATACAGCGCGCCGAGATTGGTTTCGCCCTGGCCGAGGTCCTGGTAATCCACCACCAGCACCTGGCGCAGCGCGGGGTGGTGGCTCAAAACCTTCTCGACATCGGGCAGCGACACCCGCACGCCGCGCACTTTCACATAGCCGTTGACCCGGCTGTCGAAGATCAGCGTGCCATCCGCGCGGTAGCGTCCGCGGTCACCGCTGCGGAAGGCCCTGATCGGCTGGCCCTGTTCATCATCGACCGTGATGAAATCGGTCTGCGCATACTCGCCGCCGTCCAGGTAACCCAGCGCCAGGTTCACGCCCGCGGTATGGATACGGCCGACAACGCCCGGCGGGCAATGCCGGCCGTGTTCATCGAGCACCAGGTAGCGATTGCCCGGCAACGGCTGTCCATAGGGAATCAGCGTGCGGTCGTCGCTGCCGATCTCGTGCCAGATGCTCCAGATGGTGGTCTCGGTGGGCCCGCCCAGGGAGATCAGGCGGGCGTGCGGCAGGCATTCGCGCAACTGGGCGATCACCACCGGCTTGATGTAGTCGCCACCCTGGGCGATCAGGCGCAGGCTGCGCAGGTCATGCTCGCCGCGACCGGCCAGAAGCATTTCCACGATCGCCGGCACCGAGCACCAGAGGCTGACCCGATGCTCGGCGATCAACTGGTTCCAACGCACCGCGTCCTTGTCCTCGTTCACCGCCGGCAGCACCAACGTGGCACCGGCACTCAGGCTGCCGAACACGTCGAACAGCGACATGTCGTGGTGCAGCGGCGTCACTGACATGAGCACGTCGTTCTGGCTGACCTGCCACCGTGCCAGCGTGCTGCCGATGACGCTGGCGGTCGCGCGGTTGTTCAGCACGACGCATTTGGGCTGGCCCGTGGTGCCCGAGGTGTACAGATAATAGGCGGGTGCTTCACTCAGGGAAAAATCAGGCAACGACGCGGGGAAGGGCGCGTCTTGGGCGAGCAGCTCGGAGATGACGGCCACCGGCTGATCGATGGGTTCCAGTTCCGCCAGCACGACCAGATCGGGTTGGCAGTTATCCAGCAGGTAGCGGCGACGGTGCTCGGGCGCCTGAGCGTCGATGGGCACCCAGATCACCCCCGTCAGCGCGCAGGCCAGGGTCAGCATCGTGTGCTCCGGGCTGCGCGGCAGACAGATCGCGACCACCTGACCGCGGGTGAGACCTCGGGCCTGCAAGGCGGCGATCACCCGTGCCACGCCGTCGCCCAGTTCGGCATAGCTCAGCCGCCTGGCTCCGCAGATGAGTGCAGTGCGGGTGTTGTCGGCATCGAACACATGCTCGGCAATGCGGGCCAGGAAGGGCGCCTGGCAGGCATCGCGTTCAGGGCTGTTGGAGCGGTAATGGCCGGTGTCGAGCAGCGGCGCCGTGGTCAGGGTGAAGCTGTCGTGGGCGGCAACCTGGCTGACGGCTTTGTCCAGCATGCGCAGGATGTCGCCGACCTGCGTCGAATCCAGCACCTCGTGCGCATAGTCGATATCGACCCGCAGTGAGCCTTCAGTGTCCGTCGACAGGCGAATGTCCATGGCCACCTGCGGCGTCTGGGTCAGCCCGGTGTGCAGGCGCATGGGGCTGTCGGCAGGCATCACCGGCCAGGACAGGCCGCTGGTGATCACTACCGGCAGCACCGGCCCGGGGCCGTGTCGCTCGAACAGCAGCCGGGTCAGGTCGACAGCGGAATACGCCAGGTGCTGCAACCCCTCCAGCACATCCACCTGCAACGCCTTGGCGCGCTCGATGAACGGGCGTTTATCGACGGCCCAGTTGATGGCGATGAAACTCGAGTGGTTGGCCAGGTCGGCGCCGCTGTTGGGGGCGACCGGCAGGGCAACGCACAGGTCGCCCTCCGCGAGCCAGTGCGAGAGCACTTCCAGAACCACCGCCATGAGTGCGGAGTTCTTGAACAGACGCTGCTGTGCGGCCCGCCGGCTCAGCGCTGCAAAGCGCGATTGCGGCACCTGCAGACTCTGCCGTTGATAGCGAGACGGGCCGGCCTTGGCAAGCGGTTGTTTCCACGGCAGGCAGGGCGGCCCGCTGACGGCCGCCAGCTTGTCGCGCCAGTAGGCCATGTCTGCCTTGCGTTGCTCGGTCGCGGCCGGCGCCGGTAGCGAGGCCGCTGTTTCCGAGTGCTGCGCGGGCGTGCCGGTGAACAGCTCCACCAGCAAGGCGGCGATGGAGTGGCCGTCAAGAATCAGGGCGTCCATGCGCACGAACACGACGTGCTGGTCCTGCGCCAGCTCGAACAGCGTGACGTTCCACGGTGCCGCGTGCAGACCGGACACGGCATGTGCGTAGGCTTCGCGGCGCTCTTCCACCTCGCGCAGGCCATCGCTCAGGGGTAAGTGGCGCAGGTCGATTTCATCCAGATGGGGCTCGACCACATCGCTGACGTACTGCACACAGTGCTGGGCATCGATGTGGGTACGCAGGCTCGGATGGCGCCGGACCATGTCGGCCAGGCGCGTACGCAGCAGGACTGTATCGATGTGCCCGCGGTATTCACGGAATTCCTGCATGGCCACGCCGCCCAGCGGCATGTGTGCGCCGCGCCCCAGCAGGTAGGCCTGCTGCAGAGCGTTCAACGGCCGTCGAGCCGGCGGCGACAGGGGTTGATCCAGGCATGCCGGATCGGCGGCAACCGCTTGCACCAGCGCGACGAAGCGCTCGAACAGGGTGGACACCCAGGTCAGCGGCAGGGCATCGACACGGATGTCCCAGTTGATCGAAAGCCCCTGGTCGATGTGAGCGACCTGAACGTCCAGGGCCACCTGCGGGCCTTGCGAGATCACCCAGTTCATCGGGCCGAACACCCGTCGCACACGGTCGGACAACAGCTCGCCCTGGCTGCGCTCCAGGGCAGCGGTGAAAACCACCGGCGCCAGTTGCGCCGAGCCCGTATGCCGCGACAGGTCGCGCATCAGGTCGACGCCGGAATAGGCGCAGTGCTCCAGGGCCTGGATCAAGCTGTCACCCAGCTGCCGGCACAGCGTCGCCGGGCTGCTGGCGCGGGCCATATCCACGTCGACGATCAGCACGTTGGCGAACTCGCCGATGGTGCCCTGCACCTGCACCTGCGGCTGCAGCGGCGCGCGCCAGAAGCTGGGGACATTGAGGCGAAAGCGTGGATCGCCGGTGCGCTCGCCGAGCACCGACGCGAACAGCCCCAGCATCAGATTGGACAGGGTCAGTCGGCGCTCCCGCGCCAGCCTCTGCAGGGCCTGGTAGTGCCCGGCGTCGAGCCAGGTGTGCAGGCGCTGGCTGTGTGGCTGCGCTGCGCTTGATTCGAGCAGGGGCAGGGTAGGGGCGGGTGCGATGTGGTCCAGGCGCTGGCGCCACCAGTGGCGGTCGCGGTCGCGGGCGGCCTTCGCCGCGGGGTCTGCCCTCAAGGTGTCCAGCCACTGGAAAAACGTCGGCGGCGTCGACGGCGGCTGCCCAGGTGCTTCGTAGCCGGCGGCCAGGTCTTCCATCAGCGTGGGAAAACTGGACGGGTCGATGGCGATCATGTCGCTGTCGACGTGCAGGCGAAAGCGATCCTCGGGCAGCAGGCTGACGCCCACGCGCAGCCCGCCGACGTGGACCAGGTCCAGCTGCTGATGGGTCCAGGCTTCGCGTTTGCGCTGCAGCGCCTGTTGCATTTGCACGGCCGGCAGATCGGTCAAGTCGTCGACTTCAAGCGACGGCGCGCGAGCCGTTGGCGGGGTGTGTTGCAAGCCCTCGGGGCTGACTCGCAGCCGCAACATCGGGTGACGGCTACAGGCATCTTCCAGCGCCGAGCGCAGGCGTTCGAGGTCGATTCCCTGGCCATCGAACTCGGCGTACAGGTGAGCTGACACGTTCCCCAAGGCCGCATGAGCAGTGCGCCCGATCCAGCAGGCGGCTTGCATTGAAGTTAACTCTCGCATGGCTCACTCGTCTCACGTGATTGACAACGTTCCGTTTATGTCGTCACCATTAGAAACAATAATCATTCACATTCGCAATTAAAAATTACAGTTCAGGGCAGGGAGGCGACACCGAAGATGAGATCAGCCATCGTCAGGGCGACTGCGCCGCAAGACGTGCAACACGTTGTGAAAGATGACAATTTTTCGTTCATGTCGGGTCAGCGCGAGTTGCGGGCCCATGGGTTGCTGCAACGCATCGAGGCGCCGGCGGTAGGCGGACAGGACGCGCAAGGTCGCTTCCAGCAGGCGGTCCAGCGCGCTTTCGAGCAGGCTCGAAAGGCCGGGCAGGCCGTGCCGATGGTGGTCGGCGCAATTCCCTTCGACCCGTCCGAAGCGTCGTGCCTCTTCGTTCCGGAGCAGGCGCAGTGGCACGATCTGCAGCCGGACGCGGCGGGCACGCCGAGCCCCATGCCGTCGCTGCTGGAGCAACGCAACCTGCCCGACGAGCACGCATTCATGCGCTCGGTGGAGCACGCCGTGGCCAACTTCGGCTACAGCGACGTGCGCAAGGCGGTGCTGTCGGTGCAGCGCGAACTGGTGTTCAGCCAGGACATCGACGTGAACGCCCTGGCCCATAACCTGCGCGTGCAGAATCCCAGCGGCTATCACTTCCGCGTGCCCATGGCCGACGGCGCCACCTTGCTGGGCGTGAGCCCCGAGTTGCTGGTGCGCAAGCACGGCGCCTCGTTCGTCTCCAATCCGCTGGCCGGTTCGGCCAAGCGCATGGCCGATGCCGACGCCGACCGCCGCAATGCCCAGTGGCTGTCCGAGTCGGACAAGGACCACTACGAGCATGGCTTCGTCACCTCGGATATCGCCGCACGGGTCAGCGAGCTGTGTACCCGCCTCGACGTACCGCAACGGCCCTCGCTGATCAGCACCCCGACCCTCTGGCACCTGTCGACGCGCATCGAAGGCACCCTTGCCGACCCCTCGGTGTCGGCCCTGCAACTGGCCTGTCGCCTGCACCCCACGCCTGCCGTGTGCGGTTTCCCCACCGAATTGGCGCGGCGTCTGATTCGTTTCGTCGAACCCACCGAGCGCGGCCTGTTCACCGGCATGGTCGGCTGGTGCGACTCCCAGGGCAACGGCGAATGGGTCGTGACCATTCGCTGCGGCACGGTTTCAGGCCCGCGGGTCAGGCTGTTCGCCGGCGCCGGTATCGTCGAAGCCTCGCAACCGGCGGCGGAATGGGCCGAGGTCCAGACCAAGCTGCGCACCATGCTCCAGGCGTGCGGACTGCACGCGTGATTCCCCCTTCCTCATGACGAGTGAAACCATGACTATCGAATTCACCCGCTGGCCGCAGGACCGTGCCCAGGCCTATCGCGACCTCGGCTACTGGCTCGACCAGCCACTGACGCGCATTCTCGATGAGCGCTGCGAGGCACAACCCGACGCGCCGGCGATCATCTGCGGCGAGCGCAGCTTCACCTACGCCGAGCTTGACCGTCTCTCGTCCAACCTGGCCTCGCGCCTGGCTGCACGCGGCCTGGGTCGTGGCGATGCGGCGCTGGTCCAGCTGCCCAACATTGCCGAGTTCTACGTCGTATTGTTTGCCTTGTTCAAGGCCGGCATCGTGCCGCTCAACGCATTGTTCAGCCACCGCAAGCTGGAGCTGGGCGCTTACGTCAAGCAGCTGTCGCCGCAATTGTTGATCGCCTCGCGCGAGCACGAAGTGTTTCGCGATGACAGCTATGAAAGCCTGTTCGAGCAGGCCACGGCCCAGCCTCGGGTAGCTCTGTTTCTGGGCGATTCGCGCAGCGAACACAGCCTTGCCGAATGGATCGAGACGCCGGCCACCGAACAGGTCACCTATGCACCCACGGCCGCCGATGAAGTGGCGCTGTTCCAGCTGTCCGGCGGCAGCACCGGTACGCCGAAATTGATCCCGCGCACCCACAACGACTACCACTACAACGCGCGAGCCTGCGCCGAGGTCTGCGCCCTTACCGCGCAGACGCGCTTTCTGTGTGCCTTGCCGGCTGCGCACAATTTCCTGCTCAGCTCGCCAGGCGCGCTGGGCGTGTTTCACGCCGGTGGCTGCGTGATCATGGCCGACAACCCCGAGCCGCTGGCGTGCTTCGCCCTCATCCAGCGGCATGCGGTCAATACCGTGGCCCTGGTGCCCAGTGCCGTTGCCCTGTGGCTGCAGGCCGCGCCACAGCATCGCGCGCAGTTGCAATCGCTGCACTACCTGCAGGTGGGCGGCGCGGTGTTCGCCGACTCGTTGGCGCGCCAGGTGCCGGCGGTGCTGGGCTGCCAGTTGCAGCAAGTGTTCGGCATGGCCGAAGGGTTGATCAACTACACCCGCCTGGACGACAGCGACGAGCAGGTGTTCACCACCCAGGGGCGTCCGGTGAGCCCCGGTGATGAAATCAAAATCGTCGACGAGCAGGGCGCCGAGGTGCCCAGCGGCCAGCCGGGAATGCTCGCTACCCGAGGTCCGTACACTTTCTGCGGCTACTACAACAGTCCGCAGCAGAACGCCCAGGCGTTCGACGAACAGGGCTATTACTATTCCGGCGACCTGGTGCAGCGTCTGCCCAGTGGTGACCTGCGCGTGGTCGGCCGGATCAAGGATCAGGTCAACCGTGGTGGCGAGAAGATCGCTTCCGAAGAGATCGAAAACCTCATCGTGCTGCACCCGGACGTGACCCACGCCGGGCTGGTGGCAATGCCGGACCAGGCCTTGGGCGAGAAGAGCTGCGCGTTCGTGGTCACCCGCGATCCGACGCTCAAGGCGCCCGCGCTGCGCCGTCACCTGCTGGCGCTGGGCATCGCCGAATACAAGTTGCCCGATCGCATTCGGATGATCCCGAGCATGCCGTTGACGGCCGTGGGCAAGATCGACAAGAAGCGGCTGCGCCAACTGCTGGCGGTGGAAGACAACCGCACTTGGCTGCAGACACGTCTGCTGCAGCTGATCGAGGACGGTGACGCCCTCGACCCTCAGGAAAACCTGATTTTCTACGGGCTGGATTCCCTCCAGGTGATGCGCCTGGCGGCCGAGCTCAAAGAGCGCGGCGTGGCCGTGAGCTTCGAGGAACTGGCCACCGAACCGACCCTGGCCAACTGGTGGGCGCTGGTCGAGAGCCGTCAGAAAGCTGCCTGATTCAAACGGCGAGCCGTGCCGGTGCAGTGCGGCTCGCCTGGTCATTCCAGAAAGGATCCACGATGACATTGTCTACTGCCGACACCGCTCGACTCGATGATTTCTGGCGACACTGCCTGGAGCATCAGTTCTTCAACATTGGCTACCCGGAAAATGCCGATTTCGACTACAGCACGCTCGAGCGCTTCCTGCGCTTTTCCATCAACAACTGCGGCGACTGGGGCGAACACAGCAACTACGTGCTCAACTCCTTTGACTTCGAAAAGGACGTCATGGCGTACTTCGCCGATCTGTTCGATATTCGCCGCGAGGACAGCTGGGGCTATGTCACCAACGGCGGCACCGAAGGCAACATGTTCGGCTGCTATCTGGCGCGAGAGCTGTTTCCCGATGGCACCTTGTACTATTCGCGGGACACCCACTATTCGGTGGCCAAGATCGTCAAGCTGCTGCGCATCAAATGCCGCGCCGTGGACGCGTTGCCCAATGGCGAGATCGACTATGACGACTTGCTGGCGAAGATCGCGGCGGACGGGGAAAGGCACCCGATCATCTTTGCCAACATCGGCACTACCATGCGCGGCGCCGTCGACGACATCGCGATCATCCAGGCGCGCCTGCAACAGGCAGGTATTGCGCGGCGTGACTACTACCTGCATGCCGATGCCGCGCTGAGCGGGATGATTCTGCCGTTCGTTGATACGCCGCAGCCATTCACCTTCGCCGCGGGCATCGATTCCATCTGCGTATCCGGGCACAAGATGATCGGCTCGCCGATTCCCTGCGGCATCGTTGTGGCCAAACGCAGGAACGTCGAGCGCATCTCGGTGGAGGTGGACTACATTTCGGCGAGCGACAAGACCATCAGCGGCTCGCGCAACGGCCACACGCCGATGATCATGTGGGCGGCGCTGCGCACCCATTCGCCAGCCCAGTGGCGCCGTCGGGTGGCGCACAGCCTGAAGAGTGCCCAATACGCGGTCAATCGGTTGCGTGCCGGCGGCATCGACGCGTGGCGCAACCCGAACTCCATCACTGTGGTGTTTCCCTGCCCGTCGCCGGGGATTGCCCGCAAGTACGGCCTGGCCACCTCGGGCGATACCGCGCACCTGATCACAACGCCGCATCACCGCGACACCCAGGTCATCGATGCGTTGATCGACGAGGTGATCGCCGAGGCGCGTCCGGAGGCCTGGCGCGCCACCTTGCAGCGCAGCTGGCATTCGAACACCCAGCCGCCACCGCGCAGCGCGTCCTGGACTGTCGGGGCCGGCCTCGACCGTGCGTGATACCCGGCTCATTGGACACCACCTTGCCCATTCCACCTGACGAACGAGAGCGACCATCTTGAATCAGCCACCTACACCCCAGGACTGTGCCCACCTGGACGACATCCGCTGCGGCATCGACTGGCACGACCGGCAGATCTTCGACGCCTTGGTGCAGCGTTTGCAGTACGTCAAGGCCGCAGCGCAATTCAAACCCAGCGAGGAATCGATCCCGGCCCCCGAGCGAGTCGCGGCCATGCTCGAACAGCGCCTGGAATGGGCCGCTTTGGCCGGCTTCGACCCCGCGTTCACCCAGGCACTGTTCGAACGGATCATCCACTGGAACATTGAGCAGCAAATCGCCCACTGGCGTGCGACCCGATCAGGCAATGCCTGATCCACCGCGGCGTTCTTTTCGCGGGCAGAGCCCGCTCCCACAGGGTGTGAGTGAACCTTCGTGGGAGCGGTCATCGGCCGCGAACGGCGCATCGCGTTACGGCTGATTCACCGCGGCGTTCTTTTCGCGGCCACGGACCGCTCCCACAGGGTGTGAGTGAACCTTTGTGGGAGCGGTCATTGGCCGCGAAGGGCGCATCGCGTTACGGCTGATTCACCGCGGCGTTCTTCTCGCGGGCAGAGCCCGCTCCTACAGGGTGTGAGTGAACCTTTGTGGGAGCGGTCATTGGCCGCGAAAGGGCGCATCGCGTTACGGCTGATTCACCGCGGCGTTCTTCTCGCGGGCAGAGCCCGCTCCCACAGGGTGTGAGTGAACCTTCGTGGGAGCGGTCATTGGCCGCGAAAGGGCATGCTGCGGTCCGACTGATGTTCTACGGCAGCACGATGTATTCATTGCGCTGTTCGATGCCTTGATGCGGGCCCTCGACCAGGTGCACGTAGCGACCGCCGACCTGGTCGATCGGCACGCAATCGTCCACGTCCAATACGGCGTCGGTGTGGGGCTGGTGCCAGTGTTCGAGGCACTGGCGGCGGGCGCGATTCTTGGCGTCTCGAGCCGTGTGCGCCACCACCAGCACATAGTGGTGCGCTTCGCCGAACGACCGCGCCTCGTAGCCGCCAAGGTTGATCACATACAGCCGCGGCATGCCGGCGCTGGGCGCCAGCGGGCTGAACTCGACCTTCCACTGGTCGATACCGTCCACCGCCATCCAGGCATCGACGTGCAAACCTTTCTGACTGCCGAACCAGTCTGCCCTCAGCTGCGGATAGGTCGCTTCGAGCGAGTCGGCGACGACGCAGGCGATGTCGTGCACTTCGATGCGTGCCTTGGGGTGCTTGCCGCCAAGCAGAACGACGTAGAGCATGGATGCGGGTCCTTGGTGGGAGGTGCTGGTACGACAGCATCCTGCCACCTATTGCTCAATACCGTCTCGCTCGGCGGCGCGTTCGGCAACGACCCCTCAACGAACGTTCTTGTCGAGAAACTCGCGGATAACCGGAATGATCTCCCGGCCATGGGTTTCCAAGGCGAAGTGGCCGGTGTCGTAGAAGCGAATGTCCGCCTGGGGCAGGTCACGCTTCCAGGCCTGCGCACCGGCCGGAAGGAAGAACGGGTCATGCTCGCCCCACACTGCCAGCAGGGGCGGCTGGTACTGGCGGAAGTAGTCCTGAAAGGCCGGGTACAGCGCCACGTTGGAGGCGTAATCCAGTACCAGGTCGAGCTGGATGTCGGCATTGCCGGGCCGCGAGATCTGCAGGCCTTCCAGGGTGTAGCCGTCCGGTGAAACCGCGCTCGGGTCGCTGACGCCTTCCAGGTACTGCCATTTGATCGAAGCCGGGGTCGGGAAGTCCCGCAGGGCATCGCGGTGCTCTTGGGTGGGCTCGCGCCAGTAGGTCTGGATGGGTGCCCAACCAGCGCCCAAACCTTCCTCATAGGCGTTGCCGTTCTGCGAAATGATCGCACTCACGCGTTCGGGGTGAGCCACGGCCAGGCGCCAACCCACCGGGGCACCGTAGTCGTGGACCATCAGCGCGTAGCGGTCCAGCTCGAGCTGCTCGGTGAACTGGCCGATGGTCTGCGCCAGTTGGCGGAAGGTGTAGGCGTATTGGCCTCTGGCGGGTGCTTCGGTGAAGCCGAATGCAGGCAGATCCGGCGCGATCACATGGTAGCGGTCGGCCAGTTGCGGAATCAGGTCGCGAAACATGAATGAAGAGGCGGCAAAACCGTGCAGCAGCAACACCGTGGGCGCGCCCGGATCGCCGGCTTCTCGGTAGAACACGTTGACATCGCCGACCTGCTCGTAACGGTAGTGCACCGTGCGGTCGGCATGGGCGTTCGGCGCGGCGCTGGTCAGCAGCGAAGCGGCAAGCGCGGCTGCGGATTTCGAAATGGTCATGACGGCTCCTTAAGTAACCCTTTATCTGTGTGTTTGAAGGTTACGTATGATTTTGGTAACCTGTCAAACTAATTTTATAAGTTACGGTGCGTCATGGATCTCACCCTTACCACGCCCGACACGTTGTTCGTGGCCGACAACCTTGCGCTGGATTTCATCAATACCGAATACGGCGTGGGCGATCAGCAGCACGATTGCCTGCGCGACGACGAGAACGTACTGAAGTGGCTCGAGGCTGCCGGCCTGCCCGCGCGACATGACCAGACGGACACTGCGCGCGGGCTATTGACCCAGGCCCGTGCGCTGCGCGCGTGTGCCAGGGCATTGGTGAGCGCCGCGATGACCGGCGCAGAAGCCGACCCTGGCGTGGTCAACCAGGTCCTCGAGGCCGGGCGCCCGGTCAGCCGCGTGCAGTGGAATGGCGCCGCTCAGGCGTTTCGCATCGAGGTCGAGCCGAGGGATGCCGGCTCGGCAAGCCTGCTGTGGCCGGTGGCCGACGCTCTGGCCAGACTGGTCACGGGGGACACATTCGAGTTCGTTCGGCAATGCGAAGCCCATGACTGCGTGCTGTTCTTTCACGACCTGAGCAAGTCCCATCGACGCCGCTGGTGCAGCATGGCGACTTGTGGCAATCGCATGAAAGTGGCGGCGTTTCGGTCCAGGCAGAAACCCCAATAGAGTTGTTTCAGCGGCTTTGCAGCGCCGGGAAATGCAGCGCAAACCGGATGCGTCCGGGCTGGGGTTGGGTCACGCTGGCCTCACCGGCGTGCAGTTGCATGATCGCCGCGACAATGGCCAGTCCCAGGCCATTGGAGTCCGAATTCTGCTGGCGCGACGCGTCGCCCCGGTAGAAGCGATCGAACAGGTTGCTCAGCGCCGAAGGCTCCAACGCAGGGCCTTGATTTTCTACCACGATCACGCATTGCCCCTCTGCCGACTCGACGCTGATCAGTACATCGCTGTGCGGGTCGGCGTAGCGGATCGCGTTGGCGACCAGGTTGCTCAACGCGCGCCGCAACAGCAGCGGGTCGGCGTGAAGGGTGGCGTCGCCCGAGATCAGCAGGCGAATCTTTCGCTCTTCGGCGAGACCTTCGAAATAGTCGGTGACCCGCTCCAGCTCGTCGTGCACCTGCAGCGGCTGGCGCTGCACCACCGCCTGGGCGTCGTCGGCACGTGCGAGGAACAGGATGCTTTCGACGATGCGCGAAATACGCTCGAGCTCCTCCAGATTCGACGCCAGCAGCGTCTGGTATTCGTCCGCACTGCGGCCCTGGCGCAGGGCGACCTGACAGTGCCCCATCAACGAGCCCACCGGGGTGCGGATCTCGTGGGCAAGGTCGGCGGAGAACTGGGTCAGGCGCTGATAGCCCTCGGCCAGGCGATCGAGCATGGCATTGTAGGCGTCGCTCAACTGTTGCAGTTCGACCGGCGTGTTGTCGCTGCTCATGCGGCTGTGCAGGCGCGCCGGAGAGATGTCGGTGGCGTGCGCCGCCATCTCGCGCAGTGGCCGCAAGCCGCGGCGCAGCAGCACGAAGCCGAGCAGCGCGGTGAGCAGGAAAGCCATGCCCACGGCCAGGTAGATCCGTTGGCGAAACTCGCCGAGCATGGCCATCTCCTTGACCATGATGTGCGCAGCCGTGAGCTTCACTTCGCGGCCGCCGGAGGTGGTCAATACGCTTGCGGCCCGCAACGGTATGCCCGAAGGCGCCATTCCGGTGCGCAGGTCGGCGCTGCCGGGGACGGCGTCATGGGCGACCGCAGGCAGTGAGGGCAGGGTCGCGTGCAGCGGATTGACCTGAATCACCGGTGGCTGACCGGTCTCGGCAATGACGAAGATATCGTCTTCGCTGCCGAGCATGTTCTGGAAGATCTGTGGGCTGCTCGACAGCTTGTCCAGGGTCAGGTCGTAGTGCAGCAGTTTGCGGAAGTGGTCGAGGCGCCCCAGCACCGCGTTGTCGCTGCGCTGCAGCACCGACGCTTTCATCGATTCGTACAGGTACCAGCCGGCGCCGGCCACGGTAAGCATGGCCACAAGAGAGAAGGCCAGGGTCGAGCGCAGGGTCAGGGAAGGTTGGCGTCGGCTTCGCATGCCCGCACCTCGCAGACGTAACCGATGCCGCGCACGGTGTGGATGAGCTTGACCGGGTAAGGCTGGTCGACCTTGCTGCGCAGGCGCTTGACCGCGACGTCGACGACATTGGTATCGCTGTCGAAATTCATGTCCCACACTTCCGAAGCGATCTGGGTGCGCGAGAGTACGTCGCCTTCGCGACGCAGCAGCAGGTGCAGCAGGGCGAACTCCTTGTTGGTCAGGGTGATCACTTCCTGTTGCCGGGTCACCCGGCGGCGCAGCAGGTCCAGTTCGAGGTCGGCGAGGTGGAAGCGATCGGCCTCACGGGCGCTGCCACGACGCAGGATGGTGCGAATGCGCAACAGCAGTTCGGTGAACGAAAAGGGCTTTACCAGGTAGTCGTCGGCGCCCAGTTCCAGGCCACGAATGCGGTCTTGCAGCTGGTCGCGGGCGGTCAGAAACAGCACCGGTACATTCTGCCGCGCGCGCAGCACCTCCATGATCTGGAAACCGTCGATGCCGGGCAGCATGACGTCGAGCACCAGCAGGTCGTAGGGGTTTTCCAGCGCCAGGTGCAGGCCATCGGCACCGTGCTGCGCCCAGTCGACGTTGTAGCCGGATTCGCCGAGACCCTTTTTCAGGTACTCGCCGGTCTTGGTGTCGTCTTCGATCAAGAGGATATGCATCGATCAGGCTCGCTCGGGCGTTCACGGTTCGCGTTGTTGAGGGTTCGCGGCGGATGGCTTCGCACAAGGCAGTCTAACCAAGCGGCGCGGCGCTGTCGGTTACATTACTGTCATCGAGGCGCATGCCGCGCGAATGACAGAAATGTCATCGAGCGGTCATGCGCGCGTGCGGGTTGGTGGCCGAGGATGGGTGCACACCTACCGCAAGGAGTCGTACCGATGAAGATCAAAACTGCCCTGTCGACCACTCTCGGCACGTTGCTGCTCAGTGCCGCCGTGATGGCTTCGGCTGCAGACATGCCGGTGGTCAAGCCGATGCGTGGCACGGTCGATGGCCTGGACAACAACACCTTGTCTTTCACCACCCGCAGCGGCGCGCACCAGACCATCGGCCTGACCGACAAGACCGGCATCCGCCTGGTGTCCAAGGCCAACATCGACTCGATCAAGGCTGACAGCTTCATCGGCTCGGCGGCTACTCCCCAGGCAGACGGCACGTTGAAGGCGCTGGAAGTGACCGTGTTCGAACCTAGCCTGAAAGGCAGCGGGGAAGGGCACTACGGTTGGGAAAACGCTGACGGTACTACCGGCACCATGACCAACGGCACGGTGGGCAAGCTGGCCCAGGCCAATGGTCGGACCCTGACCGTGAACTACAAGGGCGGCGAGAAACAGGTCGTCGTGCCTGAAGATGTGCCGATTGCCTATGTCGAAGCCGGCAAGTCGGAGCAACTGGTGAAAGGCGCCAAGATCGTCGTGTTCCCTGCCGAAGACGGCAAGATCGCCCGCGGCGTGGCTGTAGGCAAGGATGGCTTCCAGCCACCGATGTAACCTGGGCCTTACCCGCGCAGTCACCGCGTCAATGTGGGAGCGGGTCTCTGCCCGCGAATGGCGCACCGCGGTATATCTGATTCTCCGCGGCGTCCTTTTCGCGGCCACGGACCGCTCCCACAGGGGATTGGCGCATCCTGCCCCTTGTGGGAGCGGTCATCGGCCGCGAATGGCGCACCGCGGTATATCTGATTCTCCGCAGCGCCCTTTTCGCGGCCACGGACCGCGCCTACAGGGGGTTGGCGCATCCTGCCCCCTTGTGGGAGCGGTCATCGGCCGTGAAGGGCGCACCGCGGTATATCTGATTCTCCGCGGCGTCCTTTTCGCGGCCACGGACCGCTCCCACAGGGGATTGGCGCATCCTGCCCCTTGTGGGAGCGGTCATCGGCCGCAAATGGCGCACCGCGGTATATCTGATTCTCCGCAGCGCCCTTTTCGCGGCCACGGACCGCTCCTACAGGGGGTTGGCGCATCCTGCCCCTTGTGGGAGCGGTCATCGGCCGCGAAGGGCGCGGTGGTGTGTTTCTTTGACATGGGAGGGCCATTCCATGGCCGTGCGTCGCATACATTCACTGACGGTACGCCTCACTCACTGGATCAATGCCTTCGGCATGACCTGCATGTTCATGAGTGGCTGGGGTATCTACAACGCCTCCCCACTGTTCGCGTTCCGTTTTCCGACCTCGTTCACTCTGGGTGGTTGGCTGGGCGGCGCGATAGCTTGGCATTTCGCGGTGATGTGGCTGTTGGTCATCAATGGCCTCATCTATGTCCTCTACGGATTGATCAGCCGCCATTTCAAGCGCGATTTGCTGCCGATCACCCCCAGCGCGGTCAAACGCGACCTGCGCGATGCGCTGCGTCTGCGGCTGATCCATGAAAAGGGCGTCTACAACGCCGTACAGCGCTTGATGTACTGGCTGGTACTGGCGGCCGGCGTGCTGATCCTGGTATCCGGGGTAGCCATCTGGAAGCCCATCCAGTTCCAGGAATTGGTAGCACTGCTGGGCGGCTACGATTTCGCTCGCTACGTCCATTTCGCCGCCATGTCTGCCATCGGCGCCTTCACAGTCGTGCACTTGGCCCTGGTGCTGCTGGTGCCCAAGACGCTGCCGCCGATGATCACCGGCGGGGTAAGGCCTTCGACCACCGGGAAGAACGATCATGACTGAACCCAAATCTCGCCGGGGCGCCCCGATAACGCTGGAGCCCGCCCAGCGTAGCCAGCTCGAAAACCTGCAACGCCGACACTTTCTGCGCGGCGGCCTTACCGTCGGCGCCATGGCGATGCTCAGCGGCTGCAATCTGCAGGATGGCGATCAGGTCGACAAGGTGCTCTGGGCCATGTCGCGCTGGAACGATCGGGTGCAAGCCTGGCTGTTCAACGGCCAGCGTCTGGCGCCTACCTACAGCAAGGCACAGATGACCCAACCCTTTCCGTTCAACGCTTTCTACAGCGAAGACGACATCCCGGACATCGACGTGCCGGGTTACGCCCTGGCGGTATCCGGCCTGGTTCGCGACAAGGCGGCGTGGACACTCGAAGGCCTGCGCAAGCTTCCGCAGCAGACAGACATCACCCGGCTGATCTGCGTCGAAGGCTGGAGCGCCATTGGCCAGTGGGGCGGGGTGCCGCTGAAAACCTTCCTCGAGCACATTGGCGCCGATACCACGGCCAAATTCGTCGGATTCAAGTGCGCCGACCGCTACTACTCGAGCCTGGACATGCCCACCGCGCTGCACCCACAGACCCTCCTTGCGCTGGACTACGCCGAAGTGGCGCTGCCGCCTGAATACGGCTATCCGTTAAGAGTCCGGGTGCCGACCAAGCTGGGTTTCAAGAATCCCAAGCACATCGTCGAGATCTTCGTCAGCAACGACTACCCCGGCGGCTACTGGGAAGACCAGGGTTACAACTGGTTCAGCGGCATATAGCAGCGCGCATCACCCTGTAGCAGCGGCGCAAGCCGCGTCGGCGGTGAATGCGTTCAGCCTGACACACCGCAGTGAGGCCGGACGCGGCTCGCGCCGCTGCTACAGGGGTTCAGCGGCATCCAGACGCGCGCATCACCCGTGTAGCAGCGGCGCAAGCCGCGTCGGCGGTGGATGCGTTCAGCCTGACACACCGCAGTGACCCCGGACGCGGCTCGCGCCGCTGCTATAGGGCTTTGCAAGGTCATCGGAGGGTCAGGTTCTGGTGACGGTGAGGACCACGGCGGCGATTCGTTCGGCCTGGCGATACCCAGGGGTTTCCAACTCTTCACCGAATACGTCCGGGTCCACCTCTTCGTAGCTCCATTGAAACCCTGATACGTCCACCAGCGGTTGCACCTGACTCAGAAACAGGTCGACGCCCGCCACCGACGGCGCGCCGGTGTAGAGGACCAGGCTGCCGCCGGGTGCCAATCGACCCAACGCCTCGCTGGCGATGCGCACCGACAACGCCGAGCCCATTTCACCTCCGCCATCGCGATACGCCCGCGCCTGGGGATCCTGCATATAGGGAGGGTTGGCAACGATCAGATCGAAGTCCCCGCTGGTGCCCTGCAGCACGTCGCTGTGCCAGGCCGCTACATTGGTGACGCCCGCAAGTGCCGCATTGACGGCGGTAAAACGCAACGCCGTAGGATTGATATCGACCGCCTGAACCTGCGCCTCGCGGCACGCCAACGCAATCAGAATCGCACCCACGCCGCTGCCGCAACCGATATCGACCGCACTACGGATCGGCTGCCTGACCTCGCGCAGGTGCTTCTCGATTGCCCGTGCAAAACGATAGGTATCGGGCCCAAAGAAAACCGAATCGTGGGCGACAGTCGGAAAGGCCGAGTGAACGAACAACTGTCCGCCCAGGCTGGACCAGCGCACCTCGCTGCGCAGCAGCCCCGACTGCTCGCTGACGATGGCATTTTCCAGCAACGCCGCCGTCTCCACTTCGGGCAACAGGTCGGATGCGAACGGGCGACTCCAACCGAACACGTCACGCAGGTTTCGGGCGATCGCGTTGTCAGGCCGCTCGTTGTTGCGCTGATGGGTCAGTGGCGTCACCGTCACGAAGCGGTAGCCGTCTGCTTGCAAGCGGCGCCCCAACTGGAGCAGCACCTGGTCCAGTTCTGCCGCCTCCACGGCTGGGCAAGCATTCGCCTGGGTCATGTCCGATCCTCGCACCTCAATATTCATGGCTCAGCACCCCTTCGCTCAGCCGCTGAGTGAACGCGCGGGTCGCTTCCAACCCCTCGGGCGATGCGTGCAGGGACGGCGACATCTTGCGGATCAGTGCCTGGGTCGACTCCGCGGGGCTGGTCACGCCAGTGGGATTTGCCACAAGGGGTCCGCGCCGACGGAATCGTGCCCTGAAGGGATTGCTGACGCCGGACTTGTCGTCCAGCCAATCGCCGGCGATCCAGTCCTTGAGCAGCTGCCGTTCGTAACCGTTGAACACGCCGAACATGGGCGCTCCCGGCCCATCGAGCATCTGCCAGAAGCGGCTGGCCTTGGGGTCCTGGTGTCGCTTGATCCAGCCCTTGTTTTCCAGCGCGGTCAAAAAATCGTCGCAATGGCCCGGCTTGGCCAGCCACTCGTTGACGGTCTTGCCTTCAAGGCGGCAGTAGTCCGAATGCATGTACTGACCAAAGCCGCGCTTGCGCTCCAGCATTTGCACCACTTCATGGTCCAGATCGAAGCCCTCGATCACTGCGGTAGAACCGATACCCAGGTCATTGAGGTTGTAACCTGCCCGCAGCTTCTGCAGAAACGCCGCGTTGTCGGCACCGCCTGGCAGCATATCGAGAACAGCCGCTACCGCTTTGTGCGCATGCCCGGTACCGGCGTTGTCGATGGTTACGTGCAAGGTGAAATAGTAAGGGTCGATGCCCAGCTCGTTCAGTTCGAACGCAGTGATCAGCAGGTGCAGCGGCAGTTGCTCGTAGCCCAGGTTGTAGCCGATCACCTCGGGCAGAAAGTCCTCGCTGGCTTGCCCCAGGGCCAACTGAATGGCGCCTTGCAGGTACAGCTCGTCGGCCAGCTCGTGGGTCGCCAGGCAGTCGTGCTCGGCCAGCAGCGCGCGGTACAGCGTGACATGGTTGAGCGAGGGATCACCGTCGCCCAACTCTTCGAGGTAGGTGCGGATCAGCCCGTGATAGCGCCAGTCCGCGGCATGCCTGACGGTGCCGAACAACCACGCGCCATCCACCAGCTTGCTCGGCGCCACCTGTTGCAGAAAATACAGCGCGTGGGCCTTGTTGCTGAAAAACCGTCGGGGCGCGCCGGCGTGGCGCAGGGCTAGATACTCGGAATACTGGCGACCCACCGCCGCGGCGTTGTCGGCCACCCACTGCAACAACTGCGCAGGGTTCGAGGGCATCGGGTAGGGCAGCTCGGCCGCCAGCGCCAGTTGTTCTTCGAGAAACTGCTTCGCCAGACCTGGCTCGGTGGCGTCGGGCTCGTCGAGCAGCGACCGGTAGAGCGGCAGGGCAGTGCGCTCGGGCCTGGCCCCTGAATGCGGAAGGCCAGTGGATTCAAGCGGGATCATGACAGCACCCATCGTGTTTTTTGTGTCTGGTTTCGAGTGAGTCCGCCTGCAGAAATTCACCCGGACCGACGAACCGCCCGCACCGATCACGCCGCCTGGCTGTGGGTATGCCCATGGCGATGCAGCGCCACCCAGATCACTACGCTGAGGACCCCGATCAAGGTCGCCGCCGATCCCAGCACGAGGTTATGCGAAGTGCTGAACGCGGCTTGGCCAGCGGCGACCAGCTCGGCAGCCTGTGGGCCGCCCAGCGCTTGCGCTGCGCTCATGGTTTCGCCGATCGAATGCCGGGCCGTCTCCGCAATAGCCAGGGGCAGACCTTCGGGCAGCTGGATGGAGCGAGTGTAGCCACTGCCCAGGACGATACCGAACCCGGTGATGCCCAGCCCTGTGCCCAGGTCATAGCTGGTGGCTTCGAGCGCGCCGGCCGAGCCGGCCTTGTGCGGCGGGGTACTGCTCATGATTGCCACCGACGACGCCGTCAGGCCAATGCTCAGGGACAAACCCAGCACCACCAACAGGCCGATCACGGCCCATCCGCTGTGGTGCAGGTCAGCCATGGCCAGCCCTGCCAGGCTGGCGCTGGCAGCAGCCAGCGACAGACTGCCGACCCAGCGCAGGCCGATGGCACGTAACAGCAGACCTGCCATCGGCCCGCCCACCGCCGAGGCGATCATCAAGGGCAACAGAAACATGCCCGCCTGGAGCGGTGTCTGGCCCAGAACGAATTGCAGCTCCTGGGCCAGCATCAATTCGACCCCGGCCAGTGCACCCATTACCACCAACGCCATGACCACGCCTGCGCTGATCGCCGGTGAGCGGAACAGGCTGAGGTCCAGCATGGGTTGTGTCGCGTGCAGTTGCTTGTGCCCGAACCAGCCCAGCATGGTCAGGCCGAGCAGCGCCGAAGCGGTAGTGAGGGACGCCGAACTGCCCGGTTTGAACCCGGACTTGAGCGCATAGACAGTGGCCATGATGCCCAGCATCAGGATCAATGCCTGAGCGATGGTCCAGTTGCCGTTGCCGGTGATGGAGGTGCGCGGGACATGCTTGAGCACCAGCGGCATCACCACCAGCATCACCGGCACATTGACCAGAAACACCGCACCCCACCAGAAGTGCTCCAGCAGTGCGCCGCCCACCAATGGCCCGATGGCCGCACCTGCCGAACCGGTGGAACCCCAGATGCCCAGCGCCAGGGCGCGCTCGCGCTCGTCGTCGAAGGTCTGGCGGATGATCGCCAGGGTGCAGGGAATGATCATCGCCGAGCCGAAGGCCATGAACGCCCGGGCGGCGATCAGTGCTGCCACGCTGGGCGAGAACGCCGCAAGCACCGAGCCGAGGCTGAAGATGCACAACCCGGTGATCAACAGCTGGCGGTGGCCGATCCGATCGGCGAGGGTACCCATGGGAATCAGCAGGCTGGCCATGATCAACGGGTAGATATCGATGATCCACAGCACTTCGGTGCCAGTGGCCTGCAGCGCCAGGGTCAGTGAAGGGACGGCCACGTGCAGGATGGTCACGTCCAGCACCACGGGCAGAAACACCATCATGACCGCGACCAGCACCCACCAGCGTTTTGCAGATTGAGACGACGACACGGGACTTCCTTGAATTATCCAACGGGCCACAGGTGCAGCGCCCCGGCACGCGCTGATACCATCACGCCATTGATCCTGAAGCAAGCTGAGGCACGCGGCACACCATGACGGCAAAGCAACCGGGCAGCAAGGGACGCAGTACCCGCGGCACCACGTTGGTGGATGTCGCGCGTCTGGCAGGTGTGGCGCCGATGACCGTCTCGCGTTATCTGAACGCACCGGACGCGGTGCGCGAGGAAACCCGGCTGAAGATTCAGCAGGCCATCGTCCAGACCGGCTACGTGCAGAACCGCTTGGCCAGCTCCCTGGCGAGCAATCGCAGCCGCCTGGTCGCGGTGGTCCTGCCGATGGTGACCAACCCGCTGTTTTCCGACACCTTCCAGGCGATCAACGAGCGCCTTATGCAGGCAGGCTACCAGGTGCTGCTGGGCGTTTCCGGTTACCACAGCGAGCAGGAGCAGCAGCTGCTCGATGTCATCCTCAGCCGCCGTCCAGACGGCATCATCCTCACCGGCACCCTGCACACCCAGGCCAGTCGCGAGCGCCTGCGCGCCGCGGCTGTACCCGTGGTGGAGACCTGGGACCTGACCGACGATCCCATCGACATGCTGGTGGGGTTTTCCCACGACCGGGTGGGCAGCGATGTCGCGCAACGCCTGCTACGACTGGGCTACCGTCGATTCGCCTTGCTCGCGGTGGACGATCCGCGCGGATTGCGCCGCGCGCACAGCCTGCTGGACGCCCTCGCGCAGGCGGGCATCGACGATGTTCGACAGCAGATCTTCGCAGGCTTGCCGACCCTGGAGCAGGGCCGGCGCGGGCTCGATACGCTGCTCGAGCACGATCGGCTTGACCCGCAGACGCCGCCATTGATGGTGGTCTGTACCTCCGACACCTTGGCCCATGGCGTACTCACCGAAGCGGCTGCGCGCGGATTGCCGGTGCCCGAGCGACTGGGTGTGATGGGCTTTGGCGACATGAACTTCGCCAGCCATACCTTTCCGGCCTTGTCCACAGTGCGCATCGACGGTGCACACCTGGGTGCCTGTGCGGCTGACCTGTTGCTGCGGCGTCTGCAGCAATCCGAACAAGTAGACGGGATCGTCGATATCGGCTTCTCTCTCGTCGAGCGGCAGACCACTCGCGCAGTGTCCTGATTCAACACAGCTGGAAGTCTTCTGCGTCTGCCGAAGTGACTGAAACCGATCTGAAGGGGTGGTTTCAGTAACGCACCCACGGTGCCTGGTCTTGGCATAGCGCTGCGCCCGCAAGTCAAGTCCCGTGCCGATGCACTGATTCAGGAGACGCGCTAAGTCGGTTTACTGGCGATTGTGCCATCGCGAACGGCCAGGGTCCTGGCGGTATGGCCGCAAACCTGTTTCGTGCGCGTTGCACAGTGTTCGACGGACAATGGGCGCAGCCCTCGGCCACCGGGGGCTGTAGCGTGTCGATCGTCGGGCGGTGGGCAATTTCGCCAATGAACCGTCGCTTTGCGCTGGCTATTTGCCATACACTGTTGCCATTAGCTTCATTGACGCCAATAAAATTGACGAAATGGGCCTGCAGATATTTGGCGCCATCAATCCAGTTTGTATAAATGATTGATTTATAAGTAATTTTTAAAAAAATTCAGCCCTGATAATTTATTTACATGCGTGTGATAGCACTCGGCTTGCACTGACGGACTTCTGCCACCTAGTATCACCTCGCCTCACCGATGCCGCCCCAGAGTCGGCACTGACAAACAGCGACCTTCTGGTCGCACGAGATCGCCAATGCCTGGGTCACACCGATTCGTTTCAGCGCCTTTGAGGACTAAACGGGACGTGTACCTGTTTTTTTTGCGCCGATGCTGCGTTTAAACGACGTCCGGACTGAACCTTGTCGCAATAGCTTGTCCAAGGTCAGCTTCGCAGGATGTGCCGTTGGCGTTGCACCGGTCGTTGTTGCTTACCAAAGACTCTGGAGATTTGCATGAAAGCGATTGTCACCGGTGTAACCGGCCAGGATGGAGCCTACCTGACGCAGCTTTTGCTGGAAAAAGGCTACACCGTCTACGGTACCTACCGACGCACCAGTTCGGTGAACTTCTGGCGCCTCGAAGAGCTGGGTGTCGCTACCCATGCCAACCTGCACCTGGTCGAGTACGACCTCACCGACCTGTCGGCCAGCATTCGCCTGCTGCAGAACACCGAAGCCACCGAAGTCTACAACCTTGCGGCGCAGAGTTTCGTCGGCGTGTCGTTCGACCAGCCGTTGACCACCGCCGAGATCACTGGGGTAGGGGTGGTCAACCTGCTCGAAGCGATCCGCATCGTCAACCCGAAGATCCGCTTCTACCAGGCGTCTACCTCGGAAATGTTCGGCAAGGTGCAGGCGATCCCGCAGATCGAGAGCACGCCGTTCTATCCGCGCAGCCCGTACGGTGTCGCCAAGCTCTACGCCCACTGGATGACCATCAACTACCGCGAGTCCTACGGGCTGTTCGCCACCAGCGGCATCCTCTTCAACCACGAGTCGCCATTGCGCGGCCGTGAGTTCGTGACCCGCAAGATCACCGACAGCGTTGCCAAGATCAAGCTCGGCAAGCTCGACGTGCTCGAACTGGGCAACCTCGACGCCAAGCGCGACTGGGGTTTCGCCAAGGAATACGTGGAAGGCATGTGGCGCATGCTGCAGGCCGACGAACCCGACACGTTCGTGCTGGCGACCAACCGTACCGAAACCGTGCGCGATTTCGTCAGCATGGCGTTCAAGGCGGTGGACATCAGCCTGGACTGGTCGGGCAAGGATGATGCGGAATGCGGCACCTGCCGCGCGACCGGCAAGGTGCTGGTCAAGGTCAACCCGATGTTTCACCGTCCGGCCGAAGTCGATCTGCTGATCGGCGACCCGGCCAAGGCGCGTGAGATACTGGGCTGGCAGCCGCAGACCAGTCTCGAAGAGCTGTGCCGAATGATGGTCGAGGCAGATCTGCGACGCAACGAAATCGGCTTTTCTTTCTAGGCGCCCTTGGCGTCTACCCCGAATCACGGCAGTGGGAATGGATATGAATAAACAACAGTGGATGGCATGCCTGGCGCTGGCGCCTTGGCCCTTGAGCGCTTGGGCGTTGGAACCGGCAAAAGTCGAGCTTGGTCCCGTGAACTTCACTCCGACATTGGAGATAAGCGAACGCTACGACGACAACTTTCGTGCAGTGGATCGCAATGAGGACGCATCGTGGATCACCTCGGTCAAGCCGACCCTGTTGTTTACCCGCGAAACCCGCAACACCGGCTACAAGTTCCAGTATTCGGCCGACAGCCAGACCTACCTGGACCACGCCGACGCCAGTCACATCGATCACGATGCCGAGCTGAGCGGCGTGTGGGCATTCGATTCGCGTAATCGTCTGGACGCCATTCTCGATTACAAGCGTGGTGAAGAAACCGTCGATTCCGCCGACGAGCGCGAAAACGACAAGTACACCCGTCAGGGCGGTCGCCTCAAGTACACCTTTGGCGCACTCAGCGCCATGAACCAGATCGAACTGGGCGGCGGCTACCGTCAGCAGCGCTATCGCAATGCCGAAGGCATCAACGACGACAAGGAATATGACGCTACCAGCGTCAGCGGTACCTGGTTCCATCGCCTGGGCGGCAGCACCCGTGCCCTGGTCGAGCTGAACCACGTCGACTACGACTACCTGGACTTCGATCGTCGCAACAGCAAGGGCAACCGCGTGCTGTTCGGTATCGACCGCGATGTCACCGCCAAGCTCAGCGGTACCGCCCGCCTGGGTTACGAGCGCAAGGATTTCGAAAGCTCGCAGAGCAACGACTACGGCAGCGGTACCTGGGAAGTGGGCATGGACTACAAGCCACGCACCTATTCCACCATCTCGGTGAACATGCGCCGCGCCTTCGACGAAGGTGACGACGGTGCCAACACCGTGCACGTGACCAGCAGCCGCCTGGGCTGGCGCCACAGCTGGTCGTCGTTCTTCGCCACCGACGTCAACTATCGCTACGCAGATCGCGAGTACCTGGGCACGGGCGGTCGCGACGACAAGCAGAACGCCGCCGGCGCCGAGATCATCTACACCGCCAGCCGCTGGGCCGAGGTTGGCCTGGGCTACAGCCGCGTGGACAACAACTCGAACGTGAACAGCGAAGACTACGTTCGCAACATCTACCTGCTCAGCCTCAAGCTGTCCCTGTGAACTCAACCCAAAGGGGAGAAGCCACCATGTTCAAGCATGCATTGATTGTCGTACTGGCACTGTTCAGCCTGGGAGCCCAGGCCGATGCCTACAAACTCGCTTCGGGCGATGTCATCCGGGTGTCCGTACTGGGTGAACCCGATCTGACCAACGAAGAAGTCCACCTCAACGATTCCGGTACCTTTTCCTATCCCTTTCTCGGCAACGTGAAAGCCCTGGGCAAGACCACCGACGAGATCGAACGCGTCATCACCAAGGGTCTGAGCGGTGATTACCTCAAAGATCCGAAAGTGACCGTGAGCGTGGTCGAATACCGCCCCTTCTACATTGGCGGCGAAGTCAAGGCGCCGGGTGGGTATCCCTACAAGCCGGGCCTGACCATGGACCGTGCCATCGCGCTGGCCGGCGGCCTGACCGAGCGTGCTTCGGTCAACCGCATCAACATCAATCGCGGCGGCAGTGCCAAAGCGGCCCAGTTGGCAACACCGGTAGAACCGGGCGACACCATCACCATTGACCAGGGGTTCTTCTGACATGAGCCAGATTGCCGTAAGAAACAGCCAGGGCGTTGCTCCCTGGCAGGCTGTGCCCGCGTCAGAAGAACGCGATGCGCTGGATTCGCGCAAACTGTGGCGCACGCTGTGGCGTCGCCGCGGCATGATCCTCGGCGTGTTCGCGGTAGGCACCGCCGCCGCCGTGATCTACGCGCTGAACATGACCCCGACCTATCGCTCCGTCGCCACTCTGGTCATCGAGCCCAGCGGTAACCAGGTCATCACGTTCCAGCAGACGCCGGACCGTCCCGATCCCAACAGTGATTACCTGCAGACCCAGATGGGCCTGATCCAGAGCCGCGAAGTGGCCGAGCGCGCCGTGCGCGAACTCGACCTGTCGCACCACGAGGAACTGGACCCACGGCAGAAGCAGTCGCGCCTGGCCAAGATCAAGGCCCAGCTGTCCAACTGGCATGCCGACTGGTTCCCGCAGAGTTGGCACCAGGAGCTCAACTACACCGAGCAGCAGGCGTTCAACAGCGCCGTGATGGAACTGCGCCAGCGCACCAGCGTGACCGTCGTGGGCAAGAGCCACCTGGTCAGCATCGGCGTGACCATGGCCGATGCCGAAACCGGTGCGGCCACCGCCAACGCCCTGGCCCAGGGTTACCTGGCCAGCCGGCAGAACTCGCAGCAGCAGGAATCGCTGACCGCCAGCCGCTGGATGAACACCCGCATGGTCGAGCTGCGTACCCAGCTGCAGCAGGCTGAAAGCAAGTTGCAGGCCTATCGCGATGGCCAGGGCCTGGTCGATGTCGGCGGCGTGGCTACCATCACCGCCAACGAACTGGCCCGTACCAGCGACCGTCTGGTCGATGCGCGCCGCGAACGTGCCGATGCCCAGAGCCAGTACCGTCAGGTGCAGGGTCTGTTGGCCCGCGGTGGCAACCTGGACCTGTCCAGCGTGCCTGCGGTCATCAACAACCCGGTGATCCAGCAGTTCCAGGCCGTGGCCGCTACTGCCCAGGCGCGGGTCGACGAGTACAGCCAGCGCTACGGCGACAAGCATCCGCAGATGGTTGCCGCACGCTCCGAACTGCAAGCCGCCCAGGCCAGCCTGCGCAGCCAGGTCAGCCAGGTCGTCGCCGGCCTGCAGCACAACTATCAGTTGGCGCAGGACAACGAGAACTCGTTGCGCTCCTCGTTCAACACCAACAAGCAGGAAATCCAGGACATCTCCCGCAAGGAGTTCGCCCTGCGTGAACTGCAGCGCGATGTCGACAGCAACCGTGACGTGTACAACACGTTCATGACCAAGCTGCGCGAAACCATGGCGACGGCCGACCTGGTATCGGGCAATGCCCGCGTGGTCGACCCTGCCATCGCGCCGCTGTTCCCGACCACGCCGCGCAAGGCCATTCTGGTTGTGCTGGCCGCGCTGCTGTCGCTGATCGCCGGTTGCGCCATTGCCCTGCTGCGTGAAGCCCTGAACAACAGCTTCAAGAACAGCGCCGACGTCGAGCGTGCCCTGCAGCTGCCGGTACTCAGCGTGGTGCCGTTGCTCAAGCGCCGCAACCGTTCGCGCATCCACCGCCAGTTCGAGCGCAACGACGACGCGGCATTCGCCGAAGCCGTACGTACCCTGCGCACCGGCGTGATGCTCAACGACGACGATGTACGTCGCAAGACCCTGGTCCTGACCTCGACCACTCCGGGCGAAGGCAAGACCACCCTGGCGATCAACCTGGCCGGTGCCATGGCTCGCGTCGAACGCGTGCTGTTGGTGGAAGCCGACCTGCGCCGTCCGAAAGTGGCCACCAACCTGGGCCTGGACGCTCAGCACATCGGCCTGGCCGAGTTGCTGGCGGGTAAGGCAGGCGTCGATGACTGCCTGCAGACCATCGGTAGCCTGGACGTGATCTGCGCCGGTGAAATGCCGTACAACCCACAGGAACTGCTGGCCAGCACGCGCATGCAGACCTTCCTGGAGTGGGCACGCCACCGCTACGACCGCGTGATTCTGGACACCCCGGCCAGCCAGTCGGTGAGCGACGCAGCACTGCTGTGCGGCATGGCCGATTCGGTGATCTACGTGATCAAGTCCGAAGCCACCAGCATGCCGCTCGTGCGCAAGAGCATCGGTCAGCTGTTGCAGACCGGTGCGCCGATCACCGGTGTGGTGCTCAACCAGGTGTCGCGTCCCGAACCCGGTCAGCGTCGCGACCACTACTATGACTACCTGCCGGCAGCCCCGGCCCAGTAAACCTTTCCGACCTTGCAGCCGCGCCGCTCTCCCTTCGGGGCGAGCCGTGCGCACGGCTGGTCGCGTTACGGAAAATGCCCAACTACGCCGCACTTGTCTGCAGAGGATACATCTATGATTGCGCCTCGCTTGCACCCGATGGTAAATCGTCGGGGCCTGACGTTCTGGACCATGTGGCTCGCGGGTGCCACCCTGGCATGCGCGCTGACATTCAGTGTCCTGTACGCACACTTCAACGAATTCCCGCCCCAGTATCGGGTCCTGATGATGATCGGGGTTCTCGCCTCGGTTCCCGTCTACAGTTTCCTGCACGTCTACCACAAGCGCTTGAACTACCTCAGCGGCCTGTTGCGCCTGCTCGGCGGCTGGCTGACCCTGGTCGCGGCCCTGGCCGTGGTCATCTGGCTCAGCGGCAGCCCGCAGACGCTGGCGCCCGGCATGGCCGTCAAGCTGATCGCCTACGGTTTCCTGGCCCAGGCGGCAACGTTCATCCCGCTGCGCTTCCTGCTCAACCGCCACAACCAGCGCCTGAAGAACGAGCGCAAGGCCGTGATCATCGGCGCCGGTGAACTGGCCGGCAAGCTGGCTCGCCAGCTCAAGCCGCGCGTCCCGGTGCTGGGCGTGATCGCGCCGGACGCCGAAGTCGACGCCGACTGGGTACCGGTGCCGGGTGTGCCGCACCTGGGCGGTTTCGACGAACTGCGCGACATCGTTCAGCGCGAGCAAGTGCGCCGGGTGTACATCGCTCTGCCGCTGGATCGCATGGTGCAGATCGAATCGATCTACGTCGACCTGCTCGACCTGGCGGTGGACGTGGTCTGGGTGCCGGACTTCGGCAGCATGATGCTGCTCAACCAGTCGATCTCGCAGATCGAGCAGTTCCCGGCCATCTACCTCAACGAAACCCCGCTGAGCTCGCACCCTGCTGCGGCCATGGCCAAAGACCTGATCGACCGCAGCCTGGCGCTGCTGGCGATCATCGCCCTGGCACCGGTGCTGATCAGTTGCGCAGTGGCGGTCAAGCTGTCCTCGCCAGGCCCGGTGTTTTTCCGCCAGGGTCGCGACGGTTGCAACGGCACCGTGATTCACGTCTACAAGTTCCGTTCGATGCGCATGCACGACGACCAGGAAGTGAAGCAGGCTACCCGCAACGATTCGCGCGTCACCCGCGTCGGTGCGTTCCTGCGTCGTTCTTCGCTCGACGAGCTGCCGCAGCTGATCAACGTGTTGCGCGGCGAAATGGCCCTGGTCGGTCCGCGTCCCCACGCCATCGCCCACAACCACTACTACTGCGACAAGTTGATGGCCTACATGGCACGTCATCGCATCAAGCCGGGCATCACCGGCCTGGCCCAGGTCAGCGGTTTCCGTGGCGAAACCGATACCCTGGACAAGATGCAGGGGCGCCTGGAGCGTGACCTGGCCTACATCAATCACTGGTCGTTGTGGCTGGACATCAAGATCCTGATCAAGACCCCGTTCACCCTGTTCTCACGGAACATCTATTGAGCCCGGAGGCTGGGATGGAACACGATTTGAGCCAGGGGCCGGCACCGGCCCCCGGCCTCATTCAACAGCTGCGCCAGAACCGCATGGTGCGGAATCTGGCGACCGCGCTCGGCGGCTCCGCCGGCGCGCAGCTGATCAACCTCGCACTGATCCCGGTGATCATGCGGATCTACGGCCCCGAAGCGTTCGGGGTGGTGGGTACCTTCCTCAGCCTGACGATCATTCTGATTCCGGCCTGCAGCCTGACCTGGTCGATGGCCATCGTCCTGCCGCAGACCCACCGCGACGCCAGCGGACTGGCCAAGCTGGCGACCGTGGTCGCCTTGTTGGTTTCCATACTGGTTGCCGGCGTGCTGTTGTGGTGGGGGCCGATGCTGGCCGAACGCTGGAACCTGTCACTGCTCACCCCATACTTGATGCTGCTGCCGCTGGTGATGTTCAGCTCGGCGGTGCTCGAAGTGCTGCAGCAGTGGCTCTACCGCCATGGTCGCTATCGCCTGACCGCCCGAGCCGCCACCAGCCATGCCCTGGTGTACAACGGCATGCGCAGTGTCGGCGGCCTGTTCAACAACAGCGCAACCATGCTGGTGGTTACCAGCGCCCTGTACTACGTGGTGCACAGCCTGCTGATCCTGATCGGCATGGCCATGAGCAAACCGGCGCCGGCCGAGGTTGCCGAAACCGACGAAGCGCCGCGCAAGACCCTGCGCCAACTGGCCAGCGAATACCGCGACTTCCCACTTTTCCGTGCCCCGCAGGTGTTGATCAACGCCTTGTCGGTGCACATGCCCACACTGGTACTGGCCTCGCTGTTCGGCGCTATACCGGCCGGCTATTTCGCCCTGTGCCTGCAAGTACTGGCGATGCCCAGCAACTTCATCGGCAAGGCCATGGGCAGCGTCTTCTACCCGCGCATCGCCGCCGCCGTTCACGCGCGTGAAGCGGTGGTCGGCCTGCTGCTCAAGGGCGTCGGCGCGATGACGGCGATCGGCTCGGCAGGTTTCCTGATCCTGGTCATCGCCGGGCCCTGGCTGTTCACCGTGGCCTTCGGTGCCCAGTGGCACGAAGCGGGCGAATACGCGCGCTGGCTGGCCCTGGCGGAATTGGCACGGTTCGCGGCGATGCCATGCGAAGTCGCCATCCCGGCCTTGCGCCTGCAGGCCTACTTCCTCGGCTTCGAAGTCTTCGCGACTTCGCTGCGCTTCGGCGCGGTGGCCCTGGGCGCCCTCTGGGGCGGCTCGGCCCTGGCAGTGGTGATGGCTATCGCTGCGGCAAACATTTTCATCTATCTGGCGATGCTGTCGATCGTCGTATTCAAGGCGCGTGCCTGGCAGAACCGCCAGCGTGGCACTCTACAGGAGGCTGAAGCATGACCAGATCCAATAATGACGTATGCGCGATCATCCTCAACTGGAATGGCGCCGATACCACAATCGACTGCATCCGTGCTCTGGACGCGCACTGCCGCGTTCCAGTCGTGGTGATCGACAACGATTCCAAGGACGACAGCGTGTCGCGCCTGAAGCAGTTCCTCAATGACTCGACCGGCCCGGACGTACGGGTGATCGACGAGCGCGCCGCCGGCAGCTATGACACACCGCACGAGCGCGTACTGATCGTCAACGAAGGCAACCACGGCTACGCCGGCGGCAACAACGTGGGCATCGACTACGCGATACGCGCAGGCTATCGCTACATCTGGCTGCTCAACAACGACGTGACCGTCGAGGCCGGTGCGCTGGAAGCGCTGCGCGATACCCTGGAACAGTCGCCCAAGTGCGGTTTCTCGGCGTCCGTGCTGGTGTATTCGGACCGGCCACAGGTGGTCCAGTGCGTGGGTGGCGGAATGCTCTTCCCCTGGCTGGGCAAGACCAAGCTGATGGGCAAGAACCTCGACCGCGGGCAGTTGCCGACGGCCGGGCTGCCCGAGCCCGACTACCTGATGGGCGCCAGCCTGATGGTGCGCCGCGAGGTGATCGAAGAGGTTGGCATGATGGACCACCGCTACTTCATGTACTCCGAAGAAGTGGATTGGGAGCGTCGCGCTGCCGCCGTGGGCTGGCATGGTCGTGTCGCTCTGAACAGCTTCGCTCGTCATGGCGACAGCGGCAGCACCCGTGGGCGCAGCCACATGTTCCACTTCTATCGCAACCGCGCGGCCATCATGTACAACAAGCGCTTTCATTCGACCGCGTGCACCTTCGTCTCGGCGATTGCGCTGGGCGCGATCACCGTGCTGCAGAACCGCGGCAGTGCCAAGAACATCAAGTTCGGCATCAAGGGCATCACCGAGGGCTTGGCGTTCAAATGGCGCTGAGTGATCTATCGTCCACGAGGTAACGGACATGCTCCAGGCTTTGTTCAATCCGCGCACGTTGCTGTGCCTGCTGGTGGTGGTCAACTCCGGCTTCGTTTTTCTGACCGACAACAAGCTGGCGGGGCTGCCGTACCTGCGTGAGCTGTACCTGGCCGGTGTGGTGGGCGCAGCGGTGTTGTTGCTGGCCATGTGGCAACGCCCGTGGCAGTCGCGGGCCAGTATGTGGATCCTGTTCATGGGCGTGGCCCTGCCGGTGATGTCCGCACTGTTCTCCTGGTATCACTTCGAGCAGCCGCTGTTCTACGGCCTGCTCGAAGAGCGCCGCAACTTCCTCTACCTGCTGTTCTTCCCGGCCTTGTACCTGATGTTGAAGGCGCAACCGACCCAGGAGCAGCTCGAGCGCTATTTCCTGATCGGTGGCCTGGCGTGCGTAGCAGTGGGCTTTCTCTACTACTTCAAGATCGTTCCGGAAAACGCCGCTGTGGCGTTCAACGTCGACGAGAAGGACTACGGCCTGAATCCGCTGCGTCCAGACCGCTTCAGCATTGGCGGGTCGTATGTGTCGCTGTGCGCGATGATGCTGATGTACCGCCTGCGCCGTCGTATCGAACTGGTCCCGGTGCTGTTGCTCGGCCTGTTCGCCGCCTACCTGTGGCTGGTCCTGCAGACACGTAACACGATGCTGGTGTGGACCCTGGCGGCGTTGTGGATCTTCCGTGCGCACCTGCATGTGCTGGTCAAGCTGGGCCTGGCAATGATCGTGGTGGGCGGAATCGCCTACATGGTGATGCCGGCGCCGTTCGAAGCGCAGTACGAGCGACTGATGGCCCTGGTGCAGGAAGCGACCGAGCCGGGCGGGGTGCGTGCCGATACCACGGCGATCATTCTGCGTGATACCGCGGCTAACTGGTATGTCGGGATGGGGGCGTTGTCGCTGCAGTGGCAGGGGGGCTTTTCGCGCCTGTACAGCTCGTACTTCTACCTGTCTGACGTGGGCTTGCTGGGCGTGCTGTACCGCTACGGCTTCATCATGCCGCTGATCATTCTGGTGTACTTCGTCGGATTCTGGAGAATCAGCCGTCAGTGCCGGAACAAAGGTGACCTGCTCGCTGCCTTTGTCCTGGACATGTGTTTCAACCTGATCAATCTGTTCCTGTCGCCGGCCATGATGTACGACGGCAACATTGCAGCGCTCGCGGTTGCGGCATTCGTCTATTACGGTCAGGTGCGGGTGCCGGCATCGCAACCGGCCGATCGTCCGATGGGACGACCGGCCGGCCCTGTGGGGCTGCCGATCAGGTCGGGCCGATAGCCTTGCACTTCGGCTCTTTCAGGTACCTGCCCATGACCGACCATTGAGGACGAGCCTTGCCGTTGATCGGCTCGACCGCCATGAAGTAGCCACCCCAGTAAGGGCCGCTCGACCAGTAGGTGAGCGGCATGCACTGCAGGGCCAGGTACTTGTGCAGCCGCTCGGCCGCGTCCAGCCAGCGCGGGTCATTGTCAGGGACGCCGAACTCGCCGATGTGGCCTTTCTTGCCATTGCGCTTGAGCCACTCGACGAAGGGTTTTGCCCGGTTTACCCCGATATCCGGATCCCATTTGCCGGAAATTCGATTCTTGTAGTTACCACTGCCGTCGGGATCGATGTAGATATGCGCGGAAAAGATCAGCTTGTTCGACGGGTCCTTGAGTTTGAGCAGCTCGTCGTTATAGTGCGGCCAGCGTTCGGCACTGGCCCACGAGCGGCCCTCGACGTAGATCGGACGAGTCTTGTCGATGCTGCGTATGGCGTCGATCCCAGCCTGCGCTGCGGTCGGCCAGATGGCGTCGGATTCGTCGTGCGGCTCGTTCATCAGGTCGTAGCCGGCCAGCGCACTGTAGGGGCTCCAGCGGCGGGCCATCTGGGTCATGAGGTTCTTGTAGTGAGCCACGGTGACTTCCCGGGTGCCGATGATCTTGCCGCGGTAGCGCCCGTAGTTGTGCACGTCCAGGATCACTTGCATGTTCGCCTGTGCAGCCTGCACCAGCATCTTGTCGATCAACTTGGCGTAGGTCGGGTCGAATGCCCCACCCAGCGTGGGTTGCAGGCGCTCCCACTTGAGCGGGAAACGCACGCTTTGAATGCCGCGACGCTTCCAGTTGGCAAAGAAACCTTCGCGCGGAAAGAAATAGTGCGTACCTTCCACGCCCGGAAACGCATTCTCGGAGAACTCTGCCCCCGATACGTTGATCTGAACCATCGGCACATCCGCGAATGCGGCGCCCGAGCCCAGCACCAGCGCCATCGCCACACTCAACAGTGCACGACGAGGACGAGATGGGTGGAGTTGAGGCACGAAAGGTACTGCGCGCCCGGAATCTGCACGTGAATACAACCTTTTGCTGTTCATTGGCTCAGCCTATGGATGGAAACCAGTCAATTACCATGCTTCAGACGAATAAGCCGAATCGTCCAAGCTCCCGCAGCCTTTCTATGGCGCTGCATTAACGCATTCTAGAACTGATAGGACGGCCTGGATGAAAGTTTTTGGAATAGATTTTTACAAAGGTGACCAAACGCACTTGATCCGTGCCATCAAGGGCGACGTGAACAAGCCGTTTGGCTACGTGGTTACCGCCAACGTGAACCACGTTGTGCTGCTTGAAAACGACTCGGTTTTTCGCAACGCCTACGACGCGGCGGCCTACCGGGTCTGCGACAGCCGGGTACTGATGCCCGTGCTGCGCAAGTTCGACGCCGGTGTACCGGAGGCCATTCCCGGCAGCACCCTGACCGTGTCGGTGATGGACGAAGCCCAGCGTGAAGGCTGGACCGTGACGGTCGTCGGCTCGACCACCGATGTGCTGCAGGTGCTGGCCCAGCGCTACCCGGCGGTGACGTTCCTGCACTACAACCCGCCGATGGGCTTCATCGACAACCCTGCAGAAGTGGAAGCCACCCTGCAGTTCGTCGAACAGCATCGGGCGCAGTTGGTGATCATGTCGGTCGGTTCGCCGCGCCAGGAACTGCTGTGCAAGATGATCGCCGACCGCGGGCTTGCCCACGGCGTGGGCCTGTGCACGGGCGCTGCGCTGAACTTCCTGTCGGGCAAGGTGCAGCGCGCGCCGATGTGGGTGCAGAAGCTGTCACTGGAGTGGCTGCACCGCATTCTCAGCGAGCCGCGTCGCCTGGCAGGGCGCTATTGGCACGACGGACGGCGTATCGTGCCGATCATCGCGCGGCAGTATTCCCAGCAGCGCCACAAGCCCTGAAAATCACAAAGCCACCCTAGGGTGGCTTTGTGGTTCTGCATTACGGCGTTTTGCTTGCGGCGGGCGCTTCAGCGCTTGCCCATCGAACGGCGGGTACCGTTCGGCGCGCGGCCTGGGGTCTTGTCGTGGTTCGACTTGCCGGCGCCAGGGTAGCGCGCCGCTTCCTTGGCTGCGAAGGCACCGGGCTTGAACGGAAAGGTGAACGCCGGGACCGCTGCCTGGCTGTCGAGCTCGGCGTCCTGGACGATCGGATCGGCATCGGGATGTTGACTGACAGGCATGGTGACTCCGGGGCAAGCACGTTGAAAGGGAGGGGCAGTATACCCGAGCCTCCCTCGCAACGCTTGGTGCCGCTCACACGACCCTGGCAGCGGTCAGGCCGGGCAGGCCGTATGGCCGTTGTCCAGGCCTTGCTTGACGTTGCGCGAGAGCAGGCTGGCCTTGCCGTCGTGCCAGGTCAGGGTCAGCACGTAGAGTGAGTCGAAATCGCCGGATTCCCAGTCGTCGGTGATGTTCATCTTCTGACCTACGGCGCGGCCGGCCACCTCGTTGATCAACTCCGGCAGGTACCCATGCGACCAGGCCGTATAGATGACTGCATTGTGGTACTTGTCGCGCATCAGCTCCTTGGCCAGATCCTGGGTATCGTTGGCGCCGTACTCGATGTTCACCGGCAGGCCGAGCTTGATGGCGCTGGGGCTGATGGTCATCAGCGGGCGCAGGTAGCTGTAGGATTCGTCGTTCTCGCCTTCCTCCACGTGCCGACCAGGGTCGGCGGCAAACACGAAATCGGCATTGCCGAACCGCTGCGGCAGGACTTCAGCCAGGTTCAGCGCACGGTTGAGGCCCTGGCAATTGAGCTGGCCGAGGCCGCCGGCGGGTTTCTCGGCGTGGCGCAGGAACACCAGGGTCTGCGTGCCATCCACTGGAGCCGCACGGCTGTCGCTGATTTCGAAGGCAAGGAAAGAACAGGTACCGGCCAGCAGCACGGCGGGCAATGCGTAGTAGTAGCGTTTCAACTGCCGGGCACAGTTGCTCAAAGTCTTCATAGGATGGGTCTTGAACTCTCTTTGGGTTAGCTGACACACCCGGCCAATGCGTGCTGCGTGCAGCCGCCTGGGTCTCCCTGTCTTTGTTTTTCCTGCCCGTTATCCTGTGGCAGGGGCGACTCTCTGAGTGTCATGTTGCCTTTAGGTTCGGCACTTGCGCCAATCAAGATAGTGGCATTTTGTTTCAAATTGACGACGTCTCGCCTGTGCGCAGGCCTGCGCCCAAGGCGCGCGTCAAAGCCTGGCGGGTCTCGAACAACGCCTGGCGAAACGCCTCATGCTGCGCCTCGACCCGCCATACCGGCCCTACCAGCGCCAAGGCGTACTGACCTTGCGAGGTCTGCAGGGCCACGGCCATGGCACCAACGCCCATCATGTGCTCATTGGCGTCGCAGGCATAGTCGCGCGCGCGGACCTCAGCCAGTTGTTCAAGCAGGTGCGGCAGGTCCGGCGTGCTCGGCGTGAGCGGCTCGAGCACCGGGCCGAGCAGTTGCACTACGGCTTCGTCGCTCATCTTGGCCAGCAGCGCCTTGCCTCCCGACGTCGCATAGACGCTGAGAAAGCTGCCGGAGGAGGGCGCCACACGCAGCGGCTGCGGCGACACCACCGAGTGCAGCAGCATTAGATGGGTGCCGTTGCGGTTGACCAGCACCGAGGTTTCTCCGGTGCGCTCGGTGATTGCCTCCATATAAGGGCGTACCTGCTGGATGATGTCGACATGGCTGTTGGAGGCCAGACGCATCAAGGCCGGGCCCAGGCATACGCCACCGGCGCCATGCACCTTGAGCAGCTCTTCGTGGGCCAGGGCGTCGACCAGCCGCTGCACCGTGGAGCGGGGCAGGTCGATGCGCCTGGCGATCGCCCCCAGGCTCAGACCGTCCGGTTCGCTTTCGAGGCAGCGCAGGATAGCCGCTGCCCGGGAGATCACTTGAATGCCGTTGCGATCATTGTCGCTGCTCATGTAATTTGCCTTTTGTATCGCTGTTCGGTACAGTGTACCGCAATAGTTAGCAAGCCAATAGGCTACCAGGCCAACAGGTTAACCAGCCAACAGTCAGTCTGTCGTTGGTTGCCGCCAGCAGGATTTCTTTGTGTCCCCACCTTCACCTCCGGCCCCGGCCCCTTTCGGCGGGCGTCTGGCACTTGGTCTGATCGGCGTATTGATCGCCGCGCTGACGTCCGGCATCAATGACCGTGTCACCGACATCACCTTGGCCGACCTGCTGGGCATCTACGGCTTTGGCCACGATGAAGGCAGCTGGATCAGTTCCGCCTACGCGGCAGCCGAGGTCTCGGCGATGCTGCTGGCGCCCTGGCTGGCGGTGACGTTTTCGCTGCGCCGCTTTGCCATCGTGGTCACCGTGGCCTTCGCCGGTTTCGGCGCACTGTGCCCGTTCGCGCCCAACCTGGAAAGCCTGCTGCTGTTGCGCGTGCTTCAGGGCCTCGCCGGCGGGGCGCTGCCGCCGCTGCTGATGACCGCCGCGCTGCGTTTCCTGCCGTGGCACATCAAGTTGTACGGGCTGTCGGCCTACGCGCTTACCGCCACCTTCGGGCCGAACCTGGCGATGCCGCTCGCCGCAATGTGGACCGAGGGCGGTGACTGGCGCATGGTGTTCTGGCAGATCATCCCGGCCTGCCTCATCGGCGCCGCTTGCATTGCCTATGGCCTGCCCCAGGATCCGTTGCGCCTGGAGCGATTCAAGCAGGCCGACTGGCGCGGTGCCTTGCTCGGCACCGCTGGCATCAGCATGCTGATCATCGGCCTGACTCAGGGCGAACGGCTGGACTGGCTCGAGTCGCCCTTGATCGCTTTGCTGCTGATCGGCGCCAGCGTCTGCCTGCCGCTGTTTCTGCTCAACGAATGGTTTCACCCACTGCCACTGTTCAAGCTGCAGTTGCTGGCGCGGCGCAACTTCGCTTTCGGCATCACCACGCTGTGCTTGTTTCTGTTCGTCGGCATGGCCGGCAGTGCGATTCCAGCAGGCTACCTGACCCACATCCAGGGCTACCGGCCGCTGCAGACCATGCCCACCGCGCTGTGCATCGCCTTGCCGCAACTGCTCATCGCGCCACTGGTGGCGTTCGTCATCAACCGCAACTGGGTGGATTCGCGCTATGTGATGGCGGCCGGTTTCGGCCTGCTGACCCTGGCCCTGCTCGGCGGCTCGCAGATCACCGCGGAATGGATCCGCGACGACTTCTATCTGTTGCAGGCCCTGCACACGTTCGGCCAGCCGATGGTGGTGGTGCCGTTGCTGATGATCGCCACCGGCGTGATTCATCCGCTGGAGGGCCCGTTCGCCTCGTCCATGGTCAACACCCTGCGCGGGCTGTCTTCGGTGGTGGCCGGCGTGGTGCTGGAAAATTTCGTCACCGCCCGCGAGCACCTGCACTCCAACACCTTGCTCGACCAGCTCGGCAACAGCTACCAGAGCCTGCTGCCGCTCTATGGTGAACCGGCCGCCGAGATGGCCGGTCGCGTGCGCGCGCAGGCGTTCGTGCTCAGCTACAGCGACGCGTTCCTGGCGCTGCTGGCCTTCATCGCCGTGCTGCTGGTGGTGTTGGTGACCCTGCCCAGACGCGCCTATCCACCGCAACCCCCGGTACCGTCATGAAATCCGCTATGAACAACCGAACCGCTGTATCCCTCATTGTCGCCGCCATTCTCGTTTGCGCCGCCTATGGCCTTTATCACGTGCTGCACAGCGATGGTGTGCAGCGCACCGACGATGCCTACATCCGCGCCGACTCGGTGCTGGTGGCGCCACGGGTGGCCGGGGTGGTCACCGAGGTGCTGGTGCAGGACAACCAATCGGTCCAGGCCGGGCAGTTGCTCGCGCGGCTGGACGAGCGCGACTACGCGGCCTCGGTCGCGGCTGCCCACGCCAATGTCAGCGCCGCACAGGCGCAGGTGAAGAATCTGCGCGCCAGCATCGAGCGGCAGGCGGCCGTGATCGACCAGGCCAGTGCCGCGACCCGTGCCACTGCCGCTTCGCTGAAGTTTGCCCAGGCCAACGCCCAGCGCTACCGCAACCTGTCCCAGGCCGGCGCCGGTACCCAGGAAGAGCGGCAGAAGGCCGAGGCCGAACTGCAGGGCTGGGAAGCCTCGCGCGACCGCGATGCGGCGTCGCGGGTCGCGGCCCAGCGCACCCTGGACGTACTCAAGGCCGAGCTGGAAGTGGCCGAGGCAGCAGTGGACAAGGACCGCTCGGCGTTGCAGCAGGCCGAGCTGAACCTGTCCTACACGCAGATTCTGGCGCCCGCCGATGGCATGATCGGCCAGCGCTCGGTGCGCGTCGGCGCCTACGTCGCGCCCGGCCGCCCCCTGCTGGCCCTGGTGCCCCTGCACCAGGCGTTCGTGATCGCCAACTTCCGCGAAACCCAGTTGGCGCACATGCACGCCAGGCAGCGTGTGGAGATTCGTGTCGACAGCATCCCCGACCAGGTTTTCCGCGGCCATATCGACAGCGTGGCACCGGCCACCGGCCTGTCGTTCGCGCCGATCAGCCCGGACAACGCTACCGGCAACTTCACCAAGGTGGTGCAGCGCATCCCGGTCAAGGTGGTGTTCGAGGCCGACCAACCGCACCTTGACCGTCTGCGCGTGGGTCTGTCGGTGGTCGCGTCGGTCGATACCACCCAGGAGCCCTGAAATGAAACGTGCATTGCTGGTTTTAGCCCTGAGCAGCCTGGGCGCCTGCAGCGTCGGCCCGGACTTCCAGCGTCCCCAGGCAGCGTTGCCAACCCAGTGGCAGGACAGCGCCGGGACGCGCGCCGATGCGGCGCTGGACGCCGCCTGGTGGCAGCAGCTGGGTGACCCGCAACTGACCGCGCTGGTCACTCGCGCGGCCAAGGCCAACCTGGACATCCGCTCGGCGGGCAACCGCGTGCAGCAGAGCGAGGCCCTGCGCCAGGTCAGTGGCAGCCAGCAATTGCCCGGGCTCAGCGCGCGCGGCGGCTACCAGCGCGAGCGCAACAGCGGCGAAGGGTTGAACGACCCGTCGGGGCTGAACGGCAGGGCGCCATTCGAACTGTGGAGCGGGGCGCTCGACGCCAGCTGGGAAGTGGACCTGTGGGGCCATGTCCAGCGCAGCGTGGAGATGGCCGAGGCCGACGTCCAGTTCAGCCAGGCCGAGCGCGATGCGGTCGGCTTGAGTATCGCAGCGCGCACCGCCACCGATTACATCCGCCTGCGCGGCGTGCAGGCGCGCCTGGCAGTGGCGCGGCAGAACCTGGAAATCGCCCGGCAAAGCCAGCGCCTTACGCAGACCCGGTACGACAACGGCGTCACTACCAACCTGGACACCGCCAACGCCGCCGCACTGGTGGCAACCATCGAAGCCTCGCTGCCGATGCTGCAGGCGCAACAGGACCGCTTGATCAACGCCCTGAGCTACCTGCTGGCGGAACCGCCCCGGGCTTTGGCCGACGAACTGCGCACCCCGCAAGCCATTCCCAACCCCGCCCCGGACGTGCCCATGGGGGTGCCCTCGGAGCTGGCGCGGCGGCGGCCCGACATCCAGCGCAGCGAAGCCGCGCTGCACCGGGCCACGGCGGCCATCGGCGTGGCCAAGGCGGATTTCTATCCGCGGGTCAGCCTGGGCGCCAGCTTCGGTTTTCAGGCGCTGGCCGGCTCGGACCTGGGCGGCTGGGATTCACGCAGCTGGTCGCTCGGCCCCAGCCTGTACCTGCCGATCTTCCAGGGTGGGCGACTGACCGGCACCCTCGAGCTGCGCGAGCACCAGCAGCAGCAAGCGGCGCTGGACTACCAACGGGTGGTGCTGGCGGCCTGGCACGAGGTCGACGATGCCATGAGCGACTATGCCGCCGAACAGCAGCACCACGCGGCGCTGGGCGAGGCAGTGCGGCAGAACACCGTGGCCCTGGGCACTGCCCGCGACCGCTACAATCAGGGCGCCACCGACTTCATCAACGTGCTGGGTGTACAGCGCGCGCTGCTGGCCACGCAAACCCAGTTGGTCGACAGTGCCACCGCGGCGGCGATCGACCGTGTGCGTCTGTATCGGGCTCTCGGTGGGGGCTGGCCGAAAGACGCCTGAAGAAGCCGCGATGTGCCCGGCCAGCCGTGCTAGGGTAAGGTCTGTCAGCCAACAGGAGCCTGCCCATGCCCGACCTCGCCCCGCTCACGCTCAGCAACCCGCCCGGCCTTTTCGATCCGGCTCCCTATGGTTACTCCCATGTAGCCCAGGTCGCCGCTGGCAGCAAGTTGCTGTTCATCGCAGGCCAGGGCGGTGAAAGCCTGGACAGCAGCATTTCCCCGGACTTCGAGCTGCAGGCCGGGCAGGCCCTGGCCAACCTGCGCACCGCGCTGGCTTCGGTCGGTGCCGATTATTGCCACGTCGCCAAGCTGACCGTGCTGGTGGTCGACCACGACCACGAGCGCCTGGCCATCTGGAGCGACACCCTGCGCGAGGCGTGGGGCGGCGAGATGACCCCCGCCTGCACGTTGATCCCGGTGCCGCGCCTGGCCCTGGACGGCATGCTCATCGAAGTCGATGCCGTCGCGGTGGTGCCGCAATGAGCGAGTTGATCAGCGCACTGCGCGGCATCGTCGGCGCCACCCACGTGCTGACCGAGTCGGCCGAGACCGAACGCTTCCGCCAGGGCTTTCGCTTCGGCAGCGGCAACGCGCTGGCCGTGGTCCGCCCCGGCTCGCTGCTGGAGCAGTGGCAGGTGGTCAAGGCCTGCGTGGCGGCGGACGTGATCGTCATCATGCAGGCGGCCAACACCGGCCTGACCGGGGGCTCCACCCCCGATGGCGGCTACGACCGCGAAGTGGTGATCATCAGTACCCTGCGCATGCGCACGGTGCATGTGATCGAAGAAGGCCGCCAGGTCATCTGTTTTCCCGGTTCCACCCTCGATCAGCTGGAAAAGGTCCTCAAGCCGTTGGGTCGCGAGCCCCATTCGGTGATTGGTTCTTCGTGCATCGGGGCGTCGGTGTTTGGTGGAGTCTGCAACAATTCCGGCGGCTCGCTGGTGCGTCGCGGCCCGGCCTATACGCAGATGGCTGTGTACGCCCAGCTCGGCGCTGACGGCACCTTGCAGTTGGTCAACCACCTGGGCGTGGAGCTGGGCGATACGCCCGAGCAGATCCTCGGCAACCTCGACGCCCAGCGCTACACCGCCGCCGACATCAAGGCCGATGCCGGGCTCGGCTCCGACCATGGCTATGCCGCGTATGTGCGCGAGGTCGACGCGCCCACCCCGGCGCGCTTCAACGCCGACCACCAGCGCCTGCACGAGGCCAGCGGCAGTGCCGGCAAGCTGGCGGTGTTCGCCGTGCGCCTGGACACCTTCGCCGCCGAGCGCGACACCGCCGTGTTCTACATCGGCAGCAACGACACCGCCGACCTCACGCAGATTCGCCGGCACATGCTCGAGCAGTTCGACGAACTGCCGATTGCCGGCGAGTACATGCACCGCGACGCCTACGACGTGGCTGCCGAGTACGGCAAGGACACCTTCCTGATGATCCATCACCTGGGCACGCAGCGCCTGCCCAGGATGTTTGCCCTCAAGAGCCGCGCCGACACCTTTCTCAAACGCTTTCCCTGGCTGCGCGCCAACCTCGCCGACCGGGTCCTGCAGGTCGCCGCGCGCTGCTTCCCCGATCACCTGCCACCGCGCATCCGCGATTTTCGGCAGCGTTACGAGCATTACCTGATGCTCAAGGTGTCAGCGGGTTCGGTGGCGCCCACCCAGAAGATGCTGGATGAACTGTTTGTCGGGCGCGAGGGGGATTTCTTCCGCTGTACTGCAGAGGAGGGCAGCAAGGCCTTTCTGCATCGGTTCGCCGCTGCCGGTGCGGCGGTCCGCTACCGCGCAGTGCATGACCGCGAGGTGGAGGACATCGTGGCCCTGGACATCGCCTTGGCACGCAACGATCGGCAGTGGTTCGAGACGCTGCCCGACGACATCGAGCAGCAGATGATCGTCAAGCTGTACTACGGGCATTTCTTCTGCCACGTGTTCCACCAGGACTACATCCTGCGCAAGGGCAGCGACTGCCTGGCGGTGGAACATCGCATGTGGGCACTGCTCGACGAACGCGGCGCCGAGTACCCGGCAGAGCACAACGTCGGCCATCTGTACCCGGCCAAGCCGGCGCTCAAGGCCTTCTACCAGCAGCTGGATCCGTGCAACGCCTTCAATCCGGGCGTCGGTCAGACGTCCAAGTGTCGCCACTGGCGGGAGTGACAGCACGGCAAACCCGAGCGTGCGCAGAACCCTGTAGGAGCGGTCCGTGGCCGCGAAAGGTTGACGCGGTATGCCTGATACACCGCGATGGCCTTTTCGCGGCCGATGACCGCTCCCACAGTGACCCGAGCGTGCGCAGAACCCTGTGGGAGCGGTCCGTGGCCGCGAAAGGTTGACGCGGTCGACCTGACCCACCGCGATGGCCTCTTCGCGGCCGATGACCGCTCCCACAGTGACCCGAGCGTGCGCAGAGCCCTGTGGGAGCGGTCCGTGGCCGCGAAAGGTTGACGCGGTATGCCTGGCACACCGCAGTGGCCTTTTCGCGGCCGATGACCGCTCCCACAGCGACCCGAGCGTGCGCAGAACCCTGTGGGAGCGGTCCGTGGCCGCGAAAAGTTGACGCGGTATGCCTGGCACACCGCGGCCGATGACCGCTCCTACGGGGAACCGAAAACCGCGCAGAACCCTGTGGGAGCGGTCCGTGGCCGCGAAAGGTTGACGCGGTACGCCTGGCACACCGCAGTGGCCTTTTCGCGGCCGATGACCGCTCCTACGTGAGGGCCACGGGGGGGCGTCAGTCCGGCAGCCACTCCTGCAGGGTCAGCTCGACGGTGATGAACGACAGGTTGCGACCGCGCTCCAGCCGTCCGCCGAAGATGTTGCCGTCGGCGTCCGCAACCACTGCCTGCAGGCGGCTTTCGCCGATGACGACCTCGCCACTGATGCTCAGAATCTCCACCCCCGGTCCCGGCACGTTCAGGGTCTTCATGCCGTGCCGGCCCAGATAGCCCAGCTGTGCATCGATCAAGCTGCCCAGCCCGCCACGAATCACGGCCAGGGCGATCCCGTGACTGGCGCACAGCGCCTCGGCGCTTTCAACGATGTCTTCGTTGGGTTTGAGCCGGGCGATCACGAGCCGGCCCAGGCGGCCGGTCTGGATGCTGGAAGCGGACAGGTCGGGTTCGAGTACGGCGCTGGCGTTCATGAAGCCTCCTGGTCGATCGGGTGCAAGAGATTGAAGTGGGTTTCGGCGTCAGGCTGCGCCTGGTAGGCGACCTGATCGAACAGGCACAGGCGGATCACCAGGTTTTCGCTGCCGACCACCAGTTTGTCGAGCACCAGATGGCCACCGTGCTGCTGGCCGTCGCGATCCAGGAACCCGGCGTGGCAATGCAGCAGGGGCATGTTCTGTGCATCGCGGCCCACGGTGATCGCACCGCTGATGAACGTGATGTAGCCGTCCAGTACCACCGGCGCACCGTAGTCGTAGGGGCGCTCGGCCTTGTCGGTGACCACCATGCGGTGGTAGCTCAGGTGCGCCGCGCCGCCACAGAGGATCCTCCCCACCGCACTGCCATAACGCCGCCCGTGCAGGGCCGCGAGCAAACCTTCGGCGACGTTGCACGCCAAGGGCAACACAATGCGCAACTCTTCACCCTGGGCCACGCTGCGGTCAAGCCGCCGAGGCTGCTGGGCTGGCCCGCCGTGGACGAACACCCGTACGCCGTCGCGCTGTTCGAAATGGGGGTTCATCAGGCCACCTCCTCGCGTTCCTGCAGCAATGCGCGAATCTGCTTCTTGACGATCTTGCCGTAGCCGGACTTGGGCATGTCGTCCCAGCGCACGAATTGCTTGGGCCATTTGTAGCGAGCCAGGCGCGGCTCCAGATGGGCCAGCAACTGCTCGTCACTGACCGGGCCAGTGGTGACGATCACCGCGCAGCCGCATTCACCCCATTTCGCGTCCGGCATGCCCAGCACGGCCACCTCGTTGACTGCCGGGTGGGTCAGCAGAGCTTCCTCGACCTCGCGCGGGTAGACGTTGGAACCGCCGGAAATGTACATGTCCGAGGCCCGGCCGGTGATGAACAGGTAGCCGTGCTCGTCGACGTGGCCCAGGTCGCCGGTGTGGAACCAGCCGTGCTTGAAGCAGCTGGCGTTGGCCTCCGGGTTGTTGTAGTAGCCGCTGAACACCGCCGGGCCGCGTACGCAGATCTCGCCGTCCTCGCCGGTCGCCAGTTCCTTGCCCGACTCGTCGAGAATCGCCACCTGCATGCCGGTGCGTGGATAGCCGCAACTGCCGACCTTGGCGGCCGGCGAATCCTCGGCATCGTGGCAATCGGCAGGCAGCACGGTGATGTTGCCGGTGACTTCGCCCAGGCCGTAATACTGCACCAGCACCTTGCCCAGCTTGCGCAGGGCATGGCATTGATCGGCGCGGTACATCGGCGCGCCGGCATAGATCACCTGGCGCAGGCTGCTGTGATCGTAGCGGTCGACGGCTGGGTCTTCGGTGAGCATCTTGACGATGGTCGGCACAGCGAACAGATTGTCGACCCGATGTTCCTGCACCAGGCGCCAGGCTTCGTCGCAGTCCAGTCGGTCGCCGGCCGGCAACACGCAGGCGGCGCCGCGTGCGACGTTGACCAGCGCATGGATGCCGGCGCCATGGGACAACGGCGCCAGCACCAGGGAGCGCGAGTGCTGGGTCAGGCTGGGCATCAGGTCGGCGATGTGGTTGTTGATGACGAAGGCCATCTGCCCGTGAGTGAGCACCCCGGCCTTGGGGTGGCCGGTGGTGCCGGAGGTGTAGAAGAACCACAGCGGGTCGTGGTAGTTGACGTCGGCCGGGCGGAAACCGCTGGCGTGCGGCGCGCCTTCGTCCAGCAACTGACCGTAGCTGAGTTCACCTTCGCGGGGTTCACCAAGGGCAATCACATGCACCAGGGCCGGCGACTGGACGCGCACGGCATCCACGTAATGGGCCAGCCCTTCGTCGTAGAGCATGGCCACCGCGCCGCTGGAACTGCCCAGATACGCCGCCTCGGGCGGGGTGATGCGCACGTTGGTCGGCACCCATACCGCGCCCAGGCGGAACGCCACCCAGGCGCTCTCGAACAGCGGCAGGTTGTTGCGCGAATGCACCAGCAACTTGTCGCCCTTGCCCAGCCCGCGCGCGCGCAGTGCGGCGGCGACGCTGTCGACCCGCTGCGAAATGCTGCTCCAGGTGTGCACCTGGTCACCGCGAATAAACCCCGGTGCATCGGGATAGCGGCGGGCAATCTGGTTGAGCAGTTCGCCCAGATTCATCACATTGTCGATGCCGGTCATTGCACGCGCTCCAGAATGCTCACGTAGTTGGTCACCGCAGCGCCGCCCATATTGAACACGCCAGCGCGGTCGGCCTTGGCCAGTTGCATGTCGCCGGCCTGACCGCTGAGCTGCATGGCCGCCATCACGTGCATCGACACGCCGGTGGCGCCGATCGGGTGGCCCTTGGACTTGAGCCCGCCAGAAGGATTGATCGGCAGCCGGCCGTCCTTGCGGCTGATGCCCTCGGCGATCACCCGCGCGCCCTGGCCGCGTTCGGCGAGGCCCATGGCTTCGTATTCGAGCAGTTCGGCAATGGTGAAGCAGTCGTGGGTTTCCACCAGCGACAGGTCGGCCAGGCTCAGGCCAGCCGTGCCCAGCGCCTGCTGCCAGGCGCGCGCTGCGCCTTCGAAGAAGGTCGGGTCGCGACGCGACAGCGGCAGGTAGTCGTTGACCTGCACTGCGGCGCGGAAGCTCACCGCCTGGCCACGGCCAGGCGCATGGTCGTCGCGACTGATGACCAGGGCGGCGGCGCCGTCGGTGATCAGCGAGCAGTCGGTGCGCTTGAGCGGCCCGGCCACGAACGGATTCTTTGCCGACGGCTCGCGGCAGAATTCATAGCCCAGGTCGCGACGCATGTGTGCATAGGGGTTCAACGCGCCGTTGGCGTGGTTCTTCGCAGCGATCATCGCCAGCGCGTCCGACTGGTCGCCGTAGCGGTCGAAATAGGTCTGGGCGATGGTGCCGAACACTCCGGCGAAGCCACCTTCGATCTGTGCTTCTTCCTTGGCGTAGCAGCATTTGAGCAGGATCTTGCCGACTTCGTCCGTGGGCAGCGTGTTCATCTTCTCGAAGCCCACCACCAGTGCGTGGCGCGCCTGGCCGGAAAGCACCGCCTGCAACGCCGAATGGATCGCCGCCGAGCCGGTGGAGCAGGCGTTCTCCACGCGCACCGACGGGGTGAAGCGCAGGGCCGGGATGTGGTTGGCGAGCAGGGCGGAGGGGAAATCCTGATAGAGAAAGCCGGCGTTGAAATGGCCGACGTGGACCGAATCGATCTGTTCGGCGTCCAGCCCGGCATGCTCGAGCGCGGCCACGGCCGCATCGGCCATCATCTGCTCGGGGTCGAGCTGGTCGAATTTGCCGAAGGGGGAGTGGTACCAACCGCTGATGACTGGCGAACCCATGAGGTCTTTCCTCGAATGAAATCTGGATTGATGTTGTTTGCCAAGGTCGATAGCAAGAGCGGTGCCAAGGGCCTGAAACGCCGGCCCGTGGCGGGCTGGCTGTTACCGCGGCGAGGTGTCGTGTCGCCACAGGTGTCGCTTCGTTCGCGGCAGGCGACACCTGCGGGAGACACCTGTTACATCAGGCTGGACTGCGCTTGAGGCGTGAAACGTGCGGATACATTCGAGTCGGTACAGATTTGTTCAGGCAAAACAGCAGCTTGTGCACTGCCGGTCGCTTGAAGATGCGGTTTTTAAGCAGGGCGGGCAGGGGTGGCACCCGATTTGCTTTCTCACCCTGCATCCCCAGCGCCAGCCACGGCAGCCCGGTCATGAAACCGGTCAATAAAAACAAGAAGGTCAGGAGAGCTACATGAGTGATTTCTCGCGCCGCAGTTTCATCAAGACCGCCACCCTCGCATCGGCGGCGGTTGCAGCCACTGGCCTGGGCTTGTACAGCTCGAAAAGCCAGGCGGCAGACTTCAAGCTCAAGTTCGCCAACAACCTGCCCATGATTCACCCGATGAACGTCCGGGCGCGGGAGATGGCCAAGGCGATCAAGGAAGAGACCGACGGTGCGGTGCAGATCCAGGTGTTCCCCAGCAGCCAGTTGGGCAGCGACACCGACACCCTGGCCCAGGTGCGCTCCGGCGCGGTGGACATGTTCGCCCTGTCGCCAGTGATCCTCGGCACCCTGGTGCCTTCGGTACAGATCAGCGCCGTAGGCTTTGCTTTCAAGGACTACGACCAGGTCTGGAGTGCGATGGACGGCGAGCTGGGCGCCCATGTCCGCAGCGAGATCGCCAAGACCGAGACCCTGTTCGCCTTCGACAAGATCTGGGACAACGGCTTTCGCGTCACCACCACCAGTACCCGTCCGGTGCTCAAGCCTGAAGACCTGGTCGGCATGAAGCTGCGTGTGCCGCCCAGCCCGATCATCATGTCGATCTTCAAAGCGTTCGATGCGGCGCCCACCAGCATCAACTTCGCCGAAGTGTATTCGGCCCTGCAGACTCGCATCGTCGAAGGTCAGGAAAACCCGCTGACCCTGGTGTCGTCGGCCAAGCTCTATGAAGTGCAGAAGTATTGCTCGCTGACCAATCACGTGTGGGACGGCTTCTGGATGCTCGGCAACAGCAAGTCGTTCGCCCGCCTGCCGGCAGACATGCAGGCGGTGGTGCGCAAGCACGTCGATGCCGCGGTGATGAACCAGCGCGCCGACCTGGCGGCCTTGCAGGGGAGCATCCGCGACACCCTCAAGGAAAAGGGCCTGGAACTGGCCGACACCGAACCGCAAGCGTTCCGCGAGAAGCTGCGCAGCGCCAACTACTACGCCGACTGGCATGAGAAGTTCGGCGAAGCGGCCTGGTCCATCCTCGAAAAATACTCCGGGAAGCTGGCATGATGAGCGCCGAGGCGATGCCGGTCGAAAACGCTGCCATGCCCCTGCCGGCCCGGGCGCTCACCTGCCTCAACCGCGGCGCCATGCGCGTGGTCGAGGTGCTTGCCGTAGCCTTGATGCTGGTCGAAACCTGTGTGCTGCTGGCCGGCGTGGTCTCGCGCTACGTGTTTCACAACCCGCTGGTGTGGACCGATGAGCTGGCCTCGTCGCTGTTCATCTGGCTGGCCATGTTCGGCGCGGTGCTGGCCCTGGACCGCGGCGAGCACATGCGCATGTCGGCGCTGGTGAACAAGCTGCCGCCGGCCTGGCGGGGTTTCAGCGAAACCCTGTCGGCGCTGATCGTGGTGCTGTTCGTGGCCATGATCATCACCCCGGCGATGGTCCACTCCCACGAGCAGATGGCGATCACCACCCCGGCGCTGGGCATCCCCGACGGGGTGCGCGCGGCAGCGCTGCCGGTCGGCGCCATGCTCATGCTGCTGGCAGCGGTGTCACGCATGGCGCGCTACTCCACGCTGCGCCAGTTCGTTGCCGGCGTCGCCGTGGTCGCGGTCGTCGGCGGCACGCTGTGGCTGTCCCAGCCGCTGCTGGCGGAAATCGGCAACTACAACCTGGTGGTGTTCTTCCTGGTGCTGCTGGGCGCCTGCGTGTTCGGTGGTATCCCGATCGCGTTCGCCTTCGGCACCGCGACCATGGCCTATCTGGCGTTGGCCACCCATGCACCTTTGTCCATCGTGGTCGGGCGCATGGACGAGGGCATGTCGCACATGGTCCTGCTCGCCGTACCGCTGTTCGTCCTGCTGGGGGTGGTGCTGCAGCTGTCGGGCATGGCCCGCACCCTGATCGATTTCATGGCCTCGCTGCTGGGGCACGTTCGCGGTGGCCTGCAATACGTGCTGCTCGGCGCGATGTTCCTGGTGTCGGGAATCTCCGGCTCCAAGGTGGCCGACATGGCTGCGGTAGCACCGGCGCTGTTCCCGGAAATGAAGAAGCGTGGCTCCGAGCCGGAAGAACTGGCCGCCTTGCTGGCTGCCACCGGCGCCATGACCGAGACCATTCCGCCCAGCCTGGTGCTGATCACCATCGGTGCGGTGTGCAGTGTCTCGATTACCGCGTTGTTCATCGGTGGGCTGATGCCGGCGGTGGTGGCCACCGTGGTCATCGCCATCGTCTGCTGGTGGCGCTCGCGCAAGGAAGCCATGCCCACCGTCAAGCGTGCACCGATGTCGATGGTCGCCAAGACGTTCATGATCGCCTTGCCGGCCCTGGCGTTGCCGCTGCTGATCCGCGTGGCCGTGCTCGAGGGTGCGGCGACTGCCACCGAGGTGTCGACCATCGGCGTGGCCTACGTGGTGCTGGTGGGGCTGGTGATGCACCTGTTCATGCGCCACATCGAGTTCCGCAAGGTCTACCCGATGATGATCGAAGCTGCGGCGCTGTCCGGGGCAATCCTGTTGATCATCGGCATGGCTTCGGCCATGGCCTGGGCACTGACCCAGTCGGGCTTCTCGGCCAACCTGGTCGACCTGATCAGCGAGATACCGGGCGGGGCGATCGGCTTCATGTTCGTCACCATCGTGACTTTCCTGATCCTGGGCAGCGTGCTCGAAGGCATTCCGGCCATCGTGCTGTTCGGCCCCTTGATGTTCCCGTTAGCCGAAATGCTCGGCATCCACCCGGTGCACTACGCCATGGTGGTGATCCTGGCCATGGGTATCGGCCTGTTCGCGCCGCCGTTGGGGGTAGGTTTCTACGCTGCCTGTGCCATCAGCAAGACGCCGTCCGACCACGTCATTCGGCGTGTCTGGGGGTACTTGGCGGCACTGGTGGTGGCCTTGGTCATCGTTGCCTGTTTCCCGTGGATTTCCATCGGTTTCCTTTAAGAGAGTCCTGGTCATGAGCCAAGCAGTCAGACAGCTTCCAAGCACCACCGGCGTGAAGAGCATGGGCGAAGGCCGGGTAGCCTTCATCACCGGCGCGGCCATGGGCATCGGCGCGGCAATCGCCCAGCGCCTCGGCGAGGACGGCCACCGCGTGGTGGTCGCCGACATCAACCGCGGCGCCGCCGAGGAAATGGTTGCCGGCCTGCGCGCGCAGGGCATCGAAGCCGAGGCGGCGATGATCGACATCGGTGATGCCGCGTCGATCGCCGAGGTGTTCGCGAGCCTGCCGCGCTGCGACGTCCTGGTGAACAATGCCGGCATCGCCAGGACGCAAGCTTTTCTGGACTGCGACCTGGCCGATTGGCAGCGGGTACTCAACATCAATGTGACCGGCGCACTGTTGTGCGGTCAGCACGCGGCACGCTTGATGAAGGCGCAGGGCTGGGGGCGGATCATCAACGTCGCCTCCATCAGCGGCATGCGTGCGAGTGCGGGGCGCACTGCGTACGGCACGTCGAAGGCAGCGGTCATTGGCCTCACCCGGCAAATGGCGATCGAACTGGCCGAGTACGGGATCACTGTCAACGGCATCGCGCCGGGTCCGGTGGACACGCCGCTGACCCAACGCCTGCACTCGAGTGCCACCCGCGAGTCCTACGCCCGCGCCGTGCCCATGCGTCGCTACGGCACCCCGGCGGAGATGGCTGGCGCAGTGGCCTTCCTGGCATCCGACGACGCCTCCTACATCAGCGGCCACGTGATCCCGGTGGACGGCGGCTACATGGCCTCCGGCATTCTCGAAATCTGACCCTCGCGAAAGTGGCGCCGCGGTGTGTCAGCCATACCGCATCAACCCTTCGCGGCCACTGACCGCTCCTACAAAGGATCTGCACAATCGCAAAGCTCCCCTGTAGGAGCGGTCATCGGCCGCGAAAGGGGCGCCGCGACACCTCAGGGGTTCACTGGTCCTGCAGCGTCGCCTCTTCCCCGGCGCGCATGGCGCTTTCCACGAACGTGGCGATGCAGGGGTTGTGGTTGTCGGCCTTCCACACCGCGACCACCTCGATCACCGGCGGTGCCACAAGCGGCCTAAAGGTAGTGGTGGTCAGGCGCATGTTGCGCATAGAACGCGGAACGATGGCGATCCCCAGGCCTTCACCCACCAGGTTGACGATGGTCTGCTGCATGTTGATTTCCAGCCCCACATTCGGCGTCACGCCGTGCTGCAGGCAGTAATTGACGATCATGTCATGCAGCGCCGGGGCGATGCGTCGCGGCACGATGATGAAAGTCTCTGCGGCCAGATCCCGCGGATCGATCAACGGCTGCTCCAGCAACCGATGCCCAGGCGGCAGGACCACCGTCATCTCCTCGCGGTAGATCGTCACCGTTTCCAACCCACTGCAATCCTGCGGGCGGTACATGATCGCCACATCCTTGTGGCCGCTGCTGATGTCCTGGGCCAGGTCCATGGGCAGGGTTTCCGTCAGTTTCAGATTCACCTGCGGATACTGCGCCGCGTAACGCCGAGTGATCGCGGGTGTCACGCTGTAGGCCGTCGACATCATGAAACCCACCGACAATTCCCCGGCTGCCCCGCGAGCCGCCGCCAGCGCATTGCGCTTGGCCTGCTCGAACGCCGCAAACACCGTGCCGGTGTCCAGATAGAAGCGCTGGCCAGCATCGGTCAGCTCCACCTGCCGCCGCGAGCGGTCGAACAGCTTCACGCCCAGCTCGTCTTCCAGCAAGGCGATCTGCCGCGACAACGGCGGCTGAGAGATGTGCAGCCGTTCAGCTGCGCGGCCGAAGTGCAGGGTTTCGGCCAGTGCACGAAAATACTGTAAATGCCTGAGCTCGATCATTGATGCTCGCAAAGGTATCAGTGGGTGCCTGATTATGGATTGGAAAACATAACTCCGCCTGCCGTATTGTGAAATGGCCAAAGCGTCGAGGCTTGCGTCACGAGCGCCAGACCTCGAGATAGTCACAAGCTATAGAACAATAAAAGGTGACGCCGATGTCTTCTGTATGCGAACACACCGCACGTGCTTCGACCTCTTCGCCCGCACTTTCTTCGCCCGCCGCGTGCGATTCCGATATTGCCAACGACAGCGACCCGCAGGTCCGCCAGGCCTTCCGCCGCGCCCTGCGCCTGATGGAGCGCGGCATTGCCGTGCTCATCCAGGGCGAAACCGGCACCGGCAAGGAAGTGCTGGCCCGCGCCCTGCACGCCCACAGCCAACGCCATCAGGCGCAGTGCGTGGCGCTCAATTGCGCTTCCATTCCGCAAAGCCTGATCGAAAGCGAACTGTTCGGCTACTCGCGTGGCGCCTTCTCCGGGGCGCTGCCCTGCGGCAAGAAAGGCAAGGTCCAGCAGGCCGACGGCGGCACCTTGTTCCTCGATGAAATCGGCGACATGCCCTTCGAACAGCAGACGCGCCTGTTGCGGGTGATCGCCGAACGCGAAGTCACACCCCTGGGCGCCGAACGCAGCGTCAAGGTCGACTTCGCCCTGATCTGCGCGACCCACCAGAATCTGACTGGATTGGTTCAACAAGGCACGTTTCGCGAAGACCTGTTCTATCGCATCGCCACCGGTGTTGTGCAATTGCCGCCGCTGCGCGAACGCACTGACCGCGCCGAATTGGTATGCCGCATGGTGGCCAGCGAATTGCCCGGCTGCGACCCTCGGCAACTCATCGCCTCGGATGTCTGGCCACTGCTGCTCAATCATCCTTGGCCAGGCAACCTGCGGCAGATGCGTGCGGTGATTCGCTACGCCTGCGCGGTGATGGAAGGTACCCGCATCCAGCGCGCCGACCTGCCGGTGGACTTCCTCGCCCAGGGCAGTGCGCCCACCGTGTCGCCTGCTAACGTGACGCCGATCCGTCGTCCGGTCGTTCTGGCCGTACCGGTGGACGAGCGTGCCGACGTGCTCGATGTGCTCAACGCCTGCCGCTGGAACATGTCGGCGGCGGCGCGTGCCCTGGGCATCTGTCGGCCGTCGCTGTACCGCGTCCTGCGCCGCCTGGGCATCCCGCCGCTCAAGGACCAACTCGCCCAGGGCGCCTACCTGCCAGCCTGACGCCGCATCTGTATTGCCTGATCTTCAACCAAGGGAACAACAATAATGAATGCCCCTATCAGTCTTGCCATCACCGGCCAGGTGGCGGTGGTGACCGGTGCCGCGCGCGGTATCGGCCTTGCCATCGCCCAGGCGCTGGGTCAGTGCGGTGCCCGGGTGGCGATTGCCGACCTCGACGGCGCGGCCGCGCGCGCCGCTGCCGGGCAGTTGTGCGAACTGGGAATCGACGCTATCGGTGTGGCGGTGGATGTGTCCGACGAAGCCCAGGTGCAAGCGATGGTCGACAGCGTCGAGCAGGCGCTGGGAGGCGTCGACATTCTGGTCAACAATGCCGGGATCGTTTCCACCGGACCGCTGCTCGAAGTCAGCGCCGCCGAATGGAACCGGGTCATGGCTATTGACCTCACCAGCGTGTTCTTCTGCGCCAAGGCTGTGTTGCCGGGCATGATGGCCCGGCGCGCCGGACGCATCATCAATATCGCGTCAGTGGCAGGCAAGCGCGGTGGCGGCCTGCTGGGCAACAGCTGCTATGCCGCGGCCAAGGGCGGGGTGATCGCCTTGACCAAGGGCCTGGCCCGTGAAGCCGGGCCGTTCAATATCACCGCCAATGCCATTACCCCGGCCTTGACCGACACCGACATGACCCGCGCCCTGAGCCCCGAGGCACGCGCCAAGGTGCTCGCCGACATGCCGCTCGGCCGTGCCGGCTCGCCACGCGACATCGCTGCAGCGGTGTGCTTCCTGGCCAGTGGCGCGGCCAGCTTCGTCACTGGCGAGATCATGGACGTCGACGGCGGCTACATGCGCGACTAGCGCTGCACCGCAGCTGGTATCAAGGCCAGGATCAGCGACACCGTGACCAGCGACAACAGGGTCGAGACCAGGATCGCCCGCGACATGGTGTCGGCCTCGCGGCCATACAGCGCAGCCAGCATGAACGGCCCGTTACCGATGGGCAGGGCGCTCACCAGCAGTGCCGCCCAGGCCCACATCGCCGGTATGTCGAACACCCAGAATGCCAGCCAGGCAGTCAGCGCCGGCTGCACCAGCAGCTTCATCGCCACCAGCATGGCCAAGGTCTTGCCATCGGCCTTGTGCGATTTTTCCGCCGCCAGGAACAGACCGATCGACACCAGCGCACAGGGTCCGGCGGCTGCGCCGAGAAACTGGAACAGCTGACGCACGCCCACCGGCAGCACCAGCCCGCTGTAGGCGACCAGCGAACCCAGCACGGGGGCGACCATGATCGGATTGCGCAGCAGCGATTTGCCGACCTTGAGAAGGGTACGCCCCAGGCGTTTCTCGGTTTGCTGGAAGGTCTCGATCATGATGATGGCGACAGCGAAGAGCAGGCAGGCGGTCATCACCGCGCCGATCACCGCTGGGGCGATGCCGGGATCGCCGAAGGTCAGCAGGCACAGCGGGATGCCGAGAAACCCCGAGTTCGGATAACCCGCCCCGAGGGCATCGATGGTGGCATCGAGAAAGTGCGCCCGGGCCCGCACGCGCAGCCATAGTGTCACCAGAAAAACGATGCCCATGCCCAGGCCGAACGCCACCACGAAGCCCATGTCCAGCCCGTGCAGTGTACCCAGCCGCGCCATGGCTTCGAACAACAGGGCAGGCAGCCCCAGATAGATCACGAAACGGTTGAGTTCGATCGAGGCATTGGGCCCCAGGACGTTGCGCCGACGGCAGACGAAACCTACCAGAATCAACCCGAACACTGGAAAGGCGACGTTGAAGATTGCGAGCATCGGGCGCTGTGTCCTGTGGACTGTTGGAAGCCCCAGTGTAGCAGCGTCGCCACCGGTGGCACGGCTAGTTGCCACGGGCTCGCGCAATCGGCCATCGCCCCAGCCATCGCCTCGGACCTACCGTTTGGCAACTCGTCGTTTTTTACTTGAATACAGGGGGGGCGCTGCATCTACACTGATGGCACTATCACATTAGGAGGCGATAGTGTGTCATGACAGCCAATAACCTGATGGACCTGGTTGCGCTGAAGCCGCTGTCTGCCAATGAGGCGGGCTGCGTGGATCGCGTGTTGCGCGCCATGCGCACGCACTTGGGCATGGATGTAGCGTTCGTTTCCCATTTTCGCCAGACCGACCGCGTGTTCACCCACGTCGACGCGGCGGCACTGATACCCTTGAGCCCCGGCGATGTGCTGGAGATGAGCGCCGGCTACTGTCGCGGCGTGGTCAGTGGTGAGCTGCCCGGACTCATCCGCGATACCGGGCGATTGCCGGCCGCGATGGCCATACCGCAGACCCCGGGCCTGCCGATCGGTGCGCACATGAGCGTGCCCATTCATTTGAGCGATGGGCGCTTGTACGGAACGTTCTGCTGCTTCAGTCACGCACCGGATCCGGGCTTGACCGAACGCGACCTGAAGATGATGAAGGTGTTCGCCGAGCTGATTGCCGAGCGTCTGGAGTCCGACCTGCAAATGGTGCGCGATCACGACGACAAGGCGCTGCGGGTGTTGGAAGCCATCGAGTCGGATCAGCCACGCGTGGTCTATCAACCGATCTACGACCTGCACACCATGCACGTGGCAGGCTGGGAATGCCTGTCGCGCTTCAACGGCCAACCGGCGCGCACCCCGGACGTCTGGTTCAAGGAGGCCGCCGAAGTCGGCTTGGGCAAGGAACTGGAATGCCTGGCCATCGCTGTGGCCCTGGCCGGTCTGGCCCAGCTGGCGCCGGGCACCTACCTGAGCATCAACTGCTCACCCGAGCTTGTGCTCAGCGGACGATTGCTGGGTCTGTTCGAGAATTACCCGGCCGAGCGCCTGGTGCTGGAGATCACCGAGCATGCGGTGGTGCAGGACTATGCGTCGTTGCAAGTGGCCCTGCAGCCACTGCGCCTGCGGGGTGTGCGCGTGGCCATCGACGATGCCGGCGCCGGCTATGCCAGCATGCGGCACATCCTGCAGGTGCGTCCGGACATCATCAAGCTCGACATGAGCCTGACCCGTGGCATCGACCAGGATTTTCAGCGACGCGCGATGGCGTCGGCCTTGATCGCGTTCGCCCGCGAGACGGGGAGTGTGATCATCGCTGAAGGCGTGGAAACCGAAGCCGAGTTGGCACAACTCAAGCGCCTGGGCGCCGCCAACGCCCAAGGCTTCCTCCTCGGCCGCCCGGAACCCCTGTAGCAGCGGCGCAAGCCGCGGCTGCGGCACATGCGGTGGGTTAGGATATCTGCGATGCCCCCTGACGCGGCTTGCGCCGCTGCTACAAAGATCGCGGAAACCCGCGTCGGCGATACATGCGGTACGTCAGGATCTAAGCGGTGCCCCCAGACGCGGCTCGCGCCGCTGCTACAGCAAGCGCGCAACCCCTGTAGCAGCGGCGCAAGCCGCGTCGGCGGCACATGCGGTGGGTCAGCATATACGCGACGCCCCCTGACGCGGCTCGCGCCGCTGCTACAGAGATCGCGCAAGCCGCGTCGGCGGTACGTGCGCTGGGTCAGGATATCTGCGATGCCCCCTGACGCGGCTTGCGCCGCTGCTACAGAGATCGCGCAAGCCGCGTCGGCGACACATGCCGTGGGTCAGGATATACGCGGTACCCCCGGACGCGGCTCGCGCCGCTGCTACAGAGATCGCGCAAGCCGCGTCGGCGACACATGCGGTGGGTCAGGATATACGCGGTACCCCCTGACGCGGCTCGCGCCGCTGCTACATGGCCTTCGGGTTTAGAACACCACACCCTGGCTGCGCAGGTAATCATCGTAGGTGCCGCTGAAATCGATCACGCCATCGGCGCTCAGCTCGATGATGCGGGTGGCCAGCGACGACACGAACTCGCGGTCGTGGCTGACGAAAACCAGCGTGCCCGGATAGTTCTCCAGCGCCAGGTTCAGTGCCTCGATCGACTCCATGTCCAGGTGGTTGGTCGGTTCGTCCATGAGCAGCACGTTGGGCTTCTGCAAGGTCAGCTTGCCGAACAGCATGCGGCCCTGTTCACCACCGGAAATCACCTTCACCGACTTGAGAATCTCGTCGTTGGAGAACAGCATCCGGCCCAGAGTGCCACGCACCATCTGCTCGCCCTGGGTCCACTGGCCCATCCAGTCGAACAGGTTCATGTCGTCTTCGAAGTCGTGTGCGTGGTCCTGGGCGTAGTAGCCCAGCTCGGCGCTCTCGGTCCACTTCACCGCGCCCGCGTCCGGGCTCAGCTCGCCGACCAGGGTGCGCAGCAGGGTGGTCTTGCCGATCCCGTTCGGGCCGATGATCGCCACACGCTCGCCCGCTTCGACCACGAAGCTGAAATTCTCGAACAGCGGCTTGCCGTCGAAGCCCTTGGACATCCGCTCGACGGTGACCGCCTGGCGGTGCAGCTTCTTGTTTTGCTCGAAACGAATGAACGGGCTGACGCGGCTCGAGGGCTTGACCTCGGCCAGCTGGATCTTGTCGATCTGCTTGGCGCGCGAGGTCGCCTGCTTGGCCTTGGAGGCGTTCGCCGAGAAGCGCGAAACGAAGGTCTGCAGTTCGGCGATCTGGGCTTTCTTCTTGGCGTTGTCCGACAGCAACTGCTCGCGCGACTGGGTCGCAGCGGTCATGTATTCGTCGTAGTTGCCGGGGAACAGGCGCAACTCGCCGTAATCCAGGTCGGCCATGTGGGTACAGACACTGTTGAGGAAGTGCCGGTCGTGGGAAATGATGATCATGGTGCTGTTACGCGCCGTAAGAATGTTTTCCAGCCAGCGAATGGTGTTGATGTCCAGGTGGTTGGTCGGCTCGTCGAGCAGCAACACTTCCGGATCCGAGAACAACGCCTGCGCCAGCAGCACCCGCAGCTTCCAGCCCGGCGCCACTTCGGTCATCGGGCCAAAATGCTGTTCCAGTGGAATGCCCAGGCCCAGCAACAGCTCGCCGGCACGGGACTCGGCGGTGTAGCCGTCCATTTCGGCGAACTCGGTTTCCAGCTCGGCGACGGCCATGCCGTCTGCCTCGCTCATTTCCGGCAGCGAGTAGATGCGATCACGCTCGGCCTTGACCTTCCACAGCTCCTCGTGGCCCATGATGACCGTGTCGATCACCGAGAAATGTTCGTAGGCGAACTGGTCCTGGCGCAGCTTGCCCAGGCGTACGTTCGGCTCGAGCATGACCTGCCCACCCGAAGGCTCCAGATCGCCGCCCAGGATCTTCATGAACGTCGACTTGCCACAGCCGTTGGCGCCGATCAGGCCGTAGCGGTTGCCGTTGCCGAATTTCACGGAAACGTTCTCGAACAGCGGCTTGGCGCCAAACTGCATGGTGATGTTAGCGGTGGAGATCAAGGAGCTTACCTATCAATAACTGGGGGAGCGATGGTTTCGGTGGCCGAACTGCTGGGCGATACGCGGGGAATTCAAACCGGACATTGCGCGTATTGTCGCATAGGTATGGCAGCAGTTGTACGGCGCCCCATAGTGAATTCCCCCAGCATACCCCTCACTTGAGCACCAACAACCGATACACCCCCCCATCGCTCTCGATCCCATGGGTGTCATGGGTAAACCCCGGGAATGACCGGTCGAAGCTCTCCAGGGCCCGCAGGTAGGCCAGCAGCGGACCGTCGGCGGCGCCGGCGTTTTCTCCAGGCATCAGCAACGGGATGCCGGGCGGGTAGGGCACGATGCCTGTGGCCGCGATGCGTCCGGCTGCGTTTTCCAGGGTGACCTGTTCGACCTCGTTCCTGACCAGTTTTTCGTAGGCTTCCACCGGGCTGAATTCCGCCGTGGGCAGCGTGCCGAAGGCCGCTGCCATGGCCGCGGTGGTGCGGGTTTCCTTCATCGCGGCGAAGATCTCCCTGGCCAGGTCGCGCAGGCCCATGCCGCTATAGCGCTGTTGCGTGGCGGCGAGCAGGTCGGGCAGGCACAGCTCGAGCTCCAGGTTGGCATCGTAGTCGCGCTTGAAGTCCAGCAGCGCATTCACCAAGGTGCCCCACTTGCCTTTGGTGATACCTATGGAGAACAGGAAAAGCAGGGTGAAGTCGGTGGTCTTCTCGACCACGATTCCCTGCCGGCCCAGATAAGCGCTGATCACACACGCCGGTATGCCGAAGTCCAGAAGCTCGCCGTCGTCGCCCATGCCCGGGCTCAGGATCGACACCTTGATCGGGTCGAGCATGCAGTAGCCGTCTTCGATGTCGCCGAACCCGTGCCACACCTCGTTGGGATGCAGCACCCAGCAGTTGGGATCGGATTTGAGCTTGAGCGGGTCGACTTCATGGAACGCTATGGCCGCACCGCCGATCGCTACCGACGGCGGCTGCCAGCAGGACACGAACCAATCGTCGTTGGCGAGCATGTCGGCGTGCATTCGCGAGATCACCTGGCGAAAGGAGATGGCTTCCTCGATGGATTCGTTGGTCAGGATCTGCCCGCTCGGCGCCTCCATCATCGCCGAGCTGACGTCGCAGGACGCCATGATGGCGTAGTTGGGCGAGGTCGAGGCGTGCATCATGTACGACTCGTTGAAGCGTCCATGGGGGATCGAATTGCGCCCGTTGCGCACATGGATCATCGACGCCTGGGACAGTGCTGCAAGCAACTTGTGGGTCGATTGCGTGGCGAACACCGTGGGCTTGGACGCGTCGTGATCGTCCGGGCTGCCGTGCATCGCGAAGCGGTCCTTGTACAACGGATTGAACCGCGCGTAGCCATACCAGGCCTCGTCGAAATGCAGACGGTCGACGCTTTGCCCGAGCAATTCTTCCACCCGTGTGACGTTGTAGGTCAGGCCGTCGTAGGTGGAGTTGGTGACGATGGCGTGCACGGGCGCAGGGTCGATGTGACTCTTGACCAGCGGGTTGCTGGCAATTGCCGCTCGCACGCCCTCGGCGCTCAAAGTCTGCGGCAGAATCGGGCCGATGATGCCGAAGCGGTTGCGCGTCGGCACCAGGTAGGTGGGAATTGCCCCGGAAAGCGTCATCGCATGTTCGGCGGACTTGTGGCAATTGCGGTCGCACAGCGCGATCTGGTCGCGGGTGACGCTGGCCATCAGGATCACCCGGTTGGACATCGACGAGCCGTTGGTGACGTAGTAGGTGCGATGCGCGCCGAACACCTTGGCCGCGTAGCGCTCGCCCTGGCCGATGGGGCCGCTGTGGTCGAGCAGGGAGCCCAGTTCGCCCACCGAAATGGAGAGGTCGGAGCGCAGCAGGTTTTCCCCGAAAAACTCGTAGAACGCCCGGCCCGCGGTGCTTTTCAGAAACGCGGTGCCGCCGGCATGGCCTGGAGTGTGCCAGGAGTATTCGTAACCGCGGGCAAACTTGAGCAGTGCGCCGAACATCGGCGGCAGCACCGCCTGCCGATAGCGCTCGATGGCGGCCATGATCCGTCCACTGAGGAAGCGGCTGGTGTCTTCGGGCAGCCAGATGAAATCGTCGGCGTGCTGCATGACGATCAGCGGCACGTTGGCGGCGGTGCTGCGATCGCTGATCAGGAATACCGGGACCCGGGTGTTGCGCTCGCGCAGGGTGACCAGCAGGTCTATGCAGCGCTGATGGTCGTCGCTCTGATCCATCTCCCAACTGAGCAACACGCATTGGATCGCCGGGTCGGTATTGAGGATCGACTTGGCGTCCTGCAGGCTTTCCGAGGTGATCACGCTGATGGAGCGGGCTTCCACATCGGCGATCAGCTGGATCAGCGCGCGGCCGAACACGGTACGTTTGTCGGGCTGGTCGCTGATCAGCAACGCCAGCATGCCGAGCAGGTTTCGATGTTCCGTCATGGTCAAGCCTCCGGTGCAAGGGGGGTCGATGTCGAATGGGGCAAGCCGTTCACCGGAAGCGGCGCGCCGACGATGTGCTGCGCCGCGACGGTTTGGGTCGGGGCGCTGTTGTTGACCGCTTCCAGGCGGATCAGGCGGTTGTTGACGAAGCCGAACAACGTATAGCCGACGATGGTCGCCACACCGCCAAGCATCAGCGCCTGGGCGCCCGAGCTATACAGCGCCAGGTAGCTGTAGGCCGCCGCGATCCAGGCGACGATGTTGGTCACCAGGGCTTTGTTGGCCGGCACGTTCGAGACCTTCTGCAAGGTCATCAAGGTGGCCATCGACAGGATGTAGGGCACCAGGTTGGTGACCACCGCTAGGTTCACCAGGGTATCGAACTGCTTGGCCAGGTCGGGACTGATGGTCAGCAAGGCCAGGGCTGTCTGGATCGCCAGCAGGATCAGCATGCTGATGATCGGCACACCGTGCTGGTTGACCTTGGCGAAGATCGGCAGAAAGTAACCGGTGTCGGCCGAGCTCTTGAACACCTGGGCCACGGTGAACTGCCAGCCCAGCAGCGAGCCGATGCAGGCCAGGACCATCAGGCCCATGACCAGGTTGCCGATCATCGGCGTGAACATGGTGGCGAACACCAGGCCGAAGGGGGCGGTAGAAGACACCAGCTCGGCATTGCCGACGATGCCCGCGATGACGTTGGTGGAGACGATGTAGATCACTGCCGCCCCCAGCGTCCCGCCGAGCACGGCGATGGGCACGTTCTTTTCCGGGTTCTCCACGGCATCGCCGTTGGCACACGCCGACTCCAGGCCCAGGAACGCCCACAGCGTGATTGCCACCGAGGCACCGGCCGCTTCGTACCAAGGCATGTCGTGGGGGTTCCAGCCCGCCGCATAGGTGCTGCTGTCGAACCAGAACCAGCCGACCGTCGACACCAGTACGACCGGGGCAATGACGCCCCACACCGTGATCGCACCGATCTTGCCGGTGATGTTGGCTCCGCCGAAATTGGCGAAGGTGGTGATCCACAGCAGCGCGATGGTCGCCAGGCCCACTTGCAGCGAATCGAGTTTGATACCGAACAACGTCTGGATATAACCAACCGCCGTGATACTGATCGCCACGTTGGCGATCAGCAGCGACAGCCCGTAGGTATAGTTGGTGATGTAGTTGCCGGACTTGCCGAAGGTATATTCCGCATAGCCGCCCATGCCCCCGGTTTTACGGCTGAGCATGCCACAGCGGGCGAAGGCATAGGCCAGCGCCAGCGAGCCGGTGGCCGTGATCAGCCAGGAGAGAATCGAGATGCCGCCCACTTCGGCGAGTTTGGTGGGTAACAGAACGATGCCAGACCCCAGCATGTTGACGGCTGTCAGCATGGTCAGCTGACTCACACTCATCTTTTTCATGACGGCCACTCCCTTGCCTTGATGATCAGCGAGGCCTTTAGCTATAGCAAAGAATCACCAGAAGACAAGGCGGTGTGGGGTTTGTCGCCGTGGGATGCCGCTCGTCAAGCCAACGGCACTTCCAGGCCGGCAGCGACCTCCCACTATCAGGCACGGATGAACCGTGCCAAGAAAGGAGACATATCATGGTCCAAGACAACAACCACCCGCAGAATCCCTATCCAGGGCCGGCCGAGCCCGGCAGCGGGGAAGAGGGTTACCCTGATATTCACGAGAAGGACGAGAAGCACGACGAGCACGACGATGACCATGAAGGCTCGCCGGGCAACAAGGCGGTAGATGAACCAGGCCGTAACTCGCCTGTCGATGAAGACGAAGAACATTCCCTCGGCAACAGCCTGTAAGCCACACGTTTGACCACCAGGCACACCTGCACCCTGCCGAGTGCGGGGTGCTCTTGTGCGGCGTGATTCGTCAGCTCTCTTTCAGCCCGTTGAGCTGCATGTATTCGTCCCACGGCATGCCCGCCATTTCGGCCACTTCCTTGTGCACTTCCAGACGCTGGGTTTCGAACTCCTGCGGTGTGGCTGCAGTGAGTTGCAGGGTCAATTCCCAGGCAAAGATGCCTTGCGCATCGGCGGCTTCCTCGAACGCCTCGTGCAGACGTTCCGCACGGTATTCCTTGACGCTGAACCCGGCCGCGCGTGCGGCCAGCGGGTTGAGACTGTCCAGTTCGGACTGCAGTTCGGGACGCGCTTCGAGAAAGCGGTCCAGCGCGGCCTGGTGACGCGAATCGGGTTCTGCCATGGGGCCTTCGATCGGTAGTGGGGGAGCCGAGATTGTGCAGGCGCGCAGGCATGCAGGCAATGCCGCCGATGCGCGCTTTTGTGACGAAGCGCACGCAACGCTTTGGAACGCGCACCGCGGGCGGGGCACTAAGGCCTATCTTCATTCATCACCCCGAGACCTTTCGATGGCCTATGTGTTGTTGCTGTTGGCAGGCGCCGTTTTAGCGACTTCGGCCGCTATGTGGCCGCAATTTTACGGTGCGTACAGCTCACCCCGACGCTCACGGGTGGGCGCCTGGCTGCTGAGCCATTTTGAAGTGGTGGGCGCGTTCATCCTCTTTCTCACCGCCATGCACCTGTGCCAGTGATGTGTCGATGATGCCGGGCAACCGCGGCAGTGATACATTCGCGCTTTACCTGGAATGGAAATGACGATGCGGATCATCGCTGCAGCACTGGGCTTGTGCGTACTGACCGGTTGCACAGGCCTGAACATGAAACAGGCGCGCAGCACAGCGCCAGTGCAAACCATGAACTCGGAAAAAACTGCGCAGAAAATCGCTCAGTGCGTTCAGTTCAGTTGGCAGGACGAAGCCATGTTCGGCGTCATGACCGATGCCTCTTCCGAAGCCAGCGACGGCGGCTACACCGTGTTCACACCTGCAGCGACCTACTTCGCCGACATCCGCCCACGAGGTGCTGGCAGCGTGGTTAGCTTCTATGCCCGCGAGCAGGGCGAGGTCGCCACGCGCCGCCTGGCCTCTCTGGCCACCTGCCTGTGAGCGCAAGGCATTGCGCTGCAAAGTAATTTGCACCTCGGCGCGGCGGCGGCGTCATATGCGCTGAACCCCATGTGCTTTCAGCGAGGATGATATGGCACCCAGCAGTTCGACGCAGATTCCCGACCCTTTGGATCGTCCGAACGATCCGATCGAACCCGAGCCGTTTGCCGAGGGCAAACCCGGCGAGGATGCGCGTCCCGGCGATGAAAGCCTTTCGCCCGTACCTCTGGACCGCGACCCGGAGGTGGATCCCCGCCAGGTCCGCACCCAGACCGGGGACGCTGACACGAGCCCTGACGATCCCGCCTGAGGCTACCAGCTGATGCGCAATCCCAGGCTGCCTTGCAGGCTTTCCTGGGGTTGCGAGTCCAGGCTGCGAGCGTAGTCGGCGTTGAGGTAGACGCTGACATCGTTGCTCAGCCGAGCGGCCATGCCCAACCCCAGCTGAGCCTGCGTAGTGCGATGCTGGGTGCGCAAAGTGTCGCTGTCGTCGAACGTCACCGCGTCTTCACCTTTGAGGGTATGCCAGAGGTTAGCCCGAACGTAGGGCTCCACCGGTGTGCCGCTGAGGCGGTACTCGCCTTTCAATCGCGCGCCCAATCTGGCCCGCCAATAGTCCTCGCTGTCGAAGTCCACCTTGGATACCGGGTCGCGTGCCGTGTCCAGCGTGATCCTCTGGCCGATCAGTTGCACCTGTGGCTCCAGTGTCCAGTCATCTGAGAGCGCAAGCGGATAGCCGCCTTCCACGGAGAGGGTGATGCCGTGCCCATCGAGATCGAGGGTGTAAGCGCGTTCGGAGCGGCTGCGTCCGGCGAACCGGGTGCCCATCGCCACCATATCCACGTAGCCGCCGGCCGTGCCCAACAGGGTCCAATAGGCGCCGATGTTGTCGGCGCGCAGGCGAATGTCGCCTGAAGAGGTGTCATCGAACCCCAGGGCGAAACCGCGCACGTTGCCGTCAAGGCGCGAGTGCCCGGCGAACAGTCCGGCATGCTGGCGATAGCCGCCGTCGCCAAGGGTGGCGAACACGTCGTGACCGACCTGATAGCCGCGGGTGTTGCCTTTGAGGCTTGGCGCTGCGGCCCCGGCCCATTTCTGCCGCCCGTGGCTGCCGAATGTGCGTGCCCAGCCGGCGCCCAGGGCGCCGCGCTCACCGAGCAGGCTTTGGTCGCCCTGACGCTCGTGGAAGCTGCCCAGGCTGTCCAGCGCCAGCGAGGCGGCAGCCGGAAGTGCAACGCTGTAGGCAGGTACCTCGATCCGGTACAGCACAATGGCTTGGCCAGGGCTGGCCTGAGGCAGGGGCGGCGTGCCGACCGCTGCGATGGGCGCCTGGGTGGCCGGAGCGGGCTCTGGCAGCGCCGGTTCGGCAACCGGTGTTTCCGGTTGCACTGGCGCAGGCGGCACGAATGGCTCGACCGGGGTTTCTTCGGGCAGCCCGGCGTCCGGAGGCGTGACCGGTGGCGGTTCATCGACCGGGGGTTGGGTGACCGGGGGCTCGACTGGCGGTGGTTCGACAATCGGTGGTTGCACTATCGGCGGTTCAACCACAGGGGGCTCGATGATCGGAGGTTCGACCACGGGCGGTGTCACGGGCGGCGCTGCCACCACCGAAGAGCGCAGGAACCAGCTGTTCTCGCTGCCCGCCGTCACCCCGCCCTTGAACAGGTAATACTGATAGGCCCCGACCGACAGGTTGTTGGCCAGGGTGAAAGCGCCGTCGGTGCTGATCGCGCCCTGCGTGGCTTCGACCAGCGCAATGCCGTTGGCTGTCGTTAGTGCGCCCTGGCCATCGAGGTTGTCGACGCTGATCGTCGTGTTCCCGCTCAACGTGCCCCGGGCGACGATCAGCCGGTCGGAAGGGGCGTCGTCGGCAGCCAGCACGCTCTGCAGTTTCAGGCGCGCGTCATTCCCGACGTAGTTGCCGATGACGGCCAGCCGATCGCTTGCGTCGGCACCGCTGCGGGTCAGGTCGATCGATCCGGCATTGTTCACTGTGATGGTCTGCCCGCCGACTCGTGCGCCCACCGAACCTTGCGTGGCGCCCAGGGTGCTGCTGCGGTCGATGGTGAGCAGGCCGCTGTCGGCAGGCGCCGAGTCATCGGCCAGGCTCAGGCGATCGGGCAGGTCGAGCACCGAGCCGTTGCTGAGGTTGATGGTTTCCCAGTGGCTGTAGCGCGCGCCGCTGGCGCTGCGGCTGTTGTCGAACGTCAGCGTATCGATGCCGACGTCGCCGAACACCAGGCTGGGGGAGGCCAGATACGATTCATCGAGGTTGCTCAGCAGCGCCGTGTCGTTGCCTGCGCCCGTGCTGATGGTGCCGTGGACCAGGCCGGCGTCGCGCCAGATGAAGCGGTCGTCGCCAAAGCTGAGCAAAACGTTGCCGCCGATATCACCACCGCTCACCGTCACCTGGTCGGTGCCGCCACTGACGCTGATGTTGCCACCGATGCTGCCTGCGGAGACGGCGATGGTGTCATTGCCGAAGCCGGCAACCAGGTTGCCGTTGATGCGGCCGCCGGACAGTTCGAACAGGTTGTTGTCGAGCTTCATGTCGACCCGGCCGATGGTGCCGCCGCTCATCCGTGCGATGTCGCCGTCCTCGAAGGCGCCGACGATGGTGCCATCGGTCATGAGAAAGGTGTCCAGCCCGTCACCCTGGCCCAGTGCCTGGATCTGCCCGCCGCGCATGATGAAGTTGTCGATGCCGCTGCCCTGGTTGACCGTACCGCTGACGGTACCGCCGACGACTTCGAGCGTATCGGCGCCATCGCCCTGGGTCAGGGAAAACAAGCGCCCGGCGCTGATGAACACGGTGTCGGCGCCCGCGCCTGTGCTCATCGCGCCGGCCACAGTACCTGAGCGCATCAACACGCTGTCCTGGCCAGGGCCGAACTCGACCGCGCCGGTGATGGTGCCCGTGCCGTCGGCGGGCAGGGTGAGGCTGTTGTTGCCCAGCAGGTCGGAAAGCCCCGGTGCCGTTCCGCTGTCGCACACGTAGGCGTCATTGCCCAGGCCTGGGCTGAACGTGCAATCAGCCCGGGCGTATTCACACGGTAGCGCAAGGGCGGTCAATAGACTGGTGCGTATCAACAACTCGTTGGTATTCATTGGCAACTTCCACAGCCACGCGCGCGAACAAGCCGGGCGCAATGAGCGATCAGGTGGTCAATGCAGACATGCAATGCAACGAGTGTAGTCGAGGGTTCTTAGAAGTTGATATAAAAGGTAACTTTGTACCAAGTTATTTAATAACGGTATTGATGAAAAAACCTGTTCATCAATACCGTTGATCGCGAGCGGGTTAAAGTTGGTTAGTTACGTTCAGGATGCCTTGCGCGGGCTGCGCCGTGCAGGTGCCTTTTTCGTGGCGGATTTTTCCTTGGCAGGCTTGGCCTTCGATGGAGCGGACGATTTGCCCGCGAGGCTGCGCTTGAGCAGCTCGGTCAGGTCGATGACATCGGCAGTCTTGCGCGACTCCTGGCCAGCCTCGGTTTCCACGTCTTCGATCTCGCCCTTGTTGGCCTTTTTCTCGACCAGCGCCATGATCTTCTGCTCGAACTTGTCGACATACTCTTCAGGCTGCCAGTCGCCGCTCATGTCTTCGACCAAGCGTTTGGCCATGTCCAGTTCCTTCTTGGTCAGTTCGGGTTTCTTCACCTCTTTGCCCAGCTCGAGTATGTCCAGGTCGCGAACTTCCGACGGCCAGCGCAACTTGACCATTACCAGCGCGCCGTCCAATGGCATGAGTGCCGCCAAGTACTGGCGGGTGTGCAATACCACCAACGCAAGTGCAACTTTCTTGGTGCTGATCAGGGTTTCGCGCAACAGCGCGTAGACTTTCTCGCCACGACGGTCAGGTGCCAGGAAGTAGGGTGTGTCGATGTTGGGCAGGGGAATCTGGTTGCGGTCGACGAAGGAGAAAATATCGATGGTCTGGGTCGAGACAGGATGCGCGGCGCGGATCTCGTCTTCACTCAACACTACGTAGCGACCTTTTTCGTACTGGACACCTTTGACGATGTTTTCCTTGTCCATCTCCTTGCCGGTCTTCTTGTTGATGCGCTTGTAGCCGACCGGGTCCATGCTGCGTTTGTCCAGCCAGTCGAAGTCAACGCCCTGGGAGGCAGTGGCCGAAACCAGCGCTACAGGAATATGAACCAACCCGAAGCTGATCGCGCCTTTCCAGATTGCTCGTGCCATGGTGAAGGGTGCTCCTGCGCGGTGTGTTAGCAGGTGACCCTGGCGTCGCTCGCTAAGTTTCAACGAACGCGATGCTGTGCAATTTGCAACGCCGCTACACCGGTATCTTGCACAATGCACGATAGGCTCAGGCGCTTTACGAGGTAACTGCTTGATTTCCATAGCAAGTGCATGGTGGGGCGCGAGGCATGGAACGTGCACCGTATTCGGGCAAGCCCGACATCAGGGATAAGACCAAGAATGGAGTGTCATCATGTTGTCCACCCTTGAACTGCGCAACATCATTGAAAGCAGTTTTCTGCCGCAACGCTGCCAATGTACCCAAGCCCATGACCGTTCGCTGACCGTGCGCGTGTTCGACCGTACTTCGCACAAGGTGGATTACATGCTCAGCGGCATTCGTACCGAGCAGTTGACCAGCAGCCGCGCGATTTCGAACCTGATCGCCGGCATGCGCACCGACCTCAAATTGCAACACCAAAGGCCCAAGGCGGTTGGCGAGTATCTCTGACCCTGCCTGCGCCACCGCCCGACGCCGCTACAGGCACTGCATTCCCCTGTAGCAGCGGCGCAAGCCGCGTCCGGCCTCACTGCGTTCATCTAGATATACCGCAACACTCGCCGACGCGGCTCGCGCCGCTGCTACAGGTATTGCATTCCCCTGTAGCAGCGGCGCAAGCCGCGTCCGGCCTCACCGTCAATCGCGATAGAACACCTGCACCAGGTGATAACCGAACTTGCTTTTCACCGGTCCGTGCACCGTACGCAGCGGTTTCTTGAAAATGATCTGGTCGATGGCGCCGACCATCTGCCCCGGTCGCACTTCACCCAGGTCACCGCCGCGTTTGCCTGACGGGCATGTCGAATACTTCTTCGCCAGCACATCGAACGCTTCACCTTTGGCGATCCGCAGGCGCAGTGCTTCCGCCTCTTCGGCGGTCTTGACCAGAATGTGCCTTGCTTGTGCCTTCATTGCCCGATGCTCGCTGTAAAAAGCTGCGGATTATGCCGCAAATCACGCCAGGTTGATCATGTCGCGGATCTTGCTGCCCAGGCGTTCGATGGAAAACGGCTTGGTGATCATGTCCATGCCTTCGGCGAGAAAACCGTAGCGCTCGGCGGCCTTCTCGGCATAGCCGGTGATGAACAGCACCTTCAAGCCTGGCCGCTGCTGCCGCGCGATCTCCGCCAACTGCCGGCCATTGAGCCCTGGCAGGCCCACGTCGGTCACCAGCAGGTCGATGTCCAGGCCTGCGTCGAGCAAGGCTAGCGCCGCACTGGCCTCGCCGGCGGAATGGGCGGCATAGCCCAGCTCGTCGAGCACATCGAGCACCAGCATCCGCACCGCCGGATCGTCCTCCACCACCAGCACGCTTTCTCCGTCGCGGGCCATCGGCGGCACCGCCGGAGCGCGCTGCTCGGCAGGGTCGGCGGATGCTTCGCTGTGCCGCGGCAGGTAGAGCCGCACACACGTGCCCTCGCCGGGACGGCTCTGCAGTGTCACCTGACCGCCCGACTGCTGGGCGAAGCCATAGATCATCGACAACCCCAGCCCGGTGCCCTGGCCGATGGGTTTGGTGGTGAAGAACGGATCGAATGCCTTGGCCAGCACCGGGGCACTCATGCCGCTGCCGTTGTCGCTGACCCGGAACATCACGTAGGCACCCGGCTTGACCGGTTCCAGCGTAGCGCCTTCAGGGGTGGCGTCGAGCTCGCAGTTGGCGGTTTCGATGGTCAGCACACCGCTGTCGGGCATCGCGTCGCGGGCATTGATCACCAGATTGAGCAGGGCGTTCTCCAGCTGGCTGGCATCGGTGTTCACCGGCCAGACGTCGGGCGCCAGTTGCAGCTGCAGCTGCAGATGTTCGCCGAGCGTGCGGCTGAACAGCTCTTCGAGCGAATGCACCAGCGCGTTGGGTGCCAGGCGCTTGCGGTCCAGCGACTGCCGTCGCGAAAACGCCAGCAGCCGGTGGGTCAGGCCGGCAGCGCGATGGGCGGAGCTGACCGCCGCCTCGCTGAAGCGCTTGATTTCGCTGCTGCGCCCGGCGTCGATGTACCGCTGCATCAGATCGAGGCTGCCGATGATGCCGGTGAGCATGTTGTTGAAGTCATGGGCGATGCCGCCGGTCAACTGGCCCAGGGCTTCCATCTTCTGCGCGTGGCGCAAAGCCTCCTCGGCGCGTTCGCGCTCGTGCATTTCGTTCTGCAGGCGCAGGTTGACCTCGGCCAGGGCCTGGGTCCGTTCGCTGACGCGGGTTTCCAGGTGCTCGTTGAGCTCGCGCAGCGCCTGCTCCACCTGACGCCGATTCTGCACGTCTTCGGTCATGCCGAACCATTGCCGGATCACGCCGTCGGCATCCAGCTGAGGCAGCGCCCGAGCGTGCATCCAGTGGTAGCTGCCGTCGGCCATGCGCAAACGGTACTCGGCATCGTAGGGACGGCCAGTGCTCACCGCCAGATGCCAGGCGTCGAGGGTCGGCAGGTGGTCGTCCGGATGCACCAGCTGCGCCCAGTCGTCGTCCGGTCGCAGGCTGCGCATGCCGGTCAGCTGTCGCCAGCGCTCGGTCTGGCTTTCGCCGTCGGTGCGACCATTGGCATCGGCGGTCCAGTGCACCGCCGGGGACAACTCGATGGCCATGCGGAAATGCGCCTCGCTGTCGCGCAGCTCCTGCTCGGTGCGTTTACCCACCGCGCTCACTTCACGGCGCTCGTTGGCTTCGATGGCCGTCACCAGAATGCCGGCGACGCGCTCGTTTTCGTCGCGAATCGGGCTGTAGGTGAGGTCCAGCCAGACCCGCGCCGAATGCCCGTCACGCGGCAGGTTGAAGCCCTTCTCGGTAAAGGCACGCACTTCGCCGCGCATCACCGCGTCGTAGATGGGGTCGGAAAAAGGCTTGAGCTCGGGCCAGATGCGGTCTACCGGCTGGCCCAGGGCACGGGGGTGATTGCTGCCCACCAGCAGGGCAAAGGCGTCGTTGTACAGCTGGCACAGTTGCGTGCCCCACAGCAGCAGCATCGGCATGGGCGAGTGGATGACGATGTCCACGGCCGTGCGCAGGCTCTGCGGCCAGGCATCGGGGCGGGGCAGGGGGCTGTCGGTCCAGTCCATGCTGGCGATCAATGTCGCGACCTTGCCGCCCACAGGTGAGGCATTCATTGCGTTATCCTTTGATTTACCGCGGCTGCTTATCCAGCCAAGCTATAGCTTACTTTCTATCGACCGCCTTTACAGGACCCCCAAGCCTATGGAAATCCAGGCATTGCTAAAGCTCCTGGCCAGTCAGGACGGCTCCGACCTCTACCTGTCCACTGGCGCGCCACCCTGCGCCAAGTTCAACGGCGTGCTCAAGCCGCTCAGCGCCGAAGCCCTGAAGCCAGGCGACATTGCCGAGATCGCCGCCGGCATCATGGACGCCGAGCAGCGTATCGACTTCGAGCGCGAGCTGGAAATGAATCTGGCGTTGTCGATCCACGGGGTAGGGCGCTTTCGCGTCAATATCTTCAAGCAGCGCAACGAAGTGTCGATTGTCGCACGCAACATCAAGCTCGACATTCCCAGCTTCGAAGACCTCAAGCTGCCGCGCAAGCTGCTCGACGTGATCATGGAGAAACGCGGCCTGGTGCTGTTCGTCGGCGCTACCGGTTCCGGCAAGTCGACGTCGCTGGCGGCATTGATCGACTACCGCAACCGCAACAGCAGCGGGCACATCATCACCATCGAGGACCCGGTGGAGTTCATCCATCGGCACAAGAAGTCGATCATCAACCAGCGCGAAGTGGGCGTCGACACGCGCAGCTTCCAGGCCGCCCTGAAGAACACCCTGCGCCAGGCGCCGGACGTGATCCTGATCGGCGAGATCCGCGACCGCGAAACCATGGAACACGCATTGGCATTCGCCGACACCGGTCACCTGGCGATTTCCACCCTGCATGCCAACAACGCCAACCAGGCGCTGGACCGCATCATCAATTTCTTCCCCGAAGACCGCCGCCCGCAGTTGCTCAACGATCTGGGCAACAACCTGCAGGCGTTCGTCTCGCAGCGGCTGGTACGCACCACCGACGGCAAGCGCCGCGCGGCGGTCGAGGTGATGCTGGGCACGCCGACGATTCGCGACTTCATTCACCGCAACGAGTTTTCCGAGCTCAAGGGCATCATGGAAAAATCCGTGAACCTGGGCATGCAGACGTTCGACCATGCTTTGTACGAGCTGGCCATCGAAGGGGCGATCAGCGAGGAGGAGGCGTTGAAGAATGCCGATTCGGTGAACAACCTGCGCCTGCGCTTGAAGCTGCATGGCGAGGAAGGCGTGCAGCACACCTCGGCGCCTGCCCCGCCAACGCCTGCGCTCGACCGTAAAAGCGCGGATTGGGGCCTGGTGAGCGACGACCCTGAAAGCCAGCAGTGACCGCGAAGCAGACGCCGCGGAGCGTCAGATGATACGCGGAGCGCTTTTCGCGGCCGCTGACCGCTCCCACGATAGACCGCGTTTCAGTGGATCACAGGTGGATCTCAACCGCCAACGGCAAGTGATCCGACAGGTGCGTCCACGGCTTGTTGCCCAGAATGATCGGCCCGTGGCTGGTCGCGTTCCTGACATAGATCCGGTCCAGGCGCAGCAGTGGAAAGCGCGCCGGGTAGGTCTTGGCCAACTGCCCGTTGTGCCGCTCGAATGCCTCGTGCAGATCCTTGCGCTTGGCCAGGGTCGCATTGCCGCGCAACTGCCAGTCGTTGAAATCGCCGGCAATGATCACCGGCGCGTCCTCGGGCAATGAATCGAGCAGTTGGCTCAACAGCGCCAATTGCTGTTGCCGGTGGCTTTCCAGCAGCGACAAGTGCACGCAGATCGCATGCACCTCGTCGTGCCCCGGTACCTGCAACACGCAATGCAACAAGCCGCGGCGCTCAGGTCCGGTGATCGAGATGTCGAGGTTGCTGTAGCGCAGGATCGGGTACTTGGACAGCACCGCGTTGCCATGGTGGCCGTCCGGGTACACCGCGTTGCGCCCGTAGGCGAAATCGCTCCACATGCTGTCGGCGAGAAACTCGTACTGTGACATCTGCGGCCAGTTGGAGAACTTCGACGCATGGCCGTCGTGGCCGCCCAGCACTTCCTGCAGGAACACCAGGTCGGCGCTGGTGCTGCGCACCGCCTCACGCAATTCGGGCAGGATGAAACGGCGGTTGAATGCGGTAAAACCCTTGTGTGTATTCACCGTCAGCACCCGCAGGCGATGCACTTCACGGGTCTGGTCCGGCGCTTGCGGGCCGAGCGGTTCGCTGGGGGGAGCGATGGTCACAGAAGCTCCTTGCACATGGTAATGTCCTTACTCCGACTTTGCCGGCACAGCGCGGTTCCCCGCGTCATTGCGCCAGCCAGCCACCGTCGATGTTCCACGCCGCACCGCGCACCTGGCTACCGGCCTCGCTGCACAGAAACATCACCAGTTCGCCCAGATGCTCGGGCGTGACGAATGCCAGCGAGGGCTGTTTTTCCGCGAGCAATTCGCGCTGGGCGTCGGCCGGGTCACCTCCCTTGGCCGCACGATCATCGATCTGCTTCTGCACCAGCGGGGTCAGCACGAAGCCAGGGCAGATGGCGTTGCAGGTGATCTGCGTGGTCGCGGTTTCCAGGCCGACCACCTTGGTCAGGCCGATCACGCCATGCTTGGCGGCGACATAGGCGGCCTTGCCCACCGAGCCCACCTGGCCGTGCACCGAGGCGATATTGACGATCCGCCCCCAGCCTTTTTCCCGCATGCCCGGCAGCGCCAGGCGAGTGGCGTGGAACACCGAGGACAGGTTGATCGCGATGATCGCGTCCCAGCGCTCCACCGGAAACGCCTCGACCGCCGCCACGTGCTGGATGCCGGCGTTATTGACCAGGATATCGACACCGCCGAACGTCGCTTGCACGTACTCGAACAGCGCGGCCAGCTGCGTCGGGTCACTCACGTCGGCACCGTGGTGGGCGACCTGGGTGCCGTGCCGGCGCACTTCGGCCAGCGCCGCGGCCGGGTCGCCGAAACCGTTGAGTACCACATTGGCGCCGTGACGGGCCAGCACCGAAGCAATGCCCAGGCCGATGCCGCTGGTGGAGCCGGTAACCAAAGCCGTCTTGCCGTCGAGTGCCATATGCATTGCCTCTGGGGTTGTCCTGCAATCTATACCACGCTACACCAGCGCTGCCTGCAGCAATTCCTGGGTGTAGGGGTGCCGAGGGTCGGTGAACAGCCGGTCGGTAGGGCCGCGCTCCACCACCTGACCGTCCTTGACCACGATCACATCATGGGCCAGCGCCCGCACCACCGCCAGGTCATGGCTGATGAACAGGTAGGTCAGGCCGTGGCGCTCTTGCAACTGACGCAGCAACTGCACCACCTGCTTCTGCACCGTGCGGTCGAGGGCCGAGGTCGGCTCGTCCAGCAGAATCAGCGCCGGGCGCAGCACCAGTGCGCGCGCGATGGCGATACGCTGACGCTGGCCGCCGGAAAATTCGTGGGGGTAACGGTGCCGCGCAGCGGGGTCCAGGCCTACTTCGCGCAGCACCTGGATGACCTGCTCGTCGCACGCCCGGCCGTTGGCGCCGCTGTGCACTTCCAGACCTTCACTGATGATCTGCGCCACCGACATGCGCGGGCTGAGGCTGCCGAAGGGGTCCTGGAAGACCACCTGCATCTGCTTGCGCCACGGTCGCATCTGCTTCTGATCCAGGCCATCGAGTGCCTGGCCCTGGAAGCGAATGCCGCCCTGGGAATCGAGCAGGCGCAGGATCGCCTGGCCGAGGGTCGACTTGCCCGAGCCGGACTCGCCGACGATGCCCAAAGTCTTGCCCTGCTGCACGCTCAGGCTGATGCCGTCCACGGCCTTGACGAACTCGCGCGGCTTGCGGAACAGGCCGCCGTCCAACGGGTACCAGACCTTTAGCCCGTCCACCTGCAACAGTTCCGGCCGGGTTTCCTCGGACAGCACCGCGCCGGCCGGTTCGGCGTCCAGCAACAGTTGGCTGTAGGGGTGCTGCGGTGCGCTGAACAGTTGCTCGCAAGCGGCCTGCTCGACGATTTCGCCGGCACGCATCACGCAGACGTGCTGGGCGATGCTGCGCACCAGGTTGAGGTCGTGGCTGATCAGCAGCAGCGACATGCCCAGGCGCGTCTGCAGTGACTGCAGCAACAGCAGGATGCGCCGCTGCACCGTGACGTCGAGGGCGGTGGTGGGTTCGTCGGCGATCAACAGCTGTGGCTCGCAGGCCAATGCCATGGCGATCATCACACGCTGGCGCTGGCCACCGGACAACTGGTGCGGGTAGGCCTTGAGGCGCTTGCGCGGGTTCTGGATGCCGACCATCTCGAGCAATTCCAGGATGCGTGCCTCGGCCTGCTTGCCACCCATGCCCTTGTGCACCAGCAGGGTTTCACCGATCTGCTTGTGCACGGTGTGCAAGGGATTGAGCGAGGTCATGGGCTCCTGGAAAATCATCGCGATGCGATCGCCGCGCATGCGGCGCAGGGTCGCTGCATCGGCGCCCATCAGTTCCTGCCCCTGGTAGCGCACGCTGCCGCTGCTCGTGCAAGCGGTGTTGGGCAACAGTTGCAGGATGGAATGGGCAGTCACCGACTTGCCCGAACCCGATTCCCCGACCAAGGCCACGCACTGGCCGACGGGAATGTCGAAGCTCACGTCCTTGACTACCGAATGGCCATTGAACGCCACGCTCAGGTCGCGGATCTCGATGAGGTTTTCAGCGGTCATGGGCAGGTGCCTTTTGGGGTGACAGGGAGGGCCTCTTCGCGGGCAGAGGGCTCGGCCGCCCGCCCCGCTCCCACAGATTCAGCTTCCAACAGGTCCTTGTGGGAGCGGGCTCTGCCCGCGAAGAGGCCCGCAAACCCACCACAAAACCCACCTCAAGCACGCGGATCGAACGCATCGCGCAGCCCCTCTCCAATGAACACCAGCAGCGACAGGATCAGCGCCAGGGTGAAAAAAGCGGTAAACCCCAGCCAGGGCGCCTGCAGGTTCTGCTTGCCCTGGGCAATCAATTCCCCCAGCGAAGCGCTGCCGGCCGGCATGCCGAAGCCGAGGAAATCCAGCGCCGTGAGGGTCGAGATCGCCCCGGTCAGAATGAACGGCAGAAAGCTCAGGGTCGCGTTCATGGCGTTGGGCAGAATGTGCCGCAGAATGATCTTGCGGTCCGATAGCCCCAGCGCCCGCGCTGCCTTGACGTATTCCAGGTTGCGGCCGCGCAGGAACTCGGCGCGCACCACGTCCACCAGCGCCAGCCAGGAGAACAGCGCCATGATCCCCAGCAACCACCAGAAATTGGGTTCGACGAAGCCCGACAGGATGATCAGCAGGTAAAGCACCGGCAGCCCCGACCAGACCTCCAACAGGCGCTGGCCGAACAGGTCCACCCAACCGCCGTAGTAACCTTGCAGAGCACCGGCGCCGATGCCGATCAGCGAGCTGATCAAGGTCAGCGCCAGGGCGAACAGGATCGACACCCGCGCACCGAAGATGACCCGCGCCAGCACATCGCGCGACTGGTCGTCGGTGCCCAGCCAGTTGGTGGTCGACGGCGGGCTGGGCGCCGGTTGGGTCAGGTCGTAGTTGGGCGTGTCGGCGCTGAACGGAATCGGCGGAAACAGCATCCAGCCGCCGCGCCCCTCGATCAGCTGGCGTACATAGTCGCTGCGGTAGTCCGCCTGGAACGGCAGCTGGCCGCCGAATTCCTGCTCGGTATGGCGCTTGAACACCGGGAAATACAGCTCGCCGTCGTACTTGAGCACCAGCGGTTTGTCATTGGCCACCAGTTCGCCGCCCAGGGTCAGGGCGAACAGGGCCAGGAACAGCCACAGCGACCACCAGCCGCGGCGGTTCTGCTTGAAGCGGTCCAGGCGACGACGGGCCAGGGGCGACAGGCGCATCAGGCATTCCTCGCGCTGAAGTCGATGCGTGGATCGACCAGGGTGTAGCACAGGTCGCCGATCAGTTTGATCAGCAGCCCCAGCAGGGTAAAGATGAACAGCGAGCCGAACACCACCGGATAATCCCGCGCCACGGCGGCCTCATAGCTCAGGCGACCGAGCCCGTCGAGCGAGAAGATCACCTCGATCAGCAACGAGCCGGCGAAGAACACGCTGATGAACGCCTGGGGCAGGCCGGCCACCACCAGCAGCATGGCGTTGCGGAACACATGGCCGTACAGCACCCGTCGCTCGCTCAGGCCCTTGGCCCGCGCCGTCACCACGTACTGCCGGGTGACCTCGTTGAGGAAGGAGTTCTTGGTGAGAATGGTCAAGGTGGCGAAACCGCCGATCACCAGCGAGGTGACCGGCAGCACCAGGTGCCAGAAGTAGTCGGCGACCTTGCCCAGCAGGCTGAGCTCGGCGAAATTGTCCGAGACCAGCCCGCGCACCGGAAACCAGTTCAGCGAAGTGCCGCCGGCGAACACCACGATCAGCAGCATGGCGAACAGGAACGCCGGCATGGCATAGCCGATGATGATCAGGCTGCTGCTCCAGATGTCGAAGCGGCTGCCATGCTGCACCGCCTTGCGGATGCCCAGCGGGATCGACACCAGGTAGGTGATCAAGGTGGCCCAGAAGCCCAGCGAGAGGGTCACCGGCATCTTGTCCAGGATCAGGTCGGTGACCTTGGCGCCGCGAAAGAAGCTGCTGCCGAAATCCAGCACCGCGTAGCTCTTGATCATCAGCCACAGGCGCTCATGGGCCGGTTTGTCGAAACCGTACTGGCGCTCGATGTCCTTGATCAGTTTCGGGTCCAGGCCACGGCTGGCCCGCGAGCCGCCCTGCAGGGTGTCGCCGCCGCCACCGGTGACGCTGGCGCCGCCCACGCCCTGCAGGCGCGCAATGGCTTGCTCCACCGGCCCCCCCGGCGCGGCCTGGACGATGGCGAAATTAACCAGCAGGATCGCCAGCAAGGTCGGCACGATCAGCAGCAGGCGACGTAGCGTGTAACCCAGCATCAGTGAGTCTTCCCTGTCAGGCGGTCGCGCATCTGTTCGGTGGTCAGCGCCGTCGGGCTGACCTCCCACCAGGTTTCGATGGCCGGGTCATTGGGCGCTGGTGAGGCGGGCATGCCGAAGCGGTTCCACCACACGGTGGAGGTGCCTGGCGGGTAATAGTTGGGCACCCAGTAGTAGTTCCACTGCAGCACCCGGTCGAGGGCGTGCGCGTAGTCACGCATCTGCGGTTGCGTGCTGGCCGCGCCAAGGCCGTTGATCAACTGGTCCACGGCCGGGTCCTTGAGCACCATCAGGTTGTTCGAGCCGGGGTCGGTGGCCACGCTCGAGCCGAAGAAATTGTACAGCTCGATGCCCGGCGTCGGGGTCACCGGGTAGCCGCTGATGATCATGTCGTAGTCGCGCGCCATCAAGCGGTTGACGTACTGCGAGGAATCGATGCGACGAATTTCCATGGTGATGCCGATCTGCGCCAGGTTGCGCTTCCACGGCAACAGCAAGCGCTCCAGACCGTTCTGGGTATTGAGAAAGGTGAAGCTCAGCGGCTGGCCTTCGGCGTTCACCAGGCGGTCACCGTCGGCGTGCCAGCCGGCCAGTTGCAGCAGGCGCAAGGCCTGCAACTGCTTGTCGCGGATCAAGCCCGAGCCGTCGCTGACGGGCGCATGAAAGACTTTGCTGAACACTTCATCCGGCACCTGGCCACGCAGTTTTTCCAGAATCTGCAATTCGCCGTCGCTGGGCAATTCACGCGCGGCCAGCGGGCTGTTGGAGAAGAAGCTCTGCTGCCGGATGTACATGCCGCGCATCATCTGCCGATTGCTCCATTCGAAATCCCACAGCATGGCCAGCGCCTGGCGCACGCGGCGGTCCTGGAACACCGGTCGCTGCAGATTGAAAATGAAGCCCTGGGCCGATTGCAGGCCCTGCTTGGCCAGGTGCGCGCGTTGCAGGCGGCCATCGTCGAGCGCCGGGCCGTTGTAGCCGATGGTGTAGGCGGTGGCGGAGAACTCGCGGTTGTAGTCATAGCCGCCGCCGCGCAGCACCTGGCGGGCCACGTCGGTGTCGCCGAAGTACTCGATGCTGAAGCGGTCGAAATTGTACATGCCACGCGCTTCGGGCAGGTCCTTGCCCCACCAGTCGGGGTTGCGCTGGAAGGTGATACTACGGCCGTTGTCGATCTTGTCGATACGGTACGGGCCGCTGCCCAGCGGCGCCTCGAAGCCACCACCGTTGGCGAAGTCGCGGGTTTTCCACCAGTGTTCAGGCAGTACCGGCAGCGTCGCGAGGTCCAGCGGCAGGGTGCGGCTGTCGGCGTTCTTGAAGTTGAAGCGCACCTGCCGTGGGCCCTCGACCTGCACGTCCGCGACATTGGCGAACTGCGTGCGGTAGCCCAGGCTGCCTTCGCGCATCAGCAGTTCGAAGGTGTAGCGCACGTCCTGCGCGGTGATCGGCTGGCCGTCGGCGAACACCGCCTTGGGGTTGAGGTAGAAGCGCAGCCACAGGCCGTCTTCAGCGCGCTCCATGCGCTCGGCCACCAGCCCGTACACGGTGTACGGCTCGTCCAGCGAGCGTACCGCCAAAGGGGCGTAGAGCAGGCCGTCGACCTGGCTGACGCCGATGCCCTTGTCGATGTACGGCAGAATGTGGTCGTACTGGCCGATCTCGACCGCCGAGCGGCGCAGGCTGCCGCCCTTGGGCGCGTCGGGATTCACATAGTCGAAATGCTGGAAGTCGGCGGGGTAACGCGGCGCTTCGCCGTAGACGGTCAATGCATGCTGCGCCGCAGCCTGGGCATCGGCCACCGTGGTGAACAGGGCACAAAGAACGAATGAGAGGAAAACTGCGCGCATTGTCTGCCTGGGTCGAAGAGCGAAGGGTGCAGCCTAACATCATGGCCCGGTGGCATTGCAAATGCAGAACGGCCCGCGATAGACGGGCCGTTCGGGTGTAACGCAGACCGTGGACCGATCAGTCCTGACGGCTGGTGACTTCCAGCAGGTGGTAACCGAACTGGGTCTTCACCGGGCCCTGCACGACGTTGATCGGCGCGCTGAATACGACGGTGTCGAATTCCTTGACCATCTGGCCTGGGCCGAACGAACCCAGGTCGCCACCTTGGCGGCTCGATGGGCAGGTGGAGTTGGCCTTGGCGATCTCTGCGAAATCGGCGCCGCCTTCGATCTGGGACTTGAGGTCGTTGCACTTGGCTTCGTCGGCGACCAGGATGTGGCGGGCAGTGGCTTTAGCCATGGTGATTCTCCTTTCTGAAAAAGTGGGCAGGGTACCCGATTGAGGGGGCATTTTCCTGCAAAAGTTCCATGCGAATGTGTACGGACGCTCAGTCGCGGCAATGCACCTGGCGCCCTGCGGCGTAGGTCTGCAGCACCGCGCGGTCGTCGCCCAGGGTCATCAGCACGAACAGCACTTCCTCGAAGGTCTTGGCCTGGCTGATGCGATAACTCAGCAGCGGCGTGGCATGGTAGTCGAGCACCACGAAGTCGGCGTCGGTGCCTGGTTGCAGCGTGCCGACGCGGTCTTCCAGGCGCAGTGCGCGAGCGCCGCCCAGGGTTGCCAGGTACAGCGACTTGAACGGGTTGAGCTTTTCGCCCTGCAACTGCATGACCTTGTACGCCTCGTTCAGGGTCTGCAACAGCGAGAAGCTGGTGCCGCCGCCGACGTCGGTGCCCAGGCCGACATTGACCTTGAAACGCTCGGCCTGGGGCAGGTTGAACAGGCCGCTGCCCAGGAACAGGTTCGACGTCGGGCAAAAGGCGATGGCCGAGCCGGTTTCGGCCAGGCGCTGGCATTCCTCGTCGCACAGGTGCACGCCGTGGGCCAGCACCGAGCGCTCGCCGAGCAACTGGTAGTGGTCGTACACGTCCAGGTAGTTGCGCCGCTCGGGGAACAGCGCCTTGACCCACTCGATTTCCTTGAGGTTCTCGCTGATGTGGGTCTGCAGGTAGACGTCCGGGTATTCGCGCAGCAACTGACCGGCCAGGGTCAACTGCGCCTCGCTGCTGGTCGGCGCGAAGCGTGGCGTCACCGCGTAGTGCAGGCGGCCCTTGCCGTGCCAGCGCTCGATCAGCGCCTTGCTCTGGGCGTAGCTGCTGTCGGCAGTGTCGGTCAGGTAGTCCGGCGCGTTGCGGTCCATCATCACCTTGCCGGCGATCAGCCGCAGGTCCAGGGCCTCGGCGGCCTCGAACAGGGCGTCGACCGATTCGGGGTGAACGCTGCCGAACACCAGCGCGGTGGTGGTGCCGTTGCGCAGCAGTTCCTTGAGGAAAATATCGGCCACTTGGTCGGCGTGGGCCTTGTCGCTGAACTGGCCTTCGCACGGGAAGGTGTACTCGTTCAGCCAGTCCAGCAGTTGCTCGCCGTAGGAGCCGACCATGCCGGTCTGCGGAAAATGAATGTGGGTGTCGATGAAACCGGGGGTGATCAAGGCATCCGGGTAATGGGTGACCTCGACGGTGTCCGCCAGGGTCGGCAGCACCTCGTCAGCCGCGCCCAGCGCCAGGATGCGACCGTCCTCCACCACCAGCACGCCATCGGCGAAATATTGGTAGGAGGCCTGGACACCGACCAGGGCAGGGTCGTCGAGGCTGTGCAGGATCGCGGCGCGATAGGCTTTGCGGGTAAGGCTCATGGTGCATCTCTCAAAGGAACGGGGCTGCGGCGCGAGCGCGGCAGCAGTTGGGCGACCCCCGGCGAGCTGGCTGTCCCCGGCTCGGCGCAGGCGCCAAAATGCGCATTGTAGGTGGCGATGATCTCGGCGGCGATGGAAACGGCGATTTCCATGGGCAGCTTGCCTTTCACTGCCGCCAGACCCATGGGGCAGCGCATGCGCTGCACCACACTGGGTGCGATGCCACGGTCGCGCAGGCGGTGCTCGAAGCGGGCGCGCTTGGTGGCCGAACCGATCAGGCCGAACCAGGTGAAATCGTTGCGTTCGAGAATGGCCCGGGTCAACTCCAGATCGAGCGAGTGGTCGTGGGTCATGACGATGCAGTAGCTGCCCGCCGGCAGGCTCGCCACTTCATCCACCGGCTCGTCGGTGATCACCTGGCAGACCCCGTCGGGCAGGCTCGGCGGAAACTCGTCGGCCCGCGAATCGACCCAGCGCACCCGGCACGGCAGGCTCGCCAGCAGGGGCACCAGCGCGCGGCCGACGTGGCCGGCGCCGAACACCACCACCTGAGCCTGCGCCTGCAGCATGGGCTCGAACAGCAGCACCGTGGCCCCGCCGCAGCATTGGCCCAGGCTGGCGCCCAGGCTGAAGCGTTCCAGACGCGTGGCGCGGGTGCCTTCGGCGAGCATCTGTCGAGCGATGTGCAGGCACTTGTACTCCAGATGGCCGCCGCCGATGGTGTCGTACAGGGCGGTGGCGCTGACCACCATCTTGGCCCCGGCGTTGCGCGGCGTGGAGCCCTTTTCTTCGATGATGGTCACCAGCACGCAGGCTTCGCCGCGGGCCTGATGCTCGGCCAGTGCGCCGATCCAGTCAGTCATGGTTCGTGCTCCCCTCGGTGGCCTGGCGCATCTGCTCGCAGCCCCAGAGCACCCGTTCAGGGGTGGCGGGGGCGTCAATGTTCGGTTGCAGGCGGTAATCAGCCAGGCTCGCCACGGCGTCCTTGATCGCGCACCAGGCGGCGATTCCCAACATGAACGGCGGCTCGCCCACGGCCTTGGAATGGAACACCGTGTCCTCCGGGTTCTTGCGGTTCTCCACCAGATGCACGCGCAGATCCTGCGGCATGTCGGCCACCGCCGGAATCTTGTACGAGGCCGGCCCGCTGGTCAGCAGCTTGCCCTGGTCGCTCCACACCAGTTCTTCGCAGGTCAGCCAGCCCACTCCTTGCAGGAAGCCGCCTTCCACCTGGCCGAGGTCGATGGCCGGGTTCAACGAGGCGCCGACGTCATGCAGGATATCGGTACGCAACAGCTTGTACTCGCCGGTCAGGGTGTCGATCAGCACTTCGCAGCACGCCGCGCCGTAGGCGAAATAGTAGAACGGTCGGCCCCGCGCCAGGCTGCGGTCGTAGTGGATTTTCGGCGTCTTGTAGTAGCCGGTGCTGGACAGCGACACCTGGCCCATCCACGCCTGCTGCACCAGGCTTTGGAAGGTCAGCAACTGGTCGCGTACGCGCACGTGGCCGTTGCTGAACGCCACGTCTTCTTCACTGACCCGATAATGCCGGGCGGCGAACTCGACCAGCCGCTGCTTGAGAATCAGCGCCGCGTTCTGCGCCGCCTTGCCGTTCAGGTCGGCACCGCTGGAAGCCGCCGTGGGCGAGGTGTTGGGCACCTTGTCGGTATTGGTCGCGGTGATCTGGATGCGCGCGATGTCGACCTGAAACACCTCGGCCACCACCTGCGCGACCTTGACGTTCAAGCCCTGGCCCATCTCGGTGCCGCCGTGGTTCAGGTGAATGCTGCCGTCGGTGTAGATATGGATCAGCGCCCCGGCCTGGTTGAGAAAGCTGGCGGTGAACGAGATCCCGAACTTCACCGGGGTCAGCGCCAGGCCTTTCTTCAATACCGGGCTGTCGGCGTTGAACGCGCGGATTGCCTCGCGGCGCTGGCCATAATCGCAACTGGCCTCGAGCTCGGCGGTGATCTCTTCGAGCAGGTTGTGCTCCACCGTCTGATAGTAGTGGGTGACGTTGCGCTCGGTCTTGCCGTAGTAGTTGGCCTTGCGCACCGCCAGCGGGTCGAGGGCCAGGTGGCGGGCGATGCGGTCCATCACTTCCTCGATGGCGACCATGCCCTGGGGGCCGCCGAAGCCGCGGTAGGCGGTGTTCGACGCGGTGTGGGTCTTGCAGCGGTGGCCATTGATCGTCGCGTCGCCCAGGTAATAGGCGTTGTCGGCATGGAACATCGCCCGGTCGACGATGGATGCCGACAGGTCGGGTGAGTAGCCACAGTTGCCGGCCAGGTCCAGATTGATTCCGTGCAGGCGCCCGCTGTCGTCGAAACCGACGTCGTACTCGATGTAGAAGGGGTGGCGCTTGCCGGTCATGTGCATGTCCTCGACCCGCGGCAGGCGCATCTTGGTCGGCTGCCCGGTCAGATGCGCCACCACCGCGCACAGACAGGCCGGGCTGGCCGCCTGGGTTTCCTTGCCGCCGAAGCCGCCTCCCATGCGGCGCATGTCCACCACCACTTGGCTCATCGACACGCCCAGCACTTCGGCCACCAGCTTCTGCACCTCGGTGGGGTTCTGCGTCGAGCAGTAGACGATCATCCCACCGTCCTCTGTGGGCATCACCGAGCTGATCTGCGTCTCCAGGTAGAAATGCTCCTGGCCACCGATGTGCAGGCTGCCCTGCAGACGATGGGTGGCGCTGGCCAGGGCGGTCGCCGAATCACCGCGCTGGTGGGTGTGGCTGTCGAGCACGAAATGCTTCTGCCGCAGCGCCTCCACCACATCCAGCACCGGCGGCAGATCTTCGTACTCGATCACGGCGGCCATCGCCCCGCGGCGGGCACTGTCCAGATCGCGCGCCGCCACCGCCAGCACCGGCTGGCCGACGAACTCGACCTTGTCGATCGCCAGCAGCGGGTCGCCTGGCAGCAGCGGACCGATGTCCTTGAGGCCGGGAATGTCCTCGTGGGTGATCGCCAGGCGCACGCCGGGAATGGTGTAGCAGGCCGACGTATCGATGCGCACGATGCGCGCGTGGGCACGGTCGGAAAGCCGGGCGTACACGTGCAACTGGTTGGGGAATTCCAGGCGGTCGTCGATGTACACCGCCTCACCGCTGACGTGCTTGTCGGCGCTGTCATGCTTGACGCCCCGGCCAACGCCGGTGGTCAGGCCCTGGGCGAACAGTTCAGCCATACGTGCCTGGCTGTCGGGCGCTGGATGCTCAGACATGGGCGCTCACCCGCGTTTGAATGTGCGGCGACTGCAACTCGATGAAGCATTTGCGCAGCAGGTTCTGCGCGGTCAGCAGGCGGTACTGCTTGCTCGCACGAAAATCCGATAGCGGCGTGAAGTCCTCGGCCAGGGCGGCGCAGGCAGCCTCGACGCTGGTCTTGTTCCAGGGCTTGCCGAGCAGCGCCGATTCACAGGCCGCAGCGCGCTTTGGAATCGCCGCCATGCCGCCGAAGGCTGCGCGCACATCGCGCACAACACCGTCTTCGATCAGCAGGTCGAACGCCGCACAGACTGCGGAAATGTCATCGTCCAGGCGTTTCGACACCTTGTAGGCGCGGAAAGCCCGCCGCGGGTCGGCGCGCGGCACGATGACCTTCTCGATGAACTCGCCGTCTTCGCGAGCGGTGACACGGTAGTCGATGAAATAGTCCTGCAGGGGCAGGGTGCGGCTGCGCGAGCCCTTGCGCAGTACCACCTGCGCGCCCAGGGCCAGCAGCAGCGGCGGGGTGTCACCGATCGGCGACGCATTGCCGATGTTGCCGCCCAGGGTGGCCTGGTTGCGGATCTGCAACGAAGCGAAGCGGTGCAGCAGGTGGCCAAAATCCGCGTACTCGTTCGCCAGTGCCTGATAGCAGTCGGTCAGCGGCGTGGCCGCGCCGATCTCCAGGCGGTCGTCGAACGTCTCGATGCGCTTCATCTCGGCCACGTGGCCCACGTAGATCATCACCGGCAGCACCCGGTGCGCCTGGGTGACCTTCAGTGCCAGGTCGGTGCCGCCGGCCAGCAGTCGTGCTTCGGGCTGCTCGCTGTACAGCTCGGCCAGGTCGGCCACGGTCAAGGGCACCAGACAGCGGTTGTTGCCGCCGTGGAGTTCGTCGGTGTGCGCCGGTGCAATGGTTTTCAGCCTGGCGATGGTCTGCGCCTGTTGGCTGTCGAACTGATCGGGCAGCGCGGGTCCGCCGCAGGCCTGGGCCGCAGCGTCGAGAATCGGCCGGTAGCCGGTGCAGCGGCACAGGTTGCCGGCCAGTGCTTCGCAGGCCTGCTCGCGGCTGGCTTGGGGTTGGTTCTTCTGCAGGGCGAACAGCGACATGACGAAGCCCGGGGTGCAGAACCCGCACTGCGAGCCATGGCAATCGACCATGGCCTGCTGCACGCTGTGCAGACGGCCCTGATGCTTGAGGTCCTCGACACTGAGCAGCTGCTTGCCGTGAAGGCTGGCGACGAAGGTCAGGCACGCGTTGCTGCTGCGATAGCGGATATGCGTCTGCGCACCGTCTTCCACCAGTTCGCCGATCACCACCGTGCACGCACCGCAATCGCCGCTGGCGCAGCCCTCTTTGGTGCCTGGCCGCGCCAGATCGGTGCGCAGGTAGTCGAGCACGGTCAGGTTCGGGTCCAGGGCGTGCTCGGTATGCAGCTGTTGATTCAAGAGAAACTGGATCACGGATGGCCTCACGACACCTGATTCTTGGGTCTGCCTTGAGCAGAATCTATGCGGCGGCCGGGAAGGGGTCAACGATTAGCTGACCTGCGGGTCAGGAAGTTTCGCGAACCCGTTGCCTGCGCCCCGGCAGTCCTGCTTTTGCCAAGCCACATCCGTGCCAACTGCCGCCTTTGCCGTTCAATTGGAGTACACTGCGCCGCATGCTTTGATCACAGCTTGCCGATTACCGATTGTCGAAGGAAACCCATGACGTTCAAGGCGCCGGACAGCCTCGCCGAGCAAATTGCCCATCATCTGGCCGAGCGCATCATCAACGGTGAGCTCAAGCCGGCCGAGCGCATTCAGGAACTCAAGGTCACCCAGGCGCTGAACGTCAGTCGTGGCTCGGTGCGCGAAGCCTTGTTGATTCTCGAGCGCCGCCACCTGGTCGAGATTCTGCCGCGGCGCGGCGCCCAGGTCAGCGAACTCACCGAACACAAGGTGCGCAGCCTGTGCGCCCTGATGGGCGAGATGTACATCATGCTCGGCGACGCCGTGGCCCAGCGCTGGCAGAGCGAGGCCGATCTCGCACCGTTCCTGGTCATCCAGCAACGCTTGCAGACCAGCTACGAGCGCCAGGACATCACCGCCTTCGTCGAGGACAGTTTCAACGTCATGCGCGCCGCCTACCCGTTCGCCAACAACCCGTACCTGCAAGAAACCATCGAGAACCTCCAGCCGGCCATGAACCGCACCTATTATCTGGCGCTGGAGCAGCGCAAGGCCTCGATGAGCGAATACCTGGCGTTGTTCGGGCGGCTGCTGCAGGCGGTTTCCGCGCGCGATCCGCAGCTCATCCGCAAGGTCCTCGGCGAATACTGCCAGCGCAGCTGCGAACTGGTGCTCAGCGCCCTGGCGGCGCGCTGAGCATGCGCCTCAAGTGCATTCGCCTGGCCGGCTTCAAGTCGTTCGTCGACCCGACCACAGTCAACTTCCCCAGCAACATGGCTGCCGTCGTCGGGCCCAACGGTTGCGGCAAGTCCAACATCATCGACGCCGTGCGCTGGGTCATGGGCGAAAGCTCGGCGAAGAACCTGCGCGGCGAGTCGATGACCGACGTCATCTTCAATGGCTCCACCAGCCGCAAGCCGGTCAGCCAGGCCAGCATCGAACTGGTGTTCGACAACAGCGACAGCACGCTGGTGGGCGAGTACGCGGCCTACGCGGAAATCTCGATCCGGCGCAAAGTCACCCGTGAAAGCCAGAACACCTATTACCTGAACGGCACCAAGTGCCGGCGCCGCGACATCACCGACATCTTCCTCGGCACCGGCCTGGGCCCGCGCAGCTACTCGATCATCGAACAGGGCATGATCTCCAAGCTGATCGAGGCCAAGCCCGAAGACCTGCGCAACTTCATCGAGGAGGCCGCCGGCATCTCCAAGTACAAGGAGCGCCGCCGCGAGACCGAGAGTCGCATTCGCCGTACCCACGAGAACCTGGCGCGCCTGACCGACCTGCGCGAAGAGCTGGAACGCCAGCTCGAACGCCTGCACCGCCAGGCCCAGGCGGCCGAGAAATACCAGCAGTACAAAGCCGAGGAACGCCAGCTCAAGGCGCAGCTGTCGGCCCTGCGCTGGCAGACCTTGAACGAGCAGGTGGGTCAGCGCGAGGCGGTCATCGCCGATCAGGAAGTGGCCTTCGAAGCGTTGGTGGCGGAACAGCGCAACGCCGATGCCAGCATCGAGCGCCTGCGCGATGGCCATCACGAGCTGTCCGAACGGTTCAATACCGTGCAGGCGCGCTTCTATTCCGTGGGCGGTGACATCGCCCGGGTCGAGCAGAACATCCAGCACGGCCAGCAGCGCCTGCGCCAACTGCAGGACGATTTCAAGGAAGCCGAGCGCGCCCGCCTGGAAACCGCATCGCACCTGGGCCACGACCAGACCCTGCTGGCGACCCTCGGCGAAGAGCTGGACATGCTCGAGCCCGAGCAGGCAATCAGCAGCGCCGCCGCCGAAGNGGACCGGTTCAACACTGACTCGGCCGAGCCACGGCGCCTGGCCGAAGTTCAGCAGGCGCGCATCGCCCAGCTCGAACTGTCGATGCAGCGCCTGGCCGAGCGGCAGCGGCGCCACAGCGAAGAGCGCGAACTGCTGGCGGCCGACCCGGAAGACGCGGCCATCCTCGAACTGGCCGAACAGCTGGCCAGCAGCGAAATGCTCATCGAAGAGTGGGCCGCCGAGGAACAGCAACACACCGAACAACTGGAGGCGACCCGGCAGCAACTGCAACAAGCGACCCAGGCCCAGCAGCAGGCCCAGGGCGAGCTGCAGCGGCTCAACGGCCGCCTGGCCTCCCTCGAGGCCTTGCAGCAGGCCGCGCTGGATCCGGGAACGGGCACCGCGCAGTGGCTGGATCAACAGGGGCTGGCCGACCATCCGCGTCTGGCCGAAGGGCTGCGCGTCGAGCCCGGCTGGGAGCTGGCGGTGGAAACCGTGCTGGGCGCCGATCTCCAGGCGGTGCTGGTCGATGATTTGCAAGGCCTCGACCTGGCCGGCTTCGACCAGGGCGAACTGCGCCTGATCAGCGAAGCTGCGGGCACCGTAGCCTTGCCGGACAGTCTGCTGCACAAGGTCCACAGCCAGGTCGACCTGAGCCCCTGGCTCGCTGGGGTGCGAACGGTCACCGACCTCGACAGCGCGCTGGTCCTGCGCAGCCAACTGGCCGCCGGCGAAAGCCTGGTCAGCCAGGACGGCTATTGGCTGGGTCGGCACTTTCTACGCGTCAGCCGTGGCAACGACGCCAGCCGCGGGGTTCTGGCCCGCGGGCAGGAGCTGCAGGCGCTGCAGCTGGACGTCGAGTCTCGTGAAGCGACCCTGGCGCAACTGCAGGACCAGCTGTTGGCCTGCCGTGAACAGCAGGATGCCCAGGAACAGCTGCGCGAACAGCTGCGCCGCCGCATCCAGGATGAAAACCGCCAGCAGGGCGAACTCAAGGCCAGGCTTTCGGCCAGCCGCGCCCGGGCCGAGCAGTTGGCGCTGCGTCGCCGTCGCCTCGACGAAGAACTCGGCGAGTTGGCCGAACAGCGCGCCCTGGAACACGAGCAGCTCGGCGAGTCGCGCCTGCAGTTGCAGGACGCGCTCGACGCCATGGCCACCGACACCGAACAGCGCGAACAGCTCATGGCGCAGCGCGACAGCCTGCGCGAAGGCCTGGAGCGCATTCGCCAGGACGCCCGCCAGCACAAGGATCGCGCGCACCAGTTGGCGGTTCGCCTGGGTTCGCTGCGCGCCCAGCACGACTCCACTGGCCAGGCGCTCGAACGCCTGCAGTTGCAGGCCGAGCGTTTGGGCGAGAAACGCGAACAATTGAGTCTGGGCCTGGAGGAGGGCGAAGCCCCGCTCGAAGAACTGCGCCTGGCCCTCGAAGGCCTGCTCGAGCAACGCATGGCCGTCGACGAAGAAATGCGCCACGCGCGGCTGGCGCTGGACGATGCCGATCGCGAGCTGCGCGAGGTCGAGAAACGTCGCACCCAGGCCGAGCAGCAGAGCCAGCTGTTGCGCGGCCAGCTGGAACAGCACCGCCTCGAGTGGCAGGGGCTCAGCGTGCGGCGCAAGACCCTGCAGGAGCAATTGCAGGCCGACGGCTACGACCTGCACGGCGTACTGGCCACCATCGACGTGCTGGCCAGCGAGCAGGAGGCCGAGGAAGAACTGCAACGTATAGACGGGCGCGTTCAGCGTCTGGGCGCGATCAACCTTGCGGCCATCGACGAATACCAGCAGCAATCCGAGCGCAAGCGCTATCTGGACGCGCAAAACGCCGACCTGGCCGAAGCGCTGGACACCCTGGAAAACGTCATCCGCAAGATCGACAAGGAAACCCGCAGCCGCTTCAAGGACACCTTCGACCAGATCAATGCCGGTTTGCAGGCACTTTTTCCAAAAGTTTTCGGTGGTGGCAGTGCTTATCTGGAACTGACGGGCGAAGATTTACTCGATACAGGGGTAACGATCATGGCGCGTCCGCCCGGCAAGAAGAACAGCACCATTCATTTGCTCTCCGGTGGCGAGAAAGCCTTGACCGCATTGGCCCTGGTTTTTGCCATCTTCAAACTGAATCCGGCGCCGTTCTGCATGCTCGACGAAGTCGATGCACCGCTGGACGATGCCAACGTCGGTCGTTACGCGCGGTTGGTGAAAGAGATGTCGCAGACGGTGCAGTTCATCTATATCACCCATAACAAGATCGCCATGGAGATGGCCGATCAGTTGATGGGGGTGACCATGCACGAACCCGGTTGCTCGCGACTGGTGGCCGTGGACGTGGAAGAGGCATTGGCCATGGTCGAGGCCTGAAAAACCCTTATCATGGCGTTAAAATCGAGCCAAATGCGACAGACGGTGTAAAGTTGTTTCTGGTCGTGCTAGTTTTACCAAAGTCTTGTTTACGCGTGGGAAAACGCCTGTCAGAACATACAGTTGGCGCCACGTCTTAAAGAGGGTTCACACCCTTTATTTTTCAGCATTTTTATAGAGGCACGGGATTACATGGAAATCGGTCTGCGCGAGTGGCTGATCCTCATCGGCATCATTGTCATTGCCGGCATTCTTTTCGACGGCTGGCGCCGGATGCGTGGCGGCAAGGGCAAGCTCAAGTTTCGCCTGGATCGCAACATCAACAACCTTCCCGAGGAAGACACCGGCGCCGAAGTGCTCGGGCCGCCTCGGGTGCTCGACGCTCACAAGGAGCCGCAGCTGGATGAGCATGACCTGCCGTCCATGAGCGCACAGCGCGATGGTGGCGGTCAGCGCGCCAAGCGCGAGCCGTCGGCTGATCACGCCGATTTGAACCTGGCCGTTGAGCCAGATGAGATCAAGGAGCCTCGCCAGGCCCGGCCGCCCAAGCCTGCACGCGAGCCCAAGCCGGCCAAACCGCAGCCTGCGATGAAAGCGGCGCGTGACGCCCACGACGATTTCGCCAATGACGGCAAGGGCTTCTCCAGCACGGGTGCACCGGCCGTAGAGAAAGACCTGCCACCGGTTGAAGAGGTGCTGGTGATCAGCGTCATCTCGCGCAGCGAGAGCGGCTTCCGCGGCCCTGCGTTGCTGCAGAACATCCTGGAAAGCGGCCTGCGCTTCGGTGAAATGGACATTTTCCATCGTCACGAAAGCATGGCCGGCAATGGCGAAGTGCTGTTCTCCATGGCCAATGCGGTCAAGCCGGGTATCTTCGATCTGGACGATATCGACCATTTCAGCACCCGTGCCGTGAGTTTTTTTCTCGGTCTGCCAGGCCCGCGTCATCCCAAGCAAGCCTTCGATGTCATGGTGGCTGCAGCGCGCAAACTGGCCCATGAACTGGACGGCGAATTGAAGGACGACCAGCGCAGCGTACTGACCGCGCAGACCATCGAGCACTACCGCCAGCGCATCGTCGAGTTCGAACGCCGCGCCATGACTCACAAGCGCTAAGTCCGATACTGCCGCAGCCCGTGCCCTTGTAGGAGCGGGCAGTGCCCGCGAACGGAGCGCCGCCGAACCCCCAGATCCAACCCGAGAGCAGCCCAGGCTGCTCTTTTGCTTCAAGCGAGAACCGATCATGACCGACGCCACCCGTATCCTCGAACTGCGTGCCGAACTCGACCAGCACAACTACCGCTACCACGTGCTCGACGAACCCAGCATTCCCGACGCTGAATACGACCGTCTGTTCCATGAACTGAAAGCGCTCGAAGCCGCCCATCCCGAGTTGGTCACCCCCGATTCGCCCACGCAGCGCGTCGGCAACGCTGCACTGACCGCGTTTTCCCAGGTACGCCACGAAATCCCCATGCTCAGCCTGGGCAACGCCTTCGAAGAAGTCGACCTGCGTGAATTCGACCGCCGCGTCACCGAAGGCCTCGACCTGCCCACCGGCGACCTGTTCGGCAGCGGCGCGGCCATCCACTACAGTTGCGAACCCAAGCTCGACGGCCTGGCCGTCTCCCTGCTGTACCAGGACGGCGCCCTGGTTCGCGGCGCCACCCGCGGTGACGGCACCACCGGTGAAGACATCAGCGTCAACGTGCGCACCATCCGCAACATCCCGCTCAAGCTGCACGGCAGCGGCTGGCCACCGGTGCTGGAGGTGCGCGGCGAGGTGTACATGTCCAAGGCCGGCTTCGAGCGGCTCAACGCCAGCCAGATGGAAGTCGGCGGCAAGACCTTCGCCAACCCGCGCAACGCTGCGGCCGGCAGCCTGCGTCAGCTCGACTCGAAGATCACCGCCAGCCGTCCCCTGGAATTCTGCTGCTACGGCATCGGTCAGGTGACAGAAGACATTGCCACCACCCACACCGGCAACCTCGAACAGCTCAAACAGTGGGGCATGCCGATCAGTCGCGAGCTCAAGGTCGCGGAAAACATCGAGCAGTGCCTGGAGTACTACCACGACATCGGCGCCCGCCGGACCCAGTTGCCCTATGAAATCGACGGTGTGGTGTTCAAGGTCAACAGCGTGGCCTCCCAGCGCGAGCTGGGCTTTCGCGCGCGCGAGCCACGCTGGGCCATTGCCCACAAGTTTCCGGCAATGGAAGAGCTCACCGAATTGCTCGACGTAGAATTCCAGGTCGGCCGCACTGGCGCCGTCACGCCCGTGGCGCGGCTCAAGCCGGTCAAGGTGGCGGGCGTCACGGTGGCCAACGCTACCTTGCACAACATGGACGAAGTGGCGCGCCTGGGCCTGATGATCGGCGATACCGTGATCATCCGTCGTGCCGGTGACGTCATCCCCCAGGTCATGCAGGTGGTGGTCGAGCGCCGGCCGGACAACGCCCGTGCGGTTCAGGTACCGGAAACCTGTCCGGTGTGTGGTTCCCATGTCGAGCGTACTCAGCTGGTCAAACGCAGCAAGGGCAAGCAGACCGTCAGCGAAGGCGCGGTCTATCGCTGCGTCGGGCGGCTGGCCTGTGGAGCGCAACTCAAGCAGGCGATCATTCACTTCGTCTCGCGGCGGGCGATGGACATCGACGGGCTCGGTGAGAAGAGCGTGGAGCAGTTGGTCGACGAAGGCCTGGTCAGTTCGCCCGCCGACCTCTACACGCTGCAGTTCGACGACGTGGTCAAGCTGGACGGCTTCGCCGAGGTGTCCAGCAACAAACTGCTCGAGGCCATCGCCGACAGCAAGCAGCCGAGCCTGGCACGCTTCATCTATGCCTTGGGCATCCCTGATGTGGGCGAGGAGACGGCCAAGGTGCTGGCGCGCTCACTGGGCTCGCTACAGCGCGTCAGCGAAGCGCTGCCGCAGGTGCTGACTTATCTGCCGGACGTCGGCCTGGAAGTGGCCTTCGAGATCCACAGCTTCTTCGAAGATCCGCACAACCGCAGCGTCATCCAGCAATTGCTCGAGCGCGGCCTGCAGTTGCAGGAGGAGGGCGACGTACACCCCGAGTACGCCGCCAGCACCACCCTGGCCGGGATGATCGCCAAGCTGGAGATCAATTCGGTAGGGCCGACCGGTGCCGAGAAGCTGGTGGCCAAGCTGGGCAGCCTGGACCAAATCATCGCCGCCGACGGCATCGACCTGCGCCAGGCGCTCAACGCCCGGCAAGCGGAAGCGGTGCGCGAGTACTTCAAGGAGTCTCGCAACGCCGAGATGGCCAAGGCTGTGGAAGCGCAGTTGCAAGCCTTCGGCATGCACTGGGCAAGCGAGAAAAAGGTCGTCGAAGGCCTGCCGCTGGCAGGGCAGACGTGGGTACTGACCGGCTCGCTGGAGCAGATGAGCCGCGACGAAGCCAAACAGAAGCTCGAAACCCTGGGCGCCAAGGTCTCCGGCTCGGTTTCCGCCAAGACCCACACCGTCGTGGCAGGCCCCGGCGCCGGCTCCAAACTGGCCAAGGCCAGCGAACTGGGCATAAAAGTCCTCGACGAAGAGCAGTTCCTGAAGTTTCTCGCCGACATGTAACATCATGACGTGGAGCACCCCTGGTTCCCCCCCAAACTGCGGTGCACCCTAGCAATCAAAGCTCAAGGTCCACCCCCTGCCATAGGAGTTCCCCCTGTGGGAGCGGTCCTCGGCCGCGAAAAGAACACCGCGGTCCATCAGACAAACCGCATATCACCCTTCGCGGCCACCGACCGCTCCCACAGCCCATCCGATCCTCCCCCTCCTGTGGGAGCGGTCCTCGGCCGCGAAAAGAACACCGCGGTCCATCAGACAAACCGCACCGCACCCTTCGCGGCCATCGACCGCTCCCACAGCCCATCCGATCCCACCCCTCCTGTGGGAGCGGTCATCGGCCGCGAAAAGAACACCGCGGGCCATCAGACAAGCCGCATATCATCCTTCGCGGCTACCGACCGCTCCTAAAGCCCATGCGATCCTCGTCCCCTGTAGCAGCGGCGCGAGCCGCGTCCGGGTCTACCGCGTTCATTCAGACGGACTGCAGCCACCCCCGACGCGGCTCGCACCGCTGCTACACGACCTTCTTCAACCTCCCATCCGCATTTCCACCCAACCTCCACCGCAAATGAAACCTTTGCCACACCCGCAAGCTCTAGTCATGGCAGGCCACCGGAGATCGCCATGTATCGTTTTTTCGAACAACTCAGCACCCGAATCACCGCCCCATTCGCCAAACCGGAAAATCGTCACAGCAAGGTCTGGGAATGCACCTGCGGACAGTCGATCTTCTTCCGCAACAGTCAGTGCCTGGCGTGCAATGCCTTGCTCGGTTTCTGGCCGGCCAAGAATGTCTTGTCCACCCTCGACGCCGGTCCCGAAGCAGGCAGCTGGCGCCTGCATGCCGTGCCCGACGCAGGCCTGTTCCGCCGCTGCGCCAACCTCGACACCCCCGCAGCGTGCAACTGGCTGGTGCCGGCAGAGAAGGGGCCCGCAGCCCTGTGCACCGCCTGCAACCTGAACCGGACCATCCCCGACCTGAGCGTTCCGGAAAACCCGGAGCATTGGCGCAAGGTCGAAACGGCCAAGCGCCGCCTGGTCGCACAACTGATCAACCTCGGCCTGCCGGTCATCGCCAAGACCGAAGACGAAGCCACCGGCCTGGCGTTCGACTTCATCGGCACCGACCTCAACGGCAACGCGCCGACCACTGGCCACGCCAATGGCCTGGTCACCCTGGATATCAAGGAAGCCGACGACGCCCATCGGGAAAAGGTCCGCGTGCAGATGCGCGAACCGTACCGCACGCTGCTCGGACACTTCCGGCACGAAGTAGGGCACTACTACTGGGACCGGCTGATCGCCGACACCCACTGGGTGGCCGACTACCGCCGCCTGTTCGGCGATGAAAGCCAAAGCTACGCCGACGCGCTGCAGCGCCATTACGACCAGGGCGCACCGGCCGATTGGCAGCAGAACTTCGTCAGTGCCTACGCCACCATGCACCCATGGGAAGACTGGGCGGAAACCTGGGCCCACTACCTGCACATGATGGACGCGGTGGACACTGCGCTGGGCTTCGGCATGAGCGCCAAGGAAATGGACCTCGACTACACGCCGTTCCCCCTGGCCACCCTGTACGATCCGGACCACACCAGCGGCCCGGCATTCCTCGCGTTCGTCAACGCCTGGATCGAACTGGCCGGCATGCTCAACGAACTCTCACGCGCCATGGGCCAGCCCGACTTCTACCCCTTCGTGCTGCCACCGGCCGTGATCGCCAAACTGCACTTCATCCACGTCGTCGTCCAGGAAGCCGGCGGCCGCGCCGACGACGTCCTGCAGGTGTGACGCAACTGCCGATGCCCGCCACCCCTTGTGGGAGCGGGCTCTGCCCGCGAAGAGGCCCGCACATTCACCACCTGATCTGGAATATGCATCGCCCATTCAGACGCCTTCGCGGGCAGAGCCCGCTCCCACAATTGCCTGCGACACTACGCTCCCAGGCATCACCCATGATCCCCTGTGGGAGCGGGCTCTGCCCGCGAAGAGGCCCGAACATTCACCACCTGATCCGAAAAGTGCATCGCCCATTCATACGCCTTCGCGGGCAGAGCCCGCTCCCACAATGTTCTGCGACAGCCACACTGGCCTGCGACACCCATCCTAGGGGCGCGGCGCTGTCACCAGGAAATCCGCTGCCTCTACAGCGCCAGCACATACCTGCGCTCATAACCAATCCGCCCACGGTACGCTTGACCGCGATCCACCCATCCCAGCGCCTTGTACAACCCAATGCCCGCCGCATTGTCAGCATCCACTGACAACTCCAGTTGCTGCACCCCAGGCCACGCCGCGCGCGCAGCAGCGGGCAAGCCTTCCAGGCAGGCCCGCCCCAATCCACGTCCCTGCATCCGCCGATCCACCTGCAATGCATGCAAGGTCGCCGCCTTCGGGTGCGCCCATTCCGGCACGAATCGCCCGTGTTTGAGCAGCAGAAACCCTTTCGGCACCTCATTCACCAGCAGCGCGAAACCTCGGATCTCACCGTCGGTGCAACCCAGCAGCGTATAAAGCGCCATGTCCACATCCCCGGAATACTGCTTCTGCTCCGGACGAATCTCGATCTCTATCAATTGCTCCAACTGAACAGACGATAACTCGGGGTAGGGCGTCAGAACCTTCATCGCAAGCAACCAGGCAGGGGACATGTCGCGACGTTATCAATTCACATCGCGGCTGTCGCTTGTCTTGCGCGCAAGCGATCTGCGCCTGCCCTGGAGTGTACAAAGCCGCCCACGCCAAGTCCCTGACAGCCCTCGAAATTTTATCTCGCGCAACGGGTTGTAACTTCCGTCAGGACCGGTACAATGGCCCCCGCTCGCTACCAAGCGAGTGTCGTTATGGTGACCCTGCCGGTCCCCCCGCAACGATTACCCGTGAACCTGGTCAGAGCCGGAAGGCAGCAGCCACAGCGGGAACATTGTGTGCCGGGGTGTGGCTGGTAGGGTTGCCACCTGTTTTCGCATCATCCCCTCGATTCATCCGCGACATCGCAATGCACCCTTCAGCCGTAACCCAATCGCTCCCGCACTCATTTTTCAAACCCTGAATTCTTGCTTCTGCACGCCGTTCATCTGAACGGAAATATACTTGTTCGGGTCCGTGAAAGGTCGTATTCAACTCACCCTCGCAATGCATTCCATATCAGGCGCTTAGCGTGATTCGAGGGCGCCAATCTGCCACCGACCGGCGACTTCATGCTTCGTGTGGTCCATTCGTTTTCCGATACAGCTTCTACCCTAGCTGAAAGTCATCATGGGGGAGTTGCATCATGATTTTGCTTCGTTCGCTCGATCTTCCATCGCGCAAAAGCGCTTTGCTATTGCTGATATTGGCCAGTAGTTCCTGTGCCAACACAAGCTTCATAGTCGAGTTGCCCGCCGTGGGCAGCACCAAACAGGACCCCGAACAGGTACTGCGTTATTGGACGCCTGAGCGCATGCGCAATGCCGCGCACATCCAGGATCCTGCCGATCTCACTCCTTTCGAGCCGCCGCTGGGGGGAGATGACAAGGGTTACCTCAAGATGGGCAGTCCTTATGTCAACAATATGGAGTCGCGGGTAACGGGCATTTTGTTCTATCACAATGCCAGGATGAACGCGGATACGCATTGCTCGGCGTCCGTCCTTCAATCCAGTACGCGTAGCCTCATCATAACGGCGGCCCACTGCACGATTTTTCCGAACCCCGGAGGAGAAACCTTCTCGCGGCATATGCTGTTCGTGCCGGCCTACGATGGGTCGCCAGGTCGAAATATTGCTGAGATGGCCCCTTACGGATTTTGGCCCGTCAGTCGCGCCTACGTGAGCGAGAATGTGGCGCAAAACCCGATAATCATCATCGGTTCGCAGTTCGACTTGTCAGTGGCGTCTGTGCATCCCAATGGGGAGGGTCGCCGACTGCAGGAAGTGGTGGGCAGCGCGCTGCAACCTGTCATCTCCGAGAGCGAGAGTTTTCCGAACGCTTTGACGGTCGGCTATCCCTCGGCGGACTACGGAGGGCAGAGCCAGTACTATTGCAAGACCGCGCTAAACAACCTGCCCTATGGAGTCGGTGGGAGGAATGCTGAAGCTGGTAGCTTGGGCGCCTCCAATTGCGGAGTGACGGGTGGCCATAGCGGTGGGCCAATCATCGTGGAGCAGGGCGTGGTCGGGGTGGTGCATGGGGGCGACCATACCAGGCTTCGTCCAAGCACTTACCCTGCCCAGGTCGCCGCTGCGGAAGCTGACTTTCCCTTGCCTCGATGAAAGTTTGCGTAGCAGATTTCAACGTTAGCTGCCTTGGTAGGTACGGTCTGCAACGATGCCAGCGCAGGCATGCACAGCGCCCGGTTTTCCAGTGAAGCATGTAATAGAGCAGGGCACGGATGCAATTTCGGCCCTGCTCCATTAGCATTGGCGGTCTTCCGCTTTCATGTCGCGACGGTTTTCGATGAGTTATCAGGTTCTTGCACGTAAATGGCGTCCGCGCTCGTTCCGCGAAATGGTCGGCCAGACCCATGTGCTCAAGGCATTGATCAATGCGCTGGACAACCAGCGCCTGCATCATGCCTACCTGTTTACCGGTACCCGAGGGGTGGGCAAGACCACCATCGCGCGGATCATTGCCAAGTGTCTCAACTGCGAGACGGGCATCACGTCAACGCCGTGCGGTGAATGCTCGGTCTGCCGCGAGATCGACGAAGGTCGCTTCGTCGATCTGATCGAGATCGATGCCGCCAGCCGTACCAAGGTCGAAGACACGCGCGAGCTGCTCGACAACGTGCAGTACGCACCCAGCCGCGGGCGCTTCAAGGTTTACCTGATCGACGAAGTGCACATGCTGTCCACGCACTCGTTCAACGCGTTGCTGAAGACGCTGGAAGAGCCGCCGCCCTACGTCAAGTTCATTCTGGCCACCACCGATCCGCAGAAGTTGCCGGCGACCATTCTGTCGCGCTGTCTGCAATTCTCGTTGAAGAACATGACGCCGGGGCGGGTGGTCGAGCACTTGAGCCATGTGCTGGGTGTCGAGAACGTACCCTTCGAGGACGACGCGCTGTGGTTGCTCGGCCGCGCCGCCGATGGCTCGATGCGCGACGCCATGAGCCTGACCGACCAGGCCATCGCGTTCGGTGAAGGGAAGGTGCTGGCAGCCGATGTTCGGGCGATGTTGGGTACCTTGGATCATGGCCAGGTATATGGCGTGTTGGAAGCGTTGCTCGAAGGTGACGCCCGCGGGGTGCTCGAGGCTGTGCGCCATCTGGCGGAGCAGGGCCCGGACTGGAATGGCGTGCTGGCTGAAATACTCAACGTGCTGCACCGCGTAGCCATCGCCCAGGCGCTGCCCGAGGCGGTGGACAACGGCCAGGGTGACCGCGACCGGGTGTTGGCGCTGGCGCAGGCGCTGCCGGCCGAAGATGTGCAGTTCTATTATCAGATGGGCCTGATCGGCCGTCGTGACCTGCCATTGGCTCCGGAGCTGCGTGGGGGTTTCGAGATGGTGCTGCTGCGCATGCTCGCGTTTCGCCCCGCAGGCAGCAGCGACGGACCCAGTAACCCGCTAAAGACAGTGGGGATCAGCCCAGCCACAGTTGATTCCACCCAACCCGTGGCAGCTCCAACCCCCGTAGGCGCGGTCAGCGGCCGCGAAGGCCCCACCGCAGATACCCAGACAGACCGCGCCGCGCCCTTCGCGGCCACGGACCGCTCCCACGAGATGCCCGCCGCCGTGAGCCCACCCGTGGGAGCGGTCATCGGCCGCGAAGGCCACACCGCAGATACCCAGACAGACCGCGCCGCGCCCTTCGCGGCCACGGACCGCTCCCACGAGATGCCCGCCGCCGTGAGCCCACCCGTGGGAGCGGTCATCGGCCGCGAAAGCCCCACTGCAGATACCCAGACAGACCGCGTCGTGCCCTTCGCGGCCACGGACCGCTCCCGCGAGGTGCCCGCAGCCGTGAGCCCGCCCGTGGGAGCGGTCAGCGGCCGCGAAGAATCCCCCGCGCATTCCCAGACAACCCCCGATCCCGTTATCGATCTACCCTGGAACGACCCGGTAGAGCCCGCGACTGCGCCTACCCAGGAACCGATCCTGGATGTCGTCGCCGAGCAGCCCGCATTGACTCGTATGCCGGCGCCCACGCCCGCCACCGCCGTGCCGGACGCGCCGGAAACCCAGCCAGCCCCGCCTGCCGACGATGCCGAGCCCGCCGATTACACACCAGCCGGCATGGATCGCGACGACGAGCCACCGCTGGACGAGGACTATTACGCCCCGGAAACCGACGGTGCCGCCTACAGCTACCTCGACGAACTGGCCAGTGAAACCGTCCACGACACGCCTGTCGAAGCCGAGCCCGAAGTGCTGCCTGCCGCACAGCCAGCGAGCGGTCTGGCCCTGCAATGGCTCGAGCTGTTTCCGAAGTTGCCGATCTCGGGCATGACCGGCAGCATCGCCGCCAACTGCACCTTGATCGCGGTGGAGGGCGACGACTGGCTGCTGCACCTGGACCCTGCGCACAGCGCACTGTTCAACAGCACCCAGCAGCGCCGCCTGAACGACGCGCTGAACCAGTACCATCAGCGCACGCTCAACCTGACCATCGAGCTGATCCGTCCGGAACAGGAAACCCCGGCCCAGGCCGCCGCGCGCTGGCGTGCGAATCGCCAGGCCGATGCCGAGCAGTCGATTCAGCAAGACCCGTACATTCAACAAATGCTGCAACAGTTTGGTGCCATCATTCGCGACGATACGATTGAACCAGTCGAAGCGGTGACCAGCCCAACGCGTTAAGCGCTCTTACCCAAGCCCGCGCAGGATGCCTTTGGCACTGCGCGGTCATACCCATTGACCTTTGAGGTGAACCCCATGATGAAAGGTGGCATGGCTGGTCTGATGAAGCAGGCCCAGCAGATGCAGGAAAAAATGGCCCAGATGCAGGAAGAGCTGGCAAAGGCCGAAGTGACTGGCCAATCGGGCGCAGGCCTGGTGAGTGTGGTGATGACCGGTCGCCATGACGTCAAGCGCGTGAGCCTGGACGACAGCCTGATGCAGGAAGACAAGGACGTGCTGGAAGATCTGATTGCCGCCGCCGTCAACGACGCCGTGCGAAAGATCGAGGCCAGCAGCCAGGACAAGATGTCCGGCATGACCTCCGGCATGCAACTGCCCCCCGGCTTCAAGATGCCGTTCTAAACCCCAAATGCCAGGCCCTCAGCCTGGCATTTTTGTATCTGAGTAACCCCCTTGTGGGAGCGGTCATCGGCCGCGAAAGCCACACCGCGGTCTACCAGACACACCGCGTGCCCCTTTCGCGGCCACAGACCGCTCCCACAGTTCGCCCGCGCAATCCAATTGCCCTTGTGGGAGCGGTCATCGGCCGCGAAAGCCACACCGCGGTCTACCAGACACACCGCGTGCGCCCTTCGCGGCCACAGGCCGCTCCCACAGGTTGCCCGCGTAATCCAGGTGCCCTGTGGGCCGCGAAAGCCATCGCCGTCTGTTAGCCGAGCACCCAGTTGAACATCCCGCCACCCCATGCTGTCCTTTTCCTATAGCCACTTGCTGAAGGAATACCCCGCAATGTCCCAAGACCTGACCCTCAACCAGCGCTTCGTTCTTGCTTCCCGCCCGACCGGGGCGCCGACGCCGGAGAATTTCCGCCTCGAGCGCGAGGCGTTGCCGGATCTCGAAGACGGGCAAGTCCTGCTGCGTACGCTGTACCTGTCCTTGGACCCCTACATGCGCGGCCGCATGAGCGACGCGCCGTCCTACGCCGCACCGGTGGAAATCGACGAAGTCATGACCGGCGGCACCGTCAGCCGCGTGGAGACCTCCAAGCACCCCAAATTCCGCGAAGGCGATCTGGTCGTCGGCATGACCGGCTGGCAGACCCACTGCATCTCCGACGGCAGCAACCTCACCCCGCTGCCTGCCGGTATCCCCAGCCCCTCCATGGCACTCGGTGTTCTGGGCATGCCCGGCATGACTGCCTACATGGGCCTGACCCACATCGGCCAGCCCAAGGAAGGTGAAACCCTGGTCGTCGCAGCAGCTTCCGGCGCAGTCGGATCGGTAGTAGGGCAGGTGGGCAAGATCAAAGGCCTGAAAGTCGTCGGCATTGCTGGCGGACCGGAAAAATGCCGCTACGTCGTCGAAGAGCTAGGCTTCGATGCCTGCGTCGACCACAAAAGCGAAACCTTCGCCGACGATTTGGCCAAAGCTTGCGACAAGGGCATCGACATCTACTTCGAAAACGTCGGTGGCAAGGTCTTCGACGCCGTCATGCCGTTGCTCAACGCCCGCGCACGCATCCCGGTGTGCGGCCTGATCGCCGGCTACAACGCCACCGATCTGCCCGAAGGCCCAGACCGCTTCGCGCTGTTGCCGCGCACCTTGCTTACCAAGCGCATCCGCATGCAGGGCTTCATCGTGTTCGACGACTTCGGCGATCGCCATGCTGAATTCTTCTCCGCCATGGTGCCGTGGGTCCGTGACGGCAAGATCAAGTTCCGCGAGGACGTGGTCGACGGGCTGGAGCATGCGCCGGAGGCGTTCATCGGCCTGCTGCAAGGGCATAACTTCGGCAAGCTGGTGGTCAAGGTTTCCGACGTCTGAGCATTTGACGTGGTCCGGAGGCGCGGGTATAAACCGCGTCTCGTCGTTACGTCAGGCCGCCTTCCATGAGCTTCAGCCCACTGATCCGTCAACTGATCGACAGCCTGCGCACCTTGCCCGGCGTCGGTCAGAAATCCGCCCAGCGCATGGCCCTGCAGCTGCTCGAGCGCGACCGCAGCGGCGGCAGTCGCCTCGCCCAGGCTCTGAGTCAGGCCATGGAAGGCGTAGGCCATTGCCGCCAGTGCCGCACCCTCACCGAAGAAGAACTTTGCCCGCAATGCGGTGATCCGCGTCGCGACGATACGCTGCTGTGCGTGGTGGAAGGGCCGATGGACGTCTATGCTGTTGAACAGACCGGATATCGTGGGCGGTATTTTGTGCTCAAGGGGCACTTGTCGCCTCTCGATGGCCTGGGTCCAGAGGCGATCGGCATTCCGCAATTGATGACCCGTATAGACGAGCAGGGCTCCTTCGTAGAAGTCATCCTGGCCACCAACCCGACCGTCGAAGGCGAAGCCACTGCCCATTACATCGCCCAGTTGTTGGCGAAGAAAGGCCTGGTGGCTTCACGCATCGCCCACGGTGTGCCCTTGGGTGGCGAGCTGGAGCTGGTCGACGGCGGCACCTTGGCCCATTCCTTCGCCGGCCGCAGACCTATCACCCTATAACCAACCCACACACCCCTGTAGCAGCGGCGCAAGCCGCGTCGGCGGCACACGCAGTAGGCCGGAAAAATCGCGGTGCCCCCGGACGCGGCTCGCGCCGCTGCTACAGAAAACATGCGAACCTGTGCCCCAAATCCCTGTAGCAGTGGCGCAAGCCGCGTCGGCGGTACACGCAGTAGGTCGGAAGAATCACGGTGCCCCCGGACGCGGCTCGCGCCGCTGCTACAGAAAACATGCGAACCTGTGCCACACACCCCTGTAGCAGCGGCGCAAGCCGCGTCGGCGGCACACCCGGGGGGTCGGAACAAACGCGGCGCTGCCGGACGCGGCTCGCGCCGCTGCTACAGAAAACATGCGAACCTGCGCCATACACCCCTGTAGCAGCGGCGCAAGCCGCGTCGGCGGTACACGCAGCAGGCCGGAAAAATTGCGGTGCCCCCGGACGCGGCTCGCGCCGCTGCTACAGAAAACATGCGAACCTGTGCCACAAATCCCTGTAGCAGCGGCGCAAGCCGCGTCGGCGGTACACGCAGCAGGCCGGAAAAATTGCGGTGCCCCCGGACGCGGCTCGCGCCGCTGCTACAGAAAACATGCGAACCTGTGCTACGTCTCCATACATCCATTTCCAGGGCCGACCATGCACCGCCTAGCGTTCAAGCAAGTCGATGTCTTCACCACCCAGCGCTTCAAGGGTAATCCGCTGGCGGTCATCCTGCAGGCCGAAAGCCTGACGCGCGAACAGATGCAAGAAATCGCCCACTGGAACAACCTCTCCGAAACCACCTTCGTGCTGCCCGCCACTCGCCCTGAAGCGGACTACCGCGTACGCATCTTTACCCCCAATTCGGAACTGCCGTTCGCCGGCCACGCCACCATCGGCAGCGCCCACGCCTTGATCGAAGCCGGGCTGATCGAGCCGCGCAACGGCCGACTGGTGCAGGAGTGCCCCTCGGGCCTGATCGACCTCGACGTCGTCCGCCAGCCCGATGGTTCACGACTGATCACCTTCGAATTGCCGCCTGCGACCATCCAGCCGGTCAACGACAGCGATCATCGCGAACTGCAGGCCGTGTTGGGAGTGAGCGTTGTACGCGACCGCCGGCCGTGCTTCGTGACCGTCGGCCCGCGCTGGCTGGTGGTGCAACTGCGCGACGCACAAACCGTGCTGGCGGTCATCCCCGACCTCGCACGCATGGCCATAAACGACCATCGCACCAGCACTACCGGCGTGGTGATCTTCGGCCCGCACCCCGAGGGCAGCAACGAGCACATAGAAGTCCGCACCTTCGCGCCCACCTGCGGCATTACAGAAGATGCAGCCTGCGGCAGCGGTGGCGGGGCGGTTGCTGCGTTCATTCGCGCCACCGGCCAGACTGCCTCGCTGGGGTCGCAGCTGCGAGTGGCCCAGGGTGCTGCGCTGGGTCGCGCCGGCAAGATGCAGCTGTCGATCACCGACCACTCGATCAAGGTCACCGGCGCCTCAGTCACCTGCCTCGACGGCTTCCTTAACCCATAGCCCGCCAGGGCGGCCGTCAGCGACCCACGACCTCGATCCCGCCATCGTTGTGTTGCCGGTACAGCGTGTAGGGCAGCATCAGCGTGTCGAAGATGGCCGAAATGCCGATGTCCACTGCCACGAAACCCATCTGCGGCCCGGGTCTCGACCGACCGGGAGGCGGCTCCTTGCCGTGCAGCAGGCAAAAGTCATAGACCACGCCGCTGTACACCCGCGGCACAGCGCCGCAGAACGACTCGGCCTCCTTCAGATTGTCGCTGGTCACTGCATCGTCGCGGAACACCGTATTGATGGTGCCGCAACCGGCGAGCAATCCCGCAACCACCAGGCCTATCAACGCTTTCATGTCTGCCACTCCGTGTGTGAGGTCGGCACTATAAACGCTTCTGCCCATGAAATTGGCCATGCGCCAGGTGTGCCTTTCGTCAGATGAAAGGAACTGTCATTTACGAAAATGCGAAATGCGTTGTCCATTGCCTCGCTGAAGCAGATGAGCACAGCTGGATCTGTGCTGCGGGAGGCTATGGTTACCTCTCGTAACATCTTTTTTTGCAGTGTGTTCAACGGGCGTTACAACCCTGGCTATTGGGCTGTATGTCCCGTAGGGACAGGCGTTGGGTGGTTTGGTATCATCCGGCCTTTGAACATTCTGCATGCGTCACGCGCGCCCTGAATCGATCCAGCGCGTCTCTTCTTTAACTCGATGGTGTTGTTTAACGTGAAAATCCTCGTAACCGGTGGTGCAGGTTTCATTGGCTCGGCAGTCATTCGTCATATCCTCGCGAATACCGACGATGCCGTGGTCAATGTCGACAAATTGACCTACGCCGGTAATCTGGATTCGCTCATGGGCAGCGAGCGCACACCGCGCTACGCCTTCGAGCACGTCGACATCTGCGACCGCGCGCAAATGGATCGGGTGTTCGCCGAGCATCGGCCGGATCTGGTCATGCACCTGGCTGCCGAGTCTCATGTCGATCGTTCGATCACCGGGCCTGCCGCGTTCGTCGAAACCAACGTGATCGGTACCTACACCTTGCTCGAAGCCGCGCGCCAATACTGGTCGCAACTCGACGCCGAGCCCCAGGCCGCCTTCCGCTTCCACCACATCTCCACCGATGAAGTGTATGGCGACCTCGAAGGCCCCGAAGACCTGTTCACCGAAACCACGCCTTACCAGCCCAGCTCGCCGTATTCCGCGAGCAAGGCCAGCTCCGATCACCTGGTCCGCGCCTGGCAGCGCACCTACGGCCTGCCGACGTTGATCACCAATTGTTCGAACAACTATGGGCCGTGCCATTTCCCGGAAAAACTCATTCCGCTGATCATCCTCAATGCCCTGGAAGGCAAGGCCTTGCCCATATATGGCAAAGGTAATCAAATTCGCGACTGGCTGTATGTCGAAGACCACGCACGTGCGCTGTATCAAGTGGTGACCGAAGGTGAGGTAGGGGAGACCTACAACATCGGCGGTCACAACGAGAAACAGAACATCGAAGTCGTGCACACGGTCTGCGCCTTGCTCGACGAGCTCTGCCCGCAGTCACCCCATCGTCCTCATGCGCATTTGATCACCCACGTACAAGATCGCCCCGGCCATGACGTTCGCTACGCCATCGACGCCAGCAAGATCCAGCGCGAGCTGGGCTGGACGCCGGTGGAAACGTTCGAGTCCGGTATTCGCAAGACCGTGCAGTGGTATCTGGATAATCCCGAATGGGTGAACCGCGTGAAGAGCGGCGCCTACCAGCAATGGATCGATACGAATTATCAAGGGCGTGAACTGTGAAAATATTGCTCCTGGGCAAGAACGGTCAGGTGGGTTGGGAGCTGCAGCGTGCCTTGGCGCCGCTGGGCAAGGTAGTCGCACTGGGCAGGAACATCGATGAAGCCGGTCTCTGCGGAGACCTGGCATCGCTTGAAGGCTTGGCCGAAACGGTGCGGCGCATCGCGCCGAACGTCATCGTCAACGCTGCGGCCTATACCGCCGTGGACAAGGCCGAGAGCGAGAAGGACACCGCCGACCTGATCAATCACCGGGCCAGCGCCGTGCTTGCCCGTGAAGCGCTCGATCTGGACGCCTGGCTGGTGCATTACTCCACCGACTACGTGTTCGACGGCACGGGCGAGAAGCCCTGGCAGGAGAGCGACACCACAGTCCCCGTCAACTACTACGGCGCGAGCAAGCTGGCGGGCGAGGAGGCCATTCGCCAGTCCGGCTGCAAGCACCTGATTTTTCGTACCAGCTGGGTCTACGCAGCCCGTGGCAACAATTTCGCCAAGACGATGCTGCGCCTGGCCAAGGACCGCAAGAGCCTGAGCGTCATCAGCGACCAGATCGGCGCGCCGACCGGCGCCGAGCTGCTGGCCGACGTCGTCGCCCACGCCATTCCCATGGCCGTGGCGAACCCCGACCTGGCCGGCACCTACCACCTCGCCGCCACGGGTGAAACGTCCTGGCACGCCTTCGCCAAGCTGGTCATCGAAAACGCCCGCCGCCAAGGCACCAAGCTGGCCGTGGAAACCATTGAAGCCATCCCCACCAGTGCCTACCCGACACCCGCCCTGCGCCCGCTGAATTCGCGTCTGAACACCACCAAACTGACCGAGCGTTTCGGCCTGACATTGCCGCATTGGGAAGTGGGCGTGAAGCGGATGCTGGCCGAGATCAGCACCAAGCAATGATCGCTGAACTACTGGCCCGGACCGGGTGTCCAAGCGCGAACGATTTGCGCTTGGCCCCGGATTTCCTGATATTCTAGCCGCCACTTCCTTGACTCATCAGCAGCGAGCGGTTTCAGGGGTTTGACGTATATGTTGTCTGCGGCGCAGGGAGCCGCCAGATCTTCGATGCGCAGCGGTGGTTTCCACCCCATGTACAGCTGGTCTACAGATCGATTTTCACAGTGCCGCTACACCGGCAAACAAAGGATCCAATACGCATGAACCTGATCCCCGTTATTCTTTCCGGCGGCGTTGGCAGCCGGTTGTGGCCCGTTTCCCGCGAGGCCCATCCCAAGCCATTCATGGCACTGCCTGACGGCCAGAACCTGATCCAGAAGACCTTCCTGCGCGCCTCCAAGCTCGAAGGCGTGTCCGAAGTGCTGACCGTCACCAACCGCGAACTGCTGTTCAAGACCGAAGACGAATACCGCACCGTCAACAAGACCGGCCACGCCCAGGGCTTCATCCTCGAGCCGTTCGGCCGCAACACCGCCGCCGCCGTCGCCATGGCCGCGCTGCAACTGAACGATTCCCACGGTCCCGACGCGCACATGCTGGTGCTGGCGGCCGACCACCTGATCCAGAACGAAGCCGCGTTCTCCGCCGCCGTCGCCAAGGCTGTCAAGCTGTCGGCCGAAGGCTGGCTGGTCACGTTCGGTATTCAGCCGCAGTACCCTGAAACCGGCTTTGGCTACATCGAAGCCGGCGTCGGCACCGGCCTGGAAGGCACCCTGAAAGTCGCCCGCTTCGTCGAGAAGCCAGACCTGGAAACCGCCAAGGGTTACGTCGCTGCCGGCAACTACTTCTGGAACTCGGGCATGTTCTGCTTCCAGGTCCGCAGCGTCCTCGAAGAACTGAAGAAGCACGCGCCGGACGTTCTTGCCGCCGCTGTTGCCGTGAAGGAAGCCTCGCGCCTGACCGAAGCACCGAACTACCGCTGCCTGGCACTGGACGCTGACGCGTTCGCGCAGGTCCCGGATATTTCGGTCGACTACGCCCTGATGGAGCGCTCGGACAAAGTCGCCACCGTGCCGTGCGACATCGGCTGGAGCGACATCGGTTCGTGGAACGCCGTCAGTGAACTGACCGGCGCCGACGAAAACGGCAACCGTTTCGAAGGCGAAGTGCTTTCGCACAATGCCCGCAACAACTTCGTCCACAGCGAAGACCGCCTGACCGCACTGGTCGGCGTCGAAGACCTGCTGGTCATCGACACCCCGGACGCGCTGATGATCAGCCACAAGGATCACGGCCAGGACGTCAAGCACATCGTCGGCCAGCTCAAGGCCAGCGGCCACCACCTGCACAAGCTGCACCGCACCGTGCACCGTCCGTGGGGCACCTACACCACCCTGGAAGAGGGTGAGCGCTTCAAGATCAAGCGCATCGTGGTCAAGCCCCAGGCGTCGCTGTCGCTGCAGATGCACCATCACCGCAGCGAACACTGGATCGTCGTCAGCGGCATGGCCGTGGTGGTCAACGATGACCGCGAGCTGATGCTCAACACCAACGAGTCGACCTTCATTCGTGCCGGCCACCAGCATCGCCTGAAGAACCCGGGCGTGATCGACCTGGTGCTGATCGAAGTGCAAAGCGGCGACTACCTCGGTGAGGACGACATCGTCCGTTTCGAAGACGTCTACGGCCGCGTTGACAAGGCCTGACCGATAAACCCCGCTTCGGCCTCTGCGCGTGCCTCCAATGCATGCGCAGGGGCCGAACTGCGCTGGTCGTTCGTCAGCGACCGTCCAATCTACCGACGTCCGCGCTCATCGCGCGTCGGCCACATAGAGCGAGCGATTGCCATGTATCCCCCTCTCCAGACCCGTTGCTTCAAGGCCTACGACATTCGTGGCCAAGTCCCTGCCGACCTCAATGACGACATCGCCTACCGGATCGGTCGCGCGCTGGTGTCCGAACTGCACGGCAAGGCCTATGTCGTCGGGCGCGACATGCGCCTGGAAAGCCCAGGCCTGGCCGCGGCTCTCATCAAGGGCCTGACCGAAGCCGGCGCCGACGTGCTCGACCTGGGCCTGTGCGGCACCGAAGAAGTCTACTTCGCCACCAGCCACCTCAAGGCCGATGGCGGCATCATGATCACCGCCAGCCATAACCCCAAGGGTTACAACGGCATGAAGCTAGTGCGCGAGCACTCCAAGCCGATCAGCGGCGACACCGGCCTTGACGCCATTCGTGCCCGCGTTGAAGCCGGCAACTTCGACGACAAGGCCGCCACCGCTGGCCACGTGCGCGAAGTGTTCGACAAGAGCGCCTACATCGAGCACCTGCTGACCTACATCGACGTCAAGTCGCTCAAGCCCCTCAAGGTGCTGGCCGACCCCGGCAACGGCGCCGTCGGCCCGACCATCGAACTGCTCAAGGCCAAGCTGCCGCTGGAACTGATCGTCATCAACGGCGAACCAGACGGCAACTTCCCCAACGGCGTGCCCAACCCGCTGCTCCCGGAAAACCGCGAGCTGACCCGCAAGGCCTTGCTGGAAAACGGCGCCGACATGGGTATCGCCTGGGACGGCGACTTCGACCGCTGCTTCTTCTTCGACGACAAGGGCCGTTTCATCGAGGGCTACTACCTGGTCGGCCTGCTGGCTGAAATGCTGCTGAAGAAGCACCCCGGCAGCAAGATCATCCATGACCCGCGCCTGACCTGGAACACCATCGAACAGGTCGAAGCCGCCGGTGGCGTCGCCATCCAGAGCAAGACCGGCCATGCCTTCATCAAGGAGCGCATGCGCGCCGAAGACGCCGTCTACGGCGGCGAGATGAGCGCCCACCACTATTTCCGCGACTTCGCCTACTGCGACAGCGGCAATATCCCGTGGCTGCTGGTCGCCGAGCTGATGAGCGTCACCGGCAAGACCCTGGCCCAACTGGTGGACGAGCGCATCCAGGCGTTCCCGTGCAGCGGCGAGATCAACTACGAAGTCGCCGACGTCAAAGGCTCGATCGAGAAGATCCTCGCGTTCTACAGCGCGCAGAACCCCAGCGTCGACCGCACCGACGGCATCAGCGTCGAGTTCGCCGACTGGCGCTTCAGCCTGCGGGGCTCGAACACCGAGCCACTGCTGCGCCTGAACGTGGAAAGCCGCGGCAGCGAAGAATTGGTGGCTCAGCGTGTTGCTGAGATTGAGCGTTTGATCAAAGGATAATTATGTTTGGCATGTTGAGAGGCATCTGGGACTACAGAGGCTTCATTGTAACTTCCATCAAGAACGAGTTCGTTGCGCGCTTTGCGCGCAGCAAACTGGGTGGCCTCTGGATGATCATTCATCCGCTGGCCCAGGTCGCCATCTACGCGCTCATCCTGTCCAACGTGCTCGGCGCCCGCTTGCCGGGCATCGACAACAAGTACGCCTACGCGCTGTACCTGATTGCCGGCATCCTGGCCTGGAACCTGTTCGCGGAAATCGTCGGGCGCTGCCTGACGGTGTTCATCGAGCAGGGCAACCTGATGAAGAAGATGCGCTTTCCGCGCATTGCGTTGCCGGTGATCGTGGTGGGCTCATGCCTGCTGAACAACCTGCTGCTGTTCGTGGCCGTGCTGATCATCTTCACGGTGCTGGGGCACTCGCCGAACATTCAAATGCTCTGGCTCATCCCCCTGACCCTGGCCGTGGTCGCTCTGGCGGTCGGTATCGGCCTGGTGCTGGGTGTGCTGAACGTGTTCCTGCGCGACATCGGCCAAGTGGTGCCGATCATCCTGCAGGTGTGGTTCTGGTTCACCCCCATCGTCTATTCGGTCAACATCGTGCCTGACTACCTCAAAGGCACGCTGGACATCAATCCGATGTACCCCATCGTCACCGCCTACCACAACGTGCTGGTCTACAAGGTCTCGCCTGACCTTGAACAGATCGGCGTGACGTTCCTGATTGCTGTCGGCTTGATGCTGCTGGGGCTGTTCCTGTTCCGCCGGGCATCTGCAGAAATGGTGGACTCGCTATGACCCTTCTTGCAGTCACCAACGTTGGCAAAGCCTACCGCGCCTACCGCTCGGAATGGCAGCGCATGGCGCGCTGGTTCTACTTGCCGGTCAAGGCCAGCCAGGAACACTGGGTGCTCAAGCACATCAGCTTCAACATCGAAGCGGGTGAGGCGATCGGTATCGTCGGCCAGAACGGCGCGGGTAAGTCCACGCTGCTGAAGATGATCACCGGTACCCTGCAGCCCACCGAAGGCACGGTGCAGGTCAACGGGCGCATCGCGGCGATTCTGGAACTGGGCATGGGCTTCAACGCCGAACTGACCGGTCGCCAGAACGTCTACCACGCTGCCGGCCTGATGGGTTTCAACACTGCCCAGATCGACGGCGTAATCGGCGACATCGAGGCCTTCGCCGAGATTGGCGAATACTTCGACCAGGCCGTGCGCATGTATTCCAGCGGCATGCAGATGCGCGTGGCTTTCTCCGTCGCCACTGCCTTCCGCCCCGAGATCCTGATCATCGACGAAGCGCTGTCGGTAGGCGACAGCTACTTCCAGCACAAGAGCTTCGGCCGCATCAAGGAATTCCAGAAAGCCGGCACGACTTTGCTGATCGTCTCGCACGATCGCGGCGCCATCCAGGCGCTGTGCAACCGCGCAATCCTTCTGGAGGGCGGCACCGTCATCAAGGACGGCTCGCCGGAGGAGGTGATGGACTACTACAACGCCATCATCGCCCAGAAGGAAAACTCGACGGTCGAAGTGCACACGCTTGCCGATGGTGGGGTACAGACGCGTTCGGGTAGTGGCAAGGCTACCGTGCGCAGCGTCAGCCTGCACAGTTCCACCGGTGAGCCCGTCCAGTACATAGACGTCGGGGATGAAGTGAAACTAACCATCGACGTCGATGTTCACGAGTCTCTCGACGAACTGGTGGTCGGCTACGTAATTAAGGATCGACTGGGCCAGGACATATTTGGCACCAATACCCATCACCTTGATTGCAAACTAGTAGCTCCCGAAGCGGGCGGGCTGGTGAGCTATACGTTCCAGTTTGCCGCCAACCTGGGTGTAGGGTCGTACTCCGTAGCCGTAGCGCTCCACACATCTGACACGCATATCGCCGAGAATTTCGAGTGGCGCGATCTTGCACTCGTCTTCAACGTCACGAACATTTCCAGAAAACCTTTTGTAGGCTCAGCTTGGCTGCCGCCTAGAGTGGAGTACCGCTGATGTCTGGTGGATTTTATCGGGCCTTCGAAGACAAGCATCGCGGCTCGCGTGAACTGATTGCGGAGCGTCTGCGGGTCTACTTGCCGTTTCTTCAGGTCTTTCTAAAGGATTCAGCCCAGGCACCTATTCTCGACTTAGGCTGCGGGCGCGGTGAATGGCTCGAGTTATTGACCAATGAAGGCTACACAGCTGTTGGAGTCGATCTGGACGAAGGAATGCTGCAAGCTTGCCGACAGCTGTCACTGCCTGCCGAGCATGGTGATGCACTGAGCGCGCTGCGTGCCCGGCCCGATGCAAGCCTCTCAGCTGTCACCGGCTTTCACATCGCCGAACATATACCATTCGATGATTTACAGACTCTTGTCGACGAGGCCCTGCGTAAGCTGCGTCCTGGCGGTTTGCTTATACTCGAAACTCCGAATGCGGAAAACATCTCGGTTGGTACTACGGGGTTCTACCTGGACCCTACTCATGAGCGACCCATACCTCAGCTGCTGATGTCGTTCCTGGTCGAGCATTCTGGCTTCCACCGTTGCAAGATCTTGCGCCTGCAGGAGCCGCCTGAGTTGCACAGCGCTGAAAGAGCTATCGACCTCATGTCAGTACTTGGCGGGGTGAGCCCAGACTTTTCCATCGTCGGTCAGAAAACCGCAGCTGTTGAAGTGTTGCAACAGTTCGACCAGCTGTTCGACGGCGATTATGGCTTGTCGTTGCCAGAGCTGGCGCAACGGTACGACTCTGGTGTAGACAAGCGCATAGCTCAAAGTCGAAATGAGATAGAGAGTAATCTTCAGCACCAGTTTGAAACTCATATACAGCATTTGCTTCATCAGTTCGAGACCAGGCTTGCCCAGACACTCACTCATGAGCAACTGCTCGAAGCACTGAATATCCAGTCAGAGCGTCAGAATATTGATAGCGCTCAATCCCAGGCTGACCTGTTGGATCGTCTCAAACCTCTGTACACGCAGAATCACGATCTGCAAACCCATGTACATGGATTACAAAGCCAACTTGCCACGGTGCAGCGCGAGCTCGATCAGTCATTGGCCAATGCGCACAGCTGGTATCTGCGAGCTACAGCCCATGGTGCCGAAGCCGAGGCGCTCAAGAACAGCACCTCGTGGCGTGCGACAGCGCCCCTGCGGCTGGTCATCCGCATCGTTCGTTGGCCCCTTACGAGCTCCCGTTCGACGATGCGGAGCCAGCTAACCCGGGCCCTGCCTCACGCCAAGCTATGGTTGGCCCGCCGTCCGTCAATCGAACGTCGGTGCATGGCTTTGGCCAGACGTAGCCCTTGGCTGCATGCAAAGTTGCGTAGCCTGCATCAAGCCAGTCAACAACACGTTGCCACAGAAAATAGACACGATCCGCTTCACGGCGTAATTGATCGCGCACCCCTCACGGCCAGAGGCCGTGCGATAGAAAGCGCACTGCGAGCTGCTATAACGAAGGACCAGAATTGATGCGTATCGTAATTGACATGCAAGGTGCTCAGACCGAAAGCCGTTTCCGAGGCATTGGTCGCTACAGCTTGTCGCTGGCCCAGGGCATCGCCCGTAATCGCGGCGAGCACGAAGTCTATCTAGTGCTCAACGGTATGCTGAGTGAAAGTGTCGATAGTATCCGCACAGCCTTCATCGGCCTGCTCGCCCAAAGCCACATCCGCGTCTGGTATGCACAAGGTCCGGTAAGCGACAGCGATCCTAGTAATCAGGCCCGTCGCGACGCTGCGCAGCTGATTCGTCAGGCCTGCATCGATGAATTGCAGCCAGACGTCGTACATATAACCAGTTCGGTAGAAGGATATATTGACGATGCGGTGATTGGCGCCCCGGTGTCGGTTGGCCAGGTAGTGAACTGCGCTACTCTCTACGACCTGATTCCGCTCGTCAATCCAGGGCAATACCTGGATCCGAATCCGCTATACAAAGCCCACTACCTGAAAAAGGTTGACGCGTTCAGGGACTACGATCTTCTACTTTCCATCTCCAATTTTGCCCGCGATGAAGCGCTGGGCTTGCTGGCTCTGGACAGTGACAAGGTCGTAAACGTTTCCACTGCCGCCGACGATGTTTTTGGGCCCATGCCGCTAAGCCAGGAAGAGCGCTTGGCACTTGAGAACAAGTTTGGGCTTCGCGAACGTTTCGTCCTGTACTCAGGTGGGGCGGATGAGCGGAAGAATCTAGCGTCGTTGATCAAGGCGTTTGCCAGTATCAAGGCTGATGTAGGCACTACCCAACTGGTCTTCGCCGGCAAGATGCCGCAATTCCACGTGGATACCTATACGGCCTTGGCCAAAGCCCAGGGCCTGAGTCCGTCGGATCTGATATTCACCGGTTATATCACTGATTACGATCTGGTCGCTTTGTATGGGCTATGTCGCCTCTACGTATTCCCTTCTCGCCATGAAGGTTTTGGGCTTCCGCCACTTGAAGCCATGAAGTGCGGTGCGGCGGTAATCGGGTCCAACACGTCTAGCGTTCCCGAAGTTATCGGTTGGGATGAAGCGATGTTCGATCCCGCCGACGTTGAGGCAATCGCCCACAAGATAAGCCGGGCTCTCAATGACGACGAGTTCCGTACTGAGCTTGTCGAACATGGTATTCGCCAGGCACGCGAGTTTTCGTGGGATCGCACTGGTAAGGCGGCTATCAGCGCATTCGAATCCGCAGTTGCGAAAGCCAGTTCGTTACCAGTTTCCGAGCTTCAAAGCAAAGATCGGGTTCAGCTGCTAGTCGAGACGCTGGCAGCCTCGGGGGCACTCGCGCCGGGAGTACTCGATATACCGCTGTTGGCAAAGGCCATTGACTATTCGGTACAAGGCTTGGCTGATAAGCCCACACTGTTCGTGGACATCTCCGAGTTGTGCAAGCACGACGGCAAGAGCGGTATTCAGCGCGTGGTGCGCAGCATTCTGCTTGAGTGGTTGAAGAACGCGCCTGATGGCTACATTGTCAAACCTGTCTATACCAAGTCTGGAGAGCCGTTCTATCGCTATGCAGCTCAGTTTACGACACTATTTCTAGGCAAGGACGTCAGCGAGGCAGAACATGACGAAGCGATAAGCTACAAGGCCGGAGACGTATACCTGTGCTTGGATCTATTGATGGACGTGTTGCCCCACAAGCAAGCGTACCTAGATACGATGCGCGCGCACGGCGTCAATATCTTCTTCGTTGTGTATGACCTGCTCATCCTGCAACTGCCCCATTGTTTCGTGGACAGCCTCCAAGAGCACTACATCAAGTGGATAAACACGGTTGCACTGTACGATGGTGCCCTGTGTATTTCTCATGCTGTTGCGGAAGAACTCAAGAGCTGGCTGGCGGCTAACATGTCGAAGCGCGACCGGCCTTTCCGTATCGGAGCGTTCCATTTGGGGGCAGACATCGATCAGTCGATGCCGTCTACGGGTTTTCCCGAGAATCCCGCGTTACGGATAGAATCGCTTGACCCACATCCAAATTTTCTGATGGTTGGTACGCTAGAGCCCCGAAAAGGCCATGCGCAAGCGCTTGACGCCTTCGAGTTGCTTTGGGCCGCAGACGTAGAAGCCAACCTGATCATCGTGGGTAAGCACGGCTGGCTGGTCGATGAACTAGCTGCTCGACTTATAGGCCATGAGCAGCTTGGAAAGCGCCTGCTGTGGCTTGAAGGAGCTAGCGATGAATATCTCGAGCATCTCTACAACCACTCCGATTGCCTAGTCGCCGCCTCATACGGAGAAGGTTTCGGCTTGCCCCTTATCGAAGCTGCGCAATACGCGCTGCCGATCGTTGCCAGAGACCTGCCGGTTTTCCGCGAAGTCGCGGGTGAGCATGCTTACTACTTTGCCGGCGCCAGCGCTCAGGACATCGCTGACAGTTTGACGCGGTGGTTGGAATTACATGAGCAGGGTCTGCATCCTCGGTCAGATTCGATGCCATGGCTAACATGGAAAGGTAGTGCTCAACAGCTCATTGGCGAGATTGATAAGTGCGCGTTCTAACGCGCCAGCCAAAACACACAGCAATTTTCGGGGCGTTTTGATGATAGGTTTCAAGCTTGACTCTACAGGGAGAGCCGGTTTCGCAGTGGCTTTGGCCATTGGCGTGCTGTTCGTTTGGCGCTATTTTCCGCCAGGCTTCGTGGCAGGTACGTCTTCGTACTGGTTGACGGAGGTTGATGACGTCACACAGTATTTCGCCGGCTTCAATGCCTTCTTTCAAGCTCCCTTCAGCTATCCGCTGTTGGCGTTCGACAGTATCAACTATCCGCAGGGGACCCGCGCGACGTTTGTCGACGCGATCCCTTTGTATGCGTTGCTGCTGAAATTGTTCGTACCATCCAGCTTCGCCCCGTTCAACCCATTTGGTGCATGGGTGGCACTATCATTCGTAGGCCAAGCGATCTGCGGGTGGTGGATCTTGCGCGAACTGCAGGTGAAATCGTGGATGGCGTTGCTGGCGGTTACTGTCTGCCTGCTGACCTTTCCAGCCTTGACGACTCGCTTGGGCCATATCTCGCTGATGTCACATTGGATACTGCTTTCGTCGCTGGCGCTGTATATACGATCGCGCAGATGCAACGATCCACAGCGACTGGGTTGGTCGCTGCTGCTGGTTTCAGCCTTCTACGTCAACATCTACCTATGCGTGATGGCCAGCGCGGTCTATGTCGTGTCCTGCTTATATGCGCCTAGCAGGCTAAAACTCACGGAAATTGCGCGAGCGATGATCCCATTCTTCATCATCGGTGCCAGCCTGTTCATCACTATATTTCCAATGGAGCGCGTTGCAGTTGCCTCTGAATCCGGCTTCGGCATCTACTCAATGAACCTCCTCTCACCCTTCAGCGGAGGCAAATTCGTCGCCTTTCCATCCCCGGAGATGCCTGGCCAATACGAAGGCTTCAATTACCTGGGTCTAGGGGTGCTGATAACTTTCATTGCCGCGCTTGCTTTCAATGCGCAGTCCGGAACCCGTTTGTTCAGCCATCATGCGGGTCTGACGTGGTTGATGGTGCTATTCACCGCCTATGCGTTATCGAACAGCATCTACTACGGTACTCATCAGGTAATGACGATCAACTACCCGTCCTTCATGGACGGCATCACTTCGCAATTCCGGGCATCAGGACGTTTCTTCTGGCCGGTCGGCTATTGCGTCGTTATTTTTGCCATAGCTATGCTGTACAAGAAACTAGGTACTTGGACGTTTGCAGCATGCATGGTGGCCTTGATCGCCTTCCAGGTCTATGACCTGTCGAACCTGCGCCATCGGCTGGTCGACACCGCAAAACGACCAGCCGCCGCCGTAGTGAACCAAAGTGCGTGGGACCAACAGCTCGACAAGAGCACTGAGTATTTATACTTTTTTCCGAAATTCCGCTGTGGCCGTGCCGACTTGGTCTTGAATACGCTGATGCCAACAATGCGCTACGCTGCGGTTCATGGCCTCAAGATCAACACAGGATATGTGGCTCGCGCAAACTCGGTCTGCGATATCGAAAGCACACAATCCGAAATTGCAAAGTCGCCTCTGGCAAAGTCATTGTACGTGTTCGTCAAAGGAGATTTTCCTCAGGTTGAGCAGGTCAACGCATTGTTTCCTGCTGACAAGCAACCAGTGTGCACCGATGTCGACTTTGCCCATATCTGCCGTCTAAACCAACCGGGGCGTGAATCAGAATGACCACTCAACCCAAACGCAAAATTTCGCTGGTATCCCCTTTCTACAATGAAGAGAAAGGGGTCCATGCATTTTTCGAGCGCATCAATGAGGTGTTCGCTCCATTGGCCGATCGTTATGAGCTGGAGGTTGTGGCAATCAACGACGGCAGTCGTGACCAGACCTATCTAGAGTTGGTCAAGGCCAAGGCTGCGAACGACTACCTAACCGTGGTTGACCTATCGCGAAATTTCGGCAAGGAAGCCGCCATTTCTGCGGGTCTGGACTTCGCCACGGGTGACGCGATCATTCCCATAGATTCCGATCTGCAGCACCCGCCTGAGCTCGTTGTTGAGCTGCTACAGAAGTGGGAGGAGGGCGCAGAAGTGGTGTTGGCCAAACGCGTAAGTCGTGAGACCGACCGACCCATTCAGAAGCTCACTGCCAACTACTTCTATAAATTGCACAATCGCATCTCGGATATAGATATCCCAGCAGATGTCGGCGACTTTCGGCTGATGGATCGCAAGGTCGTAGAGGCGCTCAAAACACTGCCTGAGACGCGTCGCTTCATGAAGGGCTTGTTCGCATGGGTAGGCTTTCGAACAACCACCGTGGAGTACAAGGTTGCGCCACGTGAGCACGGTACGACTAGCTTCAATACCTGGAAGCTGTGGAACTTTGCCCTCGAAGGGATCACCAGCTTCAGTTCCGCTCCTTTGCGTATATGGACATACTTGGGCTGCGTCATCTCAGCGCTTTCTTTCATCTACGCCGCGTACCTGTTGGTAAAGACCTTGTTCTTCGGTGCGGATACACCTGGGTATGCTTCGATCATGATCACCGTGCTGTTTGCCAGCGGCGTGCAGTTGATCGGTATCGGTGTATTAGGTGAGTATGTAGGGCGAATTTTCGCGGAGTCGAAGAAGCGTCCTGTGTACATTGTGCGTGACGTGATCAAATAAGTGCTAACTATCATACCTACAAAGTACCATGAGTTTATCCGCTTCGGTCTCGTGGGCGTGGCTAATACAGCGGTGCATGCAGGCATTGTCATTGCCCTCATGGAGACGGTCGTTCCGCCCGCGTATGTGGCCAACGGCGTCGCTTTCTTCTTCGCAAATCTAATGTCTTATTGCCTGAATAGTCTGTTCACATTCCGGACAGCTATTACCCTGAAGGGATATCGAAAATTCCTGTTGGTGTCCTTAGTATCATTGGGACTTACGCTTGCTATCACCACGCTTGCAGAGCATTTAGGTTTGCACTATGGAATCGGACTGGTACTGGTGATATTTGTGGTGCCAGTGCTGAATTACTTTGTGATGAAAATGTGGGCGTTCGCGCCCACATCATGATCTTGCGGCGAGTTAACCAGGCACGATCCCTCGTAGGTAGGGTATGCGCGCCAGCAGCATGGTTAGCATAGTGCTCCCGGCGAGTACGGCAACGACGGTAACTGGAATAGCAAGCCATGCATTGATGAAGTTATAATTCAGACCATTAAGATCGAACCAGAATATAACCAGTACGTGTATCAGATAGATGCCGAAGCTACTCTTAGACAACGCGATGGTAAGCCGACTTAAACTTGGTGACATCTGCATCAAACGCACGAAAAACACGCGGATGAAGCAGAATGCACCTATAGCTGCCGTGATAACGAAAGGACTTGAATACGCATAGAACGTTTCATCGGCGCGGCCGACAGCCAGAGAATGAGACCACGTGAGGTAGGCTATCGCTGCGCTGCTGATGCCCCAGAGCGCGGCGGCTGGAGCTAATCGAAGCCAAGTCGAAGGCAATTTATGAAAGAGCAGCGCGCCTACCACCACATAGCCGCCGTAAAGAGGCAGGAAACTCCAATCCAAGCCAACATGCACGCGGCCCGTAAATACATACATTAGTGGCGCTACGCTGCTGCCTAGAAACCAGCAAAGCACCGTTAACAACTGTGCACCTGTGTTCTGAATCTGAAAGAACCCCGCGAGGACTGGAAGAAACAAGTAAATACCCAATAGCGTATACAGGTACCAAAGATGTGGAACAACTGGGGCTTGTAGAATAGCGGCTGGCCAGTTATCAAAGTGGGTTCCGGTGTATTCAAACCAGCATAGGTTGAGTACCGACCACGCCACGAGTGGCACGCCAACTCGTCGGGGAAGTTGCAGCATCTAGCTGGCTGTTGATGTGCGTGGGAGTAGGAGGGCGCCTGTCACAATCACGAAAAGAAGCACGCCGACCCTTGAGACACTTTCGTAGAAATTGACTGCCCACCAATGCTCTTGCATGGTCGAGAACCTTTAGCGCTGATGTGGATCGCTATGACTATGATGATAGCAATCACCGTAATTCCGTCTAGCGAGATATCGCGTTCGCTCAATCCAATGCTTACCTCTGACGCAGTATCTTTCATGCTCTTTCCTTGATATTTATTAGGTCCTTGACCATCGGAATTACGCGCTAAAGTTAATTCGTTAGCTTCTATGGCTTAATCAGATGCTCTTTAACCCATCTCAAGGGTGCAGTCAAACGCCAGCTGGTCGACTGGTAAACCGCTTCGAGACTGGCTTGGTGTTGCGCCCGTAGGTCTTCTAGCTCGGTTGACCGAGGCGGCGGGTTGGCGGACTTGCCAAAATCTGTGTTAACCCAGACTTGGGTTCCGTCCAAATAAGTAAGGGCGCTTAAATCAACAGCGCTACCTGGCCGAAATTTGCATGGTTTTTCATAGAGAAGCTTCCAACCATTATCGTGCAGCAGATCGATGATGCCGCCTTCAAGAGCCCTGCTGTGAGTCGCCACTAGCAGCACTTTGACCTTGCGCTGCAGTGCATCCAAGGAAGCACGTATGGACCTCAGTTCGAATCCTTGGATATCCATATGCATGAAATCGACTGACTCCAGGTCGATCAGTACGGAATCAATAGTGTAGGTATCAATCTCCTGGGCATCGACTGTTATCCCCCGGTAATCTTTGCTACTCCCATCCTCTATAGGCGACGCCCCCCAGTCGAGGACGCTCTGAGATCCAAAAGAAACCTTTCCTACGGTGTCGGAGATGGCGCCGTGAATGCACCGCACGTCTACGTAGCTATCTTGATCGCCTGCCGCTCCCGCAGAAGCCTCACCAGGAAGGGGAAGGCCATTGTCCGCAAGGTTCGTATGCAGCAGCGTGTGACGCTGCAGGTCAGCCTCCACAGCCAAAAGACAAATCTTCCTGATGCCATCCCGTGAGGCAGCCTTTGCACCAAAAACAAGCCAGGGCCCGTAGCCAGCTCCCAGTTCCACGATAGTGAACGAATCCGTCGCTCGTTCCAAAGCGTAGATAACTGCTAGGTACTCGATAGCCTCGGCATGCAGGGCATCGTCTGGAAACGGTATAGCCCCCAGCGCATGTTCTACCGGATGGCTCTCGATACCGAAATAGGAAAGGCGTGTGCGAACGCCGGAAAAGTCAGTGTAGAAGCCTGCGCAAGGGACGGCGTCAGGGGTACGATATTTTTCAAACGCCTGCAGGTCACTCAGTGGCACGCCCAGGTAGACCTGATTGTCCGAGATAGCGTCGCGTAAAGATTTTTCCATGTGAAGTCCGCCTGTAATGAATGATCCTATTCATCCACTCGCATTGACGCGAGAAAGCTGGCATGAGAAATCCTCAAGCAAGTTGCGGTAAATCACAACACTTTTTCGTAAATCTACACTCAAATTTAATCTCAAGGCGCAGGCGATGAGCCACCATGAGATCATTGACAAACGCGCAAGCGCTTACGGCGGAATTTTTAATTTTTCAGTTCGAAAAATATGGTTACGCATCATTTTTTGGCCTTCATTAGAGTTGGACAGTATAAAGCACTGAGTCGCTTATTTAGGCAGAGAATCTAGTATGCTGTCAGGCACCACTTTTTTGATAGTCGGAATGTGCGCTAATGCACTCTAGGATTTGGAGGTAGATCCGATGGTAAACCATTCGTGTAAAGTGGGTGACGTCAACGTAGTTTGAATCTTCATAAATGCTTTCCATGACGTCAATGGTAGATACCAATGGGCGTTCGCGGGTAATATTTTTTATGTCAGTTCTCGCGAAGGTGTGAGATTGAGAGTTTATCACGAAGCCTTTAGAGTCACGTATTCTGTCGCTAGGTAATAAGATTATTACATGAACACCTGCCGGTATTCGATCAAGCAGGTACGCTAGGTATTCAATCAGGACAGGACGATCGTAAAAAGAACTGGTGTACTGATCACGCATTATTTTGCAGCGGTTTTGAAAATCGTACTTTTGATTGCTAGAGAGCCCAAGTTCCCCGGAAATTTTCTCTATATCTTCAGCGCGGGAATTGACATAGTCAAGACTCCTAGAGCGCAGTTGCATCAAAATGTGCGTACCATACAACTTATGTTTGTAGCTGTGGAGCATTAGCTCTGCCCAGAAACTGAGTATTACCACATCACCAGCAGTAGAGTCTTCTATAAAGCGGCATTGGAAATCATCTGTCGCCAGTCCAAGATTATTGATTTCTGTGATTTCGCCCATGGAGAATTTACTTAAGCTTGTTCTAGCATTTACCAAGCTGTCCTTCCTGATGAACTGCCCGTCTCTAATGAAATTAGTTTCAGATATAAGGGTGTTGCAATGATATCGTAGATAGTGCGCTACAGCATCAAGGTCGCATCCACCTCTTAAGAATATTTTCGGTACAGCTCTAGCGGTTGCCGCGGCTTTAGATTCTCCTGAACTAGGGACTAAAGATATCCAATCTACAACTGCAGAATCCAGTACGTCGAGTACGACCTCACCGCTTACCGATAGCTCTGGCTTCCCAAGACGATCGTAGATCCATTTCTCAACGCCCATACCTAGTGTGCGGCACGAAAAGCAGAAATGGATAAGTTTATAGCTAGTATGGAATTGCTCGCAGAGGTAGAATCCGGAAAACCCATAATCTCCATATTTATCAGCGACCTGTATTAGCCCAGCCGTCCGAGCATAGGGTATCTCCGTGAGCATTTTTAAAAGCTCAGCTTCTGCTTGTTTGGCGTCTTCAGATAGTCTCAACTTTGTGAAATTTAATTGGTTGGTGCGATTGATGAGCTCAACTGCTCGGCTTAAATGATTTTCCACGTCATGTACGATACTTACACGTATATCGCTGGCGCGTAGGAAATCAATATTGTTCTCTGGGTGATGGGTAAAATCCGCTACACGGCGCTCTAACGTTTTATAGTGACTTAGCCGCGTTAGATTGACATCATCTTTGCCTCTAAATAGTGGGTGATCTAAAATATTTGGAATGAAAGCTTCGTTAATTACGTTTATGAATGGGATAAGACTTTTAACTTCGGCTAAATTACTGGGATTATCATCTATAAATAAGACTGAGGCAGGGCGTAGTTTTGTGCTGCTTATAATCCCTTGTACTCTGCACGCTTTTGATGACCAGTCAATAGACGGAAAAACAATATAGTCTAAAATCCCCTTATCGGCTAAGATCGGCAGAATGATAGTCGCATCATTTTTTGAGCATATCGAACTAATTATTCCGCGGCGTGCTAGCTCTATGATCAGGTTGTGATTAAATTCACTATACCCTGTAATCCCGCCTTCTGAAACAGTTCCAGCCCAAAATGTATCATCCAGATCCCAGATGATAAGCCTGATTGGTTCTTCCATAACACGTTCCTTGTTTGTCCGATGTTAGCAGATATAAAAAAATGTCAAATCTAGAGGACATAATTTCAGATTTCAAAAAATGGATCAGGAATCTGCCAGTTTGAACCGTATCTGAGCTCGAGAAAAGCTTCTGGATCTTTGGGTGCTGAAAGCTTTATACCTTTGATTGAAACTTCAGAGGTGTCGGCAGCGTGCCCGATCATGGATACCGGTACGGACCTGATATCCATTAGTTCCATGTACATATTGTAGCTTTGCTCGTCAGACTCATTGGGCCATATCGGAAAAATTTCTACCCAATATGGTATGGACGAGTCGCGAAGCGCTACAGAGAAAGTAAGGTATGGGTGTCCGTCCAGCGGCGCTACATCAAACCCCAGTTCGATAAAACGCTCGATTATACGGGTACGCTCGCTGAAAAGCGCTTGGATGGAATATTCCGCACTAAAATAACCAATGTCAACATCATCGTCATGGCTTATGAAGTTGTGATCCCTCACCGCGCCCAGCAGCGTTCCGTAGAGTACTACTGAGCCAAAACCAAACTGTTGCAGCGCAGCCATTGTGGCTTCGAGCGAAGATAGATACTCTGAAAGATCACGATTCCCAAGCTCGGTCGTGAAAGAATGTCGCCCAAAGCTTAGTCGCGACGATGGTTTCTCGTATCTCGTAGCAGAATTGACAATAGCTACCACGTTATTTTTGTATTCAGTTGTTTTGCCGTGAAGGTTGAGCCGGCACCAGTAGTATGCTTCGTTCAACGATTCGAGTGTTCGTCGGGTCATAAGTTTAGACTTGGCAATTAATCCGATGCACCGGGAGCTGTCATTGCCGAGTAGATAAGCAGCCCATGCCAGATCGCCGCATAAATCCACTATGAACGCATGATCATAGATAGTAACCCAGTGCCCATCCGCATTGCTATCTAGCGACACGGGGTTGAGGACGCTTAGCGAGAAACAACTGGCCGAGTGAGAGTCCTCACTGTCTGGGAATGCAATACTAAGTTTAAGCACATAGACACTATCTGAAAATCTAATCTCGAAGCTATTACAGGTGATTTTCTGAAGTATTCCTGAGTCATCGATATAATCTACCGATAGCACAGGTATTCGAGCAAGATCTGGCGCGCCGGTTACAGCAATACTGCAAACTTGAGGGATGTCTCTGAAGCAATAACTCTGGCCTGCCGGTGATAGTATCGCTGGGAAAAAGACTTCAGCTAGATCTAACAGACTTTCTGAAGTATGCTGGGGTATATTTTGAGTATCAAAAACTTCTATAAATCGAAGGTTGGTTCGACAGATGTTTAATATGCGAATTTGCTCAAAAGACTTTGGTAGTAATCTTTCGATCAATAGTAATTTGTCTAGGACTTTTTTGAATTTTTCTGCTAAAACGTGGGTGGCAGATCTGTCGTAAATTAAAGACCAGTTACCACTAACCTGGTATTCGATGAGTAGTTTGGCGGAATGCTGGACATAGCCGGGAAGGCAGCAGTAGCTAACATGAATAGTTTCAATGTACACAATATTAGGAAATATTATTGTCCACGACGGAAACTCTTCATTATTAGTCTCTGTTCGGTTATATCCGGTTATTGAACCATTTATAGCGTTAAAAGGGCCATGACTTGGTGGGGCGCCGCTGATCTCTTTTGCCGGAACTTTATGTACTGAGCTTTGCTCCAGAGCTAAACCGGCTAACTGGCTGAGTTCAATAATCGGTCCATCCAACTCATTCCGACCGTAAATAACAACCTGCTCCAACGCCAGTATTCCTACCGAGTTCAAACATAAACGAACTTTAAGTGCCCCCACGCCGTCGGCATATATATCCATTCTATGCCCTATTATACCTCCGATGTAATTCAGTCTCGGAAATATCGATAGATAACTGTCTGCTGTATCGTGCGCAGGGTAATTCATCAGGTCCTCTCTGTTACAGTTATTTTTATCTCGGTTGAAGATATGTTGGGTGTTCTCGGCAGGTATATCACATCGCAAAACTGAGATAGCTCGTCAAATTTGCCTTCCCAGTCGTCACCCATTATCAATACATCAGCCTTGTACTCTAATATATAAGAGCTTTTAAGTTCCAAGCTTTCTTCAAAGAATGTAAAATCCACATCTCTTAAAGCGCTAACTATGCTCAATCTATCGTTTTCATTGTAGATTGGGTATGTATTTTTTTTGGCGAAATTGAGATTGTCGGTGGATATTCCCACAATCAAAGTATTGCATAGTTTTTTTGCTCTTGTAATAATATTTAAGTGCCCGATATGAAACAAGTCAAATGTGCCAAAAGTTATTATCCTATCGAATTTCTTGTTCATTGTGGCGCCCCTTCCACTAAGATCTGCCACGATTCTTTTCCGATCTGGATGCAGTCAATACCCTTGCGTACTATAGTTGCCGTATAGTTGCCATGAGGTAACTGGTGATTTCTAAGAGAAAATCCTAGATCTGCTTGAACAATGGGCATGGTATCTTTCTTTAACTGGTTCGCGACATCTTGACGTTGCACGTTGCTCATCTGTATAAAATGTGACTGGCCAATGAGATCAGTAAGCCTTATAAAAAATTTGCCTTCCATTTTTTTGAATTCAGGATCGATCATCCACCCAGACAGGCTTATGATACCGTCTTCCGATTTCAGTAAAACTTGCCCTTTCTCGAGCACAACTCCATTAAAACTTTCTATGAAACAATGTGCGGGCTTGACTACAGAATTCAGAGGTATTGACAAGTGTTCAACGTTTTGAAGCGTCGCACCGCCGTTTTCCACTATTTTTATCTCGCAGGCGATCTCAACACATAGAGTACCAGCCTCTTTTACTCCCAATTTCTTCAAATCTTTAATATAAAAAGCGCTGCCACTCTCTTTACCTTTCCATCCTGAACTATCGTACTGAACCATTCCTACGTTGATCGCAAAATCAGATTGGAATTCATCTCCTTCAAGGCGAAAGAATGTTGGAAGCCCGTCGATAGGCGTATGCGTAAAAGTAATAAAATCGACTTTAAGGTCGAAAGCTTTTGAGAGCGGTGTCCACCTAAGCATTATGTTCTCTTGATGTTCGATCAGAAACTTAAGATAAGTTTTACCAGAAGCGTTAGAGAAGATATGTTGATGAATTTTAGTCGAAAATTGGGGTGCTGTCGGCGTAGTTGTGGAGACCGATTCATAAGCTAGTTCGCTAGCGAGTGCTAAATCATTATCAAACGTAGACAATGGAAGATTATTGATAGACGCTAAAGCGAGGTGCTTCGCGCGGTTCGGATCTTGTAAAACTAATGCGCCAGCTGGCCAATACAATTCACCCATTGGCGTGTCCATAAACTGCTGCATAGTCATATATTTTATAAAACCGCGCGCACTCTCATTACCCAGTATCGGCATCACGCCGCCCGAAGCCAAGTTGTCATCATGCTGCCACTTGATAAATAATTGCGCTTCTTGCTGGGTAGGTGCGAGCATTGCTCGCCTCAGTATTGGACGATATTTATCAGCGAGTATGTTCAGAGTGCTTGCCGAAGTATCAATACTGACATGTCTCCGATAGACATTATTGAACGCCAATATTCCGTCTTGAATGTCTTCGATATCGGCACGTTGGAAAGCTGGAATCAAATCCGGTTTCAATATTGCTTGCCCCGTGATGGTGTCATGACGCAATACTGAGCCATGAGGTGGGGCGCATGACTGCTCAAATATCTCTAATGTTCTAGACAATGTGCTAAAGTCTTGCGCGGGATAACCTCCATCTACATAGAAACCTTTTGCATACACTCCTTCAAAAATCAGCTCATTAACACTGGGCGTAGTCATCATGTAAAGACCAATCACCTGTGTCTTAATTTTCTCTTCATCTAGTATCTTTTGCAGCAATCGTTGAATGGTCGCATTCCATCCCACATCTACTAATGCAATTTTCTTGGGGTATGAGCCATTTACAAATATGAGAGATTTCAGATGAGTAATTATGCCGGCACGAACTTCTGATGCTCTTGACTGTATTGTGGACATCATTGCGTGGGAAGTAGTTAAAAAATTAATTAGTTCATTGAATATGTTAGCATCGGAGATGCATTTTTTACGCATGATTTTTAACTCAGGCGCGTCGCTTGGGAATAGTCCAATAAGCTCTAGATACGCGCTAACTGAGGACTTAAGATTTCCGAACTTTAATCCTTCGAGCATGCCACGGTCTGCATTTACAAGTCCCGCTTGAAAGAGTACGCGCCGTGATAAGTATGCTGGTCGGCTGGTCGCATTGGGATATGTGTCGAGCAGTTTGTCGATCATATAGCCTTCTCGCATTAATGGAAGGACCACATCAACGTTTTCTTCGATTGATACAGAATTTACCCAATGTATAAAAGGAGCGAAAACAGGTCCGAGGATCTGCGCGCCATAACGGAACAGGGAGGTGGTATCAATGATATCTGAGCCGCGATGTAACATTACTTTACAGCGCAGAGCACTAATTCCTAGATCGCCATTTTCAGGACAGAGACGTTCACGGAGATGGGCGGATGCTTGGACTTCGCTATCAAAAGTTTTCCAATAAGAGCTCGAGCCATGAGGTACAAAACATGTCCGTATACCTTTTCTGCTTGGCACCTCTACATCTGAAACATAGTTATCACCTGTATGTACCAAACTAGACGGTTTGCATTTTATTTTTTTTAATACGATATCAAACAATTTGTCGTATTTGCCGAACTTATATTCAGATGACGCAAAAAAGGTTATCTCGACGTTTGGGGTTGAGTCACCCCAGAAATATCTGAGGTGCTCCGCACGAAGGTAGATATCCGAAACTACTATAATCCTCTTGCCGCGTTTATGTGCAAGATTTATCGCATCAACCATGTCGGAAGAAGGAAATAGAAACCTTTTCTCAATTTCAACCTCTATGCTGATTATTTGCTCAATTGTAGCATCAAAGAAGTCAACTGGGAATTCGCTATAAATTGCATTGATGTCAATTTCTTTAGCAGTACTGGCATCCCGTGCTTTTTGTTCAGCTTTAATTCGCAGAGCTTGAAATCTTTCGGGTGTAATATCGAACTTCAATAATTTCCGTTTTGTTAGCTCTTTACCTAGTATCCAGAAAATATCTTTGGGAAAAGGTACGCGACGCGACATCAGCGTATCAAAAAAGTCAAAGCTGACAACCTCGGTTTCTTTGTCTTTGATTTTGCTCTTTAGGATGTCAAGGTATGAAGTATTCATTTTGGGTTCGCTGTTCACTGACAGATGTGGTGGGATAATATGATTTTTTTTATAGCGATCTTGAAAATTATAGAGTACGACTGTAAATGTTGTTTATTTGCATAATGTCTGGTTACTCTTGATAAGCTTGCATGCGATTTTGAAATACATTCAACTAACGCTTTTCACAACTGCTCGCCAATTTTGAAGGTGTCGAATTTCCAAGTTTAGTTGCCCAAGCTTGAGCCCCATATACGGACCGGTAAGGTAGTCCGTTGAAAGTGCTGGATGGTAATGGGGATCTACCGCGCCTTCACAGGTCCAGCGGGCTATAAAATTATCTTGTTCTCGCTTTGCTCGGGCCCGGCGATCAGTGGATATATCTTTACCCCGGCTTGCTGACTCTGCATGTATCAACGTTGCAAACGCATCCCAAATCAACTTGCGTCCAGATGCCTGTATGCGTAGGCACAAATCTACGTCATTGAAAGCGATAGGGAAGGTTTTCTCCTCCATCCCGCAGTGCTCCAGGTACAGGCTGGTTGCCATGAGCATGCATGCGCCGGTTACACTGCTGGTCCGGTGAGTCAATTGGTTGAGCCCGAGATAGCCCCCATCTCCGGCGCTAAGGCAATTTCCTGAATGCGCAGCTAAACCATTTATTCCTATAATCACGCCTCCATGTTGCACCATTCCATTTGCCCATAGCAGTTTAGCCCCGGCCACATCTACGTCTGGGCGCATGACTTGGCTTACCAGTTCTTTTAGCCAGTCACCGCCAAGAATCTCAATATCATTGTTCAAAAGGCAGACAAATTCACCTGTTGCGATCTCGGCTGCGCGGTTGTTTACTGCAGGGTAGTTAAACGGAAACGGATGCGGAAGTATCACAACGCCTCGCGTCTTCAATTCCGCCAAATACGTCAAGGTTTCAGGTTCACTCGACTCGTTATCTATAATGATCACTTCTAGATTTGGATAATCGGTCTGCTTGAGTACCCCTTCGACGCAGGTTCGTAGCAACTTAACTTGATCCCGAGTGGGTATCATGATTGATACCTTGGGCAGTTGTTCCGGCAACGGCCAGCGCGCTCTCAGCATTCCCGGAAAGTCCGGAATTCTTTCGACAGTCGCGCCTTTTTTTAAGGAATTCACAAGCCACCCCATCGCAGCCTCTCGCAACTCGCAATGTGGAGCGTCCGCCGGTGTTCTTGGCCGAATAGCGTGCCGGTGGTATATCACCTTGGGGAGATGCACCACTTTTAGCGCTTCGCGCTCCGTGATCAACGCAACGCTGGCTAGCAACCTCTGCCAGCTCACCAGTTCGAGGGCCGAACCGCCGATGGCTATGTCTATAGCTCGTTCAACAAGCTCAGTGCTAAAGATCGCGCCATCGGAAAACAGGTCCGCTCCTATAAACAGGTCCAAGTCCCATACCGGTTTTAGCCAAGGAGCAGAACGCTCCCCAGCCGGGCCGTCGCAGTCGCAGTCGGCATATGCCCATGCAGCCCCAGCGTCCAATAATGGCTCGAGGACATCCAGCGCGTGCGATGCTAGCCGGTCACCCGCGCTGACTGGAATAATGGTTTCGCAGCCTTGATCTATCAGGCGCTTGAGTCCAGGTAGTAAATTTGTTACGGCAGCCACTTCGATGGCTTTGGCTGGGTGACGCTGTTGATTAACGCTTAATCGCGAGCGGTCTTCTAGTTGGGCATCCCCGTCGGTGATGATTAGTACGCCGCAGTTCTGCTTCGATGCGGCGCTTAATGGTTCTGGCTTCTGAAAAACTTCAAACCATTGCGGGTAGTGATTGAAACCAGCGCTCTTTGGCAGAATAAGCTCTTGGTGGCGAGCTACTTCCGTCAGCAACGTAAGTTTGGCCTCATCACTGAAAGCTGCCTGATTGCTTCGCAGCATAGCCTCTAAACCTTCTGGCCAGCAGCAAAATTTCACAGGGCTTCCAGAAAGAGGTTCACCTAAGTCGGTTTGTACGTGAAGGGTGTGTACTTTGCCATCGGCAAGGTACCAAGGTAGGTCTAGCTCGAAACCATGCTCACGGCTGGCTTTGTAAGCCAAGGCGTGGTGCAGCCGATCGGCCAGCGCTGTCGCAACTACGTCGGTGCCTTCACGGATCGTGATGGTGACTGCTCGGTTCGGTTCGTGCGCGTCGAATGCCCAGCCGCTAACCCTCAAACCGCCTGTATGCCAGACCTGAGAAGCAGCGGGAGCGGGCTCGGCAGGCAGAGGCGCGGGAAGCTGCACAGTGCCTGCCAGCCACTCTTCCTGATTGGCAACGCGCGCAGAAATCATTTTGCTACGGGTCAGCCAGCTCTCACGTAGTTGTACAGCAAAGCCATTGAATTGATCGCCGCCTGATGCATCCGGGTGAAATTCATTGGCCCGCACGAAGGCCACACTGCTGCCGTCGATATAGATTTCGATCACCAGGCGCAGATCTGGTTTGGCGGGATCCAGCGCCCATCCTTGCAATACATCACCGTAAAGACCGGTGATTCGCCCGTGAATAGTGGTTGTATTCTGATCGTTCATAGTTCTGTCAGGCTCGAAGCCTCTGTCCTTGATCTATCCAACTGCGCGGGCGCGCAGGAGGTGGATTCGCTGATGGCATTTGCTCGCATTGAGTGAAGCGGTATGTCATGCAAGGCAGCCATCCGTATGCAGTACGCATCGGGGAGTAGGCCAGTATCCAGAGTGGCAAGCACTTTACATCCGCTCAACGTCACCCACGTTGCCCGCTCGAACCCAGGGGAAGGAGTCAAGCCTTGCACCGCTCCTGTGGCAAGTAGGGTTTTCAATGCTGGAGTATCGCCTTCTACACAGAAAATAGTGGACGAAGCGGCCCTGCGGAACTGTCTAGCCACTTGAATCCATCTCTCAAGCGTTGCTGGTTGTGACAGATCGTCTGCGATGAGCATCCGCTGTGCTGGCTTCTCGACTATGGAGGGTCTATGCGTGGGATTGCTGTTCGCCGCTCCAACGGACGCAGTGAGGCCAACCGCGTCGAACGTATGCTCCAGATCGGCGGGCAACACCGGGCCCCCTGCGTAAATGTAATTTGCTACCCCGTTTTTGATCAGGGAGGTTAGATGGCCAAACAGTACCTTGCCGTCTTTAGGCAGGCTGTAATCGATGACCAACGCCAAGGGCTTCATCGGAGCTGAGAGTGTCGCAACAATGCCGGTGTCCCCCTGTCTGTAGACGAGACTCAACGCAAAGTTTTGTGGCGAGTCCGGCTGCACATGAAGCGCGACTGCTGAACCGCAGATGATTGCTTCGCTTTTCAGCCAGTTGCACAGGCTGCCAAAGCGCGCACTTTGCAGAGCGTTTCGAGCCGGCCGCAATGGATCCCGTTTGCAGAACACGTCATAGTCCGCCTCGGCAGTGGGGAACCGTTTGCGCAATATGGCGTTGTTGTAGGCAACCCTTAGTTGTTTTTCTTCCTTGAAAGATACTCCGCCTTTATGGGCCACGAAGACGTTGGGCGCACCAAGATGGCGGAACCCATGCTGACGCGCTCGCAGACACCAGTCCGTTTCTTCGCCATAACCCCGGCTGAGGTGCACTTCGTCCAGGTAGCCCACCGCATCCAATGCGCTGCGTTTTATGTAGAGGCAGAAGCCGCATCCTGTCTCCAGCTCTACCGCTGGACTGTTGGCCGTGCGTGCCAGTTCATCAAGTTCGGCGTGTTCGGAGGGTGTCGGCATTGGCGCGCTGACCCGGCTGACTGGAAAGCTCATCAGTTCGCCGTTGTTGGTGAACGGCGTCACCGAAGCGATATCGGCTGCTGTATAGGCCTTGTCACGCAGGCGGTCCAGCCAGTTACCGTGTACGCGCGTGTCGGCATTTAGCCAGACCACATCTTGCAGGCCACTGAGTGCCATTCCGCGGTTCATGTTTCGGATGAAACCGAGATTCACCGGGTTCTGGATCAGCTTGATCTTGCCTTTACTTGCGAGAATCTTGAGCGCTTTATTCAATGCCGGAGCTGGGGTCGCGTCATCCAGTACCACGATTCTGTGGGGAGTGCGGTTCAATTTGCGAGCTGCAATCGCACTGTTGATGCACGCCAGGGTTTCCTCGAGGCCGTCATACACGGGAATCAATACATCGACTGGCTGCGTTGCGCCCGCTCCCTCAAGTGCCGGTGGGGGAACGAAGGCAGGCAGCGCCGAAACAGGGCTGCCCAGCAAGGCTGCCCCTGTCCCGAACCGTACCTGCACAGCTGGCGTAGGGTTGGGGACCTTGATTCGAATGCCGCCGTGAGTGGAAGGAAGGCCGACAGCTGTGAGCAACGGGTGGGCCAGATTCGCCGTAACGCTCATCGCCTGGCCATTGGCTTCAAGGTGCAGGGTAGGGGCCGTTTGCGGATCTCTCAGGTCGACTGCCCAGCCCTGGATTTCCCTGTCATCAGGATTGAAGCGAACTACCCCGACAGTGCACGCAGTATCGGGCTGGGCGAGCAGCAACTTGAGGACGAACGAGAGCTCGGCTGCTTCAGTGATATCAGGAAGGTGAGCAAGGATAGACGCGCGCAGATCCTGAGGTGATTCTGATTGGCTGCGAGCTTGCCACAGGGTCATCCGCAACGAGGCATCGTTGGGGTTTTTCTGCCAAGCCGCACTCAGGTATTTCTTCGCGGTTTCAGGTTGGTTCTGGAGCAGAATGCATCGGCCGACCAACGCATGTACGTCTGGTCGATGGGGCAGGAGATGAGCTGCGTTACTCAGAAAAATAAATGCCAGCTGAGGATCATGCGACAACGCATCGATACCTTTCCAGATCAGAGCCTCCGGTCGGTATTCGGACGTTTGCATGGCGCGTTCCAGCGCTGCAGCGGCGAGGTCATGCTCATTGGCTTGACGGTGGCGGTGAAAAATGTCCATGAGCGTTTCTCGCTCACGATCAAGGTTTCTGGACATGGGCTGTTCGATTCGCCATTCAAAATAAAAAGAAGGGCGACCCTAAAGTCGCCCCTTTTTTTCAGCATACGTCCAGCTTTTCAGCCGAGCGTATTTTCCAACTCAGCAGGGCTAGTTACACCGCGCCGTGCAGTACAACAACGTTGTCAATATTGGCGATGGCTTCTTGCGAACCAACGATGCCGATAGCAACGTCAGCCTGAGTGCCACCGTTATCCAACACTGCCAGCCAAGCTGCTTTACCAGCTTCGTCTGCCGGACGCTCGAGAGCGTTCTGGTACAGGCTATCGATGAAGTCAGCATTGATTTTCGCAGCACCTTCAGCCGAGCCAACGATGTTGGCAGCGACTTCGCCACGGCTGGTGCCGTTGAACAGCTGGGATACCCAAGCCTGCAGACCAGCTTCGTCAGCATCGCGACCCAGGATGTCCGAGTACAGCTCGCTTACGAAGGTTTTGTTGCTCTGGTCAAAAGCTTGTGCTTCGGCCGAACCAGCGATGCCAGCAGCGACATCGGCCAGCGAACCACCGTTGGACAGAACTGCAACCCAGCTATCCGAGCCAGCTTCATCAGCAGGACGGTTCAGCAACGTGGTGTACAGGGTGTTGATGTAGTCTTCGGTACGTGCACCACCAAACTCAGCCGAGTTGATGAAGTCGTTGGCGATGTCGGTCAGCGAGTTTCCAGCAGCTACCAAGCCAGTGAAAGCCTTGGCACCTTCCAGATCTGCGTCGCGACCCAGAACGCCTTGGTACAGACGCAGGGCAGCAGCTTCAGCTTCGTTTTGAGCCAGAGCAACGGTTTGAACGCCGTCGTCGCCTACGAAGGTCAGGAACTCGGCGCCAGTGATGGCAGCGGTTTGGCCAACGCCTGCACCCGAAGAGGTCAGGTTAACGTTGAAGTTGTTGCCAGCGGCGAAGTTGTAGTCGTCGCGAGCGCCGTCCAATTGGACCACGTCGTAGCCAGCACCGGCGTTGACCACGTCAGAGTGTTCGATGCCGCTCAGAACGATGGTGTCGTTGCCCGAACCAGTGGTGATGTTGTTGTTGCCAACACCAGCGATAACGGTGTTGTTACCGTTGCCAGTAACCACGGTATCGTTGCCAGCACCAACGTCGATGTAGCTGTTCTGGTCGCCGTTAACGGTGATGATGTCATCGCCGTTACCGGTTTTGACCAGGAACTGGACTTCAGCAGTTGCGTCAGCCTGGACCGAGATGTCAGCTACACGAGCGAAGGTGGAGAAGGTTTGAGCTTCAGCAGCCGGTGCTGGAGCAGCAGCAACTGGATTGAAGGTAGCAGTCAGGTTAGCCTGGCTGTCGAGCACGAATGCTTTGGCAGAAGCCAGCGAAGCAGGAACGTCCAGAATCACGGTGTCGCCGATCTGGCCAGGAACAACGCCAGTAACAACTTCAGCAGAGGCGGTTTGGCCAGTTGGGGTCAGTGGCGCGGAAACGCCGTCCCAGCTAGCCAGGTTGACGGTTGCTGCAGTGTCCAAGCTCAGCAGGGTGCTGATCGCGGCCGCAGTAGCGCTGGAAAAGTTGTTGTTGTCCAGAGAAGCCTGGAACGATTCGGACGAAATAGGGCTGTCGTATTGCATGTGTAATTCCTGTTACTTCAGGCCATCTGGCCCGTGCTGCTGATTTTCTGCTTCAATGCAGAGTTTTCCCACGGAGACTTATTGCGGGGAGCGTTCATCTTCGTGACGGGATCTATGGAGAGATGCAGCGCCACCAGAGGCTCAGTGCCTGTGGGGCCATACATCATCTGGTTGGCCACGACGAGTTGCGGCGAGGAGCCGGAGAACACGATGTGGCCAGACAATTCGTAGAGGCAGCGGTTGGGACCGACCAGGCTGAAGCCTGCCGAAATCAGCGGAGAGGCTTTGCCGCGTGTCCCGGTGAAGGTGCCAGCAGCCACGTTGGGGCTTGGGCCCGAACCAGCGACTGTTGAGGTGTAGACGAGATCCACGCCTTCTGGCTTGTTTTCCCAGATGACGCAAAAACCTTCCAGGCGTTTCGTGCCGTCATGCTCACCCACCCACCCTTTGGTGGATTCGACGTCGCCTGCGCCCTGGAGGTGCGCGATGAGCTTGAGGGTGGCGGGGGAGGCCGTTGCCGCGAGTGCCGGGCTGGGCTCTGGGGTCGCAACCACAGAGAAATTGCGCATGATGGCAGGAGAGGTGTCTATACGGTCGATGCGCAGATCTATTGGATCAATTTCAGCATCGAACATGTGATATTCGGTGATCAGAACAGTGGCTACACCACTTTTAACACGGGCAACTATGGTGTCGCCCAAGTGTGTAAGCATATTCTTGCTTACACCTTCAGCCGGGAAGAAGTCGATGGACCCTTTACCCAAAGGTGCCTGTTGTAGTGCGATGCAAACGGGCTTGTCTGCGGGGGGCTGCGAAGCATAGCGAAAGATGTACATTCCAGGCTCTAGCAGGGTGACCCGCGAGCTGATCTTCAATCCATCTAGTGCATGCGAAGGCAGTGACATGAAATTCCGATTTCCTGTTGGCTTGAACACACTGTGCCATTGAGAAATGACAATCCCGAAACAATAACGTGGCCAGTGGCGGCTTCCCTTCGAGCGAGAATGATTGAGCCAGAGAGGGTAGGTTGTCAATCGTCGAGTGAAAAAAATCTTACATTCCCGATCAAACCGGCCTTATAGGGGTTGGCCGGGGGCAGTAGCTTGGCGTAAGTGGTTTACGAATAGCCACATGGCCACAAGCTAGGCATCCGATCAATATCTAAAAAATCTATGTGCATCAGTGGCTTGCGATAACTAAGCATTTGTAATATTTAATTACGACAAATTTCAGTCACGGCTTTAGTGGCACTAAGCTATTACCTGCAGCGTGATCGGAATCTTCCACTTGACAGGTAAAAATCTGTCGGATGGGTGTCATCCGCTTAGATCTGGATTCGGTTTCGGTGCGCGAGGCGATCGGTGGGAAGCCTAATGTTTCATACGCAAACTGAATAAAAAATTAAGAAAAAAACCGTAGTGCTGCATCCTCCGGTTCCATATGCTGCCCATGTTTTGACCCGCACTACTAGCAGCTTAATGAGAGTCGCGGCAGAACCTCCTATCAAACGGACGCGAGTGGTACACTGCGTGCCGTTTTAGCCATTTCTTCAGTACGGATACTATGAGTCGGTCACACGAGAATAATCTGCAAGCGGCTTTAAAGGCCTGTAAAACCAGCTTCCTCTCGGTAGGGTTCTTCAGTTTCTTCGTCAATGCGTTGATGCTGGTTCCAACCTTCTACATGATCCAAGTGTCCGGCAGGGTGGTTCCTGCCAGCAGCAATTCAACGTTGTTGATGCTCACGCTGATCCTCACCATTCTCATGATCACCATGGGTTCGCTCGAGTGGGTACGCTCGAGAATCATGGTGCGCATCAGCAACCGGCTCGACGTGCTTCTGAGTCGGGATGTGTACCGGGCCAGTTTCAAGCGCGCACTGAATAGCGGGGGGATGGATGCCACTGCCCAGTCGTTGAATGACCTGACCTCGCTGCGGCAGTTTCTGACCGGGCCCGGTTTGTTTGCCTTCTTCGATGCTCCCTGGTTTCCGATCTACACCGCCGTGATGTTCCTTTTCCATCCGTGGTTCGGCTGGATGACCGTGGCGTCAGGTCTGGTCCTGGTCGTGCTAGCTTTCGTCAATCACCGCTATACGGCGAACACCCTTGCCGCCGCCAACAAGGAGAGCGTCAGCTCCAACGTCACTACTAACAAGACGTTGCGCAATGCGGAAGTCATCGAGTCCATGGGGATGCTTGAAACCCTCATGAACAGATGGGCGGTTCGTCAGCGCAAGGTGCTGATGCTGCAATCCGAAGCGAGTGACAAGGGCGGGGCCATTACCTCGATTTCCAAGACGTTCCGCAATTGGGCGCAATCGATCATGTTGGGCATCGGTGCCTATCTGGTGATCACCCATCAGGTGACACCGGGCCTGATGATGGCCGGCTCCCTGCTGCTGGGCCGTGCGCTGTCTCCCATCGACCAGATGATCGGCAGTTGGAAAGGGTTCATTGCTGCGAAGGTCCAGTACGGCCGTCTCAGCGACGTACTGAACAAGCTCAATGCAGAGCCCGAGCGCATGCCGCTTCCAGCGCCGCAAGGGCACATTCAGGTCGAGAATCTGGTTGTAGCGCCCCCGGGAGCCAAGGCTCCGGTGATCCGCAATATCAGCTTCGTTGCACCTGCCGGATCGATCGTCGGCATCGTCGGACCGAGTGCGGCGGGCAAGTCGACATTAGTGCGCGCCTTGATGGGCATCTGGCCCACGCAGCACGGTGTCGTTCGACTCGATGGTGCTGATATCAGCAGCTGGGACAAGCACGAGCTTGGGCCCTATGTGGGTTATCTGCCTCAGGACATCGAGCTTTTCGAGGGCACCATCAGCGACAACATCTCCCGTTTTGAAAAGATTATCCCCGAAAAGGTGGTACAGGCCGCGCAGACCGCTGGCGTCCACGAGATGGTGCTGATGCTCCCCGATGGGTATGACACCGTGATCGGTAGCGATGGCATCAACCTTTCGGGCGGTCAACGTCAGCGAATCGGTCTGGCCCGTGCCATCTACGGCAATCCGCGCCTTATCGTGCTCGATGAGCCTAACTCCAACCTCGACGAGGTGGGTGAGCGCGCACTCAGCGTTGCATTGCAGAAGATCAAGGAGACAGGGGCTACGGTCTTCATCGTCTCCCATCGGCCCAATATCCTTTCGCGGCTCGACCGCATATTGGTGATGTCCAACGGGACGATCTCGCTCTATGGCGAGCGTGACAAGGTCATTGCCGAGCTCGCAGCTCAGCAAGCAAAAGGTCAGGCCCGTGTTGCCCAGCCCGGCCCAGGCCCAGGCGTGCAGGCGCCCGCTGCTTCCGCACCTAACGGCGCTTGAAAGGAATTCATCAGTGACCAGCAAGGCTATTACGACGTTCGATCACAACTTCGATGACATGCCCACGTCCGATCGCGGCATTAGGCGCATTGGCATGACTATCGTGTTTGTCACCTTTGGCATCTTCGGTACATGGGCTGCGGTAGCACCGTTGGGAAACTCAGTGCACGGCGTGGGAAATGTCACCGTGCAGAGCTATCGCAAGACCGTTCAGCATCTGGAGGGCGGCATCGTCAAGGAGCTGCTCGCCCGCGACGGTGACATGGTCAAGCAAGGTGACCCGCTGATCGTGCTGGATGAAGGGCAGTTGAGCAGCGAGTACGAATCGACCCGCAATCAATTGATCGTGGCTCGCTACAAGGAAGCGCGTTTGCGTGCAGAGCGCGACGGCTTGCAAGCCATCCCGCCCGTGGTTCTGACGGGCACGGATTCGGAGCGGGCGCAGGAAGCGTTGGCCGGTGAGCAGCAGGTGTTCAGTGCTCGGCACGATTCGCGGTTGAGCGAAATCTCTGTTCAGCGCGAGCGTATCAGTCAGCTTAAACAGCAGATCTTGGGTCTGCAGGACATGATCAGGACGAAGCAGAACCTCGAGAAGTCCTATAGCGGCGAGATTGTCCAGCTCAAGGATCTGCTTTCCCAGGGTTTTGTAGACAATCAAAGGTTGCTGGAACAGCAGCGCCGTCTGGACATGCTCAAGACGGAAGTGGCCGACCACCAGTCTACTATCGTGAAAACCCGCCTGCAGATCAGCGAAACGGAAATGCAGATCGTGCAGTTGAACAAGAAATTCAGCTCGGACGTGGCCAATGAGTTGTCGGGCGTGCAGGCTCAGGTGTTCGACCTGCAAGAGAAGGAGAGCGCATTGAGCGATCGCCTGTCTCGTGTAGTCATCCGGGCGCCAGAGAGTGGCATGGTGCTGGACATGAAAGTGCACACGGTCGGCGGCGTTGTCAGTGCGGCCACTCCACTGCTGGATATCGTGCCTGCGTCTGCCGAACTCATCGTCGAGGCACACGTTGCACCGAACGATATCGATCGCCTATCGCTGGGCAAGAAAGCCGACATCCGCTTCAGTGCGTTCAACAACTCGACTACGCCTGTGATCGAGGGCGAGGTGACGCGTATTTCGGCTGACGCCCTGAAGGACGAACGCTCGGGTGAGCCCTACTACCTGGTGCGCGTGAAGGTTTCCGACGATGGCATGAAGAAGCTCGGCGATCGCAAGTTGCAACCGGGGATGCCTGCTGAGGTGCTGATCAATGCCGGTGACCGCACCATGCTCGAATATCTGCTCAAGCCCGCTCAGAACATGTTCGCCACGTCGATGATCGAGGAATGACTGTGTCGCGTTTGTTACCTGGTGTGATGTTTAGCATGTTGGCGTTGCAAGCCGTTGGCGCCGAACCGCTGGTTCCCAACGATGTCCCGCCCAAGCCACCGGTGTCGGCTTCGACCTACGCACTGGACCTGGCCGGGCTGTACCGTGAGGCGCGTCTGGAAGACCCGCGGGTGCTGGCGGCCTACGCGCGGGCGCGGTCTGCTTCCGAGCAGCAGCGCGAAGCCTTGGGCGGCTTGCTGCCGCAGTTGTCGGCGCAGAGCAATTTCAACCGGATTTTGCGCAAGGACGACGCGGCGCGTGAGATCTACGACAACAAGAGCTATTCCCTGAGCCTGACTCAGTACCTGTACAACAAGACCGCCTGGGAAGGCTGGCAGAAGGCCAAGAGCGTCACGGCGCAGAAGGGCGCCCAGGCCGAAGATTCCCACGCCGAGGCTACGGTGGATCTGGCCAAGCGATACTTCATCGCGTTGGCCGCCGATGACGAGCTGGAGCTGGTGCAGGCCGAGCGTCGGGCTACGCAGAAGAACCTTGATCGGATCAACATGCTCTACGAGCGGCAGATGGCCAAGATCACCGATCAGCTCGACCTCAAGGCGCGGGTCGATGCCCTGGCTGCGCAGGAAGTGGATGCGCGCAACCAGGTGCAGGTCAGTCGTGAGGCGTTGTCCGAGATCGTCGGTCGGCGAATCGACGAGCGGTTGAGTCGGGTGCGCAACGACGTGGCGTTGCAGGCGCCGACTGTGCCGCTGGCCAATTTTGTGTCCCAGGCCATGGATGCCAACCCCTTGCTCAAGGCCTACCAGAGTGGCGCCGAGGCCGCCGATGCGGCGGTGCGCGAAGGCAAGGGCGGGCATTATCCTCAACTGAGTGTGAGCCTGAGCGCTCAACAGAGCGACGTCGGCTACGACAATACCTTGACGCCTCGCAGCGACAGCTATGTGGCAACCCTGGGGGTGAGGGTGCCTATCTACAGCGGTGGTTCCACCTCGGCGCGGGTTCGGGGTTTGTACGATGACCAACTGGCTGCCGAGCAGGAACTTGAAGGTGTGCGCCGGCAGGTGGTGAAGGAAACGACTACTTCCTACCTGACCGCCCAGGCCAGTGTGGAAAAGATTCGCGCGAACAAGAATGCATTGTCTTCGGCGCAACAGTCGAGCGTGGCGGCGCAGAAGGCGTTTGCCTATGGCGTGGTGAATGCGGTGGACGTGTTGACCAGTGTGCAGAACGAGTTCAAGGCGCGCAGGGATTTGTTGAGGTCGCAGTACGACTTCATTACCAATCTGTTCATGTTGAATCGTTGGAGTGGCAAGTTGAACCAAGAGAGTGTCGACAGTGTCAACGTCTGGCTCAGCCCCGAGCCGGAACAAGGTTTGCCTGGTGGTGATGTTGCCAAGGTGAAAACCAAACCCTGATTGATGCTGTATCGCTGATGTAACAACTCTGTAGAAACTGTGTGGAAACCTTTGTGGGAGCGGTCAGTGGCCGCGAAAGAAACACCGCGGGGTATCGGTTAATCCGTGGTGTTCTTTTCGCGGCCACTGACCGCTCCCACTGGGTGTGCGGCGTGTGCGGCGTGACGGCGGGGGAATGGTGCCGGTGTTGGAGGCTGGGCTGAGCTTGCGGGTATATGTATACTCCGCGCTTTGTTAAGTCGAGCGCCGGTGCTTTGCGCGGCCGCAAGCGTTGTTCGGTTTCTCTTTCGCTGCCTTGTCGGCACTAAATGGAGTTGGTTAATTCGCATGAAAGCTATTGTCACTGGTATCACTGGTCAAGATGGCGCCTACCTGGCGGAACTGCTGCTGGAAAAGGGCTACACCGTATACGGCACCTACCGCCGTACCAGCTCCGTCAACTTCTGGCGTATCGAAGAGCTGGGTATCCAGAACAACCCTAACCTGCACTTGGTCGAGTACGACCTGACCGACCTGTCTGCCAGCATCCGTCTGCTGCAGACCACTGAAGCTACCGAGGTCTACAACCTCGCAGCGCAGAGCTTCGTCGGTGTTTCGTTCGAGCAGCCGCTGACCACCGCCGAAATCACCGGCCTGGGCGCTGTCAACCTGCTGGAAGCCATCCGCATCGTCAACCCGAAGGCGCGCTTCTACCAGGCTTCGACTTCCGAGATGTTCGGCAAGGTGCAGGCGATTCCTCAGATCGAGGAAACCCCGTTCTACCCGCGCAGCCCTTACGGCGTGGCCAAGCTGTACGCCCACTGGATGACCATCAACTACCGCGAGTCGTACGGCATCTTCGCTACCAGCGGCATCCTGTTCAACCACGAGTCGCCTTTGCGCGGCCGTGAGTTCGTGACCCGCAAGATCACCGACACCGTCGCCAAGATCAAGCTGGGCCTGCAGGAAACCCTGGAGCTGGGCAACATCGACGCCAAGCGCGATTGGGGTTTCGCCAAGGAGTACGTCGAAGGTATGTGGCGCATGCTGCAGGCCGACGAGCCGGACACTTTCGTGTTGGCCACCAACCGTACCGAAACCGTGCGTGACTTCGTCACCATGGCCTTCAAGGCCGTGGACATCGAGATCAAGTGGCAGGGCGAAGCTGAGTCCGAGCAGGGCCTGTGCGCCAAGACCGGCAAGGTGCTGGTGTCGGTCAATCCGAAGTTCTACCGCCCAACCGAAGTTGACCTGCTGATCGGCAACCCGGCCAAGGCCAAGGCCGTATTGGGTTGGGAGCCGAAAACCTCGCTGGAAGAGCTGTGCCGGATGATGGTCGAGGCTGACCTGCGCCGCAACGAGAAAGGGTTTTCGTTCTAATGGCTAATGTCGGCAAACGCGCATTGATCACTGGTATCCAGGGTTTCACCGGCCGCTACATGGCCGCCGAGTTGCAGGCCCATGGGTATGAAGTCATCGGTCTGGGCAGTCAGCCGTCGGAGGAGCCGGGTTACTACCAGGCCGATCTGAACGATGCGCCCAGGCTCAGCGCGTTGCTGGCAGAGCTGCAGCCCGATTACGTGGTTCACCTCGCCGCATTGGCGTTCGTGGGCCATGGCGTGGCTGATGCGTTCTATCAGGTCAACCTGATCGGCACGCGCAACCTGCTCGAAGCGGTCGCCGCTTCGGGCAAGGCGCCTGAATGTGTATTGCTGGCCAGTAGCGCCAATGTGTATGGCAATGCATCCGAAGGCATGCTGGACGAAGGCACGGCCCCCGCGCCGGCCAACGATTACGCCGTCAGCAAGCTGGCCATGGAATACATGGCCAGCTTGTGGCAAAACCGCTTGCCCATTGTCGTCACCCGGCCGTTCAACTACACCGGGGTGGGGCAGGCGGACAATTTTCTGTTGCCCAAGATCGTCTCGCACTTCCGCCGCAAGGCCGAAGTGATCGAGCTGGGCAACCTCGACGTGTGGCGCGATTTCAGCGACGTACGCGCGCTGGTCGCGGCCTACCGTGGGCTGCTGGAAAACAAGCCCTTGGGGCAGACCGTCAATGTCAGCTCGGGTGTCACCCATTCGCTGCGTGAAGTGATCGAGTTATGCGAAAGCATCACCGGCCATTCCATCCGTGTGGAAGTGAACCCCGCATTCGTGCGCGCCAACGAAGTGAAGACGCTGTGCGGTGACAACTCCCGCCTGCGTTCGCTGGTGGGCGACTGGCAGACCCCGCCGTTACGCGACACCCTGCAATGGATGTTGGCTGCCCAATAAATGAAGGTCGTCCTTTCCGTCGAGCCTGTGCGCTTTCCGCTGACGGGCATTGGGCGTTATACCTATGAGCTGGCGCGACGCCTGCAGAGCAGTCCGGAAATAACTGACCTGCAGTTCTTTGCCGGGCGCAGCTTCTTGCCGGTGCTGCCCAGTGCGGCGGACGCTTCCGGCAGCGGCTACAGCCTCAAGCGGGCAGTGCAGAAGAACTTTCTGGCCATCGAGGCCTATCGTCTGCTGATGCCATTGCTCAAGGCCCGAGCCCTGAAAGGGCATGGCGATTATCTGTATCACAGCCCCAATTATTACCTGCCGCCGTTCAAGGGGCCGCGCATCGCGACCTTTCACGACCTGTCGCCGTTTACCTGGTCCCAGTGTCACGCGCCGCAGCTGGCGCGCTACCTGCAGAAAGAGCTGCGGCTGACCTTGAAGCGTGCGGACCGCCTGATCACCGATTCCGAATTCACCCGGCGTGAACTGGCCGAGTACTTCGATTGGCCGCTCGAGCGGATCGATACCGTGCCGCTGGCCAGTTCGCCGGAGTTTCATCCGCGCAGCGCGGCGCAAACCGCTGCAGTGCTCGGGCGCTACGGGTTGAGCCACGAAGGCTACAGCCTGTTCGCCGGCACCATCGAGCCGCGCAAGAACATCGAGACGCTGCTCACGGCCTACGAAACGCTGCCGCTGGCCACGCGCCAACGCTGGCCGTTGATCCTGGCCGGCTACCGAGGCTGGCAGAACGAGGCGATCTTTGCGCGCATCGAGTCGGCGCAGCGCCAGGGCTGGGCGCGTTATCTGGGTTTCGTCCCGGCCGAGGACTTGCCGGTACTGTTCGCGGGCGCGCGGTTGTTCGCTTTTCCGTCGTTGTACGAGGGGTTCGGCCTGCCAGTGCTGGAGTCGATGAGTTCGGGCGTGCCGGTGGTCTGTGCCAACAATTCGTCTCTGCTGGAAGTGGCGGGCGAGGCGGCGCTGATGTGCGAGGCGATGGATATCGACACCTTGGCGCGGCACATGGCCAAGGCTTTGGAAGATGATCCATGGCGCGCCGAGGCTCGGCAACGGGGCCTGGCTCACGCTGAGGGATTCTCCTGGGACCGCTGCGCCGCCCAGACGCTGACATCCTATCGCCGCACGTTGGAAAGCCGATGATCAAGGTGCTGCACTTTTTCAAGACGTACTTTCCCGATTCCATGGGCGGTATCGAGCAGGTCATCTTTCAGCTGGCAGAGGGATGTGCCGCGGGCGGTGTGCAGTCCGAGGTGTTGTACCTCAGCGAGCGCGGCGCGGCGCGTGGCGAACGGGTAGGGCACCATGTGGCCCACCGTGCCAAGCTCGATTTGCACGTGGCCTCGACCGGGTTTTCCTGGTCGGCGCTGGGCGATTTCAAGGAGCTGGCCAGCCAGGCGGATCTGATTCACTACCACTTTCCGTGGCCGTTCATGGACCTGGTGCATTTTGCCAGCCGCACCGGCAAGCCGTCGGTGGTCAGTTATCACTCCGACATCATCAAGCAGAAGACCCTGCTCAAGTTGTATCAGCCGTTGATGAATCGCTTCCTCGGGTCCATGGACCGCATCGTCGTGTCCTCACCCGACTACGCGGCCAGCAGCCCGGTGCTGCAGCGCTTCACCGAAAAATTGTCAGTCATCCCGTTCGGCCTCGATCCCGCCACATACCCCACGCCGTCTGCCGAGCGCCTGGCGCATTGGCAAGCGCGTTTTCCCGGCAAGTTCTTTCTCTTCGTCGGTGCGCTGCGCTACTACAAGGGGTTGAACTACCTGCTCGATGCTGCCAAGGCGACCGGCTTGCCGGGGGTGATTCTTGGGGGTGGCCATCTGGAAGCTGAGCTCAAGGCCTATGCCCAGCAGCTTGAAGTGAGCAACGTGCATTTTCTCGGTGGCTTGCCGGATGAAGACAAGGCGGCGCTGCTGACCCTGTGCCACGCCTTCGTGTTTCCGTCGCACCTGCGTTCCGAGTCGTTCGGTATTTCGCTGCTCGAAGGCGCCATGTATGGCAAGCCGATGATCTCGTGCGACATCGGCAGTGGCATGAGCTACATCAACCTGGCCGGTGAAACCGGATTGGTGATCCCCCCGCGCGATCCCCGGGCGCTGGCGGCGGCCATGCAGACACTGTGGAACGATGAAGCCCTGGCCAGTGGAATGGGCGCCGCTGCGGCGCGTCGCTTCCAGCAGGTGTTCACCGCGCAGGGGATGGCGGACAGTTATGTGCAGTTGTATCACGACGTATTGCAGCGTTAATCCATTCGACCAAGGTGCTCGCCCATGATCTCGAAAGCTGTTTTGGTAACTGGCGCGTCGGGTTTTGTCGGTGCCGCCGTCGCGACTCGACTGGTGCGGCTGGGCTGCCCGATCACCCGTGCCGCGGTGCGCCGCGCCTACACCAAGCTGCCCATTGGGGTGGAAGGCTGCGTGGTGCCCACCCTGGCTGCCGACACCGATTGGACCAGCGCGCTGGCCGGCATTGACAGTGTGGTGCACGCCGCTGCGCGTGTGCACGTGATGCGCGAGTCGCACGCCGATCCCTTGTCCGAATATCGCCGGGTGAATGTCGAAGGCACGCTGAACCTTGCCCGCCAGGCCGCGCAGGCCGGGGTGCGGCGCTTTGTTTTCATCAGTTCGATCAAGGTCAATGGCGAAGCCACCGAGCCGGGCCAGCCGTTTCGTGCCGACGACGAGCCGTCTCCTCGCGATGCCTACGGCATTTCCAAGCTGGAAGCGGAAGTGGGCTTGAGAGCATTGGCGCAAAGCACCGGGATGGAGCTGGTGATCATTCGCCCGGTGCTGGTGTACGGGCCAGGCGTGCGCGCGAATTTCCAGACGCTGCTGCGGCTGGTGAGCAGCGGTGTGCCGCTGCCTTTCGGCAAGACCAACAACCGTCGCAGCCTGGTGGCGCTGGATAATCTGGCGGACCTGGTGTGCACCTGCCTGGAACATCCGGCAGCGGCCAATCAAACCTTTCTGGTCAGTGATGGCGAGCCGGTGTCCACTGCGAACCTGGTGCGCGCCATGGCTGCGGCGATGGGCAAGCAGCCGCGGTTGCTTGATGTGCCGTTGCCGTGGATGAGCCGCGTGGCCAATGCCCTGGGGCAGGGTGCAGTGACGCAACGGCTGTTCGACTCCCTGGAAGTCGACATCGACAAGAATCACCAGTTGCTGGGCTGGCAGCCGTCCACCTCCATGGCCGATGCGCTGGCCGCCACGGCGCGGCCCTACGTGGCAGCGCGCCGTCGATGAGCCTGCTGGTATGGCTGCTGGTCGTGCTGGTGCTTGCCTACGGGCTGACGTTCGCTCTGCGTCGCTACGCGCTGGCGCGCAGCCTCATGGACGTACCCAACGCGCGCAGTTCCCACACGGTGCCGACCCCGCGCGGCGGTGGCGTGGCGATCGTGCTGGTGTTCCTGGCCGCCATCAGCGGGCTGGCGCTTTGGGGAATGCTCGAAAGCCATGTCTGGCTGGCCCTGTTCGGCAGTGGGGCGCTGGTGGCCGTGGTGGGTTTTCTCGATGACCACAATCACATTGCCGCGCGCTGGCGCTTGCTTGGCCACTTTGCGGCCGCCGCCTGGGCCCTGCTGTGCCTGGGTGGCATGCCTGGCGTAGTCGGTGCGGTCGACGGGCTTGCCGCGTTGTGGTGGGTATTCGGCCTGTTGTATCTGGTGTGGATGCTCAACCTCTACAACTTCATGGACGGCATCGACGGGATCGCCAGTGTCGAGGCTATCTGCGTGTGCGCCGGAGCCTGTTTGATCTATGCGCTTGGCGGGCATGCGCAGCTGATGTGGCTGCCGGCCGTGCTGGCGGCGGCGGTGTCGGGCTTTCTGCTGTGGAACTGGCCGCCGGCGAAGATTTTCATGGGCGATGCGGGAAGCGGTTTTCTCGGGCTGGTGCTGGCGGTGCTGTCGGTTCAGGCAGCCTGGGTTAAGCCGGCTTACTTCTGGGGGTGGGTGATCCTTTTGGGTGTGTTCATCGTCGACGCCACGTTCACCTTGCTGCGGCGTTTGCTGCGCGGTGACAAGGTGTATCAGGCTCATCGAAGCCACGCCTATCAGTACGCCTCGCGGGTCTACGGGCGGCATCTGCCGGTGACCGTAGCGACGGCGTTGATCACGCTTGGCTGGCTGTTGCCCTGGGCCATTGCTGTGACGGTTTTCGGTCTGAACCCCGTGCTAGGCACCTTTATTGCGTACATCCCTTTGTTGTGGCTGGCTTTTCGTTATCATGCGGGGGAATTGGAACGCGCATGAAATTGCGTTCGCGCACTGGTGCAATCGGCTGATCGCACTTAAGGTTACGTAGTTGCTACAACCGACCGTCACGGTCAGGGGCCATTCGGGTCGAATACTGATGGATAGAATACGTACACGCTTGCTGGGTTTGCCACGTCGCCAGAAGCGCATGCTGCAAGTGGTAGCGGACATCGTGCTGGTCTGGGTTGCGCTGTGGATGGCCTTTCTGGTGCGCCTGGGCATCGAGGACATGTACAACCCGATCCGCGAGCATGAGTGGCTGTTCGTGGCAGCGCCGTTCGTGGCCATACCGCTGTTCATTCGTTTCGGCATGTATCGCGCGGTGATGCGCTACTTCGGCAACGACGCACTGGTGGCCATCGTCAAGGCGGTCAGCCTGTCGGCGCTGATCCTGGCGGTGGTGGTGTATTGGTACAGCAACCACCAGACGGTGGTGCCGCGCTCGATCATCTTCAATTATTGGTGGATCAGCCTGGTCATCATCGGCGGCCTGCGCCTGGCCATGCGCCAATACTTCATGGGCGACTGGTTCAACGCCGTGCACAACGTGCCGTTCGCCGGGCGTGACGACCGTTTGACCAAGGTGGCGGTGTACGGCGCCGGCGTTGCAGGCAACCAGCTGGTCGCCGCACTGCGCATGGGTAGGGTGATGCGTCCTGTGGCGTTCATCGACGACGACCCGAGCATTTCCGACCGAGTGATTGCCGGCATTCAGGTGTTCAAGCCCAAGCATATCCAGCGCATGATCGATCTGACCGGCGCCGAGGAGCTGCTGCTGGCGCTGCCGTCGACGTCGCGCTCGCGTCGTCGCGAGATTCTCAGTTTCCTCGAAGGCTTTCCGCTGCACGTGCGCAGCGTGCCCAATTTCACCGCGCTGGCCAGTGGTGAGGTGAAGGTCGACGACATTCAGGAAGTGGACATCGCCGACTTGCTCGGGCGCGATTCGGTGCCTGCGCAGGATGACCTGCTGGAGCACTGCATTGCCGGCAAGTCGGTGCTGGTAACCGGGGCAGGGGGGTCGATCGGCTCCGAGCTGTGCCGGCAGATTCTCGGCCTTGAGCCGGCGCTGCTGATTCTGCTGGATCATGGCGAATTCAATCTGTACACCATCAGCGGCGAGCTGGAGCAGCGTGCTGCCCGTGAAGGGTTGCACGTGCAGATGCTGCCGACCTTGGGCACGGTGCGCGACCAAGCCAAGCTGCTCGGGGTGATGACCACCTGGAAGGTGGACACGGTGTACCACGCGGCGGCCTACAAGCATGTGCCGATGGTGGAACACAACATCGCCGAGGGTGTGCGCAACAACGTGCTGGGTACGCTGAACTGCGCCCAGGCGGCGTTGCAGGCGGGGGTGGCCAACTTTGTGTTGATCTCCACCGACAAGGCGGTGCGCCCTACCAATGTGATGGGCAGCACCAAGCGCCTGGCCGAAATGACCTTGCAGGCGCTGAGCCGTGAAGTGGCGCCGGTGTTGTTCGGCGACCCGGCCAACGTGGCGCGGGTGAACAAGACGCGCTTCACCATGGTGCGTTTCGGCAATGTGCTGGGGTCGTCGGGATCGGTGATTCCGTTGTTTCACAAGCAGATCAAGTCGGGCGGGCCGGTGACGGTGACCCATCCGAACATCACCCGCTATTTCATGACCATTCCCGAGGCTGCGCAGTTGGTGATCCAGGCGGGGTCGATGGGGCGCGGCGGTGAGGTGTTCGTGCTGGACATGGGCGAGCCGGTGAAGATCATTGATCTGGCGCAGAAGATGATTCACTTGTCGGGCTTGAGCATTCGGTCCGAGCAGAATCCCCAAGGGGATATCGGCATCGAGTTCACTGGGCTGCGGCCGGGTGAGAAGCTGTATGAGGAATTGCTGATTGGTAACAACGTGGTGGCCACCCGTCATCCGATGATCATGAGTGCCCATGAGGATCATTTGTCATGGGAAGGGCTGAAGGGCGAGTTGACCGCTTTGCTGCGCGCACTGGATGACACTGACTTCGACCGGGTCCGCGAGATATTGCAGGAAGCCGTGAGCGGCTATGCCCCCGAAGGTGAAATCGTCGATTGGCTGCACATCCACCAGCACCGCGGCACCCCTGACTGACCCCACCCTGCGCGAACCCGCTCCCCTGTAGGAGCGGTCCGTGGCCGCGAAAGCCACACCGCGGTCTCACTGACCCACCGCGGTGTCATTTTACGGGACGAACGCGCCCCCCATCCTGTGGGAGCGGTCAGTGGCCGCGAAAGCCGCACCGCGGTCTCACTGACCCACCGCGGTGCCCTTTTCGCGGCCGATGACCGCTCCCACAGAAGGATCGCGCGCCCCCTCCACCCCTGTAGGAGCGGTCCGCGGCCGCGAAAGCCACCCCGCAGTCTCCCTGACCCACCGCGGTGTCAGTTTACAGGACGAACGCGCCCCCCACCCTGTGGGAGCGGTCAGTGGCCGCGAAAGCCGCGCCGCGGTCTCACTGACCCACCGCGGTGCCCTGTTCGCGGCCGATGACTGCTTCCACGGGTGGTCCGCAGGATCTGGCTGGACCTCCAGGCACTGGTCGACAATCGGCTACGGATCGCCCATCATGCAGCGCTGCCGATACCAGGCCGCACATACCCGAACCAGTCGTTGCCGATAAAATGACCGACATACTTTCCGAACCTGCCGTTCGAGCCGATGTGGTGGATCTTCCCCTCGTCTCGATAGTGGCGCCGTGCTACAACGCTGAAAAGTTTCTCGAAGAGGCGGTGGCCAGCATCTTCGCCCAGGATTATCCGAATTTCGAAGTGATCATCGTCGACGACGGTTCCAGTGACCGCAGCATCGAGATGCTCACCGCGCTGCAGGCGACCTACGACTTCCAGTTGCTGCAGCAAACCAACCAGGGTGTCAGCGCCGCGCTCAACTTCGGCTTGCAGCACGCCCGCGGCAAATACGTCTCCACGCCGGACCTGGACGACATCATGCTCGCCCACTCCCTGCGCGTGCGCGTCGACTACCTCGAACAGAATCCGGAAGTCGGCGCGGTAGGTGCATTGATCACCTACATGGACACCCAGGGCAATGCCCTCAAGGACCAGACGCACACGCGCATCCGCCGCATGGATTTCGCCGACATCCTCGCCAATGCCCGGGTCTGCGGCGCGCCGGTGTCGCTGTACCGCATGGACGTGCTGCGCAAGGCCAAGTTCTACGACCCGGCCATCAAGGTCCAGGATTTCCAGATCACCCTGCGCATTGCCGAGCAGGGCGTCGAGATCCACATGCTGCCGGTGATCGTGACTCGCTATCGGCGCCATCCGCACAACCTGTCGCGCCGCTACAAGACCCTGCTCGAAGCCGACATGCGCGCCATCGAGCCCTATCGCGGGCTCCCCGGCTACGAGCGCGGCCGCGCCAAGCTGGTCAACAAGGCGTTGAAATACGCGGTGGTGGAAGACAAGAAGGATGCGCTGCGACTGCTGCGCTCCATCCCGCTCAAGCTATGGGACCGCACCACGTTTCGCCGTCTCAAGCGTCTGGTGCTGCATTGGTAAGTAAGGAAGTGCGTCGATGAAGTGGTGGGACCGGTTGAAGAAAAGGAAGGTTCGCAAGCACCTCGGGCAGTTCGAGAAGCTGTTTCGTGGGCCCGAGCGAATTCGCATGCGCTACCCCCAGTATGCAATCGGGGTGGGCACCTACGGCATTCCCGACGTGCAGGAATTCGGTGACGACACCACGCTGAAAGTTGGCAACTACACCTCGATCGCCGAAGGCGTGAAGATTCTGCTCGGCGGTGGCCACCGCACCGATTGGGTGTCGTGCTTTCCGTTTCCGTTGATCATCGACGAGGTCAAGGACGTGCCGGGCGCAGCGCCCACCAAAGGCGATGTGATCATCGGCAGCGACTGCTGGCTGTGCGCCAATGTTTTGATTCTGTCTGGTGTGACAGTTGGCCATGGCGCGGTGGTTGCAGCCGGCGCGGTCGTGACCAAGGACATACCGCCCTATGCCGTGGTGGGCGGCAACCCGTGTCGGTTCATCAAGTGGCGTTTCGAAGAAAGCGTAAGGCAGGCACTGCTGGCCTCGGCGTGGTGGGACTGGCCCGTGGCCGAGGTCAAGGCGGTCGCCCATCTGCTGTGCAGCGACGACCTCGAGGCGTTTCTGGCCTATGCCCGCAACCGCCAGCCCATAGCTGTGTCTGGCTGAGGTCGTTGGAAGTGTCACGCGCTGATCGGCGTTGCGAACAAGGCCTGACAGTCATTGGGGTCATGCATTGTTACAATGCGAATGGCCCTGCCGATTGGCTCGGCCGCTCGTCGTACCTAGAGTGCCTACCTTCGCGTAGGCACGGCATCACTTTTTCAGAGCAACGAATATGAACACGTCCACCTCCGACAATCGAAAGCAGCCCCTGGTGTCGGTGATCATCGCCTCGTACAACCATGCGCCGTATATCGAGGCCTCGATCGGCAGCGTGCTGGCGCAGACCTACGCTAACATCGAGTTGCTGGTGGTGGACGATGGCTCGACCGATGGCAGCGTCGAGCTGCTGCGCAAGCTCAGTGCCGAGCATGGTTTCGATCTGCGCGTGCAGGAGAACAAGGGGCTGTCGCGGACGCTGAACGAGTCGGTGGCACGCTGCCAGGGCAGCCTGGTGGTGCCGTTCGGGTCGGACGACGTGATGTTCGCCCATCGTATCGCCACTCAGGTGGCGTACATGGAAGGCAAGCCCGAGGTGGGCATCTGCTCGGCCAATACCGAGATCATCGATGCGACCGGCAAGGTGATGTGCGAGCGTGAACAGCGCAAGCGCAACGAGCCGTTCCGCCGGCTGGATTTCGACGACATGTTCATGGACCGCAAGCCAGGGCCGACCGCCGCCACGCTGATGTTCCGTCGCGAGGCGCTGGAGAAGGTAGGGGGGTTCGATCCGGAGATTCGCCTGGAAGATGTCTATATCGAATTGGCGGTGACTCGCGCGGGCTACTTCATCGATGTGCTGGGTGAGCCCCTGGCGCAGTACCGCAAGCATGCGACCAACACCTACAAGAATGGCCGCTTCATGGTCGAGAACGTGCTCAAGACCTACGCCGTCTACCGCGAGCACCCGGCGTACGAGCAGGTGCGCTGGCGCTTCCTCAATTCGATGTTCTTGAAGTATGCGCGCAAGGACAAGCGCCTGAGCAAAGAGCTGCTGGGGATGATTCCGGTTCGAGCCTGGAACAGGAAAACCCTGCGCGGCATGATCCGTATGGTGTTTGGCTGAAATCCGCGTGCCCCGCTGACGCGGCTCGCGCCGCTGCTACAGGGATCGCGGTCCGCACCCCTGTGGGAGCGGTCCGTGGCCGCGAAGGGCGCGCTGCGGTGCATCAGGCAATCCGCGTAACCCTTTTCGCGGCCGATGACCGCTCCCACAGAAAAATCCAGGCACCCCTGTGGGAGCGGTCCATGGCCGCGAAGGGTGCGCTGCGGTGCATCAGGCAATCCGCGTAACCCTTTTCGCGGCCGATGACCGCTCCCACAGAAGAATCCAGGCACCTCTGTGGGAGCGGTCCGTGGCCGCGAAGGGTGCGCTGCGGTGCATCAGGCAATCCGCGTAACCCTTTTCGCGGCCGATGACCGCTCCCACAGAAGAATCCAGGCACCCCTGTGGGAGCGGTCTGTGGCCGCGAAGGGCGCGCGGCGGTGCATCAGGCAATCAGCAATGTCATTCAAACGGCCTTGGCAGGGCGGCTGAGGCGGTTGCCCCAGTGGCAGAGCCACTGCGCATACACCAGGGCCATCGGGATCCAGATCAGGAACCAGTGCTCTTTGGGGCGCGACATGAAGGCGCTGCCTTCGGTCAGTCCCGAGGCAAACCCGAACACCAGCCAGGTTGCAGCCAACACCACCTGCGGTTCCCGCCGATTCATCCAGCAGAAGCGCATGGCCAGACCATACAGCACCATCCACAGACTCAGCCCTGCAACGCCGCCGATGTACAGCACGCCCAGTTCGATATTGTGCGGGTCGGCCAAGGTGTACGGCAGACCTGGGATGACGATGGTCATCTCCGAATCATATCCGCGCCCCAACCAGGGGTTTTCGCCGATCTGACGCAACGATTCCATCCAGATTTCCGGCCGGTAGGACGCCCCGCGCGAGGTCAGGACGTCTGGCATCACTACGTACAGCGCTGCGATCCCCAGCAGTGCAATGGCAATCGCCAGCCCGCCGCGTTTCTTGTTTCCCGCCGCCATCAGCCACAGCAATGCCGCCGCCATGCCGATGATCGGCGTCCGCGAACCCGTGGCGATCAACGTCACGCCCAGTACCGCCAGGCACCCCAGCGCCAATGGATTCCACGGATTGCGTCCGATGTACCAGGTGGCCAGCCAGACACTGGCAAAGGCGCCGAACACATGGGCGCTGAGCAGGGGATTGTAGAGCGCTCCATACCCATCCAGACGGCTGCCCAGGGACGCGCCCTGCACCCCATAGAAGTAGATCAACGACAAACCGGCCGCTGCCGTGGCGATCACTGCCGCTGCACGGGTGAGTTGCGCCAGTCGCGCGGGCACCTTCAGCGCGATCAGGCCGGCCGAGAGCAGCACCATGGCGATGTAGAGCGGCCGCTTGAACAGCGAGCCGAAGTCTTCGCCGTCTGCGGCCCAACTCACACTGAGCAGGATGTAGGCGCTGAACGCCACGAAGGCAAGGAACATCGGGTTGCGCACCAGCGCCTTGAACGGACCTGGCTGCAACGCCAGGGCGAGCAGGGTGGGCACCGCCAGGAAGATGTAGAACAGTTTGTGATACAGAGAACGATCCCACGCCCAGAACATGCCGGTCATGATGACCAGCCAGCCGATGGGGAGCACATAGGCGTTCAGCACGTGCACCGTACGCTCGCGCACGGAAGTACTCTGGGATTGCATGAGAGGTTGTCTGTCCATAGGCCTTGGCAGTGAAGTGTTGGGGGCGGGTGGATTGTACGTGGATGTGACTTTGCATCAACACAGAAGGTCCGAACGCCGAAAAATCCTGCGGCTTGGTGCAGCTCACACACGTCCTTACACATGCCCTCGACTCTCCGAGCGCCCGCACAGGCCTGCGTCAGGTCGGTGCGACACGTCGTGCAACAGGGTGACACTGGAACATATTCCAGGCCGGTCTAGGGTTGGCAGGCGGCTCGGGAATGCCGCACTTCCCTTTCAAGTCATGGAGCAAAAGCAATGCGCAAGATCCTCTTTCCTGCACTGGCGCTGGCATTCTTCGCCAGCACCGCGGTGCCCATACTGAGCCCGGCGGCCATGGCGGCGCCTGCCGCGTCGTCATCGGTCGTCCATCCAGGGCTGCCGGGCAGGGTCAACCTCAATACGGCCGACGCCGAAACGCTCAAGAGGGAACTCTCCGGAGTAGGCCTGACCAAGGCGACTGCCATCGTCAAGCACCGACAGACCTACGGGCCATTCGACTCGGTCGAAGAGCTGCTGGAGGTCACGGGCATCGGCAAGACCTTGCTGGATCGCAACCGCGACAAGCTTGTGGTCAATTGACGATGCGCCGCGCAGGGTTCAGTTGGAACTGACCAGACGCAGTTTGAACCGGTCGGGAATCACCGCCTCGACGATGTCGGCAGCCCGCTGGGTGCCGCCCATCAGGTGAATGGCATCGGCCAGGTTCTCAAGGTCGGGCCATTGATTCTCCAGCAAATGACGCATGTGTTCCGCCAACACCCGGCTGCTGCTGTGCCGGCTGGCGTGCACGCCGGAACCGCTGTAGGCCACCCGCGCCGCAACGCCTGGCTGGTCGGCGGCGATGGGCAAGGCCAGTATCGGCGTTTCTGCCACGACGGCCTCGAGCACGATGTCGAGGTCGCCGTGGGTCACCAGCACGTCGGCGTACTGCAACAACATGGGCTGGTCGGCGAAATCCGTGACCCAGGTCGCGCCGTGCCGGAGCAACTGGTCGCTTTGCCGATGGGTCAGCCCGCCGCAATGCATCACCAGCAACTGTGCATCGATTGATTTGCAAGCCTGGGCGATGCGTTTGAACAGGCTCATCCGGTTGCCATGCAGTCGGCCGAGAGTCGCGAAAACGAAAGGTCGAGTGTTGTCCAGGGTGTAGGGCAGGTGGTTTGTCTCATCCGAGACCCGGCGCAAGGGGCCGACCTCATGGAACCAGGGTGGCAGGTTGGGCCGCGGAAAATCGAACTCCAGCACGGTCTGGCTGATTTGTGCCAAGGGCGACAGGCACTGGTGCAGGCCTTCGCGCACGCTCAGCCCGAGTGCCACCGACTGGCGGGCGATGGCTCTGCGCAATGGCTTCATGACCCAGTCATGCCGGCGCTCGGCGCGCGCATACCGCTCGACAGCGTCTTCGCCGCGCTCGTACGGGTAGGGCAACACGGCCAGGGGTACGGTTACGTCCTCGCGGTTGACCGGCAGTGCGCAGGCAATGGACACGAACGGCAGTCCAAGCGACTCTGCCACCAGTCCGCCCGCCGCCTCCATCTGGTCACAGAGCACTGCGTCGATGCGTTCTTCGCGCAGGGCGTTGGGCAACTCTTCACAGAGCATCTGCGTGACTTGCGCCATATCGGCATAGGTACGTCGCTGGCCAAGTAAAGTGTCGAAATTGGCCGCCAGTGCCAGGCTTTTTGCCAGGCTTCCGGCAGGGAAGCGTTCCTGGCCGACAATGCGGAATTTGACTTGGTTGGAATGCAAGAGATGACGCGCGTCGGGTTGGTGGAAGAACGTCACGCTGTGCCCGCGCTCGATCAACTCGATTGCCAGGTTTTCAAGTGGTTGGAAGTGGCTTGGCAAGGGTGGAGCGATAATGGCAAAGCGGATCATTGTCGACTCCCGCGCGTTCGGCTGCACACAATGCGTCAAGTCCTCTCTCTACGGCAAGCAGGGCCTGCTGTACGCTGATGCAGCTACCGTGAATCAGGGGAGGGTTTGAAGCTATGAGCGTAGGGCCTTCCAGCTTGTTCCGTATTGACTGTGGAAATGTGTCTCGACAAGGCGCTCGCCGTCGGAAAAGTGCTTGGTATACTTTCAGTAATAAAGAAATAAAACATTGAAAAACATCGGCTTGCAGGCAAACTCAAATGTAGTTTGTGATTTATCGTCAAATGCTCGACGTTTTCCGTTCCGAACTGCCGTTTTGGAGAGTAAGCTTGCCGGCGGGCCACCCCCTGGGGGTGATAATCATTGGAAGCCGCGGGTTGGATTGCACCCGCTGTAGTGGCTTGGCGAGGCGGGTAAGGGATCGTCCTGCGCCGACGCCTGGGAAGTGGATGATGGCTGACAAGAGATTGCGGATTCTGATTGCCGACGAGTTGGATCAGCAGGCGGTGCAGATCGAACGAACGCTCAATAACCTGGGCTACTTCAGGGTAGTGCCGGTGGGTTCGCTCGATGAATTGCTGACCATGGTGCAAAGCGCTTACGAGCCCTTCGATCTGTTGATTGCCAACACTGACATGGCCGTGCGCTCGGGTGTCGATCTGCCTCGGTTCTGCAAGAACAGCGAGCATGTCCGCCACGCATTGCTGTATGAGAGCCAGAAGCGCGTCGAAACCGAACTGGCCGACCCGGGTGGTGAACCTCTGAGCACCAGCGTAACTCTGCTGCCAGACCGGGACGCCCTGCAGACCTTCATGGCCATCGTCGAGTCGCCCAAGGCACCGCCGGAACACCGTGTGCGTGTGATCGGCGATGGTGTCCGCGCACGCAAGTCGCTCAGCTCGCCGCCTCTGTAGGAGCGGTCGTCGGCCGCGAATCGGGCATTGCGGTGTATCAGTTAGTCTGCGGCGTCCTTTTCGCGGCCGCTGACCGCTCCTACGGGATACGTGATTGTCAGCAGATGCCTTGTTGGAGCGGTCTTTGGCCGCGAATCCGGCGCAGCGGTGTATCAGGCCATCGACGGCGTCCCTTTCGCGGCCGCTGACCGCTTCTACGGGATGGCGGTTTATAGCGCCTGCCACGCCTGACGGTTTTTGCTATCCTGCGCGCCTTTGACAGGCGCGAGGATACGCGCCGTCGGCCACCAGCGGATTTGCCCATGCCTGCCGATAGCTCTGCCCAGCCATTGCTGCTCAACCGCAGCGACCACAAGACCCTCGGTCTGGCGGCCCTTGGTGGCGCGCTGGAAATCTACGACTTCATCATCTTCGTATTTTTCGCCCTGACCCTCAGCCAGCTGTTCTTCCCGCCGCAGATGCCCGAGTGGCTGCGCCTGCTGCAGAGCTTCGGCATCTTCGTGACCGGTTATCTGGCCCGCCCGCTGGGCGGCATCCTGATGGCGCATTTCGCCGATCGCTTGGGACGCAAGCGAGTGTTCAGCCTGAGCATTCTGATGATGGCGGTACCCTGCCTGCTGATTGGCATGATGCCTACCTATGCGCAGATCGGTTACTTCGCGCCGCTGCTGCTGCTGGCCCTGCGCATTCTGCAGGGCGCTGCCGTGGGCGGCGAGGTGCCCAGCGCCTGGGTGTTCGTGGCCGAGCACGTGCCGCTGCGTCGACGAGGCTATGCCTTGGGCTTTCTCCAGGCGGGGCTGACCTTTGGCTATCTGCTCGGCGCATTGACTGCCACCGTGCTGGCGCGGGTGTACACCCCACAGGAAATCCTCGATTGGGCGTGGCGTTTGCCTTTCCTGTTGGGCGGCGTATTTGGCGTGGTGGGCGTGTGGCTGCGCCGCCTGCTCAGTGAGACACCGGTGTTTCTGGCCATGCGTGCGCGCAGTGAGCAAGTCAGCGAATTCTCCTTGCGCACCGTGCTGCGCGAACACCGCGCCTCGCTGATCCCGGCGGTGCTGCTGACGTGTGTGCTGACCTCGGCCGTGGTGGTGCTGGTAGTGATTACGCCCACAGTGATGCAGCAGCGCTTCGGCCTGGATGCCCGACACACCTTCGCGCTGAGTAGCCTGGGTATCGTCTTCCTCAACGTCGGCTGCGTGCTGGCTGGCCTGCTGGTCGATCGTATCGGCGCCTGGCGTGCGTTGGTCCTTTATAGCGTGCTGCTGCCATTGGGCATCACCGCCCTCTATGCCAGCCTGGTTGCCGGGGTCGGCAGTCTGGCCGTGGCCTACGCGCTGGCCGGTCTGGGGTGTGGGGTAGTCGGGGTGGTGCCGTCGCTGATGGTCGGCCTGTTCCCGGCGAAGGTGCGTGTCTCGGGCATTTCGTTTACCTACAACATCGCGTACGCGCTGTGGGCGAGTACCACGCCGCTGCTGCTGATCGCCCTGATGCCTTGGAGCCCATGGGTGTGCGTAGGCTATTGCCTGGTGATGGGTGCGGTCGGTGTCGGCACCGCCTGGCTCTTTGGCAGACGCCGACCTCTTCAGGCCTACGCCTGACCCCAAACGAACCGGCCACCAGGCCGGTTTTTTTATGCCTCGATCCCAAGAATGCTGCGGTGCTGGTGTGGGAGCGGTCCGTGGCCGCGAAAGATTCACCGCGATTCAGCTGACACACCGCGGCGCTCTTTTCGCGGCCGATGACCGCTCCCACGGGGGATTTTTGCTTGTAAAATCCCTATATATGAGATTGATAATTATATATTGAGATTTCTATCCAAATAGATTTATAGTCGACCATCACACACCGCCACTCACTACCAAAAACAAACAAGGTGAAGCGATGCAGCCGCAACTCGTTGCACTCGATTGGGGAACCAGTTCCCTGCGAGCCTATCTGCTCGGCCCTGATGGCCACGTACTCGACCAGCGCTCGCTGGATCGCGGCATCATGCAGTTGTCCAACACCCCTCGTACCATTTCAGGCGAATCGACCACTGATGGCTTCGAGTTGACCTTCGACGAAGCCTGCGGCGACTGGCTCGACGCTTTTCCTGACGTTGCCGTGATCGCCTGCGGCATGGTCGGCAGCGCCCAGGGTTGGCACGAAGTGCCGTATTGCCAGAGCCCGGCGCAGGCCGCCGATGTGGCCGCCGGGATGGCTCGCGTGCGGACCCTCAGGGGTATCGATGTGCACCTCGTGCCCGGCGTCCTGCAACGTTCGGCACTGCCCAACGTCATGCGCGGCGAGGAAACCCAGATCTTCGGTCTGCTGCAGTCGCTGCCTGCGGCCGAGCGCGACCAGACCTTGCTGGTCGGCCTGCCCGGCAGCCACTCGAAGTGGGCGAGGGTGGTCGAGCAGCGCATCGAGCATTTCGACACCTTCATGACCGGCGAATTGTTCGCCGCAGCCAGTGCCCACACCATTCTCGGTCGCACGCAGAAGCGCAGTGCGTCGTTCGACAGCGCCGCGTTCGAGCGCGGTGTAGCCGTGGCGACGTCGCGCGAGGGCAGCATCGGCGTGCTCTCGACGATGTTCAGTGCGCGCAGCCTGGGCCTCACCGGCCAGTTGGCGAGCAGCGAGCAGGCTGACTATCTGTCCGGCCTGATGATTGGCCATGAACTGCGCGCGCTGGCTGAAATGCTGCGCCAGCGCAGCGGGCAGGAGTCGCTGCCGGCCGTGGTCCTGATCGGCAGCAGTGCGTTGTGCCAGCGCTATCGGCAGGCATTGGCCCTGTGTGGCTTCAACAGCGTCAGCCTGGCCGAACAGGCCACCGAACGCGGTCTCTGGAGCCTGGCGCTGGCCGCCGGGCTCGTCGTTCAACAGCTCCAAGAGGTTTGACATGCTCAAGCAAGCAATGGCCCAGAACGGGCTGATCGCCATTTTGCGCGGCCTGCGCCCCGAAGAGTCGGTGGCCATCGGCGAGGTGCTGTACAGCGCCGGGTTTCGCATCATCGAGGTACCGCTCAACTCTCCGCAGCCTTTCGACAGCATTCGGCTATTGCGCAACAGTTTGCCTGCCGATTGCCTGATCGGTGCCGGAACGGTGCTGTCGGCCGAACACGTGCAACAGGTCAAGGCGGCGGGAGGGCAGTTGATCGTCATGCCGCACAGCGATCCTGCAGTGCTCAAGGCCGCCAAGGAAGCCGGCATGTTCCTCGCGCCGGGCGTGATGACGCCAACCGAAGCCTTCGCCGCGCTGGCCGCCGGTGCCGACGTGTTGAAACTGTTCCCGGCCGAGTCGCTGACGCCGGCCGTGGTCAAGGCGCTGTTGGCGGTGCTGCCCAAAGGGACGGCGCTGGTGCCGGTGGGTGGCATCAGCCCGGACAACATGCAGCCGTTTCTCGATGCCGGCGTGGCCGGGTTTGGCCTGGGCTCGGGCCTGTTCAAGCCGGGCATGACGGTGCAGCAGGTGGCCGAAAACGCCAAGGCGTACGCCCAGGCCTGGCAATCATTGAAAGGCTGACACGTTGTATGCCCTGTAGGAGCGGTCAGCGGCCGCGAAAAGGGCGCCGCGCAGTGACTGATGCACCGCGTCGCCCGGTTCGCGGCCATGGACCGCTCCTACAGAGATCCATGCGGGCTGTAACGGCAAAATTTCCAGACGCTCGAGCGTCCATCGAACAAGAGAGACAACAGATGAAAATTACCAAACTCACCACGTTCATCGTTCCACCGCGCTGGTGCTTCCTCAAGGTCGAAACCGACGAAGGTGTGGTCGGCTGGGGCGAGCCGGTGGTCGAAGGCCGCGCGCACACCGTGGCGGCCGCTGTCGACGAATTGTCCGACTACCTGATCGGCAAGGACCCACGCAATATCGAAGACATCTGGACCGTGCTGTACCGCGGCGGCTTCTACCGTGGCGGCGCCATCCACATGAGCGCCCTGGCCGGTATCGATCAGGCGCTGTGGGATATCAAGGGCAAGGCGCTCGGCGTATCGGTCAGCGACCTGCTCGGCGGCCAGGTGCGCGATCGCATCCGGGTGTACTCGTGGATCGGTGGCGACCGGCCGGCCGATACGGCGCGGGCGGCAAGTGAAGCCGTCGCGCGCGGTTTCACCGCGGTGAAGATGAACGGCACCGAAGAACTGCAGTTTCTCGATACGTTCGACAAGGTCGATCGCGCCCTGGCCAGCGTTGCGGCGGTGCGTGATGCGGTAGGGCCGAACGTAGGCATTGGCGTCGACTTCCATGGCCGGGTGCACAAGCCCATGGCCAAGGTGCTGATGAAGGAGCTGGACCAGTTCAAGCTGATGTTCATCGAAGAGCCGGTGTTGAGCGAGAACTACGAAGCGCTCAAGGAGTTGGCGCCGTTGACCAGTACGCCGATTGCGCTCGGTGAGCGTTTGTACTCGCGTTGGGACTTCAAGCGGATTCTCAGTGAAGGCTATGTGGACATCATCCAGCCCGATGCCTCGCATGCCGGCGGGATCACCGAGACCCGCAAGATCGCCAACATGGCCGAGGCCTACGATGTAGCGCTGGCCCTGCATTGCCCGCTTGGGCCGATTGCACTGGCGGCATGCCTGCAGCTGGATGCGGTCTGCTACAACGCCTTCATCCAGGAGCAGAGCCTGGGCATTCACTACAACGAAAGCAATGATCTGCTCGACTATGTCACCCACCCTGAGGTGTTCGACTACGACAATGGTTTCGTCAAGATCCCCAATGGTCCGGGGCTTGGCATCGAGATCAACGAGGAGTACGTGCGCGAGCGCGCCGAGATCGGCCATCGCTGGCGCAACCCGATCTGGCGTCACGCCGACGGCAGCTTCGCCGAGTGGTGATGCGTGCAAGGGGCGTGCGGTGCGCCTGATGTACCGCACGGCACCCTTCGCGGCCACGGACCGCGCCCACCGGGACTGCAGCCCCCCGTGGCAGCGGTCATCGGCCGCGAAAAGCCTGCCCCGGTGCCCCTGACTCACTGACCTGCCCCCTGGCTCAGCTACAAATACAATAAAAGGTATGACTCATGCACACGCAAACCGCATCCACCGCTGCGGCGCTGGCGACGCCCAGCCGCAAGCGTTTCTTCATCATGGTGCTGCTGTTCATCACCGTGGTGATCAACTACCTGGACCGCAGCAACCTGTCCATCGCCGCGCCGGCGCTGACCAGCGACCTGGGCATCGACCCGGTCCACGTCGGCCTGATCTTTTCCGCATTCGGCTGGACCTACGCCGCCATGCAGATTCCAGGCGGCTGGCTGGTCGACCGAGTCCCGCCACGTATCCTCTACAGCGTGGCCCTGGCGTTGTGGTCCATTGCCACTGTCATGCTCGGCTTTGCCGGCAGCTTCATTGCCCTGTTCGTGCTGCGCATGGCCGTGGGCGCGCTGGAAGCGCCGGCGTACCCGATCAACAGCCGCGTAGTCACCACCTGGTTCCCCGAACGCGAACGCGCCACCGCCATCGGCTTCTACACCTCGGGCCAGTTCGTCGGTCTGGCCTTCCTGACCCCCGTGCTGGCCTGGCTGCAACACGAATTCGGCTGGCACATGGTGTTCGTCAGCACCGGTCTGGTGGGCATTGTCTGGGCGGTGATCTGGTACGCGGTGTATCGCGAACCGCGTGATTTCAAGGGCGCCAACGCGGCCGAAATCCAGCTCATCAGCGACGGCGGCGGCTTGGTCGACATGCAGAAATCGGCGCGCCAGGCCAAGGCCGGTTTCAGCTGGACCGACCTGGGCATCGTGCTGAGCAAGCGCAAGCTCTGGGGTATCTATCTGGGCCAGTATTGCCTGAACTCGACCTTGTGGTTCTTCCTGACCTGGTTCCCGACCTACCTGGTCAAATACCGCGGCATGGACTTCATCAAATCGGGCATGCTTGCCTCGCTGCCGTTCCTGGCCGCCTTCGTTGGCGTGCTGTGCTCGGGGTTCTTTTCCGATTGGCTGATCCGTCGCGGCGCGAGCATCGGCCTGGCGCGTAAGCTGCCGATCATTGGTGGCCTGTTGATCTCGACTTGCATCATTGGCGCCAACTACGTCGATTCGACCCCGCTGGTGATCGCCTGCCTGGCGCTGGCCTTCTTCGGCAACGGCCTGGCGTCGATCACCTGGTCGCTGGTCTCGACCCTGGCACCTGCGCGCCTGCTCGGGCTGACCGGTGGGGTGTTCAACTTCATCGGCAACCTGTCGGCAATCACCACGCCGATCGCCATCGGTTTCCTGGCGACCGGCGATTCGTTCGCACCCGCGATCACCTACATTGCGGTCACGGCACTGGTCGGGGCACTGTCCTACATCCTGCTGGTGGGCAAGGTCGAGCGGATCGAGCTTTGACCCCGTTGCGAGCAGGCGAACATAATGCGCCTGCTTTTACCTGACGCGAAGGTTGACCATGCAGGACGACATGCCCCCCGCTGCACCGACCGGCACTCAGACCCTGCTCCGCGGGCTGGCAGTGATTCAGGCCGTGGCCGATGGTGCCCGTGATCTGAAAGAGATCGCTCGACGCATCGGCACTACCCGCAGCACCACCCACCGGCTGGCCAGTTGCCTGGTGGACGAGCGCTACTTGCGGGTGCTGCCTCAGGTGGGGTACCTGCTTGGACCGCGGCTGATAGAGCTGGGCTTCCAGGCACGGGACGAGGTGCCGCTGGTGATGCTGGCCACACCGTGGCTGGATGAACTGTCGGCGCTGACCGGCGACACCATTCACCTGGCGATTCGCGACGGCGACGAGGTGCTGTACCTGCACAAGACGCCGGGCCGCAATGGCCCGGAGATGCGGTCGCGGGTGGGGCATCGCATGCCGCTGGCGCGCACTGGCATCGGCAAGGCCTTGATGCTCGATGCCGAGGCGGCCGAATGGCAGAGGTTGTTCGAACGAGGTGAGGCCGTTGCGGCGGCATCTGCTTTGTGGCCCGACCACCCGCAACTTACCTGGCCCCAGTTCCAGGCCCGTATGCAGACCTATGTGACGGGTCGCTATGCGTTCGACCTGGAAGACAACGAACCGTCGATCCGCTGCGTGGCTGCACCCATCCGCGATGCCAGCGGACAAATCGTGGCTGCTATCAGTGTCGCCAGCACGCTGCCGTACATGCCTGTGGAGAAGATGCAGTCCTTGATCCCTTTGGTCCAGAAAGCCGCCCAAGCCGTCTCCACCGAACTTGGAGCGCGGTTGTAACCCCCTCAGACCGTGGGAGCGGTCATCGGCCGCGAAGGGGGCACCGCGGTGCATCAGGCAAACCGCGGCGCTTGTTTCGCGGCCACAGACCGCTCCCACAGAGACTGCGCGCCCCCCTGTGGGAGCGGTCATCGGCCGCGAAGGGCGTTGCGATGAGCTGGTTAGGCTCCTACAACCAAACTGCATCCCACAGCGGATAATCCCCAACTTTAGCTACAAGACCTGCGCGCACCGGATTTGCCACGACATACCGGGCAGTGGCGAGCAAGTCCTCTTCTCTGCGCACTGCCCGATCATGAAAGCCCGCCTGCCACAGTTGACCTTTCCTGGCGCCTGAATCATTCACTGCCTTGGTGGATCGTGACTTGAGTTGTCGCATCAAGTTTTGTAGCGAAGCCCCCTGCAGTTGCACCAGCCAATGAAAATGATCGGGCATTACTACCCAAGCGAGCGAGTGCGCTTGGTTCCAGCGTTGGGCATTCATCATCTCTCTGACAACGCAGCGACCCAGTTTGAAATCCCGAAACACGGAAGCTCGGTTCAAAACCACCGTGCTCAATAGATAGATTCCGCCGCGCTGAGAATAGCGGCCCGTGCGTAATTTGCAGCTTTCGTAGAGTGGCATGGCAGCCTCCTTGGCAAGAGAATCCAATGTAGCCAACGGTCTGCGGAACGGGTGTTTTGATAGATGACTGTCTGTGTCTTCGAGATGCTTTCCGGAACGGTCCTGCGCAGGCCGAAAGCACGGGCCGGGCATGGATGAGTGGAATCGATCATCGGCTGCTAAGAGTGCGGCACTGTGTATCAGGGGTACCAGGTTGGCCTTTTCGCGGCCGATGACCGCTCCCACAGGGGGACCGCGATCGTTGTGGGAGCGGTCTGTGGCCGCGAAGGGGCGGCGCTGTGTATCAGGTGTACCGCGTGCGCCCTTTCGCGGCCGATGACCGCTCCCACAGGGGAGTGGCGATCATTGTGGGAGCGGTCTGTGGCCGCGAAGGGGCGGCGCTGTGTATCAGGTGTACCGCGTTGGCCTTTTCGCGGCCGATGACCGCTCCCACAGGGGGATCGCGATCATTGTGTGAGCGGTCTGTGGCCGCGAAGGGGTGGGGCGGTGTATCGGGTGTAACGCGTTGGCTTTTCGCGGCCCATGACCGCTCCCACAGGGGGACCGCGATCGTTGTGGGAGCGGTCTGTGGCCGCGAAGGGGCGGCGCGGTGTATCAGGTGTACCGCGTTCGCCTTTTCTCGGCCGATGACCGCTCCCACGGGAGGGATGGATCAGTTCAGGCCGAGTTTGCCGCGCAGGGTGGAGAGGTCTTCGGCGAGGGTGTTGACCGGGCCGATCAGTGCTTTGCGGTCGTTTTCCTTGACCTTGTCGTAAGTCTGGAACCCACCGTCCTGAGTGCGGTACTTGGCGAGGATCTTGTCGACGGTGGCGAAGTTCTTGTCTACCTTGGCTGCGAACGCCTTGTCCTGGCCTTCGATCTGCGGACGGAACAGGTCGACAATCTTCTTCGCGCCGTCGATGTTGCCCTGGAAGTCATACAGGTCGGTATGGCTGTAACGGTCTTCCTCACCGGACACCTTGGTCGCGGCCACCTCTTCGAGCAGTGCGGCAGCGCCGCCGACCACTTTCTCCGGCGGGAAGGTCAGCTCGGCGATACGGTTCTGCAGGTCCTTCACATCCTTGAGCAGGCCGTCGGCCAATGCATCCAGACCCTTGGTGGTGTTTTCCGAGTACAGGCTGTATTCCAGGCGATGGAATCCAGTGAAATCTTCCGCTTTCACACCGGCTTCATGGTCATCGACACGGGAATCGATCGACGCATCCAGGTCGCTGAACAGCTCGGCGATCGGCTCGATGGCCTCGTAGTGCACGCGGGTCGGCGCGTACAGCTTCTTGGCAGTGGCGAGGTCGCCTTTCTTGATTGCATCGGTAAATTTGGCGGTTTCCACGGCCAGTTGGTCGACCTTCTCGGTCACGTAGATCTTGTAGTCCGAAACCGGCCCCACCAGATCCAACGGCGACTGGGTCGCGGCGAAGGCCGACAGCGGCGCGTTCAACAGGCCTAGGGTCAGCAGCAGAGCGAGTGGCGTCTTGGTCATGAGTGGTTCCCCGGTTGTATCAAGTGGTCATGCGTTGGTCGTGGTGGTTTGCGTTGCGTCGAGCAGGCTGCGACCGATGAAATCCTGGGCGTTGGTCACCCCCGGCAGGGTGAAGAAATAACCGCCGCCCACGGGCTTGAGGTATTCCTCCAGCGGTTCTCCGTTGAGCCGCGTCTGCACGGTGATGAAGCCTTTTTCCAGATCCGCCTGGTAACAGATGAACAGCAGGCCCATGTCCAGCTGGCCGTTCTTGTTCACCCCGTTCGAATAGTTGAATGGCCGGCGCAGGATCAGATTCTGCTGCGACTCGGGGGTGCGCGGATTGGCCAGGCGAATATGCGCATCCAGCTTGGTCAGCTTGCCTTCGGGATCTTTGCCGTAGTCCGGCACATCGCTTTCAAGTCGGCCGTCCATGGGCGCACCGGTGGTTTTCACCCGCCCGAAGATGTTTTCCTGTTCTTGCAGCGGGGTGCGGTCCCAGCGTTCGACGAAGTTGCGGATGATGCGCACCGCCTGATAGCTGCCATGGGTGGCCCAGGTCGGCTCGTCGCTGCCAGGTTGTACCCATACCAGCGCATCCATCAGCCGGGTGTCGTTGGAATCCGGATTGGCCGAGCCGTCACGAAAGCCGAGGAAGTTGCGCGCGCTCTGCTCAGGTTCGCCAGGTTTGGCGGGCGCCTGCGGCGGCACCGTGCCTTCCTGCTTCCAGCGAACGAACAGCAGGTCGGGCAGGTTCTTGACGATGTCGCGCAGGGCGTGGATGTTGCTGTCCGGCGTGTTGGCGCAGAACTGCAGGGTCAGGTCGCCGTGGCATTGATCTGCCTCCAGCGCATCGTTGGGGAAACCGACCATCCGCGACAGGCGCTTGGGCTTGGCATCGGCAAGGCCGAAGCGCTCGTCGAACAAGGACTCGCCGACCGCTACGGTGATGGTCAGGTTGTCCGGGACGACCACGGGGCCAAGAATGCCTGAATCCACCGGAGGCAGCTTGGGGTCGACCTGGGCCACCGGTCCGCCGGTCATCAGAAAGCGGATACGCTCGTCCAGGGTGCGGAACAGGCGCTCCAGGTCTTCGCGGTCACTGGCCAGTACATCGAAGGCCACCATCATGCCCGCGGCCGGGCGCGGCGTGACGATGCCGGTCTGGTGCACGCCCTGGTAGTCATGGCGGTCCTGGGTCTTTTCGCTTTTCGGCGCTTCGGTGACCTTGGCAGCAGGGGCCGCCATCACCGGGCAGCTCAGGCCCGCGCCGGCCAAAGCCGCACCGGCGGCGCCCAGGCCCAGCAGCACGCGACGACGCTGGGCGTCGATGGTCGGATTCGGTTTGTCGGCGTTGCTCATGATCGTTGACCTCGTATCTTCTTCATTCACCTGAACCCTGTAGCAGCGGCGCAAGCCGCGTCGACGGTATCGGTGGTGTATCAGGCCGACCGCAGCGGAGCCGGACGCGGCTCGCGCCGCTGCTACAGGGGGCGACGCCGCGTCCTGGGTTAGCGCAGGGTGGAAAGGCCCAGGGCTGGGTCGATGCCGTCGAGGGCATCGGCCAGGGCCTTGGCCTGGGCGGCTATCTGCTCGCGCTGCTCGGTGCTGACCCTCTCGTAGCTCTGATAGCCGTCGCCGCTGCGCAGACTCGCCAACTGCATGGCCAACTCATCGGCCGCGTCATCGATGCGCGGCAGCAGCTCGGCCGCGGACTTGGTCAACAGTGGACGCAGCAGATCGACCACCTTGCGCGCACCTTCCAGATTGGCCGCGAAGCCATTGAGATCCGTGTGGCTGTAACGCTCTTCCTCACCGTTGGAACGAATGTCCGCCAGGCCGTGCAGGTTGCGCGCAACGATGCTCACCAGTTGTTCGGGAGGCAATGGCTGCGCCAGCAACTGGCGCCTCAATTCGGTGACATCGGTCGCCAGTTTCTGCGCCACCGGCACCAGACCGTTCACACTGTTCTGCTGGAACAGGCCGTACTCCAAGCGGTGGAAGCCACCGAAAGCCGTGTCCTGTTCGCGCTTCTCGTAGTAGTCGGCGCGAGCATTGATGGCATTGTCCAATTCGGCCAGGCGTTGCGCGGCGGGCGCGATACGTTGATAGGCGGCTCGTGCCGGGGCGTACAAGCTGCGTGCCTGCGCCAGATCACCGGCGACAATGGCCTGGTTCAAGGCGTCCACGGCGCGGATCAGGCCGCTGCCCTGGGTCGCCAGATACACCCGGTATTCCGACAGAGGGCCGACGAAGGCCACCATCGAGGGCCGCGCCTTGGCTGCAGCGTCGGACTCGGCAGTGGGGGTGACCTTCAAGGTGCCGCGCGGGTTGCTGAGCAGGCCGCAAGTGATCTGATAGTCCCCGGGCTGCAGGTTGGCGTTGATCACCTGGCTCAAGCCGGGCGCGATGTTCTCGCGCTCTTCGACCACCAGCACGCCATCGAGGATTTCCCATTCCACCGCGCGTTCGGAGCGGTTGACGATGCGAAAGCTGTTACGCCCGGCAGCCACGGTAAGCGCTGCCGGCTCGCAGTTGTGCGGATGAATGTTCACCACGATTTCGTTCTGCGCACTGGCCTGACGTTTGCTCGAAGCGACTTGCGATGCGTAATAGAACAGGCCGCCGGCGGCGATCATCACGACCACCGACGCGGCGAGCGCCACACGCATCAGGCGCGGTGGCGCGCCATTGACTGGGTTGGACATGGAAGCCTTACTGATGAGTGGCAGGGGAGGAGTTGACCGGCCTCGGCGCGGCATGGGGCATGAAGAACGCCACCAGGGCCACCACCAGATAGATCAGGTAGGCACCCAGGGTGCTGACCGTCGGTGCGTCCTGATAGCCGAACATGCCGGCCAGTACCGATCCGATCGGACCGTCCATGGGCAGTGTGGCGCTGATGTCGAAAACCACCGTCTGCAAACGGTTCCAGACACCGGCCTCGTGCAGGGCCATCACCGAGTTGGCGAGAATGCCTGCCGCTACCACCAGAATGAACAATCCGGTCCAGCGAAAGAACAGCGACAGGTTCAGGCGCATGCTGCCCGAATAGATGGCGAAGCCGATGGCCACCGCCAGCAGCAGGCCGAGCAGGGCGCCGATGGGCGCGCCGGGGCCTTCGCTTTGCTGAAACACGGCGAGCAGGAAAAACACGGTTTCCAGACCTTCACGGGCAACGGCAAAGAACACCATGGCGATCAGTGCAGCGACTTGATGGCGCGAGCCGGTAAGGGCCTGCTCCAGGGCCGCCTGCAGCGAGTGCTTCACCGAGCGGGCGACCTTGCGCATCCAGAACACCATGGAGGTGAGGATGACCACGGCCACCAGGCCGATGAGCGCTTCGAACAATTCCTGTTGTTTCTGCGGAAATTCCGCGCTCATCAATTCAAGGCCGCCGCCCACCAGCAGGGCCAGGGCCGCTGCCAGAAAGACGCCGATCCAGACCGCTGGCATCCATTGACCACGACCAGTCTGTTTCAGGTAGCTGGCGATGATGCCAACGATGAGCGCGGCTTCAATCCCTTCGCGCAGCATGATCAAGAATGGAACCAGCACTTCGCACCGTTCAACGAGTAAATAGGATGCTAACTTGTAACATAATGATACTCATTATTAAACAGAGCACTTGATCTTTGCGCCGAATGGAACCTGAAAATATCTTCAGGTAGAAGGCGGCGTGAACACCTCCTGCCCCAGGCGGAAAATCAGCAGCGTGACTGAATCGGCATTGGCCATGATCAGCTTCGAGCGCACGTCGGGGTCGGTCCGGAAGGACACGCGGGCATCGGCTAGATTGGTCTTGCCCGTCAGTCGCAGAATCGTTTTGTGCTGACGTCCGTCGCTGGAGCGAAAGTCGCGTCGACCATTGGAACCCATGCGAGTGAACAGCTTGGCAGCCGGCGTACTCAATGACAGCGCATCCTGGCGGATCTTGAGCAGCCTGCGCGCATACACCTGGGATTGCCCATGCGTGCCGCCAAGGTCATCAAAATGCTGGTGCAGCGGCAGGAAGGTGTCGAGGTAGGCCAGGTCCACGGTCCTGAGCACCTGATGGCTGACTTCGTGCAGCAGCGATGCCGCCTGATGGTGCGCATAGAGCTGCGCTGGCCCGCGTTCACGACGGGAATACATCAAGGTTTCGATCGGCAGGTCGAAAAATTTCTCGGTCAGGAATATGCGTTTTTGCGGATCGCCCTCCCAGACGAAGGCATGGTTGGCCTCATGGCCCACCTCGTTGAGCCCGTCCCAATAGCGTGGGGATGAGTGTGGATCCATGGCATCGCTGGTCAGTGCGTCGAGCAGCTGCACACAGCCACTGCGCAGACGTTGCAGCATGGCCGGCGTGACGTCCACCTCGAATACGTCGGTCAGGATGTCCAGAGTCTTCGCCGGCAGCGGTATGTACGGATATTTCTGGTTGAGATTTTTCAGCGCAATGCGCAAGCACTCGATCGCATGGGCATGGGCACTTACGATCATCTGGTGATGACGAGGGTAGAGCTGGCGGATCTGCTCGGTGCCCTCGGCCAAGGTGATGTAGACGTCGGGAATGTTGATGTCGGTAATCCAGGTGTCGTAGCTGTCCATCAAGGAATACGCGGCGCCCATCCGCGCAATCTCGAGATCGGCGTGCCACTTCTGCTGGTCATCCAGGGTGATGGTTGGCCCTTCACGTCCTTTGCTGACGATGTACCAACCGCGCTCGGCGCGCTTGACCTCCATGACCCTGCCATCGACGATGGCATAGCGATGCAGGGTGTCGGCGGTTTCATACATGTTGAGCAGGGCGTCATGCTTGAGCGTGTTCAACGCCACGTCGGTGACTTCCAGAGTGGCCAGTTCAGTACTCAGGCCGCGGTAAAACCGCCCCCCCACCAGCGCCTTGGGTGCAGTGTCCGTGCTTTCGGCATCCTGGATTTCGCGTTTGAAATGCTCGGCGCTGCGGCGCGCACCGACAATGGAAGCCAGGGCGGCGACGAAGTCGGCCAGCGCCTCGCCCCAGTTTCTGCGACCGATCGCCTTGACCGAGTCGTTGAGCAACTGCTGCGATTGATAAAGCGCCACCAGGGACCCGACGGCGCTGGGCAGGATCATCGCGCCTTGCTCGATTCCCAGCTTGACGATGTGACAGAACGCATTCCAGCTCGCTTCTCCCGAAGACATGGTCTGCTGGCGAGCCAGCAGTTGGATGAGCTGGAGATTGTCTTCGAACAGATAGTACAAGGCGTTGCCTTGCTCTGGCTGATCGAGCAGGGTGATGGTCGGCGGTTTGCCCAGTCTCTGGCCGTCGTTGACTTCGGTGGTCCACGGGATATGAGGCTCGCTGAAGCCGGAATGCTCATAGCGTGAATGAACCTCTTCGGGCAGCCGGCTGAGGATCTGCGCCTGAAGCGTGGCGTTGGTCTTGATCTGCTCGAGCAACTGGGCGCGCGAAGCGTACTCGCGCAGTGTCTGCGACTCGCCATAGCAGGTGTAGAGCACGACCGGACCGCAGTCGGGTCGCACCGGAGCAATCAAGTACATGCCACAGGCAATATCGGCTGGCATGCCCACGTCCGGGATCAACCCCAGCGGGCCAAGGGTGATCCTCTGGCCATTCAACGGCTCGCGGGCCACGCCATCTGGCATCTCCACCACCTGGGCGATCATGTCGGTCGCCGCCGTGCTGATCTTGCCCTGCATTTCTTGTTCTAGAGCGTTGCGCAGCATCTGCGCCGGCAGGGCCTTGGCGAACAGGAGACGGCGCAAGGCATAGTCGCCGGAAGTCGTGGATAACCTGGCAGCCAGCAGCTTGCGGTATTCGCCGCCAACATCTGCGTCATCGACCACGTTGCGGACCTGGTGCGTGGTCGGCACGTCCATGATCAGCGAGGGCGGGTCCAGGCTGATATGCATCTCGCTGGACAAAGATCCGGAGAATTGGGTTATCGCCCACTCGGTCAAGGTCTTGGTGCGACTGTCCAGCGTACCTGTGCCCATCATGCCGCCACTGCTGATACCGCCGCCGCTGGTGTCGGTCAGCTTGATCACTACCCGATCCGGATTGTGCGGCCCTGCTGGCCAGAGCTTGGCCATGGACGTGCGCAGACGCGCGCGCGAGAAATCGCCGATGAATGGAATCTGCGCGAGGTAGCTGCTTTTCGTGTTGGCGGTGGCCAGGCAGCGTCCAAGGATGGCGGTGTAGCGCGAGAGCTGAACCGCGCTGGCGTGCTGAATCCAGGGCGGTAGCAGCTCGGCGAGCTGAACGTTGGCCGCATCGACGGCCAATCGGTCCAGACCGATGGTGAGCATGTCTTCACTTCGGCTGTAGTCGGCGTTGCGCTGAAACAGGTTGGCCGAGAACCCGCATTCGATGGCCAGCGCCATGTCGACGCCGACGACCGTCAGCTGGCGATGGCACTCGATCACATCGAGCTCGGTAATGAAGTCGCCTGCAATCGCGCGGGTTTCCACTTGCACGCCTGACACCGTAGCGGCCTGAAAGTGTTCCAGCAATGTCGTCATCACGGCGGGGTCCAGGCCCTTGAGCCAGGGCGCGCGGGCGTCGGGGTGGTTGATCGAGGCGGCGATAGTTTTTTTCAGCTGCTGCAGCGAGTCGAAGGCATACAGCCCATGGTTGCCGGACCACATCAGCACCGGGCCGGCCGGTTCGGAGTGGCGATGCAGCACGAACATGTCGATCAGCGCAACGGTGTTCGTTTCCGAAGGCGTTTTCAGATAGATGGCATGCACATCGGTGTCGGTGGCATTGCGCAGGCGGGCCGTAGGGTAATCTACTGCCGTGGCGAGCAGCTCCAGCAGCGCCTTGTCGATGCTGCCCTCGCGACGGGCGATGGCCAGGTTGGTGCGCAGGCCGATTTCCCGCAGGGCCCGCCGCTGGCCTGGCAGGTCGTAGGCACCCAGATAGGGCGGTTGCGCCGCCGACATCCGTCGGCGGACCAGGCGGCGATAGGTTTTCGTCAGCGCCGGGCTGCAGGCCAGCACGAGCTGTTCTATCTGTTCGACGTCTGGCCAACCGACTTCCACGCCGGCCTGGTCCAGTACCCGATCGGCCGAGGTCAGTGGCGTCACGATGGCGCCGCTGGTCCGCTCCAGAAAGTAGTCGGTCAGACCCACGGCGGCCAACTCCGGTGCGCCGGCGATTTGCAGGTGGAGCTCATCGGCGGCCAGCGGCGACTGCATGGCCAACAGGCCAGTTGCAAGCAGGACCCGCACGCCGTCCTCGACGGCCAGGCTGCGTTGCACAATGGACCGTTGGCGGGTGCGCAGGGTTTCGATCTGCAGCAGCCAGTTGCTCTCACCCTGATCCGGCGCCTGTTCTACGGCCTGCACGACGGGTGCTTCGATTGGGTGGTCGGCATCGAGCCAGTGCAGACGAGGATGTACCAGCTTGCGCAGATCCAGCGCCTGGGCGACTGCCAGGAGAGGCGAGGGGCGCAGCTCGGCCTTGTTGCCAAGCACTTCCGAGACGCGGCGGCGTTGCAGGTCGATCAGTCCATCTGCCAACGCATCGAAGCCTGGCCCGGTCACGGCCAGGCGCTCGGGTACAGGCAAGATCGTCGCGTTGAACAGCCTTTGATCGCGCTCGACGACCCTCAGGCTCTCGCCTGCCTGGGAGGCCAGACCCTGCAGATAGCTGTTCAACGCTTCCAGGTCGGCACAATGCGTCAGCCCCTGATCCGTGCTGAACAGGTGATACCCGAGGCTGCGCCGGTCGGTGTCGCTGATGATCAACAGACCGGGCCAGGCCACGGGCTTGTCGCCCGGTGCTCCATGGGTATTGAACTGCAGGGTTTCCAGGCGCAGGCCGGCAGGCGGCTGCAGGGTCGCCACCGACTTGAGCAGCCCCAGTTGAGCAGTGCTGACGCGCAAATGGCTTTGTGCTTCGAGCACGGCGCTTAGGTAGGCCGTTTGCAGGCTGTCGCTCAGTCCATCTCGCAGGCTTACCCGCTCGGGCGCGGGCGCGGCTTTCCAGAAATCGGCCAACGCGGCGGCATAGTGTGTGGGCAGTTGCGTCGTGGTCTCTTTCAGGGTCGTGCCGTAGCAGTGCGCATCGGCCTGGCTCAATGTCTGCCCGTAGACGCCCAGGAATCGATGCTCACAATCGGGTTGCGGCAAGTCGGCCAACACGTCCACAGCGGCATCGAGCAGGCGCTGCACATTGGTCACCGCCTGGGTCTGCCGGTCGACGCGGTGCACCTTGTGAGTACGCGGGACGATCGGGTCGCTGGCGGGCATCGCGGTACGCAGCGCCGCGGTCAGGCGTTGGTCGAGGACGTCGATCAGCCGCGGCAGTTGCTGCCAGGTATGGTCGACCGCCTTGAAGCGCCGTGCCTGCGCCAGGATGATCGCTTTCATCCACCGTTTGAACGGCGCCTTGGTCAGCGACAGCCATTTCGGCTCGCGCGTGCCGTCCCAGCGCCTGCTGACCTCGAGTTGCGAGCGGGCGACCAGTGCAGCGCGCAACGCGGTGCCATTGTCGAACGGCAGGATGCCGGTCTGTGGCGAGTAATAGTACGCTGCCGGCTTGTCCGTATCGGCATGGGTGATGCGCAGCCCGCAAAAAACGCCGGGGTCGGCGTTGTCCAGCAGGCAAACCTGCATGTCTTCCGGGATGCTTGGTTGATCCGGCAGGCGACGCAGCCAGTCGTATTCGACGACGCTGATTTGCTCTGTGTCCAGGGCCTGAGTGAGTTGGCGAGACATGCACTGGGCAAGTTGACGCGAATGAAACCAGGGGAGGGTGTTGGCCATGATGCGCTCCATCGACGGTTCAGGCGGCAGGTGCCGGCCTGGGAGCGGTCAAGGCTAGGGCGATGCGATGGCGCGACGGCTGTACATATGTGGCGGGGGACGGGGTGAAAGAGGCAACCCCCATGCCCCGAGGCGTGGTCGGGGCATGGGGGTTGTTGCGGCGAGGCGGTGGTCAGACCGGAAACAGTTCACTCAGCTTCATGGCCAGCATCATGTCGCCTTCGGCGCGCAGCTTGCCGCCCATGAACGCCTGCATGCCGTCGGTTTCGCCGCTGACGATGCCTTTCAGGGTTTCGCTGTCCATGACCAGGGTCACGTTGGCGTCCGGGTTTTCGCCTTCCTGCAACTCGCAGGTGCCGTCCTTCACGAGCAGCGCGTACTGCTTGTCTTCGTCGGTGATGTTGAAACCGAATACCAGGTCCAGGCCTTTGGCGGCTTCCGGATTGAACTTGGCTTTCATGGCGTGTACGGCGTCGGCTACGGAGGTCATGGTGCGGTCCTTTTGTTGGAGGTATGCAACGATCGCGAGGGCTTGGGCGGCCTGACTCGATGGGGCAGTGAAAGTCCTGCGAGGTTAGGGGGGGTATCAACGCCTGTCAACGAATAATCATACGTGCGTTTGAATGGCTCGTTTGATGGCGATCGTTTCACGGCTGGCCCAAGGCTTTGCCCCCCGGTATGCTGGGCTCATTCCATCGCCCGCCTGGTTTGGCGGGCGTCATGCATGTAAGGAGTCACCGTGGAGTTTTTCGCCGATTACGCCGGATTTCTGATCCGCACCGTCACCGTGGTCGCTGCCATCCTGGTGGTGTTGGCCGCCATCGCGTCGCTGCGCGCCAAGGGTCGGCGCAAGCCGGCCGGCCAGTTGCAGGTCAGCAAGCTCAATGACTTCTACAAGGGCCTGCGCGAGCGGCTCGAGGGTGGGCTGTACGACAAGGACAAGCTCAAGGCCTTGCGCAAGGAACAGGCGAAAAACGAGAAGAAGGCCAAGAAGAAAAAGCCCGACAGTAAGCATCGGGTCTTCGTTCTGGACTTCGACGGCGACATCAAGGCTTCCGCCACCGAGAACCTGCGTCATGAAATCACCGCACTGCTGACCCTGGCCACCCCCAACGACGAAGTCGTGCTGCGCCTTGAAAGTGGCGGTGGCATGGTCCACAGCTATGGTCTGGCTTCCTCGCAACTGGCACGCATCCGCCAGGCCGGCGTGCCGTTGACCGTGTGCATCGACAAGGTGGCCGCCAGCGGCGGCTACATGATGGCCTGCATTGGCGAGAAGATCATCAGTGCGCCGTTCGCCATCCTTGGCTCCATCGGCGTGGTCGCGCAGTTGCCCAACGTCAACAAGCTGCTGAAGAAGCACGACATCGATTTCGAGGTGCTCACCGCCGGCGAATACAAGCGCACGTTGACCGTGTTCGGCGAGAACACCGAGAAGGGTCGGGAGAAGTTCCAGGAAGACCTCGACGTCACCCACAAACTGTTCAAGAGTTTCGTCGCCCATTACCGCCCGCAGCTGTCGATCGACGATGTGGCCACTGGTGAGGTCTGGCTGGGCGTGGCGGCGCTCGACAAGCAGCTGGTCGACGAACTCAAGACCAGCGACGAGTACCTGGCCGAACGCGCCCGCCAGGCCGAGGTGTTCCACCTTCATTACGCCAAGGCCAAGAGCCTGCAAGAGCGTGTCGGTCTGGCGGCCAGCGGCTCGATCGAGCACCTGGCCGGCAAGGCCTGGGAGAAGCTCAGCCAGCAGCGTTTCTGGTAACGTCCAGCGTTATGTAGCACCGGGCGCTTCGGGCGCCTTGTTCCACTGGGCAATCTGCGGCATGTCGCCGTGGATTGCCTGGATTGGAGCGTACTTTTGGTTACCCCAGCACTCTTCCCACACGTCAGCGACACCCCCGCCCATTTCGCCGTTATCGCCAGTCATGTTCCCGATTGGTTGCAGGCGGCCGATCCTCCGGCTATCCGTGCCTACCAAGACGCCTTGCGCCGCAGCCGCGCCAGCCAGGCGACGGCGCAGTACCTGGCCAGTGACTTTGTCGCCCCGGCCGATTTTGCCCGCTCCCGCCTGCAACAGGCATTCGACGCCGCGTTCGGTTCTGCGCAGGGTATCGATGTCACACGCGCCGAATGGGTCGAGTTCGACCGCGGCTCAGCCATCCTGGGCCGACCGCTCAACGTCCGTAGGCGCACTTTGCTGGAGGCCGCCATGGCCAATTTCAGCGAAGAGGAAGCGACCCCCAGCCACTTCACCAGCGATACGCTGCTGCTGCAGCCCGACGCCTTGCGTTTGAAGGTGAACGAGCAGGGACTGTGCTGGGGCTACAGCTGGCACTATCAGGTCAAGGACACAATCGCGGTGCAACCCCACCAATTCGCCAAGCTGTGCCGCGAACTGGATCTGGGCCAGGCTTACCAGCAACGCTTCAACGAAGTGTTCAGGCCCACGGCGATCCGCAGCCAGTGGGTCAAGGGTGCATTTCGCAGCAATATCCGCAGCGAACTGGCCGTGCAGGCGCAACAGGCGTTGTTGCAAGGTCATCTCGATGCACAGGCCTGCAAAGTGGTGCAGCAACTGATTGCGGACACGCCTGGCGTGGTGAAATGGGGTGGTCAGCCAGTGATGCTGTGCGATCTGCGCGGGCTGGTCACCTGGGTGCACGGCGGCACGGCGCTGCACGGGTTGATGTCTATCCAGACCAGCACCCAGTCAAGCGCGCCTTGTATCGTCTACATGCCCGGCGCTGCCGAGGGTGCACTCAAACAGTATCAAAGCTTCGATGCGTTCAGCTCCGAATTGCGCCTGCGGTTGCGTGACGGTGAGTTCCAGAGCTATTTCGCCGCATTCGTGGCCGAGCCCGAGCGGCGTGAGTTCTTCCTGCGGCTGAACGACACCTTGCGTCCGCAACGGCTGAGTTGGGGCGTAGCCCAAGGGCCAATGGACGATGCGGATGCCGATATCGGTTTACGCAGAACGGTCAACGCCGGGCCTCTGGTACCGATGCTGAACGAGGCGATGCTGGCCATGCGCGAGGCGGCGGCTCGCTACTCGATAGTTCCGACTGCCGATATCGACACGGCCGAGCGGCAGGCGCGGTGGATGCACTACCTGCAGCAAGGCGTGACGCTACTCAACGTTGCGGCATTGTCCGTACCGGCTCTGGGCGTGCTGATGGCGGCGGCAGGCACCGTTCAGTTGCTCGGTGAACTGTTCGTCGGCATGGACGACTGGACGCACGGGCAAACCGAAGAAGCGGCAGCGCACTTCTTCGATGTGGCCGCCAACCTTGCCTTGGTCGGAGCGACCGCTGCGGCCGGCGTAGCATTGGCGCGCAGTCCGTTCGTGGCCGGCATGCTGCCGGTCGTCGATCGGGCCGGACGTACCTGCTTGTGGCCAACGACCCTGGAAGCCTTCGCGGCCAGCGAACCGCTGCCGGAGACGGTACTGCCGAATGCGCAATGGCAATACGCGCAGGGTGGCAGTAACTACATCAAGCATGAGGGGCTGTTCTACCGACAGAGCTACGACGTCAAGACCGCCACTTGGTACATCGAACACCCTGCAGCCGACGTCGATTATCGGCTGGCCCTGACTCACAACGGCGAAGGCGCCTGGCGCGCCGACCACGAAGACCCGGGGCGGTGGACGGCCATCCAGGCGTTGCGCCGGTTCGGACCGGCGCTCGAGGGGCTGGACGATGCCGCGCTGCAACGGGTCCGTCAGGTCAGCGGGATCAGCGGGCGCCAGTTGCGCCAGCTGCATCGCTCCGGGAGCAAACTACCGGCGCTGATCAGGGCGTGCATCGATGACCTGCGCGCCGAACGAACAGTGCTGGCGCTGCCGGCGAACGAGCGCGTGGCCGCGCTGGCAAATCTGCGCAAGGTTGCGCCGGTACTGGCTGGCGATCACCCGGCGGCGCCGTTGCTCCGGGACTTTCCCGGCCTGCCGCAGGTGGTTGCCGAGGAACTCGCCGCAAGCGCCAATGACCGCGAGCGAACGCAGCTCGTTAGCGCGTCCCAGGTCCCGCTGCGCTTGGCCAGCCAGGCACGCTCGAGCCTGTGGGAGGTGCAGCTCAATCGCGCGATCCTCGGCTTGACGGGCGCGGGCAATGGACAAACCGTGGCACTGCGAAAAGGCCTGATGGCGGGCATGACCGAGCAGCAGCAGCGAACCCTCTTGCCTCGGAAACTCCTGGCCATGGCAGTCAGGGATCGACCACGGGCCGCGCGGCTCATTGGCCAGCGCCGCCCCACAACCTTCCTGGCGCCCGAACGCATGGCAGGAGACCGCTGGGGATATCGTCTGAGCGGCCGCGGCGGTCGTGGCGGCGAGGGCCGGAATGAGCTGGCGCAACCCACGCAGCCCCTCAGCGCTGCTCGGCAACAGGCACGCGTCGACGAAGGGCTTCGACTGGATGCCTCGCTTGGCCGCTGGGCACAGGAAAGCACCACCACACCCGGTGCCGACGGGCAAGCCATTGCGGTCGCCAGCGCAGACCGCGAACTGGCGCGCCAGCGCATCATGGCCGCCTGGCGGGGCGAGGCGCCCTTGGCGCAGGACGACGCCGGAGAAACGTTTCAGGTGCTCGACCTCTCGGAGTTGCGCATGGGCGCACTGCCCGTGCTGGAGGGCGACTTTTCCCGGGTTCGCTATCTGTCGTTGGAGCAATGCGGGCTCACGGAGCTGACCCCCGGGTTTCTGGAAATGTTTCCCCATCTGGAGTATCTGGAATTACAGAGCAATTACCTGACCCGTATCCCGCCGGGTGTCATGGCGTTGAGCGAACTGCAGATGATCGCGCTCGACGATAACCGTCTGCAGGCCTCGCCGACGATGTTCGATGAAGTGGCGTCATTGCCCAGCCTGCAAGCACTGGTGCTGCGTGACAACCCGATGCAGCTGCCCGAAGCCGCGGTGCAGCGCCTGGCCAACCTGTCCTCGCTGCGTTACCTGGCACTGGACAACACGGATGGCCAGGCCATGGCCGAGCACTTGCCCATCCTGGCCAGGCTGCCGAATCTGGAAAGCCTCTGGCTGGGGCGCAATGGCATGACCTTGACCCCTCAAGCCATGCAGGCCCTGGCCAGCCTGCGCAGCCTGGACTATCTGAACTTGTCGGGCAATCCGCTGGGCCCGCACCTGGACCTGAGCCTGCTGGAGGGCATTGGCGCCTTGGCCCTGCGCGACTGTCAGCTGCAGCAGTGGCCCAGTGGCTTGACGGCCTTGATGGATCGTCAGCCGATGCGCCTGCGCTGGGTCGAGCTGGACGACAACCCTATCGTCGAAATACCACCGCTGCATGCGCTGGCTTTTTTTCGCGGCGAACCTCGAGTGCCTCGCCCCTTGAGTCTGTCTTTCACACACTTGAACGCCGTTGCAGTCAGCCGCTTGCAGGCCGTAGGCGTGGTGTTCGACTACCTGCAGATTCTCACCCAATCGGCGGACGCCGAAGCTGCCGCACGGCTTGCCGGACTGCGTGCGATGCCGGGCAGCGAGCGCTTCGTGCAGATTCTGGGCAGGCTCAGCGATACGGCGGACTACCGCACGGTCCCGGTCAGTCTGGCCGAACGTGCCTGGAGGGTCATTGACGCGGCAGCGGCGTCACCCTCCCTGCGCGAACAACTGTTCGCCATTGCCCAGCGCCCGGAAACCTGCGGCGATCAGGTGATGGCCCTGTTTGCCGACCTGGAACGGCAACAGCTGTATCACCAGGCCGCCGACCCCGCCCTGGACGGCCCGCAGCGCAGTGGTCAATTGCTCGGCTTGTCACGCAGCCTGTACCGCCTGGACCGCGTCGACAGCCTGGCGCTGGCCGATGTGCGGGCCCGCGCTGCTGCGCGCGATATCGACGTGGACGAGATGGAAGAGGTCGAGGTGCTGCTGGCCTACCGGATTGGCCTGAGCGCACGGCTGGGTCTGTTGAACCAGCCCCATGGCATGCTGTTCGGGGCTATCGAGCCGGTGACGCCGGCGCAGCTCGACGCGGTGGCCAGCCAGGTGCTGCAACAGGAAAGCGATGCGACGCTGCTGGAGTGGCACATGAGCCAGGAGTACTGGCTCGATTACCTGCGCCGTGAACACCGGGTCCGGCTCGACGCCGCCCGAGCACCTTGGCTCGCGCGGCAAGCGCAGCTGCAGGAGCGCGACTACGACAGCACCTATGACGAAACGCTGGTCAGCCTGCAGGTCGAGCTGCAAGCCGCCGAGATGACGGTTCTGCGTGCGCTGACCCAGGAGGCCATGGCGCAGTAGACGCCTCGGGCGACTGCGGTGCATGGTTACCGCAGCCGCCTTGGGCATTGCTGGTTTTCTGGACGTTTCATGAAGCCAGGAAATCCAAGCATGTCTACCACCGATACTGCATTGCCGGGTCGCCACGATGCGTTCATTCGCGAGCGCATTCCTGCGTGGGTCACGGCCATCGGCACGACGCAACTGAACCAGTTGCAGCGAACGCTGGTGTCCGAACAATTCACCGCCGACGGCCCACAGCCCTGGTTCACCGCCGCGTCCAGCGAGCATCGCGAGGCCTTGCTGTCGGCCCAGGCCCTGCGCCAGCGCTGTCGTACCGAGCTGGGCCAGACGCTGGCCGGGTTCCGGAGTGTGATCGCTTTCGCCGAACCGATCCTCGTCGAAGCCATTCGCATGCGTTTCGGTACCACGTTGAATGTCCATGCCACCGATTTCGTTCGTATCCAGACGCGCGAGCACTTGCTGGGTCTGGACAACGATCACGTGCCGCAGCCTGAACAGCTGCTGATGGCCGCCCTGGGCAATTTCGTCGCCGATCCGGATTTTCATCCGCGCACAGTATTGGCGCCGTCAGGCAGCGTCAAAAAGACCGGACCGTTCCCGCAAGGACCTTTCACCAGCCGCTTCGAGTACCGCATCGACAACCCGTTGCCGATTGACGCTGGCCGGTTCGCAAGCCTGGTCCGCCAGCTGGATCTGGGTCGTCTTTACCAAACGCACCTGAGCGAGGTATTCGAGACCACGGCCACCCGGGCTGCGGTGGCAAGCGCGGTGGACGCTGCTCGCAGGGCCCAGCTGCGTGTGCTGGCCCATGTCGCCCGGATGAAGCAGCAGATCGACGAGCAGGGCTTCAGGGTGGTCGAAGGGGTGCTGGAAGGGCGCGCCGAGCGCTGGGCTGGAGGTCCGGTGCAGTGCTCGCGGCTGACCCTGCTTGGCTGCGCGCTGCACGATGTGGTCGTGATCGGCCCGGCGCGCGGTGCGGGCCAGGCGACGGCGGCCTCGCCGTGTCTGGTCTGGTTGCCCGGCGATCCGCACGCACCCCTCAGGCAGTACGCTTCATCGGCCGAGTTCGTCCAGGCGTTGGCCGCGGACTTGATCAAGCCCGACTATGCCCGCAGCTTCCTGGCGCGCATCGCCCAGGGTGAGCGCGCCGAGTTTCAGGCGCGCCTGGAGCGGCGGCTGTGGCGCAGCGAGAACGTCGACCGCGGGCGCAAGATAGCCGTGGTCAATGGCCGCCCCAATCTGGACATCGTCGAGGTCCTGGTGAAGGGCGAGCTGTTCGCCCACCTGCACGATCGCCACGTGGCCTGGCTCAAGGCCGAAGCGAAGGGGCTGGCGGTACCCACCGATCGGATCGACGCCGATCAACGTCAGGCGCGCTGGAGCGAATGGCTGGAGGAGGGCGTTTCGCTGATGAATCTGGCAGCGCTGTTCATTCCGGCACTGGGCGAGGTGATGGCGCCGGTCATTGCCCAGCAGCTGATCAGCGAGGTCTATCACGGTGTCGAGGCATGGGAAGATGGCCGCACCCATGAAGCCTTCGAACACTTCAAGGGCATCGTCGGCAACCTGGCGTTGGCCATGGTTGCCCACGGCGTTGCCGCGGATTTCGGCACGACCTACCGCAGTGACGGGGTGGTCGAAGAGATGCAGCCGGTGCGCTTGCCCGACAACAGCCAACGCCTGCTGCACCCGGATCTGCAGGGCTACCGGGCAGCGGACCTGCCCCCTGCTGTCGAGCCTGATGGCAACGGGGTCTACCGGTACCTGGGCAAGACCTTCATCAAGCTCGACGATCACATTCATGAGGTGCAACTGAACGCCGAACAGACCGAGGGCCATCTGCTTCACCCCAGCGCCTCCACCGCCTATCGCCCCAGCGTTCGGTCCAATGGCGCCGGCGCGTGGCAGCACGAATTCGAGCAGCCGTTGCAATGGCAAGGCGCCAGATTGATGCGGCGGTTCGGCACCATGACCGAGCGGCTCAGCGACCAGGACTTGCTGACCCTGGCCGAGCTGCATGCGGTGCCTGAGGATCGATTGCGTCGCCTGCATGTGGAACAGCGGCCCATGCCAGCGGCCCTGCACGAGGGTGTCGTGCGCTACCGCGCCCACCAGGACGTGGCAGCGCGCGCACCCCGGCAAAGTGCCCAGGGGGCTGTGGATGAAGAAGATGCGCGCCTGTGGGCCTCTTTGGTCGAGCGCCAGCGACCCACTGCCAGCGACGAGGCTCGGGTCCTGTGTCGTGATTTTCCAGCACTGCCAGTGCGAATCGCCAATGAAATCGGCGCACAGGTGAGTGACGCCGAGCGCACGCGCATACTCGACGCGCAACGCTTACCCCTGCGTGTGGCCGAGCAGGCCCGCGCCCGGTTGGCACAGTGGCGTGCGAGTCAGGCCTGTAGCGCGCTTTTTCTCGAAACCGGCGGCTCTGCGGACCGCGACACGCTGGTGCTTGGCCTGTTGCCCTGCCTGCCGGGATGGACAGGCAGGGTACGCATCGAACTGCGCAGCGGTGGCGTGGCCGGAGAAGTGACGGCGGCGGCGGGCGCTGAACTCGATAGCGAACTCAAATACATTGTCGCCCGCGACGGGCGTTACCGGGCCTTCGATGCGCACGACCAGGAGCTTGGGGGCTGGATGGATCTGTACAGCGCCATCTGTCGCGCATTGCCGGATACCGAACGCGCGGCACTGGATCTCACTACCAGCGCCGGTGAGGCGCTGCAGCAGCGCCTGATCGGCCAGGTCAGGGCCGACCGTACCCGCGTGTCGCAACTGCTCAAGCAGCGCCAGGTGCAGCCATGGTTCAAGTCGCCGCAACGCCACGCTGCAGGCATCGGCTACGCGCTCAGCGGGCGAGGGCAGCCAAGCTGGTTACAGAACCGGCGGTTGCGCAACCTCTACCCGGGCTTGTCGAAGACGAGTCTGCAGTTGCTGCGTGACTCCCTGGTACGGCCTGGCGAATCGTTTGAAATTGCACTCCAGCGCCTGGAGCAGGAACTGCAGGTATTGCAGCGCGAACTCAAGGCCTGGCGGCGCCGCGAGCCTGCGCAGGTGCGCCGGGAACAAGTGGCTCGGGATATCATCAGTGCCTGGCGCCGCGAGACCACCACGCTGGATCTCAGCGGACAGCCGGTGGGCGAGTTGCCTTTGATTGTCGCCGACTTCAGCCATGTGCGGCACCTGCGCATGGGCTTGATGGGGTTGCAGAGCGATCCGTCCTTCTTCCTGTCGGTCTTCCCCAATCTCCTGAGCCTGGATCTGACCAACAACGGGCTGACCAGCATCCCGACGCAGGTGCGCGCGTTGACCAAGCTCATGACGCTGGAGCTCGACGAGAACCGCCTGGCTCTCGCGCCCGACATGTTCGATGCATTGATCAGCCACCCGACCCAGACGGCACTGCGCTACCTGGGCCTGAAGCGCAGTTTCGTGACCCGAGTGGTCGCGGGGGAGGCAGTGGATAACGTGCTGCCTGCCGCGGCGATGCAAACGCTCGCTCGAATCCCTCACTTGCGAGCCTTGGATCTGGCGAGCAACGCGCTGACTCTGGACGACGCTGCCTGCGTGGCGTTGGGGCAATTGCGCGAACTGGAAACCTTGCGCCTGCAGCGCAATCACATTCGCCTGACCGAGGCGGGACGCAGCGCGCTGGCAGGCCTGACCCGCCTGCAGACCCTTGACCTGAATGGCAACCCGCTGGGACTGCCGCCGGTGGTCGAAAGGATGCTGTCGCTGCGCAACCTGGGTTTGAGCGGGACCGGTATCGATACCTGGCCGCCGGGCCTGACGCAGGTCTTCAATCGTCTACCCCAGGTGATCAGGATCGCCAACCTCAGCAGCAACGAGATCGTTCGCGTGCCTGTTCTGGAGCAGAGCGCCATGGCGCAGATCAATCTGAACCTGCTCAACCCGGGTCGTCCGGTGCTCAACCTGGACAACAATCCATTGTCGGAGCGCAGTCGCCAGCGCCTGCGTCGTGCGGGGCTGTTTCCGCGTCGGCGTTGGACCGGCGGGGCGGGCGCGCCGGCTCCGGCTGTGGCCGATCAGCGCTGGCTCGAAGGCTGTGATCCAGCGCTTGCGGCGCGCATCGCGGACGACCGCCGCAGTGAGGGGGCGGCTGCTTTCTATCGAATCATGGATCAGGTCACCCGCACGGCGGGATATGCCCGCCACGCCCGGCTGTACAAGCGGCGCATGTGGGCGATCATGGAGGCGCTGGTCCCGCCGACGGTGCTGGTCGAGGGCGATGGGCTGGGCGTGGTGGACCTGCGCCAGCAGCTCTTCGATCAGGCAACCTTGATCGAGAACACCTGCGGCGATGGTATCAGCGTAGTGATAGACGACTTCGAAACCCGAGTGTTGGCCTGGCAGGCCGCATCCACCGCTATCGACGGTGGGCCGGCGATGCTCAAGCCGTTGTCGAGGTTGAGTCGCCAGCTGTACAAGGCGGCGCTGGTGGATGAATACGCCGTGCGCATCACCCAGGCGCGTCTGGAACGGCGCGAGGCGCTGCTGGCCGGCGATCCTGCCCCCCCCCTGTTGCCTTACGACCAGCTCGGCGACCCGGTGTTGCGCGCCATCGCGCCGGACGAGGTAGAGATTCGCCTGCGATTGCGTGAGTTGTTGCAAAAACGTCTGGGCCTGCGGCAGCAACCCGAGACGCTGTACACCGAGCAGATCGGCTCAGCCGCCGTGGAGCATGTCGCCCGCGCCGTGCTGGAGCGCGCCACGGACGCCGGGCTGACCCATTGGCTGGTGGATCAGCCGTTCTGGCAGTTGTACCTGCACAAGGTGTACTCGGCGCGCCTCAAAGCGCTTTCGGAGTTCTGGGCCGAGGTTATCAATCACTTCGAGGAAGCCCTGGATGCGCACGGCGAATTCACCGACGAGGCGGCGCGGCTGACGCGTGTATTGCAGGAGCTGAAGACGTTGGCGCCCGATGTGGTATGGCAGACCGAGCAGGGGCGTGCTGCGAAAGTGGCACTGACTGAAAAGGCCACGCTGGACCTCTACGCAGTCATCGATCAGGCCCGTCGAAAGGCGTTGGACGTGCTCTACCGAGAGCTGACCGAGGCAGTGCTGGTCGGTTCATAGGAGGCAGCAAACGGCGCAATGGCAGGCTGTAACCGCCGCATTGGAACAGGCGCGGCGGTTACAGCCTGCAACGGCGACTCAGCGGCGACGGAACAGCGGCAGCGGTTCGTCGGTGGCGGCCTGGTAGCTCACGGAAAAGTCCTTGAGACTTTCCAGAGCTTCGTAGGGATCTTTGTCGGCGCGCAGGGCGAAGGCATCGAATCCGCAACGGTGCAGGTAGAACAGCTGGTCGCGCAGCACGTCGCCAATGGCGCGCAGCTCGCCTTTGAAGCCATAGCGGTCACGCAGCAGGCGGGCATTGGAGTAATTGCGCCCATCGGTGAAAGCCGGGAAATTCAAGGCGATGACCTGGAACTCGTTGGCCACCTCACCGATTTCCTCGGCTTCTTCGTCGCTGTCCAACCATACGCCCAGGCCACCGTCACGGGCCTTGAGCGCCGAACCGTGCTCGCGCCACAGGCTGAGGGGCACGATCAGGTCGTCACAGTTGCTGATGCCGTCGAACGAGGTGTCCTTGGGCAGCAGGTGCCAGGTTTCGTCGACGACTTCGTTGTTCTTAATGATTCGCTGCATAGACGCGCTCCTTGAAAGGGTCGATGCCGATTCGCTGATAGGTATCGATGAAACGCTCGTCTTCGGTGCGTTTTTCCACGTACACGTCGATCAGCTTTGAAATGACATCCGGCATGGCGTCCTGGGCGAACGACGGGCCGAGGATCTTGCCCAGGCTGGCGTCGCGGCTGGCGCTGCCACCCAGGGACACCTGGTAGAACTCCTCGCCTTTCTTGTCCACGCCAAGGATGCCGATATGGCCGACGTGGTGGTGACCGCAGGCGTTCATGCAACCGGAGATATTGAGGTCGAGCTCACCGATGTCGAACAGGTAGTCCAGGTCGTCGAAACGGCGCTGGATGGATTCGGCGATCGGAATCGACTTGGCGTTGGCCAGTGAGCAGAAATCACCGCCCGGGCAGCAGATGATGTCGGTCAGCAAGCCGATGTTCGGGGTTGCGAAACCGCCTTCGCGCAGCTCGTTCCAGAGGCTGAACAGCTGCGCCTGTTCGACGTCGGCCAGAATGATGTTCTGCTCGTGAGAGGTGCGCAACTGGCCGAAACTGTACTTGTCGGCCAGATCGGCGACGGCGTCCAGCTGCTTGTCGGTCAGGTCGCCTGGGGCCACCCCGGTGGGCTTGAGCGACAGGGTCACGGCCACGTAGCCGGGTTTCTTGTGCGCCAGGGTATTGCGCGAGCGCCAGCGGGCAAAACCCGGATGCTGGGTGTCCAGCTGGGCCAGGTCGGCGGCGAAGTCGGGCAGGGCCTTGTACTCAGGGTCGACGAAGTGCTTGGCCACGCGGTGCAGTTCGGCCTCGGTCAGCGTGGTGCTGCCGCCGCGCAAGTGCTGCATCTCGGCATCGACTTTCTGGGCGAAGACTTCCGGCGTCAGGGCCTTGACCAGAATCTTGATGCGGGCCTTGTACTTGTTGTCGCGACGGCCATAGCGGTTGTACACGCGCAGGATGGCATCGAGGTAGCTGAGCAGGTCCTGCCAGGGCAGGAACTCGTTGATGAACGCGCCTACGACCGGGGTGCGGCCCAGGCCGCCACCGACCAGTACGCGGAAGCCCAGCTCGCCGGCGTCGTTGTGCACCGGCTCAAGGCCAATGTCGTGCACTTCGATGGCTGCACGGTCGGTGCTGGCGCCATTGACGGCAATCTTGAACTTGCGCGGCAGGTAGGCGAATTCCGGGTGGAACGTGGTCCACTGGCGGACGATCTCGCACCACGGGCGTGGGTCGATCACTTCATCGGCGGCCACGCCGGCAAACTGGTCGGTGGTGACGTTGCGCAGGCAGTTGCCGCTGGTCTGGATCGCATGCATCTGCACGGTGGCCAGCTCGGCCAGGATGTCGGGGATGTCTTCCACGGCCGGCCAGTTGAACTGCACGTTCTGTCGCGTGCTGATGTGCGCGTAGCCCTTGTCGAAGTCGCGAGCGATCTTGGCCATCATGCGCGTCTGTCGCGATGTCAGCTGGCCATAGGGCACGGCGACGCGCAGCATCGGGGCAAAACGCTGGATGTAGAGGCCGTTCTGCAGGCGTAGCGGGCGAAATTCTTCTTCGCTCAGTTCGCCAGCCAGGTAGCGGCGGGTCTGATCTCGGAACTGCTTGACGCGGTCCTCGATGATCCGTTGATCGTACTCGTCATAAACGTACATAGTGATCCTGTTCTCAGGCTGTCTTGTCGCATCATCAGAAAAGCACGCGCACGGTCGCGGGCTCTCGACAGAGCCGACGGAAGATAACAGTTTGTAAATAGACGTAAAAGTGATGTTTGAGCATATGCACAGAACCAGAATGCATATGCCCCGTGGTACCTGGCACCCCTATGGGAGCGCTCACCCCGTAGGAGCGGTCATCGGCCGCGAAGGGCGCACCGCAGGGTGCCTGCGGGACCGCAGTGACCTTTTCGCGGCCAGTGACCGCTCCCACGGGTACCGCGATCACCCTTGTGGGAGCGGTCATCGGCCGCGAAGAGCGCACCGCGGGATGCCTGCGGGACCGCAGTGACCTTTTCGCGGCCACTGACCGCTCCTACGGGTATCGCGATTACCCTTGTGGGAGCGGTCATCGGCCGCGAAGGGCGCACCGCGGAGTGACCGCGGGACCGCAGTGATCTTTTCGCGGCCACTGACCGCTCCCACAGGTACCGCGATCACCCTTGTGGGAGCGGGCTCTGCCCGCGAAGGCCGCACCGCGGATCCAGGTGGATCAGAGGGCCTTGCTGACGTGAATGTCGCTGATATTCGCTGCATCTTCACCATGCAAGGCGACGAGGGCAGCATGTGCCTCTTCCAGGGAGCCGGTGGCCAGGTGGGCGAAGTCCCAGCGGCGCTGGCCGTCGAGGTTGTAGCGGATCACATACTTGATCATGGGCGCGCCTGCATCAGGTGAATTTCGAAGCCGTGCGGCGCACGATCTTGATCTTGTGGGTGAAACTGCTCTTGCGTGCCACGCTGGACAGCTTGGTGCCCGCAGTGTCGATGGTGATGTTCCAGAAACCGGTGCTCGGTGCGCTGATCTTGGCCGGGAAGGTATCGAACGCGCCGCCGTGGTAGGTATGTCGACCACCGTTCTTGAAGCTGCGGAAATTGGCATCGCTCATCAGGCGGATGTTGCAGAGCTGGGAGCACTCGATGACGACCAGGTCATCTTCATTGAGGTGCTCGCGCTGGTGAACGAATTTCATGGGCTCTCCACTGTTGCAGGTGCGCGAGTTACAGATGCGCGCAAAAGCGCAACGATATCATGCGCGTCGCGAGACGGATAAATTCTACCGATGCATGGAGCAAATTCATGACCTTGCGGTCACAGGGTATTTAATGACGGAGATGCATCATGAAGTGGGCCTGGTTGACGGCAGTGGTATTGCTCGGTGGTTGTGCCACCGTGACGGACATCGAGAAAAGCCCCGAGACCATGAGCGTGATTTCCGGCAAGACCCCCAAGGAGTATTCAACCTGCGTGGTCGCCCAACTGAGCGACAGCCGTGGGCCGTCGCTGATCGAGCAGAAGCATGACGGCTATCGGATCATCGTTCCGCAGAAACTCTCCAAGGATCCAGCCGCCGTGCTGATCGTCGACGATCGTTCCGGCGGCAGCAGCATCAAGGTGCACGAACGTCTGTCGAACGTGCCGCTGCGCCCGGCTGATGTGCGTCAGGCGGCCGAGAAATGCATTTCCGGCTGAGCCGTTTCTACTTGCACACCACCACAAGGCTGCGGGTCTGGTAATTGCCAAGGTCGGCATCCGCCAGCCCGACCTCGCCAGTGCGCCGCGGTACACCCTGCGTCGCGACCGTCTGATAGCCGGCGGGGCACTCCAGGCGGGCTTGTTCGTCGCACTTGTCCCAGGACATGGCTTGACCCGAGCAATCGATGTTCAAGCCCTGTTGGCCGTTCTTGAGAATGGTGGGCGAGGTGCTTGCGCATGCCGAAACGGCAAGCACGGCAAGGGAGGCCAGGGTGGTGCGCAGGAGGGTGCTCATCGGGCGGGATTCTTCAGGTAGACAAGGGGGCCGCTATGCGGTGGCGCAATGCTATACACTGGCAGGCGGCAAGGGTAGTTGTGCAAGGAAATTTTCCGTTGCTCGACCGGTGTAGCAATATTTACCTTGCAGTGGAACTATCTGCATCAGGATTTCTCTATCAACCAATCGGTTGGCCAGCGGCAGGCATTGTTAGGTAGTCGACGCCTGAACCCGACTGTGCCGTAACTCGTCAGCATTGCTCTTCTGTAAGGACTCACATGATCAAGAAATGCTTGTTTCCAGCGGCCGGCTACGGTACTCGCTTCCTGCCAGCGACCAAAGCAATGCCCAAGGAAATGCTGCCGATCGTCAACAAGCCACTGATCCAGTACGGCGTTGAAGAGGCCCTGGAAGCTGGCCTGAGCCAGATTTCCATCGTGACCGGTCGCGGCAAGCGCGCGATCGAAGACCACTTCGACATCAGCTACGAGCTGGAAACCCAGATCAAGGGCACCGAGAAGGAAAAGTACCTGGTCGGCATTCGCAAGCTGATCGACCAGTGCACCTTCTCCTACACCCGCCAGGTGCAGATGAAAGGCCTGGGCCACGCCATCCTCAGCGGTCGCCCGCTGATCGGCGACGAGGCGTTCGCCGTGGTACTGGCGGACGACATGTGCGTGAATCTGGACGGCGACGGTGTGCTGCAGCAGATGGTCAAGCTGTACAACCAGTTCCGCTGCTCGATCGTCGCCATCCAGGAAGTCGATCCCCAGGAAACCCACAAGTACGGTGTGATCGCCGGCGACATGATCCGTGAAGATATCTTTCGCGTGACCAGCATGGTTGAAAAGCCAAAGCCTGAAGATGCGCCGTCGAACCTGGCCATCATCGGCCGCTACATCCTGACCCCGGACATCTTCGACCTGATCGAACAGACCGAGCCAGGCAAGAGTGGCGAGATCCAGATCACCGATGCCCTGATGAAGCAGGCCCAGAACGGTTGCGTGCTGGCCTACAAGTTCAAGGGCGAGCGTTTCGACTGCGGCGGCGCCGAAGGCTACATCGACGCCACCAACTTCTGCTTCGAAAACTTCTACAAGACCGGCAAAGCGTTCATCTGACGCCCAATCGGTTAGCATGATCGACGCCGCTGCCCTCTGGACAGCGGCGTTCTTGTTTATGGCTACGGCCCGCGCGCGGGCCGTGCAGGTGCCAGGAGAGCAACATGAGCTATGACTTCGATTTATTCGTGATTGGCGCCGGTTCCGGCGGCGTGCGTGCGGCGCGCTTCGCCGCAGGGTTCGGCGCGAAAGTGGCAGTGGCTGAAAGCCGCTACCTGGGCGGCACCTGCGTCAATGTTGGCTGCGTACCCAAGAAGTTGCTGGTCTATGGCGCCCACTTCGCCCACGACTTCGAGCATGCCAGCGGTTTTGGCTGGAGCCTGGAAAAACCCTCGTTCGATTGGCCGACGCTGATTGCCAACAAGAACAAGGAGATCGAACGGCTCAACGGAATCTATCGCAACCTGTTGGTCAACAGCGGTGTGAAGCTGCTGGAAGGCCACGCACGCCTGCTGGATGCGCACACGGTCGAAGTGGATGGCCAGCGTTTCAGTGCCGAGCACATTCTGATAGCCACCGGTGGCTGGCCGCAGATTCCCGATGTGCCGGGTCGTGAGCATGCCATCACCTCGAACGAAGCGTTTTTCCTCGAGCAATTGCCCAAGCGGGTGATCGTGGTTGGCGGCGGCTACATTGCCGTCGAGTTCGCCGGGATCTTCAATGGCCTGGGCAGCGAAACCACGTTGCTCTATCGCGGCGAGATGTTCCTGCGTGGCTTCGACGGTGCGGTGCGCAAGCACTTGAGCGAAGAGCTGACCAAGCGCGGCATGAACCTGCAATTCAATTCCGATATTGCCCGCATCGACAAGCTCGACGACGGCAGCCTCAAGGTCATGCTCAAGGACGGTCGCGAGTTGGCGGCAGACTGCGTGTTCTACGCCACCGGGCGCCGGCCGATGCTGGACAACCTGGGCCTGGAGAATACCGGCGTGAAGCTGGACGACAAGGGTTTCATCCAGGTCGACGAGCAGTTCCAGACCACCGAGCCGTCGATTCTGGCGCTGGGCGACGTGATTGGCCGGGTACAGCTGACCCCGGTGGCGCTTGCCGAAGGCATGGCCGTGGCACGTCGCCTGTTCAAGCCCGAGCAGTATCGCCCGGTGGACTACAAGCACATTCCGACGGCGGTGTTCAGCCTGCCGAACATCGGTACCGTGGGCCTGACCGAAAAAGAGGCGCGCGAGCAGGGGCATTCGGTACAGATCTTCGAAAGCCGTTTCCGCCCCATGCAGTTCAGCCTGACCCACAGCCAGGAGCGCACCCTGATGAAGCTGGTGGTCGATGCAGATACCGACAAGGTGCTGGGTTGCCACATGGTTGGCCCTGACGCTGGCGAGATCGTTCAGGGCTTGGCGATTGCGCTCAAGGCGGGCGCGACCAAGCAGGTGTTCGATGAGACCATCGGCGTGCATCCTACCGCTGCCGAAGAGTTCGTGACCATGCGTACCCCGGTCGACGCCTGAGCCTGCGGCCTGCCGGTCAGTCCGGCAGGCCGACCACGGCAGCGTATTCCTGCAGCGCGGCGTCATGGCTGATGCCCAGTTTTTCCATGGCGCAGCGTTTCTGCCGGCTTATGGTTTTTTCGCTGCGCTGCAAACGCGCGGCAACGTCGCGTCCGCTCATGCCTCCCACCAGCAGCTTCAGCACTTCCAGCTCACGCGCCGACAGCCGTTCGTGGGCGCCGCGGTGTTCCACCTCATGTTCCGCCAGGCGCCGGGTGAAGCGTGCGCTGAGGTAGTGGTTGCCGCGCATCAGGCTGTAGGCAGCGGTGCTTAGATGACTCAGGCACTCCTGCTTGTCGTACAGACCCCGCGCGCCGCTGTCGAGAATGGCGCGCAGCACCATGGGATTGTCCAACGTGGTCAGCACCAGCACCGGCAGGCGTGGGTAGCGAAGACGTACCTGGCGCAGCAGAGCCAGGCCGTCGCCACCCTCGAGTTGAGGCATGCGGTAATCGGTAATCAACAGATCGCACGGCTGTTGCTGCAGCGATTCAAGCACTCGGTTGGCGTTTTCGGCCTCGCCGACCACGCTGAAGCGCGCGCGCGGTGCGCGCTCGAGGGCAATGCGCAGCCCGAGTCGAACGGCCGAGTGGTCGTCGGCCACGATGGTTTTTATAGTCACCTGGTTGGTCTCATCTGCGGAAGCGGGCCTCATGCTATCCGGCGGTTCCAAGCGTGGCTGTAGGTAGGTCGTGGGCACGACTGTGCGAAAAGTCGACAAAAAGCGGTGTCATTGCCCTGTGTTCATATTTCTTCTTTATTATGGGTAGCTTCGATAGGCAAAACCAATCGACAGCATCCAGTTTGCCAATGAGCTATCAATCGTACATCTGGTTAGGATGCTGCCTATCGAATTCAAACACGATTTCAACCCCCTGAAGGAGAGTCACCGATGCCGATCATCAACAGCCAAGTCAAACCATTCAACGCTACCGCTTACCACAATGGCGCTTTCGTGCCGGTCAGCGACGCCGATCTGAAAGGCAAGTGGTCTGTCGTATTCTTCTACCCGGCCGACTTCACCTTCGTCTGCCCAACCGAACTGGGCGACCTGGCCGACAACTACGAAGCCTTCAAGCAGCTGGGCGTGGAAATCTATGGCGTGTCGACCGACACCCACTTCACCCACAAAGCCTGGCACGACACTTCCGACACCATCGGCAAGATCCAGTACCCGCTGATCGGTGACCCGACTCACACCATCTCGAGGAATTTCGACGTGTTGATCGAGGCCGACGGTATCGCTGACCGCGGCACGTTCGTGATCAACCCGGAAGGCCAGATCAAGATCGTCGAACTCAACGACGGCGGCGTAGGCCGTGATGCATCCGAGCTGCTGCGCAAGGTGAAAGCGGCCCAGTACGTCGCCGCCCACCCAGGCGAAGTCTGCCCAGCCAAGTGGAAAGAAGGCGAAGCCACCCTGGCTCCATCGCTGGACCTGGTCGGCAAGATCTAAGCAGCTTCCCAAGCTGTTTCCCGCGGGCCACTGCCCGCGGGATTGCATCACCCCCGTAGGAGCGGTCATCGGCCGCGAAAATCCGCCGCGTTTTGCTTGTACGAACGCAGCGCCTGATTCGCGGCCACCGACCGCTCCTACGGTTGTTACCTTCTCCAAAAGCATCATCGCTCACGCAGGGTTTGACACCCTGGCGGGCAACTGTCGTCTTCGAAACACTCAAAACGGAAATCGCCCTCATGTTGGACGCCAATCTTAAAGCCCAGTTGAAAGCCTATCTGGAACGGGTCACCCAACCGATCGAGATCGTCGCGTCCCTTGATGACGGCGCGAAATCCGAGGAATTGCTTGGCCTGCTGCGCGACATCGACGCGCTGTCGGACAAGATCACGCTGCTCGACAACGGCAGCGATGCACGTCGACCATCGTTCTCCATCAATCGTCCTGGAGCGGACATCGGCCTGCGTTTTGCCGGTATCCCCATGGGTCACGAATTCACATCGCTGGTACTGGCGCTGCTGCAGGTTGGCGGCCATCCTTCCAAGGCCAGTGCCGAGGTCATCGAACAGATCGCTGCGTTGAAAGGCGAGTTTCTGTTCGAAAGCTATTTTTCCCTGTCATGCCAGAACTGCCCGGACGTGGTCCAGGCGCTGAACCTGATGGCGGTGCTCAACCCCAATATTCGTCACGTCGCCATCGACGGCGCGTTGTTCCAGGCTGAAGTGGAAGAGCGGCAGGTCATGGCCGTGCCAAGTGTCTACCTCAATGGCAAGAACTTTGGTCAGGGCCGCATGGGCCTGGAAGAAATCCTGGCGAAAATCGACACCAGCGCCAGTGATCGCCAGGCTGAAAAGCTCAACGCCAAGCAGGCGTTCGACATGCTGGTGATCGGCGGCGGGCCTGCCGGTGCGGCAGCTGCCATCTACGCTGCCCGCAAAGGCATCCGTACCGGTGTTGCCGCCGAACGTTTCGGCGGCCAGGTGCTGGACACCATGGCCATCGAGAACTTCATTTCCGTGCAGGAAACCGAAGGTCCCAAGTTGGCCGTGGCGCTGGAAGAGCACGTCAAGCAGTACGAAGTCGACATCATGAATCTGCAGCGCGCCGAGAAACTGATTCCTGGCAAGGACGGTGCGCCGCACGAAGTGATATTTGCCAGCGGTGCGTCCCTCAAGGCCAAGACGCTGATTCTGGCGACGGGTGCGCGCTGGCGTGAAATGAACGTGCCGGGTGAGCAGGAGTACCGCAACCGCGGCGTGGCCTACTGCCCGCACTGCGACGGTCCGTTGTTCAAAGGCAAGCGTGTGGCAGTGATCGGTGGTGGCAACTCCGGTGTGGAAGCCGCCATCGACCTGGCCGGTATCGTCGCCCATGTGACGCTGATCGAGTTCGACACCCAGCTGCGTGCCGACGCCGTGCTGCAGCGTAAGCTGCACAGCCTGCCCAACGTCAAGGTGATCACCAGCGCCCTGACCACCGAAGTGACCGGTGACGGCCAACGTGTCAACGGCCTGCGCTACAAGGATCGCCAGAGCAGCGAGCATCACGAAATCGCTCTGGAAGGCATCTTCGTGCAGATCGGTCTGCTGCCCAACACCGATTGGCTCAAAGGCACCATCGAGCTGTCGAACCGTGGCGAGATCATGGTCGATGCACGCGGCGAGACCGATCTGCCAGGCATCTTTGCCGCCGGTGACGTGACCACCGTGCCGTTCAAGCAGATCGTGATCGCGGTCGGCGAGGGTGCCAAGGCTTCGCTGGCAGCCTTCGATCACTTGATCCGCACTTCTGCGCCGGCCTGATCGGGCAACTGACGCGGCTTGCGCCGCTGCTACAGGGTACCGCTTGACCGACGCGGCTTGCGCCGCTGCTACAGGGTAACGCTTGACTGACGCGGCTTGCGCCGCTGCTACAGGTATTCCCCTGTAGCAGCGGTGCAAGCCGCGTCGCTTTTTAAAATATCAAACACTCTGCCTCGATCCCTCCTGCGCGCCCAATCTTCCAGACAAACTTCAAGTAACTAAAGAAGTTGCCGTCATCACTGTTACGTCATTTACGTCTCTGCGAAGTTGCACTATCGTGTGCAAGCAAACGTGGCATCTGCAAGAGAGCCCGGCTCGAAAAAGGGCAGGGCGCCATCAGGTTCTGTCCGGAGTAGAGACATTGTCAAGACTCGCTGAATACCGTGCCGCCGAAAAGGCATTGCAAGAACAACTCGCCCAGCTCGAAACAATGAAGAACGACGCGGGGTTGAAGAAGGAAATCGAGTTCGAGAAAAAGCTTCTGGGTTTGATGAAAACCTATGAAAAGGGCCTGCGCGACATTGTCGCCATTCTCGATCCACAAACCCCATCCGCCAGGGCGCCAGCCCCCGCGCCCAAGCAGCAGCGCCGGGCACGGGTGGTCAAGGTGTACGAGAACCCGCACACCGGCGAGCGTATCGAAACCAAGGGTGGCAATCACCACGGCCTCAAAGCCTGGAAACAGGAACACGGCGCCAGCACCGTAGACGGCTGGTTGCTTCGCTGAGTGAATTCGATGAAAAACGCGGAGTGACTGCTCACGTTTTCACATCCTTTTCACAGCCACTGTTCCATTATGAAATCCGCTGATGGAACAGCGCCCCAAATGCCCGCTTCGGCGGGCTTCTTATTGCCTGCGTTTCAAGATTATCTTCCTCGTAACACTCTCCGCGACACTCTCCGCGTCTCATCGTCGCGCATTCAAAGCGTCGTCGCGTTTGGCATCGTCCATTACGTTCCGTATCATGACTCGCAGCTACTGCCCATTCATTCAAGGGAGCTTTCATGAGCCTCGATCATTTGAACAGTGTGCCCGGTGTTACCGCGCAACCTGAAGCCGCCACATCCCGGTTCGTTTTCAACCACACCATGTTGCGAGTCAAGAACATCGAGCGGTCGCTGGATTTCTATACCCGTGTATTGGGTTTCAGTCTGGTGGAAAAGCGGGATTTCGCCGAGGCCCAGTTCAGCCTGTATTTCCTGGCGTTGGTGGACAAGTCGACGATTCCTGCGGACGACAAGGCGCGGACCACCTGGATGAAGTCGATGCCCGGCGTTCTGGAGTTGACCCATAACCATGGCACCGAGAACGATGCCGACTTCGCCTACCACGATGGCAACAGCGACCCACGTGGCTTCGGTCACATCTGTGTGTCGGTGCCGGATATCCACGCGGCCTGCGAGCGTTTCGAAACGCTGGGTGTGGACTTCCAGAAGCGTTTGACCGATGGCCGCATGAAGAACATCGCCTTCATCAAGGACCCTGACGGTTACTGGGTCGAAATCATCCAGCCGGACCTCTAACCTTCCGCCCGCACACCGCGGCACTTTCTTCGCGGCCGCTGACCGCTCCTACAGAGGGGCGGGGCAAGGGGGCTACGCAGGGATGTGCTGGCGGTAACGCTGGTAGGCGTGCTGATAGGCCGAGACGTTGGCGGGAATGGGTTGGGTGTGGCTGGTTTCGTCCAAGCGCACGCAGCGTTTGCACAACGCGGCCAGGCCTTGTGGATCCTGGCTGGCGCACCACGCCGCCTGGATCGCCGCGCCCAATGCCGCGGCCTCCGGCTGCTCGGTACAGACCACCGGCGCGTCCATGATGTCCGCTACGATCTGCCGCCACACCGGGCTCTTCGAGCCGCCCCCGATCAGCCGTATCACGCGGGTCTGCAGGCCGCCGGCGCGCAGCAGGTCCAGGCCATAGCGCAGACCGAAGGTCGTCCCTTCCACCGCCGCGCGGCACAGGTTTGCCGCGCTCAGGTTGTCACTGGTCAGCCCCAGCACCGAACCAGTGGCGTGAGGCAGTGCTGGCACCCGCTCGCCATTTAGGAACGGCAACATCACGATTCCCCCGGCGCCAATCGGTGCCTGTGCCACGGCCTTGTTGAATCCGCCGATGTCCAGTTGCAGCAAGTCGCGCACCGCCGTGGTGACGTTGGTCAGGTTCATGGTACAGATCAGCGGCAACCACCCTCCCGAAGACGAACAGAACGTCGCCACCGCCGGCTCGTCCAGTACGGTCGGCTGATCGCTGCAGGCGTACACCGTGCCGGAAGACCCCAGGCTCATGGTGATGACCCCAGGGTGGGTGTTATCCGTGCCGATGGCACCCATCATGTTGTCGCCGCCACCGCTGGCCACCACGGCCAGCGGGTTGATGCCCAGCCGCGCGGCAATGCCCGGACGAATCGTGCCCACTGGCTGGTGCGACTCGATCAGCGGCGGCACTGCCGCTTCCAGCCGCCCGCTTGGGTCGATCTGGCGCAGCAGGGCAAGGTCCCACTGGCGCTCGCGCACGTTGAAGTAACCGGTGCCGGAAGCGTCACCGTATTCGGCGCGCGCCAGCCCGGTCAGCCAGAAGTTCAGGTAGTCGTGTGGCAACAGCACGTGGGCGATGCGCTCGAATATCTGCGGATGATGCTCGCGGGTCCAAAGCAGCTTCGACACGGTGTACCCTGGCGCAATGACCAGCCCCAGGCGGTCGAGCGAACCCTGTTCACCACCCAGCTCGGCCAGCAGGCGCTCGTTCTGCGGTGTGCTTTCAGTGTCGCACCACAGCTTGGCCGGGCGTAACGGTTGCCCGTCTGCGTCCAGCAATACCAGTCCATGCTGCTGGCCGGACACGCCGACGCCCAGAATCTGCTGGCCATCGATGCCGGCCTGGGCCAGCGCCTGTGCGGTGGCCTGTTCGAACGCGGTCAGCCAGTCACTGGTGTCCTGCTCGCGACGGCCGTTCTCGCCGCTGATCATGTGGTGCGCGGCCGAGCCCTGGCCCAGTACCTGACCGCTGTCAGCGTCAAGGATCAGCGCCTTGGTACCTTGCGTGCCGCAGTCGATCCCGAGGAACATGGCAGGTTACTCCTTGTCGTCCAGCAGCTGTTCGAGTGTGGCGTGCACACCCTGGCTCCGCAGGCTGGCCAGTTGCTGTTCGAAGGCCGCAACGAACTCCACCGAGCGCGGAATCTGCGTGCCGAAGATTTCCTCGACCCCCAGCAGCCGTTGCGTGAGCGACGCCTCGTCGGCGACCAGCGTCTGGCAGAACTCAGCGCGTGGATCTGGAATGGTGTAGTGCGTGCCGTTCTCGTCGACGCCGCCCAGGTACAACGCCCAGGCTGCCACTACCAGCGCCGCGCGCCGAGTGTCTTGCTGGTCGAGGATGAGTCGGTTGATGGTTGGCACGGTGAACTTGGGAAACTTCGAGGAACCGTCCGAACAGACCCGTTCCAACTGGTCGGCGATGGCCTGGTTGGAAAAGCGCTCGATCAGGGTGTCCTTGTAGCCTTCCAGGTCGATGCCCGGCACGGAAGCCAGTTGTGGCGTAACGTCCTGGTCCATGTAGGCGCGGATATAGCGCACGAACAGCGGATCGTTCATGGTCTCGTGAACGAAGCGGTAACCTTTCAGGAAGCCCAGGTAGGTCAAGGCCAGGTGGCTGCCGTTGAGCAGTTTGATCTTCATTTCTTCATAGGGCGTGACATCGTCGGTGAACTGCACGCCAACCTTTTCCCAAGCGGGTCGGCCCGCGCCGAACTTGTCCTCTACCACCCATTGCACGAACGGTTCGCAGACCACCGGCCAGCTGTCCTCGACGCCATGTCGTTCGCGCAATTGAGCGCGATGAGCCTCGCTGGTCATCGGCGTGATGCGGTCGACCATGGCGTTGGGAAACTGCACGTGGCCGGCGATCCAGTGGTGCAGCGCCGGGTCCCGCAAGGCCGCGAACGCCAGCAACGCCTTGCGCGCGACTGCGCCGTTGTGGGGCAGGTTGTCGCACGACATCACGGTGAACGCTTCGATGCCGGCGTCGCGTCGTCGTTGCAAGGCCGCGCAGAGAAAACCGAATACGGTGGTGGGCGCCAGCGGGTGAGCCAGGTCCTGCTGGATCTGCGGCAAGTGGGCCATGAACTCGCCGTTGCTGTCGTCGATGCAATAACCCCCTTCGGTGATGGTCAGCGAAACGATGCGCACCGAGGGCTCGGCCAGCTTGCCGATCAAGGCCTCGGCGCCATCTTCGGCCAGGAGCATGTCGGTGATCGCGCCGATCACCCGCACTTCGGTGTCCGGCGTATCGCCCAGCTCCACCAGGGTGTAGTAGAAATCCTGCTCGGCCAGGGCGTCGCGGACCTTGCGGTCTTCGCTGCGCAGGCCGGCGCCGCAGATGGCCCACTGCCGCGCTTCGCCCTGGTTCATCAGGGCATCGGTGTAGAACGCCTGGTGCGCGCGGTGGAACCCACCGACACCGATGTGGACGATGCCATGCGCAAGCGTCGTCGGGTCGTAGGCGGGCAACTGGATATGCTCGGCGAGCTGGTGCAGATTCTGTCGATTGAGTTTCATGTTCGGTCCTGTATCAGGCAGCGGCCTGCAGCGGCTTGGCCACGGCAATGCCCTGGGCATCGAAAAGGTGGCAGTACTCGGCGTCCAGCAGCAGGTTCAGGCGTTCGCCGTACTGACTGCGCAGATCGCCGCGGATTCGCAGGGTCAGCGGTTCCTGCGAGTCGGTGACGACGTGGCAGAAGGTGTCGCTGCCCAGGCGCTCACTGACATCGGCGGTCACCGCCAGCTGGCATTGTCCCGGCTGCGCCAGGTCGAGGTGCTCGGGGCGGATGCCCAGGGTCACCGCATCGCCGACTTTCAGCGTCTGGCTGACGCGGGGCAGGTAGATTTGGGTGCCGGCGTCGAGGGCAACTTCGCAGCCCTGGCCATCGACCCGGCTGAGCGTGCCTTTGAGGAAACCCATCTTCGGCGTCCCGAGAAATCCGGCGACGAACAGGTTGGCCGGATGATGGTACAACTCCAGGGGCGCCCCTACCTGTTCGACGCGGCCGCCGTTGAGCACCACCACCTTGTCGGCCAGGGTCATGGCTTCGACCTGGTCGTGGGTGACGTAGATCATGGTGGCCTGCAGCTCCTTGTGCAGGCGCGAGAGTTCCAGGCGGGTCTGCACGCGCAGGGCTGCGTCGAGATTGGACAGCGGCTCGTCGAACAGGAAGATCTTGGGGTGACGGACGATGGCGCGCCCGATCGCCACGCGCTGGCGCTGGCCGCCCGACAATTGCTTGGGCTTGCGGTCGAGCAGGGCGCCCAGTTCGAGAATGCGCGCAGCTTCGGCGACCTTGCTCTCGACTTCGGCCTTGGGCTTGCCGGCCAGGTCCAGTGCGAACGACAGGTTCTTGCGCACCGTCATGTGCGGATACAGGGCGTAGGTCTGGAACACCATGGCCAGGTCGCGCTTGGCCGGGGGCACTTCGGTGATGTCGCGACCGTCCAGCTCGATGGTGCCACTACTGACTTCCTCGAGCCCGGCGATCAGGCGCAGCAGGGTCGACTTGCCGCAGCCCGACGGGCCGACGAACACCACGAATTCGCGATCGTGCACCTCCAGGTCGATGCCCTTGATGATCTGCAGGCCTTCGAAGCCCTTCTTCAGGTTTTTTATTTTCAATGTGGCCATGGGATGGGTCCTGATGTAAGTACGTTGTTGGCGGTGCCGGCCTCTTCGCGGCCAGTGGCCGCGAAGGCGTCCGTGAAGTCGCCACCTGTCATTTGACCGCGCCGAAGGACAGGCCGCGCACCAGCTGCTTCTGGCTGATCCAGCCGAAGATCAGGATCGGCGCGCAGGCCAGGGTCGAAACGGCCGATAGCTTGGCCCAGAACAACCCTTCCGGACTTGAGTACGAGGCGATCAGCGCGGTCAACGGCGCGGCGCCGGAACTGGTCAGGTTCAACGACCAGAAGGCCTCGTTCCAGCACAGGATCAACGACAGCAGCACGGTAGACGCCAAACCGCCCTTGCTGATCGGCAGCAGCACCCGCAGCATTTCCTGGCCCAGCGTCGCACCGTCCAGGCGCGCCGCTTCGAGGATTTCCCGAGGAATGTCCTTGAAGTAGGTGTACACCATCCACACCACGATCGGCAGGTTGATCAGGGTGTAGATGACGATCAGCGCGATGCGCGAATCCAGCAGCCCGGCGCCCTTGGCCAGCAGGTAGATGGGCATCAGCACGCCCACCGGCGGCAACATCTTGGTGGAGAGCATCCACAGCAGGGTCTGCTTGGTGCGCTTGGTTTCGTAGAACGCCATCGAGTAGGCGGCGGGAACGGCAATCAACATGCACAGGGCAGTAGCGCTGAAGGAAATCAGCACAGAGTTCCAGGCGAAATGCAGGTAGTCGCTGCGCTCCTGAATGTGCAGGTAGTTTTCCAGGGTCGGGGTGAAGATGAACTGCGGCGGTGTGGCGAAGGCGTCGATCTCGGTCTTGAAGCTGGTCAGCACCATCCAGAAGATCGGGAAGAACACCAGGATCGCCACGGCCCAGGCCAGGCAGCCCAGCACCAGGCTTTGCGGGCGACGCGATTGTTGAAGTGTCATGGCGCAGGCCCTCAATTCTTGTCGGTGAGGTTTTTGCCGATCATCCGCACCAGGATGATGGCGGCGATGTTGGCGATGACCACGGCGATCAAACCACCCGCGGAGGCCATGCCTACGTCGAACTGCACCAGCGCCTGGTTGTAGATCAAGTAGGCGAGGTTGGTGGAGGCGAAACCCGGACCCCCGTTGGTGGTGGTGAAGATTTCCGCGAACACCGAGAGCAGGAAGATCGTTTCGATCATCACCACCACGGCGATGGGGCGCGCCAGGTGCGGCAGCGTCAGGTGCCAGAAGATCGCCAGGGCGCCGGCGCCGTCAAGCCGCGCGGCTTCCTTCTGTTCCTGGTCCAGCGACTGCATGGCGGTCATCAGCAGCAGGATGGCGAATGGCAGCCATTGCCAACTGACAATGACGATGATCGAGAACAGCGGATAGTGGGCAAGCCAGTCGACCGGTTCGGCGCCGAAGAACTTCCACACGGCCGCGAGAATCCCCGACACCGGATGGAAAATCAGGTTCTTGAAGATCAGCGCGCCTACCGTGGGCATGATGAAGAAAGGCGAGATGAGCATCACCCGCACGATACCTCGGCCCAGAAACTCGCTGGCTTCCAGCAGTGCGGCGATGAGTACGCCGAACACCACGCTGATCAACAGCACGCTGCCGACCAGCAGCAAGGTGTTGGTGGCGCCCGGCATGAAGCCGGCGTCGGTGAGAAAGAAACTGAAATTCTCCAGCCCGACGAACTCGTTTTCGCCGGGGTACAGCAGGTTGTAGCGGATCAGCGAGAAATAGACGGTCATGCCCAGTGGCACGATCATCCACAGCAGCAACAAGGCCACCGACGGCGTGACCAGAAACCAGCCGGGGTTGGACAAGCGGCGCTTGCCCGTCACCTCAGCGGCATCGGGCTGGGGCTTGGCAGTCGTAGTATTCATGAGTGCGCACCTGGTGAGCAGGGCTGCCCGCCATGGTCGGCGGGCAGCAGGGCGGACGTGTTACTGCTTGGGGTAGCCGGCGCGCTTCATGGCACGCTCGGTGGCCGTCTGCGCGACGACCAACGCCTGGTCCGCAGTGGTCTGACCGGTCAGTGCGGCAGCGAATGCCTTGCCGACTTCAGTACCGATGGCCTGGAACTCGGGAATCGTCACCAACTGGATACCGACGTAGGGCTTGGCATCGGTTTGCTTGGGATCGGCGACCTTCAGCGATTCCAGGGTGATATGGGCGAACGGCGCCGCCTTCAGGTACTCGTCGGTGTAGGTGGACTTGCGCGTGCCGGGCGGCACGTTGGCCACGCCGTCGGTCTTGGCGACCAGCGCTGCATAGTCCTTGGAGGTTGCCCAGGCCGAAAACTGCTGCGCGGCCTGTTGGTTCTTCGAGCTGGCCGGAATCGCCAGGGCCCACGAGTACAGCCAGGCCGAGCCCTTGTCGGTGGTTTCATGGGGGGCGAAGGTGAAGCCGACACTGTCGGCGACCTTGCTTTGGGTCTTGTCCATGGTGAACGAGCCGGCAACGCTGGCGTCGACCCAGATGGCGCACTTGCCGCTGTTGAACAGTGCCAGGTTCTCGTTGAAGCCATTGCTCGAAGCGCCGGGAGGGCCGGACTTCTTCATGTTGTCGACGTAGAAGTTGAGCGCTTTCTTCCAGGCTTCGCTGTCGAACTGCGGCTTCCACTGGCTATCGAACCAGCTGCCGCCGAAGCTGTTGGCCACGGTGGTGATCAACGCCATGTTCTCGCCCCAGCCAGCCTTGCCGCGCAGGCACAGGCCGTATTGGTCCTTGCTCTTGTCGGTGAGTTTTCCGGCGAATTCGGCGATCTGGGTCCAGGTGGGTTTTTCCGGCATCTCGAGACCGGCCGCCTTGAACAGGTCGGTGCGGTAGTAGGTCATCGAGCTTTCGGCGTAGAACGGCAGGGCGTACAGCTGGCCCTTCACCGACAGGCCGTCGCGCACCGAAGGAAAGACATCGTCGATGTCGTAGCTGGCAGGCAGGTCCTTCATCGGTGACAGCCAACCCTTGGCGCCCCACAGCGAGGCTTCGTACATGCCGATGGTCAACACGTCGAACTGGCCGCCCTGGGTGGCGATATCGGTGGTCAGGCGCTGGCGCAGCACGTTTTCTTCCAGCACTACCCAGTTGAGCTTGATGTCCGGATGCTCGGACTCGAACGTCTTGGCCAGGCGCTGCATGCGGATCATGTCGCTGTTGTTGACGGTGGCGATGGTCAGGGTGGTGTCGGCGTAGCTGTAGCCACTGATGGCCAGTGCGCCACACAGGCCGCTGGCAACGAGCAGGCGTTTGTAGTCTATCGTCATCTCGCATTCCTCTTCGGCACGCGGGGAGGCGGCCTTGGTTATTATTCTTGTGTCTTCGTAGAGGTGAAGCACTGCCTGTGATTACAGACCCCCGCAGGCATTCTGACAAATCCCTGAGTACACCCACGCTGATACTTATTTGCACTGCACTGGCATGCGCGATCACGCGCCAGAGGCATGCATGCAGTCACTGTGAGGTTTCGTACAGGTTTCAGGAGCTCGATCGCTGCACGGCCAGACGACGGTAGTGCGACGGCGTCATGCCCTTGAGCTGTTGGAAGCGGCGGTTGAAGTTGGAAATATTGTTGAAGCCCGACTCGAAGCAGACGTCCGTCACCGGTCGGTCGCCGTCGGCCAGCAGCTCGCAGGACTTGCTGATGCGCAGGCGATTGACGAACTCGACGAAGCAACGGCCGGTGGCTTGTTTGAACACCCGGGAAAAGTAGGTGGGCTTCATGCCCAGGTAGGCGGCGACTTCTTCCAGGGACAGCTCTCGCGCGTAGTGGGCGAAGATGTAGTCGACCGCGCGGTTGGTGCGCTCCACGGCGTGCTCGTCGGCGTCCTGAGCCGCAGCGGTGCCCGAGAGCAGTTGGTAGTCTTCGCAGGCCGCCAGCGATTCCATGAGTATGAGGAAGTGTCCGAGGCGGCTGATGCCCTGGCTTTCGGCGATGCGTTGCATCGAGGCACCGGCCTGGGCGATGGTCCGCGCACAGCGGAACTCGATGCCGTAACGGGCTCGCTCGAGCAGCGGCGCAAGACTTTTGAGTTCGCTGAATACCTGGTGGCCATGGTCGAACAGCTCGTCGGTGAAATTGACCAGCATGTCGCGCTTGCTCACCGACTCGTCGTTCTGCAACTGGCTGATCCAGTTATGCGGCAGATTGGGCCCGGTGAGAAACAGGCTGCCCGGATTGAAGTTGCCGATGTAGTCGCCGACGAACACTTTGCCCGAGGTGGCGACCAGCAGGTGCAATTCGTATTCCTTGTGGAAGTGCCAGCGCACCAGTGGGCATGGGAAGCCGTGCTGGCGATAGATGATCGAGCGACCTTCGTGGTCGTCCATCAACTCGTAGGAAGGGTCGGTTATTCGCGTTGGTCGGGTCATGCCGTGGCTGCTTTTGGAGTTATGCCGATCGGAAATGCGCACCCAAGCATAGCGGTGGACGGGCCTGTACGTCCAAGGCTGAAACGCCGGGCGTCGATAAGGCCAGTGTCGAACCGGCCCCGGCTCAGCGCAAGTCGTCGTTCTTGCGCGGCCCGTCCGAGCGCGGCAGGCCTGGCAACGAGGAGCGCAGGCTGTCACGGTCCGGCTCCCAGTCGGGAAACGCTGGCTGGGCGCCGTTCGCCGCCGGTTTGAGCAACTGTACCTGAGCCAGCAACGCTTCCATGGCCGCCATCAAGCCGATCTTGGAATTGGGCAGCACGGGATGGTGGGGGGGAATGAACAGGCTCAGTGTGGACACCTGCACCAGGGGCGAGGCAGGGCAGTCGGTCACGCTCAGCACACAGGCTTCGCGGGACTTGGCGTATTCGGCCAGGCGAATGGTGTCGCGGGTGTAGGCGGGCAGGGCGATGGCCAGCAGGGTGTCGTTGCGGGTGATACCAGACAGTCGATAGGCCGACCCTTCAAGACCGCCGTCCAGGGTCACGCAGTGCGCGCCGGCGCAGAATGGGCTGAGCCCGGCAGCTGCCATGGCCGCGATGTGAAAGCTGTTGCCGAAACCGACCACGAACACATTCTGCGAGCGGGCCAACTGCCGGGCCATCTCCTCGAAGGTCTGGTTGTCGTTCATGCGTGTGACGTTGTCCAGATGGTGCTTGCTCAGGCTGATCTGCTGTTCCAGATCAAACCCCGTCTCCGGTGCCTGCTTGAGCCGGCCTTCGATGACGTCGGCCGCAGACACCACCGCCAGCAGGTTTTCCATCAGGGCGAAGCGCAGGCCGGTGAAACCATTAAGGCCGATCGCATGGCCAGGCGGTTGACAGCGGCAGTGGAGGTGCCGGTGGCGCCCGCCAGTTCTTCTATGTTGAGTGTTGCGCTGCGGTAGGGATTGGCCTGCAGGAAGGTCGACACCTTTTTCAAGGCTGGACGCAAATCGGTATGTTTGCTGCGCAGCATACGCATCAGTTCTGAGTCGTAGACTTTAGTGCTGTCGATAGGCGCCATCGTCGTTCGTCCTGAAAGGGCAATAGGAACTACCTTGGACACCAGAGATTAGTTCGCGGGCCATAAAGTGCCAGCGGCCGCTTAGACCGATTGGTTCTTGGATTGGATCCACTGCGAGAAATATTTTGTGCTTTTGTGCAGGTGATGCCGGAGCATGGTACCGGTGAAGTTCGCCCGGCGATGCTGCGCGAGGCTCTGACGCAACTGTTCCAGGCGCAGCACCAGCGCCTGCGCGTGCGGCTCGACTGCATACTGAGCGCACAGGTGCTCATGGCACTGTGCATGGGCCGTCTGCCATTGATTCACGTTTTCGTACAACTCCACGGCCGCCTGCGCGAGCTCGTCTGCGCTCCGGCCTGTCCGGCCCGGCCAGCGCTCGCCGGTACGCATTCCCTCGGCACCCACCGGGGTTGTCACGCTGGGCGTACCGCAGAGCATGGCGTCGAGCAGCTTGCCTTTGATGCCCGCGCCGAAACGCAGCGGCGCCAGCGCCACCCGAGCCTTGCCCACCACCTGCAGTGCGTCCGCCGCCCAGCCCTTGACCAGGAAACCTTGCGCGGGGTTGTGCAGGGCCATGGCCTTGGGCGGCGTATAGGCACCGTGCACGTGCAATTGCGCGCGTGGCAGCTGCGTGCGAATGCGCGGCCAGACCTGCTGCTTGAGCCACAGCACGGCGTCCCAATTGGGCGCGTGGCGAAAATTGCCGATGCAGACGAAGTGGGCGCGTTGCTCGAAAGTCAATGCTGCGCTGGGCAGCGGCTCGACCATCAGCGGACAATCATGCAGCAGGCTGGCCGGCACGCCGAAGCGTTCGATCAGCAGGCGCGTTTCGAACGGCGAGATCATCAGGCTCAAGTCGCAACGAAAGATGGCGGCCACTTCCCGCTGGGTGATATCGGCGTCGCTCATGTGTGCGTAGAGCGTGTCAGGCGATACGGCGAACAACGCGGTGAAGTCGTTTTCGTCGTCACTTGCGTGCAGGCGCTGCTTGAGCAGACCCTGACGCGCGTCGCGCAGGCTTTGCAGGTCGCAGGTTTCCAGGACGCGCACGGCCTGCGGGCAGTGCTGCTCGACCCGCCAACCGAATTGCTCTTCCATCATGAAACGATCGAACAGCACCATGTCCGGCTGCAACTCGGCAACGAAGCGGTCGAAGCTGTCGTCATTGAGTTCGATGTCGCGTTCGGCGATGCCCAGCGCTGCGAGGTCGGCCTTGTGCTCGCCGACCCTGGCGGGGCTGGCGAAGGTCACGTGCCAGCCCTGGGCGGTGAAGCACTGCAGCAACTGCATCATGTGCCCGCCGGCCGCTGAAGAGGTGGGCTCGGGCCAGACATAGCCGATGACCAGGACGCGCTGAAAAGACATGGGGCAGACTCGGGGGCAAAAACCGGGCGCGCATTAGGCCATGATTACGCGCCGGGGTGTAGCGGCAGGCGCGGCTTCAGGCCGCCAGCATGCTCTTGACCTTGTCGCGCAACTGGTCGATGGAGAACGGCTTGCCGATCATGGCCATGCCCGCCGGCACGTCCAGCGCTTCGGCGTAGCCGCTGGCGAACAGCACCGGCAATTCGGGACGCAAGGCGCGCGCCTCGACGGCCAGCTCCTTGCCATCCATGCCGGGCAGGCCCATGTCGGTCATCATCAGGTCGATAGTCTCGGCCGAATCGTTGAGGAAGGTCAGCGCCTGAGGACCGTCCTCGGCTTCCAGTACCTTGAACTCGAATTCCTCCAGCACGTCCACGATCAGCATGCGGACGATCGCATCGTCTTCGACGACAAGAATGGTTTTGGCGGTATCGGACATCGTTCGGATCCTGGTCGGCAAGGGGCGCAGACGGCGCCGAGCCGTCATGTCGCAGATAACGTTACGCCCCGAGGGCAACGAGCACCCGGGAAGCAGGGCGCCAATCATAAAGCATGGGTCGGGGTCAGGTCATGCTTGTTGAGGCATTAAACGAGACCATTCCCACGTTTAGATGTGAAAATTCTTACGAAGCATACGGAAAAAACCTAACAAATTGACTGAATTGCGGCAAAATCCCCGACCTCGATTACAGGACCCGGGCCCAAGGACATGAACAAACCCTCTTCGATCGACGAGCAGAGCTTCCGTCGCCTGCTCAGTCGCAACGTCGGCTTGCCGCTGGGCGTGGGCGTGCTCAGCGTGGCCGTGTTCATTGCGATCATCGTTTACCTGTTGTCGGTGATCGATTGGGTCGAGCACACCGACCGGGTCATCAACAACGCCAACGAAGCGACCAAGCTGTCGATCGACATGGAAACCGGGATGCGTGGGTACCTGCTCTCGGGTGCCGAGGGCTATCTGGATCCCTATGAGCTGGCCAAGCCGCGCCTGGCCGCCGAGTTGCCAGCCTTGCAGGCCCTGGTGGCCGACAACCCGCGCCAGGTCGATCGGCTGACCCGCATCATGGCGCTGCAGAAGGACTGGCTCGACTATGGCGGCGAGCTGATTGCGCTCAAGCGCGCCACCGGTGACTATTCCAGCGTGGTCCAGACAGGCCGCGGCAAGCGTCTGACCGACGCGATCCGCAAGGAATACGAGGGCTTCATTGCCATGGAGCAGCAGCTGCGGGTGGAACGCAGCGAGAACGTGTCGCGCACCATCTGGGCATCGGTCAGCCTTTATGTGCTGTTCGTTCTGGTGGTCAGCGCCTTGCTGGCGTATTTCGGCCGGCGCGACATGACCGAGCTGTCGACCTCCTACGGCGGCAACCTGGCTGCCCTGCAGAAGGGTGCCAAGCGCTTGCAGGACCAGGCCTGGCTGCGCACCGGCCAGACTCAGCTGGCCGAGCAGTTGCTGGGCCAGCAGACCCTGCAGATGCTGGGCCGCAACATGCTGCAGTTCTTCGCCCAGTACCTGGGTTCGGTGGTTGCGGCGGTGTACATCCGCGAAGAGCACGGCAACCTGCGCCGTATCGCCTCGTACGGATTCTCTCGCGAGCGTGAAGTGACGGACCAGTTGCTGATCAATGGCGAAGGCATTGCCGGTCAGGCCGTGCAGCGCAACCGGGTCATCCGCCTGGACGACGTGCCGGCCGATTACCTGCGTTTGAGCTCGGGCCTGGGCGAGGGCGCGGCCCGCAGCGTGCTGGTCATCCCGACCAGCGACAACGACCAGATCAACGCCGTGGTCGAGCTGGGCTTCCTGCGCCCCTTGACCGACCGCGACCTGGAAATCGTCGAACTGCTGGCCGACAACATCGGTACCGCCATCGAAGCGGCTCGCTACCGCCAGCGGCTGCAGGAAGTGCTCGCCGAGACCCAGCAGCTCAACGAAGAACTGCAGGTGCAGCAGGAAGAGTTGAAGACGGCCAACGAAGAGCTCGAAGAACAGTCGCGAGTGCTCAAGGAGTCCCAGGCATACCTGGAAACCCAGCAGGCGGAACTCGAGCAGACCAACGAGCAGTTGGCCGAGCGCACCGATGCCCTGGGCCAGCAGCGCGATGCGCTGGATCGCAAGAACCTGGAGCTGAACCAGGCTCAGGTACAGCTCGAAGAACGCGCCGACGAGCTGCAGCGTTCGAGCCGCTACAAGTCCGAATTCCTTGCCAACATGTCCCATGAGTTGCGCACGCCACTCAACAGTTCGTTGATCCTGGCCAAGCTGCTGGCGGAAAATCCCCAGGAAAACCTGACCAGCGACCAGGTCAAGTTCGCCGAGTCGATCTACTCCGCGGGCAACGATCTGCTCAACCTGATCAACGACATTCTCGATATCTCCAAGGTCGAGGCGGGCAAGCTCGACCTGCGACCGGAGAACAGCAGCGTGCCGCGGCTGGTCGACAGCCTGCGCATGACCTTCGAGCCGCTGGCCGGTCAGAAGCACCTGGAACTGTCGGTGCAGATTCTTCCCGACGCACCGGCGATGCTCTACACCGATCGCCAGCGCGTGGAGCAGATTCTCAAGAACCTGCTGGCCAACGCGCTGAAATTCACCGAGCAGGGCAGTGTCGAGCTGTTGGTGTCCGGCCATGCCAACCAAGGCATCGCCTTCCAGATTCGCGACACCGGCATCGGTATTGCCGTCGACCAGCAGCAGGCCATCTTCGAGGCCTTCCGCCAGGCGGACGGCACCACCAATCGACGCTATGGCGGCACTGGCCTGGGCCTGTCGATTTCCCGCGACCTGGCCAACATGCTCGGCGGCTACATCACCGTCAGCAGCGAGCTGGGCAAGGGCAGCACGTTTACCCTGGTGTTGCCGCAGCGCTATGAAGAAATCATCGAAGCACCGCGACATGCGCCCCAGCCCATGGTGATCGCCGCCCAGCCGGTGTCCAACACCCCAGCCGTGCTCGAGGCGCCGCTGACCGTGGCACGCTTCGCCGACGACCGTGATAAAGGCCCGTTCACCAAGCGCTGCATTCTGGTGGTCGAGGATGAGCCTAACTTCGCGCGTATCCTCTACGACCTGGCGCACGAGTTGGACTACCACTGTCTGGTGGCGCACGGCGCCGATGAGGGCTTCGACCTCGCGGCGACCTTCGTGCCCGATGCGATCCTGCTCGACATGCGCCTGCCCGATCATTCTGGCCTGACCGTGCTGCAGCGCCTCAAGGAACTGGCCACCACGCGGCACATTCCCGTGCACGTGATTTCGGTCGAGGACCGCGTCGAGGCGGCCATGCACATGGGCGCGATCGGCTATGCCGTCAAGCCCACCACGCGGGACGAACTCAAGGAGGTTTTCGGCCGCCTGGAAGCCAAGCTGACGCAAAAGCTCAAGCGCATTCTGCTGGTGGAAGACGATGACCTGCAGCGCGAGAGCATTTCCCTGCTGATCGGCGACGACGACATCGAGATCACTGCCGTGGGCTTTGCCCAGGAGGCGCTCGACCTGCTGCGCGACAACGTCTACGACTGCATGATCATCGACCTCAAACTGCCTGACATGCTCGGCGGTGACCTGCTCAAGCGCATGTCCAACGAGGAGATCCGTGCGTTCCCGCCGGTGATCGTCTACACCGGGCGCAACCTGACCCGCGACGAAGAAGCCGAGCTGCTCAAGTACTCCCGCTCGATCATCATCAAGGGCGCGCGCTCGCCCGAGCGTCTGCTCGACGAAGTCACGCTGTTTCTGCATAAAGTCGAATCGCAGTTGTCCCACGAGCGGCAGAAGATGTTGAAAACCGCCCGCAGCCGCGACAAGGTCTTCGAAGGCCGCAAGATCCTCGTGGTGGACGACGACGTGCGCAATATCTTCGCCCTGACCAGTGCCCTGGAGCACAAGGGCGCTATCGTTGAAGTAGGCCGTAATGGCCGTGAGGCGATCGACAAGTTGAATCAGGTCGAGGACATCGATCTGGTGTTGATGGATGTGATGATGCCCGAGATGGATGGCTACGAGGCCACCCGCGAGATCCGCAAGGACCCGCGCTGGCGCAAGCTGCCGATCATCGCGGTCACTGCCAAGGCCATGAAGGACGATCAGGAACGCTGCCTGCAGGCCGGTTCCAACGATTATCTGGCCAAGCCCATCGACCTGGACCGTCTGTTTTCGCTGATCCGCGTCTGGTTGCCGCAACTGGAGCGCATGTAGTGAGTGATTCCCTGGCCGGCGAGCCGTCACAGCCAGCTTCCGAGCGCAATATCGACATCGAGATCCGTTTGCTGATCGAGGCGATCTACCTCACCTACAGCTACGATTTCCGCGATTACTCGGGTGCGTCGGTGAAACGCCGCATCCTGCACGCGCTGCGCCAGATGGAGTGCAGCAGCGTATCGTCGCTGCAGGCTCGAGTGCTGCACGAGCCTACGGCGTTCATGGAGCTGCTGCAGTACCTGACGATTCCGGTGAGCGAGATGTTTCGTGACCCCGAGCATTTTCTGGCACTGCGCCGTGAAGTGGTGCCGCTGCTCAAGACCTACCCATCGCTCAAGGTCTGGATTGCCGGGTGCAGCACGGGCGAAGAAGTCTACTCCATGGCCATTCTGCTGCGCGAAGAAGGTCTGCTCGAACGCACCATCATCTATGCCACCGATATCAACCCGACGTCCCTGGAAAAGGCCAAGCAAGGCATCTATTCCATGGAAAGCGTGCGCGCCTACACCCAGAGCTACCAGCGTGCCGGTGGTACCCGCTCGTTCGCCGACTACTACACTGCGGCCTACGGCAACGCCATCTTCGACAGCAGCCTGCGCGAGAACGTGACCTTCGCCGACCACAGCCTGGCCACCGACAGCGTGTTCTCCGAGACCCAGCTGGTGTCTTGCCGCAATGTGCTCATCTACTTCAACAAGGGCCTGCAGGACCGCGCCTTCGGGCTGTTCCACGAGTCCCTGAGCCATCGCGGCTTTCTCATGCTCGGCAGCAAGGAAACCCTGGATTTCTCGGCCTACAGCTCGCGCTTCGAGACCTTGACGCGCCCCGAACGGATCTATCGCAAGTCATGAGTCGTTTCCGAGCGGTGGTGGTGGGCGCATCGGCCGGTGGCGTCGAGGCATTGCTGGGGGTGTACGGGCAGTTGCCGATTGATTTCAAGCTGCCGGTATTGACCGTGCTGCACCTGCCGGACGAACGTCACAGCCAGCTGGCGGAAGTGTTCGAACGGCGCTTGAATCGACCGGTGCGCCAGGCGCGCGACAAGGAGCCGATCGAACCCGGTATGTTCTACATTGCCGGGCCCAGCTATCACCTGTCGGTCGAGCGCGATTTCAGCTTGTCGCTGAGCCAGGAGGAACGGGTGCATTACTCGCGTCCCGCCATCGATTTTCTGTTCGATTCGGCCGCCGATGCCTATGGCAGCGGGTTGATCGGGGTCTTGCTGACGGGTGCCAACGAAGATGGCGCACGAGGTCTGGCCAGCATCAAACACAAAGGTGGCTTGACCATCGTCCAGGACCCCGCCGAGGCGCGGGTCGCGGTCATGCCGCAGGCAGCCATTCGCCTGCAGGCGCCTGATCACATTCTTTCACTCCACGGCATTGGCTGTCTGCTTGCCGAGCTGGAACGAAGCACATGCTAAGCAACGTCCAAGCAAAACTGTTGATCGTCGATGACTTGCCGGAGAACCTGCTGGCTCTGGAGGCGTTGATCGCCAGCCCCGGCCGTGAGGTGCACAAGGCACTGTCGGCCGACGAAGCCCTGTCGCTGCTGCTGCAGCACGAATTCGCCATGGCCATTCTCGATGTGCAGATGCCGGGCATGAACGGCTTCGAGCTGGCCGAACTCATGCGCAGCACCGAGAAAACCAAGAACATCCCGATCGTGTTCGTCAGCGCCGCCGGGCGTGAACTCAATTATGCTTTCAAGGGCTACGAAAGCGGCGCGGTGGATTTCCTGCACAAGCCGCTGGACATGCAGGCGGTGAAGAGCAAGGTCAGCGTGTTCGTCGACCTGTACCGCCAGCGCAAGACCCTCAAGGAACAGCTCGATGCGCTGGAGCGCTCGCGCCAGGAACAGGAGGTGTTGCTCAAGCGCCTGCAAGTGACCCAGAGCGAACTGGAGCACGCCGTGCGCATGCGCGACGACTTCATGTCGATCGTCTCCCACGAGGTGCGCACCCCGCTCAATGGGCTGATCCTGGAAACGCAACTGCGCAAACTCCACCTGGCGCGCGACAACGCCGACGCCTTCACCCTCGACAAGATGCGCGCGATGGTCGAGCGCGACGAGCGGCAGATCAAGAGCCTGATCCGCTTGATCGAGGACATGCTCGATGTGTCGCGCATCCGTACCGGCAAGCTGTCCATTCGTCCTGCCCAGTTCGACCTGGCGCAACTGGTGCGCAATCTGGTCGACAGTTTCGCGCCTCAGGTGGCGGCGGCCGATTGCACCATCAGCCTGCGGGCGGATGAACCGGTGCTGGGCATCTGGGACGAGTTCCGTATCGAGCAGGTGGTCAGCAACCTGATCTCCAATGCCTTGCGCTATGGCGGCAAAGGTCCGGTGGAGGTCACGGTGTACGGGCACAACGGCTGGGCGCACGTGGAGGTGCGGGACCACGGCATCGGCATCAGCAAGGAAAACCAGCTGCGCATCTTTCAGCAGTTCGAGCGGGTGTCGGGCAGCAACGTGGTCGCGGGCCTGGGCTTGGGGTTGTTCATTTCCGAGCAGATCGTGGCGGCTCATGGCGGGCGCATCGAAGTCGAAAGCGCTCTGGGCGACGGCGCAACGTTCCGCGTCAGCCTGCCGCTTTAGGAATAAGCGCAATCACACGCAACCTCTGTCGCAGGTCATGGTCGTAATGGCAGCGAAACATATAAGCACATAGGCTTCCCCATGAGTGTAGATGCACAAGATGTCGTTCTCATCGTAGAGGACGAACCGTTGATATTGATGGTACTGGCAGACTACCTGTCTGGCCTGGGCTACCGCGTTCTGCAGGCCGAAAACGGCGAGCAGGCGTTGGAGATTCTTGCGACCAAGCCGCACCTGGATCTTATGGTCACGGACTTTCGTTTGCCCGGCGGCATTTCCGGGGTGAAGATCGCCGAACCCGCTGTGCTGTTGCGACCGGATCTCAAAGTCATCTTCATCAGTGGCTATCCGGCCGAGATAGAAGAAACCAACAGCCCGATCGCTCGCAAGGCGCCTATCCTGGCCAAGCCATTTGACCTGGACACGCTGCACCAACAGATCGAGAAATTGCTGGCGTGAGAGAGCAGGGTGCCTGGCCTGACGGTCAGGCACCCTGTTTTTCGAGGCGCCATCTGCTTCAGGGCGTTGGCAACGCTGCACCTTTGGGCCACAGCAACCACACCTGACCTTCCTGCTTCATGTTTCCGGCCAGTTCGCCGGCTTCCGCTCCCGTACCCCAGAACAGATCGGCACGTACTTCGCCGGCGATGGCGCCACCGGTGTCCTGCGCGGCGACCGGGCGTACGACCGGGCTGCCGTCCGGGCGCGTGGTCGAGAGCCACAACAGGCTGCCCAGCGGGATCACCTTGCGATCGATGGCCACGCTGTAGCCTGCAGTAAGTGGCACGTTCAGCGAGCCCCGCGGCCCCTCGGTGCTGTCCGGACGCAGGCTGAAGAACACGTAGCTCGGATTGCTGGCGAGCAATTCCGGGACGCGTTGGGGGTTGGCCACGGCCCAGTCACGGATGCGGCCCATGCTCACTTCTTCTTTTTTCAGCAGGCCTTGCTCCACCAGCCAGCGGCCAACCGGGCGGTAGGGGTGGCCGTTCTGATCGGCATAACCGACGCGCAGTTGCGGACCGTTGTCCAGTTGCAAGCGACCTGAACCTTGGATCTGCAGGAACTGCAGGTCCATGGGGTCGCGCATCCACGCCACCACGGGCGCGCTGTCGATGCCTTGACGCTGGATGGTGGCAGCATCGTCATAGGGGCGCAGCACCTGACCGTCGAGTCGCCCGCGCAGGCGCTTGCCTTTGAGTTCGGGGTAGAGGCTGTCCAACTGCACGCTGATCATGTCTGCCGGCACGCCGTACACAGGCACCGGATGCCCTGCGTCTGCCTTGAGGCTGCCGGGATAGACCGGTTCGTAGTAGCCAGTGATCAGGCCGTGTTCGCCTTTTTCTGCAGAGCGCAGGCCGAAGACCTGCAGTTGTGCCTGGAGGAAGGTGCGGATCGCTGCAGGGGAGGTTTCCACCGATTGCGCCGCGGCGCAGGTCGAGCCCCAGGTTGCGTCCTTGGCCAGGCGCTGGCAGGCCGAGCGCCAGGCAATGAAGCCGGCCTGCAGGTCACTGTCGCTGACCTTGGGCAAGTCGTCCCAGGTGGCGGGTGCGTAGGTGGCGACGGGTGGTGTGGGTTGCTCGGGCTTTTTGTCGTTGTCGCAGGCCGACAACAGCGCCAACGCTGGCACGACGCCGACGAGCAGGCGTCGCCAGGGGAAACGGAAATGGGTCACGCAACGTATCCTGATAGCGAGAGGAGGCGGCTACTTTGGATAAACCCGCCCCCAACGTCAAATCCCCGGTGGGAGCGGTCATCGGCTGCGAAGGGGGCACCGCGGTGCGTCAGGTAATGGGCGGTGCCTGTTTCGCGGCCACAGACCGCTCCCACGGGCATATGGAGATCACCTGTGGGAGCGGTCCTTGGCCGCGAACGGGGCACCGCGGTGCGTCAGGTAATGGGCGGTGCCTGTTTCGCGGCCACAGACCGCTCCCACGGGGTGCAACGAGGGCAATCAGCAATAGCTGGCAATGCGACGTACCTGGCCCTGACCCTGGCCCAGGGTCCATTCGCGATTGAGGGTCTGGAACACATCGTTGACGAACTGCCGATCGGCCGCCGCTTTCTTGCCGACATAGCCTTTGCCACGCCGGTAGATCGGCATGCGTGCGCGCAGTTCAGGGTGGTTGCGCTCGAAATCCTCGCCGTCGGCATCATTGGCCAGGGCGTCGATGTGCACATCGCCACGCTGGCAGACCCAGAGAATGTGGTCGTCGAGAGTGTCACGGCCGGCTGCCAGGATACGGGCAAGTTGGTCAACGGTAGGTTGCTGGTTCAGGTTCATGTGTGCGCTCCTTGAGCTCTGTTTGATCTGTCAGGTTGTCGTCCTCAACACGAGTCGGCAGGTACGCTTCACGTGTTGTCCGTCTAGGTCAGTACTGGCTCGAGCTCGATGTGTAGTGCCGGAAACCATCACTACATGAAAGCCATGCCGTTCAGGTTCCAGCAGCCCGCCGGGTACGCGGATGTCATCGGAGTGGCTCGATGGCTCATCGAGCAGAGTTCGTTTCGACTCCGCTCTGTTCCCGATCAGGGAGACGGCCTCATCATGCAAGTCTCGAGTGGTTGCGTCAATCAATATGTAGTGCTTTTTTAGCAGCACTACATATTTTAATTATGACCTGCGAGTCACGTATTCCGGACCGTCCAGGCGTCCGTTCATTCCACTGACGGGCGCCGGCGAAAAAGCCCGGCAGCGTCCTGGTGCTTCTTCATGATCATGAAAGCCCCGGCAAGGCTTGATTGTTCAGGCGTCTCCCATAATCATGCTCGGCCCTAGCGCAGCCGGTGCGTGCTGTGCGAGTACCCAATGGAGCCGTATGGAGTTCAAGCAAAGTCTGAGTCGACGTATCGTCATCGTGTTTGCCTTGATGAGCGCTTTCGTCGCCGGGGTGTTTGCGGTGGGCATCGTTGCCACTGTGCATCTGGTGGAGCGCAAACTGACGACCATGAGTTTGAGCGGCAACCTGCATCGCTTGCTGTTGGTCGACAACGCCGACGACTGGCGCCACCGCCCCGAAAAAGACGAGCTGTTCTACATCGAGGGTGGCGACGGCGACCTGAGCATGCCCAACGAACTCAAGACCTTGCCGGTCGGATTCCAGGAGCTCACGCTCGGGCCACGTACCTACTACGCCATGGTCGCTCAGGTCGACAAGCGCCAATACGTACTACTACGCGATCAGGAGGGCATGGAGCAGCGCGCCCATGTGCTGTTCATCGTGGTGGGCGCCGGCTTTCTGTTGAGCATCGCCCTGGCGATCATGCTGGGTGGATTGCTGGCCCGTCGGGTGATGGCGCCGGTGGTGCGGCTGGCCCGTCAGGTCCGCCATCGCGACAAGATGCTTGGCCTGGCGCCGCCGCTGTCGCCCGATTACACCGACGATGAAGTCGGCGAGTTGGCGCGCTCTTTCGATGAAACCCTGAGCAAGCTGCGCGCGGCGCTCAATCGCGAGCAGATGTTCACCAGCGACGTCAGCCATGAGTTGCGCACGCCGTTGATGATCCTCGCCAGTTCCTGTGACCTGCTGCTGGCCACCGAGCTGGATGAGCGCTCGCACCGCCAAGTGGCGCGGATTGCCCGGGCCACCGACGGCATGAGCCAACTGGTCGAAACCTTCCTGCTGCTGGCACGCGACCGCGATGCGGCCAGCCAAGGCAACCCTTCCGCCACCCTGCGCCGGACCGCCGACGAACTGGTCGAGATCTGGGGTCGCCAGATCGAGGCCAAGGGCCTTGAATTCATCTACGTCGTCGACAACCAGTCGAGCGAGATCTACAACCATGCGTTCCTGCACTCGGTAATGGGCAACCTGCTGCGCAACGCCTGGCACTACACCGACACCGGATTCGTGCGCCTCACCCTGACCGAAACCGGGTTCCACGTTGAAGACAGTGGCATTGGCATCCCGGAGGAAAAGCGCAACGCCATGTTTCAGCCATTCGTGCGTGGCGATGAGCAGCGCGGCGAGGGCCTCGGTCTGGGCTTGTCACTGGTGCAACGCATTTGTGTCAACCAAGGCTGGAGCGTCAGCTTGAGCAGTCGCGAGCCCCATGGCTGTTTTTTTGCCGTGCAATTGAGCGAGGCATAGCACCAGTACACGCTCGAGCCGTGCTCCCAGTCACAGTCTTTTTGTGAACCTTGCCACCTTTTTGTGGTCTTTCAGCTGGCGGCTTGGACCGACGGCATGCCGGGCAATAGGCCCAGGGAAGCTTTTCATCGCCTTCCTTCGCAAGTAGTAGCCACCCGTAGCGGTCGTAGCGACAGGCACCACCGGTGCAGGCCCAGCCCACGGGACATTGTTGTCCCGCTATCGAATGGTCCGTTCATCGGGGCCTTTTTTCTTATTCATGTGAAGATCGCCATGCCCTCATCTCAACGTCTTTCTACCGTATTCAGCCGCACCCGCCTGGTTGCCACCGGCCTGTTCGCCGGGCTCCTGTTCACCGTAGGCCCTGCGCATGGCGAAGAAGCCCCTGGCACCAGCCGCTGGGTGAGTGACAACCTGAGTACCTTCGTGCGCAGTGGCCCGACCGATGGCTATCGCATCGTCGGCAGTTTGAAGTCCGGTCAGAAGGTCGAATTGCTTTCCACCCAGGGCGACTACAGCCAGGTACGCGGCGAAGGCGGTTCCAGTGTCTGGATCCCCAGCAGCGACCTGCAACCCACCCCCGGTCCCGCCGAACACGTTCCGCTGCTGACCCAGCAGGTCGCCGATCTGAGCGGCAAGCTGCAATCCATCGACGACAGCTGGAAGAACCGAGTGCAAGGCATGCAGGAAACCCTCGATGCGCGCAAGAAGCTGATCGACGAGCTGGAGGCGCGCAGCAAGGCCCTGAATGACGAACTCGGCGATGCCCAGTCCGAGCTGCGCAGTACCCAGGCGAAATTGGGAGATGAAAACAAGCACGTCATGATGAGCTACATGATCTATGGCGGCAGCATTGCCGGTGCTGGCCTCTTGGCTGGGCTGATCCTGCCGATGATGACGCGCGGTCGCAAGCGTAACGATCGCTGGTTCTGAAGGCGCCGCCTACAGGTTGCGCTGAACCCGCCCGGCCGCTCGATGATCTATGGTAGTGCACTCCACATCGCCACACAGAGAGAGCCTTTCCATGAACACCAGTGATCTACTTGAACAACTGCTGCGCGGTCGCAGCGGGCAATCCTCGACCGGCCAGCCTGGCGCCTCAAGCCAGCCTGGCGCCACGAAAGGGCAGGGTGGTCTGGGTGATCTGCTGGGCGGCCTGCTCGGTGGCGGCCGCGGCACATCGGGCGGCGCCGGGCTGGGTGGACTCGGCGGTTTGTTGGGTGGCTTGGGCGGTTTGCTGGGCGGACGTGGCGGCAGTCGCTCCGGCTCGGGCAAGTACGCGGCACTGGCGTCGCTGGGAATGATGGCTTTCAAGGCTTATCAGGCCTGGCAGCAACAGCAGGCTGCTGCACCCCAGCAAGCGTTGCGCACTGTCGATCAGTTGTCCGATTCCGAAGTGGAAGGCCACAGCCACGCGATTCTGCGTGCGTTGATTGCCGCGGCGAAGGCCGATGGCCGCGTGGATGCACAGGAGGAAGCCGCGATCCGCGCCGAGTTGACCGAGCATGCCGAGGACGCGCAGTTGCAGCAGTGGCTAGACGCGGAATTGGCGCGGCCGCTGGACGCGCAAGAGCTGGCCAGTGCAGCCGATGGCCCGGCGATGGCGGCAGAGATGTACCTCGCCAGCGTGATGCTCATGGGTCAGCAGGATGCCGGCGAACGTGCCTGGCTCGACCAGTTGGCAGCCGCCCTGAACCTGGCCCCGGAGCTTCGCGCCCAGCTTGACCAGCAGGCCAAGGCGCAATAAGCCTTACCTCAACACAAACCTCTGCGTTCTGCCAGACCCTGTGGGAGCGGTCAGTGGCCGCGAAAGGGACGCTGCGATGCATCAGGCAAACCGCGGCGTTCTTTTCGCGGCCACTGACCGCTCCCACAGGTATGCGTCAGAGTTCTGTGATATACGACGCAAACTTTTTTTACACACCCCCCAACTCTAACCAGATCGGCGCGTGGTCGGAAGGTTTTTCCATGGCGCGCAGATCGTAGTCGATCCCCGCGGCCTGGACTTGCTGCAGCAGCCCGCGGGACGCCAGGATCACATCGATGCGCAGGCCGCGCTTGGGCTGGTCTTCGAAGCCGCGGCTGCGGTAATCGAACCAACTAAACCGGTCGGCTACCTCCGGGTGCAGGTGACGGAAGCTGTCGACCAGGCCCCAGTCCTGCAACCGTTGCATCCACTCGCGTTCTTCGGGCAAAAAGCTGCACTTGCCCGTCTTGAGCCAGCGCTTGGCGTTGTCCGCCCCGATACCAATATCGCAATCCTGGGGCGAAATGTTCACATCGCCCATCACGATCAATGGCTGATCATTGCTGAATCCGGTTTCCAGCAAGCCCTGCAGGTCGCTGTAGAAGCGTTGCTTGGCAGGAAATTTGGTCGGGTGATCGCGGCTTTCACCCTGCGGGAAGTAGCCGTTCATCACCGTGATGACCTGGCCCTGAGCAGTGGCGAAAGTGCCACGGATGAAGCGACGTTGAGCGTCGTCTTCGTCGCCGGCAAAGCCCTTGTCGATACTCAGCGGCGCGGCGCGTGACAGCAGTGCTACGCCGTAATGTCCCTTCTGCCCATGAAAGTGCACGTGATAGCCCAGCGCCTCGATTTCGGCCTGCGGAAACTGCTCATCCGACACCTTGGTTTCCTGCAGGCCGATCACATCCGGCTGGTGCTTGTCGATCAACGCCGCCAGCTGATGGGGGCGGGCGCGCAAGCCGTTGATGTTGAACGAGACGATTTTCATGGTCGCGGATCCTGGCAAATGCGCGATGCTAACGGAGTGTGGCGCGAGCGACCAGCACGGCGGCTGACATTCCAGCGTGATTTGCCTGCCCCAGGCACGGAACCCCTGCCGCCGCGCATCGTCCATTGACTACTCGTTGCACTCGCCAAGGACAGACCCCCATGCTCCAGACCTCGACCACCGCTGCAGAAGTACGTCAGCTCGATGGTGGTTACGCGCGGGAAACCCGTGCGCTGCTCTACCAGACCTACCTGCTCGACCCGACCTTTGCCTACCTGTTCGAAGCCGATCGCCCCGGGTTCGAGCGCCGCGTGCGCTCCACGGTGCGGCAGCTGGTCAATCAGCATTTCCTCCAGGACCTTCCGGCCCTGGGCCTGTTCTTCGATGACCGTCTGGCCGGTGTCGCCCTGGTGGCGCCGCCCCAGCGTCGCCTGGGCATTACCGAGAGTTGGGCCTGGCAATGGCGGATGATGCTCGGCACCGGTGTGGAAGGCACCCGCCGGTACCTTGAATACCATCACGCCGTACAGCACTGCCTGCCTTCGGATGCGGTGCATGTGTTGCCGCTGATGGGCCTGCACCCCGACTACCAGGGCCCTGAACTGGCCGAGCAACTGCTGACGGCGGTGCACAATTGGTGCGCCCAGGACCCGACGTCCGAGGGCGTCGTGTTGGACACTGGCAATCCCCGCTATCTGGCGTTCTTCGAGCGCCAGGGCTATACCCAGATTGGAGAGGTGCCGCTGGGTCCGGTGGTCGAGCACGTGTTCTTCCATCCCAGCCCTGAAACTGTCCGCCACTCTGAAACAGTCGGTTACGCACAGAGCTGATCTCGGATCATCCACGACGCCTGGCAGGGTCCAAATCGACGTACGGGTCGTGATAGCATTCGCCTATGAACTATTCAGGACGATTGGCCACCAGCCTGGCGCTGTTGGTCGCAAGTATCGCGGCTCAGGCCCAAAGCGTACTCGATGTGCGCGTCAACCCTGCCAATCCGGCGCTCAAAAGCAATGTCGAAGGCTATATCGGCAGCTTGGGTGATCGTGACGGCGAGGCGTTGTTGCGTTTCAGTCGCGGCGCCGAGGAGCAGGCGCAGAAGGCAGCGCAGGCGCTCGGCTACTATCATGCGCACGTGACCAGCGAAGTGCAACCGGGAGAAAACCCCCGTCTGCTGCTGCACATCGAGCCGGGAGAGCCTATTCATCTGCGCAACGTCACCGTACGTGTCGAAGGTCCGGCGGCCCAACTGAAGGCCTTCCGCGTGCCGCACAGCCGGGAGCTGGCACCCGGCGCGGTGCTCAACCACGGTCAGTACGAAAACGCCAAGCAACTGATCCAGAATCAGGCCTCGCGCTATGGATTCTTCAGTGGCACTTTCAGCAAGCAGCGTCTGGCCGTCGACCCCCGGGCAGGGCTGGCTGACATCGAGCTCGTATACAACAGCGGTCCACGTTTCAAGCTGGGCAAGGTGAGCTTTCAGGGCGATACACCGTTCGACGACGAACTGCTGCGGCGCATGGTGCCCTTCAAGGAAGACACCGCCTACGACTCCGAACTGATTGCCGAGCTCAACCAGGCGCTGCAATCGAGTGGCTATTTCGAAGGCGTGCGCGTCGACGCGGCGCCAACGGCAGCCACCGAGCGGGTCATTCCCGTGGACGTGCAACTGACCACGCGCAAGCCCCGGACCATGGGTTTGGGCCTGGGTTATTCGACCGATGTCGGGCCGCGCGGCAAAGCCAATTGGACCCGCCACTGGGTCAATCCCCAGGGCCACAGCTATGGTGCGGAAATGGAGCTCTCCGCGCCTCGGCAGAACGTCGGGCTGTGGTATGACATCCCCCTGGACCCACCCCTCACCGATAAACTGCGTTGGGCCGGCGGCTATCAATACGAAGAGCTGGCCAATACCGACAGTCTGAGCAAGCTGCTGACGTTCGGGCCGGAATGGCACAGCAAATTGCCCAGCGGCTGGCAGCGTGTCATCTCGCTGAAGTGGCAGCGCGAAGAATACCGACTTGGTGACGACTCCGGCCTCAGTACCTTGTTGATGCCAGGCATCAGCTACACCTACCTCAAGAGCGACAACAAGGTCGATCCGCACAACGGCTACCGCGTGCAGTTCGATGCGCAAGTGGCCAAGGAAGGGCTGCTGTCGGACACCAACCTGTTGCATGGCAACGTAATGCTCAAGGGCTTGACCACCGTGGCACAGAACCACCGCCTGCTTGGCCGGGTACAACTGGGCGGCAATGCCACCAACGGCTACAAGTCGGTACCGCCTTCCTTGCGCTTCTTTGCCGGTGGCGACCAGAGCGTGCGCGGCTACGACTATCAGACCCTGACGCCGGAGAACTCCGATGGCGACCGCATCGGCGGACGCTACATGGTGGCCGGCAGTGTGGAATACCAGTACTCGATTGCCGAGAAATGGCGCCTGGCAACCTTTATCGACAAGGGTAACTCCTTCAACGACCTGAAATTCGCCGACCTCAAGACAGGCATCGGCGTGGGCGTGCGCTGGGTCTCGCCGGTGGGCCCGATTCGTCTCGATCTTGCCCATGCCATGGATGACGACGGTGGCGTGCGCCTGCACTTTTCCATGGGGCCGGAACTATGAAGCCCGCAGTGAAACGAGGTTTGCTGATTTCCCTGGCCGCGGTCGTTGGCGTGGTGCTGACTGTGATCCTGGCCGTATCGCTGGTATTGGGCACGCAAGCCGGCAGCCGCTGGGCGCTGGCGCGCGTGCCCGGACTGACCCTGGAAAGTTTCAGCGGCAGGTTGGGCGGGCATTGGCAGGCCGACAAGCTGGTATGGCAGCAGCAGGCGACCCGAGTCGAGGTGCAGGCGCTTGAGCTGGCCTGGTCACCTGCGTGCCTGTGGCGCATGACCCTGTGCATCGACACCTTGCACGCCGGCGCCATTCTTGCGCAGTTGCCTGCCAGCCAAGAGCCCGCCAGCAGCGGGCCGATCGTACTGCCCGATCTGCAACTGCCCGTGGCGATAGAACTTGGTGATGTGCGTATCGGTAGCCTGGAGCTGGACGGCGTGCAACAGCTCAGCGGTCTGGAGCTGGCGGCGCACTGGACCGCCGATGGCCTGAAGATCGACCGGGCCCACCTGCAGCGTGAAGAAATGGTGCTGGATGCGAACGGCACTCTGCGCCCAGGCGGCCAATGGCCGCTCGATCTCAACGTTCAGGTGCAGCTGCCTGCGGTGGACGACAAGCCCTGGCAGGTCACGCTCAACGCCACGGGCGACCTGCTGGATACCCTGACCCTGGACGGTGAGAGCAGCGGCTACCTGCAGGCGCTGATCAGCGGTACCGTGCAGCCTCTGGCCGAGCATTTGCCTGCCCAGTTGCGTATTCAGAGCGAGGCGTTCAAGCCCAGCGCCGGATTGCCAGACACCTTGGCTTTCAATCAGCTGGAATTGCTCGCCAAGGGTGACCTGCAGGGCGGCTACGCCATCGATGGCCGAGCCAGCCTGCCGGCCGAGCAATCACCCATGACCTTGTTGCTTGGCGCGCAGGTGGATGCCAAGGGCGCGGTGGTGCAGGCGCTGGATATCTCGTCCAGTGCTCAACAGCACGTGCGTCTGTCTGGCACTCTGGATTGGCAGCAAGGTCTGGCGGCAAAGGCCAGGATCGACTGGCTGGATTTCCCCTGGCACCGCCTGTATCCGGTCATTGCCGAGCCAGCCGTGAAGGTGCGACGTTTCAACGGCGAGATCGACTACAGCGACGGCAAGTACCTGGGCAACCTGAAGGGTGCCTTCGATGGCCCGGCCGGTGCATTCACTCTGGTAACGCCATTCAGCGGCGACCTGCAGCAGGTCTTCCTGCCCCAGCTGGAACTGGTGGCCGGGCAGGGCAAGGCGGCAGGGCATCTGAACCTGAAGTTTGCCGACGGGATCGCGTGGGACACGGCGCTTGCCCTGAGTGCCATCGACCCGGCCTACTGGGTCGCGCAGATGCCCGGCAGCCTTGCCGGTCCTTTGCGCAGTACCGGTGAATTCAAGAACGAGCAGCTCACGCTCGATGCCGAGCTGGACCTCAAGGGCCGCTTGCGCGGGCAACCGGCGGTGTTTCAGGCCAACGCCCAAGGCGCTGGCGAACGCTGGACGCTGGGCAACCTCGACGTTCGCCTGGGTGATAACCGCATCAAGGGCCAAGGCAGCCTGCAACAGCAAGTGCAGGGTCGCCTGGACATTGACCTGGCCCGCCTCGGGCAGTTGTGGCCCGGGCTTCAAGGCCAGCTGAAAGGGCAGCTCGATGCCGCAGGCACCCTGCAGGCACCGCAAGGCAAGCTCAAGTTGCTGGGCCAACAGCTGGCGATGGACAGCAATCGTCTGCAGAACCTGAACGTCAACGCTGGACTCGATGGGGCCCAGAACGGCACCCTCGACGTGAGCGCCGCAGGCATTCGCGTCGGTGAAACCGATCTGGGCACCCTGAGCGCCAAGGCCTCGGGCGATATCAAGCGACAGCAAGTGCAATTGGCTCTCAAGGGGCCTCAGCTGGCCCTGGCGACCAGTCTGGACGGTACGCTGGACAAAGGCTTCACCGCGCAAAGCAGCTGGCGCGGACGCCTGGCCAGCGGTTCGGTCCAGGCGGGCGGCCAGGACTGGCGTCTGCAAGCGCCAGCCCGGCTGGAATACCTGGCCGGTGGCCGTGTCAACTTCGGTGCCCACTGCTGGCGTTCCGGAGCGGCCAGCCTGTGCGGCGAGGACCAGCGTCTGGCACCCGAACCACGCCTGCGCTACCACCTCAAGCAGTTCCCGCTGGACAGCCTCGCGCAGTGGTTGCCGAAGGATTTCGCCTGGCAGGGCATGCTCAATGCCGACGTGGCGGTGGATGTGCCCGCCAGCGGTCCGGCCGGCGAGATAACAGTCGATGCCGGCAACGGCACCTTGCGGGTGCGCAACGACCAGCAGTGGGTCGACTTCCCCTATCAAACCCTGCGTTTGACCAGCCGTCTGAACCCCAAGCGCATCGATACCGAGCTCAATTTCCGCGGTGATCGGCTCGGGCAACTGCAGGTAATTGCGCAGATCGATCCGATTCCGGACAGCAAGCCCGTCACCGGCAGCTTCCGCCTGGCCGGGCTCGACCTTTCCATCGCCCGTCCCTTCGTGCCCATGGTCGAAACCCTGAAGGGCCAGCTCGATGGCAGCGGACAGATCACAGGCTCGCTGATGGCACCGCAGGTCAACGGTAACGTCCGTCTCAGCGGTGGCGAAATAGCCGGCCCGGAACTGCCGACTACTCTCGAAGACCTGCAGTTGCAGGCGCAGATCGCAGGCGAAAGCGTGCGCTTGCAAGGCAGCTGGAAAAGCGGCAAGACCGGCCAGGGCACGCTGGGTGGCACCGTGGCCTGGGCCGATGCCCTGGATGTGGACGTGCAGCTCAAGGGCTCGCGGTTGCCGATCAATGTCGAACCCTATGCGACCCTGGAAGCGGCGCCGGACTTGCGCATCCAGATGAATGGCGAGCGCCTTGCGGTGGTCGGCAAAGTGTTCATTCCCAAGGGTGCCATCGTGGTTCGGCAATTGCCGCCGTCCACCGTGAAGCTGTCCGATGACGTGGTCATCGTCGGCAACCAGACCGAGCAGGGCAAGACGCCGTTGCCCATGGCGATCGATATCGATGTGGAAGTGGGCCAGGAAAAACTCACCTTCAACGGCTTCGGCCTGAGCGCCAACCTGGCAGGTCATGTTCACATTGGCGACAACCTGGACACGCGCGGTGAGCTGGCCCTCAATGACGGACGCTACAACGCCTATGGTCAGCGCCTGACCATACGCCGCGCGCGTCTGTTGTTCGCCGGGCCAATCAGCCAGCCGTACCTGGACATCGAGGCGATCCGCACCACAGGGGATGTGATCGCCGGGATCCGCTTGACCGGCAACGCCGAGCAACCCACCAGCGAGGTGTTCTCGGAACCGACCATGAGCCAGGAGCAGGCGCTCTCCTACCTGGTGTTGGGCCGCCCGTTGGGCAACAGCGGCGAGGACAACAACATGCTCGCCCAGGCGGCGCTCGGTTTGGGTTTGATGGGCAGTTCGGGGGTGACCAGCAAACTGGCCACCGACCTGGGCATCGAAGATTTCCAGCTCGACACCCAGGGCAGCGGCGATGCCACCAGTGTGGTTGCCAGCGGCAACATTTCCGAGAAGCTCAGCCTGCGCTATGGCGTGGGAGTTTTCGAGCCGGCCAATACCATCGCCTTGCGCTACCTGTTGAGCAAGCGTCTGTATCTGGAAGTGGCCAGCGGCGTCGCCAGTTCGCTGGACCTGTTCTACAAACGTGATTTCTGAGGCTCGATCCCAAGTCCGCTAGGCGGGCTTGAGTAGGACTCAGAGCGCCAGGGTGCGGCGGATATTGCCGATCTGCCGCTGGCTCAGGCCGTACTTGTGGGCGAGGACGCTGCGTGACGTGCCGTTGCGCGTCTCGTGGTGAATCTGCTGGTTGCGCCATTGGCGCAGGAAATGGTCGGCCTTGGGAATCTCCAGGGCCATGCCGGCGAAGCGCTGGATCAACGCCACCACCGTTTCCGCTTCGAAATGTTCCGCCAGGGCGGTGCGTTGCGGGTGCTTGGGGATGTAGCGCGGGCGTCCGCCGTAGAGCTGGGTGAGGCGATAGGCCTGTTCGACGCCGATGCATTCGATCAGTACCTGCAGCGAATGGGGAAGTTGCTCGACGTCGATCTGCTGGAGCTGTTGGGTGTTCATGGTGACTTCCTTGTGGCAGCACTTGGCCAATCCGGCCGGAAGTCATTCTTGTCCAGGCGCCCCTGAGGCTCTAGGAGTCAAGAGGTCTCTGGCTGTGGGCAGGTTCCGGCAACTGCGTGGGAAATCCATACCGTCATGGGCATGACATTGGCCGTGGCGATGGGCTCGAACACTGTGCCTCGGTGGTCCCTGGCGATGTAACATGGCATGCAAACAGATACATCCCGGCAACATAATCCGGGCCAACACGACTGTCAGGACCTCTACATGACTCAAGCTCAACGTATCAAATATTCCTTGCTGATTGCCCTGGTAGTGCTGCTGCTCATGCTCGGGCTGTCGTATCTGCAGACGCAGGGCATCATCACCGAAAAACTCTTTCAATACATTGCCATGGGTATTGCCGTGTTGGTGGTGGTGATCAACGGTGTGATGCGTCGCAAGGTCAAGCGACCTTGAGCGCGCGGCCTTTGAACTAATTTTTCGGGGTGACGCTCCAAGACAGTGCAGCACAAACTAATCACTGTTATGGAGTGCCCCATGTTCAAGAAGACTTTGACTGCCGTCGTTGCAACTTCCGCCCTGATGACCGCCGGCCTGGCGCTGGCCGACAAGCCGGGTGCGGGTTGGATCACCATCGAGAAAGCCATCGAGACTGCCAAGTCCAAGGGTTACACCGAAGTGTGGAAGATCGAGGCTGACGACAACGGCTACTGGGAAGGTGAAGGCAAGAAGGCCGACGGCGTGGCTTATGAGTTCCGCATCGACGGCCAGTCGGGCAATGTGTTGCGCGATCAGAAGGACTGATTCCGGCGGGCTTGTCCTGAGGCGGGTGGGTGTGGCGTACTAGGGCCTTGCTCCGTTCACGCCAGGAAATCCCCGATGCCTGCTAGCGACGCTACCGTTCAATCGCTGTCCTTCGTCGATCTGACGCACCTGCTGCGTCAGATCTTCCTGCGTCATGGCACCTCGGCCGAGGTAGCCGATATCCTTGCCCACAACTGTGCGACCGCCCAACGCGACGGAGCCCACAGTCATGGCACATTCCGCATACCCGGTTACCTGTCTACCTTGGCCAGCGGCTGGGTTGACGGCAAAGCCCGTCCGCAGGTCGAAGATGTGGCCAGTGGTTATGTCGCGGTCGATGCCGCCGGTGGCTTTGCCCAACCAGCATTGGCAGCGGCACGTAGCCTGCTGGTGAGCAAGGCGCGCGAGGCAGGTATCGCCGTGCTGGCCATCCGCAATTCCCATCACTTTGCCGCGCTCTGGCCGGATGTCGAACCGTTCGCCGCCGAAGGCCTGGTGGCCTTGAGCGTGGTCAACAGCATGACCTGCGTCGTTCCCCATGGCGGCACCAAGCCGTTGTTCGGCACCAATCCGATTGCCTTCGCAGCGCCCTGCGCCGGCAAGGATCCGCTGGTCTTCGACATGGCGACCAGCGCACTGGCCCACGGCGACGTGCAGATCGCAGCGCGAGGCGGGCAGCCGGTGCCTGAGGGCGCCGGTGTCGACCGGCACGGGCAACCGACTACCGACGCGGCGGCAATTCTCGATGGTGGGGCGCTGCTGCCCTTTGGTGGCCACAAAGGCTCGGCATTGTCGATGATGGTGGAGCTGCTCTCAGCGGCGCTCACCGGTGGAAACTTTTCCTTCGAATTCGATTGGACACGCCATCCCGGTGCGCAGACGCCTTGGACCGGGCAATTGATCATCGTCATCGACCCTAGCAAGAGTGCTGGCCAGAACTTTGCCGAACGTAGCCGCGAGTTGGTCGAGCGCATGCATGAAGCCGGGCAATCGCGCCTCTCGGGCGACAGGCGCTATCGCCAGCGCGCACTGTCACAGACCCAGGGCATTTCGATGCCTGTAGAAGAGTTGGAAAGATTGCGGGCTTTGGCTGGAGAATGATGCAAGAAGGGCCGCTGCGATCGACGGCCCGGAACAACGATGGAAAAAACGCGGGTGAAAACAGTGGATGCACAAGGGTCGAATCAGTCGCGACGGCCCAGCAGCAGACCCAACAGCAGGCCGCAGGTGGCCGATGCAGCGACGGTCTGCCAAGGATGACCACCGATGTAGGTTTGCGTGGCTTCGACCACCGGCTTGGCGCGCTCGCGCAGCCCGGCCAGCGAATAGGAAACGTGTTCCAGCTTGGAATTGACTTGCGCGCGCAGGCTATTGGCGTCGTCACCCACCAGGGAAGCGCCGTCCCTGAGCATTTTTTCCGATTCTTCGATCAACGCCAGCAGCTCGCTGAAAACTTGATCCTTGATTTGATCCTCGGCCGATTCAGCACTTGATCTACGGGCCATTTCACTCACTCCTGGTGTTTATTAAGGCAGTGCAAGATTGAGTCCCGGCGCCCTGGAAAGTTGCATGCAGGGCGCAGGAGCGGCGTTTGCTCCTACAGTTTTTCATGTCCAGACGTGTAAGATGTCGCCTGTTTTTTCTGCTGACAGGTACTCGCAATGAGCTTCAATCTCGCTAATCGTTCGCTGGCCGAGCGCGCCATGATCGAGGATGAAAAGGCCCGTCTCTACGAGCTGTGGCAGGCCAACCTGGGCAAGGCCAAGGCCGACGCTGCCCGACTCATCGGGGAAAAGGCCAAGCGCAAGGGGCGCTGGGCCGAGTGGGTACGGGGTGAGCTTGACGGCATGTCTCCCCCTGAATACGCCAACATGGTGCGTGCCGAAGTGAACAAGCTGATGGCGGCGGCTCGCTAAACAGAGCAGCCGTCGGATCCATCCGCGCAAGTATCTGGTTTCAGTAGCCTGCGGCCGTCGGCAGGCTCAAGGTACCGCTGTCGCTGAAGCGCACCGTCCCGAACAGTCCGCCAGCAAGCTTGCCATGCAATCGGTAGGGCATGCCGTTCAGGCTCTGGGCGGGGTTCAGGCCCACGGCCTGACGCAACGCCGTGAACGCGGACAGACTCACCGGCACAGCCAGCACTTCTTCCGAATACCGTTCGATACGACCGTGCTGGCTGCTGACGCCACTGGCCAGCGGCTGTCCATTGACGTCCAGGTTTACCGCCACCCCGTCATACTCGATGGCGGTTTCATTGGGGTTCTGCAGCCGCAGCTTGATGGCGAAGCGCAGCTCCAGCTCTTGCGCAGGCAGGGGCTCGATGCCCACCACGCTGATGGAAACCGGATCCCTGGAGGGCAACAGCGAACATCCCGCCACGCCGGCCAGAAGAGCCAGGGTCAAGCAACTGCGCAATAAGCGAAACATAGGTCTGTAGCTCCCTAGCCGAGCACGACGCTCCCTGAGTGCGACCGTAAGTCTAGCGCTGGGTTCGCTGTTCGGCGTGGATGGGCAAAACGGATATGCCCGACCAAGGCTTGGACTGGCTTGATGTGTGCAGATGTTTCAAGCAAACGGCGTTCCTGCCTGGGCAGCCCTGCGCCGCTGTGGCGGTGCAGGCGTCGGTGCGTTGGATCGGGGCGATGAATCGCGGCAAGCCCCAGAGTGGCGCACTGGCTGGACCAACAAGGGTGGAGCATCTTTTACTCTCAAGGCGCCAAGTGGTTATTTGGCGCCTATGGTTACCCTTCAGGAACGCTCCTTTGCGCACATCCGTCTTCGAGGGCACACCCCATGACTGTTTCGAAACTCAAACCCACGCTGGGCACTCTGCACTTGTGGGGCATAGCCGTAGGCCTGGTGATCTCCGGTGAATACTTTGGCTGGAGCTATGGCTGGGGCAGCGCCGGCACCTTGGGTTTTCTGTGCACGACGCTGATGGTCGCGGTGATGTACACCTGTTTCATCTTCAGCTTCACCGAGCTGACCACGGCCATTCCCAATGCGGGTGGTCCATTTGCCTACAGCCTGCGCGCATTCGGCCCTGCAGGCGGCATGATCGCCGGTCTGGCGACCCTGATCGAATTCGTTTTCGCCCCTCCGGCCATCGCCATGGCCATCGGCGCCTACCTCAACGTGCAGTTTCCCGGACTCGATCCCAAATGGGCGGCAGTCGGTGCCTATGCCGTGTTCATGAGCCTGAATATCGTCGGTGTAAGCATTGCCGCCACTTTCGAACTGGTGGTCACCATCCTGGCCGTTTTCGAACTGCTGGTGTTCATGGGCGTGGTGGCCCCGGCGTTCAGTTTCAGCAACTTCGCCCTGGGCGGTTGGGCTGGGTCCGACACGTTCAGTCTCGGTGCATTGAGCGGCATGTTCGCGGCGATTCCTTTCGCCATCTGGTTCTTCCTGGCCATCGAAGGTGCTGCCATGGCGGCGGAGGAAGCCAAGGACCCCAAGCGGACCATTCCCCGCGCCTACATCGCCGGGATCCTGACCTTGGTCACCTTGGCCATCAGCGTGATGATCTTCGTCGGTGGCGTGGGTGACTGGCGCGCCCTGGCCAACATCAACGACCCGCTGCCGCAGGCCATGAAAGGCGTGGTGGGCGAGAACTCCAACTGGATGCACATGCTGGTATGGATCGGTCTGTTCGGGCTGGTGGCCAGTTTCCACGGCATCATCCTGGGCTATTCACGGCAGTTCTTCGCGCTGGCACGGGCGGGTTTCCTGCCTAGAGGCCTGGCCAAGCTGTCGCGCTTCCAGACACCGCACCGGGCCATCCTCGCCGGTGGGGTGGTGGGTATCGCAGCGATCTTCAGCGATGGCCTGGTCAACCTCCAGGGGCTGAGCCTGACCGCAGCGATGATCACCATGGCCGTATTCGGCGCCATCGTCATGTACATCATGAGCATGCTCAGCCTGTTCAAGCTGCGCCACAGCGAACCTGAGCTGGAGCGTTCCTTCCGCGCGCCCGGTTATCCGCTGGTGCCAGCCATTGCGCTGCTGCTGGCGCTGGTGTGTCTGGTCGCCATGGTGTGGTTCAATGCAATGATCTGCGGGATCTTCATCGGTCTGATGTGCCTCGGCTCGCTGTTCTGCGTGTTCGTGCGCAGCCGCGGCGACAGCCACCCCGTACTGGCCAGCGAGTGAGGAGGGCAGCATGAGTTTCGTGCACAGCGTCGCCGGGCAGACCTGGCGCTTCGACAGCCTCCGGCAATTACTGGCCAAGGCCAGTCCGGCGCGATCGGGGGACTATTTGGCCGAGATCGCCGCCGGCAGCGATGCCGAGCGGGCGGCGGCGCAAATGGCGCTGGCAGACGTGCCGCTCAAGCGTTTCCTGCACGAGGCGCTGATCCCCTATGAGGACGATGAAGTCACCCGCCTGATCGTCGATACCCACGATGCCCAGGCCTTTGCCCCAGTCGGCCATCTGACCGTGGGCGGCTTTCGTGACTGGCTGCTCGGCGACGACGCCACCGAAAGCAGCCTGCGTGCTCTTGCGCCCGGTATCACGCCGGAGATGGCCGCCGCCGTGTCGAAGATCATGCGTGTGCAGGACCTGGTCCTGGTGGCGCAGAAGATTCGCGTGGTCACACGCTTTCGCAACACGGTAGGGCTGCGTGGGCGGATGTCGACCCGGCTGCAGCCCAACCATCCCACGGACGATCCGGCCGGCATCGCCGCCAGTGTTCTGGATGGCCTGCTGTATGGCAACGGCGATGCCATGATCGGCATCAACCCGGCCAGCGACAGCCTGAGCGCCATCAGCGAGCTGCTGAAGATGCTCGATGGCGTGATCCAGCATTACGGCATATCGACCCAATCGTGCGTGCTAACCCATGTCACCTCATCGATAGCTGCCATCGAGCGCGGCGTGCCGCTGGACCTGGTGTTCCAGTCCATCGCCGGTACCGAGGCGGCCAACAGCAGCTTCGGCGTCAGCCTGGCGGTGCTGCAGGAAGGCTATGAAGCGGGCCTGAGCCTGAAGCGCGGCACCCAGGGCAACAACCTGATGTACTTCGAGACGGGGCAGGGCAGTGCGTTGTCTGCCAACGCCCACCATGGGGTCGACCAGCAGACCTGCGAGGCGCGGGCCTATGCAGTGGCGCGCCGCTTCGACCCATTTCTGGTGAATACCGTGGTCGGGTTCATCGGTCCGGAATACCTGTACAACGGCAAGCAGATCATCCGCGCCGGGCTCGAGGATCACTTCTGCGGCAAGCTGATGGGCGTGCCCATGGGCTGCGACATCTGCTACACCAACCATGCCGAGGCCGACCAGGATGACATGGACATGCTACTGACCCTGCTGGGCGTGGCCGGGATCAATTTCATCATGGGCATCCCGGGGTCGGACGACGTCATGCTCAATTACCAGACCACCTCTTTTCACGACGCCTTGTATGCACGCAAGACCCTGGGCCTGCGGCCGGCACCGGAGTTCGAAGAATGGCTGGGGCGAATGGACATTCTGCAACAGAAGGACGGCCAGCTAAGGCTGGGGAGCGGCGTGCCAGCGTTGTTCGGCAAAGCACTGGGGCGTCTGGGTTGAGGGGCCAGTCTCCTCTGGTCAAAGCTGAGGGGTGGAAAGGAACATATGAACGATAAGACGTTGACACAAGCTGACCCCTGGCATGCATTGCGCGCACTGACACCCGCGCGCATAGCCTTGGGCCGGGCCGGCACCAGCTTGCCCAGCAGCGCCCAGCTGGACTTCCAGTACGCCCATGCGCAAGCCCGCGATGCCGTGCACCTGCCGTTCGACAAGGCGGCGCTCGCCGAGGCGTGCCCCGGCAGCCTGAGCCTGCACAGCGCGGCGTCTGACCGGCATGTCTATCTGCAGCGTCCTGACCTGGGTCGGCGCCTGGATGAGGCTTCGCTGCAGCAACTGCGCAATCGCGTCGGCGAGCGTTCGGCAGGGTTCGACCTGGCGGTGGTGATCGCCGACGGTCTTTCTGCGCTGGCTGTGCACCGGCATGCGCTGCCCATGCTGCAACGCGTCGAGCAGATCGCGGGTGATGAGGGTTGGAGCGTTGCGCCGGTCTGCCTAGTGGAGCAAGGGCGGGTGGCGGTGGCCGATGAAGTGGCCCAGGCACTGGGCGCGCGCATGGTGGTACTGCTGATCGGTGAGCGGCCGGGCCTGAGTTCGCCCGACAGCCTCGGGCTGTATTTCACCTATGCACCGCGTGTGGGGTTGAACGATGCCGCGCGCAACTGCATTTCCAATGTGCGCCTGCAGGGCCTGAGCTATGCCACCGCTGCGCACAAGTTGCAGTACCTGATGCGCGAGGCCTGGCAACGCAAGCTTTCCGGCGTCCATCTGAAGGATGAAGCACTGCTACCCGAAATCGAAAACGATACCCCGCAGCGACCGGGCAATTTCCTGCTCGACAACCCCTTGTAATCCCACTGTGTGTCCCACTGTGGAAGCGGTCTGTGGCCGCGAACAAGGCGCTGCGGTGGTTCAGACACTGCGCGGTGCTCTTTTCGCGGCCGCTGACCGCTCCCACGGGATACCGGGTCTACTGTGGGAGCGGTCTGTGGCCGCGAACGAGGCGCTGTGGTAGGCAGGTAAGACGCGGCGAGATCAGTCTTCGCGCATTTTCTCGATGTGAATCCAGAGGTTTTCGTCCTCGAAGGTTTCGATCACCAGGTTAGCCCCGGCGGACCGCAGGGTTTGCGCCGATTGACTGGTCGACAGCGCCACGGTGAACAGGCCAGCCGCGACCGCGGCAGTCACTCCAGGCACCGAATCTTCGAAGGCGATGCCGGCCTCGGCCCGCGCGCCCAGGCGTTGCAGACCGGTCAGGTAGGGCAGCGGATCGGGCTTGGCGCGTGCTAGCTCCTCTGCCACCACCACGGTTGACAGGCGCTCTGCCAGCCCCAATGCATCGAGCATGTGTTCGGCATTGGCGCGCGGGGCGTTGGTCACTACCACCATGCCCAGTTGCGCCTGCTCGGCATAGTCGAGCAAACGCAACAGCCCGGCAATTGGCGCAAGTTGCGGTGCAAGCTCGCGAAAGCGCGCTTCCTTGCGATCAGCGAACGCTTCGTGCTGCGCCACCGAGCGGTCCGGAAACAGGTACTGGCACATGTCCGCGTTGGCCCGGCCACTGGCATGCAACTGAAACTCTTCATGGGTGAATTCGCGACCTTCCTCGGCCAGCAATTGCTGCACGGCAAGCAGGTGCAGGGCGTCGGTTTCAGTCAATGTACCATCGAGGTCGAACAGCAGAGCTTCGAGCATGAATCGTCCATTCCATCCCAGGGTTTGCCGCAGTGTAGCAGTGTCGACCGTCAGTTCCGAAGCTTGCGGATCTGCGACAGGGAAGATGAAGCTTGGCAAGTATTTAGTGTGATGTTATTTTGACATCAATTGAATAGTCCCTCTCTCAAATTGCCCGGTCTCTCGCAGGAAGCTCGAGCCTGACATCTGCAGGAAAGTGTCATGTCCGATCCCGTTCATGCTTCTGCTCAGGCTTTCGTGTCCTGTGATCGGCTTACTCTGTTGCCCGATCGACGACAATTTCTCACCGATCTTGGCCACCTGTTGCTGCAGCATCCGGGAGCGTCTCGTCATCTGGTGCTGATCGATGCCGTAGACACCGCCTGGGCCCATGACATGACGCTGGCCCTGGGCATGATCCCGTTCGAGAACCTGCTGTGCTGCATAGCGCGTCGGCTGAAGCGCCTGCGCGCGGGGCAGGGGCCGGTCTATCACATCGGGCGCAAGCGTTTTGCCTTCGTGCTGGACGCCGATCAAGCCGACGTCGGCAACTATCTCGACATGCTCGTACATGCCTTGCGCTGTCCCACGCAGATAGAAGGCATGCCGGTTCGACCCACCGTGCGCGCTGGCGTCACGCCCTTTCTGCTCAGCTTCGAAGCGGTCCCCGATGCACTGCGCAAAGCCATGTACGCGGCCGAACTGGCGTTGCTCGCCGGCCAGGCGTGGGCGTGGTACGACCCCGTGCGCGACAACGCTTATCGCAGGTCCTTCCGGTTGGCTGCCGATGTGACCCAGGCGCTGCGCGATGGACAGCTGCGATTGGTGTTCCAGCCACGTTTCGCCTTGCCCGAGGGTGATCAGGTCAGTGCCGAAGCACTGCTGCGCTGGGAGCATCCACGGCTGGGTCCGGTTTCGCCCGCCGAGTTCATTCCAGTGCTGGAAAGGAGCGCGTTGATCCACAGTGTGACGCGCTGGGTCATCGATGCGGCATTGACCAAGCTGGCCCAATGGCCCGCAACGGTGCTCACCAAGCTGTCGCTGAATCTGTCGGCGCTGGATTTCGATGGCCACGATATTACCCAGGTGATCAGCGGGGCCTGTCGCACCCACGGCATCCACCCCGAGCGCCTCGAAGTCGAGATCACCGAAGGCGAGTGGCTGCGTTCCAATCCCCAGGTGCTGACGCAGCTGGCCGCCATCCGCGAATTGGGCGTGGATGTAGCGATTGACGACTTCGGCACCGGCTACAGCAATTTCTCCTACCTGCACGAGATACCTGCCAACGTGGTGAAACTGGACAAGTCGATGATCACCGGAATGGAGCACAGCCCGCGGCATCAGCTGATCGTGCAGACGGTCTTGGAACTGGCGCGCAAACTGGGCTATCGCACGGTGGCCGAAGGCGTCGAAACCTTCAAGTGCATGCAGATGATCCGCGCCCTGGGTTGCGATGAAGCCCAAGGCTATTTTTTCGCCCGGCCCATGCCCGAACAGGAATTTCTCGGCTGGAGCGGCGCATCGCGCTTCCCGTTGCGCAAATTGCTGGTGGCAACGCCGGCCTGATCGCTACCGTTGGCACCCTGGGTGGCGAGAACTGAAAATAGACGCTTTACTGTTCATGCATACAGTAGTAAAAATGCAGCCATGAACAGATCACTCCCACCCACCGATATTTATTTTCCGCGCAGCCTGGCCTTGAGGGCAGCTCAGTGATGGGCGCCGTGGTCAGCCTGGACGGCCTGATCGACCAACGCCGCATCTGGCGTGGACGTCAGGAAAGCGCCCCCAGTGCCTTGCAGCCCACCGGGCATGCTGCTCTCGATGCCGTGCTCCCCAGTGGGGGGTGGCCACCGGCGGCGCTCAGTGAAATCCTTCTTGCCGCCAACGGCAGTGGCGAATTGCAGTTGCTCTGGCCGACCCTCGCACGCTTGAGCCAGGCCGGCGAACGAATCGTATTGATAGCACCGCCGTTCATCCCCTATCCCCATGCCTGGATGGCAGCGGGTGTACGTTTGCAGCACCTGTGCGTGCTCAAGGCCCAAGGCAAGGACGCCTTGTGGGCTGCCGAGCAGTGCCTGCGTTCCGGCAGCTGCGCAGCGGTACTCTGCTGGCCGCAGAATCCCGATGACAAAGCCTTGCGCCGCCTGCAGGTGGCGGCCGAAACCGGCGAAACCCTGGGCTTTGCCTTGCGCGAACAACGTGCGGCGCTTAACCCGTCACCGGCAGCGCTGCGGCTGTCGCTGCAAGGGCCTGCCGGGCAGGTGAAGGTACTCAAATGTCGCGGCGGGATACCCCCTGCGATGCCCGTTACTTTCGTCAGTCACGTTTGAGATTGCCATGCTGTGGGCCTGCATTCTGCTGCCGCAACTGGCGCTCGACGCCGTGCTGCGCCAGCGCGAAGATCCGCAGCAACCGCTTGCCCTGGTAACCGGCCCGCTGCAGCGACGCGTGCTGCAAGCGGTCAACCCGGCAGCACGTGAACTTGGCCTGAAGCCGGGGCAGTCACTCACCGCCGCCTACATGCTCAGCCGTGATTTCGCCACCGCACCCTACGACCCGGCACAGATCGAACACTGGCAGCGGTTCCTCGCGGCGTGGGCCTATCGGTTCAGCTCTCAGGTCAGCGTACATTACCCCCGGGTCCTGCTGCTCGAAGTGCAGTCGACCCTCGGACTGTTCGGGCCATGGCCTCAGTTCGAGGCGAGGCTGCGCAGCGAACTCGATGCACTGGGCTTCCGCCATCGCATCACCCTGGCCCCCAATCCGGCCGCAGCACGCATGCTGGCCAACGCCTATGACGGTTTCGGCGTCGAGGATCAATCGACGCTGGCCGATGCTCTCCAGCGCCTGCCGGTGGAACGGGTCGGCCTTGCCGCCGCCGACGCCATCGCACTCAAACGCATGGGCATGCGCCATCTGGGCCAGGTGCTGGCGCTGCCAAGGGCGCAATTGGCCAGACGTTTTCCTGCCCAGGTGCTCAGTCACCTGGATACCCTGCTCGGGTACCGGCCTCTGGCCCTCGAATTCTTCATGCCTGCCGATTTATTCGACCAACACATCGAACTCAACTTCGATGTGGAATCCCATCAGGCGCTGTTGTTTCCCTTGCGGCGTCTGATCAATGACCTGGCGGTGTATCTGGCCGGGCGGGATGTGGGGGTGCAGCGTTTCACCCTTCATCTCAAGCATGCCGAGGGCGAAGACACCCTGGTCGAAGTCGGCTTGCTCGCTGCCGAGCGGGATCCCGCCTTGTTGTTCGAACTGGCCCGCGGGCGCTTCGAGCATCTGCAGGTACCCCGGCCTGTGCAGGTGGTACGGTTGAGCGCGCTCGATCTGCCGCGTTTCGTACCCGCCTGCAAAGAGCTGTTCGACCAGCGCCCGCAACAGACCCAACCCTGGGAGCAATTGCGTGAACGCCTGCGGGCACGCCTGGGCGACGATGCCCTGCAGGATCTGCGCGCCCACGCGGACCATCGCCCCGAGCGAGCCTGGCGCAACGATGGCGCTTGGGTCCCGGTCTCTCCGGACCTGAGCGCAGCGCGTCCAGGTTGGTTGCTGGAGCAGGCCGAGCCTTTGCCCGCGCAGGGCCTGCGTGTGCTGGCGGGGCCTGAGCGTATTGAATCGGGTTGGTGGGACGGTGGCGATGTGCGCCGCGACTACTATCTGGTCGAAACTTCGGCGGGGCGACGGGGCTGGGCCTACCGCGCAGTGGGCGATGACCCTCAGTTGCTGTTGCAGGGGTGGTTCGCATGAGCCAGGGCTACGCCGAGTTGCATTGCCTTTCCAACTTCAGCTTTCAGCGCGGGGCGTCCAGTGCTCAGGAGCTGTTCGCCAAGGCTGCGGCGCTGGGCTATCAAGCGTTGGCGATCACCGATGAATGCACCATGGCCGGTATCGTGCGCGCCTGGCAGGCCGCTCAGGCCCATTCGTTGGCGTTGATCGTCGGCAGTGAAATGCGCATCGAACAGGGGCCAAAGCTGGTGTTGCTGGCCCAGAACCTCGACGGCTACCAGTCCCTGTGCCGTCTGATCACCCTGGCTCGGCGGCGCGCCAGCAAGGGCCAGTACCGCTTGCTGCGTGATGACCTCGACCAGGTCGATCGCCAAGGCTTGCTGGCACTGTGGATAGCCGATGAACCCCACGATCTGGCCCACGGCCATTGGCTCAAGGGGCGTTTTGCCGAGCGCCTGTGGGTGGCCGTGCAGTTGCACCGCGGTGCCGATGACGCGCGGCGCCTGCAAGGTCTGCTTGGCCTGGCCAAGACCCTCGGCCTGCCGGCAGTGGCGTGTGGCGACGTGCACATGCATGCCCGTGGCCGGCGGGCCCTGCAGGACACCATCACTGCCATACGCCATCACGTGCCGGTGGCCGAAGCGGGGCACGTGCTGTTTGCCAACGGCGAGCGCCATCTGCGCGGGCTGTCTCAACTGGCCGACATCTATCCCGTCGCGCTGCTGCAGGAAACCTTGAATATAGCCCGGCGTTGCAGCTTCGATCTGGGCCAGCTGCGCTATCAATATCCGCGCGAGCTTGTGCCCCAAGGTTACGAGGCCGGTTCCTGGCTGCGCCACTTGAGTGCCCAGGGTGCGCGCCGGCGCTGGCCGTCGGGGGTGGACCCCGAGGTGCAGGCGTTGCTCGACAAGGAACTGCAACTGATCATCGAGCTGGGCTATGAAAGCTATTTCCTCACCGTCCACGACATCGTCCGCTTTGCTCGTGAACGGCACATCCTCTGCCAGGGACGCGGCTCGGCCGCCAACTCGGTGGTCTGTTTCGCCCTGGGCATCACCGAGCTCGACCCGCGTGAAACGCACATGCTGTTCGAACGCTTCATCTCCAGGGAACGCAACGAGCCGCCGGACATCGACGTGGATTTCGAGCACGAGCGGCGCGAAGAGGTCCTGCAATACGTGTTCCGTCGCTACGGCCGCGACCGCGCCGCCCTGACCGCTGTCGCCAGCAGCTATCGAGGGGCGGGCGCGGTGCGTGATGTGGCACGTGCATTGGGCCTGCCAGCGGACCAGATCACTGCCCTGGCCGATTGTTTCGGGCGCTGGAGCGACCACCTGCCACCGCTCGAGCGTTTGGTGGAAGCCGGCTTCGAAACCCAAAGCCCGGTGCTCAAGCGGGTTCTGGCGCTGACCGAGCAGCTGATCGGTTTTCCCCGTCACCTGTCCCAGCATCCGGGAGGCTTCGTCATTTCCGAGCACCCGTTGCACACGCTGGTCCCGGTCGAGAACGCCGCCATGGCCGAGCGCACGGTGATCCAGTGGGACAAGGATGACCTGGATGCCGTGGGCTTGTTGAAAGTCGACATTCTGGCGCTGGGCATGCTCAGCGCGATCCGCCGCTGTTTCGATCTGGTGCGCGGCTACCGTGGCCGCGAACTGACCCTGTCGACGTTGCCCAAGGAGTGCCCGCAGACTTACGCCATGATCAGTCGCGCCGATACCATCGGCGTGTTCCAGATCGAATCGCGGGCGCAGATGGCAATGCTCCCGCGGCTCAAACCCAAGACGTTCTACGACCTGGTGATCGAAGTCGCCATCGTACGGCCAGGGCCCATCGTCGGTGACATGGTTCACCCGTATCTGCGCCGGCGCAACGGCGAGGAAGCCGTGAGCTATCCCTCCGAGGCGCTGAAGAAAGTCTTCGAACGCACACTTGGCGTGCCGCTGTTTCAGGAGCAGGTGATGGAATTGGCGATCGTCGCCGCTGGCTACACGCCAGGGGAGGCGGACCAGTTACGTCGCTCGATGGCCGCCTGGAAGCGCCACGGCGGTCTGGAACCGCATCAGCTCCGCCTCACCGAAGGCATGCTCAAGAACGGTTACACCCGTGAGTTCGCCGAACGCATCTTCGAGCAGATCAAGGGTTTCGGCAGCTACGGTTTTCCCGAGTCCCATGCGGCCAGCTTCGCCTTGTTGACCTACGCCAGTTGCTGGCTCAAGTGCCATGAGCCGGCAGCCTTCGCCTGCGCGCTGATCAACAGCTGGCCCATGGGCTTCTACAGTCCCGACCAGATCCTCCAGGATGCACGTCGCCATCATCTGCAGATCCTCGCCGTCGATGTGTGCCACAGCGACTGGGACTGCAGCCTTGAGCCCAGCAACGGCAGGCAACCGGCCCTGCGTCTGGGGCTGCGAATGGTCAAGGGCCTGCGTGAGGAAGCCGGGCGCGCCGTACAGCAGGGCCGCCTGGGCGGGCCGTTCCGCGACGTCACCGACCTGGCCCGGCGCTGTGGGCTGGACAACCGCAGCCTGGAACAGTTGGCCGATGCCAATGCCCTGGTCGGCCTGGTAGGGCACCGCCATCAGGCGCGCTGGGATGTGGCCAGCGTCGAGCAGCAGTTGCCGTTGTTCGCCGAAGCGCCCGGCCTGCGCGAGGAGCCCGTGGCCTTGCCGGTCCCCAGTGTCGGCGAAGACCTCTACGCCGACTATGCCAGCCTCGGTACCACGTTAGGTCCGCACCCGCTGGCCATGCTGCGCGAGCGCCTTCAGGCGCTGCGCTGCCGCAGCTCCCATGACCTGCAGAGCCTGGCCCACGGTCGTCCGGTCACCGTGGCCGGGTTGGTGACGGGTCGGCAACGGCCGTCGACCGCCAGCGGGGTGACCTTCGTTACCCTGGAAGACGAGTTCGGCATGATCAACGTGGTGGTCTGGCGGGATCTGGCCGAGCGCCAGCGGCGGGTGCTGGTGGGTTCGCAGATGATGCAGGTCAAGGGCCGGTTCGAGCACAAGGACGGCGTGCGCCACGTCATCGCCGGGCATATGGCCGATGTCAGCGCCATGCTCCATGGGCTGGATGTGCGAAGCCGCGATTTCCACTAGCCAGGCTGCGCGGTCCAGGCAAATGCAGTATTGTTGTGTCCATTCGTAAAAGCCTGTGCTGTTCAGGCGATCGCCAAAGGGTAGAGGGTGTCATGGGTCACGAAAGCATCAACTGGGACAAATTGGGTTTCGACTACATCAAGACCGACCTGCGCTACCTGTCGCACTGGCGCGACGGTGAATGGGACCAGGGCAACCTGACCGAAGACAACGTGCTGCACATCAGTGAAGGCTCCACCGCGCTTCACTATGGACAGCAGTGCTTCGAGGGCCTCAAGGCTTACCGTTGCAAGGATGGTTCGATCAATCTGTTTCGCCCCGACCAGAACGCCCTGCGCATGCAGCGCAGCTGTGGTCGCCTGTTGATGCCGCAAGTCCCCACCGAGGTGTTCATCGACGCCTGCCGCCAGGTGGTCGCCGCCAACGAGCGCTTCATTCCGCCCTATGGTTCAGGCGGCGCACTGTACCTGCGTCCGTTCGTGATCGGCGTGGGTGACAACATCGGCGTGCGCACCGCACCCGAGTTCATCTTCTCGATTTTCTGCATTCCGGTCGGCCCTTACTTCAAAGGTGGCATGAAGCCGCACAACTTCGTCATTTCCGGCTACGACCGCGCCGCGCCCAACGGCACCGGTGCCGCCAAGGTGGGTGGCAACTACGCTGCCAGCCTGATGCCGGGTTCCAACGCCAAGAAGGCAAACTTTGCCGATTGTATCTACCTGGACCCCCAGACCCACACCAAGATCGAAGAAGTGGGTTCGGCGAACTTTTTCGCGATCACCCGCAACGATGAATTCGTGACCCCGAAATCACCGTCCGTGCTGCCTGGCATCACCCGTCTGTCGTTGATCGAACTGGCGCAATCACGCTTGGGCTTGAAAGTGATCGAAGGTGATGTGCTGATCGATCAGCTCGACCAGTTCAAGGAAGCGGGGGCATGCGGCACCGCGGCAGTGATTACCCCGATCGGGGGAATCGAATATCAGGACAAACTGCACGTGTTCTTCAGCCAGGAAGAAGTGGGCCCATTCACGCAACGTCTCTACAAGGAGTTGACCGGTATCCAGTCCGGTGACGTGGAAGCTCCACAGGGGTGGATCGTCAAGGTCTGATCTTCAGGGCAGGCTGGCACCTGGCGGCCTGCTTGCCCTGCATTCCGTAGCCGCTCGTTCGAGCGGCATCGTCATCAGTGTCGAGCATCGCGCGTCGACTCTGCATGCCTTAGGTAGAGCCTTGCGATTTCAGCTCGCCAAATGCGTCTGAAAAGAAATGCGCTGGAACTGCGTGCGCGCATTTTCCATGGCCTGTACTTCTCGTCGCTTGTCTGCCCGTATCAGCCCCACGAAAACGAAGGTCCCGAGTACGGACAGTGCGCACCAGCCCAGCAGAAAGGTAATCATGGGTCTCTCCTGTTGATCGCCCGCGCAGGGATGATCCCCTGCCAATTGCTGTATCGGCCTGATGGCACAATGCTTTATACCGTTCATCGGATCAGGTCAGCGTGGCGCCTTCAGGGAAATCCTCGACGGATGCAACGATAACCCTCCGTCGTACTCTTACTGTAGGACACTTTTCGAGGGCAAGTAACGATGACGACGCCGGACAAGGACTACATCCAGTGGCTGGTCGACCAGTCCATGCTGCATACGGCCAAACAGCGCGCCAAGCTGTATGCCGGACAAGCGCGGCTGTGGCAACGACCCTACGCCCAGGCCAGACCTCGGGATGCATCAGCCATTGCTTCGGTCTGGTTCACGGCCTACCCGGCTTCCATTGTCACCCGCGAGGAGGGCTCGGTATTGCAGGCCCTCGGCGATGAAACCTTGTGGCATGCGTTGTCCGAGATCGGCATCCAGGGTATTCACAACGGCCCGTTGAAGCTGTCCGGCGGTCTGCGTGGACGTGATCGTACGCCCAGCGTCGATGGCAACTTCGACCGCATGAGCTTCGACATCGACCCCGAGCTGGGTACCGAAGCGGACATGATCCAGCTCAGCCGCATGGCTGCAGCGCACAACGCCGTGGTCATCGACGACGCGATCCCTTCGCACACCGGCAAAGGCGCGGATTTCCGCCTGGCCGAAATGGCCCATGCCGACTATCCAGGTCTCTACCACATGGTCGAGATCAAGGAAGAAGACTGGGGCCTGTTGCCTGAAGTGCCGGCTGGGCGCGACGCGATCAACCTGACCCCGGAAGTCTGCGACATCCTCAAGGAAAAGCACTACATCGTTGGCCAACTGCAACGTGTGATCTTCTTCGAACCCGGCGTCAAGGAAACCGACTGGAGTGCGACCCCAGTGGTGGTTGGCGTGGACGGCAAGGCGCGACGCTGGGTCTACCTGCACTACTTCAAGGAAGGCCAGCCATCGCTGAACTGGCTGGACCCGACCTTTGCCGCGCAGCAGATGATCATCGGTGATGCCCTGCATTCCATCGACGTCATGGGCGCGCGCATCCTGCGTCTGGACGCCAACGGTTTCCTCGGCGTCGAGCGTCGTGCCGAAGGTCCGGCCTGGTCGGAAAGCCATCCGCTGTCGGTGAACGGCAACCAGCTGCTAGGTGGCGCCATTCGCAAGGCCGGTGGTTTCAGCTTCCAGGAACTGAACCTCACCATTGACGACATCGCCTCGATGTCCCATGGCGGCGCGGACCTGTCCTACGATTTCATCACGCGCCCCGCCTACCAACACGCGCTGCTGCTGGGCAATACCGAGTTCCTGCGCCTCATGCTGCGCCAGGTGCATGCCTTCGGTATCGATCCGGCTTCGTTGATTCACGCCTTGCAGAACCACGACGAGTTGACCCTCGAGCTGGTGCACTTCTGGACGCTGCACGCCCACGATACCTATCTGTACCAAGGGCAGACTTTCCCCGGCAACATTCTGCGCGAGCACATCCGCGAGGAAATGTACGAGCGCCTGGCCGGCGAGCATGCACCCTACAACCTGAAATTCGTCACCAATGGAGTGTCCTGCACCACCGCCAGTATCATCACGGCGGCACTGGGCATCCGCGATCTGGAGGCGATCACCGATCAGGACATCAAGCAGATCCAGCATATTCACCTGCTGCTGGTCATGTACAACGCCATGCAACCCGGCGTGTTCGCGCTGTCGGGCTGGGATCTGGTCGGGGCGCTTACTCTGCCAGCCGAGCAGGTCGCTCATTTGATGGAAGACGGTGATACGCGCTGGATCCATCGCGGCGCCTACGACCTCGTAGGGCTCGACCCTGAGGCTGAATTTTCTGCGGGCAACATGCCCCGTCCGAAAACCCTCTATGGCAACCTGGTCGACCAACTGCAGCGTCCAGACAGCTTCGCTTCGCAGCTGAAAAAGATTCTGGCCGTGCGCCGGGCCTATGACATCGCCGCGAGCAAGCAAATCCTGATTCCGGATGTGCAACACCCTGGCCTGTTGCTGATGGTGCACGAGTTGCCCGCCGGCAAGGGTACCCAGATCACCGCCTTGAACTTCAGCAATGAACCAATCGTGGAGACATTGCATCTGCCGGGTATCGCTGCGGGTCCAGTGGTAGACATCATCAACGAGCGGGTCGAGGGTGATTTGACTGAAGCCGGCGAATTCACCATTACCCTGGATCCGTATGAGGGTCTGGCCCTGCGTGTGGTGAGTGCCTCGCCGATCTGACCGCTTGCAGGCCCTGGTGTGCGATACACGCCAGGGCTTGCAAAGCCAGATGGCGGAAAGCACTGAGGGGAGCCTGGGCTCCCCTCAAGGGTGTGTTGCATGCTCTTTTTTATTATTGAGGGGCGACCTGTTGTTGTATTTGTCAGTCGTGGCCCTTGTCGCTTGTTGTGCGACCCCCAAGCGGGGTCAAGAGCAAACGTATTTTTTTGAGCGCTGATCTGCCTTTATCATCGATCCAACCAGTGGGTAGCTACTGAGCGTAGTTTTGTTGTTCTCTACCTGGCTGCGGGGCAAGCCCCTGAAAAGCATTTCCTCTCCAAAAAAATCTGTTAGCTACGTCTCTGTCGCGTTTGTTCTTGTTATGTCAGAGTCGTTTCGTCTTGTTGTTATTGGTTTATCGCGTTGTTGTTATTGTTGTACGTATGACATAGCAGGGTACGTGCCAACTTTTAAAAATCGTTCTAAATCAGATAGTTGAATTTCTTGAGCACTCTGCATGTGACAGAGTGACGCAGATCTGTTCCCTTGTTACCCGTATCTGCTCCCGCGCTCGCATCACCGGTAACACTTTGTGTCCGCCATCGGCCACGGCACCGTGTCTTTCTTCATGGGTTTACCCAGACCTCCACCCGACGGTTCTTGATCCGGCCTTCGTCGACCTCGTTGGTCGCCACCGGCAGTTGCGCGCCAAAGCCCTGGATATTGCGGAACACCACGTCCGCCTTCGCCAGCTCCCGGCGTACCGCCATGGCGCGTAGCCGCGACAACAGCACCGCACGGGCGGAATCATCCTTGGCATCACCGAACCCCACCAGTGTGGTCTTGTTCTGCAGCAGGTGATGACTGCGCAGGTAATCCTGCACCCTTACCACGTCGGCCAAAGCCTTGTTATCCAACGTCGCGCTGCCTTCGGCAAAACGGAAACTCACCGACAGGCGCCGGCCCTCACGAGCCAATTACCGGTACAGCGCAGGCATGTCGGGCGAGACGGGGACAGTCATGGCTTGTACCGTTTGCGCCACGAAACCTTGCTGGGCAACGATTGCCTGCCCCGGTTCGCTCTGCGCGAAAGCAATCAATGCGTCGGCCCATGGCGATGGGCGCATTGGCGGGCTGTACATGTACAGCCTTCGGCTCAAGGGGTAGTCCTGGGTTGCGATCAGGCTGATGGTAGGTGCCATGAACCGACTGTCGCCATCGGCAATGGCCAGCGCGCGGGCATTGCGCACCGAAGCCAAGCCGATGAAGCCAATGGCGTAACGATCGGCGCTGACCCGATCCGACAGCTGCTCGCTGGATTCGAGCCTGACCGCATCGGCCGTCAGGCGCTTGGCATGCGGGGTCAGTACCTGGTCGCGAAACGTCTCCCATGTGCCCGAGCGGTCATCGCGGGCCAGAACATGGATCGGGCCACGGCCACCTAATACGTTCCAGTCGTGGATTTCGCCGCTGAATACCTGGGCAAGCTGGCGGGTGGTCAGCTGCCGCAAGGGGTTGTCGGGATGGACGATCACGGCCACGCCGTCGATGGCGATCACGTGTTCGGCGCCGAAGCTGGTGAGCTCGCCCAGGGACGCCAGTCGGCTGCGCTCTTGGTCACTGATGGGCCTGGAGGAGGCGGCCAGATCGGCTTGCCCGACCAATAGGCTGTCGAAGCCTGTGCTTGAGCCGTGGGCGCCGACTTCGAAGCGAAGCGAAGTGCCGTCCTGGGTCTGGGCGATAATCAGTTGTTCGCCGGGGGATGGGCTGAGCGTCTGGATATCATGCAAACCGCGGGCTTCGAGCAGCCCGCGTATAAGTGCCGGAACCAACGCCGCGCCCATGGTGTTGGAGCCCCGGATGCGCAAGGTGGCCGAATCGGCGAGGGCGCCTGTGCTCAGGTTCACGCCCAGGCTCAGGATGCACAGAATGAGAAGCAGACGGCGCATGGCGGCTCACCGGGTCGGGAAGCCTCGCAGATTAAGACAGTGATGTTGCAGGGGGATGACGGTGCATTTCAGGTGGATCACCTAGAACCTATCGCGGCCAATGACCGCTCCTACAGCGATTCGCGATGCCCCTGTGGGAGCGGTCATCGGCCGCGAAGGGCACGACGCCTTCTTCGATTGAAGCTCAAACTTTGCGCTTGACCGAGATCGACGACGCCCCGCTGATCACCAGGTCTGCATAGCGTTTGCTGTCGCGCTCCGGCACCCAGCGTGAGCGAGATACCGCAAGGTTCACCGCCCCGATGCCCCGGCCATTGCCATCGACGATGGCCGCCGCCGTCGACACGTCGCCATAGAAAAACTGGTCTTCGGTATGCGCATAGCGGCGCTGGCGAATCTGCTCGATGCTGGCCCAGATCTGCCCGCGGTCGGTGATGGTCGCCGGTGTGTGCTGGACGAACTGGCTGCGGTCGAAGATATCGTTTACCTCGTCGTCGCTGTAGGTCGCCAGCAGCGCCTGGCCCGGCGCGGTGCACCAGGCCGGCAGGCGGGTGCCGATGATGACGCTGGCATTGAATACGTGCCGGCTGACGATTCGCTGCACATAGACGATGTCGGTACCGTCGAGCACCGTCAGATTGGTCGCTTCTTCGGTGTCCGCGCTCAACTGCTGCAGGTAGGGTGCGGCACGGGTGACCAGTTCGCTGGACGTCAGGTAGTGGTAGGTGAAGTCCAGCAGCCGCGGCGACAGCTCGTACTTCTTGCTGCTGTCCTTGTTCAGGTAGCCCAGGGTTGCCAGCGTGTGGGTGAAGCGCTGAGCGGCGCTGAGGTCCATGCCGGTCAACCCGGCGATGTCGGACAGCGACAGCTGCCGCTGGCTGCCGTCGAAGGCCATGAGCACTTTCATGGCCTTGTCGACGGACTGCACGTAGAGCGAGGAGGCCGTTGGGTCGGCAGGGGGTTTCTTCGGAGTACTGGCCATGAACGCAACACATTGGTGAAAAAAATCGATTATCCGGCAGTTACCCGGCACTTTCTATCGCTATTCACTAAACCGTTACCGCACAGGCCGCTCACAGCCAGTCGTTCAACTGTGACTGTCCGAGGCGTTACTCACGTCCCTGGACAACAGATGCTTCTTGATACGCTCGCTGGGCGTCAGCTCGAATTGCTCGACTTGCCGGTAGTAGCGCGGCAGTTGATAGGACGCGCAGCGCAGCGCCGCCCATTCGCGCATGGCTGGCCACTGCGCAGCTGTGCCGGCCTCCAGTTGCACGAACAGCAGAATCTCCTGCTCGCCCACCGCCGATTCGACACCCAGCGCCGCGCAGGCTTTCACCGCAGGATGGGCACTGAACACCCGCTCCACTTCCCAAGCCGAAACGTTCTCGCCACGCACGCGCATGCTGTCGGTGCGGCGGCCGACGAAGAACAGGTCGCCCTCGGCATCCATGCGTGCCATGTCACCGGTGAACAGCCGGCCCTCGCGCAAGGCGCCCGCCGTGGCTTGGGGATTGTCCAGATAGCCAGGCAGGAAAACGCCTTCGACTTCACTGGACAGCACGATTTCCCCCAGTTGCCCCACTTCGACCGGTGTACCGTCACTATCCAGCAGTTCCACGCTCAGCCAGGGCAACGCGCGACCGATCGAGCCCGGCTTGCCGGTACGGTTCAAGGTGGCGAAGCTGGAACACTCGGTCATGCCGTAGCACTCGCGCAGAGGACAACCGAAACGTTGCTCGATCGCCGCCCAATTGGTCAGGCTCACACCCGCACCCCAAAGGGTCCGCAGGCTATGCCGAGCAGGCCACTGCTCGGCGGGCTGCTGCATGAGGATATCGATGATCCCGCCCAGGTAATGCAACTGGGTCGCCTGCACTTGCACGCACTGCGCCCAGAATTTGCTGGCGGAAAAGCGCTGCACCACGTTCAGGCTGACTTCGGCCAGAAACGGCATCAGCAGCATCTGCGCGCCACCGATATGGCACAGCGGCTCCCACAACAGCAGGCGGTCACCTGCCTTGACGTCGGCCACCTGCAGAACCGCCTCGCTGGCAATGCGCAGCATGCGGTGGGTGAACACCACGCCCTTGGGCGCGCCGGTGGTGCCGGATGTGTAGATCACGCAGAGCGTGGCATCGGCCGCGCTGTCCTCGAGCCGCAGCGTCGCTGCCGGGTAGGCCAAGGCCTGCTCGTGCAGTGCGTCGATGCCAACATAGGTCAACTGCGCGGCGGCGCTGTCCGCCAGACGCGCGGCAAATTCGGCGTCGCCGACCACCAGGTCCGGACGCGCGTGCTCGAACGGGTAGTCCAGGCCAGGGCCGCGCAGCTTGGTGTTGATCGGAATCCATACCAGGCCGCAGAGGATCAATGCGTAGATCAACACGATCTGGTCGTCGCTGTTGCCCAGCATGACCGCGACCCTGTGTCCGGCGCGCAGGCCACGGTCAGCCAATACCTGTTGCAAGGCCGCGACCCGTTGGCGCAACTCCAGAGTAGCGAGGGATCGGCCCTCGAAGGTGACGCGCACGGCGTGGTCGTCGATCAGCAGGCCGGCGTGGATCAGCGGCGCGGTGGTGAGCTGATCGTGGCTGATGCGATGCGGGAAGAAGCGAGTGTATGGATGCATCGTTCAGAGCCCTTGACGTTTGGAAGTGGAACGCCGCGATACCCACTGGGCAATCACCGCAAACAACACGATGAACACCAGCAAGGTGGTGGAAACCGCAGCCAGGGTGGGGGTGAGTGCCAGCTGGATGCTGTCCCACATCTGCTTGGGCAGCGTGGTATTGATGCCGCCACTGACGAAGATGGCGATGGTCAGGTCGTCGAACGAAGTGATGAAGGCCAGCAGGAACGCCGAGACCAGGCTCGCCGACATCAGCGGCAGGGTCACGGTGCGCAGTCGCGTGAACGCACCGGCGCCGAGAATCCGTGCGGCATCGTCCAGGCGCCAGTCGTACTGCTTGAACGCAGCCGACAGGGTGACTACTACATAGGGCAGGGCCAAGACCGTGTGGCCCAGCACCAGGCCGATGTCCTTGCCCGCGAGGCCAAGCCTGGAAAACAGATACAACAGGCCCAGGGCAATCACGATGCGCGGCACGATCAGTGGGGCGATGAACAGTGCGAACAGGCCCTTGCGCCAACCCGCGCTTACCCGGGTCAAGGCCAGGGTCGCACCGAAGCCCAACACCAGCGCCAGCAGTGCAGTGGCCACCCCGACGCCCAGCGAGCGGAACAAGGCCGCCTGCCATACGGCGGACGTGAAGAACTCCTCGAACCACTTCAAGCTGAACAGCTTGGGCGGGAAGGCAATGAACGGACTGCTGGTGAATGCCAGCGGAACGACCACCAGCACGGGCAGGATCAGCAGCATGACCAGCAGCACGCTGTAACCGGTCAACAGGGCGCCATCGCCACTGCGCCGCGGCGCCTTGCCCCGGCCCGAAAAGCAGTGCCCCAGCCAGATCAGGATCTGCAGGCCCATTCCGGACTGACGTTCCTTGGGCGCCTCGCCGCCGAGCGACGACAGCCCGGCGATGCGGTCGTAGATCACGAACACTACCAGCGAGCAGGCCAGCAGGACCACCGACAGGGCACCGGCGAAGTTCATGTCGAACAGGTCGAGCACCGAGGAAATCACCAACTGCGCCACCATCATTTCCCGTGGCGAACCCAGCAGCGCAGGCACGATGAAGAAACCGAGGCTGGTAATGAACACCAGCAGACCTGCTGCGGCGATGCCTGGGGCCGAGAGCGGCAGGAAGATGCTGAAGAAGCTCATCGAACCGCTGGCGCCCAGTGTCTGTGCGGCCGGCGCGAGGCGCTGGTCGATGCTGCGCATGATCGGCAGCAGGGTGATCACCGCCAGGGGCAGCATCGAGTGGACCATGCCGATCAGCACCCCCGAAAGTGCGGGCACCAGGCCGGACGGGTTGTCCAGCACGTCGGCGGCAAGCGTGGTCAGCAGGCCTTTGCGTGACAGCAGCAGCATCCAGGCATAGGTCTTGACCAGGTAGCTGGTCCAGAACGGCAGCATGATCCACAGCAGCCAACGCTCGCGACCCATGGGCGAGAGCCGAGTGAGCAAGTAGGCCACTGGGTACGCGAGCAGCACCGACAGCACGGCCGTCAGCGCCGAGATCCAGAAGGTAATGCCCAGCACGCGGGCGTACACCGGGGTCGAGGCGATCCGTTCGAAATTGCCCAGGCTCAGCTCGCCGCTGGCGTTCTGGAAACTGCCCATGAGCATTTCCGCCACCGGCAGCAGAAAGAACAGTGCCAGGAAAAGCAGGGCGGGGATGGCCGGAATCAGGCCTTTGCGCCAGTTCATGACGTGGCCTGCGCGGGCAGCAAAGTGGCCCGTGTGGAATTCCAGGCGATGCCAACCGGATCGCCGACGCGCGGACTGAGCTCGCGGGAACAGCGCACACTGAAGCGGTTGCCCGAAGGCAGGCGGACCAGAGCGCGGGTGTCGCTGCCCAGAAACACGCATTCATCGACGATGCCCTGCAGCAGGCCGGCAGCGGGTTCGGTCAAGCGCGCGGCTTCGGGCCGGATGAGCAGGAACGCCTCGGTCCCGGCGCTGGGCGCCTGATGCCCGGCGCAGCCAGCCAGGTCCAGGCGCTGGCCCTCGACCTGCAGGTGGCCGGTACCGTCGCGCTGGCCCTGGAGCAGATTGGAGTGGCCGATGAATTCCGCAGCGAAGCGGGTTGCCGGGCGATCGTAGAGTTCTTCTGGTGTGGCCAGCTGTTCGATGCGCGCGCGGTTCATCAGGCAGATGCGGTCGGACAGGGTCAGCGCCTCTTCCTGGTCGTGGGTGACATAGATGAACGTAGCCCCCAGCTCCTTGTGCATGCGGCGGATTTCCAACTGCATGTGCTCGCGCAAGTTCTTGTCCAGGGCGCCCAACGGCTCGTCGAGCAGGATGATCGACGGGCGGTAGGCGAAGCAGCGGGCCAGGGCGATCCGTTGTTGCTGGCCACCGGACAGTTCGTTCGGGTAGCGATGGGCGAAATCCTCCATGCGCACCATGCCCAAGGCGTCGTCGACCGCCTGGTTGACTTCGGCCTTGGGGTATTTGCGCATGCGCAGCCCGTACGCCACGTTGTCGCGCACGCTCATGTGCGGGAACAACGCATAGCTCTGGAACACCAGGCCGATGCCGCGCTTTCCGGGGGCGATGTGGGTCGCGTCCTGGCCATCGATCAGCAACTGCCCGCTGTCCGGTGGAACCAACCCGGAGATCATCTGCAGCAGGGTGGTCTTGCCTGAGCCCGAAGGCCCGAGCAGGGTCAGGAACTCGCCTTCGCGCACCTGGATATCGGTGGGTTGCAGGGCGACGAACTGACCATAGGTCTTGCCCAGGCCACGGGTTTCAAGTTTCACGCTCATGCATCGACTCCCTTACGACAAGATCCAGGCGTTGAACCGCTCGGTCACGGCAGTGCGGTTCTCTGCCCACCAAGCAGGGCTGGGCAGACGCATGTGTTCCAGGTTCTGCGGGGCGGTTGGCAGCAGCGCCGCGCGCTCTGCGGGGATGAACTCGAAGGATTTGCGGTTGGTCGGTCCGTAGGCCAGGGTGTCGGTGAAGTCGGCCTGGCGCTTGGCATCGGCGCAGAAGCGCACGAACTGTTTGGCCATGTCGGCGTGTGGAGTCCCCTTGGGGATGGCCCAACCTTCGATCGAATAGAGCCCCTGGTTCCAGACGATCTGCACCGGCGCGCCGTTGTCGATGGCGGCCTGGGCGCGGCCGTTCCAGGCCGAGATCATGTCGACTTCGCCGCTCTGGATGGCCTGCATGGCTTGCGCGCCGGAGGTCCACCACAGGTCGATGTGCGGTTTGATCTTGTCCAGGCTCTTGAACGCGCGGTCGACGTCCAGCGGGTACAGCGCGTCGAGGCTGACGCCGTCCGCCAGCAGGGCCTGTTCCAGTGTGTCCAGCGGGCTGCGACGCAGGCAGCGGCGGCCGGGGAATTTCTCGACGTTCCAGAAATCCGCCCAGCTCTGCGGGCCCTTGCCGTCCTTGAAGGTGTCGGTACGGTAGGCCAGCACCGTGGAGTACACGTCGACACCCAGGAAGTTGGCGGTGATGGCTTCGGGAAGCAGGTCGGGGTATTCGCTCGCCGACAAGCCGATGGGTTCGAGGAAACCCTGGGCTTCGAGGTAGGGGATGTCGGCGGAAATGGTCAGGGTGGTGACGTCCCACACGTAATTGCGGGTTTTGACCATGGCCGAGAATTGCGCGACTGGCTGGGATTCACGTGCGACGCTGATGACTTTGATGCCGGTGGCTTTTTCGAAGGGGTCGTAGAAAGCCTTGCGGTAAGCCACGGTGTAGGGACCGCCGGGGTCGGAGACGATGATCTGTTTATCGGCGGCGCGGACCACGCTGGGCAGGCCGCAGACCAGTGCGACCGTGGCGCCGGCCTTGAGCAACCGACGGCGTCCGGGGTTGGAAGGTGTGTGCATGACAGTCTCCTACAGAAAACGAATGGATCGTTGGGTAGTCAGGACGTCGGCAGTCAAATTGTTGCAATAGCCGGGGTAGGTACATGGCCGCCGCCGTGCGGTGTGTCAGGTGCTGCGCGGTGTTCCGTTCGCGGCCGATGACCGCTTCTACAGGGTGAATGCTGTGCGCCTGTGGGAGCGGTCCGTGGCCGCGAAAGATGCGCCGCGGTGTGTCAGGTGCTGCGCGGTGTTCCGTTCGCGGCCGATGACCGCTTCTACTTGGCGCGGGCCTTGAAGAAGGCTTCCATCATTCGCTGTGGCTCGCCGGAGTCGTAGGCCTCCTTCTGCAGGCGGCGGCCGGCTGCGATGCAATCCTTGAAGCCGGGCTCGCTCATTTCGCGGAAGCGCTGCTTGTCCAGACGCATGGCGATCGGGGGCTTGGCGGCCAGCTCTTGGGCGATTTCCAGGGCTTTGCTCATGACCTGATCAGCCGGCACCAGATGGTGGATCAAACCGATCTGCTTGCATTCATCGGCATTCATCAAACGACCAGTCAGTGTCAGCTCGATGGTGCGCGACATGCCCAGCATGCTGTTCATGATCCACGGACCGGTAGTGCTGGGGATGCCCGAGTTGATCTCTGGCTGGCCCATGCGCACGCCCGGGTGGCCGACGCGGATGTCACCCAGCAGCGCGACCTGAAACGCCGAACCGGCCGCAGTGCCATTCAGGGCGATGATCAGTGGCTTGGACAGCCCGCGCAAGGTGGCGTAATAGCGCTCCCACTCGCCGACCCATTCCACAGCGCGATCACCGTCGAAATCATGGGCTTCGGAGAGATCCTGGCCTGCCGAAAAAGCACGGTCGCCAGCGCCGGTCATGATCACGGCCTTGATCGCCGGATCGGTGTTGTAGCCGTTCAATGCTTCGATGATTTCGTTACGCATCGGCGTGGTCCAGGCGTTCAGCACGGCCGGACGATTGAGGGTGATGACAGCGACAGGCCCTTTTATTTCTAGCACGATGTCTGACATATTTATCTCAATGCGATAGTTGATGTGGAATAACGATAGAATTATCTCGCAGCATGCGCAACAGGTTTGTGTGGAAATCTTGGGCTTGAGTAAAAGACTGAAAGATTCGCGGCCACAGACCGCTCCCACAGAGTGAGTTGATCTGTGGGAGCGGTCTGTGGCCGCGAAGGGCGCGGCGGGGTGTCAGGTCTTGCGCGGTGGAAGTTTCGCGGCCGATGACCGCTCCCACAGCAAGCGCTGATCTGTGGGAGCGGTCTGTGGCCGCGAAGGGCGCGACGGGGTGTCAGGTCTTGCGCGGTGGAAGTTTCGCGGCCGATGACCGCTCCCACAGCAAGCGCTGATCTGTGGGAGCGGTCCGTGGCCGCGAAGGGCGCGGCGGGGAGTGTCAGGTAGTACGCGGTGGGATTTCGCGGCCGATGACCGCTCCCACCGTGCGGGGGCGGGTCAGGTCACTACGCGGTAGCACGGCACGTAGGCTGCGCCACCTGGCAGTTTCATGCGGTTCTGCTCGACGAATGCCTGCAGCAGTTTGTCCAGCGGTTCCATGATCGCGGCATCACCGCGGATCTGGTACGGGCCATGCTCTTCGATCAGACGGATGCCCTTGTCCTTCACGTTGCCCGCCACGATTCCGGAAAACGCCCGACGCAGGTTCGCCGCCAGTTGATGCGGGGGCAGGGCGCGGCTGAGTTCAAGGTTGGCCATGTTGGCGTGGGTCGGGTCGAACGGCCGCTGGAAGCTTTCCTCGATCTTCAAAAGCCAGTTGAAGTGAAAGGCGTCGTTACGCTCGCGGCGGAACAGCTTCACCTGCTTCAACGACTCGGTCATCTCCCGCGCCACGTCGGCCGGGTTGTCGATGATGATCTGGTAATGCTGCCGAGCCGCCTCGCCCAGGGTCGCCACGACGAACTGGTCCAACTGCTGCAGATACGCCTGCGCACTCTTGGGGCCAGTCAGGATTACCGGAAACGGCAAGCCCTGGTTGTCCGGATGCATCAGAATGCCCAGCAGGTACAGAAACTCTTCGGCCGTACCTGCGCCGCCAGGGAAGATGATGATCCCATGACCCACGCGCACGAACGCTTCCAGACGCTTCTCGATATCCGGAAGAATCACCAGCTCGTTGACGATCGGGTTCGGCGCTTCCGCCGCGATGATGCCCGGCTCGGTCAGGCCCAAGTAACGCCCGCCGCTCATACGCTGCTTGGCATGGGCAATGGTGGCGCCCTTCATCGGCCCCTTCATCACGCCAGGGCCACAACCGGTACAGATGTCCAGCCGGCGCAGGCCCAGTTCATGGCCGACTTTCTTGGTGTACTTGTATTCGTCCGAGTTGATCGAATGCCCACCCCAGCACACCACCATCTTCGGCTCGAGGCCGGCACGCAGGGTGCGGGCGTTGCGCAATAGATGAAAGACGTAGTCGGTGATGCCCTGGGAATCGCTCAGGTCGATGCGCTGGCTGTCCAGTTCGCTTTCGGTATAGACAATGTCGCGCAGTGCGCTGAAGAGCATCTCGCGGGTGCTGGCGATCATCTCGCCATCGACGAAGGCATCCGCCGGCGCGTTCAACAGCTCCAGGCGCACGCCACGGTCCTGTTGATGGATGCGTACTTCGAAATCCCGATAGGCGTCGAGGATGGTCTTGGCGTTGTCGACATGGGCGCCGGTATTGAGAATGGCCAGGGCGCACTGGCGAAAGAGGGTATAGGTGCTGCCTGAACCGGCGGCACTGAGTTGCTGCACTTCACGCTGGGAGAGGGTTTCCAGGCTGCCCTTGGGGCTGACCGACGCATTGATCACATTTCTTGGGGCCATTCTATATTCCCTTAACGCTACGCAGCGCGGCCACATGGGCCGCGCTATCCGGATAATGAGCGACTTCACCGGCGCCAGGCGGTCTGGGCCGGGCGCTGGGTCTGCTGGTCCTGCGGGTTAAAAACCGGTTCTTCCCCAGTCCTGGGGCAGTCGGACACCGGCTTCATCTTACTCCGCGGTGCCGCGCGGCGGTCAACGTCCGTCGCCACAAAAACTCCAATGCAGTGAATCGCTTGGCAGCGCACCGGGTTACCTGTGACACTTACGTTGACCGAGTCGTGAACCTTACACCCGCACGCCCGGTCGATAGCTGCGGCCCATTGGTTTACTTGTGCCGCTTTCGGGTCAATGCTGTGGATACCTGCCAGCGGTTGTCATGGCCCGTCTACTTCCTGGAGAACACCCCGTGATACTGATCAGACCCTCGGCCACGCTCAAAGCATGGGGCGCCCACGGCTTCACCGCCACCGGCGTGGTGCTGGCCTTTCTTGCCACACTAGCGCTGTTCGACGGCCAGCCGAAAATCTGCCTGCTGTGGCTGGGCCTGGCGCTGGTGGTCGACGGCGTCGACGGTGCACTGGCACGCAAGCTCAACACCCAGTCGTTGCTGCCACACTTCGACGGCTCGACACTCGATCTGGTGATCGACTACCTGACCTACGTGTTCATTCCGGCACTGTTCATCTATCGCTACATTCCATTGCCCGAATTCACCTTGCTGATCACCGTCAGCATCATTCTGGTGTCGTCGTTGTTCTGCTTCTGCAACGTCAACATGAAGAGCAAGGACAACTACTTCGTCGGCTTCCCCGCGGCCTGGAACGTGGTGGCGCTGTGCATGTACATCATCTCGCCGTCGCCGTGGATCGCGCTGCTCACCGTCGTCGGGCTGGCGCTGCTGACCGTTACCAAGATGAAGTTCCTGCACCCGTTCCGGGTTCGTCGCTTCATGGCGGTCAACATCGCGGTGACGTCGATCTGGTTGCTGTGCACCTTCGTGCTGATCCTCAACCACCCCGCCAGCAACCCGGTGGCCATGGGTCTGTGGAGCTTGATGTCGGCGTACTTCCTGGGTGTCTGCTTCTGGCGCACGGCGGTCGAATGGATCGGCCGCACGCGCACCTAGCAGGCGATCAAGCACTAGCCGGTCAAGCGCCCGGCAGATTCAACATCTCGATCCACAAGGCGCCTTTGCCCGAAGGCGCTTCTGCCGTACGCGTCAGCGCACCCGCTGCGCCCACGGCATAGCTGCCCACCTTGTCGGCCTTTTCCCCGGTCACCAGCAACCAGCGTCCGCTGGGCGAGAAGGCGATGTTGCGCGGCTGCTTCTCCTGCAGTGGGTAGTTGCCCTGGAAGCTCAGCGTGCCGCTGGCAGGATCGGCCTTGAACGCCGAGACCGAACTGGTGGTGCGTTCAGTGATGTAGATCAGCTGACCGTCAGGCGATACGCGAATGTCTGCAGCCCAGATACGTGGCGTCGGATCATCCTTGAGGTCGTTGTTGCCAGCATTGCGAATCTCGCCATGCACCAGATTCAGCGACTTGGGCACGCCTTCGACATGGGCGACCTTGGTCAGGGCGCCGGTCTGCGCGTCGATGGAAAAGCTGTCGACCGTACCGCTCAGTTCGCCCACCACATAGAGAAACTTCCCACTTGGCGCAAATGCGATATGCCGCGGCCCGCTGCCGGCAGTCACCGAGGCATGGCCGTTGCCGATGGGTTCCAGGGCACCGCTGCTGTCATCCAGCGTGAACTGCAGCACCTGGTCCACGCCCAGATTGCCTGCGTAGACGAAGCGGTTGCTGGGGTCGCTGCGCACGGAGTGGGCGTAGGGGCCGGTCGGGTAGACCTTGATGTCTTCGCTAGGGCGGTGCTCGGCATCTATGGGTTGTACGGTCAGCACATTGCCGCCATAGGAGGCGCCCATCAGGTAGCGGCCGCTGCGATCGGTGCTCAGGTAGGCCAGGCTGGCCGCCAACGGGGCCTCGGCGGCGGCGTCCAGTTGGCCGCTGGCCGGGTCGATGCGATAGGCCATGACGCGGAACGGCTTGACCCGAAGGGCGGCGTACAAGGTCGAACCGTCGGGGCTCAGGGCCATGGGGTTGACCTGGTCGCCCGCGTGAGTCTGGTGCACCAGCGTCAGCGATCCAGTGTTCTCGTCCAGGCGGTACTGGGAAATCATGCCGTCCTCGGGGCTCGAGATATAGGCGAAGGTACTGGCCTGGGCCAGGCCGCCGGCGCAGCCGATGGCGGCGGCAAGAAGCAGATGTTTACGCATGGAAGAACCTCGGCTTTGTTGTTGTAGTCAGTCATCCTATGAGTGCGTGGTGACGAAGTAAAGCGCCCCGGCTGGGTACGCTGGGCCGATGGCCAGCGTGCCCAGCCAGGCGCCGCCTACAGGGTGTAGTGGACCAGGTGCGGTGCCAATGGGATGCGCGCGACACCTTCATCCAGCACCAGTGGCTTGCCGTCCAGCAGGCAGCCACGACCACCGTCGTCGCTGCGCTCCACACTGATGTGCACGTGCCCCCCGGACACGCGAACCTGCACGCTGAACCCTGCCCACCGGGCCGCGATACGAGGGTCGAGCAGCAGCCATTGTTTCTCGCGGCGCACACCGAGAATGCCCTCGATGCCGGCGCGGTACATCCAGCTGGCCGAGCCGGTGTACCAGGTCCAACCACCACGCCCGACATGGGGCGCAACCGAATAGACATCCGCGGCGATCACGTACGGCTCGACCTTGTAGCGTTGCACGCTGGCGGCGTCCAACGCATGGTTGATGGGATTGAGCAGGTCGATCAAGACCAGTGCTTCATCACCGCGGTGCTGCCTGGCGAAGGCCAGGATTGCCCACATGGCCGCATGGCTGTATTGCCCGCCGTTTTCGCGCAGGCCGGGTGGGTACGCCATCAAATAGCCGGGATCGTGCGGCGAGTGCTCGAACGGCGGAGTGAACAGCAGCGCGATGCCGTCTGCCGGTCGCACCAGATGTTCATTCACTGCGCTCATGGCCTGCTGGGCTCGTTCGGGCTGCGCGGCGCCGGACAGCACGGCCCAGCTCTGTGCGATCGAGTCGATGCGACATTCCTGATTGCCGTCTGCACCCAGCCACGTACCGTCGTCGAACGTTGCGCGGCGATACCACTGGCCATCCCAGGCGTGGGTTTCCAGGGCGCTCTGCAACTGCAGGTAGGCTTGCTGCCAGCGCCGTGCTCGCGGGCAGTTGCGCCGAGCGGCCAGAGCGATGAAGCGCTCCAGGCTGGCCAGCAGCATCCAGCCCAGCCAGACACTCTGGCCGCGACCCTGCTCACCGACGCGGTTCATGCCATCGTTCCAATCGCCGCTGCCGATCAGCGGCAACCCCATGTCGCCCATCTGCTCCAGGCTGCAGTCCAGCGCCAGGGCGCAATGCTCGTACAAGGAAGCGGATGAGGCACTGGTTTGCGGCAGGAAGAAGCGATCGGTTTCGCCGCTGGCCAAGGGTTCGCCTTCAAGGAAGGTCACAGGGGCGTCGAGCACGCCTTCGTCGCCGCTGCTGCGGACGTACTCTGCCGTGCAGTAGGCCAACCAGGCCCGGTCATCGCTGATGCGGGTGCGCACCCCCTGACCGGAGTGAGGCAGCCACCAGTGCTGCAGGTCGCCTTCGACGAACTGCCGAGCGGCCGCGCGCAGCAGATGTTCGCGGGTCAGGTGCGGTGCTGCCAGGCTCAAGGCCAAGCCATCCTGCAGCTGATCGCGCAAGCCGTAGGCGCCACTGGCCTGGTAGAACGCCGAACGTGCCCACAGGCGGCAGACGATGGTCTGGTACAGCAACCAGCCGTTGAGCATGATGTCCAGTGCCCGGTCCGGGGTGCGCACCTGCACGGCTTCGAGCTTGTCGGCCCAGCTGTCGCGGACGCGTTGCAGCACACCGTCCAGGTGTTCGTGGCGGTACTTGAGCACCAGACGCTGTGCTTGCTCCAGCGACGGTGCCTGGCCGACCAGCCATACCAGCTCGATCTGCTGCCCGGCTGACAACAGCACCTCATGCTGCTGGGCGGCACAGGGATCGAGTCCGGCGGCGCTGGCACCGCTCAGCGGCGTCGAAGAGGCCAGCGCAGCCGGGGCAGCGTAGCGGCCGTGGCGGCCAAGAAACTCGGTGCGGTCGGCCGTCCAATGGCCGATACCACCGGCCAGGTCGGAAAATGCCACGCGTCCGGCAAAGGCGATGGCGCACGGGTTGCGTGCCAGCAGGGCACCGGTACGGGCATCCACCTCGCTGATGAGCCCCGCCGCAGTCGCCGCGCGCGACGCGCCCAGCACCCATTCCAGGTAGCTGAACACACTGAGCCGGCGCGGTTTGTCGCTGAGGTTGCGCACGCTCAGACGGCTGATCTTGACGGCATCGTCCAGCGGCACGTATTGCAGCAGACCCATGTGCAGCTGATTGGCAGTGTGCTCGAAGCGGCTGTAGCCGAAGCCGTGCCGCGCGCTGTAGCGCCCGTTGTCACGTACGGGCCACGCACAGGGCCCGGTGACGACGCCGTTGGCGTTGTCGCGCACGTACAGCGCTTCGCCACTGGGGTCGCCTACCGGGTCGTTGCACCAGGGGGTAAGCTGGTTTTCCCGACTGTTCTGCGCCCACGTGTAGCCGGCGCCCTGGGTCGAGACCTGGAAGCCGAAGTGCTGATTGGCGATGACGTTCAGCCAGGGTGCCGGGGTACGCGCGCCTCGCTCGAGCACGGTAACGTATTCTCGGCCTTCATCGGCAAAACCGCCCAGGCCGTTGAAGCACTCAAGCACTTCCTCGGCCACCTCGGGGGCGCCTGCAGTACTCGCAGCGCTGGTCGCCCGCTGTGGCCACTGCGCTTCGCCTTCAGGTACGACATGTGGCGGACGCAGACCGATTTGCGCGTGGATGTCGCCGCTGTGGGCGCGCAGCACCAGCCGCGCGGTTGCCAGCAACAGGCTGCGCGCATCGCCCGGCAACAGGTCGGCCCGCAGCGTGTAAACCGCGCCGCGGCTCAATACCGCGCTGGGCCCGGGTCGCGATTGACTGCTGCGTACCGCCGTTTCCACGGCAATCTGCAGGTCCTGCTGATAGCTGGCGTCACGCTCGTTAAGGATCACCAGGTCCACGCTCAGGCGCTTCATCCGCCAGTATTCGTGGGCCAGCAGCAATTCGCGCACTTGCGGCAAGTCCTCGGTGTCATCGATCTGCAGCAGTACGATGGGCAGATCACCCGAGATGCCCATTGGCCACAGGCCGGCCTGGCTGCCTGCACCGCGCAGGATGCTCAGCGCGGGTGCGCGCCATCGAGCGTCAGCGTACAACAGGGGCGCGCTGAGGCGTTGGAAGTCGGCTGCCGCCTCGGCGTCGATATCCAGATGGCGCAGTTGCACTTGCGCCTGGGTCCAGGCCAGGGTCTTGGCACGCTCGTAGGCACTGTGCTCATGGTGCTTGTCGATCAGGCCCAGCAGGGCTTCGCGGCTGTCGGCAACCACGGTCCAGAAGGCGATGTCCACGCTCTGGCCTGGCGCGATGCTGAGGCGGTGACGCAAGGCGAACAGCGGGTCGAGCACCGTGCCGACGCTGTTGGACAGTGTTGCGCCGGACGCCAGGGCCGTGGCCTGCAGCAAGGTGTGCTCCCGGCCAAGAAAGGCGGCACGGTCACTTTCGTATTGCACCGGGCTGTCCAGTGGCGTGTCGAGCACTGCGAAGTGAGCGGCCCAGATCTGTGGCTCCTCACTGCTGCGAGGTCGACGAGTAGCCACCAATGCGGCGTATTCGGGCAGGTACTCGGTCACCACGAACAGCTTGGCGAAGGCCGGGTGAGCGCTGTCGGCTGCAGCGACGCCCAGTACCAGCTCGCTGTAAGTGGTCAGCTCCACGGGCCGGATGCGCTGGCTGCGGTTGGTCAAGGTCAGAGAGCGCACTTCGCTGTCGTCCTCGCCGGACACCAGCACAGTCAGGGTACTGGTCAAACCGTCACGGTGGCTGATGAACTGGGCATGGTCCTCGGCGAACGTGACCTCGCCCAGGCAACCGTGCGCGCGGGTGTCGGCGGCGGACCACAGGGTGCCCCGATCCAGATCACGGACGAACACGTGCGAGCCCCACGGGTCCAGTACCGGGTCCTCGCGCCAGCGCGTCACGGCATAATCGCGCCAGCGGCTGTAGCCAGTGCCGAGGCCAGTCAACATCACGCAATAGCGCCCGTTGGACAGCAGATGCGTAATGGGTGCAGCCACCGGCAGACCATCGAGGGCGCGTTGGGTGCGACCTTCCGACGTCTCTGCGGCGAGGTTGTGGCCATGTTCGGCAGCCGCCTGCAGGGCTGCGACATTGGCGGGCATGCGCTCCTGCAACAGCAGCTCGCTGGCCTGGATCATCGGTTCGCGGTGAAAGCGCTCGCGCATGGCGCCGTCGAGCAGCACGTTGGCGATGGCCACTACCGTCATGCCCTGGTGGTGAGCCATGTAGTTGCACACGATTGCCTGCGAAGTGTCTTCGGGCAAGCGTGTCGGGGTGTAGTCGACCGCTTCGTAGAAGCCGTATTGGCCGAGCGCGCCCAAACCCCGCAGCTTGGCGAAATTGGCCCAGGCGCCGGGAGCGTCGACCATCGTTGCCAAAGCGGTGGCATAGGGCGCGATGACCTGGTCATCGCCCAGTCCGCGCTTGAGCCCAAGGCCGGGCACGCCGAAGTTGGAGTATTGATAGGTGAATTCCAGATCGCGCGCGTTGTACGCCGATTCGGAAATCCCCCACGGGATGCCCAGCGACTTGCCGTAGGCCTGTTGACGCTCCACCACCAGGCGTTGGGTCTGGGTCAGCAGGCTGCCGGCGGGGGCGCGCATCACCAAAGACGGCATCAGGTACTCGAACATCGACCCGGACCAGGAGATCAGGGCCGAGCCATTGCCCAACGGTGTGGCGCTGCGGCCCAGGCGGAACCAGTGCCGCGTGGCGACATCGCCTTTGGCGATGGCGAACAGGCTGGCCAGGCGTGCTTCGGAAGCCAGCATGTCATAGCAGTTGCTGTCCAGCTGCTGCTCGGCGACGCGGTAGCCGATCGACAGCAATTGGCGTTTGCGATTGAGCAGAAAGCCGAACTCCATTTCCATTGCCATGCGCCGCGCGGCGTCGGCCAGCGTCCGCAGGCGCGCCGAGGTGTCGCTGTGCAGTTGGCGATCATCCAGATGATCAGCGAAAGCCTGTTTCAATGCTGGCAGCCAGACGCCCTTGGCAGGGCTGGCCGGAATATCCTCCAGCAGCCTGGCGACTGCCTGCTGAGCGAGATCGAACGGGGTCTGCAGGTGCGCTTGTAGCTGGGTTAGTGGCAGGCTGCGGCCTTGCTCTTCGATGACCAGCAACAAGGTGTCGTGCAGGCCGGAGGACGGGTCGAGCGGGCCTTGCTCGGCCCACTGTTCACAAGCGTTGGCCAACGCGATCAGGTGCCCGGCCAGATTGCCGCTGTCGACCGCCGACACGTACACCGGTGGCAGCGGACGCAGGTCCTGGGTGTCGTACCAGTTGTAGAAATGCCCGCGAAAGCGTTCCAGCGTCTGCATGACTGCCAGGCTTGCCTCCAGACGCAACAAGGTCTGGCGGGTGCCCGCCCAGCCGAAATCCCGTGCACTGGCGGCCGTCAGCAGGTACAGGCCCATGTTGGTCGGTGAGGTGCGGTGGGCCACCACCGGGTGGGGCTGTTCCTGGAAATTGTCGGGTGGCAGATGGTTGTCGTCGGCCGTGACAAAGGTTTCGAAGTAGCGCCAGGTACGTCGGGCAATCAGCCGCAAGTCTTGCGCCTGCGTGGCGTTCACCTTGGCCGAGGGGGTAATCGAACTGCTGCGGCTGACCCACTGTGCGATGAATGGGGCCGTTAGCCACAGCAGGGCAAACGGCACGATCAGCCCGGCATTGCCAGGCGCCTGGGCCAGCGCCACGGCGCAACCGGCCACGGCCAGCAGCAGCCCCGGCGCCATACGACGAGCGTGTGCGCCAATACCCGGGCGGGGCGCGGCACCGGCCTGGGCGGCAGTGGTCCACTCCAGCAACAGGCGCTTGCTGTGAAAGACCCGGTACAAGCTGCGGAAAATGGCATCGAGCATCGACCAGGCCTGGTCGGGCAACCACGCCAGGTCGAGCACGAACTGCCAACTGGCCAGGCGCAGGTCATGGGTCAGGCGCTGGCCATGGCTGCGCCAGAGTACCGCCGGGCGCTTGCGCGGCGCGGCCAGGAACAGCGCCAACACCGCGGGCAGGGCGCTGCAGGCGAGCACGGCGAGGGTTGCGATCCAGGCCGCCGGCCCAGGCAGGCACCAGGCGACCAGCAGGGCGCCCAACGTGGCCGGCGCGACCAGCGAGCGACGCAGGTTGTCGATGATTTTCCAGCGGCCGAGTGCCGGCAGTCGCGACTTCATCAACCACGGCAGCAACTGCCAGTCGCCCCTCGTCCAGCGGTGCTGCCGGCGCATCGCAACGTCGACCCGCGCCGGAAAGGCTTCGACCACTTCGATCTCGCTGACCAGCCCGGCCCGCGCGTGAATCCCTTCGAACAAGTCATGGCTGAGCATGCTGTCGTCCGGTACACGGCCGTCCAGGGCGGCCTCGAAGGCATCCACATCGTAGATGCCCTTGCCGGTATAGGACCCCTCGCCGAACAGGTCTTGGTAAACGTCCGATACCGCTGCCGCATAGGGATCCACCCCGCCTGGGCTTGAGAACACTCGCTGGTAGAGGGAGCCTTCGGCGTCGAGCGGCAGGCTCGGCGTGACCCGTGGCTGGAGGATGCCGTAGCCGGTGACTACGTTGCGTCCGTCGCGACTCAGACGCGGTCGGTTGAGTGGGTGCGCCAACTTGCCCACCAGCCGCTGCGCCGCGTCGCGGGGCAGGCGGGTGTCGGCGTCCAGGGTGATCACCAGACGCACGTCCGCCGGCACGGTCTGCTCACCGAAACTGGTGTGCGCATCGCCGCGCAGCAGTCGGTTGAGCTCGTGCAGTTTGCCGCGCTTGCGCTCCCAGCCCATCCAGCACCCCTGTGCAGGGTTGTAACGGCGCTCGCGGTGCAGCAGCATGAATCGCGCGCCGGCCTCGCCAGGCCCGTGCCGCCGGTTGAGTGACGCCACGGCCGCATGGCCGGCCTCGAGCAGGGTCTGATCGCCGGGCCTGTGCTGTTCAGCGGCATCACCGCCATCGACCAGCAAGGCGAAATACAGCTCGCCACAGTTGCCCGACAGGTAGTGCACTTCCAGTTGCTCGATCTCTTCCAGCAGATCTGCCTCGCTGCCCAGCAACGTGGGCACGGCCACCAGGCTGCGCCATGGGCTGGGCACGCCCTCGAGCATGTCCAGCCCCGGCAGGGCGATGGCGCCGAAGGATCGCGTCACCACTCGGTTGAGCAGGGCGCTGGCCAGCTGTGAGGCGGGCAGGGCGCCCAGCACCAGCAATGCCGTCAACCACAAGGCCGGCGCGGCGGGCAGCAGCGCCAGCAGGATGCCCAGCAAGCCTGCAGTCAGTGCCAGCAGCAGGCCGACATAGCCGCCGACGCCCAGCTGCCGTTGCCAGCGCAGCCAACGCAAGCCGACTGATGGGCGAAAGTCTATTGCCGCTTCCAGCAGGGGTCGGCCTTCGGCGATCAGTACGTGGCCAGGATCGGCCTCGCGCTCCTGCTCGGGCCTGGCGCTGGTCAACTGCAGGGCCTGCTCGGCAATCTGCAGTTCGGAAAAGGTGGAGCCGCGTGCCAACTGTTCGATGGCACTGCGGTAAAGATTGCGCGTGGTGAAGTCCATGGCGGCGAAACGGCTGCCCGCACGCAGCCTGGTGTCCACCAGGCTGACGTCTTCGAACCATTGCGCCCAATCCAGTGAAGAAATCTGCCGCAGGCTGGTGATCACATTGCGCACACTGAGGTTGGAAGCTCCCTGGCGCTGCTGGGCGTGACTGACGGCCTGGCCGACGCTGCTGTTCTGTTCGTGCAGGCGTTGCGCAAGCCAGGCCAAGGCCGGGGTCGTGATCGGGTCCTTGTCGCGCAGGCGCTTGGCCAACTGCGCGGCGAACAGTTCCGACAATGGCTCGGCGTTGCGGCTGCGGATGTCCTCGTCCAGCGCACTTTGCGCGCAGCCGGCAGCGAACAGGCGGTCGGCCAGGGCTTCGGCATCCAGGCGGGCGAGGTCAGCGGCGGTGATCTGATCGGTCAGCCGTCGCAGGTTCTCGATCAGCACGATCCGTAGGGTGATCGCCACTGCCCACAACTCGCCGATGGTCAGCGGCTGGACCTTTTGATAGGCGTCGATGAAGCGTTGCAGCGTCGCTGGATCGAAGAAGCTGTCGGTGTGCGCGACGAACGCCCAGGCCAGGCCGAACACCCTTGGGTAGCCGGCGAAGGGCCCGCTCCCCAGCTTGGGCAACTGGCGGTAGTAGCCCACGGGCAGGTCCTCGCGGACACCGCGTACGTGCTCTTCGACCAGAGGGTAGTTGTCCAGCAGCCACTGGGCGGCGGGCACCACGGCGATTCCATCGGCCACGGCCGCCGCGCTGGCACGGTAGGCCACCAGCAGCACCTGGGCGTTATCCTTGAGGCGACGTTGCAATGACAACACCCGTGGCGGCCGGGCGCTCACGGTCTGCGCGGCAGCCAGGCTCTGGGCATGCTGCTCGAGGCGTTCGATACCGAACAGTTCTTCACGTACGGGGGCGGTGGCAAGCCAGGGATCGCTGCGCAGGGCAGCTCGGAAGGGGGTATTCAGAAACGCGTTCATGGCGGTTGTCCGTTACCCGAAGGGGCCATGCAGCATGGCACATCCAGGGATGTGCCATTGGACAGTTCGCCGTCGTTGCGGAGAAAGGCGGGTTACAGGCTGGAACGCAGGGGGATTTCTTCGCGCATGACCTGGTGGCCTTCTTCGGGGTTGCCGATCATTTCATCGTGGGCATTGCCCTGCACCAGAAACAGCTTGATATCGGCGACACCGGACAGCACCTTGCGCGCTTCCTCCACCGAGGCCACGTGCAGGGTCGCACCCTTGGCATCGGCGACCGGCTGTGACACGCCTTCCAGGATGGCGTGCAGCACGTACGAGCCACCTTCCATGGACACCAGGTTCACTTCGCTGACGTCGCCATTGTTGACGTGACTACTCAATTTATCGATGTTCATGCACGACCTCGAAACGGCGTGATGGACCGGAATGGCCATCGCTCTTGCCTCATGCAGGGTTTGAGGCGGGCCACACCGACGGAGTTCAATCCAGTGGCGGCGTGCGGCCCATGGCTGCAACCGAGGTCAGATCTTCCAGCGCCCGGAGGTCCTGGCCAGCAGTTGCTGCAGTCCATCGAGGTTGTTGACCAATTGCAGGGTCAGCAGGCGATAGCCGATCAGCTCACCGGGTACCACATTGGGCGCGTCGGCATCGACGCTGGCATAGTTGCGCTCGAGCCGTTCGGTGGCGCCGTCGCGCAGCGCGCGGGCCATGCCCACCAGTTGCCGGCGAATGTGTCGGTGTTCGCCGCTCAGGCACTGCTGCAGCTGCGCCATGGCATTGCGGTCGCTGCCGCTGGGGCGCAGGTTGGCGAGGATTTCCAGGGTGCTCAGGCACATGCGGAAGTGGCCCTGGATCGCATCCAGCTCGGTCATGGAAATCTTCACTTCCTTGGATACCGACGGCAGCAGCGAGCGCAGCTGGACCATGTTCGCGTTGAGCTTGGACATCAGCTTCAAGTGCTCGTCGGCCGACACCGGCTGGCCACTGATGATACGGCTATGGATGGTGGCGCAGCCGCGCAGGCCGGTGGCCAGGTTGTAGCGCCATGAATACACCGCGTACAACGGCAGGGCGAACGAGAACGCCAGCGCCAGGGCGATACCGATGAGAATGTCTACGGTGCGCCACAGGCCATCGGTGATCGGATTGTCGCCGTGGCCAGCGACGATGAACAGGGTGATGGCCGAAAGCAGCGCGGTATAGCCGCCCTTGCCGATGGCATGGTAGGCGAAGAATCCACACGCTACCGACATCAGCAGGTAGGTCACCATGGGCATTTCGAAGTAGTTCTGCTGGGCCACCACCGCCAGCCCGAGCGCGGCACCGATGAGCGTGCCGTAGGCACGTTCGACCGATTTCTTGCCGATGTTGCCGTGATGCTGCAGGCCGCCGATCACGATCAGCAGGGTGACCGAAGCCCATTCACCGTGCGGCAGGCTGAAGCCGCTGGTCAGCAGAATGGACACCAGCAGGGCAGCGACGATGCGCGCCGCGTGGATCAGGCGGGCGTGCCGATAACGGCGGTAGGGATCGAGCAATGGTCGCAGGACGCGACGCAACCAGACGGGTAGGGCGATAGATTTGAATGCATTCATCCGTTAAATGACCATGGGTGCCTGGAATAAGTCCGCCACGCAGTTGTCGACTTTGGGCTGGAACCTAAATTGTGTCATGGCCGCGGCCATTTATCTCGTTCAAGGAATGCTTTCGTCGATGCCTGCCTTCTCCCGCCTCAAGACTTTTCTGGGCCAGGCCCGGCGCGCCCTGCAACTGGTGTGGGCGACCTCGCCCGGCCTGTTGCTGGGGCTGGTGCTGGCCACGCTGGCTGCGGGCATCCTGCCGGCGCTGGCCGCCTGGCTGGGCCAGCGCATCGTCGATGCGGTGGTGGCTGCCATGCAGTTGCACCAGCAGACCGGCGCGGCACCCTTGTGGCCGGTGCTGCGCTACGTGCTGATGGAAGCCGGCGTGCTGGCATCGCTGGCGGCGGCGCAGCGCGGCCTCTCGGTGCAGCAGGCGCTGCTGCGGGTGCAACTGGGGCAGAAGGTCAATACGCTGATTCTGGAGAAAGCCCAGACCCTGTCGCTGATGCAGTTCGAGGATTCGGAATTCTACGACAAACTGGTACGGGTACGCCGTGAAGCGTCCACGCGGCCGCTGGCGTTGGTAAGCAAGTCGCTGGGCCTGGTGCAGAACCTGATCTCGCTGATCAGCTTCGGCGTCTTGCTGGTGCATTTCTCGCCTTGGGCGTTAGTGATTCTGGTGGTAGGCGCGTTGCCGGTGTTCTTCGCCGAAGCGCATTTTTCCGGTGACGCATTCCGCCTGTTCAGCCGTCGCGCACCGGAGACGCGCCGGCAGAATTACATCGAAACCTTGCTTTCCCACGAAGGCTATATCAAAGAGGTGAAGCTGTTCGGTTTTGCGCCGTTGTTGCTGCAGCGCTACCGCGACACCTTCACCAAACTGTATACCGAGGACCGCCGGCTGACCTTGCGCCGTGACGGCTGGGGCTTCGTGCTGGGCCTGCTGGGTACGGCGGCGTTCTACCTGGCCTACGGTTGGATCGTCATCGATACGGTGAACGGCCATATCACGCTGGGCCAGATGACCATGTACCTGGTGTTGTTCAAGCAGGGCCAGAGCGCGGTGAGCAGCAGCCTCACGGCGATCGGCGGCTTGTATGAGGACGGCCTCTACCTGGCTGATCTGTATGACTACCTGGCTTACCCGGTGCAGCCTGCGCAGGGCGATATCACCCAGGGTGTGATGCCCGGCGACGGCTTGCGTTGCGAAGGGCTGGGTTTCAGCTATCCCGGCGCGAGCCGCGCGACCCTGCAAGGCATCGACCTGCACCTGGTGCCTGGCAAGAGCCTGGCGCTGGTGGGTGAGAACGGGTCGGGCAAGACCACCTTGATCAAGCTGCTGACGCGTCTGTACCGTCCGGACCAGGGGCGCATCCTGCTCGACGGCAGCGACCTTCAGGAATGGCAGGAAGACGCGCTGCGCCAGCGTATCGGCGTGATTTTCCAGGATTTCATCCGCTATCAGTTCAGTGTCGGGGAAAACCTGGGGGTCGGTGACACGCGCGCGTTCGACGATACGCAACGCTGGCGCGAGGCCGCGGTGCAGGGCACGGCCGAGCCGTTCATCGAGGGTCTGGAGCACGGCTATGCGACGCAGCTGGGGCGCTGGTTCGCGGGCGGTCAGGAGTTGTCCGGCGGGCAATGGCAGAAGTTGGCCTTGTCCCGCGCCTACATGCGCCGCGATGCCGACATCCTGATACTCGATGAGCCCACCGCAGCGCTCGATGCCAGCGCCGAAGCGGCGGTGTTCGAGCATTTTCGCGAGTACGCCCAGGGCCGTATGACACTGTTGATTTCCCATCGCTTTTCCAGCGTGCGCAACGCCGATCATATCGTGGTGCTGGAACAGGGCAGGGTGCTGGAGCGCGGCGATCACGAACAATTGATGGCCCAGCGCGGACGCTACGCCGAACTGTTCGACCTGCAGGCGCGAGGTTATCGCTGACCGGCCCACCGCATCACGCCCTTCGCGGCCGATGACCGCTCCCACAGGGGAAGCGCGGTCACTTGTGGGAGCGGTCTGTGGCCGCGAAGGGTGCGCTGCGGTTTTACCGGTTCACCGCGTGCCATTCCTCGCGGGCAGAGCCCGCTCCCACAGGGGATCTGTGATTCGGTCGCGAGAGCCGCCGTCTATGGCTTGATCCCATGATGCGAGTAGCCCGATGCAAGCGCTTTTGGTTGAAATACTGGATGCCGTCCGCCCCTTGATCGGACAAGGCAAGGTTGCCGATTACATCCCGGCGCTGGCCGATGTGCCTGCGGCGCAGCTGGGCATCGCCGTCTACGGCAACGACGGTGAGGTGTTCAGCGCAGGCGATGCGCACACGCCGTTTTCCATCCAGAGCATCTCCAAGGTGTTCAGCCTGGTCCAGGCGATTGGCCATTCGGGTGAAGATATCTGGCAGCGTCTGGGCCACGAACCCTCCGGACAACCCTTCAATTCCCTGGTGCAGCTGGAGTTCGAACGCGGTCGGCCGCGTAACCCGTTCATCAACGCCGGTGCACTGGTGATCTGCGATATCAATCAGTCGCGCTTCGCCGCACCGGCGCTGTCCATGCGCGATCTGGCGCGACGGCTGTCGGGCAATCCACAGGTGATCGTCGACGGTCGGGTAGCGGAGTCGGAATACCAGCACCGCGCGCGCAACGCTGCCATGGCATACCTGATGAAGTCGTTCGACAATTTCCACAACGATGTCGAGGCCGTGCTGCGCAGCTATTTCAGCCACTGTGCACTGCGCATGGACTGCGTCGACCTGGCTCGCGCGTTCTGCTTCCTGGCCAATGATGGCTACTGCAAGCACAGCGGCGAGCAGGTGTTGAGTCGGCGCCAGACCCAGCAGGTCAACTCGATCATGGCCACCAGCGGTTTGTATGACGAGGCCGGCAACTTCGCCTACCGCGTCGGCTTGCCTGGCAAGAGCGGCGTGGGTGGCGGCATCGTCGCGGTGGTACCAGGGCAGTTTACGGTTTGCGTCTGGTCGCCGGAGCTCAATCCTGCCGGCAATTCCCTGGCCGGCATGGCGGCCCTCGAGCTGCTCAGCGAACGGATCGGCTGGTCGGTCTTCTAGAAGTGCGCGGAGCCCCGGCACCTCCGTAGGAGCGGTCATCGGCCGCGAAGGGCGCGACGCGGTATGCCTGAATGACCGCGCTGCCCTTTTCGCGGCCACAGACCGCTCCCACAGAGCATCCCGGCACCTCCGTAGGACCGATCATCGGCGCGATTAAACAAAATGTGACAGGTTGCGGTGCCCAAGCCTGGCGTTGGCCTTTAAACTGCGGCCCTCTCCAGAGGGCACAATGGCATGAACGATTTTCCGACCCGCCGCCGAGTACTCGCCGGCATGGGCATCCTCGGTCTCGGCGCGCTGGCCGGATGTGGCGACAGCAACAAGCTGTCGTTCAAGCACGGCAAAGACCTGAGCAACGAGATTCTCGGCCGCACGTTCCGGCTCAAGGATCCGCAGGGCAACGAGAAGACCCTGTCCAGCTTCCGCGGCATGATGCCCATGGTCTTCTTCGGCTTCACCCAGTGCCCGGCCGTCTGCCCGACCACGCTTGCGCGGGCGGTCCAGGCCAAGAAGCTGATGGGCCGCGACGGCGACCGCCTGCAGGTGATTTTCATCACCCTGGACCCCGAACGCGACACGCCCGAAGTGCTCGACGCCTACGTCACACTCTTCGACCCCACCTTCGTGGCCTTGCGCGGCACCCTGGAACAAACCGCCGATGTCGCCAAGGAGTTCAAGGTGTTCTTCGAAAAGGTCCCGGTCGGCGACACCTACACCATCTCCCACACCTCGACCAGTTACGTCTTCGACTCCCGCGGCGTACTGCGCCTGGGGTTGTCCCATTCCCTCACCGCACAAGAGTGCGCCGAGGATCTGCTCACCGTAATGGAAGTCTGCTGATGAAACCCGTCGCCAAGAAGAACACCGTCCGCCAACTCGCCACGCTCGTTGCAGCCCTGAGCCTGACTGGCTACGCCATGGCCCAGACCACGGTCGAAGATGCCTGGGCGCGCGCCACCGTGCCGGGGCAACCCGCCACGGGCGCGTTCATGACCCTGAAAGCTGACTCCGACAGTACCCTGATCAGCGTACAGTCGCCTGTCGCCAAAGACACGCAGATCCACCAATCGACCATGAATGGCGATGTCATGAGCATGCTCCCGGTCGACGAAGTCAGCCTGCCAGCAGGCGAACCCGTGGTATTCGATGCCAATGGCTATCACGTGATGCTGATGGGTTTGATAACGCAGGTGAAGGAGGGCGACGCGGTGCCATTGACCTTGAAGATCAAGAACGCACAAGGGGAGGAGGAAACTCTGGAAGTTGAAGCCGTGGCCAGGGCACTGAATGCCCCCGACCACGCTCATGCTCATTGATGCACTGACGCGGGGCTGGTGCCAGCGTCAAACACCTACCATCGGCATCATTTGCCGACGGTCTGACCCAGGAACCAGGCGCGTTCTTCCGCCTGGTCGATCCACTCTTCCAGCAGGCTGGTAGTGGACAGGTCGTTGGCTTCGTCGGTAACGCCGTGGGTGGTACGCATGTAGGCAGCCAGTGACTGGTTGTCGTCATGCAGCTCGGTCAGCATATCTTCTGGCGACAAGTCGGCCACGTCGCTGCTGGCAAGGCGCTTGAGTTGCACCATCTGCTCCAGCGAACGCACGGTTGGCTCACCGATCTTGCGGGCACGCTCGGCGATCACGTCGGTGATGGCGTAGATCTGGGTCGCTTGCTCTTCCAGCAGCAGATGGTAGTCGCGGAAGTGCGACCCTTTCATGTGCCAGTGGTAATTTTTGGTCTTGATGTACAGCGCGAACACGTCAGACAGCAATACTGCCAGTTCCTGACCGACCTGGGCCTGGTTCTGCAAGCTGGCGCCTTCGCCTTTCTCGGCCTTGGCCTTCACGGACGATACGGTCTTGAGTTCCTGTTTCACATTGGCAACGGCCATTTGAAATCTCCTGGTACGGGTTTGCGGGATTGGGTCTGTAACCACTATGGAAATCGACCGCAGCAAAACCGGTATTGCTCAGAGATATTTTCTATCCAGCCGATGAAGTGTCGCTATGACGCCCTGCCTCATGGTTTCAAGGCGTCTGCTGCGGGGAAGCTCAAGATGAAGCTCGTTACGCCCTCAGCGCTATGGACACTGACGCTGCCGCCCACCAGAACCATGATCGACTGCACGATGGCCAAGCCCAGGCCACCTGAGTCTCCCGGTTCCGTGCGCGACGGATCGACGCGAAAGAACCGATCGAACAGTCGGGCCAGATGCTCGGGTGCAATGGTGTCGCCTTCGTTACGCACCGTCAGACGAACGAACCCTGCCTCGTCGTGCCGGCTGAGCAGCACCGTGGTGCCGGGGCGGGCATGGCGGACCGCGTTGGCGAGCAGGTTGCCCAGCGCCCGCTGCAGCAATTGCAGGTCGGTCTGCAGGGTGCCGTGCAGCGCGTGCTGCAGGGCGGCGCCGCGCTCGTCAGCGAGCAGCTGGAAGTAGTCACACAGTTCTTCGCCCAGGTGAGCGAGGTCAATGACCTGCAGGTGCACCGGTCGCTGCCCATGGTCGGCACGTGCCAGAAACAGCAGATTTTCCACCATGCGGTTCAGCCGCTCGTACTCTTCGATGTTAGAGCCGAGCAGTTCCCGGTATTCGTCCACGCTACGAGGCTGGTTGAGTGCCTGGCCGGTGCTGCCCAACAGGGTATGCAGCGGCGTGCGGATTTCATGGGCCAGGTCTGCCGAGAACTGTGACAGCCGTTCGAAGCCCTGTTCGAGCCGCACCAGCATGCCGTTGAGCGCCTGGATCGGCGCCTGCAGCTCAACCGGCGCGGCGGTATCGGCCAGTCGCCGGTGCAGATTGCGCAGATCGATCAACGCCAGCGCGTCGGCCATTTCGCGCAACGGCGTCAGGGCGCGACGCACCAGCAACAGGCCGATGACCCAGGCCAGCAGCGCACCGGCAGCCACCGCCAGGTACAGGCGCAGCCGGTAGCTGGCCAGGATCGCCTCGCGCTCGTGCAGGCGTTTGCCAACCATCACCGTCAAGGCTTCGCCGGCTGGGCCCACAGCGTCGCCGGCCAGCAACGAGGCGCCGTGGTCCAGGCGAATATCGGCCCGGCTCGGCTGCCGAGCCAGACCGATGCGCGGTGGATCGCCCAGTGTCTCGCCGTGGGGGTTGATCTCGAACACCACGCTGCCATCGGCGCGCCGTACGCGCAGCACGCTTTCCTGATTGCCGAGCATGTTCTGATACAGCTGCGGGCGCTGCTGCAGCGCGCCCAGGCTGTCGCTGTCGTGCAGCAGGGTACGCACCTGCTCGAGCCGTCCGAGCAGCGCGATGTCGTCGCGGTAGGCGATCTCGGCCGCCAGCGAGCGGTAGAGAAACACCGCGACCACGCTCATCACCAGCGAGCAGACCACCGCCACGGCCAGCGCCAGTCGCCACGCCAGGGAGTGGCGGCGTTCACTCATCCAGGTGCTCCAGCCGGTAGCCCACGCCACGCACGGTATGAATCAGCTTGGGCATGAACGGGTCGTCGACCTTGGCCCGCAAGCGCCGGACTGCCACTTCCACCATGTTGGTGTCGCTGTCGAAATTCAGTTTCCACACCTGGGATGCAATCAGCGTGCGCGACAGCGCTTCGCCAGGCCGGCCGATCAGCATATGCAGCAGGGCGAATTCCTTGTTGGTCAGGTTGATGCGCTGCCCACCGCGGCTGACCCGGCGGCGCAGCACGTCCACCTCCAGGTCTGCCACCTGGTAGTGCTCGACCTCGCGCACCGCGCCCCGGCGCAGCAACGTCCGTACCCGCGCCAGCAATTCGGCGAAGGCGAACGGCTTCACCAGGTAGTCGTCGGCGCCCAGTTCCAGCCCACGCACACGGTCTTCGATGGCGTCCTTGGCGGTCAGGAACAGCACCGGTGTCGCGCCCTGCTGGCGAATCAGCTTGAGCAACTGCCAGCCGTTCAGGCCGGGCAGCATGACGTCCAGGATCACCAGGTCATACGCCTGCTGTTCGATCAGGTAGCGCCCATCCAGCCCATTGAGCGCCACGTCCACGGCAAAGCCGGACTCACCCAGTCCCTTGGCGAGAAAATTCGCCGTTTTCGCTTCGTCTTCAACCAGCAACACACGCATCGTTCAGCTCCTGTACCCGCGCATAGGCTAGGCCTCCGGCGGCCGATTGCCTATTACAAAGTTGTAATCGCTGCGACGGGGTTCTGTCGTGACCGGGTTGCTAAGGTGCCAGCCACTGATCACGGAGACGCTCGATGAAAGCCCTTTGCATGACATTCACCCTGGCTTGCCTGCTGACCACCCAGGCCCACGCCGCGCTGGCCCAGCACCCAGACCTGGACCTGGCGACCGCGCAGCGGCTGGCCAATGGCAGCGGCTGCATGGCCGCCGTGGCGGTGCTGGACCGTGGCGGCAACCTCGTCGTCCAGCAACGCAGCGATGGCGTTGGCCCGCACAACACCGAGGCCGCGCGGTTGAAAGCGTACACCGCGCTGTCGACCAAGACGCCGACGCGGCTGTTCGCCGAGCGTGCCCGCAACAACCCCGAGGCCGCCAATCTGACCTCGCTGGGGCAATTGCTGCTGCTGGGCGGCGGCGTGCCGGTCTACGAAGGCAAGCAGTTGGTCGGTGCGATCGGCATCGCCGGTGCCGGCGGTGCCGAGCAGGACGAAGCCTGTGCGATCAAGGCCACCGAATCCGTCGGTCTGGCCATTCATTCTTGAAGGAGCAATACACCATGTTGAAGAAAATGCTTTTGGCCGCCAGCCTGGCCTCCCTGTCCAGCCTCGCGATGGCCGCCAACCCTCTGAGCGTGCACGTACTGAACCTGGAAACGGGTGTGCCTTCGGCCGGTATCGAAGTGACCCTGGAGCAGCATTCGGGTAACCAGTGGCAACCGTTGGGGCAGGGTGTGACCAACGAGCAAGGCCGGATCGCCGGCCTCTACCCGGAACAGCGTACCTTTGCGCCCGGTGAATACCGGGTCGTGTTCAAGACCGGCGACTACTACCGCAAGGTCGGGCATGAAACCTTCTTCCCGGAAATCCCGGTGATCTTCGAAGTGAAGAACACCGAGCAGCACTATCACATTCCCTTGCTGCTCAGCCCCTACGGCTTCAGCACCTATCGCGGGTCCTAGTCGCAAGCCGCTGCCGTCATCCTTTCACGGTGCCCGGAAAACTATTGCCCTGTAGATGCGGTCTGTTGCACCAGAGCGAGCGTCGCAGGGCAGGGCGCCGGCACATTGCGCAGGACGATGACGGGTATCAATAGATGAAGCAGCTTGATCTGCAGGTCATACAGCAGGCGCGGGCCTGGCTCGGCCAGGGCCGGGGCGTTTGGCTATGCACGGTATTGTCGACCTACGGTTCGGCCCCACGCGGACCGGGGGCGATGCTGGTCGCGCTGGACAACGGCGAACACTGTGGGTCGCTGTCCGGCGGCTGTGTGGAAGACGACTTTCTGGAGCGTGTCGCTGCTGGTTATTTCACACCGGTCAATCAGGTCGTGCGCTACGGCGACGGCGGCCTGGCGCCGACCATGGCGCTGCCTTGCGGCGGCGTTCTCGACGTACTGGTCGAATACCTCGCGCCTGATGCAGGCACGCTGGAGCATCTGGCGCACATCGAGCAGGCGTTCGCCGGCGGCGAACTGGTGGCGCGGCAGGTGGTGCCCGGCAGTGATCGGCGCAGCATTCGTGCAGGGCACATGGGCGATGCACGGGTACGGGTGAGCGACGACGAAATCTGCATACGCATCGGTGCCGTGCAGCGGCTGATTCTGGCCGGCCTGTCGCCAGTCGCCGAATTCTGCGCCGGGTTCGCCCTGACCCTGGGCTACGAAGTGATCCTCTGCGAGCCGCGTCCCGAAGTGCTGGCCCGTTTCGACCTGCCCGGCGTGCAAGTGCATGAAGTATTGCCTGCGGTGTTCATCGCCGAGGGCGGCTGTCATTCGGCAACCGCAGTGGTGGCGTTGACCCATGACCCTCGACTCGATGACCTGACCCTGCTCGAGGCCGTGCGCACACCGGCTTTCTATATCGGTGCCATGGGCTCGATGCGCACCAGCGAGAAGCGCTTCGAGCGTCTCGAGCGCATTGGTGGGTTGGACGCGACCACCCAGCAGCGTATCCACGCACCGATCGGCCTGAACCTGGGCAGCAAGACGCCTGCCGAGATTGCCCTGGCCGTCATGGCGGATATCCTGCGCGTGGCCAACGGAATCGACCGGCAACGCCTATGATCGCTTGGCGGGTGCCTGGAAGCCCTTGAGCCGCAGCGCATTGGCCAGCACGAACATCGATGACAGGGCCATGGCACCTGCCGCGAACTGCGGCGACAGGGTCAGCCCGCTGACCGGGTACAACAGCCCCGCAGCCACCGGAATCAGCGCCGCGTTGTAGGCGAAGGCCCAGAACAGGTTCTGGCGGATGTTGTTCAGGGTCGCCTTCGACAGCGCAATGGCCGTGGCCACCGCACCGAGGTCATCCGACATCAGCACCACATCCGCAGCCTCGATGGCGATGTCCGTGCCGCTGCCCACCGCAATGCCGACATCGGCCTGGGCCAGTGCCGGTGCATCATTGATGCCGTCACCCACGTAGACCGTGAGGCCGTACTCGCGCTGCAATGCTTGCACAGCGGCCACCTTGCCTTCTGGCAGAACCTGCGCCACCACCTGATCGATACCCAATTGGGTAGCGATGGCCTGGGCGGTGCGGCGGTCGTCCCCGGAGATCATCGCCACTGTCAGGCCGAGCCGGTGCAGGGTCTGGATGGCCGCCGAGGTGGTCGACTTGAGCGGATCTGCCACGGCGATCATCGCGGCCAGTTGGCCGTCCACCGCCGCATACAACGGGCTCTTGCCCTGTTCGGCCAGCGTCTGCGCTGCACTGGCAAAGGGCGCTGTGTCCACCCCCAGTTGCGTCATGTAGCGTTCGGCACCGATGGCCACGTCCTGTGCGCCGACCGTTGCGCGAACGCCATGCCCGGTGTGTGCCTGGAAATCCCGCGCCTCGGGCCAGTCGAGCTGAGCGTCCTGCGCCGCCGTCACGATGGCCCGTGCCAACGGGTGCTCGGAAAGCGCTTCCACCGCTGCGAGCAAAGGCAATAGCTGCTCGCGGGTGAAGTTGGGGAGCAGTTGCAGGTCGGTAAGACGCGGTTGGCCTTCGGTGAGCGTGCCGGTCTTGTCCAGTGCCACGACACGCGCGCGGCTCAGCTGCTGCAATGCTTCGCCCTTGCGCAACAGAATGCCCAACTCGGCGCCACGGCCGGTGCCGACCATGATCGAGGTGGGCGTGGCCAAGCCCATCGCACACGGACAGGCGATGATCAGGACCGCAACCGCGTGCACCAGCGCCATGCCCAGGGCTGGCGTCGGACCAAGCCAGTACCAACCGATGAAAGTGGCCAGCGCCAGCACCATGACCACCGGCACGAACCATAATGTCACCCGGTCCACCAAGGCCTGGATCGGCAACTTGCTGCCCTGGGCCTGTTCGACCATGGCGACGATCCGCGCCAGCATGCTGGCGCTGCCCAAGGCGGTCGCCTGGACCCGCAGTGTGCCGTTCTGGTTGAGGGTGCCGCCGACCACGTGGTCGCCGGTCTGCTTGCGCACCGGCATGGGTTCGCCGGTGAGCATCGACTCGTCGACGAAGCTGTCGCCGGCGAGCACGGCGCCGTCCACGGCAATCCGCTCGCCGGGTCGAACCTGCACCACGTCGCCTTGTATCAATTGTTCCAGCGCAATTTCGATCAAGCCCGCCTGGCGTTGCACGTAGGCAGTCTGTGGCTGGAGCCTGAGCAGGCGCTTGATGGCTTGGGACGTGCGGCCCCTGGCGCGCGCTTCGAGGGTGCGGCCCAGCAGGATCAGGCAGATGATCACGCACACCGCTTCGTAATAGACGGCGGCCGTGGCGCTGGGCAGCAGGTGCGGGGCGAACGTGGCCACCAGAGAAAAGCCGTAGGCGGCGAGGGTGCCCACCGCCACCAGCGAGTTCATGTCCGGCGCACCGCGCAGCAACGCCACGGTGCCATTGAGGTAGAAACGTTTGGCGCAGGTGATCAGCACCAGCGTGGTCAGGGCGAACTGCATGACCCAGTTATCCTGTTGGCTGAGGTGTTGTTCGATCCAGGCGTGGACGCCCGGTATCAAGTGCGCACCCATTTCCACTATCACCACGGGCAGTGACAGCACCACCGACCAACGCAGGTCGCGTCGCAGACGCGCGGCGTCCTGCTGGCTTTCCTGAGTGGCCTGCGCCATGGCGTCTTCAGTGCGTTCAAGCGGCCTGGCGCTGTAGCCGGCCTTGTCGATGGCGGCGATCAGGGCCTGCGCGTCCATGCTGCTGCCTTCGACCCGAGCGCGCTCGGTGGCCAGGTTGACCGCCGCTGCCGTCACACCCGGCACCTTGAGCAGGGTGCGCTCGACCCGACCCACGCACGATGCGCAGGTCATGCCGTGGATACCCAGCTCGATCACACCTTCGTTTGCAGCCATGCTGCGTTCCTCCTTCCAGCCTGTACCTCGACTCTGACCCTTCCCACCATGGGAAGGTCAAGCCCCCGCTCGCGCGCGCTCCATGTGGGAGCGGGCTCTGCCCGCGAAGGCCACACCGCGTTCCACCAAGCACAACGCACCAGGCCCTTCGCGGCCGATGACCGCTCCCACGGATATTTACGAACTCATGTAGGAGCGGTCCGTGGCCGCGAAAAGAGCACCGCGGTGCATCAGGCACACCGCGCCAGGCCCTTCGCTGCCAATGACCGCTCCTACGGGTGACGGCAGTCGCGCAGCGGCGGTGAAAATGGCAGCATGGCTGCACAAGAACTGGAGAACCGCCATGAAGATCGTCATCGCCCCTGACTCATTCAAAGACAGCCTGAGCGCCGCCGACGTTGCCTCGGCCATCGCCCGGGGCTTGCGCCAAGCCCTGCCGGACGCGCAGCTCGTCGAGCGGCCGATGGCCGATGGCGGTGAAGGCACCATGCAAGCCATTATGGCGGCGTGCCAAGGCGAACTGCGTAGCCTCACCGTCGAAGGCCCCTTGGGCGAGCCCGCCCAGGCCCGTTGGGGCTGGTTGCCCGATGAGCGTACCGCCGTCATCGAAATGGCCGAAGCCAGCGGGCTGCAACTGCTCCAGCGGCAGCAACGCGACGCCTGCAACAGCAGCACGTATGGCACTGGCCAACTGATCGCGGCGGCTATCGAGGCCGGTGCACGGCGCATCATCCTCGCCATCGGCGGCAGTGCCACCAACGATGCCGGCACCGGCATGCTCTGCGCGCTCGGTCTGCGCCTGACCGACGCACAGGGCAGTGAATTGCCCCGCGGCGGACTGGCCCTGGCACAAGTAGCCAAGGTCGACGCCAGCGGGCTCGACCCACGTCTGGCCGATGTGCAGTTCGAAGTCGCCGCAGATGTCGACAATCCGCTGTGCGGGCCCCACGGCGCCTCGCACATTTTCGGCCCGCAAAAAGGCGCCACCGCCGAACAGGTGCTGGCGCTGGACAAGGCTTTGGGTCATTTCGCCGACCGTTGCGTCCCGGTGCTGGGCCAGGACTGCCGTGATGCGCCTGGTTGCGGCGCGGCGGGCGGCATGGGCTTCGCGGCCAAGGCCTTTCTCGGCGCCTCGTTCCGCCCAGGGGTCGAAGTGGTAGCGCAACTGGTGGGCCTGGCCGATGCCGTCACCGGCGCCGACCTGGTAATTACCGGCGAGGGGCGTTTCGATGCCCAGACCTTGCGCGGCAAGACGCCCTTCGGCGTGGCCCGCGTTGCGCGCGCTGCGGGTGTCCCGGTGGTCGTCCTGGCGGGCACGCTGGGCGAGGGCTACCAGGACCTGTACGCCCATGGCATCAATGCCGCGTTTTCCCTAGCGTCCGGTCCGATGACCCTGGAGCAGGCATGCGCCGACGCCGGTGCGCTGCTCAGCGATCGCGCCCGCGATATCGCCCTGCTTTGGCAGCTGCGCGGTTAGCACGCACGCGCCCCGTGGGTCAGTCGCGCTCGCGCATGAAGAAGCCCGCCACGTACTTGCGGAAGGTCTCCAGGCTTTTGAAGTCGGCCAGGCGCTTGAAGGTTTCGGAACTAGGCTCCGGCCCCAGCGGCTCCTTCATCAGCGAAACCGAAAGGACCCGGTCCAAGTCCGAGCTGAGCACCAGTTCGTCCATCACCATGGCGCCGATCACCGGTCGGCGCATCACGACCTTGACGCCTTTGCTGGCCATCCAGTCGATCAGCGACACCAGCATCTTCAACGCTTCGCGCTCCTCGTCGCGGAACACCGGGAACAGATGCCCGCGGGTCAGCACCGGCACCGTCGCCACATGGACCATTTCATAGAACTGGCTACCGGCGGTCGCTGGTGAGTACAGGGCCAGGGCCAGCAGCGGCCCACTGCTGCGCGCGCCACCCCACAGTAGATGATGGCCCTGGAAATCGAAGCCGGCGTTGCTGCGATCGGTCATCACCTTGCGCCCGACCACGTCGGACACGCAGTCGAGCAGCAGCCCGTAGCGGCGCTGACCGATGAACGCAGTGGAATCCTTCAGGCGTCCCTTGAGCATCATCATGTGCTTCATGTCGATGCGGGTTTCCAGATAGTTGCTCGCCGGCACCCGGTCGATCAGCGGATAGCGTGTGGCCACTTCGCGCAGGTCGGCGAACTGGCGGGTCAGATCCTTCTTTAGATGCGTGGCGTACACATTGAGTCCGGAGGCTTCGATAAAGGTCAGCAGCAACGAGAGCAATCGGTGCTGCTCGCGCCGCTGACTTGCCACCGCGGCGGTGCCAGGCGTGCCGGGCATGGCCGGGGCACGGAAATCGCCAATCAGCTTCAGCGGGACATCGGGGGGCAGCCAGGCAGCCGGCAATGGCCCTTCATCCTCGCGCCCAGGCGCACTGTCGCGCTCGTCATGGATGAAGGGGCAGCCCTCGGCATGCTCGGCCGTGCCGGGATTGTTTTTCAAAAACAGCGTGCCGGTACTGCTGTTGAGCGTCACGTTCATCACCGGCAACGTACCGGGTCGGCAATCGCACGCCAGCCACTGGCCCTGGGTGCGCACCTTCATCAACCATTGATTGGCCTGCAACAGCTTCGGCCCTTCGCTGCGGCCTTCGGCGAATTCTGTCACCAACTGCTGTTCGGCAGGGGTCAGGGCGCGTACTGGCGCGCCGGTTTTTTCGATGATTCTCATGACGCTGCAAACGCCCCTTCAATGAACGGATTCAGGCCGGGCTGGCCACCATGGGACAACGTTCGCGCAGCATGTTTCCATTGCTCGTGCCGCGCCCGAGCCTAGTGCCAGGGCATGATCGATGCGACCCGATCGGCCGCATGAACGAATGCACTAACGGCTTGCCGCGCACTCGAACGACCGCTACCGTTGTAGCCCCAGCCCACTGACAGGAGCCATCACATGGCAAGCACGCAAGCGAGCATCGACATTCCGGCATCGGCCGATCAGGTCTGGAATCTGGTCGCCGGATTCAACTCCCTGGCCGACTGGCTGCCCATGATCCAGCACAGCGAAGCCCAGGAAAACGGCCGTCTGCGTCACCTGACAACGGTGGACGGTACCGTCATCATCGAGCGGCTGGAGACTTACGACAACGCCGCGCGCACCTACAGCTATTCGATCACCGAAGGTCCCTTTCCGGTGAGCGATTACCTGGCGACGCTCCAGGTCATCGAAGTGGACGCCGGCAACTGCCGCGTGGAGTGGGGCGGTCGCTTCACCCCGGTCGGCATGAGTGATGCCGAGGCGGTCGAAATCTTCGACGGTGTCTATCAAGGTGGCCTGCAGGCACTGCGCGGTAACTTCTGATCGAACCGGGCGGGTAAGGGCGGACGGGTCAGGTACCGACGCGGATGCTAGAATGGCGAGCGTCCCCCCTGGCACTCAAGGATCCCCACGGTTTGTCTGATCTGCAGAACCCTCTGTTGCAATACCTCGCGCGGCTGATGCCGTCCAGCCGCACGACCATGCAATACGTATTGCAAGATGCCGCCGACCGGCTGGGCTTCGATGAGGTCGACATTCGCGAGGTGCCTTGGCACTGCCTCGAACCCGGGCACGTTACCTCGCTGGTGGCCGCTCTGCGCGAAGATGGCTACGCCCCCAATACCACCTCGCTTTACGTCAATGCGGTGCGTGGGGTAATGAACGAGGCATGGCGGCTGAGCCTGATCGACCAGGATCACCTGCTCAAGATTCGCTCGGTCAAGCCCATGCAGGGCACTCGCCTGGGCAACGGCCGCAACCTCAAGCGCAGCCTGATCCGCGACCTGATGGAGGTCTGTGCCAACGATCCGCGGCCGCAGGGTCTGCGCGATGCCGCCGTCATCGCTATTTTGTATGGCTCGGGCATGCGCAAGTCGGAGTCGGTCAACCTCGGCCTGGCCCAGGTCGACTTCAGCGAGCGCAGCCTGCGCGTGACCGGCAAGGGCAACAAGGAACTGATCAAATACGCACCCAGCTGGGCATTTGCGCATCTGCAGACCTGGCTGGCGTTTCGCCGCAGCCAGCTTCCCGCAGGGCAGGCCGATGACGACTTTCTCTTCAACCGCATTCGTCGCGGCGCGCACATCACCCGCGAGCGCATCACCAAGCACGCCATCTACTACATCGCCCGACAACGCGGCGCCCAGGTGGGCGTGAAGATCATGCCTCACGATTTCCGTCGCTCGTTCATCACCCGGGTGATCGAAGAGCACGACCTGTCGATTGCCCAGAAGCTGGCCCACCACACCAATATCCAGACCACCGCGGCCTACGACATGCGCGACGACAACGAGCGTCGCCGCGCCGTGGACCGCTTCGACCTTTGAGCCCGTACCGGGTCGACGGCTCGCTCCTGCTCAAGGACGGGCCACTGGCCCCGCAGGCAAAAACCAGTTCAGCAGCAGTGCGCAGATACCGCCAGTGGCCACGCCCGACTCCAGCACATTGCGCAACGCGCCCGGCATGTGGGCGAGGAACTCTGGCACCTGGGCCACACCCAGGCCGAGGGCGAGCGATACGGCGATGATCAACAGCGCCCGGCGATCGAGCTCGACGCTGGCAAGGATATTGATGCCCGATGCGGCCACCGCGCCGAACATCACCATGGCAGCGCCACCCAGTACCGGTTCGGGCACCGCCTGGATCACCCCGGCAACCGTCGGGAACAGGCCAAGCAGAATCAGCATCCCGGCGATCCACACGCCGATGTGGCGGCTGGCGATGCCGGTCAGCTGAATCACCCCGTTGTTCTGCGCGAAGATGGAGCTGGGGAAGGTATTGAAGAATCCGGCCAACAGAGAGTTGGTGCCGTTGACCAGCACGCCGCCCTTGATGCGCTGCATCCACAGAGGGCCCTCTACTGGCTGACGCGATACCTTGCTGGTCGCGGTCACGTCACCGATCGCTTCCAGCGAAGTCACCAGGTAGATGACCAGCATCGGAATGAACAACGCCCAGGAGAAGCCAAGGCCGAAGTGCAGCGGCACGGGCACCTGGAATACGGCGGCCTGGTGCATGCCGGTGAAATCCAGTCGACCCAGGTAACCGGCCAGCGCGTAGCCCATGGCCAGGGCAATGACGATGGCGGCGCTGCGCATCCAGGTCACCGGAATGCGATTGAGCACCACGATGATCGCCAGTACCAGGCCGGAAAGCATGAGGTTTTCGCCGTTGGCGAACGTGCCGTTGGCCATGGCGCCGAACCCGCCGCCCATGCTGATCAGACCGACCTTGATCAAGGTCAGGCCGATCATCAATACGACGATACCCGTCACCAGCGGCGTGATCAGCCGTTTGACGAAGGGCAGGATCCGCGAAATACCGATTTCAACGAACGACCCTGCGATGACCACGCCGAAGATCGCCGCCATCACAGCTTCCACTGGTGTGCCTTGCTGCACCATCAGTGCGCCACCGGCAATCAGCGGTCCGACGAAATTGAAACTGGTGCCCTGCACGATCAGCAGACCCGCGCCGAACGGGCCGATGCGCCGGCACTGGACGAAGGTGGCAATGCCGGAAATGACCAGCGACATCGAAACGATCATGTTTGTATCACGGGCGCTGACGCCCAGTGCCTGGCAGATCAGCAGGCCGGGCGTGACGATTGGTACGATGATGGCAAGCAGGTGCTGCAACGCGGCGAGCAAGCCCAGCAGCGGCCGAGGGCGGTCTTCCAGGCCCAGAATCAGTTCGTCGCTGGGAGGCTGTGGGGTGCTCATGGCAAGGGCTCCTGAGAAAGAGCGCAAAGGCTCGGGCAATAAGAGCGCGAGGGCTCAATCGAAAGGAGCGCGATTCTACGGCGCGGCGCGCATGGGGCAAACCGGTTTCTGCCGACAATGCCCGAACCACAGGCAAGAAAAAGCCCGCACGTGGCGGGCTTCTACACGACAGCGGTGAATCAGTCGTCGCGACCCATGATGCCGAACAGCTGCAGCAGGCTCACGAACAGGTTGTAGATCGATACGTACAAGCTGATGGTGGCCATGATGTAGTTGCGTTCGCCACCGTGGATGATCGCGCTGGTCTGGAACAGGATGCACACCGACGAGAACAGCACGAAACCGGCACTGATCGCCAACTGCAGACCGGCGATCTGGAAGAAGAAGCTCGCCAGTACCGCGCCCAGCAGCACGAAGAAGCCTGCGGTGATGAAGCCGCCAAGGAAGCTCATGTCCTTGCGGGTGATGAGCACGTAGGCCGACAGGCCGCCGAACACCAGCGCCGTCATGGCGAACGCCGAGCTGACCACTTCGGCGCCGCCCTGCATGCCCAGGTAGCGGTTGAGGATAGGGCCGAGCAGGAAGCCCATGAAGCCGGTGAGAGCGAAGGTGGACACCAGGCCCCAGGCCGAATCACGCAGCTTGTTGGTCAGGAAGAACAGTCCGTAGAAGCCGATCAGCACGACGAAGATGTTCGGGTAGCCGACGCGCATCTGCTGCGCGACGTAGGCCATCACGCCACTGAAAGCCAGGGTGAGTGCCAGCAAGCCGTAGGTGTTGCGCAGGACGCGGCTAACTTCTAGCTGCTGCACCTGCGAGCCTTGATTAACTGCATAATCCTGTTCGCGCATGGCGAGACTCCTTTGATTGAACACGTCTGAAACGTTCAGATGCAAAGATCATATCAGACCCTTGCGTAGCCGCTCTATCCAGAGTTTGACAGCGTGTTTCATTCCGGTATTATGGCGCCCGCAAAGCAACCAGCAAGACATTCGGGAAATTGGCAGAGTGGTTGAATGCACCGGTCTTGAAAACCGGCGAACGTTAATAGCGTTCCCAGGGTTCGAATCCCTGGTTTCCCGCCAAACATCGAAAAGCCCCGCATTGGCGGGGCTTTTTCGTTTTCGCTGTTCCAGTAGTGCCATGTCGCGAAACCCACTTGTGCAGGTGTCCTGATTGTTGCGTTACAGCAAGAAAAAGATGTCGAGGTTGATCAGGAAAGGCGTCGTCTACGTGACGGTGATGGGAGTGATGGGCAATTCCGGCAGGATCTTCGATCACCTCTCGGCCTGGCAGCCGTGGCGCCTGGCCAAACAGATGCTTGGCTATGTATTGATGCATTGAGGTATTGATGCATTGAGCTTCTGCGCTTCAGTGCGAAGTCAATCGCCCGCGCAGCGCCGAAACCCCGGCGCGCAGCGCATGGCCGCGGCATGTCAGCACCATCAGCGAAGCCGCGGCCGCCACGGCCATGTCTTTCTGGGCATCCCAGAAATCGCCCTGGGCACCGACGAAGGCCGAGTCGCCCCCGCCCACGTACGCCGCACCTGCCCACTCCATCAGTTCATAGAGCATCGAGGTCGACAGTACCAGCGACCACGCGATCAACGATGCCCATGCGCCCTTTAGCCTACACTTCTGCACGACAATGTCTCTGAGCGGCAGGCTCAGCAACACGCCGTACGCAAGGTGCACGAATCGGTCATATTGATTGCGTTCCCAGCCAAACGCCGCATTCAGATCGATACCGCTGATCCGATGCAGCAACTCGTTGTAAGGGACTTGCGGATAGGTGAAGTGAGTGCCTACCTGATGCAGGCAGAGGAACGCGATTACCATCACCCATGACCGGCGGCTCCATTGAAAGTCGTGGCGGGTGAACCAGGCGGCAAGGGCACCCACCAGTACCAGGATGTTTTCGATCAGCCAGGTTTGCCGGTCCAGCGGCTGCCAGCCCGAGGCGATCACTGCCAGCAGCAACGCCCAGTGCCAGTAGCCGATGCCTGTTGTTCGAGTTTTCATCAGCATGCCCTTTGCCAAATCTCATGCTGCAGTTGATCACCGTACCTTTCATTAATTCGCTTCGGGTTGCAAAGCAAGTGCATGCTGCTCAGCTCCGGGTGGAAGTAATGGAAAAATCTCAAATCAGACTGAACATTTATCGAACTACCACCCGTCGTATCTATCTGCAACCAACGCACGATAGATAGGTCAAGAGACTTACAGCCGCCGGATGCCGGCATCTCCATGACAGGTATCGTCCATGATCGGAATCATCGTTCCCGCGCATAATGAAGAAGCAGTGGTTGCCCAGTGCATCGAGTCGTTGCTGATTGCCGGTGAACATCCGGCCCTGGCGGGCGAGGAGGTCTGCGTGGTCATCGTGCTCGACCAATGCACCGATGGTACCCAGCGTGTGGTCAATCGCTATCCGGTGCAAAGCCTGGTCGTCTCGAACTGCAACGTCGGGCGCACGCGTGCGGCCGGGGCCGAATCGCTGCTGGAGCAAGGTGCCCGTTGGCTGGCGTTCACCGACGCCGATACATTGGTACCACCCACCTGGCTGGTGGACCAGCTGCGCTTTCGCACTGACGCCGTCTGCGGAACCGTTCGTATAGACGACTGGTCGCTGCACGCCGAAGAAGTCCGCGCTCGCTACGATTCGCTCTATACGCCTGTCGAAGGCCACAAGCATGTTCATGGCGCGAACATGGGGGTAAGCGCTCAAGCGTACCGCCGGGTGGGCGGGTTCAAGCCGCTCAAGGCCCATGAAGATGTGCACCTCGTCGCCGATCTGAACGAAGCCGGGGCATCCATTACCTGGACCTCGATCAACTGCGTAACCACCAGCGCTCGTCTGGACTGTCGCTGCCGCGAAGGCTTCGGCGACTATCTGCGCTCGCTGTCGATCAGTGCTTCCTTTGAAGCCGTGGGTTGATCGTGCCTGAGCGTCCGAATGGCGAGCATGAACACTGCAAATAAGATCGGAACTATTTCCAACCGGCAACGCCCTAAATTCAGGCAGCAAGTACGGAGCTTTCGGCTTACATACTTCAAGTACTGTCACTAAACGATGATCAAGGTGAGGCACAACATGAAAAGCGAACAAATCGAAGGCGTAGCAGAAAAGATCGCTGGCAAGGCTCAGGGCGTAGTGGGCAAGTTGGTCGGTGACCATTCCCTGCAAGCCGAAGGCGCAGGCCGTGAAGCGGCTGGCCAGCTGACCAAGACCTACGGCGATGCGTTGAACAATGTGTCTGCCTTCGTCAAGGAAAAGCCAGGTGCCTCGTTGGCCATCGGCGCGGCCATCTTCGTACTGGTCAGCCGCTTCCTGCGTCGCTGATTCTGTTCGATAGCAAAGCTTTTCCCAGATCGTTCGGTATCAGACGTCACGTCGGCTGAACGGTCGGGGAAAGCCGCCCCCAGGGCGCTCTAGTTGCAACCCGTTTTATCCCCAACCCAGCGAATCGCGGATCACACGCCTGTAAGGCGTGCATATTTGCTGCGGCAGGTTTTCGATGTATTCCCGTGCATGGGTCCGAACGTCCCCGGTCAGCCCCTGCAAGTAGCCCACGACATCACAGGCGCTGGGCAGGCGAGCCTCAACGCCGCCGAACCGCGGTGGCAGGGCAGTCCAGATCACTGCGTCCAATTGCCTGTCGTGCGCCCACCGGGCGATGATCCCGGTATCTCTCTGGCTGCGGATGAAGCTGCCGATGCCGTCCTGGCGCGACCGAGGGATCTGCTCGCGCTCACGCAATGCGTCACACGCCTCCTCCAGTGCGTGGCTGTCCAGTAGCGCCCAAAGGGCAGGGCTGACAGGTGCGTTCATGCAGATCGCCGTAGCCAGCTCACCACCGTCGCCTACCCGGCAGAGTTCTACGGGAAACTCGGGTCCGTCCACATGCCAGGGACTGCACACCGGCAATTGATCCGGCTTCCATACCAGTGATCCCCAGGCCAGACACGCTATCTTCATCATCGATTTCCGTTTGAGCGGTGATTGCCTGCAAGTGCAGTGTCAACTCTGGCCGGTCCGAAGGGGCACAAGTTCAGGTCATTGGCTGAACGGGGCTCAGCGTGGCGTGGTGATCATTCCAGCGGCGGTCATGAAAGCAGGGGCGCAGCCAAAGTGGTCAGGCGTTGTTTGTCTTCATCCAGTGCAAGCACGGCGTCCGCCCGTTGGATTAGCCGTCTCGCATGCAACCGGCATTGTGGGCCGAAAGTTTCCGGGCTGATGTCGTGCAGGCTGATGAGGGCTTTGATCATGCGGATGTCGACCTCGAGCAATCCGGCACCGTCGCGTGCCACCAGCGTGAAGAAGTCGTCGAACAGATCGGCCAGTTGCAGGCCTCGGACATGGACTCGGCGGCAATGGGGATCAATGGCTTGGGAGGTAGCCTCGGCAGTGCTTTCCACGTGCCAAGCGGTGAAACAACGGACCCCGCGGCCGATGACGTCGATCACCGTGCCTGAGTCGTTGGTGGCCGGTGAGAGGGCGCGCGAGGCGATTTCCGCCAGGACCGAAATGCCGAACCGCGGGTCCTGTTCGAAGCTCCGGCGCAGGCCGACAGTGACGGCAGCGCGAATGTCTACCGCCAAGGCATCATGGTCCACTTCTTTGGGCGTGGGAGCGTGGCTCGCGCTGTCCTCGGTGAACCAAGCCATGGGCGCGCCGAGGTGCAGAAACGCGCCGGGCAGTATGCTGATGTAGATCTGTAGCCCGTGTTTCTCGCCCAGGGTGCCTAGGGCTGCGATGTCGATATGCTGTACATAACCGGTCTCATCGCTGCGCACGGCGCGGGCCGTTGCCGGGGCAATCAGATCGACCGGGTAGGGCGCCGCGCCCATGTGCGGCCATTGCGCGCGGTTCTTCAGAGATTGCAGCGCCGCGGCCTCGACGCGGTCGATGGTTTCGCCGACCCGGCCTAGCTTGGACAGGTGGTCGATCCAGCGCAACAGCGTGTAGACAATCAGGATGATCATGACGATGGTCACCGCGAACAGCACCACCCGCCCTTGAGCGCCGTAGGCGCCGGTGCTCAGGGCAATGATCCCGACCAGGCTGAAGAGGAACGAACCGATGAAGGTTGCCAGGGCGTTCTGCGTGGTGGTGTCCTCCATCACCAACGATGTGGCACGGGGCGTCACGCCGCTGCTGGCAGCGCTGTAGGCACTGACCATGGTGCTGAGCGAGAAGGTGGTCACCGCGAGCATGCTCGAGGCGATGATGGCCAGGATCTTGTCGACCGAGTCGGCGCCGATCCGCGTAGGCAGGTCGGCGGGTACGAAGTCCTTGAAGACGATGGCGACCAGTGCCGTGGCGATGCCGGTCAGGGAGAACAGGCTTGCGCGGAACCACAAGCGTTTGGTCATCTGACCCAGGGCCCAGCGCCAGCGAGCGATCATCGTGTATTCCTCGGGATTGTCAGTCGGACCGCCAGCAGCCATGCGAGCGCGGCTGCACATTGAGTGCCCAGAGCTGACGAAAGTTTCATGCCACCGTAGGAGCGGTCATCGGCCACGAAAGGAGCGACGCGGTGTATCGGCCATGACGACAGCGGCCTGGTCGATTGCACGGAACCCCGGATCGGTCTGCAGGCTCACAGTGTAGAGACCCTCATTGAAAGGAACCGATCATGGCCGATGACAAGCAACCGCCCGCCGAAGACACCGAGGACCAGACGCCCGCCCATTCCACTCCTGAAGAGAAGGAACGGCTGAAGGATTTCAACAAGGATGGCATCCCGCCAGGCGTGGCCTGAGGCTGGACGACCGCTAACGCAGCAATGGCCCACATCCAAGACTGGAGCAGTTATGAGCAACGATACCAAGCCTGATAACGACCTGGGGTTCGATCCGGATTCCCCTGATCTCGCTGACCCGCAGATCGATCCGCCCAAGCCGGCCAAGAAGCCCGAAAGCGACGCGTCCGAACAGACCGGCGGCGCAGATAAATATCCGCCCTATGGCAGCAAGGACTGAGTCTGGTAGCCTTGTGCAGGCAGCCCTCGGAGCCTGCCTGCCGCAATACGCTGAAAGCGTGAGCGCGCCGCCGCTGCCGAGCGGCCGTGCACCCACGCTGCGACACGTCTCCAGCCATGACATCGCCAGGAGAAGCTCTAGATGATTCCCACCACTGAAATGCGCCGCATCGTCGAAGCCAGCTTCGCGCCCCTCAAGTGCCACTGCACGTTGAATCCGGGGGGCACCATGACGGTCGAGGTGTCCGATCCGGCCAGCGGTCAAGTCGACCTGTTGATGGTAGGTGTCGATACCCAGCCGCTGTCCAGCAGTCGGGCGATAGCCGAACTGGTGGCGCAGCTGCGTGCCGAGCTCAAAGGCAACCAGGAGTGGTTCTGCCGACATGCTCCGCGCGGTGCTACCCGGTCGTGATCAGGCCGGGTCCTTCTGGCGCTGGGGCAGTGCCTGCTCGTTGTTCTCGATGGTCCACAACGGTCTGAACAGTCGGGTCCACATCGCCACGATGACCAGTGTGCTGACAGCGCCGAACAACGCTGCCGGTACCGTGCCCAGCGCCGTTGCGCTGACTCCCGCGCGGAATTCCCCCAGCTCGTTCGAAGATCCGATGAACAGCATGTTCACTGCGCTGACCCGCCCACGCATGTCGTCGGGCGTGGCGAACTGGATCAGCGAAGAGCGAATGTACACACTGATCATGTCCGCTGCCCCCGCGATGAACAGCGCCGCGCACGACACCCAGAACCAGGTGGACAAGGCAAACACCAGATTGGCCACGCCGAACACCGCCACCGCGAGGAACATGCGCTGGCCCATCTGCGCGTTGAGCGGGCGGATGCTCAGATAGAAGCCCATGCCCAGCTCACCCAGCGCGATGGCACTGCGCAGCAGGCCCAGCCCGGCAGGGCCGACATGAAGGATTTCCGCAGCATAGATCGGCAGCAGCGCCACTACGCCACCTAGCAGCACCGCGAACAGGTCCAGGGATATCGCGCCCAGGATGATCGGTCGCGAGGTGATGAAGCGGATGCCGGCGGTAAAGCGACTCACTGCAGTGGTCTGGTCGTCTACCGGGCGTACGATGCGTACGCTGGGCACCCACTGCAGCAGCAACACACCCAACGCAAAGCCCAGCAGGCAGATGCCGAATGTCCAGCCACCAATGGCGGCATACAGCAGCCCGCCCAGCAGGGGGCCGGCAATTACCGCCACTTTCATGATCATGCTGTTGGTGGCAATGGCCTGGGCCAGGTGCTCGCGCGCAACGATCTGCGGCAGCAGGCTCTGCACGGCAGGCCCGGTGAACGCGCGGGTACAGCCGAACACGAACAGCGCGACGTAGTAGGGCCAGGTGTCGACGGTTTCATTCAGCGCCAGCCATAGCAGTGCGGCGGAGGAAAGCACCGACACGCTCCAGCTGATCTGCAGGATCCGCCGCCGGTCGAAGCGATCCAGCAGATCCCCGGCTGGCAGCAGCAACAGTACCATCGGGATGAACTGGGCCAGGCCGACGTAGGCCAGAGTCAATGGATGGCGGGTCATGTCGTACATGTGCCAGGCGACGACGATGGCCTGGATCTGCATGGCGAACATGGCCGCAAGACGTACCATGAGAAAGGCACTAAAGCCGGGCTGGGAGAAAATGGCGGTGGAGTTGCGTTTCAAGGTCGACGTTCTTGTGCCAGTCAATGGGTCGCGCGATCAGCGCATACGTATCAAGATGTTAACGAAACCGAGTGTACGTTATGAGGCGTGAAGTGCGCACGCGGTTGCTCACCGTTCGGGGCCTGCGGCACGTTTCATGTGTCGATAATGACTATTGACGAACGCAATAGTGGCGCCTCGATTCGGCTGGTATCTTTGATTTCGAAGATTGAATACAAGGCCAGGCGCTGATTCTTCCCCGCATAGCGACTGGCCAAGTGCTCTGCTTCAACTCTCTTTGGTTAGATTTTCAGCCACCGCACGTCAGTGCGGTGGCTTTTTTTTTGCCTAGGGCCCATGCCCGATATCCGTAGGAGCGTTCCGTCAGGCACACCGCAGTCAACCTTTCGCGGCCGATGACCGCTCCCACAGGTGGCGGCTATCGCAAGCCATCGCCGATTCCCTGTAGGAGCGGTCCGGGGCCGCGAAACGGGCGCTGCGTTGCGTCAGGTACACCGCAGTCAACCTTTCGCGGCCGATGACCGCTCCCACAGGCACCGCCCACCTCATGTAGGAGCGGTCCGCGGCCGCGAAACAGGCGCCGCGGTCCGTCAGGCCGAATCACTGCGCCGAGAAGGCAAACACTGTGGTGTGGGTGTAGGTCTGGCTCGGATCGAGGCGGGTGCTGGCGAACTTGGGCTGGTTGGGGGCATCGGGGAAGTGCTGGGTTTCCAGGGTGAAGGCACCCCAGTGCGGATAAACCTTGCCACCCTTGCCGCGAACGGTGCCGTCGAGGAAGTTGCTGGTGTAGAACTGCACGCCCGGCTCGGTGGTGTACAGCGTCAAGGTACGCCCCGAGACCGGGTCGGTCACTTTGGCCGCCTCGCGTTTCAAGTCGCCTGCGCTGTCGAGCACCCAATTGAAATCGAAGCCCCCTTGTTTCGGCTCGGCGAATGCCAGTTGTTCATGCTTGGCGCCGATGTGCTTGCCGATGGCGGTAGGCGCGAGGAAATCCATCGGCGTACCTTTCACAGGCGCCAACTCGCCGGTCGGGATCAACTTCGCCGTCACCGGCGTATAGCGGCTCGCATGCAAGGTAGCCACCTGCTTCAGCACATCGCCACTGCCAGCACCGGCCAGATTGAAATAACTGTGGTTGGTCAGGTTGAGTACGGTCGGTTTGTCGGTGGTGGCCTTGTACTGCACGCGCAGCTCGTTGCGCTCGTTCAGGCTGTAGGTGACCTCGGTCGACAGAGTGCCGGGAATGCCCATTTCGCCATCGGGCGAGCGATAGGTGAAGGTGGCCGCGACCTGGTCGGCATCTTGCGTGGCCTTGACCGCCCACACGTGTTTGTCGAACCCTTGGGTGCCGCCGTGCAAGGCATTGCTCTTGTCATTGAGCGGTACCGAATAGGTCTGCCCGTCCAGGCTGAACTTTCCCCCGGCCAGACGGTTGCCGAAGCGCCCGATGGTCGCGCCGAAATACACGGTGGGATTGGCCTGGTAGCCCTGCACGTCATCGAAGCCCAGCACCACATCCGCCACCTGGCCTTTCTTGTCGGGCACCTGCAGGGCCTGCAGGGTCGCGCCGTAGGTGATGATGCTGGCTTTCATACCGTGGCTGTTGCTCAAGGTGATCTTTTCCAGCGGCGTGCCATCGGGCAGCGCGCCGAAGCTTTCGCGGGTCGAAGTCAAGCCTGCCGCATGGGCAGAGATGGAAACAGTCATGAGGGTCAATCCAATAGCGCCGAGCAGTTTTTGATGAATGGGCATGTAAGGCGTTCCGTATGTTTTTATAGGAATGGGCTGAATGCCGAGGTTGGACAACCTGGCTCCAGTGATGGCTGCAATGGCAGGTATAGCTGAAATTCGACGACCGCTTCAATAAATGGTAATACTATTTGCCAGCCCGGCCTCCGCCTCGCTGACGGCAAGATATCCGCCTGCAAGCCTTCGGCAACGTGTGCGTGACGTTACGTTACAAATGCCTATCCGGATATATGGTATGACTATTCATTGATGTTGCTGGACGCTGTAGCTATTCAATAAAAATAAGGAGTTAGCTATGCTGAGTCGTCATGGGATCCGTTCCCTGTGCTGTGCCGCCCTGACCGCCGCGATGTTTGCAGGCTCATCGGCTTCCTGGGCCGAAGAGGTCAAGATCGGTTTTCTGGTCAAGCAGGCTGAAGAGCCCTGGTTCCAGACCGAGTGGGCTTTTGCCGAAAAGGCCGGCCGGGACAAAGGCTTCAAGGTCATCAAGATCGCCGTGCCTGACGGTGAGAAAACCCTCTCCGCAATCGACAGCCTGGCCGCCAATGGCGTCAAGGGCTTCGTCATCTGCCCCCCGGACGTCGCGCTGGGTCCGGCCATCGTGGCCAAGGCCAAACTCAATGACATGAAAGTGATGGCCGTCGACGATCGCTTCGTCGATGCCAAGGGCAACTTCATGGAGGACGTACCGTACCTGGGTATGGCCGCCTTCGAAGTGGGCGAGAAGCAGGGCATGGCCATGGCCGGCGAAGCCAAGAAGCGTGGCTGGGACTGGAAAGACACCTACGCCATCATCAATACCTACAACGAGCTGGACACCGGCAAGAAGCGCACTGACGGCTCGGTCAAGGAGCTGAAGGCGGCGGGCTTGCCCACCGAGCACATTCTGTTCGCCGCGCAGAAGACCCTCGACGTTCCCGGCAGCATGGACGCCACCAACTCCACGCTGGTCAAGCTGCCGTCAGGTGCCAAGAACCTGATCATCGGCGGCATGAACGACAACACCGTATTGGGTGGCGTGCGCGCCACCGAGAGTGCCGGATTCGCCGCAGCCAATGTGATCGGCATCGGCATCAACGGTACCGATGCCATTGGTGAGCTGAAGAAAGCCAACAGCGGCTTCTTCGGCTCCATGCTGCCCAGCCCCCATACCGAGGGCTACAACACGGCAAGCATGATGTTCGAGTGGGTCACCACCGGCAAAGAGCCGCCCAAGTACACCGCCATGGATGACGTGACCCTGATCACCCGCGAGAACTTCAAGCAGGAACTGGAAAAGATCGGTTTGTGGAACTGATCTGACCGATGGCCTCTGCCCCGGCAGAGGCTGATTCTTCACGGCCTGCCGTGATGCCTGCTCTGGAGTTGTATCCATGCGTGTAGAGTCATTGCGTTTCAACGGTATCGGCAAGAATTTTCCGGGCGTGCGCGCGTTGTCGGACATCAGCTTCGAAGTTCGCCCGGGCAGCGTGCATGCCCTGATGGGCGAAAACGGTGCCGGCAAGTCCACCCTGTTGAAGATCCTCGGTGGTGCCTACCAGCCCAGCACGGGCAGCCTGCAGATCGGTGCGCAGACCCTGGTGTTCAAGTCCGCCGCCGAGAGCATCGGCAGCGGCGTGGCAGTGATTCACCAAGAACTGCACCTGGTGCCGGAAATGAGTGTGGCCGAGAACCTGCTGCTGGGCCACATGCCAGCGCGGTTCGGCCTGATCGATCGCGGCGCCATGCTGCGCCGGGCCGCAGAACTGCTGGCCGGTCTGGCCGACGAGATCGATCCGCGTCAGCGCCTGGGTAGCCTGTCCCTGGGCCAGCGGCAGTTGGTCGAGATCGCCAAGGCGATGTCGCGCAATGCCCATGTGATTGCCTTCGACGAGCCGACCAGCAGCTTGTCGGCTCGCGAAATCGACCGGCTGATGACGATCATTGCCAAGCTGCGCGACGAGGGCAGGGTGGTCCTCTATGTCTCCCACCGCATGGAGGAGATATTCCGCATCTGCGACGCCGTCACGGTGTTCAAGGACGGCCGCTACGTGCGCACTTTCGACGACATGGCCGAGTTGACCCACGACCAACTAGTGACCTGCATGGTCGGTCGTGACATCCAGGATATCTATAACTATCGTCCGCGCCCCCAGCAGGGCGAGGCGCTACGGGTGGACGGGCTGCTCGGACCGGGGCTGCACGAGCCGGTCAGTTTCAGCGTCGCCAAGGGTGAAGTGCTGGGCTTCTTCGGCCTGGTGGGCGCAGGTCGCACCGAGCTGTTGCGCCTGCTGTCGGGATTGGCGACGAGCAAGGCGGGCAGCCTGACTCTGGAGGGACGCACGCTGACCCTGGCCAATCCGCGCGATGCCATCGCCGCTGGCATTCTGCTGTGCCCGGAGGACCGCAAGAAGGAAGGCATCGTGCCCCTGGCCAGCGTGGCCGAAAACATCAACATCGGTGCGCGCGACCGCCACCTCACCCTGGGGTGCCTGGTGCAGGGCGCGTGGGAAAAGGACAACGCCGCGCGCCAGATCAAGGCGCTGAACATCAAAACCCCGTCCGCCGAGCAGCCGATCATGTACCTCTCGGGCGGCAATCAGCAAAAGGCCATCCTTGGTCGCTGGCTGTCGATGCCGATGAAGGTGCTATTGCTCGACGAACCCACTCGCGGCATCGACATCGGTGCCAAGGCCGAGATCTACCAGATCATTCATGGCCTGGCCGCCGATGGTATCGCGGTGATCGTGGTGTCCAGCGACCTGATGGAAGTGATCGGCATCAGCGATCGAATCCTGGTCATGAGCGAAGGTGCGTTGACCGGCGAAGTGCTGCGCGAACAGGCGCAGGAATCCAGGTTGCTGCAATTGGCACTGCCGCGCACTCGCGGCTGAACAATAACAACAGAGGTGCTTATGTCTACGCAAAACACGCTGCCGGCGCCCCGCCAGGGCCTCAACCTGCGCCGCTTTCTTGACGAGTGGGTGATGCTGCTCGCCGCGCTGGCGATCTTCGTGCTGTGCACGATGTTCATCGACAACTTTCTCTCGCCATTGAACATGCGCGGGCTCGGTCTGGCCATTTCAACCACCGGCATTGCGGCCTGCACCATGCTCTACTGCCTGGCGTCCGGGCATTTCGACCTGTCCGTGGGTTCGGTGATTGCATGCGCCGGGGTGATTGCGGCGGTGGTGATGCGCGACACCGAAAGCGTGTTGCTGGGCGTGGGTGCGGCCTTGCTGATGGGCCTTGTCGTTGGCTTGATCAACGGCATCGTCATCGCCAAGTTGCGCATCAATGCCTTGATCGCGACCCTGGCGACGATGCAGATCGTGCGCGGACTGGCCTATATCTTTTCCAACGGCAAGGCCGTCGGGGTCATGCAGGAGGACTTCTTCATCTTCGGCAATGGCCAGTTGATGGGCGTGCCGGTGCCGATCCTGATCACCATCGTCTGCTTCATCTTTTTCGGTTGGTTGCTCAACTACACCACCTATGGGCGCAACACCATGGCCATCGGTGGCAACCAGGAAGCGGCGCTGCTGGCGGGCGTGCACGTGGATCGCACCAAGATCATCATCTTTGCCGTGCACGGAGTGATCGGGGCGCTGGCCGGTGTAGTGCTGGCGTCACGGATGACCTCGGGTCAGCCGATGATCGGCCAGGGCTTCGAATTGACGGTGATATCGGCGTGTGTGCTGGGCGGGGTGTCACTGGCCGGGGGCATCGGCATGATTCGCCACGTGATCGCCGGGGTGTTGATTCTTGCGATCATCGAGAACGCGATGAACCTGAAGAACATCGACACGTTCTATCAATACGTGATTCGCGGGACGATCCTGCTGATCGCGGTGATCATCGATCGCTTGAAGCGGCGCTGATTTGCGGAGCGGCTTTCGCGGCCGATGACCGCTCCTACAGGGGAATGCACATCTGTAGGAGCGGTCATCGGCCGCGAATCAGGCGCTACCGCAGCAACGGTCGGGCTCAGACCACCATCGACAACAGCAGGATGAAGATCAGGCCGACGACGGACAGGATGGTTTCCATCACGGTCCAGGTCTTCAGGGTTTCGGTCACGGTCATGTTGAAGTACTGCTTGACCAGCCAGAAACCCGCATCGTTGACGTGCGACAGGATCACCGAGCCGGCGCCGGTGGCCAGTACCAGCAGCTCACGGTTGACGCCGGGCATCATGCCGATGACCGGGGCGACGATACCGGCACCGGTGATGGTCGCGACCGTTGCCGAACCTGTAGCGACGCGAATCACCGCAGCCACCAGCCACGCCAGCAGAATCGGGTTGACCTCGGCCTGTACGGCCATCTGGCCAATGATGTTGCCCACACCGGTATCCACCAGCATCTGCTTGAAACCACCGCCAGCGCCGACGATCAGCACGATGGCAGCGGTAGGCGCCAGGCTCTGGTCCAGCAGCTTCATGATCTTCGAGCGGTCGAAACCGCGCGCCACACCAAAGGTGTAGAAGGCCAGCAACAGGGCCGCGAGCAGTGCGGTGATCGGGTGGCCGATGAAGTCCATCCACTGGCGGAACAGGTTCTCCGCTGGCAGGGCCACGTCGGCGAAGGTCTTGAGCATCATCAGGAACACAGGCAGCAGGATGGTGATCAGGGTCACCGCGAAGCTGGGCAGGTTCTGGTTGTCCGACTCCTTGGCGATCTGGTCCATCAGCTCCTTGGAGGGATTGCCCGGAATGTACTTGGAGATGAACGAGCCGAAGATCGGGCCGGCGATCATTGCAGTAGGCAGGCCGACGATCAGACCGTAGAGAATGGTCTTGCCGATATCGGCGTTGAAGATGCCGATGGCCAACAGCGGGCCAGGATGCGGCGGCACCAGACCGTGCACTACCGAGAGACCGGCAAGCAGCGGAATGCCGATCTTCACCAGCGACACGCCGGAACGGCGGGCGACGATGAACACCAACGGGATCAGCAGCACGAAGCCGATCTCGAAGAACAGCGGGATGCCCACCAGGAACGCGGAGAACATCATCGCCCAGTGAATGCGCTTGACCCCGAACTTGCGGATCAGGGTTTGCGCGATCTGGTCGGCGCCGCCCGAATCGGCCATCAGTTTGCCGAGCATGGTGCCCAGCGCAAGGATGATGCCGACAAATCCAAGAACCCCGCCAAAGCCGTCCTGAAACGACTTCATGACTTTGACGACCGGCAAGCCGGACGTCAGGCCGAGGAAGATCGCTGCGATGGTGAGTGCGACGAAAGGGTGGACCTTGAACTGGGTGATAAGCACGATCAGACCAATGATGGTGACCAGTGCATCGAGCAGCAAGTAAGTGTCGTGAGCTAAGCCAAACATAAAGGTTTGCCTCGTGTTGTCGTTGTTGTGGGCGCAACGGTTGTGGTTGGGGACATCAGGCACTGCTGCGCGGAATGCCCAGACAGCGCTGTCTTCGAGTACCGATCAAGCCAGCGTGGAAGCGCCATGCTCGACCAGCCAATGTTCCACCTGCTGCGCCAGCTCCACGATGGGAGTGGTCGCATCCAGGTCCAAGGTCAGTGGTTCGCCGGTCGGCGCTTCCAGGGCAGCGAATTGGCTGTCGATCAGGCTGGCCGGCATGAAATGGCCGGGCCGATGGGCAACGCGGTTGGCGGCTTCTTCGCGGGTCAATTCGAGAAAGACGAAGCCCAGGCCGGGCACAGCGTCGCGCAGGGTCTTGCGATACTTGAGCTTGAGCGCCGAGCAGGTCAGCACAGGGCGTTGCCCGGACTCGATGCAGGCACGCATTTCCTCGCCCAGGCGTACCAGCCAACCGGCGCGGTCATTGTCGTCAAGGGGGTGGCCGGCGCTCATCTTGGCGATGTTGGCTTCGGGATGAAAGCTGTCGCCTTCGATCAGGCGGCCGCCGCTGCGGCCAACGATGGCGGCGCCGACGCTGCTCTTGCCGCAGCCGGAGACTCCCATCACCACCAAAGCGTTCAGAGGGGCATTCATCTAGTCACTCCTGCTGGGCCGGCCGTTCGTGGATACGGCGCCCTCATCTTATTGATCTTGTCAAAGCAGTCTGGTGCAGCCTGCGGTAATAGCAAGGCACAAATCATTATTGCTCTGGATTCGAGACAGCGCTACCTTACCTCAACTCTTTTTCATTGCAAGTAGATAACAACAAGAATCATGGCGCGAATCGGTTCACGCGCAACTGGCCTGCCGACCCTGGCCGAAGTTGCCAAACTTTCAGGTGTTTCCCCTATCACGGCTTCGCGCGCACTGCGCGGAGTGTCCACAGTCGCTCCGCAGTTGGCCAGCAAGGTGCTGGAGGCCGCGCAGACCCTGGGTTATGTAGTCAACCCGGCCGCACGCGCCTTGGCCTCGGCGCAGAGCCAGTCGGTGGTGGTGCTCATTCCCTCGCTGTCCAACCATTTGTTCATCGACACGCTGGAGGCCATCCACGAAGTGATGCGTCCGCGCGGGCTGGAAGTGCTGATCGGTAACTACCACTACGATGTCGACGAAGAAGAAAACCTGATTCGCAATTACCTGGCCTACAAGCCGGGCGGCATCCTGCTGACTGGCATGAGCCGCAGCGAACGCTCGCAGGCCATGCTGCACAACAGCGGCGTGCCGTGCGTGCACATGATGGAGTTGGGCGCCGGCGGCGGGCGCGCCTGTGTCGGCTTCTCTCAGGAGCAGGCTGGGAGCGTGGCGGCCCAGCATCTGCTGGACGCCGGTCGCCGACGCCTGGGGTACGTCGCCGCGCAGCTCGACCCCCGCGTGATGCAGCGCGCCGAGGGGTTCAGGGCGGCGCTGGTGAGGGCGGGGGTGCATGATCCCCAACTCGAGGTGCTGTGCCCGCAGCCTTCGTCAATCGGCCTGGGCGGGGAGTTGTTCGCTGATTTGATGCAGCGTCATCCAGATGTCGACGGGGTGTTCTTCTGCAACGACGACCTGGCCCAGGGCGCCATCTACGAGGCCCAGCGCCTGGGCATCGCCATTCCGGGACGAGTGGGCATGGTGGGCTTCAACGATCTGCCGGGTTCGGCGCATCTGGTACCGCGCCTGACCTCGATCCGTACCCCGCGCGCCGAGATCGGCCGCAAGGCGGCGCAGATGTTACTGGACAGCATGGCTGGCAAGAGTGACAGCGCCCAGGCAATCGACTTGGGCTTCGAACTGGTCGTGCGCGAAACCTGACGGCGGAATGCCTGATGCCACGCGGTGATGCCGGACGCGGCTTGCGCCGCTGCTACAGGGGATCGCGGCGCTTCTGTAGCGTCGGCGGTGGGAGCGGTGTGTCTGATGCCACGCGGTGATGCCGGACGCGGCTTGCACCGCTGCTACAGGGGATCGCGGCGCTTCTGTAGCGTCGGCGGTGGGTGCGGCGTGCCTGATGCCACGCGGTGAAGCCGGACGCGGCTTGCGCCGGTGCTACAGGGGTGGTGCTGTACATGATGCCGCGCTGGAATTCAGCGCAGGTCGCGTTCCTGGCCAGGGCTGTGGTTGAACAGGCGTTTGTATTCCCGACTGAACTGCGAGCTGCTCTGATAACCCACGCGCAACGCAACCTGGTTGACGTTCATTGCGTCCGCTACCAGCAGCGCACGGGCCTTGAGCAGGCGCAGGCGCTTGATGTACTGCACGGGGGAGGCAAGGGTGTTGCGCTTGAAATGCTCGTGGAACGTCGATGCACTCATGTTCGCCCGTCGCGCCAGATCATCGACCTGCAGCGGCTGCTCGTAATTCGCGTGCAGCCAGGACAGTGCACCGGCGATACGGGCGAATTGGCCTTGCTGTTCCACGAGGGCGCGCAACACATGCCCGTTGGGCCCGCGCAGTGCGGTGTAAAGCACCTCGCGCAAACGCGCCTGACCCATTGCCAGGCGGTCCTGCGGATCGTGCAGACACTGCAGCAGCCGTTCCACGGCCCCGCGCATGGGGTCGTCCAGTGGTACCGCGGTCATCGACTCGGTGGTCTGCGCCTGGCTCGGTCCGGGCTCCATGGCCAGCACCAATTCGCCCAGCAATGTGCGGTCGATCGGTATCGACACGCCCAATAGAGGCAATTGTTCGCTGGCGAAGGTTTCGCATTCGAAGGGCACCGGCAGGGCCTGGATCAGGTAATGGCCGGCGCCGTATTCCAAGGTGCGCTCGCCCAGGTACGCCAGTTTGCTGCCTTGCGCGATCACCATCAGGCTGGGTTCATAGATCTGCGCGGTACGCGCCACGTGGCTGCGACACGAGACGATGCGCAAACCGTCGATAGAGGTCGGGATCCAGTCATCGGCAATGGCCAGCGGGTGGATCAGCTGTACCAGTCGGGCGTTGGCGTCGAGGTGTTTGGTCAGGCTCATGGGATACCACGGATCAGGCATGAAATCAGTTCCGGATGATCGCACGTTCGGGCCCCGTTTGCGGGGTGCTCGGAGGAATGGGCATTCATCGCGCAGGATCGGACATGGCCTCGGGCGCGCGGGAAAGCCACAATCGGGGCCTGATCATTTTCGTTTCGAGAGGTTTACCATGTCCAAGGCACTCGGCTACGCCGCGCTTTCGCCCACCACGCCCCTGGCACCCTTGAGCTTCGAACGTCGCGCCTTGCGCCCTGACGACGTCAGCATCGAAATCCAGTATTGCGGCGTGTGCCACTCCGACCTGCACCAGGCTCGCAACGATTGGGGCATTGCGGTGTACCCACTGGTACCGGGCCACGAAATCGTTGGCCGCGTGGTTGCCGTCGGCGCCCAGGTGCAGAAGTATGCCGTGGGTGACCGCGTCGGTGTGGGCTGCATGGTCGACTCCTGCCAGCATTGCGACGCCTGCCACGCGGACCTCGAGCAGTACTGCCTGGAAGGCCCGACCATGACCTACGCCACGCCTGATCGCGTCGATGGCAGCAACACCATGGGCGGGTATTCCGACAGCATCGTGGTCAGCGAGAATTTCGTGGTACGCATTCCCGACGGCCTCGACCCGGCCAACGCCGCGCCGATCCTGTGCGCCGGCATCACCACCTACTCGCCGCTCAAGCATTACGGCGTCAAGCCGGGTGACAAGGTTGGCATTCTGGGCATGGGTGGCCTGGGCCACATGGGCATCAAGTTCGCCAAGGCGCTGGGCGCCGAAGTGACGCTGTTCACCCGTTCGGCGAGCAAGGCTGCCGAAGGCCGTCGCCAGGGTGCGGACCATGTGATCGTATCGACCGATGCCGAGCAGATGAAGGCCGCCGCCGAGACCTTCGACTTCCTGCTCGACACCATTCCGGTGCCTCACGACCTGAACCCCTACCTGGAAACCCTGCGTTTCGACGGTGTGCACATTCTGGTCGGGCTGATTCAGCCGGTAGATCCTGCCCTGCATGCGGCCAACCTGGTGCTCAAGCGCCGCGTGCTCGCCGGTTCGCTGATCGGCGGTATCAAGGAAACCCAGGAGGTGCTGGATTTCTGCGCCGAGCACGACATCACCTGCGATATCGAGATGCTGGACATCAAGAACATCAACGAGGCGTTCGAACGCATGCACGCCGGTGACGTGAAGTACCGCTTCGTGATCGACATGGCTACCCTCAAGGCCTGATACGGCAGGTTAGAACCTGTGTAGGAGCGGTCCTTGGCCGCGAACCAGGCGCTGCGGTGTGTCATACACTCTGCGGTGTGCTTTTCGCGGCCGCTGACCGCTCCTACGGGTACGGGGTCATCGGTAGGAGCGGCCTGAGGCCGCGAAACGGGCGCCGCGGTGTCCCGTTGCTACTTTATGCAACCATTCCTGCGCTGCAGCCTCAAAGCTGCAATCCGTGCCAGGAACATCCCCGATGTCTTCATCTTCCGCCCGCCCGTTGCGCATCGGTGTGCTGACGCACATCAAACACCCCATTCGCCAACCGTTCGCCGGCGGCCTGGAAGCGTTCACTCACGACGTCACGAGCGGGCTGATGCAGCGCGGCCATGAGGTCACGCTGTTCGCCAGTTCGTCCAGCGATCCGGCGCTCAACATCGTGCCGGTGTGGGATGACACCACTTACAAAGATGGCCGGCGGGCCTGCCTGAGCTCCGAATACATCGAGGAGCATCACGCCTACCTCAAGGCGATGCAGAACATCGACGACCGCCGCTTCGACGTCATCTTCAACAACAGCCTGCACTATGTGCCTGCGACCATGGCCTCGATGATTCGCACGCCGATGCTGACGGTGCTGCACACCCCGCCGTTCTTCGAATTGATCAACGCTTACAGCGGCGAGCGCCGCGCCGGGCACTTCGCGACCATCTCCGAAGCCAATGCGCGGCAGTGGAAAGACGTCATTCCCGAGTGCCATATCATCCCCAACGGCATCGACCTGCAGCTGTGGTCGCCGCGCGCGGCACCGCTGGAGCATGCCATCTGGTTCGGTCGGCTGGTGCCCGACAAAGGCGCGCACCTGGCCATGGACGCCGCGAAACTGGCCGGGGTGCCGCTGCGCCTGGCCGGTCAGGCGGTCGACCCGCGCTACTTCAAAGAGCAGATCCAGCCGCGCTTGAGTGACCAGTGCCAGTACCTTGGCCACTTGGGCCGTGACGAACTGGCCATCGAGCTGGCCAGCGCATCCGCCGCCTTGGTCACGCCCTGCTGGGAAGAGCCCTTCGGCCTGGTCGTGGCAGAAGCGCTGGCCTGCGGCACGCCTGTGGCGGCCTTCGCCCGTGGCGCGGTAGGTGATCTGCTGACCGACGCTACCGGTGCGCTGGCTGCAGGCGGGGATGTCGAAGGCTTGGCTCAGGCGCTGCGCCTGGCCCGGCGCAAGTCACGCCTGGCCTGCCGGCTGCACGCCGAGAGCCAGTGGAGCCACGAGGTCATGCTCGATCGCTACGACACGCTGCTACGGCAGGTGGCCGTCGCCGGTGCCTGAGCGCGCGCAGGTTGGCTACTACGTGCATCACCACGGTTCCGGCCATGGCATGCGTGCTCTGGCCATCGCCAGGCACATGGACTGCGACGTCACGCTGATCGGCTCGCGGTTGCCCGAAGCCGACTACCCCTCGACGATCAAGGCCCTGCATTTGCCCGGCGACACTGCGCCCGGTATGCACGTGGAGAGCTTTCCCGCGCTGCATTATGCGCCCTTGGCCGTGGACGGGCTGCGCGAACGCATGGGGCTTCTGGCTGACTGGATGCGTAGCGCCTGGCCGTGTCTGCTGGTGGTCGATGTATCCGTGGAAGTGGCGATGCTGGCGCGTCTTCTCGGCGTACCGTGCGTGTACATGCGCCAACACGGCGAGCGTACTGATCCGGCTCATCTGCAGGCCTATGCATCGGCCTCGCGCTTGCTCGCGCCATACCCGGCCTCGATGGAGTGCAGCCAGATGCCCGATTGGGTGCTGGCCAAGACCGATCACTGCGGTTGGGTGTCCCGTTACAGCGAACGCAGCAGCGTGCAGGTCGAGCCGGAGCATGGGGCGGTGCTGGTGATCACTGGACAGGGAGGCACGGCATTTACCGTGGATTCGCTGATTGCCATTGCCAGACGCTGTCCCGATGATCGGTTTCGGGTGGCCGGACCGTTGCCCGCCAGTGACCTGCCGTTGCCGGCAAACCTGACACTGCTGGGGCAACTCGCCGACCCCTTGCCGGAACTGCTGCGCGCCGAGATCGTGGTGGGCAGTGCCGGTGACAATGTGGTCGCCGAGGTCGCACACCTGGGCGGTCGCTTGATCGCCATCGCCGAGCAGCGGCCGTTCGACGAGCAACGCCTGCAGGCGTTGCAGCTCGAAAGGCTGGGCGTCGCGCTCGGTGTGTCCGGCGTGCCAGAGGCAGACGAATGGCCGGCCCTCCTGCAGCGGGCTCGGCACTTGCCCGGTCGCAGCGGCTGGCACGGGTTGCTCAATGACAACGCCGCACCGGACGCCGCCCGCATCATTCTGGATACGCTGCACCGGCATTTCGGATCGAAATAAGGAAGTAATGGCGCGCTCAGCCCGCCTTGAGCGCCAGCGGCGGGATGAACGCCTCGAGCTCGGCTTCCACCGCCTCGATGATGCGCTCGACGTCGGCAGCATTCATGACCGTCGCACAGGGCAGCCCGGCGATGGCCAGCAGGGTTTCGCCGCTGCTGCGGTCGAACAGCCTGGCTACCATGCTGCTGGGCGCGTCCATACTGCCCTCGAAGCCCATGGGGTGAAAGTGCCAGCGCATGACCTGGCAAGCGTTTGGAAATGTCATCTTGTTCATCGCGCCCACCTGTTGCACGCCGCACGTGGCAGGGCAGACCATCCGAATGGATAGCCTGTCGAGTGTTAAAAGTAGCACTGCCTGGATGACAGCTGTGCGCTTTGGCGCAAATACCGCGCGATTTCACCAAGTTTCATGATCTGCGTCAGTTTTTGCAGGACGCAAGCGAGGAGGCATCCGGTTTGCCGACCACGACATCGCAGCCTCCGGGCTTGAGCAGGATGGTCAGCAGCGCCGAAAGCAGCAGCGCTCCGCTCATCAACAGATAGGACGCGCCTGGGTTGCCGGTACTGGCGTTCAGATAGCCGACCAGGTAGGAGCCGGCGAACGAGCCCAGCGCGCCCATGCTGTTGATCAGCGCCATGGCGCCGCCGGCCACGTTGGCGGGAAGGATTTCCGGCACGATGGCAAAGAACGGACCATAGGGCGCGTACATGCACGCCCCGGCGATCACCAGCAGTGCATAGGACCCCCAGAAATGCTCGCTGCCCAGCGCGTAGGAGCCGTAGAACGCCAGTGCCGCCAGCAGCAGCGGCGGCCAGACGAAGCGCTTGCGCCGTTGCATACGATCGGAAAACCAGCTCACCACCAGCATGCCGATGACCGCCGCGAGGTAGGGCAGGGAGGACAGCCAGCCGGCCTCGATCATGTCCATCTGCGCGCCCTGCTTGAGAATCGACGGCAGCCACAGCACGAAGCCGTACACGCCCACGCTCCACAGGAAGAACTGCAACGACAGGGTGATGACCTTGCCCGAACGGAAGGCTTCGGCGTAGTTCTTCACCGGCTTCATGCCCACCTGCTCGGCGGCCAGGGCCTGCTGCAGGTCGTCCTTTTCCTGTTGGCTCAGCCATTTCGCCTGGGCGGGGCGATCATCGGCCAGGCGCCACCAGATGAATGCCCAGATGACGGCGGGCAGCCCTTCGATGATGAACATCCAGCGCCAGCTGTAATGCTGGATCAGATAGCCGGACACCACCGACATCCACAGCATCGTCACCGGGTTGCCGAGTATCAGGAAGGTGTTGGCCCGCGAGCGTTCGGCGCGGGTGAACCAATGGCACAGGTACACCAGCATCGCGGGCATGACCACGGCTTCGACCACGCCGAGCATGAAGCGGATCACGATCAGCCAATAGGCGCTGGAGACGACACCGGTCAAGGTGGCCAGGCTGCCCCAGAGGATCAGGCTGACGAAGATCAACTGCTTGACGCTGTGCTTCTGCGCATAGATCGCGCCGGGGACCTGGAAGAAGAAGTAACCCAGGAAGAACAGGGCACCGAGCAGCGACGACAGGCCTGGCGTGATGTTCAGGTCGGCGGCCATGCCCGAGGCTGCGGCGAAACCATAATTGGCCCGGTCCAGATAGGCCAGGCTGTAGGTGATGAAAACGATTGGCATGATGTACCACCAGCGACGGCTGGCGAGTTTCACGGTCTGGCTGTGCATGGTCTGACTCCTGAGCATTTTGTAATTGTCGCAACAGGTAGGGCGTTTTGAATCAAGGGTTCAGCGTGCAACGTTTTGCGGGTGTCTTTTTTGCGTGCGTCAGTGGCGTTCGTCCTCGATCAGCGCGGCGCGCGTCGGCAGGCCCTCCATGTCGCCCGGGTTCTGCACGGTCAGGCTGCCGATCCAGTTGCCGCGCGCGGCGGCCTGGGCCAGGTCACGACCTTCGAGCAGGGCACTGATGACGCCCACGGCAAAGCCGTCACCCGCGCCGACCGTGTCCACCACCTTGGCTACCGGACGGCTGGCCACGTAGCCTTGCCGCTCGGCGCTGCAATAGAACGCGCCGTCCGCGCCCAGTTTGATCACCACCGCTTGCACACCCAGGTCCAGATAGAAGCGGGCAATGTCTTCGCAGCGCTCGTGTCCGGTGAGCAACTGTCCTTCGGCCAGGCCTGGCAATACCCAGTCGGCGAGTGCAGCCAAGCTGTTGATCTGCTCGATCATGTGCGCCTGGCTGGGCCACAGCGACGGGCGCAGGTTGGGATCGAACGAGACACTGCGGCCTACCGAGCGCATGGCGGTCATCAAACCGCGGGTCAAGGCATTCATGCTCGGCGACAGCGCTGGGGCGATGCCGGTGGCATGCAGGTGACGGGCATCGAGCAATCGCGCAGGTACGTCGGCGATGCCCATATGGCTGGCCGCCGATCCGCGGCGAAAGTATTCGACCGTGGGGTCGCGGCCATCGTCCTGCAGCGACTTGAATTGGAACCCGGTGGGGTGCTGTGAATCCACGCCGACATGGCTGCAGTCCAGGCCCTCGCGCTGCAACGCCGCGACGATGAACCGACCGAGCGAGTCGTTGCCGACCCGGCTCAGCCAGGCGACGTTGAAGCCCAGCCGCGACAGGCCGATGGCGACGTTGTTGTCGGCGCCGGCAATGCGCTTGTGGAAACGCTCGACATCCGCCAGTTCGCCGGTCTGCTCGGCGACGAACATGGCCATGGTTTCACCGAAACTCAGTACATCGAACTCAGCCATGGGCCACCTCCTGCGCAGCGGGGCCAAGGCAGGCGAGGGTGGCCACCTGGGCTTTGCCGGCAGCCAGCAGGTCGGCGCCCTGCAACGGGTACTCGATGGCCCGCACCAGGCCTGGTGACATGTGGCAGAGCAGACGCGACCATTGATGCAGGTCGCTCAGCTCGGGCGGCGTGGCGACCAGCTTGCCCGCTGCCGTGCGTCGTACCGCTTTGCAGTGGATGTACTCGACGAAAGGGCCCAGCTGTCGGGCGGCAGTCGATACCGACTGTTGCTGCCATTGCCAGTTGCCGATGTCGAAGGTCATGCCCACCGGCAGGGCTTGCCGGGCGGCTGCGGTGAAGAAGTCGACCAGAGGGTCGATCCGTCCACCCTGAGTAGTCTGGTCGTTCTCGATCAGCAGGCGCACGGGTTGATCGCGCAACTGGTCATGCAACAGGTGCAAGTCGCTGGCAGTGGAGAAAAAGCCCAGCGAGACCTTGAGCCAGATCGCGTTGCACGCAGCCGCGCAAGCGAGCGCCTGTTGCAGCTGCGGATTGGGCGCAGCCTGGCCGGGCTGCCACAGTTCGAGCGGCGAGGAATAGACACAGGTCAGGTCTTGCGCGGTGATCGCGCTGCGCAGGGAGGGCGCATCGAAGTCATCGAAAAGCTCCTCGCGCAGTTCGATATGGCTGGCACCGGTCTGGGCAACCAGCGGTGCCAGGCTGGCCTGACCCTGTGAACGGACGTGGTCCGCGCCGAAACTGGAAAGGCTGATGGAGACGGGATAGGGATGCATTGTTATTGTCCTCTGAAACCGGTTTCAAATTTGAGCCTGCGCAAAGCGCACCTAGCGTGCTCGGTCAGCGTGGCGGTGTGGAACCTCGAATGATCAAATCGGGGGTGAAGTGAAACGTCTGGGCAGGACCTTGCGCACCCTGCAGCCGCTTCAACAGGCATTCCAGGGCTTGCACGCCGATGGCATGGGTGGGTTGGGCGAGGGCGGTGATACCGTTGCCTACCAGCGGGTACCAGTCGAGATCGTCGAGCGCGATCAGCCCCACGTCTTCCAACGCCAGGCTGCCCAACTCCCGCAAGGCCAGGGTGCACGCCAGCGCCGCCACGCCATTGGCGCAGAACAGGGCCTTGGGCCCGACGTCGGCGCTGGCGAGGAACGTGCGCAGTTGCTCGCCAAGGTTGGCACCGGTGTAGAACACCGGGCCGCCGGTGCGTTGTGCGAAGGCCTCGATGCGTTCGGTACGGGAGCTGGTGCCATCGACCGCTTCACTGACCAGAGCAAGGTGGCGATAACCCTGCTGGTGCAGATGGTCGAGGGCCATGCCGACGGCCATCCGGTTGTCCAGCCCGACGAGGTCGCTGGGCAGGTCGGCCACCTTGCGGTCAACCAGCACCATGGGCAGTTCCCGTTGCAGCTCGCGCAGCTCATCCAGGTGGTGACCGAGGGTATTCACGATCACGCCTTCGACGTTGTAGGCACGCATGGCCTGCAGCTGCTGTCGTTCCTGTTCCGGGTCGCGATCGGTGTTGCACACCACTAGGCTGTAGCCATGGCGACGGCAGGCGGTTTCCACGCCATGCATGACGGCCACCGAGTAGGGGTTGCGGATATCGGCCATGAGCATGCCGATCAGGCGCGTGCGACCGCGCTTGAGGCCACGGGCCATCTGATTGGGGCGATAGCCGAGGTCGTCGATGGCGCGGGCGATGCGTGTGGCGATGACGTCGGACAGCAAACCGCGATCATCACCGATGAAGCGCGAAACACTGGCCTTGGATACACCTGCGCGCTCGGCAACGTCGAGCATGGTCACGCGGGGGCGCACAGGAACGGAAAGACGGGTCACGGCCTGAGTCCTTTTATGGATGTTATGGGCAGGCGATCGTTGGATTGAAACCGGTTTCAGGAAACACCAAATCGAAGTGCTCGTCAACGGGGGCGGTGGATTATTGCAGGTTGCAGGAAACTGAACGCCACGGTGCATCAGGCAATCCGCGGTGCCCCTTTCGCGGCCGCTGACCGCTCCCACAGGGGTACCGAGATCCCGTTTGGCACAAGTGTACGCGGTCCAACTGTGGGAGCGGTCCGTGGCCGCGAATCGGGCGCCACGGTGCGTCAGGCACTCCGCGGTGCCCCTTTCGCGGCCGCTGACCGCTCCCACAGGGGTACCGAGATCCCGTTTGGCACAAGTGTACGCGGTCCAACTGTGGGAGCGGTCCGTGGCCGCGAATCGGGCGCCGCGGTGCATCAGGCACTCCGCGGTGTGCCTTTCGCGGCCGCTGACCGCTCCCACAGGGGTACCGGGATTCCCTGTGGCACTGGTGTACGCGGACAAACTGTGGGAGCGGTCCGTGGCCGCGAATCGGGCGCCGCGGTGCATCAGGCACTCCGCGGTGTGCCTTTCGCGGCCGCTGACCGCTCCTACAGGGGTACCGGGATTCCCTGTGGCACAGGTGTACGCAGACAAACTGTGGGAGCGGTCCGTGGCCGCGAATCAGGCGCCGCGGTGCATCAGGCACTCCACGGTGTGCCTTTCGCGGCCGATGACCGCTCCCACAGGGGTACCGGGATTTCCTGTGGCAGGGGTGTATGCGGACAAACTGTAGGAGCGGTCCGTGGCCGCGAATCAGGCGCCGCGGTGCATCAGGAACTCCGCGGTGCCCCTTTCGCGGCCGCTGACCGCTCCTACAGGGGTACCAAGATCCCGTTTGGCACAGGTGTACGCGGTCCAACTGTGGGAGCGGCCCGTGGCCGCGAATCGGGCGCCGCGGTGTGTCAGGCACTCCGCGGTGTGCCTTTCGCGGCCGATGACCGCTCCCACAGGGGTACCGAGATCCCGTTTGGCACAGGTGTACGCGGACAAACTGTGGGAGCGGTCCGTGGCCGCGAATCGGGCGCCGCGGTGTGTCAGGCACTCCGCGGTGCCCCTTTCGCGGCCGATGACCGCTCCCACAGGGGTACCGGGATCCCGTTTGGCACAAGTGGATGCGGGTCCTTTGTGGGGGCGGACGCTGCGGGTCAGCCGGCGGCGACCACGGTGATTTCCACCAGCAGATCGGGTGCGGCCAGGCGGGATTCCACGGTGGCGCGCGCCGGGGCGTGGCCTTCGGGTGCCCAGGCGTCCCACACTTCGTTCATTCCAGCGAAATTGGCCTGGATGTCCGAGAGCCACACTTGCGCGGTGAGGATGCGGGTCTTGTCCAGGCCAGCCTGCTCCAGGAAGCTGTCGATCTTGGCCAGCACCTGGGCAGTCTGGCCCTTGATGTCCAGGCTTCGGTCGGTGGCAGTCTGCCCACCCAGAAAGGTGAAGCCGTTGCACTGCACGACACGGCTCATACGTTGGTTGGTTTCGATGCGCTTGATGTCCAGCATGGTGTATTTCCTCACGAGTGGATAAAGGATGTTGCAGGTTGTTCGAGCGTCGTCGCCGATTGCGCGAAACGCCCGATGGAAAAGGGGTCGAGACTGATCGGCGAGGGCTCGCCGAGAATCTGCTGCGCCAGGCGCTGACCGGTCCCGGGACCCATCTGGAAACCACTGCCGCAGAAACCGAAGGAATAGCTCAGGTTGTCGGCCTTGCAGCTGGCGCCGATCACTGGGATGTCATCGGCGGTAAACGCCTCGACACCGGCCCAGACCCGATTCACACCCAGGTTACGCAAGTGGGGAAACAGGTCGGTTACCGTGCGCGCGCTGGTGCTCAGCCGGTCCATTTGGACCTCGCCATGGCGCGCGGCGAACTCCACCGAGCCCACCAGCTTGCCGCCGATCACCACGGTGCCGTTGGCGAACTGTTTGAATGACAGCGCCCGGCCCGTAGCGCCCAGTACCGGCGCGCAGAATGGGGCGACCCGGTGAGTGACCATCAGCATCAAACCCTGCGGATGCACCGGCACCGGCTCGCCGACCTGTGCCGCCAGTTGCGCCGCCCAGGCCCCTGCGGTGACCACCAGGTGCTCCGCTTGATGCACGCCCGACCGCGTCTCGACCCGCCAATGAGTGGCGCTGCGCTCGATGCGCAGTGCCGGCGTCTGCTCCAGGACCCGTACTCCCAGCCGCTGCGCAGCCAGGCGAAACGTGGTAACGGTGTGGTACGGCACGGCATAGCCGTCGCCGCCGACCCAGATACCACCCACCACATGGGGTGCCACCGTAGGCACCAATTCGAGCACCTGCTGCCGATCGATCAATACCTCATGGGTGAAGCCCAAGGCTTGCAACTGCTCCACACGGCGCTGGCATTCCTGCAGTTCAGCGTCGTTCTCGGCCAGTTTCAACTGGCCGCTGGCGACGAAGCCACCGTCCTCGCCGAGCACGTCCTGCAGGCCATGCCAGAGCGTTCGCGAGGCCAGAGCCAAGGGGATTTCCGCCACATGGCGGCCCAGGGTGCGCACGCCACCGGCGTTCACCCCGGAGGCATGGCGACCGCAATACTCGGCCTCCAGCACAGTGACACGGACCCCGGCGCGAGCCAGGTGCAGGGCGGTGCTGAGGCCGTGGATGCCGCCGCCGATCACCAGTACATCAGCGCCCGAGCGCAGGCGCTCAGTCACCGGCCAGCTCCCCGAGTGTGATGGGCTTGATCGGCGGACGAATCCGGTAGTAACCCACGTCGGCTGCGGGCACCTCGCGGGCATCGGCGATCACTTCGGTGACCGTCAGGCCGCACAGGCGTCCCTGGCAGGGCCCCATGCCGCAACGGCCGAACGACTTCGCCTGGTTCGGACCGGCGCAGCCCATGGCGACGAACTGGCGCAACTGGCCGGCAGTGACTTCCTCGCAGCGGCAGACAATGACGTCGTCAGCCGGGATCCGATGCTCGTCGCGGGGCCGGTACAGCGCGTCGAGAAACGGCCGGATGCGCAGATTGTCGGTCAGCGCCCGGCGCAGCTCGACGCCACGCTGATCGCGTTGCGGAGCGCCCAGCGCGCCCAGCCGAGCGGCGATGCCCAGGGCAGCCAGGCGGCCCTGCACCGCCGCCGCCTGCGCACCGCCGATACCGCCTCCGTCACCGGCGACGAACACCCCTGGCACGTCCAGTTCGCCCCAGCTGTCTCTGAGCGGGCTGAAGCACAGCTGCTGCGGGTCCCAGGCGTGGGTCGCACGCAGCGACTGGCTGAATTGAATATTGGGCACCACCCCTTGGTGCAGCAGCACGCAACGACTGGCGATGCGTTGCGCCTTGCCGTTGGCGGTGAAGCTCAGCGCCTGGGCCGAATCACTACCCTCGATCGCCAGCTGCGAGGCGCCGGTGAAATGGGCGATGCGCGCCTGGCGCAGACTGCGCATCAGCTCCAGGCCCTTGCGCAGGTAGGGCCAGGCGCGCAGGGCCGAGACCAGGTGACGCCGCGCGCGCCAGTAGTCGTCGCGGTGCGTGGTATCGACCAAGGCCTTGATCGGCACTCCGGCACGCAAATACTGCCAGCCCAGCAGGTACAGCAAAGGTCCGCAACCGGCCAGCACCACTGGCTCGGTGGGTACTGCGCCAGCGCTCTTGAGCAGGATCTGCGCCGCGCCCGCAGTCATCACTCCCGGAAGGGTCCAGCCACGGATGGGGAAGGGCCGCTCCATGGCGCCAGTGGCCAGCAGGACCGCGCGGGCCTGCAACGTGTGCATACGCCCACCCTGCAGGTAGCTGACTTGGTGATCACGACCCACCTGCCACACCGCAGCTTCCTTGAGGTGCCGCACCGGCGTGTCCGCCAGGGCCTTGGCCAGCACGTTGCCGTGGGCATAGTCCGGTCCCAGCAAGTCGCGCCGGCTCAGCGGCGCCAGGGTGATACCGCGATAGATCTGCCCGCCAGGGCTGCCTTGCTCGTCCAGCAGGACCACGTCGAGGCCCAGCCCGGCCAGCTCGGTGGCACCGGCCATGCCGGCCGGGCCGGCGCCCACGACGACGACGTCGACGGATTCGGGGGTCATGGCTGCACCTCCAGAACGTTGACCGAGGGAACCTCGAACTGCAAGTCGCGTGCGCCTTCCTGAGAGCGCACCTGCATACCGTCGACCACATCGATCAGGCAACTCTGCCGATTGGGCACGCCATCAATGCTGACCAGGCATTCGAAACACACGCCCATCATGCAGTAGGGCGCGCGCGGCGATTCGCTCACCGGCGTGGCCCGGAAGCGCTCGATTCCGGACATCAACAATGCCGCCGCCACGCTGATGCCTGGCGGTACGCTCAACGCCTCGCCGTTGAAGCTGAAGGTCACACTGCGGCTGCTGCGGGTTTCGCCGGCCACCGACTGGAACAGCGGGGCGCGGGTGGGGGCTTCAATGGGCATGGGCAAGCACCTTGTCGCTGAGAAAACGTTCACCGTTGAACACGGCCAATTCGTCGGGCTGAGCCGCCCCCATCACCCAGGGCGCGATGCGCAGGGCGTGGGCGGCGGCCAGGGTCACACCGCTGTGGCAGGTGATGACGAAGGCCCCGGGGTGGGTCGACGACTGCTGGTAGATCGGGAAACCGTCCGGGCTCATTACCCGCAAGGCACCCCAGGCACGGATCAGGCGCACATCGCGCAGCAGCGGAAACGTGGCCACGCCACGCTGGGCGATCGCCGAGAGCACACCGGTGGAGGTGCTGTCGTCGAAGCCGACTTCTTCCATCGAGTCGCCCAGCTGCACCGTGCCTTCGTCGGTCTGGCGGACATTGATGGTGGGATAGTCGAGAAACGGCTGGACCCGCTCGCTGACCAGCACCTGCCCGCGGTTGGGTGCGACCGGTGCATGCAGGCCGACCTGCGCGGCCAGCCCGGGGTTGCCCAGGCCGGCTGCGAGTACCACGCGCGGCGCACAATAGGCCTGCTCCCCGGCCCAGATGCGGAAGTCGCCGGCACTGCCCTCGATGCGCTGGATGTGCTGGCCGCCTGCGAAACGCGCGCCATGACGTTGCGCGGACGCGTGCAGGGCGCGCAGCAGCTTCAGCGGGTTCACATGGCCGTCCTGGGGGGTATAGCTGGCGCCGATCACGGCCTTGCCGATCAGCGGCAGGCGCGCCTTGAGTTCGGCGGCGTCGAGCATCTCGAAGGGGTAGTCACCGACCGCCGCCTGCAATTGGCGCAGGCGCGCCTCGCGCTCCAGCAGTTCCTCGTCGCTGAAGCACATGTGAAAGCCACCCGGCTGCTTGAGGCTGACATCCACGCCACTGTCGGCCAGCAGCGTATCGCGCAGGCCGGCCCAGCGTTGCGCCGAAGAACGCGTCCAGCGCGCATAGTCGGGCAGGTTGTAGCCCTTGCCCTGAACCCAGACCAGGCCGAAATTGCCGCGCGAGGCGCGGAACGCATCGTCGCCCTGGTCGAGCACCACGGTGTCGGCGCCGTTGCGCGCCAGGCCGTAGGCCACCGCCGTACCCACCAGCCCGCCGCCGACGACGATCACGTCGGCCTTGATCGCTGCTGCCGTCGAGCGCTTCATTTGCCTTCTCCTATGAGCACGCGGTCCAGGCCTACCAGGCGATCCAGCACCAGCATCAAGATCAACGTGCCAACGATCAGCACCGTCGAGACTGCCGTGATCAACGGGTCGATGGTCTGGGAAATCTGGTTGTACATCGCCACCGGCAAGGTCGTGGTGCCGGGCGTGGCAACGAACACGGTCATGGTCAGCTCATCGAAACTCTGGATGAAAGCCAGCATCCAGCCGCCGACCACGCCGGTGCGGATGCGTGGCAGGATCACCCGGTGGAACGCCGTCCAGCGCTTGGCGCCCAGCGACAGCGCGGCCTGCTCGATGTCTTTCTCCAGACCGATGGTGGAGGCCAGCGTCAAACGCAGCGCATAGGGCAGCACGACGATCACGTGGGTCAGGCACAGCGCCCAGAACGAGCCGCCAATCTGCGCGATGGAGAAGAAGCGCAGGAAAGCGATCCCCAGCACCACGGAAGGAATCATCAGCGGCGAGAGCAGAAAGCCGGTCAATGTGCCGCGGCCGGGGAAGTCGTAGCGGCTGATGGCCAAGGCCGCCGGGATGGCCAGCAGCGAGGCGATGGTGGCCGACGCCAGGCCCAGCTTGATCGACAGCATGAATGCGTCAAGCATTTCCTGATTGTCCAGCAGGGCCCTGAACCAGCGCAGCGACAAGCCGTTGGTGGGCAGTGACAGATACCCCTTGTCGGTGAACGCCATCGCCATCACCACCAGCAGCGGCGCAACGATGAAGCCGATGAACAGGGTATGGAACAGCAGCGAGAAAAAACCGTTCTTGTGCATGGCGGCCTACTCGAAGACTTGCTTGAAGCGGCGCTCGGCCAGCTTGCTGCAACCCAGAATGATGATCAGATTGGCCACCAGCAGGAGCATGGCGATCGCCGCGCCCAGGGGCCAGTTGAGGGTGCCGAGGAACTCGTCGTAGGCCGCAGTGGCGACCACTTTCAGCCGGCGTCCGCCGATGATTGCCGGGGTGGCGAAGGCCGAGGCGGCGAGGGCGAAGACGATGATCGAGCCGGAAAGAATGCCGGGCATGATCTGCGGCACGATGATGCGCCGGAACACCGTCAGCCGCGACGCGCCCAGAGACAGGCCGGCCCACTCCACCTGCAGGTCCAGTCGCTGCAGGGTGGCCCACACCGCGATCACCATGAAGGGCACCAGCACATGGGTCAGGGCAATGATCACGCCCACTTGGGTGAACAGGATTTTCACCGGTCCGTCGGTGACGCCCAGGGCTTGCAGGGCATCGTTGATCAAGCCGTTGTTGCCCAGCAGAATCGCCCAGCCGAGGGTCCGCACCACCACTGAAATCAACAACGGGCCCAGTACCACCAGCAGGAAGGTCGAGCGCCAGCGTGGCGCCATGCGCGCAATGATGATGGTTTCCGGGACGCCGAGCAGCACGCACAGTACCGTCACTGCAAGGGCCATCGCGCCGGTGCGCAAGAAGATCTCGTGGAAATAGTCGTCCTTGAACACCTCGATGTAGTTGGCCAGGCTGTACACCGGCAGCACGCCTTCGGTGTCGCTGAACAGGTTGAGCGACAACAGCGCGGTCAGCAGCAACGGAGCCAGCAGCAAGGCAATGAATACCAGCAGTGCCGGGCCGCTGAGCAGCCACGGCGCCGCGCCGACGTGTTCGGCGTCATACCTGGCCATGGGCAGCCTCCCGGTCGAGCAGGCGCAGGTCGTCATCCGACCAGTCCAGGCCGACTTCGCTACCTTCGGCCGGCGGCAGATGGCCCAGGTTCGGTTGGGTCATGTGCACCGGGCCCAGGTGACTGTCGATAGCGATCAACCACAGGTTGCCGAGAAAGACCCGCAGGCCGACCCGCCCATTGATGCGGCCCAGGCCCGGCTCGGTCAGACGAATCTTCTCGGGTCGTATGTAGACGTTGACGTCCTGGCCCAGCGAGCGATCCTCATGCGGCACCTGCAGCAGGGTGTCACGCACCTGCACGTGGCAGCAGCGCTCGTTGCGCAGTTGCACGGCACCGGCAAAGGCGTTGGTCTTGCCCAGGAACGCCGAGGCGAAGGGCGAATGGGGCCGTTCGTAGGCTTCGAACGGGGTATCGATCTGCACGATGCGCCCGCGCTGCATGACCGCGATGCGGTCGCTCATGGTCATCGCTTCGACCTGGTCATGGGTGACCAGGATGGTCGTGATGCCCAGTTCACGCTGGATGGCGCGCAGCTCGATGTGCATTTCCTCGCGCAGCTTGGCATCCAGGTTCGACATGGGTTCGTCGAGCAGCAGCAGGTTGGGGCGGATGGCCAGGGCGCGGGCAATCGCCACTCGCTGGCGCTGCCCGCCGGAAAGCGCCTTGGGATAACGCTCGCCAAGCCCGCCAAGACGCACCAGGTCAAGCGCCTCGACCACGCGTTTGGCACGCTCGGCCTTGGCCACGCCGCGCATTTCCAGGCCGAAGCTGATGTTCTGCGCCACCGTCATGTGCGGGAACAGCGCGTAGCTCTGAAAAACGATGCCAAGGCCGCGATCTTCCGGCCGTACGTGAGTGATGTCGCGACCGTCGAGCACGATCCGGCCTTTGGTGGGTTGCACGAACCCAGCGATCGACTGCAGGGTGGTGGTCTTGCCACACCCGGAAGGGCCGAGCAGGGCGACGAACTCGCCGTGCTGTACTTCCAGGCTCAGACCGTCGATGGCCTTGAACGTACCGTAGTTCTTGACGAGGCCTTCCAGTGTCAAAAATGCCATGGCTTTGCCACGCAGGCATGCGCCTGCGGCTCCAGGAAAAGGTCGGGAAAGTTCGGACGGGCGCGCGGATCAGCGCTCGACGGTACGGTTCCAGCGCGTGGTCCACTCACTGCGCTGCTGGTTGATGGTCTCCCAGTCGACTTTGATCAGCGCACTGACTTTGTCCGGCCCATAGGGCATGCGCGCGGCGATCTCCGGGCTCAGCTCGACGGTCTTGTTGACTGGCGCAAAACCGTTCTCGTGGGCCTGGATGGTTTGCACTTCGGGCGACAGCACGTACTGGATGAACGTCTGTGACAGTTCCGGCTGGGCGTTGGGTGTCACCCCGCAGGCGGCCAGTTGCAAGGCCACACCACCTTCCTTCGGGTAGATGAACTTGAGCGGGAAACCGGTACCCTGCAACGCCACCGCGCGACCGCTGCCGTAGACCGCCATGACCACGTCGCCGTTCTGCATCATGCCGTCCATTTCCCCTGGCGCCGACACCCAGGCCAGCACGTTCGGACCGATCTCGTCCTTGAGCGCCTTGAAGCCGGGGTCGATGTTCTTTTCGCTGCCGCCGCGCAGGCGCGCCATTTCCACAAGTGTGTGCAGGCCGTAGGTGTTGGTCACCGGGGGCATGCCGAGCAGTTGCTTGTAGCGTGGGTCGGCCAGGTCTTCCCAGGAGTCGGGGGCGTCCCAGCCGCGCTTCTTGAAGGCTTCTTCGTTGTAGCCGATTCCGGTAGCGACCATGCCGATACCGGTGGCCTGCGGGCTGAGGCGAGCCAGCGGGTAGAGGTCCTTGTACACCGGCGCATCGCTGAGCTCGCCGCACAGGCCCTGCTGGAGTGCCTGGTACATGGGGCCGTCATCCATCATGGCGACGTTGATCTGCTGGCGACCCTTCTGAGCCTGCAGCTTGGCCAGGGTTTCAGTGGAGTTACCGGCGACGTAGACCACTTTGACGTCGTGCAGCTTCTCGAAGGCGGGAATGATCTTGCTCTTGTACATCTGCTCGGTGGAGCCGCCGACACCAGCAACGTAGAGGGTCGGGGCGGCGTGGGCGCTGGCGCCGCTCAGAGCGGCGAAAGCGAGGGCGACGCGCAGGGAAGTGAGGCGAAAGGACGGTTGTTGGCTATTCACAGACTATCTCCGAAGTGCAGGGGGCAGATCGAACAATGCGTCGGTCGCTCCGGCGAACCGGGGCCACGCATGCGCTGTGCATGCTCCCGGCCATGGGCGGCGCCGGGTAACGCATCTTGGTGTGCGCTATGTGTATGTGCTGCTGGACTTGAGTATTGCGAGCGTGACGGTATATGGTCAAATACGGATATCGGGTCTAGTCATGCATATTTGATATGGAGGCGTCAGTGAACCTGAGGCAGATCGAAGCGTTCCGCAGTGTGATGCGCATGGGCTCGATGACCGCGGCGGCCGACGTCCTGTACACCTCGCAGCCCAATGTCAGTCGGCTGATCGCCCAACTCGAGCTGAGCACCGGGCTGAGCCTGTTCAAGCGCGCAGGGGTGCGATTGATCCCGACGCAGGAGGGCCGCGCGTTCTTTCAGGAGGTCGAGCGCGCGTTCGTCGGGCTCGACAGCCTCAAGCATTCGGCGAAGAACATCCGCAATCTCGGCACCGGGCGCCTGCGTGTGGCGGCCGTGCCGTCGACGGGCATGAGCGTGATTCCCGAGGTGCTCAAGACGTTCACGTCGACCCGTCCGGAGCTGACCGTCTCGTTGCACGTGAACTCGTCGCCCACCGTTGAACAGTGGGTGAAATCGCAGTTCTGCGACATTGGCATCGTGGTGCATCCGGGCGATGTGGCGAATCATCAGGTCGAGTTGCTGGCCGAGATGGCCGCCGTCTGCGTGTTGCCGGCGGCGCATCCCCTGGCAGAGCGCCAGAGCATCACCTTCGCGGACCTGCAGGGGCAGCCGTTCGTGTCGCTGTGCCACGGAGACGGCACGCGGGCGCTGGTCGACGGGCTGTTCGAACAGGCCGGTGTGGAGCGAGTCATGGCCCTGGAAGCGCAATACAGCGCGATCAATTGCGAAATGGTTGCGCACGGCATGGGCATAACCCTGGCTCACCCGCTGGTGGCCAGGGATTACCTGCACCGCCAGATCGTGGTTCGACCCTTCCGCCCGGATATTCCCTTGCCGACTTACGTGATCTGGCCCCATGCGCAGAACCGCACCCTGTTGGCCGAGGATTTCATCGACACCCTCAAGGCCCATTACCAACACCTCACCACATCCCCGTAGCCCACCTGCAGGTCCGCGGTTGTCTGTGGGAGCGGGCTCTGCCCGCGAATCGCACCGCGGTGTGTCAGGCAATCCGCGGTGTCCCTTTCGCGGCCGCTGACCGCTCCCACAGGGATACCGGGATTTCCTGTGGCAGGGGCGTACGCGGACAAACTGTGGGAGCGGTCCGTGGCCGCGAATCGGGCGCCGCGGTGCATCAGGCACTCCGCGGTGTCCCTTTCGCGGCCGCTGACCGCTCCTACAGGGTGCTAGATAACCTGGTCGGCCAATGGAATAGCGTGGGCCATGTCTTCGGTACCGGCCTGGGCTTTGTGCAGGGTCACCGGGATCGACTTGGCGGCGGGCACCTTGCTCTTGCTCGCGTAATGCCACAAGGGCACCAATGCATTGCATTCGGGGTAGTAGGCGCCCGCGCAGTTGATCGGAATATCGTAGGCGATGATCTGCAGTGGCCCTACCTCGCGGCGCACCTGTGGCTCGATGGCGGTACGAATCGTGACCCAGTCGCCTGGATTGAAACCCAGTCGGACGATGTCGTTGCGGTTCAGGAAGATCACACTGCGCGTGCCTTTGACCCCGCGAAAACGGTCCTCGTAGCCATACACCGTGGTGTTGAACTGATCGTTGCTGCGCAGCGTCATCAGTTGCAGCACATCGCGCTGTCCGGCGTTCTGCGAGACGTCGTCGTCCTCGTCGAGCGTCTTGGCAGTGACGAACTGCGCCTTGCCCGAGGGCGTGGTCCACTGACGCTCGCAAGCGCCCAGTGGCCGATGGAAACCACCGGGCTCCCACATCCGCGTTTCCATGTCGTGAAAGATGTCCGGATAGATCTGCGCGATGGCTTCGCGCACCCGTGCGTAATCCTGGCGCCACAACTCCCAGGGAATCTGCTCACTGCCATTCAACGTCGCCTGGGCCAGGCCGGCGATGATCGCCAACTCCGCGCGCAAGTGCTCGCTGGCAGGCTCCGCGCGACCTTCCCAGGCGCGGATGCAGCCGGTGCTGTCCTCGGTGGTGTAGACCTGGCGACGACCGTCCTGCACGTCGCGCTCGATGCGCCCCAGGCACGGCAGCAGCCAGCCATGCTGGCCTGGGAACAGGTGCGTGCGATTGAGCTTGGTGGCGATCTGTACGTTCAGGGTCAGCCCAGCCCAAGCCGGCTCCATACGTTGGGTGTCCGGCACCGCGCGTAGAAAGTTGCCGCCCAGGCCGATGAATCCCTTGACCGTACCGGCCACGATGCCCTCGCAGGCATCCACTGTGGCCATGCCCTTGTGCTTCGGGACCTGTATGCCGAACAGCGACTCGATCTTGTCGACCGGAACCTTGGCTGGATCCTCGGTGATGCCCACGGTGCGCTGGCCCTGCACGTTGGAGTGCCCGCGCACCGGGCAGATACCGGCACCGGGCTTGCCGATGTTGCCGCGCAACAACAGCAGGTTGACCAGCATCTGCACGTTCTGCACGCCATGGCGATGCTGGGTCAGCCCCATGCCATAGATGATCATCACCCGGTTGCTGCGCGCATACACAGTGGCAGCGGCCTCCAGCGCCGCGCGATCCAGGCCGCTGCGCTGTTCCAGCGCGGCCCATTCGTGCTGGTCTACCTGGGCCAGGAATTCATCGACGCCCTCGGTGTGCTCGGCGATGAAATCATGGTCGATCACCGCCGGCCGGCCGTCGGCACGCGCCGCGCGGTCCATCGCCAGCAGGGCCTTGGCGATACCCATCACCGCCGCCGTGTCACCACCGATGGCCACCTGGTGATACTGCGTGCTGATCACCGTGGAATCGGGGCCGAGCATTTCCACCGGCGATTGCGGATTGACGAAACGTTCCAGACCGCGCTCGCGCAGCGGGTTGAAACTGATGATCGGCACCTGGCGCTTGCGCGCCTCCTGCAGTGGATGGAGCATGCGCGGGCTATTGCTGCCCACGTTCTGCCCGAAGAAAAAGATGCAGTCGGTCAGCTCGAAATCCTTCAGGTTCACTGTTCCGACCGGCACCCCGATGCTTTCCTGCAGGCCCACCGACGTGCTTTCGTGGCACATGTTCGAGCTGTCTGGCAGGTTGTTGGTGCCATAGGCGCGGGCCAGCAACTGGTACATGAACGAGGTTTCCAGCGAGGCCCGTCCGGAGGCATAGAACACTACGCTGTCCGGCTCCAGCCCACGCAGTTGCTCGCCGATGCCCTGGTAGGCTTCTTCCCACGTGGTGGTCACATAACGATCACTGGCCGCCTCGTAACGCATCGGATGAGTCAGGCGCCCGTTGCGCTCAAGTTCATAGTCGCTCCAGGTGCGCAGCTCGCTGAGGCTATGCTTGGCAAACAGCTCGGGACCGGTGCGCAGCGCGGTCAGCTCCCAGGCGGTCGCTTTGGCGCCGTTTTCGCAGAATTCCAAGGCATGAGGATTGCCCGGCTTCGCCCAGGCGCAGCTGACGCAGGCGAAACCGTCGGGCTTGTTTTGTCGCAACAGCGCAGCAGGGCCCTTGCCCAGGGCTTGCTGGCGCCAGAGGATATTCATCACCGAAAACGCCGATCCCCAGCCTCCGGAAGACGAGGTGTAGGGTTGATAGCGCGCTTTGGGATGAATGATCTGCATGGTCTCGTTCCTCGGGTGCGGATGCCTCGGTGCATGAGGCCTGCATTTACGACGGCCCGTGATCGGCAAAGGTTCGAAGAGCTTTGCGCGGCGCTGGCTGCAGACCGTTCTCGCACACGTCGACCGGCATCAACCCTCTGCCGGTGCTGGCGCCACGGCGGCGATTGCGCTAAAACCGATGGCACCCTTTGGCAAAGGCGTCTATTTTGAATGCAAAATACAAAAAGCAAGGGAGAGACAGCATGACCAGCTCCGCCAAACGCCCGATCAAGGTCCCGTTCACCGGCCCGGCACTGCTTGCCACGCCGTTGCTGAACAAGGGCACCGCCTTCACCGCACAGGAGCGCGACACCTTGCACTTGCAAGGCTTGTTGCCCCAGCAGATCGAGACCATCGACCAGCAATGCGCGCGGGCCTACCACCAGTTCCAGGCATGCTCGACCGACCTCGAACGTCACGTACTGCTGCGCTCGATCCAGGATTCCAACGAGACGCTGTTCTACCGCCTGGTCGACGACCACATCGACGAGATGCTGCCGATCATCTATACACCCACGGTCGGCAAGGCCTGTCAGGAATTCTCGCGCATCTACCGCAGCCATCGCGGCCTGTTCATCAGCATCGACGATGTCGAGCGCATGGACGAAATCCTCAACAACGTGACCAAGGACAACGTCAAAGTCATCGTCGTCAGTGACTGCGAGCGAATCCTCGGCCTGGGCGACCAGGGCGTAGGCGGCATGGGCATTCCCATCGGCAAGCTGTCGCTGTACACCGCTTGCGGTGGCATCAGCCCGGCCTACACCCTGCCGGTGGTGCTCGACGTGGGCACCAACAACCCCGAGCGACTTGCCGACCCGCTTTATTTCGGCCGCCGCGAAGAGCGCGTGCGCGGTGAACGCTACGAAGCCTTCGTGCAGGCGTTCGTCGAGGGCGTGCAGCGGCGCTGGCCGGAGGCGATCCTGCAGTTCGAGGATTTCGCCCTGAGCAATGCCATGCCACTGCTCGAACGCTTCCGCGACCAGCTGTGCTGCTTCAACGACGATATCCAGGGTACCGCCGCCGTCACCGTGGGCACGTTGCTGGCCGCGTGCAAGGTCAAGGGCCAGAAGCTTTCCGAGCAGACCGTGGCATTCGTCGGCGCCGGTTCCGCCGGGTGTGGCATCGCCGAGCAGATCATCACTGCCATGCAGCTGGAAGGGTTGAGCGACAAGGAGGCGCGCAGCCGTGTCTATCTGCTCAACAGCAAGGGCCTGCTGACCGACCGCCAGCCCGACCTGTACGACTTCCAGCAACGCCTGGCCCACGACAGCGGGACACTGAGCTCGTGGTCGTTCGCCGGGCAGTGGCCCACCCTGCTGGAGGTGGTGAGCAACGCCAGGCCGAGTGTGCTGATCGGCGTTTCCGGCAAAGCCGGGCTGTTCACCGAAGAGGTGGTGAAGACCCTGTACCAGCATTGCCCCGCGCCGATCGTCATGCCGTTGTCCAACCCCACCTCACAGATCGAAGCTCACCCCAAGGACATCCTGCAGTGGACCGAAGGCAATGCGCTGGTGGCCACCGGCAGTCCGTTCCTGCCGATCGAAGTGCTGGGCCGTACCTTCCCGATCGCTCAATGCAACAACTCCTACATCTTCCCCGGTGTGGGACTGGGTGCCATTGCCAGCCGGGCCACGCGCATTACCGACGGCATGCTCATGGCTTCGGCACAAGCGCTGGCCGACAGCGCGGCGGCGGGACAGATGTTGCCACCCTTGCGCGACGTGCAGGCGGTCAGCAAACGCATCGCCCTGGCGGTAGGCTTGGCGGCGCAGAAGGACGGTGTGGCCGCGCCGATGGATGAGGCCGCGTTGCGCGAGGCAATCGACGTGCATTTCTGGAAGCCGGAATACCGCGCCTACGAACGCCAGCCTCTGTAGCGCGCCGCAGCTCAGGCCAGGTTGTGGCTCTTCATCCAGCCCAGCCCGGCCTCGGTGCCATTCAACGGTTTGTACTCGCAACCGACCCAGCCCTGGTAGCCGATCCGGTCCAGGTGCTGGAACAGGAAACGGAAATTGATTTCCCCGGTGCCGGGTTCGTGGCGGCCGGGGTTGTCCGCCAGTTGCACGTGACCTATAGCATGCAGGTGCGCCTGCAGCGTGCGCGCCAGATCCCCCTCCATCACCTGCATATGATAGATGTCGTACTGCAGAAACAGATTGTCGTGGCCCACCTGTTCGCGGATCGCCAATGCTTGCTGTGTGCCGTTCAGGTAGAAGCCGGGCATGTCGCGGGTGTTGATCATCTCCATCACCAGGCGAATGCCGTGATTCGCCAGCGCTTCGCTGGCGTAGCGCAGATTGTCGACGAGGGTCCGTTGCACCTGCTGCGGATCGCTGCCCGGTGGAGCGATACCGGCCAGGCAGTTGATCCGGGTATTGCCCAGCACCTTGGCATACTCGATGGCCGTGGCCACGCCGGCGCGAAACTCCTCGCGGCGGTCCGGCAGGCAAGCGATCCCGCGCTCGCCGCTATCCCAATCGCCGGGCGGCAGGTTGAACAATACCTGGGTCAGGCCGTGCTGCTGCAGTCGCGCCTTGATCTCGGCGCTGTCGAAGTCGTAGGGAAAGAGAAATTCCACACCCCTGAACCCGGCCTTGGCGGCGTGGGCAAAGCGTTGCAGGAATTGATGTTCGGTGAACAGCATCGAAAGGTTGGCACACAAACGAGGCATGGCGGGCTTCTCCAGGCAGGAGGCATGGCGACGGGCAAGCCATCCAGGCTGGCCCGCCGCCTTACCGATCTTGGTTATCGTACTCCTTGCTCAGGATTGTTTCGCGCCTGATGTCATTGCGCCAGAGGTCACTTGGGCACCGCAATAGCCACCGGCGCGGCAGATGTCGGAAGCTCATAGACGAAGCGATTCTGTGGGCGCATGCGGAACGACAGCACCACGCCAATGGCCAACAGCACGATGCTGACCATGAACGGCAGCTGCCAGTTGCCGAACTTGTCGATCAGCAGTCCTGCGGCCACCGGGCTGATGATCGCGGCCATGGCCGATCCGGTGTTCATCATGCCACTGGCGGTGCCGCAATGGTCCGGAGCGATGTCCATGGGAATCGCCCACATCGGCCCGATGGTCATCTCCGAGAAGAAGAACGCGATGGCCAGGCAAGCCAGCGAAACGTACATGTCGTGGGTGAACATCAGTGGCAGCAGGGCCACCAGGGTCAACGACAGGCAGATCGCAACCATCAGGCTGCGCGCCCGGTTCAAGTTGCCGGTGCGCTTGTAGATGCGATCACTGACGATGCCGCCCAGGGTGTCGCCGACCACGCCACCGAAGAATACGGTCGAGGCGAATATGGCCGTGCTTTTCAGGTCCAGGCCCATGTTCATGAAGTACATCGGGACCCAGCTCAACAGCAGCCACAGGGTCCAGCCGTAGCAGAAGTAGACGATGGTGACCGGGGCCATGCGCCGGAACAATCTCCCCCAAGGCAGCTTGATGGTGTTCTTGGGCTTGGGTGGGGGCAGGGCATCGAGCTCCTGCTGGGTGATGCGCGGGTGATCCTTGGGTTGCTCGGTGAACACCAATGCCCACAGCGCGACCCAGACGAAACTGATGCCGGCACACACATAGAACGACTCGCGCCAGCCATAGGTCGCCATCACCGCAACCATCGCCGCCGGCGCCAGCGCGTTGCCCAGGCGGGCAAAAGCATGGGTGATGCCTTGAGCGAAGCCGCGGTTCTCCTTGCCGACCCAGCGCGACATGGCCGCAGTGGCGGCGGGGAAGGTGGCGCCTTCGCCCAGCCCCAGCAACACCCGCGCCACGATCAGCGAGACGAACCCGCCGGCCATGCCGGTGAGCACCGTGGCGCTGGCCCAGATCAGTCCGCACACCACCAGGGTGCGTTTGGCGCCGAAACGGTCACTGACCCAGCCGCCGATGATCTGGAACACCAGGTAGGGATAAGCGAAGGCCGAGAAGACGATGCCGATCTCGGTTTTGGTGAGGTTGAACTCCTTGCCGAAACCGACCGCGGCGGTGCTGACGTTGACCCGGTCCAGGTACGTGATGAAATACATGGCGCACAGCATGACCAGCACCATGGTAGTAGGGCGCAGATATAACCGCTTCATGTTCTATCTCCAGTTTCTTATTGTTTACGCCTACGGGCGTTGAGTCGGGATAGTCAGTCGCATCGGGCGCGGCCAGAGGCAGCGCCGTTGGTTTCACTCGCGGCGCAGGGGCACGTGCTGTCCGCCCAGGTAATCCATCGCGGCCAGCACGCCGCTGGCGTCCAGTTTCACTCCGGCCATCTGCAGGCCCATTTCGCAACCGCTCAGGGTGGCCATGAGGGTCAGGTCGTTACAGTCGCCCAAATGACCAATACGGAACATGCGCCCCTTGAGTTTGCCCAGGCCGGTACCCAGCGACATGTCGAAGCGTTCGTAGATGGTTTTGCGCACCTGGTCGGCGTCGACGCCTTCGGGCGTCATCACACCCGTGAGCACGGGGCTGTAGACGCTGGGGTCGGCGCACTGGATGGGCAGGCCCCAGGCCTGCACGGCAGTGCGACAGGCTTGAGCCAGGCGCTGATGGCGGGCGAAGACGTTGTCCAGGCCTTCGCCGAGGATCATGTCCAGCGCTTCGGAGAGCCCATAGAGCAGGTTGGTGTTGGGGGTGTAGGGCCAGTAGCCGGTCTTGTTCATCTCGATGATGTCATCCCACGCCCAGAAGCTGCGCGGCAGGCCGCCGCGCTGGCTGGCCTCGATGGCCTTGGGCGACAGTGCGTTGAAGCTGATACCGGGCGGCAGCATGAGGCCTTTCTGCGAGCCGGAGATGGTCACGTCCACGCCCCATTCGTCATGGCGGTAATCAGCCGAGGCAAGCCCGGAGATGGTGTCCACCAGCAACAGGGCAGGGTGCCCGGCGGCATCGATGGCCCGGCGCACGGCGGGAATGTCGGAGGTCACCCCGGTGCTGGTTTCGTTGTGCACCACGCACACGGCCTTGATCCGGTGCTCGCTATCCTGCTCCAGGCGCGCCTGGATCATGTCTGCGCGCACGCCACCGCGCCAGCCTTCGATGCCTGGCAGGCCGATGAATTCGGGCTTGAGCCCCAGGCTGATGGCCATCTTCTGCCAGAGGCTGGCGAAATGGCCCGTTTCGAACATCAGCACCTCATCGCCTGCGCTCAACGTGTTGCACAGTGCCGCTTCCCACGCACCGGTGCCTGAAGCGGGGTAGATGATCACGGGGTGGCGGGTCTTGAAGATCTGCTGAATGCCTTCGAGCACCTTGAGGCCCAGTTCAGCGAACTCGGGGCCACGGTGATCGATGGTCGGGTAGCTCATGGCGCGCAGGATGCGATCGGGCACCGGGCTGGGGCCGGGGATCTGCAGAAAATGGCGGCCGGCAGGATGGAAGTCGAGCTTGAGCATGGGTGAACCCTTTGTTGTTGTATTTTGAATGCAAAATTACATTAGCAGTTGGGCCCGCTGTGTCAAACCACTGAATTGCGCTAATATCGGCTCAGATTCGCGCTTTTTAGAATAAGAAGAGCTCGCGTTAACCCATTGATACAAGGAGTTTGCATGCAGTCTTCGTCAATGGCCGCCCCGGCCACGCCCGCGCTGCAGTTGCCACGGCTCGAACGGCAGCGCCTGCACGACACCGTGGTAGAGCACCTGCGTGGGTTCATCACCGAAGGGGTGCTGCCGCCCGGGACCAAGCTGAACGAGCGCGAATTGTGCGAGACGCTGGGTATTTCCCGCACCCCGCTGCGCGAGGCATTGAAGGTGCTGGCCGGGGAGGGCTTGATAGAGATCAATCCCAACCGCGGTGCCAGCGTGGCGCGCATGAGCGAGCTGGAAATTCGCGAAGCGTTCGAGTTGATGAGTGGTCTGGAAGCCTTTGCCGGCGAACTGGCATGCGAGCGCATCACCGAAGCGGAGCTGGACCAGATCAAGGCTTTGCACAACGCCATGGTGGTGAGCAAGAGTCAGCATGATCTGGTGGGCTACTACCAGCGCAACCGCGCCATCCATGACTTGATCAACCTGGCTTCGCGCAATTCGGCACTGCGCCAGATGTATCTCACGGTGAACCGCCGCCTGCAGGCGCTGCGTTTCCTGTCCAACCAGCAGGCGCCGAAGTGGGATAGGGCGCTGCATGATCATGAACAGATGATCGAGGCCCTTCAGGCCCGCGATGGCAAGCGCCTGAGCGCGATCCTGCGCCAGCATCTGCTGGAAAAGCGTGATGCGATCATGTTGCTGGTGCAGAACAGCGACCGCCCCTGATCCAGACACACCGCGCCGGCGGCCCACGCGGTGTGACAGGTCGAACGCGTCGGTCAGCGCAGTGTCAGCGGAATGTTCATATCCTTGACCCGCTGGGCGGTATCGACGCCGACACCACCGGCCACGAACGATGACTCAAGGGTGGTGCCTTTGCTGGCCCCCAGAGATACGTCCAAGGCGGCGAGCGGCACTCCCGCCAGAGCCCCCCAGCTCGATTGCTGCGCAAAGACATGGCCGTGGTAATGGCGGCGTATCGCATCACCCTCGTCCACGGGGGTATCCTTGAAAAACGCCAGGTTGTCTGAAATCGTCAATTGCCCCGCAGCGGTCACCGAAGCCGCATGGGTGGCCAGCCTCTGCGCCGAAATGCCGATGTCGCCTCCTGCCTTCATTGAAAATCCGTTATGGATACGGTCAGTGATTCGTGCACGCTCTTCATCGTCGGCCGCCACGAAGTGATGCCCGGGCAGGTCGTTGTCCAGCCACACGGCCTCGTTACGTAGACCCATGGCTTCCAGGCTACCGGTCAGCTGGATATCGCTGGCTGCAAGCTTGATATCTCCGTGGCTGTCAAGCGCCGCGCCGGCCACGTCGAGCATGTCGCCTGCCGTCAGCCGCACAGAGTCTCCAGCGATGCTGCTGCGCGCCTGCGACTCGCGGAACCCTGCGTTGCTCCAGCGGACGTCCTGCAGCTCACCTGGCACCGGACCCCACTGCGGCCCGCTCAGCTTGAAACTTTCCTGCTCGACCATGCCGCTGATCCACAGGTTGCTGTGAGCGTCGATATTCACCGCCTGGTTGGCCGAAAGGTGCGAACCGGCGACGGTGATATTGCCAGCTCTGAACCGGGAGCCGCGTGCACGTAACGAAAGCGTGTCGCGCGCCGTCACCACCGTCGACGCGTTGCCTTGCGACGTGCGTTCGAAGCTGCGCAGCACCTCATCGGCACCCGGACGCGCACCTTCCAGATGCACGCTCTTGCTGGAACCGACAATGACCAGGTCCCCTTGGCTGTCCACGCTCACTTTCGCACCGGCGAGCCTGGCGGCACTGATACGGATGCCTTCGCCGCCTATGGACAAATCGCCGTCGCGTGCGTTTATTTGGGCTTGCTGCTGATAGACGTCTTCTCGATAGGCCTCGTGCGCGCGGCTGCCGGACAGAGTGACACGGCGCACGCCGCTACCCTGGGTGGACGTGCGCTTGAGATCCAGCCCGCTGATATCCGTTTCGCCAAACCCGCTGATACTCACGGACTGAGCCCCGTCAATCCAGGCGCCGGTCAGCTTGGCGCTGGGCAGGGCGATGGAACCGCCCTGGATATGGGTGGACTGCGCACGTTCGACGTAGGTAGAGGCGCTGTCTTCGGGGGCATCCGAGGAGCCCAGTCGAACCGTACGCCAGCTCTTGTCCACCTTCGCTCCGGCTTTGAGTCCTCCGCGTACCGTGTACATGCCCACGAACTCCGGACCTTCGATACGGGTCGCCGCCATCTCGATACCGTTGCCATCGAGTCTGACCGTGCTCGTGGACATGACGCTGTTGCCGACATGGCGCAGGGCGCGTTCCTCGATCCGCGCGTCCAATTCGCCGGGTGCCAGGGTGAACCACTGGTCGTCGGCAGTTGCCTGTCGCCGCACCAGGGTCTGGTTGCTCAACGCGTCGAACGTCAAGCGGCCACCGGCGCGAGCGTCAATCAGCTGTCCGCTCAGTGCAAGCGACGTCAAGATCATGTCGCCGGAAGACGCAAGCCGCAGGTCTGCGGTACCGGCGTCGATCGAGGCCTGCGCGTGCTGCCCATCGCGCATGACGGCGGAACTCATCGTCAGTGCTCCGGCCGAGGTGATTTCGATGCCCTGAGCGGCGCGCAGTCGGCTGACGCCCATGTTCACGCCGGCACCGGCGTGGGTGCTGATGATCTTGATGCGCCTCGCGTGCATGGCACCGAGCAGGCTGGCGTCGACTGCCGTGGGGGCTTGTGTGATGTCGCTGGCTGTCAGGGTCTGCGCATCGAGCCGCTGGCGACCGAGCAACAGGCTCAAATCTCTCCCCGCAGTCAGCTCGCCGTAGGTCTGCAGGGAGGGGGCGATCAACTGCACGGAACCTGCTCCGCCATCCACGCCGTCCTGGCCGACTACCAGGCCCGGTTGCGCCGCGCGCGTGTCGTAGGACTGGATACGGCCATCCCCGAGTTCGGCAGTGGCCACTGCGAACGTTGCGGTATTGGCCTGCTCCAGGGCCAGGCGCGCACCGTTGAGCACGATGCCGTTGGGGTTGCTCAACACGTAATCGGCAGCCTGGCCAAAGATGACCTGCTCGCCGGCGACAGTAGAGCCCCGACTGCCTACGACCTCGTTGAGAATGACGCTGGCGGCCCTGTCACTGAACTGCGCGTTGCTATCGACATCGAGGGTGACACCGCCGATCTGCGCCTGGCCTGCAGACAGGCTGTTGTTCAACACCAGGCCAGCGGTACCGACGTTGTAGTCCTGCCAGCGGTTATGGGAAAGGCCTTGCGCATTCGGCGCGACGATACCGACGATCGGCACCTGCGCCTGAACGTCGACGATGGCGGTGCCCATCGGTCCATCGACCGCCAACAGCTCATCGGCCGAGACAGGATTGAGTGTGGCGAGCAGGACGGCCGAGACGGCCAGCCCAAGCGTGTGCCGGGCGAAGGCGTGGCGGTTGAGCGCGACTGGTTGCATGATGATGCTCCTCTCTGGGGGCTATGGAATGTTGGCAAAGCGGCGGGACGAATCCGCCCGCGGCCACTCTAGAGAGGAGCGAGGCATGGCAGTGAGTGCAGGAATGATCCTTGTTTGTAGGACGTGTCTGTCAGATTGCAGAGGCCGTCGTTGCTTCAGCCGGCGTTGAACTCCACCCGCTCCGGTATCCGCCTCATCAGTACCCGCCCGCCGCGAATCGATACCCGCGCCTTGGCCTGCTGACGCACGGCTTCGTAGTCGTTTTCAGCCCCCAGGATCACCATGTTGGCCGGGCGGCCTGCGGCGATGCCGTAGCGCTCGCCCAGGTTCAGTGCGCGGGCGCTGTTGTCGGTGACCAGGTCGAGCGAGCGCTGCAGGTCTTCGAAGCCCATCATGTGGCAGATGTGCAGGCCGGCGTCCAGCACCCGCAGGATATTGCCGTTGCCCAGCGGGTACCACGGGTCCTTGATGGAGTCCTGGCCGAAGCAGACATTCATGCCTGCTCGATCCAGCTCGGCTACGCGGGTCACGCCGCGGCGCTTGGGAAAGGTATCGAAACGTCCCTGCAGGTGAATGCTTTCGGTGGGGCAGGAAACGAAGCTGATCCCCGACTGCTTGAGCAGGCGGAACAGTTTCGAGCAATAGGCGTTGTCGTAGGAGCCCATCGCGGTAGTGTGGCTGGCCGTTACCCGGCTGCCCATGCCACGCACACGGGCTTGTTCGGCAAGCACTTCGAGAAACCGTGAATGCGGATCATCGGTCTCGTCGCAATGCACGTCCACCAGGCAACCGGTGCGCTCGGCCAGGTCCATGAGGAAGCTGATCGAGCTGACACCCTGCTCTCGAGTGTTCTCGAAGTGCGGAATTCCACCCACCACATCGGCCCCCATGGCCACCGCGCGTTCCATCAGTTGGCGCCCGTCAGGGTAGGACTCGATCCCTTCCTGGGGAAACGCCACTATCTGCAGATCGATCAGGTGGCGTGCTTCCTCGCGCACTTCGAGCATGGCCTTGAGCGCACCCAGGGTCGGGTCAGTCACATCGATGTGCGTGCGCACGTGCTGGATGCCGTGTTCGGCGAGCATGCCGATGGTGGTCAGGGCGCGCTGCTTGGTGTCTTCGTGGGTGATGCTCGCCTTGCGTTGACCCCAGCGTTCGATGCCTTCGAACAGCGTGCCGCTCATGTTCCATTGCGGATCGCCGGCCGTGAGGGTGGCATCGAGGTGAATGTGCGGCTCGACCAGCGGCGCTATCAACAACTGCCCCTGCGCGTCGATGTCATCGCCCTGCGCCAGGACCTTGTCGGTCTGAGCCTGGACCGCTGCAATGCGGGCACCGGTGCACGTGACGGTGTGCAGGCCCTCGGTCTTGCGCAACCTGGCGTTGATGATCTTCATGGGGGCACCCTTTGTGTAAAAGCCGATGACCAATGTTGCCATAGTTGTCCGCCGGCCCCCGGAAAAAAACTGCGGCGCGGTCCGCGGGCGGCGGTCACGCAGGCGCCGTGAACAGCTCGCGGCGTGCACCTTCGGTGATGGCCACGATGCCGGGATGCTTGACCTTGCGCTCCACCGAAATCACGTAGAACGACTCGGTGACGGCTTCTGTCTGCCCGATCAGCCGCACCTGGTACTGGGTCATGATTTCATCGGCAATGACACTGGGCGCGATGAAGATGCCGCTGCCCGACTGCCCGAAGGCCTGCATCAACGCACTGTCGTCGAACTCGCCGACCACCCGCGGCAGCAGGCCCTGATCGCCGAACCAGCGCATCAGCCGACTGCGCAGCACGCTCTCCTGACCGGGAATGAGCAGCGGTGCGCCGTGCAGGCATTGCGGGAAGTCACCACCATGGCGCGCGGCCAACTGCTCGGTGGCGAAGAAGCTGATGCCGCACTCGCCCAGCTTCTGGCTGTAGCCTTTGATGTCCAGGTGTGATGGCATCGGACTGTCGGAGATGACCATGTCCAGACGCTGGATCGCCAGGTCGGCCAGCAGCCGTTCCAACTTGTCTTCGCGGCAGGTAATGCGCAGCGGTTCGCTCAGTTCCATGGTCGGTGCAATCAGCCGATAGACGATCGACTTGGGTACCACATCCGCCACGCCCACCCGAAAAGGGATCTGTTCCTCATCGGGTTGGGTCCGCAGCACCGCCTCCAGTTCTCCGCCAATCTGAAACATGCGCTCGGCATAGGGCAGGGCCTGGCGGCCAGCCTCGGTCAGCTCCAGGTGCCTGCCAACACGCCGAAACAATTTCACACAGAACGTTTCTTCAAGCAGGCTGATCTGACCGCTAATGGTTTGTGCGGTGAGGTTGAGTTGCTCACTGGCACGCACGATGCTTCCAGTGCGCGCAACGACCCAGAAATAGTGAAGCTGACGATAATTGAGCACGGCGACCTACACTTCGTAAAAACCGAAGTGTAACTGGTAAAAATACGAATTTTCCAGAGGTGTCCGTGTCTCTAGAATGGCTCGCTAGCAAAGAGCCAGTAGTTGGGGCTTGCTAGCGTGCGCGGCACCAGCCGAGCCTCTCCAGACATTCAGCGAACCGTGATAAGGGCAGGAACGATACATGGAATACCTACTGGAACTGGCTTCAAGCCCCACCGCCTGGGTGGCATTGGTGACCCTGGTGATCATGGAAGTCGTGCTGGGCATCGACAACCTGATATTCATCTCGATTCTGACCAACAAGCTGCCCAAGGAAATTCAGGCCAAGGCACGCCGTATCGGTATCAGCATGGCGCTGATCCTGCGCCTGGGCCTGCTAAGCACCGTGGCTTACATCGTCCAGCTGACCGAGCCGGTTTTCTCCGTGCTGGATCACTGGTTCTCGTGGAAGGACGTCATCCTGATCGCCGGTGGCTTGTTCCTGCTGTGGAAAGCGACCAAGGAAATCCACCACACCGTGGACCCGGTCGATCAGGAAGAAGCGAAGATCGGCGACAAGGTCAGCATGAGCTTCGCTTCGGCGATCGGTCAGATCCTGGTGCTCGACCTGGTGTTCTCCATCGACAGCATCATCACCGCCGTGGGCATGACCGAGCACTTGCCGATCATGATCATCGCCGTGGTCAGCGCCGTCATCGTGATGCTGGTGGCTGCAGAACCTTTGGCCAAGTTCATCAACGACAACCCAACGGTGGTCATGCTGGCCCTGGGCTTCCTGATCATGATCGGCATGACGCTGATCGCCGAAGGCTTCGGTGCACATGTGCCTAAAGGCTACATCTACGCAGCGATGGCGTTCTCGGCGACGATCGAGGGCTTGAACATGTGGTCGCGCAGGTCCAAGCAGCGCAAGCTGGCGGCCAATCGCGAGGTGTAAAGGCGGCAGACAAAGCGAGGGGGCATGGATGCCCCCTTTTTTTTCGCCTGTGTTTTTTGGCTGCCTCGACGTTGTGTACCGGCGAGTCAGACGTGCTGAGGCGTCCCGGCACGACGGGGTGCAGCGGGCACAGAGCGCTTGGTTACTTGCGGCTGCGGCTGCGGTTGAGAATGCTGGTGGCGGCGAGCGATTCGCAGCACCCCCCAGAGCATGGCGGCCGCCACGGCCATCCAGCCAGCGATCAGGCCGAAGATTGTCATTGCAAGGCTCATCACTACCTCCATTGCTTTCGCGTCTTCTAGGTCACGTAATAGATGACCTTGAGGGTCCGTGCGCGTTTCAACCTATTGACGAAAGGTCATTTGCGTGAGTCGGTCGCAGCTGTGGAACGGGCTGTGATTCAGCCGCTATCGCGCTGGCTGCGGGAAATCTATGATGGCCGTTCGGGCGGCACGTTGGGCGCCGCCCCGGATCTGGGGAACACCATGCTGCCGAAATCGAACGTCATGACCACGGTACTGGTTGTCTGCAGCCTGGTAGCGAGCCTGACGGGTTGCGCCAGCAGCAACGGGCCGGCACTGCCAGGGCTGGCGGACCGAGTGGAGCTCAACGGTGTACCGTTCTATCGGGGCAACGCCAATCTAAGCGGCTCGATGGTGCTGGCCAGCATGCTCTCGCAACAAGGCATTACCATTACACCCGGGTTGCTTGATCCGGCTCTGAAATTGCCAGGTGAAACGGATCGACTGCAGCAGAACATCACGCGGGTAGCCCGCGAGTATGGCTTGCTGGTGTATGCGCTTGATCCGCAGCTCAATGCGTTGCTGACTCAAGTGGCGGCGGGTAACCCGGTGTTGCTGCGCTACAGCGAAGGCTCGGCGTTCTGGTCGCAACCGCGGTATGCGCTGTTGGTGGGTTATGACCGATTCAAGCGGCACGTTCTGTTGCGCTCGGGGATGAACCGACGGCTGCCGATGGATTTCGACAGCTTCGATTCGGCGTGGAAGAGCGCCGGCGCCTGGGCCATTCTGGTACAGCAGCCCAACCAACTGCCGGCCAAGGTCGATCGCCAGCGCTGGCTGGACGCAGCCCGCGAAACCGCTGCCGCCGGCCAGGAACCCGCCGCCGCCCGCGCCCGCAAAGCCCTCGGCTCCTGAATATCTTCCCCTGTAGGAGCGGTTATCGGCCGCGAAAGGCGCCGCGGTGTACCGCAAGGATCTCGATGGCCCTTTCGCGGCCACGGACCGCTCCCACATGGGGTGGCGGGTTACCCGTAGGAGCGGTCATCGGCCGCGAAAAGGGCGCCGCGGTGTGACAGGCAAAGCGCCTATACCGCCGACGCGGCTTGCGCCGCTGCTACAGGGGATCGCGGTGCCTGTAGCAGCGGCGCGAGCCGCGT